>NZ_BMXS01000010.1 GCF_014651875.1 Litchfieldella qijiaojingensis
CCACCGGCTCCGAGGTCGGCCTGGCGATGGACGCCGCCGAGGCGCTCACCGCCAAGGGCAACGCGGTGCGCGTGGTGTCGATGCCCTCCACCGACACCTTCGATGCCCAGCCCGCCAGCTACCGCGAGGCGGTGCTGCCGGCCGGCGTGACCCAGCGCCTGGCCATCGAGGCCAGCCACCGCGACTTCTGGTACAAGTACGTGGGCCTCAATGGGCGCATCGTCGGCATGGATGGCTTCGGTGAGTCCGGCAAGGCAGGGGACCTGTTCCAGCACTTCGGTTTCACCGTCGACAATGTCCTTGAGCAGGCCGAAGCGCTCTTAGGAAGCACTGAATAATTGCCTGCGTAGCTCAATCGCTGCGTTGACAAGCTCCGGGGACAAGGCGAAGCGAGGGTCTTTTGCCATGGATGGCAAAAGTAGCGCCCATGGAAGGGTTTACAGCGCCCTCGCGAAGGCTTGACGCCGGACAGCAGGGTTGTGAAAGCAGCGCTGAGTCCGACTGGCTCCTGATTCCAGGACCGACATAGAGGATCCGGCCGGCGCCGATTTCTCGATGCCGAGACCAGCTTGACTGGCGGCGCCTGTCGTCGCCGCATACAATGATCCGACTGCGGCCTTGGTCGCAGTCATTGTTCTCAGGGCGGGGTGAAAGTCCCCACCGGCGGTGATGGCGACTTTTGCCTCAGCCCGCGAGCGCCCGGTCCGGTTCCTGCGTCTCTTTCCTGGCGACGCGGCCATGATCGGGGTCAGCAGATTCGGTGCGATTCCGAAGCCGACGGTGATAGTCCGGATGGAAGAGAACGGCTCCGTTGACGGGTGCTCGCACCCGGCGATTGGTTCCGCATGCCCTGATTCTGGTTATGATAAACGAGGAAGACCATGAATCAGTCCACCCCCAGTCAATCCCCACGTATTGCCTTTATCCAGGCCAGCTGGCACAGCGATATCGTCGGCCAGGCCCGTGAGGCCTTCATCACCACTCTCGCCGAGAAGCACGGCATCGAGGCCGACCGGATCGAGGTATTCAGCGTCGCCGGCGCCTACGAGATTCCCCTGCAGGCCAAGTTGCTGGCCAAGAGCGGTCGCTATAACGCCATCGTTGGTGCCGGTTTCGTGGTCGATGGCGGCATCTATCGCCACGACTTCGTCGCCCAGTCGGTGATCGACGGCATGATGCGGGTGCAACTCGACACCGAAGTCCCGATGCTATCAGTGGTGCTTACTCCGCATCATTTCCACGAGCATGCCACCCACACAGCGTTCTTCCACGAGCACTTCGTGACCAAAGGACGTGAGGCCGCCGACGCTTGCGCCATGACGCTGGAGAACCACCGTAAGGCACGGCAGCTGGGCGGCTGACGCATACTACGCTGCGTCCTCCCCCGGACACCTCAACGACACTGCCCGGCACTTGGCCGGGCAGTGTCGTATCAGATGGGATGGGTGTGCCCAGGTGCTTGAAAAGGAGCCCTATTGCTGCGCGAGCACGAAGGGGGCGGTGTACTGATCCACGTTATCCGCGGTGACGAGGAGGCAGTCGAAGAGGTGCTTCTCACCACTAAGGCCGGTCTCACCAGTACGGATGTACTCGTCTGCCATGCGAACCGCCTGCTCGGAGAAGATAGCCACCGGCTGCAGGACCGTGTAGGCCATCTCGCCGGCCTTGACCGCATCGATCGCGTCGGGCGAGCCATCGAACCCACCGACCACCACATCGTCGAGCTTGCCGGCTTCCTTGAGCGCTGCGATCGCACCGAGCGCCATCTCATCGTTGCCGCTGATCACCCCCTGGATGTTGGGATTGGCCTGCAACAAGCTCTGCATCTTGTTGTAGCCCTGGGTGCGGTCCCAGTTGGCGACGTCCACGCCGACCCGCTCCAGGCTCGGGTACTGACTGAGCACGGTTTCGTAGCCGTTCGAGCGCGTCGCGGCGTTATTGTCGGAGGGCGCGCCCTTGAGTTCGACGTACGTCGCCTCGTCGCCGATTTCCTGCACCCACTGCTGGGCGCCCAACGCCGCCCCCTGAGCGTTGTTGGATACGAGTTGCGCCTCGGCCAGCCCCTGCTGGTTGATCTCGGCATTGACGACGAACACCGGAATCCCGGCGTCGACGGCCTTGCGCACGGCGCCGATGGAACCGTCGGCGTTAGCCGGGTCGAGGATGATCGCCTTGGCCTGGTTGGTGATCGCGGTATCGATCTGCCGGCTCTCGGCGTTGGTATCGCCTTTGTGGGAACTGACATTGGCCTCATAGCCCAACTCCTCGGCGGTCTCGCGGGCGATCTTGCCCTCGGTGAACCAGTAGGGGTTGGAGTTGTCGTTGACGATGATCGAGATGAGCCCCTGATCCTGGGCCGAGGCGGCTCCAGCGAAGAGCGGAGCGCTTACGGCGAGGGCTGCAATCAGCAGGCGCTTTCCTTTCATGAACATATTGGATCACCTTTACTGTTATGTTTGTGATTCATGGTTGTGTTGCCGATTTGACGGCGGTGCTTTCCGCAGCGAGGTCCGTCTCGCGGGACGTGGCCTCCCGTTGCGGAGAAGACGTTTCGCCACCGGAAGGCGCCGGGCGCTTCTTCCGGCCACGGTATTGGATACTGTTGAGCAGCACGGCGAGAACGATGACGGCACCCGTGAACACGGTCTGCCAGTAGGACGAGACGCCGATGATCACCAACCCGTCGGACAGGAAGCCGATCACGAATGCCCCGAGCAACGTGCCCCGCACGTTGCCACGGCCGCCGGTCAGCGCCGCACCGCCGATGACCACGCCGGCGATGGCGGTCAGTTCGTAGGTGGTACCCGCCGTCGGTCCTGCCGAGGTCAGCTGCGACGACAGCACCAGGCCAGCGATGGCGGCGCAGATCCCTGACAGCACATAGACCGTCACCTGCACGCGCTTGACCGGCACCCCGGACAGTTCCGCCGCCCGGGCGTTGCCGCCGGTGGAATAGACCCAGCGGCCGAAGGGGGTGCGTGTCAGCGCCAGCATGGCGGCGATGGCCACGGCCGCCATGATCAGCACACCGACCGGCACGCCGAACAGCCGATTGAAACCGAGCCAATCAAAGCCGGTATTGCCGAGTTCCGGGCTGCCGCCGAGGTTGTTGTAGGTAAGGCCATCGGTCATAAGCAGGGCGACGCCGCGAGCGACGTAGAGCATGCCCAGGGTGGCGACGAATGCCGGCACCTTGAAGTAGGCAATGAGTACGCCGTTGATCGCGCCAACGAAGGCCCCTAGCGCGCAAGTCAGGACGACGACCGCCCACACCGGGGGATACACCATGACGCCGAAGAACTCGAACGACACCCCCTGCATCAGGAAGCCGGCGAAGACACCCGCGAACCCCAGCGTCGAACCCACGGACAGGTCGATGCCGCCGGTGAGGATGACCAGCAGCATGCCGATGGACAACAATCCGAAGATCGCCACATGCGATGACATGGTCAGGAAGTTGTTCGCCGAGAAGTAGACCGGCGACAGGATCGAGAAGATGATGATTATCGCGATCAGGGCGAAAAACGCCCTGCCCTCGAGCAGCAGGCGTCCCAGATCGAGGCCGCCACCGGACGATCCCGGTTGGGAGCCATTTGCGGCTTGGCTGACGTTGGTCATTGTTATGTACTCCGCTATTCGTGTGGATCACGCGACCACGGCTTCACCCGAGGCGGCCATGATCTCTTCTTTAGTGACGTCGGCACCGAACTCCGCCGAGATCCTGCCGCGACTCATCACCACGACCCGGTGAGCGATGCTCAGGCACTCGCCGACCTCGGAGGTCGAGAAGACGACGGCCAGCCCCTGCCGCGCTCCTTCGCTGAGTAGCCGAAACACCTCGGCCTTGGCACCGATGTCGATACCGCGACTGGGCTCGTCGAGCAGTACGACCCGGGGGTGCGTCGCCAGCATCTTGCCGATGACGACCTTCTGCTGGTTGCCGCCCGACAGCGAGCCAATGTCGGCCCCGCCACCGTCGGTCTTGATATGCACGTTGCTGATGGAGGCCTCGACGACCTCCTGTTCCCGCCGGCGCGAGGTGAAGAGCCACTGCGTGAACGCGCCGATACTGGCCAGCGAGAGGTTCTCTCCCACCGACATCGTCTGTACGAGCCCGTCGCGCTGGCGGTCCTCGGGCACCAGTACCAGGCCCTGCTCGATGCGCTCGGCGATGCTCAGACTCGAAACGTCACCCCCCTCGAGTACGACACTGCCTCCCGTCAGCGGGATGCGACCGGCGACGCTCTCGAGCAGCTCGGTGCGCCCAGCGCCCATCAGGCCGTAAATGCAGACGATCTCGCCAGCCCGCACGTCGAGGGATAACCGGTCGACGACCGATCGATCAGGCACCGAAGCGTCCGCGACGGACACCTCGCGAAGCGACAGCGCAACGTCTCCCATGCGGTAGCCGGTGGGCGGCGAGCCGAGGTCGAAGCCCTCGCCGACCATGTTGCGCACGATCCACTCCAGGTCGATGTCCTGGCGCTGGGCGTAGGCCGTCATGATGCCGTCGCGCAGCACCACCGCGTGGTCGGTGATCTGCAGCGCTTCCTCGAGATGGTGAGAGATATAGACGATCGAGACGCTGCGGCTCTTGAGATCGCGGATCACCCGAAACAACACCTCGACTTCCGAGGCGGAGAGCGCCGAGGTCGGCTCGTCCATGATCAGGATTCGCGAGTTCGCCGACAGCGCCCGTGCGATCTCGACGATCTGCTGCTGCCCCAGGCGCAGGTCCTCCACCAGGGTCAGCGGATCGATGGGCTCATCCAGTTCCTCCATCAGCAGACGCGTCTGGCGCTCCTCCTCGGCATAGTCGATGTTGGTCGGCCCACCCAGCTCGCGCCCCATGAAAATGTTGTCGCGCACGCTGAGATTGGGCGCGAGACTCAGCTCCTGATGGATGATCGAAATGCCGAGACGTTGTGCCTCGGTGGTCGAGGCGACACTCACCGGTCGACCATCCAGGAGGATCTCGCCTGATGTCGGCTGAAGCACACCCGACAGGATCTTCATCAACGTCGACTTGCCGGCACCGTTTTCGCCGAACAGGGTGGTGACTTGACCGCGATGGATATCGAAGTTCACCGTCTTCAGGGCATGGACATTGCCGAAGGACTTGGCGATGTGGCGTGCCGACAGGATGACCTCGTCGGCGGTGTCTTCTTTGATAGGTGTCTGACTCATAGCATGCTCATCCTTCATCAAGGGATGTCTGGCTCACTGCACGTTCAGCCGGACCGGCGTCACTAGCCAGTTGTGAGGATTGATCAGCTTGAAGACTCCAGTGACCGAAATGGTCTTGCCGGTCAGGTCACCGGTGTCGATATCCGACAGCACCTGCTGCTTCATCTCGTCGTTGATCGCCGCAGCGGCATTCTGGTACTCGATCTGGTTGGTGAACTGGCCGAATTGGATGGTGCCGGTGGCATCACGCAGATCGGCCCCGTTGATGGCTGGCCCGGTCTGCACCCGAATCGTCAGATCCTCGGGAACGCCTTCGACATCGACCGTGTAGATGCCGCCCTTGCCTTCCCCGACCACGCCGGAGAAGCTGAGGGGAATCACCGGGCCAATGCCGGCCGGCTCGCCATAGCGCTCGCCGGCCGCAGTCTTGTCCTCGGCGATGGCGGCCGCCAGCTGGCTGACCTCGACGGCACGCTCCTCGACGCTGGTCCGAACGATGGGAAACTGCTCCGCACCGAAGCGTTCGGCCGAAAAGCCGTCATCGCGCAGATCCGCTTCCGATCCAATCTTCACGACCTTGGTGTCCAGGGCCATGGCACCCAGCAGGACGATCGCGATACCGATTGCCGTGGCGAGTCCACGCTTCTTTCTGGGGCGAGGTATCGGTCCGGCGTTGACTGATGCGTTCATGGTGAAAAGACCTCTTGTTGTTGGAGTGTCTGCGCTGGCACAAGCGGCGGGCCGGGCTCAGGAAGTGGCGACGCTGTCGGCCCTGGCGTCGGCCTTGACGCCCTGGGGCGCGTCGACTTCCCGCGCCACCCAGGCCTCGACCCGCTCGACCTCCGCATCGCTCATGACCAGGTAGAGCTTGGTGCGTCGCTCGAGAATGTCGGCGGCGCTGCGCGCCCACTCATGTTCGATGAGATGGCGAGCTTCCACGGCATAGAGATCGGCCCCCAGGTGCTCGCCCAGGTCCTCGTGACTCCTGGCGTCGCCGAGGATCTGTCGGGCGATGGTGCCGTAGAGGCGGGCGTAGCGGGTGGCGGTGGCCTCCTCGAGCCAGGGATAGTCGCGCTTGAGGCCCTTCAGGAAGACCTCGAAGTCGGCCCCCGGCATGTCGCCGCCAGGCAATGGCGCGGTCTCGTTCCAGGCCTTGCCCATCTCCGGGAAGTAGGGGGCAAGCTTTTCCAGACCGTGCTCGGCGAGCTTGCGGTAGGTGGTGATCTTGCCACCGAACACCGACAGCAGCGGCGCCTTGCCATTCTCGTCGGAGACATCGAAGACGTAGTCGCGGGTCACCGCCGAAGGATTGTCCTGGGAGTCATCGAATAGCGGACGGATACCGGAGAAGCTCGTCAGGATGTCGTCATGGGTATAGGGGATCTTGAAGTAGCGATTGACCACGCCGAGCAGGTAGTCGATCTCCTCCTGGTCGATGGCCACCTTTTCCGGGTCGCCCTCGTAGAGGATGTCGGTGGTGCCTACCAGCAGCTTGTCGCCCTCGTAGGGGTTGACGAAGATCACCCGCTTGTCGTCGTTCTGCAGCAGGTAGGAGTTGGCGGTGGCGTAGCGCTTGGGCAACACGATATGGCTGCCCTTGACTAGCTTGACCCTGTCCTTGCTGACCCCGTCCTTGCCTCCCTGGTCGACGAAGGCGCCCTTGAGCACCTTGTCCACCCAGGGGCCGGCCGCGTTGATCACCGCCCTGGCGGCGAGGGTGGTGATCTCTCCGCTCTCGGTGTCGGTGAGCTCGACTTCCCAGTGATCGGCCAGCCGGGTGGCCTTGGTGCAGGCGGCACGGGTGTAGACCTTGGCCCCGAGGCGTTCGGCGTCGAGCGCATTGAGAACGACCAGACGGGCGTCGTCCACCCAGCAGTCGGCGTACTCGAAGCCCTTGGAGAAATCGTCCTTGATCGCCTCGCCCTCCGGGCAGGTACGCAGGTTCAGGCTACGGCTACCGGGCAGCAGGTCGTCCTTGCCGCCCAGGTGGTCGTAGAGGAACAGGCCGGCCCGGACCAGCCAGGCCGGGCGCTGTTCTGGGCTGTGGGGCAGCACGAAACGCATCGGCCAGATGATGTGTGGCGCCTTCTTCAGCATGACGCTACGCTCCTTGAGCGCCTCACGCACCAGACGGAACTCGTAGTACTCCAGGTAACGCAGGCCGCCGTGAATCAGCTTGCCGCTGCGCGATGAGGTGCCCTGGGCCAGGTCGTCCTTCTCGCACAGGACGACGGACAGGCCGCGACCGGCGGCGTCCCGGGCGAAGCCCGCTCCGTTGATGCCGGCGCCGATGATCAGCAGGTCGTAGAGGGGACGGCGATCGCGCGTCTGGGTCTCGGCGGATGAATCGGACATGGTTGCCTCCAGTCGGGGAAAAACGTGGGCCACTTCAGCGTTCGGCGGTGACGCGCTCGAGATGGCGCCAGAAGCCGTCCGAGTTGGTATAAGAACGGCGGTAAACCCCGAACAACCGCTCGTAGAGGTTCTGCAGGGCGGGATCGGGCGCCACGTACTCTTCGGCCAGGAAAGGGGTCACCCAAGTCTGACAGGCCTCGGCCAGGTCGCGGTGGTGCCCCAGGCACAGGCTCGCCACCATGGCGGCGCCGACCGCGCCGGTTTCGCCCCGGGTCATGGTGCGTACTGGAACCCCCATCACTGAGGCGAGGATGGTGCACAACGTCTTGCTCTGGGCGGCGCCGCCGGTCAGCCGCAGCTCCTCCGGGTGGGCCTCCAGAGCGTGGTAGCAGTCGCGAGCGGCGAAAGCGACGCCCTCGTAAATGGCCCGCGCCATGTGCAGATGGTTGACCTCGGTGGAGAGTCCCAGGAACTGGGCCCGGGCACGGGGGTTGAAGAAAGGACCGCGCTCGCCGTTGGTACAGATGAAGGGGTGATAGACCACCCGCCCCGGCTCGGTTCCGGCCAGCGCCGCGTCGAGCCGTGGCAACAGACCCTCGGCGGTCAGCGGCGCTTCGCCCAACGCCTTGAGCATCTCGTTGAGCCCCTTGACGAACCACTCCAGGTTGAGCGTGGCGGCCATGTTGGAGCACAGCTGGACCCAGGTGTCGGGCGCGACGCAGGGCATGGTGTAGCAGGAGTGGTTGCTGAGCACGATGTCGCGCAGGTTCTCGCGCACGCACAGGTGAGCCCCGGTGGTGCCGATGATGCTGCAGGTCACCCGCTTGCCGGGCTCATAGACACCGGCACCGAGGGCGGTGGCCAGCATGTCGACCGGCGCCAGCACCACCGGTGTGCCCGCGGCCACACCGATCTCCCGGGCCACTTCAGCGCCGAGGTCGCCATGTTCGCGGCTGCCGTCGAGAATCCGCGGCAGTCGCTCACGGTACTTGGCCAGACCGAACTGCTCGAGCACCTCGTCCGAGTAGTCGCCGCTGCGAAAGTCACCGTACGTCCAAAGCGCCTCGGCCGGGTCGGTGGCACGATCTCCGGTAAGGCAGAAATACAGCCAGTCCTTGCAGTGGAAGATGGTGGCCGCTGCGGCGATGCGCTCGGGATCGTGACGATCGAGCCAGCTTAGCTGCCCGCTCTGGATCGACTGGTTGAGCCCGGTACCGGTACGGCGATAGGTCTCGGGACCGGTGCTGGTCGCCCGCCAATGGGAAACGATGTCGCTGGCGCGACTGTCGAGCCACAGCAGGGCATCTCCCACGGGTTGTCCCTGGTCGTCGATCATCCAGGTACCGTCGCCCTGGCCGGTCACCGCGATGGCAGCAAGCCGCGGAGCGAGTACCGGATGCTCGGCAAACAGGTTCTTGAGAGTGGCCCGGGCAGCCTCCCAGGTACCTGAAAGGCTCTGCTCGACGCCCCCGCCGGGGCGGGTCTCGAGTCGATTCTCGCACTGGGTCTTGGCCAGCTCCCGGCCCAGGCGATCGAAGGCCACCGCCTTGATCACCGAGGTGCCAGCATCCAGACCGACGATCACGTCATCGGCATGGGGCACCTCGCCCCCTTTATCAGCCATGGGCGTGTCTCCTGATGTTGTCGTTGTTCTATTCGTTTTCGTTGTCGTGATGGCGTGGGCTGGGCCTACCGTGGCTACGCATCGCCCTCGTCTAGCAGAGCAAGCACCTGGCGAGCGACGATCTCGTCGGTGATCAGCCCCTTGAGCAGGCCGCTGCGTAGCACGGACAGGGTGGCATGCACCTTCTCCTCGCCACCGGCGACGGCAACGATCTTGTGTTCACGTAACTGCTCCAGGCCCAGCCCCAGGGTGCGGCTGTTGATCTCGCAATCCACCAGGTTGCCATTGGCATCCAGAAACTGGCCCAGAAGTTCCGCCTCGGCGCCGGCCTCAGAAAGCTTGCGGCAATCCTCGGCATCGATTTCCCCCAGTTCCTTGAGCAGGGAATGCCCCTGGGACGGCACAGCCCCCAGCCCGACCATGGTCAGATCGGCCGAAATGGCGATATGGATCACGTCCTGGACGCTGCGTTGTTCCATCAGCACCCGCTTGTGCTCGGCGGTATCGGCAAACAGCGGCACCGGCAACAGGTACCCCTCGCCTCTCGTCTTGTCGACCAGGCGGTGAATGACGTCATAAGGGTTCAGGGCCATCTTGCGTACCACGCTGCCCAGCACGGGGACCATCTTCAGCTCGGGGTAGTCCATCTGAGGGAGACTGTTGACCATCTCCGACAGACTCCGCCCCCAACCCAGTCCCAGCACCTCGACGTCCTTGGCATCCAGACGACTCTTCAGGTAGTGGGCGGCGGCCATGCCCAGGTTGGCGAACTGATTGACCCCTTCCTCCACGGGCATGGCAGGCACCACGGAACAAACCTCGAGGTTCATGCGTTGCTTCAGTTCGTCTTCCAGCTTCAGCAGGTCCTCGGGAGAGCCCTGAATGAAGACCTTGACCGCTCCCATGTCGTGGGCCATCGCGATCAGCCGATGCACCTTCATCCGCGACACCATCAGACGATCGGCGATCTCGGCCTGGGTATAGCCACCGACATAGGAAAGCCATGCCGCCCGCAGGGCCAGGTCCTTTTCGCTATGGCTCGTGTGGTTGTTCTTCATCGCTCGCTTCCGTTTTGAAATTTTTTTCAGCAGCTGTTAAAAATAACGCTAGTGAACATTTTGGGGGGTGTCAACCCGTTTTCCAAACCTTCCGGCGCCCCCGCGAAATCGCCGCAGGAAGCGGAAGGCACGCAGTGGTATCCCCCGATTTACGCCGGGACCCGACACAACAACACTGGAGGTCAACGTGCTCAAGCTCGCCACCAATCTGACGTTCATGTTCACTGAGGTGCCCTTCCTGGAGCGTTTCGCCCGGGCTCGGGCAGCGGGGTTCCGCTATGCCGAGTTCCATAACCCTTACCCGTTTTGTGAAGACATCGAGGAGATCCGCGACGCAGCGAACCGGGCCAAGATAGAGATCGTTCACTTCAATCTGCCAGGCGGGGACTGGGAGGCGGGAGAGCGCGGTATCGCGGTATTGCCCGACAGAACCGACGAGTTTCGCGAAGGCGTGGACGCCACCATCGAGATCGCCAAACAGCTCGGCTGCGCGCAACTCAACTGCCCTCTGGGCTACCCGCGCGACGACTTGTCCGAAGAGATGCAGTACAGGACTCTGATCNCTCTGATCGACAATCTGCGCCATGCCACCGAAGCCACGGCACAAGCCGGCATACAGTTGATGGTGGAGCCGCTCAACCCAATTACCCACCCCGGCTACCCGCTGGTGAACACGGCCCAGGCCGCCACCCTTCTGGATGCCGTCGGCCACCCCAACCTGCTGATCCAGTACGACTTCTATCAGATGCAGCGCTCCGAAGGAGAGCTTATCGAGACGGTCCGCCGCTACGACGAGCGCATCGGCTTCATCCAATTGGCGGACACGCCGGGCCGGCACGAGCCAGGAACTGGCGAGATCAACTATCGCTTCCTGTTCGCCGAGCTCGAACGCATGGGCTTCGATCGCTACGTCTCGCTGGAGTACAGCCCCAGCGGCACCACGGAAGACTCGCTGCACTGGATTCGCGACTACGGCATCCAACACGGCTGAGCCAAGTATCCCGTTGCCCCCACAACCGACCACACCATAGGAGCACGCCATGACGACGCCATTCTGGGTAGGCACCAGTTGGAAGATGAACAAGACATTGGGCGAGGCGGCCCACTATGCGGAGGCCCTGCGCGGGGCCAGCCTGTTTCGGGACGAACGCCTGCAGGGCTTCGTAATTCCGCCCTTTACCGCCCTGAGCAGCGTGTGCCGATCCCTGGCCGAAGCGCCGGTGATGGTAGGCGCCCAGAACATGCACTGGGCCGAACGAGGCGCCTTCACTGGTGAGATTTCACCGCTGATGGTTCAGGACTGCGGCGCCGATATCGTGGAGCTGGGGCATTCCGAGCGCCGCGAATATTTCAACGAGACCGATGCGGCCATCAACCGCAAGGTCAAGGCCGCCCTGGCCCACGGGCTGCGCCCGTTGATCTGTGTTGGCGAGACGGCCGAGGAGAAACGCTTGGGAGTCGCCGTCGATACCGTGATCCGCCAGTGTCGCATCGCCCTCAACAGCGTCGCCGATGAGGATCTGGACAAGATACTGATCGCCTACGAACCGGTATGGGCCATCGGCGAGCATGGCACTCCAGCCACCGCCGATGACGCCGGCTGGATTCATCGCCATATCCACGAGGCACTGCCAACGACGCCCCAAGGCACTTCCATTCCCGTGCTTTATGGCGGCAGCGTCAATCTCGAAAACTGTGCCGCCTTGGCCGCACTGCCGGAAGTCTCCGGGCTCTTCATCGGGCGCTCCGCCTGGCAGCCCGAAGGACTGCTGGCGATCGCGGAGCGAGTCGTCGCAGCCAGGTTCGGAGGCTGAGCCCCACTCTACCGGACTGGCCACGCTCCTCATTCCACTGGTGTGCGGTCGCCGGCATTCGACGCTACGCCAGGAGGAGAACGTGTTTCTTCAGCGCGAGGTCTATTGACGTTGATCGGAAGACGCTTCGCTGAGTGGACTCTCCTCAGCGTGAGTGGCTCCACTATCCAGTTCCAATCGTGCCCGCTCGAGCAGCTCGGCAGGCAGTTCCTTTTTCACCGCCACGCCCAGTTCCTTGAACTCGGCAGTCTGCTTGATCAGGTTGCCTTTGCCGTTGACCAACTGCCCCATGGCCTTGTCGTAGCTCAGGCGCGCCCCGTCGAGCTTCTTGCCGACGTCCTCCATGCTGTTCAGGAAGGTGGTCAGCTTGCTGTAGAACTTCTCGGCGCGCCGGGCGAGCTCAGCGGTATGCTTGCTCTGGTCCTCGAAGCGCCATAGCTGGCGCACGATATTCAGGCTGGTGAGCAGCGTGGTCGGGGTGGCGACCAGCACGTTGTTCTCGATGGCGCGCTGGTAGAGGCTCTCGTCGAACTTGAGTGCTTCGACATAAGCCGATTCCACGGGGATGAACATCACCACCACCTCAGGCGAATTGAGCCCCGGCAGGTCGTAGTAGTGGCGATCGGCAAGCTCGCTGATGCGGTCGGACACCGCCTGGCAGTGTTCGGCCAGGGCCTGGCGACGTTCCCCCTCGTCGTCGCTGTTCACGTAACGGGTATAGGCCGCCAGCGAGGTCTTGGCGTCGATCACCAGGTGCTTGTCCTGAGGCAGGTAGACGATGGCATCGGGGCGCTGACGACCGTCCTCGGTATTAAAGCTGACCTCGCGCCGATAGTCCTTGCCCAAGCGCAGGCCAGCACCGTCCAGCACGTTCTCCAGCATCAGCTCGCCCCAGTTGCCCTGGATCTTCTTCTGCCCCTGCAGCGCCGTGGTCAATTTGTCTGCCTGGTCGGTGATCGCGCGGTTGAGATTCTGCAGATGTTGTAGCTCGGTGCGCAGTTGCACACGCTGCTCGGTTTCCTGCTGGTGGATCGCCTCGACCTTCTCGCGAAAACCTTTCATCTCGCTCTGGATCGGCTGCAACAGGCCGCTGATGTTCTTCTGCGACAGCTCCGAGAACGCCCTGCCCTTGCGCTCGAGGATCTCGTTGGCCAGATTCTCGAACTCGCGCTTCAACTGATCGCGGCTCTCCTTGATCAGCTCGAGTTGTTCGCGGAAATGCGCCTCCTTGAGCGTCAGTGTTTCCGACATTCTGGCTCTTTCCTGGCGCAGGCGCTGTTCACGCTCCTGCAGCTCGATCAGTCGCGACTGCAGTGTCTCTCCATCGCGGCGCACCTGATCCAGCGCCTGGCGCGCCGCGTCACGCTCGGATTCCAGCCGTGCCTGGCCAACGTCGGCCTGCGCCACTCGCTCTCGCCACGCCGCGATTTCGGCACGTTTCGCTTCCATGCGGCGCCCCGCCCGCCAACTCGCCAGAGCCCAGGCAACCACGAAGGCCAGCAGCGCTGCCAAGGCACTTATCATCATTGGGTCGAGCGGCGTCATACTTTCTTCCTATCAGTCTGCTGCGCAATGCAGGCCATGGTAGCGCATCGGCCAGAACATGGACGGTCATCACGATTCCTGACGTTGCACAACAAGAGGAGGCCACGGGCATGGCGCATATAGAGGGAATCGCTCGGCGTTGTCTATCCCTTGCGACTCCTGTCGATCTCGGCCTGCAGCGCCTGCATCAGCTCCTCGATGCTATTGATGCCCTGCTCCTTGAGCGAGCTTTCCATCTCGAGCTTGGTTGCCACACTGGGCGGCATGGGCCGTTCAGACGCCTTTCGGCCGCCCCGGCGAAAGCCGGCCTGGATCGGCTCCAGCATGAAATCGATCTCTTCCTGGTCCAGCTTTTCAGGGTCGAAGTGGCCACCCACGGCTTCCAGCAGCATCTCGCCGTGCTCGTCACCTCGCCCGGCGACGGCTTCCTTGAGCGCTTCGAAACCACCGGGGCCACCGATATCCTCCGGCGGGCAGGCCATGGCGCCATCGATCAGCCGTGGGCAGGGGTTGGTCTCGGCGAGGCCGGTCTCTTCCACCACGATGCGATGCACCCAGTCGTCGCCAAAGTCGTAGAGGTAGTGGAAGGTGTTATCCTTCAGCCGCGAAGCGATAGTCTTGAGCTTGGCGTTGCGCGCCAGCGCGATGGGCCGGTCGCTCCAGTCGTCCGGCTCGCCGTAGTAGCGGCCGTTGCACTCGAATTCGAAGAGGTGGCAATCGCACCAGCCCATAGCGGCCTGGATGACCTCGTGCAAGCGGTGCAGGTTGATCTGTTCGGGCACCAACACGCGGCGCCAAACCAGGGGATCGGTGTCGAGCAGTTCGATACGAAGGCGAATATCAGGCATGGTGAGGGGGTTTGATCAGGCTCTCGGCCGGAATGCCGAACAATTGGTGAAGTTTCCAGACCATGGCGAGGGTCAGGTTCCGCTTGCCATTCAGGATCTCATAGACGCGGTTGCGTTGGCCAATGGCGGGTTCGAGATCCTTGGGCGTGAGACCCTGCTGTTCCATGCGAAACTTGATGGCCTCGATGGGGTCCGGCAGGTCCACGGGAAAGTGCTTGGCCTCGTAAGACTCGACCAGCGTCATGAGGATCTCGAAGCGGTCGCCTTCCTCGGTGCGAATGGGGCGAATATCCAAAAGCGCTTGATCCTCGGCAACTGAAGTTGAAGTCGGTAGCGGTCACGGACATCTCTGGAGGTCGACAACTCGATCAGTGTGTCGCATGGCAACTAGGCAACATTACCATGGCTATGGCACCCTCCCTGACAGTTCATGATTAGGCAGACCAGCATCATGGAGACTCCTCCGTTAACCGAAGCACAGAGCGACGCCCTGCAGGCATTTCTCGACCTCTCGATCCGCGTCATCCTCGACAGCGAAGACAGTCAGACCTATTTCCGCTGGGTCACTGAGCAATTGCTCTCCCGCCCCGCATCGCAGCAGGATCAGGAGACCATTGCCACCTTTCACTGGCTGGCACGCAGCCTGTGGAATAGCACGCCGCTGCCCGGTAACCACTTTCGCCCGCGACCACTACCTGACCCCGGCCGCAACGATCCCTGCCCCTGCGGATCAGGCAAGAAGTTCAAGCGCTGCTGTGCCAATGGCGACATTAACAAGGACATCGATCCCGACTTGATCATGTCGATGGTGCTGGACCATCTGTCGCCGGCGCAACGCAAGCAGGCAACCCTGCACGCCCCGGTCGATTTCCAACTGGCCCTGGCCGAATACGAGCTGGAACAACACCACCCGGGACGTGCCCGCGATCTACTACTGGCCATGCTGGCCTCGCCACCGCGCAACGATTTCCAGCACGCAAGTGCCATTGAGCTGTTGGCCCGTAGCTACCACGAGTTGGGGCACCATCGGGCAGGTCAGAGGAAGTTGCATGAAGTTGCCAAGGACAATCGAGGGTTACCGGCCTGTGCGGCGCTGCATATCCTTTCGGCCCTGGAACTCGAAGCCGGCAGACCGCAGGCGGCCTTGCCCCTGATCGAACGTGCCAACCGCGAAGCCCCCGACCAGGTCTATGGCGGGGTACTCGAGGTCATGGCACTGACCGAACTCGAGCGTGTCGACGAAGCAACACAGCGCGCGGCCCACTGGCGGGGAATCGCCGAATCGCAAGGCCGGGAGGAAGCGGAACTATTCCGAGCCTTGGAAACAGCACCGTTCGAGGCCATCACCGAAGATAAAACAAGTGGCAACGAGGGGAACGTCGCCACCGATGAGTTAGTCGCCATCCTGGATGCCGCTAATGCACGCCCCCTGCCCAAGGCACGCTTCGACACCTGGCCCAGTGAAGCAGGCAAGGTTCCCCATGCCCTCCAACTTCCCGAGGCGGTCGCCCGAGCCGAAGCCGACTGGTACGCTCAACATCTGGATGACAACGCTCATGCCGATACCGACACCCAGTGGCTCGAGCGCCATCCGGCAGCCCTCGACAGCCTGGCCATTCTCGAGGAAATGCTTGGGATGCTCGAGCCTATACCTCTTGAAGAAATCGATGTCGGGCCACTGCTCCAACGCCTGGAGCAGCGTCGCGATAAGTTGGCTGCACATTACCTCGGCGCCCTATCGGACAACGCCGTGCTGCCTTGGGGCTGGCTGGAGAACCGCCCTCTGCTGCGCACCCTGTATGAGCAAGCGCTGGATAGCGAAGACCACGATCCAGACCTGGCCGTGGAGAAGATGCAACGCTTGCTCGTGCTGACCCCCACCGACAACCAGGGCGTGCGCTTCCCGCTGATCAATCTGCTGCTCGAACTGGATCGCAACCAGGAGGCGCTGGCACTCGCCGAACGCTATCCCGAGGATCCTTACCCTGAGACCACCTTCGGCAAGGTGCTCGCGCTGGTACGACTGGGGCGTATCGTCAAGGCGGAACAAGCCTTGCGTGACGCCCATCGGCTGCTGCCCAGGGTCATCGATTACCTGGTACCGGCCAGCAAGAAGCCACCCAAACTTCAGCTCGACTACGTGACGCTAGGTGGCCCCGACCAGGCCTGGTGGTACCGAGAGGCGATGCGCCCGGAATATGAGCGTACCGCCGGCATGCTGGAGTGGCTGAAGGACAGGAAAAAGCGCATCAAGGCAGGACGTTAGCCAGGGCCACCATCCAACCCCAACCGTGCCCGTTCGAGAAGATCGGCGGGCAGTTCCTTGAACTCGGCGGTCTGCTTGAGCAGGTTGCCGTTGACCAGTTTCCTATCGGTCAGCCATGCAAGTCGGACCATGGTAACGCGATTCATCGGTGTTTCACGTCTCCCACAGACGGCGGATCAGTACCGGCTGGCGTGGTAGCAGTCCGACTCTAAGTCCCAGTGGTCGAAAGACACGATTCATGACGGGCAGCGTAGTGTTGCCGACGTCCCGCTCGATATCAGAGAGTGTGCGGCGACTGATACCCACCAGCCGGGCATAGTCGCTCTGCGACATCCCCAGCACTTCACGGCGCAGCGTGCGTAACAATTGCCCTTCGCTCAATTGGCCGTCCAGCAATTGCCGGGTGAGTGCCAGTAAGCGGGCTTCGCGTTCGTCAGGGGTCAGCGCTTTATGTTTCATGCCAACCCCCAGCGCCTGAGCTTGTCATCCAGATAGATCAAACCGACCGCGGGCATCGACAGGATACGCGCCGGTACCCCTCTCGCCTTCAATCGTTCATGAAGCCCCAGCAACCCAACGGCCAGAGACTTGAGCTCCTCCATCAATCGCTCTGGAGGAACCAGGTCCGCCAGTTCCTTGGCGATAGCTCGCCAGTCGAAGTGCCCTCCCTCCTCGAATGGTGAGCCCCAGCGGGTCGAACGCGTGACGCCTTCGGGATCGGCCTTCATGGGGGCGAAGTCATAGACCGGCGATAGCCAGATTCCCTCAGGTCGTTTCAACAAGGCGGTATTGCGGCCATGGTTGTCGGAATTGCCGAACGCTACATTCAATAGGTCGCGGCGCACCCATTCGATAACGAAAGCTTCGCGATCAAACGTCTCACCGAGTTCCACCACCCGGTATTGGTTGACGAGCCGGTCGGCGATCTCTCTTATGACTTGGAAATGATTCAGGAAGGCTCCGGGTGGTTGTCCGAGCAGGGCGTAGACGGACTCGAGCCCGTAACGTTCCAGACGTCCATGGCGGGGAGCGACATCAAAGCGGGGCAACCATAGCGAGGGGTAGCGCTCTCCCTCTATCAACTGCATGCCTTCGCTATGGATGGTATCCACGCCTAACGCAACAAGCTCCTGATAATAGTGATACTCGGCACGCAGGATGTCGCAGTCATCGTCGCTGCGGCGAGCACGGGGAAACTTGACCAGATAATGGGAATCGAGATTCTTGGGGTCGTCCTGCCAGGTATCGATCCACACCTCGTTTTCTAACGAGCGGCGCAGCAGCAGCTTGGGTGCTTCTCCTCCGGCGCCGGTGGCCCCACCACTGGCGGCCCCCATCTGCTGGGCATATTCAAGGAAGTCGCTGTGCCGCTCCACCACCTCGGCAACGGAAAACCTTAGGCTGTCGAGCCGACTGCCGACCGGGCGTTCCGGCACAGCTTCCTTGATGCGCAGGTTGCCGACCGGGGCGATGGTGCCATGACGCAGCAGTTCATGATCCTGTTGGGCCTCGGAGAGTCCCTGTAGCCCCAAGTGCCGCACCCAGAAGCGGCGGCTGGCGCCCGACGGCATGATATCCTCCAGGAAGCCGAACCATCGAACAGCATGATGCTTCGCCATGAGTTCCACCGGCAATGTCAGGCTGCACGCATGCTCGTCGTCACGAAACAGCCACTCCAGCGCATAGTCTTGCCAATAGCCCAGTTGCACCGGGCCGTTGCCTCCCCTTTCCGGTTCGGGAATTTCCAGAGTGGCGGCATTGTGCCATTGGCCATGGTGGTGAATCTGTAAGGTCAGGGACATTGGGCGACATCAGTGAGCAGTAATTTGCTCAATTATAGTTGTTGCCATGATAATTGCGCAGAATTTCACTCAAAAAAGTTCATGTACTTATTTTTTGAGCATTATACTGCTCACTTTTCATGTACATTGACGACGGCATCCAGACCCGAGTTCTGTTAATTTGTTCGAGAAGCCGGCTCCACGAACCGAGTCTCGCCTGCCAATAACAAGGAACTCCCATGCTCTACCGAGACTTCGCCACCCAGGAACAGATCGACGCCCAGTACGACCCGATGCGTGGTCGTGACAGGGCGGCACTGCTCGCTGACTGGCAAACGCGTAGTGCGGCGACGCGCTCGCGCCTGATGGTGCGCGAGGATCTGGCCTATGGCCCGTCGCTGGCGGAACGCCTGGACCTGTTCCCGGCGCAGAAGGCCAATGCGCCTCTGCATGTGTTTTTCCACGGCGGTTACTGGCGTTCGTTGAGTCACAAGGAGTTCTCGTTCGTCGCTGAACGACTGGTAGAGGCAGGGATCAGTGTGGCGGTGGTGAATTACGCGCTATGCCCGAGCGTGCCGTTCAGCGAACTGGTGCGCCAATGCCAGGCATCGCTGGCCTGGCTGTATCGCCATGCCGACGAGTTGGGAGCCGATGCAAGGCGTATTACGGTATCCGGTCATTCTGCAGGAGGACATTTGTGCGGCATGTTGATAGCGACCGACTGGGAGGGTGTATTCGGCTTGCCCAACGACCTGATCAAGGGCGCGCTGGCAATCAGCGGGCTATTCGATCTGCGGCCGTTTCCGTATTCCTGGCTTCAGCCCAGTCTGCAGCTCACGGGGCGTGAGGTGACGGACTATAGCCCACTGTTCCTGCCACCCCGGGTATCAGCACCAGTGATCCTGACCGCCGGCAGCGAGGAACCTTCTGAATTCGAGCGCCAGATGAATACCTATGCCGAGCATCTACGCGTACGCGCATATGGCCTGGCGGTGGAGGCATCGCTCAAGGAAGGCGACGACCACTTCTCGATCCTCGAGCACTACGTTCGCTCCAACGGCGACTTCATTACCGCCATCGAGCGCTTCAACGACTGAAACGCGACTACCAGTAGCAGCGGCTCAGTCTTGGGGCACCACGGCGGTGGCTTCGATCTCGACCTTGGCACGGTCCTCGATCAGGTCGGCGACCTGGACCATGGTCATCGCTGGAAAGTGCTTGCCCAGCACAGCGCGATAGGCACTGCCCACCTCCTTGAGCCGCTCCAGGTATTCGCGCTTGTCAGTGATGTACCAGGTCAGCCGCACGATGTGCTCCGGTCGAGCATCGGCCTCGACTAGAATGGCGACGATGTTCTCCAATGCCTGACGGATCTGCGCGACGAAGTCGTCGCTCTCGAAGACCTGGTCCTGATTCCAGCCGATCTGCCCGCCCACGAACAGCAAGCGACCTTCCGCCAGCATGCCGTTCGCATATCCCACGGCGGGTTTCCAATGGGCGGGGTGTAGCAACTCATGGGCCTTGAGTGATGGCATGGCAAGGATCCTTATGAAAGCTCGGTGACGAGACGCTGACGCATGGCATCAGGCCAGGGAATGGGGCGACCGCTGTCCATGTCGACGAACACCAAGGTCAACCGGCAACTCAGGCGGGTTTCATCTTCGCATCGGGCGTGGATGGACAGCGTTAGACTGGTCGAACCCACCGCCGTCGGCACCAGGTTGAATTCCAGCTCGTCGCCGAGGCGGCTGGGCGCATGGAAACGGGTCTCGAGCGATACGGTGGGTACCCCCACGTGACGTTCGACATGCATGGCCCGGAAATCGACTTCCACTACCTCGGCGAAGAAATCCTCGACCACCGAATTGATCATCTCGAAGTAACGCGGATAGAAGACGATGGCCGCCGGATCGCAATGCTGAAAGCGTACCTTGCGCCGCGTGATGTATGGCATGTGATCTCCTTCCCCAAGGTTTGTCAGAAAAGTCGCCGAGCGATAGCCAGACAAGGCAAAAATCAGCGAGAAAGCGGAGTTTACGTGGTTGTAAATGAGCATTTTGAGCTGATTTTTAACGCCGTATGGCTGAGCGCAGGCAGTTTTCGGGCAACACCTAGACGCCTAGATAACGGTCGCGGATACCCTCGTCGAGTTCGCCGGGCAACCCACTCCAGGCGGTGCGCCCCTTTTCCAGGATGGTGCAGCGATCGACCAGCGGCAGCAGCTCGGAGAGCGACTTGTCGACGATCAGTGTCGACTGCCCCTGTTGCTTGAGGGTATGGATGGCCGCCCAGATCTCCTTGCGAATCACTGGAGCCAGCCCCTCGGTGGCTTCGTCGAGCACCAGCAGGCGCGGATTGGTCATCAGCGCTCGGCCGATGGCCAGCATCTGCTGCTCGCCGCCAGATAAGGTTTGCGCCGACTGCTGGGCTCGCTCGGCCAAACGTGGGAACAGCCGTTCGACCTGCATCAGATCCCACTGGCCGGGGCGTGCGGTGGCGATCAGGTTCTCGCGCACCGTCAAGTTGGGAAAGCAACGACGTCCCTCCGGCACCAGCCCTAACCCCAAACGCGCGATGCGATAGGACGGCAGCTTACGCAAGTCGCGAGACTCGAACTCGATCGTGCCGCTGGCAGCCGGGGTCAGGCCGAACAGCGAGCGGATGGTGGTGGTCTTGCCCATGCCGTTGCGACCCATCAGCGCCACCATCTCCCCCGCCGCCACATACAGGTCGACCCCGAACAGTGCCTGGGAGGGGCCATAGAAGGTTTCGATACCAGCAATGTTCAACATGTCAGTCCCCCAGGTAGGCTTCACGAACCAACGGATTGGCACGGATCTCGTCGCTGACGCCATGCGCGATCACCTGTCCCGCGACCAGTACGGAGATGCGATCGGCCAGACGAAATACGGCGTCCATATCGTGCTCGATCAACAGGATCGGCACTTCGTGCTTGAGCTCCTCGAGTAGTTCGGTGAGTCGCGCCGAACCCTCCGGCCCCAACCCGGCCATGGGTTCGTCGAGCAGCAGAGCACGCGGCTTCAACGCCAGCGCGCAGGCTACTTCCACCTGGCGACGCTCGCCGTGGGAAAGCTCCGACACCGGCGTCTCGGCACGCGATTCGAGCTGCATGCGGGCGATGGCGGCGCGAGCTGGCTCGACCAGGCTGGCGTCGCGATGCACCGGCTTCCAGAAGTGGAAACTATGCCCCTGCAGGCCCTGCACGGCGATCATCACATTGCGCAGTACCGACAACGAATCGGCCAGAGAGGAGACTTGGAAGCTGCGTCCCAGGCCGCGTCGTGCCCGCTGCGCCACGCTTAGCGCGGTGATGTTCTCACCGGCCAGTCGGACCTCGCCCCGATCGGGCATCAAATGGCCGGTGATCTGACCGATCAGTGTCGACTTGCCAGCGCCGTTGGGGCCGATCAGGGCATGGATTTCTCCCGCCTTGAGGTCGAGCGACACATCATGCGTGGCCTGCAGCGCGCCGAAGCTCTTGTGCAGGTGGCTAAGCGTCAGCACGGCATCACTCATGACGCGCCCTCCCCGCCAGCAGCCCCATTACGCCACCGCGGGCGAATAGCACCACGAACAGCAGAATCAATCCGAGGAACAGCAACCAGTACTCGGTCAGCCCACCGAGCAGGGTTTCCATGAGCACGAACAGCATGGCCCCGGAGAGCGGTCCATACAGCCGGCCGACACCGCCCAGGATGACGATGACCATGATCTCGCCGGAGCGATGCCAACTGAGCATGCTCGCCCCGACGAAACCGTTGAGGTCAGCGAACAACGCCCCGGCCAGGCCGGTGATCACCGCCGAGATCACGAACGCCACCAGGCGGATGGGGTAAGGCGCTATCCCAGCGGTGGCCAGGCGCGTCTCGTTGAGTCGTGCCATGGTCAGCGCCGCACCGAACCGCGACTGCATCAGGCGCGCGGTGATCGCCAGTGCCAGCACCAGCGCCGCGAAGCAGATCAGGAAGAAGGTCAGCGGATCGTTGGTATCGAGCCCGGGAAACTGGTTGCGCAGATAGATCGGCAACCCGTCCTCGCCACCATAGGTCGGCCAGGAGACGGCGAAGTAATAGATCATCTGGGCGAACGCCAGGGTGATCATGATGAAGTACACCCCGGATGTGCGCAGCGAAATCGCCCCGATCACCAGCGCCAGTACGGCACATGACAGCATCGCCACCAGCCAGATCACCAGCAGGTTGTCGGTACCCGGCATGGTGATGGGCCAGCTCAGCACTGGTGTCATGTCGAAGGCGTGGAAAGCGCTGATGCCGGCGACATAGCCACCCAACCCGAAGAAGGCGGCGTGGCCGAAGCTGATCATGCCACCATAGCCGATCGCCAGATTGAGCCCCACCGCGGCCATGGTGACGATGGCAATGCGGGTCGCCAGGTTGACGTAGTAGACCTCGCCCAGGGCATTGGCGATCATTGGTGCCAGCAGCAGCAAGCCGAGCAGCGCCCAGTTGACCCAGGTTTCACGCTGAATGCGCGGCATCGGCACCGGTGTCGCGCCCGGCGTCTTGTCCAGCGCGCCTTTGTGTAATCTAGTCATTGGCAGCAAACAGCCCTTTCGGTTTGAACGCCAGGATGATGGCCATCAGCACGTAGATCAGCATCGAGGCCAGTGCCGCCCCGACCCCGGAGGCCTCGGCCGGCGTCATGAACAGCTTGAACAGCGACGGCAGGAACACCCGGCCCAGGGTATCGACGAGGCCGACCAGCAGCGAGCCGATCAGCGCCCCCTTGATCGAGCCGATGCCACCGATCACGATCACCACGAAGGCCAGGATCAGCACCGGTTCACCCATGCCCACCTGCACCGACTGCAAGGCGCCGATCATCGACCCGGCCAGCCCCGCCAGTGCCGCCCCCAGGGCGAACACCAGCGTATAGAGCTTGGCGATATCGATACCCAGTGCCCCGATCATCTCCCGGTCGCTCTCACCGGCGCGGATGCGCATGCCCAAGCGAGTGCGGGAAATCAGCAGGAACAGCGCCACCGCCACCAGCACGCCCACAGCGATGATCACCAACCGGAACACCGGGTAGCGCGAACCGCCAGGTAGGGCCACGGCCCCCGAAAGGGCCTCGGGCACGTTGAGCCACAAGGGAGAGGAGCCGAACAGCCAGCGCGTGCCTTCGGAGAAGATCAGGATCAAGGCGAAGGTCGCCAGCACCTGATCGAGATGTTGGCGATGATAGAGGCGGCGGATCACCAGCAATTCGACCACGGCACCGACTGCGGCGGCGGCCAGGATACCGGCCCCCAGGCCGACCCAGAACGAGCCAGTGGTGCCCGCGGTCCAGGCGGTCACGAAAGCCCCGACCATGTAGAAGGAGCCATGGGCGAGATTGATCAGGCCCATCACGCCGAACACCAGGGTCAGGCCGCTGGCCATCAGAAACAGCATGGTGCCGAGCTGCAGGCCATTGAGGAGTTGTTCGAATAGCAGGGATAGGGTCACGATGGCGTCCCTGAGTCAGACGAGGTGAGAACACCGTACGGGCTGCATGGCCGGCCCGTACGGTCAGTTGGCTTTACATTCGGCATTCATCGACGAAGACATCCTGCATGTCCTCGACGGCCACGCCCACCAGTCGATTGGTCGGCTGGCCGTTGTCGCCGGCAACCACGGTACGGACATAAATGTCCTGAATCGGGTGATGGTTCTTGCCGAAGCGGAATTCGCCACGTGTGGACTCGAAGTCGGCGGCGCGCAACGCTTCGCGGAAGGCATCCGCATCATCCGGATGCGCCGTCTCCAACGCGCTGAGAATCAGGTTGGCGGTGTCGAAGCCCTGCGAGGCATACAGCGTCGGCGTGCGGCCATAGGCTTCACGGAAGCTCTCGACGAAAGCTTGGTTGGTGGGGTTGTCGAGGTCGTAGGCCCACTGGGAGGTATTCACCACACCGATCGCCGCCTCGCCCACCGCGCCGAGGATGATTTCGTCGAAGGAGAAGGCCGGCCCGAACAGCGGCAGCTCGACACCTGAGCCGTGGAACTGCTTGGTGAAGGCGATACCCATGCCACCTGGCAGGAAGAAGAACACGCTGTCGGCATCGCTGGCACGAATCTGGGCGATTTCGGCGGCGTAGTCAGTCTGTCCGAGCTGGGTATAGATCTCGCCGGCCAACTCGCCACCATGATAGCGACTCTTGAAGCCCTCCAGTGCGTCCGTTCCGGCAGGATAATTGGGCGCCAGGATGAACGGCTTCTTGAGCCCTTGCTGCTGCATGTAGGCACCCATGGCCTCATGCAGGTTATTGTTCTGCCAGGCGACGTTGAAGTAATTCTCATGGCAAAGGCGCCCCGCCAGGTCCGATGGTCCGGCATTGGGCGAAAGATAGAATACCCCCTGGCGTACCACGGAAGGGACCACCGCCATGGCCAGGTTGGACCACACGATGCCGGTGAGGATATCGACCTTATCGCGCTGGATGAACTCATCGGCCAGGTTCTTGGCCACATCGGGCTTGCGGGCATCGTCCTTGATCAGCAGCTCGATGTCGTCGCGACCGGACTGCTCAAGGGCGAGCTGGAAGCCGTCGCGGATATCCACGCCCAAGTGCGACCCACCTCCCGAGAGCGTGGTGATCATGCCGATCTTGACCTCGTCGGCCTGGGCCTGGAACGACGCCAGACCAGTCGACATCAGCAGGCCGAGGCCAACGGCTGTCAGTTTCTTCATGGTGAGATCCCCTTGAGTACAGGTGTTGTTGTCACGTTATCTCGTCGTGGTTGGCATCATGCCTGGCCACCGGTGGCAGCGGGATGGTACGCCTGCTTGAGGCGGAAGCGCTGGATCTTGCCGGTTGCCGTCTTGGGCAGCTCGTCGATGAAACGCACCGAGCGCGGATACTTGTAGGGTGCCAAGGTCTGCTTGACGAAGTCCTGCAGACGCTGGGCACACGCCTCATCGCCCACGATGCCCGGCGCCAGCACGACGAACGCCTCGACGATCTGGCCACGCTCCTCGTCGGGCGCGCCGACCACTGCGCATTCCAGCACCTCGTCATGCGCCAGCAGCGCCGCTTCCACCTCCGGGCCGGCGATGTTGTAACCCGCGGAGACAATCATATCGTCGCTACGCGCGGCGAAGTGAAAGTATCCCTGCGCGTCCTGAACGAAGCTGTCTCCGGTGAGGTTCCAACCATCGCGCACGTATTGGCGCTGACGGTCGTCGGCCAGATAGCGGCAACCGGTAGGCCCCCGCACTGCCAACCTGCCGACTTGACCCACCGGCACTTCCTGCATCTCCAGGTCGACGACCCTTGCCTCGTAGCCCCCCACCGGCTTGCCGGTGCATCCCGGTTTGGCATCGTCGAGCCTGTTGGAAATGAAGATATGCAGCATCTCGGTGGAGCCGATGCCGTCGAGCATGAGCTTGCCGGTTTTCTGCCTCCATTCCTCATAGACCGGGGCCGGCAAGGTTTCGCCGGCGGAGACCGCGACACGCAGGCTCGACAGATCGGCGCCTTCGTCCATCGCCTTCAACATACCACGGTAGGCCGTGGGCGCCGTAAACGAAACGGTGGCGCGATAGGTCTCGATGATGTCGATCATGTTGGCTGGCGAGGCCTTCTCCAGCAGCGTCGCGGTGGCACCGAAACGCAGCGGGAAAATCGCCAGGCCACCCAGGCCGAAAGTGAAGGCCAGTGGCGGCGAGCCGACGAAGATATCGTCCGGCGTGACCTGCAGGATCTCGCGGGCATAGCCATCGGCAATGATCAGGAGGTCGCGGTGAAAGTGCATGGTGGCCTTGGGCTGACCGGTGGTGCCGGAGGTGAAGGCCAGCAGTGCAACGTCGTCCTGGGCGGTATCGACGGCGGTGAACGTCGCCGGCTTGTGCAGGGCGGCGCGGTCGAGGTCGGCGTCGTGGTTGGCGGTGCCATCGAAGCCGATCACCTGAGTCAGGTAGCTACTGGTCTCGGCGCAGGCCATCAGTTCATCGAGCAGCCGGGTATCGCAGAGCGCGTGGCTGATCTCGGCCTTGTCGACGATCTTGGTCAATTCTCCGGCACGCAGCATCGGCATGGTATTGACCGCAACCGCACCAACCTTGGTGGCCGCCAGCCAGCAAGCGACCATCGCCGGGTTGTTGGCCGAGCGGATCAGCACCCGGTTCCCCGGCTTCACGCCGTAATCCTCGACCAGCGCATGGGCCAGTTGGTTAGTCCATTCCGTCAGTTCACGGTAGGTACGTTGCCGGTCGTTGCCGATCAACGCGACGCGCTCGCCGAAGCCTTGCTCGACCAGCCTGTCGCTGAGCTCGACGGCGGCATTGAGTTGCGGCGGGTAGTCGAACCCCTCCAGCCTCAACTCGGGCCATTGGTCACGAGGCGGCAGGTGATCCCGGGTGAAGGTATCGAGGTGGGCCGTTTTTCCCAACATCGTGGGCCTCCATCGTCAGAGACGTTGTTGTTGTCGGCGATTGAGCTGCACAGACATTTATTCATGTGTTTCCCAGGGCGCTGCGCGCGATAATTACCTTCTGTACCTCGGAGGCGCCCTCGTAGATGCGCAGCGCACGAATCTCGCGATACAGGCTCTCGACGATATGCCCCTTGCGGACTCCATCGCCGCCATGCAACTGCACTGCCTTGTCGATCACCTGCTGGGCATGGTCGGTGGCGTAGAGCTTGGCCATGGCGGCTTCGCGAGTGACCCGAGCAGCGCCCTGGTCCTTGGTCCAGGCGGCGCGATACACCAGCAACGCGGCAGCATCCACGTCCAGCGCCATGTCGGCGAGGTGCCCCTGCACCAATTGCAGGTCGGCGAGCGGACCGCCGAACAGTTCGCGCTCGCGACAGCGGGCCAGCGACTCGTCGAGCGCACGGCGCGCAAAGCCTAGCGCCGCCGCCCCCACTGTGGAACGGAACACATCGAGCACCGACATGGCGATCTTGAAGCCCTGCCCGGCCTCACCGATCAGGTTCTCGCGTGGCAAGCGCAGGTCGTTGAAGCCCAACCGCGCCAGTGGGTGGGGCGAGATGGTTTCCAGGCGTTCGCGAATTTCCAGCCCCGGCGTATCAGCCGGTACCAGAAACGCCGACAGCCCCTTGGCCCCGGGCGCCTCGCCGGTGCGCGCGAACACGGTGTAGAGATCGGCAATACCGCCGTTGGAGATCCAGGTCTTCTCGCCGTTGAGCACGTAGTGATCGCCGTCGCTGGTGGCGCTGGTCTCGATCCGCGCGACATCCGAACCGGAACGCGGTTCGGTCAAGGCGAAGGCCGCCAACGCCTGGCCGCTGCGTGTTCTGTCGAGCCAGCGTTTTTGTTCGTCGCTGCCGAACAGGCTGATGGCTCCGGTGCCCAGCCCCTGCATGGCGAAGGCGAAGTCGGCCAGGCCGTCATGGCGCGCCAGAGTCTCGCGCAACAGGCACAGTGAACGCACGTCGATGGCCGCGCCGCCGGTGTAGCGCAGGAAGCCGGCCTGACCGAGGGCGCGCACCAGGCCAATGCAGGCGTCGTCCACCTCGGCATGGGACACTGGCAGGTGTGCGGCACACCAGGCCTCGACACGTTCGGACAACTCGCGATGCGACGCCTCGAAGAAGGGCCACTGCAGGAAGCTGCGATCGCTCATCAGTCGCCTCCGAACTCGGGTTTTAGCTTGGCCACGAACGCCCGGTAGGCGCGCTCGAAATCCTTGGTCTGCATGCAGATCGCCTGGGCCTGGGCCTCGGCCTCCAGGGCCTGCTCCAGGCTCATCGACCACTCCTGGTTCAACTGGGTCTTGGTGATGCCGTGGGCGAAGGTCGGCCCCTGGCACAACCGCTGGGCATAGGCGATGGCTTCGGGCTCAAGCTTCCCGGCTTCGATCACGCGGTTGTAGAAGCCCCAGGCGAGCCCCTCCTCGGCGCTCATGCTGCGTCCGCTGTAGAGCAGGTCGGCGGCGCGCCCCTGGCCGATGATGCGCGGCAGAATCGCACAGGCGCCCATGTCGCAGCCGGCCAGCCCCACCCGGGTGAACAGGAAAGCGGTCTTGGCTTCCGGCGTGGCGAAACGAATGTCGGAAGCCATGGCGATGATCGCCCCCGCACCCACGCACACCCCATCGACAGCGGCGATCACCGGTTTCTGGCAGTTGAGCATTGCCTTGACCAGGTCGCCGGTCATGCGCGTGAAGGCGAGTAGACCTTTCATGTCGCGCTCCAGCAGCGGGCCGATGATGTCGTGCACGTCGCCGCCGGAACTGAAGTTGCCGCCATTGGCGGCAAACACCACCGCCTTGACGTCGTCGGCATAAGCCAAGTCGCGGAAGGTGTCGCGCAGTTCGGCGTAGCTGTCGAAGGTCAGTGGATTCTTGCGCTCGGGACGGGCGAGTTGAATGACGGCGACCTCGCCCTCCATGCGCCACAGGAAATGCTTGGGAGTGTGGCTTGCCATGTTCATCGTTCGGCTCCCGGTTCGGCGGGCAGGCGGTGCAGCAGCTCGCCCATGTGGTGGGCGTCTTTCTCGGTGACGCCGTCGAACAGTTCGCTGACCCAGGCTTCATGGGCTTCGGCCATCTCGGCGAAGGCGGCGCGGCCAAGCTCGGTCAGGCACACACGGGTGGCGCGGCGGTCGCCCTCGATGGCAATACGGTCAATGTAGCCATCCTCCACCAGCCGGTTGACGATGCCGGTGACATTGCCGTTGGAGACCATCAACTGGCGCGACAATTCATTCATCTTCAGGCCCTCGGCATGTCGGTACAGCGCAGCCAGCACGTCGAAGCGCGGCAAGGTGGAGTCGAACTGCACGCGCAGCTTCTCGCGCAGTTCGGCCTCGACCTGGCGCGTCACCCGCAACATACGCAGCCACAGGCGCAGGCGTTCCTTGCTGGTGGTTTGCGGGCTCATGGCCTGGGCTTTCTCCTCGACTCCCATCAAATCTCGCCTCCCGATATCGAAATCGCCTGGCCGGTAATGGCATCGCTGCCGGGGCCACACAGCCACAGTGCAGTGGCGGTGACATCGGCGGGCTGCACCAATCGCCCGGTGGGGTTGGCGCGGGTGAAGTGCGCCCGCGCCTGCTCGGCGGTGCGACCGGTCTTGTCGACGATGCTGTCGATGCTGGCCTCGAGCAGAGGCGTCTCGGTGAAGCCAGGACACAACGCATTGACGGTGATGCCGCGTTGGGCGGTCTCCTGGGCCAGCGCCCGAACCAGGCCGACCACGCCGTGCTTGGCGGCGCAGTAGGCGCCGACATAGGCATAGCCCTTGAGCCCGGCGGTGGAGGCTACCGCCAACAAGCGTCCGCCGGGGCGCAAATGCTTCAGTCCCTCGCGCAGCGTCAGGTAGACCCCGGTGAGATTGACGTCGAGCATCCGCTGCCAATGCGCCAGGTCGCTCTTCTCCAGGGCCACGCTCTCGGCAGCGCCAGCGTTGGCGACCACCACGTCGAGTTCGCCCATGGCCTCGAAGAGGGCCAGCATGGCGGTCTCGTCGGTGACATCGGCCACCTGAGAATCGATGTTGGCGTGATGCTCGGCCACATGTTCCAACGCCTGCCGGCGGCGTCCGACGATGGTCACCCGGGCGCCGGCCTTGGCGAAGCCCAGCGCCATGTCGGCGCCGATACCGGAACCGCCACCGGTGATCAAGACGCGTTTGTCGTGCAGGGTAGCCATCTCAAATCAATCCTTCGTTGCGTTCGGCCAGCCGGTAGAGCTGGTCGCGGCCAGCGAGATAGGGTTTCGGCCAGGTCACTTCGCGATCGCCCAGACGCACAGCGGCATGCAGGGTCCAGTAGGGGTCGGCCAGGTGCGGGCGCGCCAGGCACACCAGATCGGCACGCCCGGCCATCAGGATCGAGTTGACGTGGTCGACGTCGTAGATATTGCCCACCGCAATGGTCGCCATGCCGGTCTCGTTACGAATGCGGTCGGAGAACGGCGTCTGGAACATGCGTCCGTACACCGGCTGCGCGCGGGTCGAGGTCTGCCCCGCCGAAACATCGCAGATGTCGACGCCAGCCGCCTTGAGACGCCGGGCGATCTCCACTGCCTCCGCCGGTGTCACGCCTTCCTCGCCGACCCAGTCATTGGCCGAGATACGCATCGAGATCGGCTTGTCGTCGGGCCATGCTTCGCGCACGGCGTGGAACACCTCCAGCGGATAGCGCATGCGGTTGTCCAGCGAGCCGCCGTACTCGTCGTCGCGACGGTTGGTCAGCGGCGAGATAAACGACGACAGCAGGTAACCGTGGGCGGCGTGGATCTCGAGCATGTCGAAGTCGGCACGATCCGCCATCCGGGCCGCAGCGACGAACTGTTCACGGACGCGGTCCATGTCGTCGCGGTCCATGGCCTTGGGTACCTGGTTGCGTAGTGACCAGGGCACCTCGGAGGCGGCCATTACCGGCCAGTTGCCGTCCGGCAGTGGCGCATCCATCTCCTCCCAGCCGAGCTGAGTGGAACCCTTCGGCCCCGAGTGGCCGATCTGTGCGCACAGCTTGGCCGGCGTTTCGGCGTGCACGAAGTCACACAACCGCTTCCAGGCGGCTTCGTGTTCGGGAGCGTAGAAGCCAGTGCAACCCGGAGTGATACGCCCTTCGGGGCTGACACAGGTCATCTCGATGTAGACCAGCCCGGCACCGCCCTTGGCGCGTTCGGCGTAGTGCACGAAGTGCCAGTCGGTGGGACAACCGTCGACGGCCTTGTACTGCGCCATCGGCGAAACCACCACGCGGTTGAGCAGCTTTAGGCCACGCAGTTCGAAGGGCGCGAACATCGGGGCACGGTTGCTTCCGGGATTGCCGGCCTGTTCCTGGAACCAGCACTCGGCACTGGCCAGCCACTCAGGGTCGCGCAGGCGCAGGTTCTCGTGACTGATGCGCTGCGAACGCGTCAGCAGCGAGTAGTTGAATTGCACCGGGTCGAGATGCAGGTAGCGCTCGACCTGCTCAAACCATTCAGTGGAGTTGCGTGCCGCCGACTGCAGGCGCAATACCTCCAGGCGCCGTTCCTCTTCGTAACGGGCGAAGGCATCCTCCATGCTCGGCTCGCTGTGCAGGTAATCGGCTAGGGCGATGGCGCTCTCCAGTGCCAGCTTGGTGCCGGAGCCGATCGAGAAATGCGCAGTGGCGGCAGCATCGCCCATCAGCACCACATTCTTATAGCTCCAGCGCTCGCACAGCACGCGCGGGAAGTTGATCCACGCCGAACCACGAATATGCCGGGCATTGCTCATCAGTGAGTGACCATCGAGGTGGCGGGCGAAGATCCGCTCGCAAACGGCAATCGATTCCTGCTGGGTCATCTCACCGAAGCCGAACTTGCACCAGGTTGCCTCGCTGCACTCGACGATGAAGGTCGCGGTATCGGCATCGAACTGATAAGCATGTGCCCATACCCAGCCGTGTTCGGTGCGCTCGAAGATGAAGGTGAAGGCGTCATTGAAGGTCTGATGGGTGCCGAGCCACACGAACTTGCAGGCGCGTGTGTCGATATCAGGCTTGAAGTGCTCCCGATAGCGTTCACGAGTCTTCGAATTGATCCCATCGGCAGCGATCACCAGATCGAATTCACGGCGATAGGTTTCGATGTCGTCGGATTCGATGGGTGTCTCGAAGCGCAGCTCCACGCCCAGTTCACGAGCGCGCTGCTGCAGCAGGATCAGCAACCGTCGGCGCCCGATGCCGCAGAAGCCGTGGCCGGTGGAAACCGTCTTGACGCCCTGGTGGATCACCACGATGTCGTCCCAGTAAGCGAAGTGCTCACGAATGCGCTCGGCACTAGCGGCATCGTTGCGTGCCAGGTTGTCGAGCGTTTCGTCGGAGAGCACCACGCCCCAGCCGAAGGTGTCATCCGGGCGGTTACGCTCGACCACCACGATCTCATGAGACGGGTCACGTCGTTTCATGCTGATGGCGAAGTAGAGACCTGCCGGGCCCCCGCCGAGACAAGCTATCCTCATCACGAATCACTCGTTGGGTTGCATTATGAATCAAGCTAGACGTTCTCCAAAAATACTTCAAGCTTAAAATTTCAAGCTTGAAGTATTTGACGTTGCACAATACGCTCAAGACATATACCTCCTCAATCAACCCGGCACCGAGGTGCCTCATGACCGATCTACTCGAAAGCCGACACGATGCAGGGGTGGTTCGTCTTACCCTCAACCGGCCCACGGTGCGCAACGCACTCAACACCGACTTGCTCGGGGCGCTGGCCAGTGCCCTCGACCGAGCGGCGCAAGACGAGACGGTACGCTGCGTGGTGGTCCACGGTGCGGATAGTCACTTCGCTGCGGGGGCCGATATCGATGAGTTAGCCGAACGATCCGCCAGCGACGGCCCAGGCGACCCTCGCCTAGGCCACTGGCAACGCATACAGCGCTTCCCCAAACCCTTGATCGCTGCCGTGGAGGGCTACTGCCTGGGCGGTGGCTGTGAGCTGGCGCTGTGCGCCGATCTGCTGGTGGTCGCCAATGATGCCCAACTCGGGCAACCAGAGATTCGATTGGGGTTGATTCCCGGCGCCGGCGGCCTGCAGCGCCTGGCCATCACCCTGGGCAAGGCGCGTACCATGCACCTGGTACTCACTGGCGAACGGATAAGTGGTGGCCAGGCCTACGACTGGGGACTGGCCTCGCAATGCTGTGGCCACGGCGAAGCCCTGGACACGGCATTGGCCACCGCGGAGCGGCTCGCAGAGGGGCCGCCGCTGGCCCAGCGCCTCGCCAAGCAGGCGGTGCTGGCGGTCACCGAAACCTCGCAGCAGGCTGCCTTCGAACTGGGGCGACGCTCCTTCGAGTTACTGCTCTCCACCGACGACAAGGCGGAGGGCATCGCCGCCTTCCGTGACAAGCGCCCACCCTCTTTCAGCGGAAAATGATCATGCCGATCGCCAACATTGCCATCATCGGTGCCGGCACCATGGGTCAAGGCATCACCCAGCTCTGTGCCCAGTATGGTTACACCACCTGGCTTTACGATGTGCAGGACGGCGCCGCCGAGAAGACGCGACAGCGGATCGTTCAGGCGCTGGACAAACGGGTCACCAAGGGGCGAATGACGCCCGAGGACGCCGACGCGGCACTTGCCCGCGTGAGCGTGGCCAACTCGCTCGTGGAACTTGCCGAGGCCGACCTGGTGGTGGAGGCGATCGTCGAGAATATCGCCATCAAGCGCACCCTGTTCGCCGAACTGGAAGGGCTGTGCCGCGCCGATGTCCTGCTGTGTACCAACACCTCCTCACTATCGGTCGGCGAGATCGCCGCCGAGTTGCATACCCCTCAGCGCTTTGCCGGCCTGCATTTCTTCAACCCACCCACTGCGATGAAACTGGTCGAGGTCGTCAGCACTGATGCCACGACAAAGACCACGCTGCAGACGCTGCACGACTTCGCCCGCTCTTTGGGCAAGACACCCGTCGCTGTCAGCGACAGTCCCGGCTTCATCGTCAACCGCTGCGCGCGGCCCTTCTATGGTGAGGCGCTGTGGCTGCTGGAACACGGGGCCGCCTCGGTGGCCACCATCGACGCCTGCCTGAAGAGTGGCGGTGGCTTTCCGCTCGGCCCGTTCGAGCTGATCGACTTGGTGGGCCTCGATATCAACTTGCGTGCCACTGAGACCGTCTGGCGGGCTTTCGACCGCCACCCCCGCTTCCGGCCCTCGCCGCTGGTGGCCGACAAGGTCGCGGCAGACGAACTGGGCCGCAAGGGCGGCGTGGGCTTTTACCGCTACGACGATGGCCACGATGAAGACCCCTTCCCTCTCGCACCGGCTGGGGTCACCTCGGTAGAGGAAGTGATCGCGCATCTACCTGACGATTTAGCACAGCGGTGCCGGGTCAGTGATGGACGCACTGCCGCCGAACTTGCCGCTGGGCGAGGCCAAGCCGTCATCGTCTTCGATACCCTGCTACGCCCATGGCCAAACGATCGGTCGGCGACTCTAGCCTTCGCCAGCCACGGGCTCGATGCCATTGCTCACGAGCGGCTGGTAGAAGCCGCCGCCGCCCAGGGCGTTCGCTTGATCGAAGTCGCCGACCGGCCGGGACTGATCGTGCTGCGTGTCGCCGCCATGCTGGTCAACGAGGCCCGCTTCGCGCTGGACGAAGGCATCGCCAGTGCCGATGACATGGACACCGCCATGCGCCTGGGACTGAATTTCGCGCTTGGCCCATGGGAGATCCTCAAGCGGCTGGGTGTCGAACGCATTCGCACCACACTCGGACGTGCCGCCGAGGAAGACACTTCCGGACGCTACGCGCAGCCCACTTCCTGATCGCCCCTCCGAAACGCTGACGGCCGAGGAGTTTCCCGCCCTCCTGCCACCTCCCAAGGCAGCGGAGGCGCCACGCGAGAGCGAGCAAGCTTCGATAGCCAACAAGTCGCATTGAGTCTCCATGGGCAAAGCGGCATTTTCCTGACATCATCGCGCTAAGTGACTCAGCCGACAGGAATGTATCGATGCCGCACCCCCAACGTCTTTTCTTTGCGCTATCTGCCTCGGCATTGCTGGCCATCGCGATAACGGGTTGCACCGTCAATACCTATCCCGACGGCAGTCGTGAGACCGTGTGGGGTGTCCCGCAAGACACCGATGGCAACAACGCCCAGTATCGTCCCGGCACCATCCGTGACAAGAACGGCGAGGTTCGCCAACAGACCGAGCTGCCCAAGCGCTAACCCCTTCCTTCGACACGGAGACCGCATGGACTGGACCCTGGCCCATACGTGGCTTGCCGTTGCCCTGTTGCTGGGACTGGCGGAACTGACCTCCGGCGCGCTGGTGCTACTGGCTCTGGCTGTCGCCGCTGCCTTGACTGCCCTGCTGGCTTTCATGGGAGCTACGCCTGCCTGGCAACTGCTGGGTATGGGCGTCTTCTCGGGGCTGCTGGTTCCGCTGACCATCAAGGTAATTCGGCCGCACTTCTCGCCCCGCGGCGTGGAATATGGCACTACCGGCACCGGCGTAGAGAAGGGCCGTGAGCATCGCACCCTTAAACGCGATTACGATGGTGCCAGCGGCATCAAGATCAATGGCGATTTCTACCGCTTGCGCGTCGCCGAGAGCGGGGAGACCGAGCTGCCAGCCGATACCCAGGTCATCTTCCAGGAGTTCGATGGCACCACCGCCATCGTGACATTGCCGTCCAGAACTTATAATTGACATGGCAGCGCCCCAGGATCGGGACGGTCTGTAAGACATCCCGTCCTTCACGCGACTTACTTGGATGAGCCATCACACCCATTCATTCATGGCGCAGAAGAGAACACCATGCACGACACCGTACAAGACTACTATGGCCGCCAGTTGCAAAGCTCGGCGGACTTGAAGACCTCGGCCTGCTGTGACAGCTCGCAGATGCCGGAGTGGCTCAAGCCGCTGCTGGCGAACATCCATCCCGACGTCTTGTCGCGCTACTACGGCTGCGGTCTGGTATGTCCAGAGTTGCTGGACGGCTGCCGGGTACTGGATCTTGGGTCCGGTAGTGGACGCGACGTCTACCTCCTGGCGCAACTGGTGGGCCCCGAGGGCGAAGTGGTCGGCGTGGACATGACCGACGAGCAACTGGCGGTGGCCGAAGCCCACCGGGAGTACCACCGCGAGGCCTTTGGTTACGACAATGTGCGCTTTCTCAAGGGCTATATCGAGCAGCTGGATCAATTGGGGCTGGAGCCCCACAGCTTCGATGTGATCATCTCCAACTGCGTGGTCAATCTGTCGCCGGACAAGGCGGCGGTCCTGGCCGGCGTGCAACGCCTGCTCAAGCCCGGTGGCGAATTCTATTTTTCCGATGTCTACGCCGACCGACGCGTACCCGAGACGGTGCGCGATGATCCGGTGCTCTACGGCGAGTGTCTGGGAGGTGCCCTCTACTGGAACGACTTCCTGCAGTTGGCCAAACGACAGGGGTTTATCGACCCGCGCCTGGTGACCGACCGCCCCCTGGCGATTACCGACCCGGCATTGCATCCCAAGCTGGGCAATCTGCGCTTTTTCTCGGCCACTTATCGGTTATTCAACCTCGACGGCCTGGAACGTGATTGCGAGGACTACGGCCAGGCCGTGGTCTACCGGGGCACGATTCCCCACTGTCCGCATGTCTTTGTACTGGACAAGCACCACCGGATTGAAACCGGGCGCGTGTTCCCGGTATGCGGCAATACTTGGCGCATGCTTCAGGAGAGCCGTTTGGCCGCTCATTTCGATTTCCTCGGCGACTTCAGTCGTCACTACGGCCTGTTCGAAGGTTGTGGCGGCGGGCTGCCCTTCGATCTGGCACCAACAGCCACCCAGGAGAGTGCCTCATGCTGCTAACCCAGGCACCCACTGACGCATCGGGGCAGATCATCAAGCCTCTCGAAGTGCTGGTGTTGTGTACCGGCAACTCCGCCCGCAGCATCATGGCCGAGGCCCTGTTCAATCATTGCGCGGGGCCATGGATTCACGCCCACAGTGCGGGCAGCCGGCCCACGGGTCGAGTCAATCCCTATGCCCTGGAACAGATCGCCCGACTCGAGGACGCGGCGCTGGTGCACAGTAAAAGCTGGGACGCGTTTGCCGGACCGCGAGCACCGAGCCTGGATATCGTGATCATCGTGTGCAACAACGCCGCCACGGAAAGTTGTCCACACTTTTCCGGCAATCCGGCAAGGGTACACTGGGGATTGCCCGATCCCGCCGCCGCCACCGGCAGCGAGGAGCAGATCCGCGCGGCCTTTGCCGCCTGCTTCGAAGAACTGCATCGACGCATCACCGCCCTGGTGCAACTACCGCTGGGCGAGATGGACCGCAAGCAGGTTGTACGAGCCATGGAGGCGATGGCTGAGTCGTACGCATCTTGCCCGTGACCGCGATATCGGTCATCGTCACGGCCTTCGATAGCACCACCGCCATCGTCACGCTGACATCGCATTCGCATAAGGAGCACTGAACATGGAACTTCCCGTCAGCCCGGGCCTGATCCTCGCCCTGATCATCGTCGTTCTCGGTATCGTGATCATCGTCAAGGGGCTGGTGATCGTGCGCCAGTCGGAAGTGATGGTGATCGAGCGGCTCGGCTCATTCAGCCGGGTGCTGGAGAGTGGCATCAACATCATCATCCCGTTCATCGAACAGCCGCGAGCCATCAGCATGATTCGTTACAAGAAGCTGGGCGAGGAATTCCATCCGCTCACCAGCGACGAAACTCGTATCGACCGTCGCGAGACGGTGATGGATTTTCCAGGACAACCGGTGGTGACCACCGACAACGTCACCGTGACGATCAACGGTGCTCTCTATTATCAGATCATCGATCCCAGGCGTGCCGTCTACGAAGTCGAGAACATGAGTCAGGCGGTGGAGGTACTGGCCAAGACCACCCTGCGCTCGGTGGTCGGCAAGATGGAGCTCGACAAGCTGTTCGAGTCGCGCGCCGAGGTCAACAACGAGATCCAGGCCGCCATGGAGGAGCCCGCCTCCAAGTGGGGCGTCAAGATCTCGCGGGTCGAGGTACAGGACATCGCCATGCCTGAGGAAGTGGAAACCGCCATGCGGTTGCAGATGGCCGCCGAGCGCAAGCGCCGCGCCACGGTGACCGAGGCCGAGGGCGAGAAGGCCGCCGCCATCGCCAAGGCCCAAGGCCAGCGCGAGTCGGCGATCCTCAACGCCCAGGGCGACAAGGAATCCGCCATTCTGCGCGCCCAGGGCGAGCAGGAATCGATCAAGCTGGTACTGAATGCCATCGGCGACAGCGAGGAGAACAAGCGCACCGTGGTCGGCTACCTGCTGGGCCAGAGCTACATCAAAGCCCTGCCGACCATGGCCCAGGATGGCGAGCGAATCTTCGTACCCTACGAATCCTCCGCCCTGCTCGGCTCTATGGGTATGTTCCGCGAGATGGCCGGCTCACCGGAAGACGTGGTGTCGCAGCATCTCAAGCGCGACGGTCTACGTGGCGGGGTCGTCGGCGCAGCAGCCTCGGGGAGCTGAGCCATGGCCCGGCCGCTCAGGCCGGACCGATGGTCAAGGCACGAGTCATGATGGTCACCTCTTCGCCGCGATAGCTCAGCGACTCGTGATCCCGCCAACCGAGTCGACGATAGAGCGCCTGCTGGTCCGGCGTGAACAGGTAGCAACGCTCGATGCCCCACTCCCGCGCCTCGTGTTCGACTCGCTGCACGAGGCGTGAAGCGATTCCTCGTCCTCGCCACGCGGGCAGTACAAACACCGAGGCCAGCCAGGGGGTCAGTTCAGGGCGCACACTCATGTCGTCGACCACCAGACTCGCCGTCCCCACCGGGGCCTCGCCATGCATGGCCACGAATACCGAGGGCACGCCACCTTCGCCGCACTGAGCGACGAAAGCCTCGCAATACGCCTCAGCCGATTCTTCGGGATGTAGATACCCCCACTCGGCGTAGGTCCACCCTGCCACGGTCGTCGCGTGAGGCGAGTCGGCACTCAAGCGTACGATCGATATATTTTCCATCCTCTGATTACTCCCGATAGCGTCCATCGCCGTGAATGCATACGGTAAATAGAAACGCGTCGGCCCGCCATCCTGGCGGGCCGACGCGTGGTACTAGTGGGTGGCTGCCTCACCCCAACTGGAACGGGTACACCGAGCCGATTCCCAGGATGCGGGTCAGCTCGTCCAGCGCGGTGAGTGTTTCCTCGGCGAGTTGGGGATCGGCAAGGTCTTCCGGCGCCAGGCGGTCGCGATAGTGACGCTCGACCCAGGCGGTGAGTTCGCCATACAGCGCGTCGTCGAGCAGTACCCGGCCGGAGAGCGCATCACGCTCGGCTGCACTGAGCGCCACCCGCAGGCGCAGGCAGGCGGGGCCACCGCCATTGCGCATGCTCTGCTTGACGTCCTTGACCAGCACCTCGTTGATCGGGTTAGGGCCGGCCAGTAGCAGATCCTGGATGGTGCGCCAGACGTCCTCGTTCTCCTCGCACTCGCCGGGCACCACCAGGGTCATGGAGCCGTCGGGCTTGGAAAGCAGTTGCGAGTTGAACAGATAGGACGCCACGGCATCGTCGAGACTCACCGCCTCGATCGGCACCCGCACCGGAATCAGTGGCGTTGCCATCTTCTTGCGCAGTTCGTCGAGCGTCTTCTGTTCGTCGAGGAAAGCCATCTCGTGATAGAGCAGCACCGGGCCGTTGCCCACTGCGATCACATCGTTGTGGAACACGCCGGCATCGATGGCGTCCGGATGCTGCTGAGCGAACACCGTCTGCGCTGGACTCAAGCCGTGCTGGCGGGCAATCGCCTGACTCGCCTCGAGCGTCTGGCGGGCCGGGTATCGCTTCGGCTCGACCTCGCCGCCAAAGGCCTGGCGGCCATAAACGAACAGGTGTGCGCCGGGCTCACCATGGTCGGCGCACAGCCGCGTGTGGTTGGCCGCGCCTTCGTCGGAGAACGCCGGGGTGGCCGGCAGTGCCGGATGGTGGGCGAAGCGCGCCTCATCGCGGAAGATCGCCGCCAGGACCCTGCCGGTGGTTTCCGGCTCCAGGTAACGATGGAAGCTCGACTGCAGGTTGGCCGGCGTGAAGTGCACCCGGCCGTCCGGTGCGTCGACGCTCGGCGTCACGGTGCCGGCGTTGGCCGTCCACATACTCGACGCTGAACAAACCGCGCGCAGGATCTGCGGTGCCTCCCGGGCGGCACGCTCGAGCACTTGTTTCGCGCTTCCCGTGAAGCCCAATGCCCGCAAGGCACCGAGATCTGGACGCTGCTGGGGTGGCAACACGCCTTGGACAAAGCCGGCATCGAGCAGCGACTTCATCTTGGCCAGGCCCTGCAGTGCCCCTTCCTTCGGGTTGGAAATCAGGCCCTCATGGCTCATCGAGGCCACGTTGCCATGCGCCAATCCGGAATAGTTGTGGGTTGGGCCCACCAAGCCGTCGAAATTGACCTCACGCACATTCATCGCTTGAGTCACAGCGTCACCCCCGGCGGCAGGTTATCAGGCAGCACCAAGATCTCAGTCTCCATGGAGGCCACCGGATAGGCGCAATAGTCAGCGGCGTAATAGGCGCTGGGACGATGATTGCCGCTGTCGCCTACCCCGCCGAACGGTGCATCCCCGGAAGCACCGGTAGTCTGCCGGTTCCAGTTGACGATGCCGGCACGAATGCGCAGCAGGAAGTCGTCCCAGTCGGTGCGCTCTCCACCGATCATGCCGGCGGACAGGCCGTAACGGGTATCGTTGGCGAGCTCGATCGCCTCGTCCCAGTCACGATAACGGTACACCTTGAGCAGTGGGCCGAAATGTTCCTCGTCGGGAACCTGCAACCCTGTGACATCGATCAGCGCCGGCGACAGCAGGCTGGTCCCGTCCTTCAGCCGTCGCATGCGCGAAAGCACGATGCCACCCTGTGTCTCGAGGTCGTCCTGGGCCTTGAGCAGGCCATCAGCTGCTTGAGGACTCACCAACCCGCCATAGAACGGGGCAGGCTCGTCGAACTGAGCGGCCACGCGCAGTTTGTCGATGGCTGTCACCAGTGCCTCGATCAGACGATCGCCAACCTGACCCTCGGGCACCATCAGGCGCCGGGCGCAGGTACAGCGCTGGCCGCCGGAAAGAAACGCCGACTGCAGGATGGTCAGGACCGTGGCATTCTCGTCGGGCACGTCCTTGACCACCAGCGGATTGTTGCCGCCCATCTCCAGCGCCAGGATCTTGTCGAACTGACCGGCGAGCTGTTGGTGCAGGATGCCGCCGACCTTGGCGCTGCCAGTGAACAGCAAACCGTCGATATCCTGGGCGCCGGCCAGTGCCTGCCCCACCTGCGCCGCGCCCTGCACCAGGTTGATCACACCAGCGGGGAGACCGGCCTCGCGCCAGCACTGCAGGGTCAGGTCGGCGGTCAACGGGGTCTGCTCGCTAGGCTTGAAGACCACGGTATTGCCAGCCAGCAATGCCGGTACCATGTGGCCATTGGGGAGATGCCCCGGGAAGTTATAGGGGCCGAATACCGCCATCACGCCATGCGGGCGATGGCGTAACACGGCACGTGCCTCGCCGACGTCGCGTTCGCGTTCTCCGGTACGCTCATGGTAAGCACGAATCGAGATCGCCACCTTGCCGATCATCGCCCCCACTTCGGTGCGCGCTTCCCATAGCGGCTTGCCGGTTTCATGGGCGATGGCAGTGGCCAGATCCTCGCGGTGGGATTCCAACACCTCGCGGAATCGCTCCACCAATGCCTGGCGCTTGTCAAACGGTGTGCGTGCCCAGGCCGGAAAGGCCTCGCGAGCCGCGGCGACCGCGGCTTCGACCTGTTGCGGACTGGCGGCGGCAGCCTGCCATAGCGATTCGCCGGACACCGGGTCGGTCTTGGCGAAAGATTCCGCCTCGCCATCGACCCAGGCGCCACCGATCAGTAGTTGTTGCTTGGCGTGCATAACGTGTCTCCCATTCAGCATTCAGCGCATAAGCACCGAGCTCTGGTTCGAAAAGCGGGGCTTTTCGCCTATGTTTCCAAGATACGGAGGGAATCACCGGCAGCAACCTCCAGCCGCCGCGCCTCCTCCTCTGTCAGGGTGATCACATCGTTTTCGTCAGGGCCACGACCAAGCCAGATGGCACGAAAACCAAGCATGTCGGTGGTCGCCACCAGCCAGCTGGGGCGTTCCGCCTGCTCGGCGCCGGTGGTCACCTCGACCTTGCACAGCCGCGAGTTGCGCACTGCGCGTACATCGTCGATATAGGCTTCCACGGTGGGACCACCATCGAAGATGTCGACATAGCCTTCCCAGCGCAGCCCCTCTTTCTTGAGCATCTCCAGCGCCGGGCGCGTCTGCTCGTGCACTTGGCCGATACAGGCCCTTGCCTCCTCGGTGAGGAAGGTGGTGTAAATCGGGAACTTGGGCATCAGCTCGCCGATGAAGCTCTTCTGGCCCAACCCGGTGAGGCGGTCCGCCTCGTTGAAATCCATGGGAAAGAAATGGCTGCCCAGGCACTCCCAGAAGGGGCTGACGCCGTTCTCGTCGAACACCCCGCGCATCTCGGCCAGCACCTTGTCGGGGAAGCGATCGCGGAACTGGGCCATGAATAGCCAGCGCGCCTTGGACAGCAAGGCGCCATTGCGGCTCTTTCGATATTCGGGACGCAGGTACAGCGAACAGACCTCGGCATTGCCGGTGTGGTCCGAACTCAGGAACAGGGTATCGATGGTGCGGTGCAGGTCGAGCTGCACCGAAGAGTGCGCCAGGGTGCCGAGCCGATAGTTGTAGAACGGCACATCACGCCCCACCTGCCCGACGATGGCACAGCAGCCAGCCAGCTCACCGTTCTCTTCATCCTCGAGCACGAAGAAGTACAGGCGGTCGTCCAGCGGGGTGCGTTCCTCGAAGGCACGCGCGGCGGACTCGATCTTGCCGGCCAGGAAGTCGCGGTTATCAGGTAGCGAGGTAAACCCGACACCGGTCTGCTGGGCCAGGGCCTGCAGACCATCCAGGTCGCCACGGGCAATCGGACGAATACGCATCACAGTTCTCCCTCGTCGAGTGCGTCTTCAGCGGCGGGCAGTGCCAGCGGTGCGGCCAGCACGGCGCGACCCTCTTCCACTCCGAGAATCTCGGCATGCTCGGGTGAAAGCATCAGTTGCCCAGTCGGCGACAGCGCATAGCGAGCCACCACGCAACGGAAGTCGCCGAGCTTCTGGTTGGCGACCATCGCCGGCTCGGCGTCGGGCAGCGATTGCGCCGGACGAATGCGCACCGGATGCCAGGCAGCGTGACGGAAGGTTTCCAGCCGCTCGCGCTCGACCTTGACTACCGGGCCGGCGTCGAAGATGTCGACATGCCGCGAGCGCGTGAAGCCCTCGGCCAGCATCTCTTCCAGGGCACGCTCGTGCGCCGGGTGCTCACGACCGATGGCGGCCCGTGCCTGAGGGGTGAGCAACGGCAGGTAGAGCGGGAACTGCGGCATCACCTCGGCAATGAAGCTCTTCGAGCGCACGCCGGCGATGTGGTTCATCTCCTGGTAGCCACGCGCGAAGAAGTGGCGGCCCACGCTGTTCCAGAACGGCGATTCACCCTCGCTGTCGAGATAGCCGGGGAAAGCCACCGCCAGGATCTCCGAAAAGCGCTCGGGATACTGGGCGATGAACATCAGCCGCGAACGACGCAGCAGACTCTCCGCGCTGGTGCCCTTGTAGCGGGCATTGAGCGATAGCGCACACAACAGGGTCGCCTCGGAGACCTCGTGCGACAGCGACAAGGTCTGCACCTCGCGACGCACATTGAGCTGTTGCGAGGCATGAATCAGCGTCTCCTGGCGATAGGTGTAGTAAGCTTCCCGGGCACCGGCCTGGGCGCGAATGGTGGCGGTCCCCACCACTTCATCGCGCTCACGATCCTCGAGCACGAAGGTATAGTGCTCGTCGCCGGGAAACTCGACCTCGCGACTGAAGGCTCGTTGGGAGCGGGTGATGCGCTCCTCCAGGCGATCGCGATGCGCCGGCAGGTTGGTCAGGCGTGGCGTGGCGCCCGACGCCAGGCGCTCCAGGGCCGGCAGATCCGCCGGCCGGGCGGGACGAACGACCAGCATGGGTTGCCCTCTCGTTATCGGTTCCTGGGAGCTCTCGCTCATGGCCACGTTCATGCCTGGGCGACGAGCTTGCCAATGGCGCGCTCGAGACGTGCCATGCCCTCATGGATGTCGGACTCGGGGATCACCAGCGAGGGCGCCATGCGCAGCACGTTGGGGCCGGCGATCAACGCCATCAGGCCCTCGCCGATGGCCAGCGGCAGGATATCCTTGGCCCGGCCTTCGTACTCGGGCGCCATCTGGGCGCCGATCAGCAGGCCCATGCCACGAATTTCCCGGAACACTCCGTGCTTGCGATTGATGCTTTCCAGATGCTCGCGGAACAGCTCATGACGCTTCTGGACACCCTCGAGCACTTCGGGAGTATCGATATGCTCGATGGCCGCCAGGGCCACGGCGGAGGCCAGGGCATTGCCGCCATAGGTGGAGCCGTGGGTGCCGATGGCAAGTGACGGCGCCACCTTGTCGGTAGTCAGCATGGCGCCTACCGGGAAGCCACCGCCCAGAGACTTGGCGCTGGTCAGGATGTCCGGGACCACACCGTAGTGCATGTAGGCAAAGAACTTGCCGCTGCGGCCTACGCCGGTCTGCACCTCGTCAAAGATCAGCAGCGCCTGGTGCTCGTCGCACAGTTCGCGTAGCCCCTTGAGGAACTCGGGGGTCGCCGGCACGATGCCGCCCTCGCCCTGCATCGGCTCGACCATGATTGCGCAGGTATCCTCGCCAACCAGTTCGCGCACGCTGTCGAGATCATTGAACTCGGCGTGCAGGATGCCGCCCGGCACCGGACCGAAGCCTTGGGAGTACTTGGGCTGACCGCCGACACTGACGGTGAAGAAGGTGCGGCCATGGAACGACTGGTGGAAGGAAATGATCTTGTCCTTGTACTCGCCGAAGTGATCGTGAGCATAGCGGCGCGCCAGCTTGAGCGCCGCCTCGTTGGCCTCGCCGCCGGAGGAGCACATGAACACCTTGTCGGCGAAGGTACGCTCGACCAACGACTTGGCGAGCTTCAAGGCGGGTTCGTTGGTGTAGACGTTGGACAAATGCCACAGCTTGTCGGCCTGCTTCTTCAATGCCTCGACCAGCACCGGATGACAGTGCCCCAGGGAATTGACCGCGATGCCCCCAGCAAAATCGATGTATTCGCGGCCATCCTGGTCCCATAGGCGACTACCTTCGCCGCGCACCGGGATCACCTTCTGTGGTGAATAGTTGGGGGTCATGTACTGATCGAAATCGCTGCGGGTCGGGGTATGGGTCATGTTGTTCTCCATCCGGTGGGATCGATAGATCAATCGAGTATAGGGGGAGCCATCACGCAGGGCTTTCAGCAATGGGACGGCGAATTATGAAAAGCGGTTAGACTCAACGAGTCGGGCACCTCAGACTAGCCGTTCTTCGCGCGGTGTCATACCGAAGTGGTTGCGATAGGCGGTGGAGAAGTGGGCCCCCGAGGAAAACCCGGTCATCAGGGCGATGTCCCCCACCGGCCGGTCGGATTCCCGCAGCAGCTTGCGCGCCTCTTGCAAGCGCAGGTCGAGATAGTACCGACTGGGCACCGCTTGCAGATACTTCTTGAACAAACGCTCGAGTTGGCGCCGGGAAATGCCCAGGTGTTCGGCCAGTTCATGGGTGGTAAGCGGCTCTTCGATGTTGGCTTCCATCAGCACCACCGCATCGATCAGGCTCTGCGGCGCATGCCCCAGCCGCGAACGCAGCGGCACGTGCTGGGGCTCGTCGGCCATGCGGATGCGCTCGCAGACGAAGTGCTCGGAAACTCGTTCGGCCAGACGCTGACCATGCTGCATGCCAATCAGAGTCATCATCATGTCCATTGCCGCGGTACCGCCGCCACAGGTCAGTCGGTCGCGATCGATCTCGAACAACTGGTGCGAAAGGTTGATGCGGGGATAGTCGCGGGCAACGGCATCATAGCGCTGCCATGGCAGCGTGGCGCGATAGCCGTCCAGCACGCCGGCCCGCGCCAGCACCTCGCCGCCTCCGGCGATGCCGCCCAGCGTCACGCCGCGGCCAGCCAGGCGCTTCAGCCATTGTGCGAGCTCGCTCAAGTCGATCGCTGGCAAGGGGCTTGGCGCGCAGACCAGCAACATGTCCAGCGTACCGATCTCCTCCCCGACCGACTCCTCTGGGGTCAGTGACAGCTCGGCCGCACTGCGTACCCCACGACCGTCGATGCCAAACGTCGAGGTACTGTACAAGCGTCGTCCGCCAAGCTGATTGGCGATCGCCAGCGGCTCCATGGCACAGGCCTGGGCCAATAACGAAAACCCGGGCAATAGCACGAACCCCACCCGACGCGGGGTGCCATCGACCGATAGAGCGGGGGCGGAGTCATGCATCTTGGCAGCACGCCTGTTCATGAACGAGCGGCCATATTAACCAAAAGGACCGCAAACGAAAGCCTTGCGCCACACTGCCATGGCAACAACGAAAATCATGACCCGGATATGAAAAAGCCGGACCATTGGCATGGCCCGGCGACGAGTGAAACCTTGGGGAAACACTGCATAAATGCCTGCGCAGGCGAATCACTGCGTTGCGCGATGCTCAAAATCCTCACCTATACCCCATAGGCTCCGGTTTTTGCGCTCCGTGCGCCTTGTGCTTCATCCTGCTCGCCGATTTATTCAGCGCTTCCCTTAGGCATCAACGCCCCAGATAATGGAAGGCCAAGCCGGCCACCAGAACCAGGACGATGATGATTGGCAAGATCCGGTGCAGCCTGGTAGGCGGACTCTGGGCTTCGGGTTGCTCTTCATCGGGTTCTGGATGCTCGTAATCTTCCGGCATCCGCTGGCCTATCACGTGCCGTTTTTCCTCTTCCCGACTCTTGCTGTCCCTGGTATCCATCTCCACCTCCTGGCGTTCCCGTAACAGTGCGTCGGAGCGCTGGGTGCAGCGCTCTTTATAATGTTACGACATCGAATTCCACCACAGGGTCCACATCGGCATCGTAGTCGACATCCTCGCGCTCGAAGCCGAACAGCTTGAGGAATTCGTGCTTGTATCCAGCATAGTCGGTAATCGCGAACAGGTTGTCGCTGGTGACCTGGGGCCAGAGATCCTTGCAGGCCTGCTGGACGTCATCACGCAATTCCCAGTCGTCCAGGCGCAGGCGACCGGCCTCGTCGGTCTGCGGCGGCTGGCCGCTGTAGAGCCGCTCGCCGAACAGGCGGTTGAGCTGTTCGATGGTGCCCTCGTGGAAGCCCTTTTCCTTCATGATCTTGTAGACCATGGCGATGTAGAGCGGCATCACCGGAATGGCGGCACTGGCCTGGGTGACCACCGACTTGAGCACGGCGACATTGGCGCTACCGCCCTTCTCGGCGAGGCGCTTGTCGATCTCGCTGGCCGCGCGGTCCAGATCCTCCTTGGCCTTGCCCAGCGCGCCATGCCAGTAGATCGGCCAGGTGATTTCGGTGCCGATGTAACTGAAGGCCACCGACTTGGCCCCGGGCGCCAGCACGCCGGCCTTGTCGAGGGCATCGATCCACAGCTCCCAGTCCTCGCCGCCCATCACCGCAACGGTATCGTCGATCTCCTGCTGGGTCGCCGGCTCGACCTCGGCCTCGATGATGGTGTCCTTGTTGGTATCGATGGCGGTGGCCCGGTAGGTTTCGCCGATCGGCTTGAGCGCCGAACGCTTCAGCTCACCACTATCCGGCAGCTTGCGTACCGGCGAAGCCAGCGAATAGACCACCAGATCGACCTGGCCAAGGTCCTGCTGGATCAGCTCGATCGCCTTGTCACGCGCTTCGTGAGAGAAGGCATCGCCATTGATCGACTTGCTGTAGAGCCCGTCGGCCTTGGCGAACTTGTCGAAGGCGGCGGCATTGTACCAGCCGGCGGTACCGGGCTTTTTCTCGGTTGCCGGTTTCTCGAAGAACACCCCCAGGGTGTCGGCGCCATAGCCGAAAGCCGCGGTGATGCGCGCCGCCAGGCCATAGCCACTGGAGGCGCCGATCACCAACACCTTCTTGGGGCCCTTCGATTTGTCCAGGCCACGAGCGCGGGTCGCCTCGATCTGCTCGAGCACGTTCTTCTCGCAACCGACGGGGTGGGTAGTGGTACAGATGAAACCGCGAACCTTGGGTTTGATGATCACGACAGACCTCGACATTCCATGAACGAAGCGCACCAATCCAACGTGGAGCGCGAATCGATGACAATTGATCATTCTAACGGCTCATCGATACCCTGTCCGCCCTTGAGCAGAACCCCAACATGCTGGACCATTGTGCTATCGATTCGAGATGCGTATGCCGTGACGGCGGGAGACACCGATGGATGCCCAAACCCTAGTCGACGAACGCGGCGAACTCTGGCTGGCCCTGGCGCCGCTATGGCTCGAGCGAGAGCCTCGGGAAACCGACTATGCCCACATGGTGAAGGTAATCCAGCGCCATGACCTGACCCCGAACCAGCTCGAATGGATCTTTCGCCTGGAGCTGGCGCCGGTGCTGTCACGCCAACAGATGTCGGTGGTCGGCGAATGGCGAGCCTTCGACGAGAACAAGCTACTGCGTCAACTGGTGGCGCACAATCTTCGCTTGCATGGCTGGCGTCGCAAGACCTGGGCGCTGTTTTCCGGCCTGACCACCATGATGACCCGTCATCGCTGGAACGAGTTGATGGCAAGAGTCATGGTCGAGCGCGAGCGACTCCCCCACTGACCCGCCCGGCAAGAAAGGGGTCACGCGGAGAACGGCGTCTCCAACGCCTCCTCCAGATAAGGGCGAATCTCCACCGCTCCGTCGCGAGGACCAAAGCGACGAATCACCTGACCGTTGCGCCCAACCAGAAACTTGGTGAAATTCCACTTGATCAGGGTACTGCCCAGCACCCCCGGTGCCTGGCGGCGCAACTGCACGAACAATGGATGGGCATCGGGCCCGTTGACCTTGACCTTTTCCATCAAGGGAAAGGTCACGCCATATTCGCGCTCGCTGAAGCTGCAGAATGCCGTGGCCGATTCCGGTGATTGTCTCGCGAACTGGTTGCAGGGGAACGCCAGCACGGTGAACCCCTGGTCGCGATAGCGCCGATAGAGGTCTTCCAGCTCCTTGAGTTGGGGGGTGAACCCGCACTGGCTGGCCACATTGACGATAAGCAGCACTTGACCACGCAAGGCGCGAAGATTGAAAGGCTCGCCGCTATGGGTCGAGCAGTCGAGATCGTAGATCTGCATGACCAGATACATCGCATGGCGTGTTGAGTTTACGATGCCACGACTCGTGTCGCGGCGCCAGCCGGATCACCACCAACCGCCCTCGACCATATACTTCAGGGCCAGACGGGTATCCGGTGTTGCACGGGGATGGGCCAGCGCCTCCTCGAGCGGCAGCCACATGGCGTCGGCGACCTCCTCCGCTTGCAGTCTCAATGGGCCATCGTAATCGACCAAAAAGACGCTGCCGAAAATATGATTGCCCTCCCGGTCATAACGAAAATCGAGGCAGAATCGCAGCGGCACGCCCCTGATGCCGAGTTCCTCGGCGAGTTCGCGGCGCGCCGCCACATGCACGGCCTCGCCCGCGCCAACCACGCCTCCGGCAGCCAAGTCGATCCCACCGGGAAAGACCTCCTTGGTCAGGGTGCGCTGCTGGACGCAGAGCTCGTGGCGGCAATTCCTGACCACCACATAGGTCGCCCGATGCCAGAAACGCCAACGCCGCATCTGGACGCGCGGAGCACTACCACAGGGGCGGTTACTAGCATCCACCAACTGGATGCGTTCATCGGCAATCAGTGGCATCGGCAGCGCACTTGCCACGGGGAACTCGGCATGCATCGAACATCCTCCTGGAAAGGCTGTCCCAGCCTACCCAGTCCTGAGGCTGTGGGCCAGTCATGACCACTTACATTCCGCGTTGACCAGGTGGCGGGGTACGGCCATGCTCGTTGACAGGCCCCTGTTCAGTGGAGAGATCCCCATGGCCGACGCATCACCGCGCACCAGGCTCGCCACCCATGAGGTCGTCAACCAACCCGCCACCGGCGAGGACAGCGACCTCTTCGCACTCGACCAGGCGTTGCAGGAAGCCTTGGCTCGCGAAGCCCCGGACTGGGTAAGCCGCCGCCTGGCCCCATTGGGTGTGGATGTCGGCAGCCGACGTATCCAAGCACTCGGCGAAACCGCCAATCGTCACCCACCGGAATTGCGTCTGTTCGACCGTCATGGCCGGCGCCTCGATGAAGTCGTCTATCATCCAGCCTACCACGAGCTGATGCACTTGGCCTGCGACCACGGCTGGCATGCCGTGGCCTGGCAGGAAGAATCCCGCGGCGGCCACCAGGCGCATATCGCCGCCATGTATCTGCTGACCCAGGCCGAGCCTGGGTTCTGCTGCCCGATCACCATGACCCATGCCGCCATGCCGGCGCTGCGTCACCAACCCGAGGTACACGCCCAGTGGGCGCCGCGTATGTTGGCATGGGATTACGACGGCCGCGCCATTCCTGCCTGGGACAAGCCCGCGGTGACCCTGGGCATGGCGATGACCGAAAAACAGGGCGGCAGCGACGTACGTACCAACACGACTCGCGCCGTGGCCGAAGGCGATGACTATCGTCTGACCGGGCACAAATGGTTCTGCAGTGCCCCGATGTCGGATGCCTTCCTGACCCTGGCCCAGACAGATGACGGCCTGGGCTGCTTCCTGGTCCCACGCTTCACGCCCGACGACGAGCGCAATGCCATCGAAATCCAGCGTCTCAAGGACAAGTGCGGCAATCGTGCCAACGCCTCCGCCGAAATCGAATATCGTGGAGCCTGGGCACAAGCCATCGGCGAGCCGGGGCGTGGAATCGCCACCATTCTCGAGATGGTTCAACAAACCCGGCTGGATGCCGCCACCGCTCCGGTCGGCATGATGCGCCAGGCACTGGTCGAAGCCTGGCAACATGTCCGGCAGCGCCAGGCCTTCGGCAAGCACCTGTCCGAGCAGCCCTTGATGCGCGCGGTGATCGCCGACCTGGCGCTGGAAGTCGAGGCTGGCTTGGCACTCGTGATGCGTACGGCACGGGCCTTCGACCACCCCGATGACGAACAAGAACGCGGCTTGGCAAGACTCGCGCCGGCTCTGGCCAAGTACTGGCACAACAAGCGCGGCCCCGGCTTCATGGCCGAAGCCATGGAGTGCCTGGGCGGTATCGGCTATGTCGAGGAAGTACCGCTGGCACGGTTGTATCGCGAGGCACCTGTAAATTCGATCTGGGAAGGCTCCGGCAACGTGATCTGCCTGGATGTACTGCGTGTATTGGCCCGTCATCCGGAATCCATCGAGGCACTGCGCGAAGAGCTGGCGGCAGCACGTGGCACAAGCTCGGATTACGACTATGCCGTCGATGAATTGGAACAGGCCCTGATAGCCGACCTCATCACGCTGGAGCCGCGAGCACGCTGGCTGACCCAACGCCTGGCCCAGTGCCTGCAAGCGTCTCTGTTGCTGCGCCACGCCCCACCAGCCGTGGCCGATACCTTCTGCCGCACACGGCTCGGACCCGAAGCCGGCTCAGCCTACGGAGTACTGCCCGTGAATGCACCCTGTGGCACTATACTGGCGCGCATCGTGCCCTGAACGATGGCCAGCACAACCATCCCAACGTGCGACAAAAGACCGCTTGGCCTTCGACACCCACCGTCTACGCTATAGGCGGCTAATGATTTTCCTGACTCGCCACATACATAAGGACTCATGATGATCCCACACCTGTCGACCTTGTTCGCCGCCGCCCTGCTACTCCCGGGCCTGGCCCTCGCCCACGATATCCGGCTCGACGATGTGCGTATCGCCCACCCCTTTGCTACACCGACTCCCCCTGAAGCGCCCAACGGGGCGGCGTACCTGGACATCACGGTGGAAGGCGACACGCCGGCGACATTAGTGGGTGCCAGCACAGCGGCAAGCCGAGCCGCCGAGCTTCACGACATGCGCATGGAAGACGGCAACATGCAGATGCGCAAGCTCGACGCGATCACCATCGAATCCGGCGACACTCTGATCATGCGACCCGGCGGAGGCCAGCACCTGATGCTGCTCGGCCTGGAAGCGCCACTACGCGAGGGTGATAGTTTCCCGTTGACGCTGGAATTCGCCGAGCGCGGCACGATCGACGTAGAAGTCTGGGTCCAGGAGGCCAATGAAGGTAGCGAGGCCGCCGATGCACATCATCGGCACTGACCTTGGCATGCTTACCGAGCCCTGTCGGTAATGCGATTTCGCGGCAGCGCCTCCATGACGGCGAGCGGCTCCGCTACGCGATTCTGGTGGTCAACGGTGGGTCGTATCTCTTGTTCCATGCCAGGCAGATAGAGATGCACCGTGGTGCCACCTTCAGGTTCACTGGCAAGAGTGACATGTCCTCCGCTGCGCTTGACGAAGCCGAAAACCATGCTCAACCCCAGCCCGGTTCCCTTGCCCTCGCTCTTGGTGGTGAAGAAGGGTTCAAAGGCATGGCACCGGATTTCGTCGGTCATGCCCTGGCCGGTATCGCTGACGGCGATCCGCACATAATGACCGGGCTCGAGACCGGAGGGCTGACAAGCGGATCCATCGCCGACCACCACGTTGGAAGTCGCGATCGTCAGCATACCGCCTTCGGGCATGGCATCGCGCGCATTGATCGCCAGGTTGATGATCGTCGACTCTAGCTGGACGGGGTCGACATGCGCCGCCCAAAGTCCAGGCACCAGTCGCATCCTGACCCCTACCTGTTCGCCCAGGCTCGCCTCCAGGAGCCCGCGACTGGTACCCAACAGGGCGTTGATATCCACACGGCAAGGGTTGAGCGGTTCTCGCCTAGCGAACGACAATAGCCGCTGGGTGAGCAGACGGCCACGTTCCCCCGCATGCAGCATCAGTTCCACCTGTTGTCGCAATGCCGAATCCATTCCCGCAGATGCCTGCAACAGCTCGGCATTGCCGATGATCACCGTCAGCAGGTTATTGAAATCGTGGGCCACGCCGCCTGAGAGCCGCCCCAGGGCCGCCATCTTCTGCGCTTCATGCAGTTGCCGCTCCATGTCTTCACATCTCTGCTGGACATGACGTGCCATCCTCCGAGCACGCCACCAGCCCCACCCCGCCAACATCGACAGCCCACTCGAAAGCGCAACGACCACTCCCAGCCATCGCCACGCTCCAGCCAGGACGGCAAGCCCGACCAGTGCGGCGCATGCGTGAACCACCGTGGAAGACGTCCAATGCAAACGTGACATGGAATGCTCCAGCCTCAAGCGGGCAACATGCGATCGATGACAGGGATTTGCTCGGCGGGCATCGGCCTTCCCAACGCGAACCCCTGCACATGGGTACAACCATAGGTACGCAGCAGAGGCAGACGATCCAAGGACTCGACCCCCTCGGCCACGACCCGAATTCCCAGGCGCTGCCCCAGCAGAGCCACGGCCTCTACGATGGCGGCATCCTGGGAAGCCTCATGGATATCGCGCACGAAACTGCGATCGATCTTCAATTCGCTGATCGGCAGCAACTGCAGGCGGGAAAGCGACGAGAAGCCCACACCGAAATCGTCCACCGAAACCTCTACTCCATGCAGGCGAAGACGAGCGGCCACCTCTCCACCCAGCAATTCGTCGTCCATGGAATCGCTCTCGGTGATTTCCAGCACGATAGGCGCGCGATGCGACAGTCCACGCCGCCCGTTGTCCATCAGCGACAACAACTCGGCGTTCATCAGCTCGGCGGGAGTCACATTGATCGCCATCGACAGCGACAGGCCCGCTTCACTCCAGCGGTCGGCATCGCGCAGTGCCAGTGACGCCACACGCCGCGTCAGGGCTTGACACTGATCAGGTGTCATCAGCGGAAGGAACTGTCCGGGTTGTAGCAACCCCATCTCGGGATGCTGCCAACGTACCAGTGCCTCGACACCGCTCAACCGGTTGGAGGCCAGTTCGAATTGTGGCTGGTAATGCACGATGAACTCGTCGCGTGTCAGCGCCAGATCGACCTCCTCCTGGCTGCGTAGCACATCACCACTCTGGCGTTCGCTGACCACACGCGGGCTGATGTCCTCGAGACGTCTGCGCAGGTCGGTCAGTCGGTAGGGCTTGCCCAAGGGGTCGAGCATGTGAAGCCCCAAGGTGCGACCGACCCGTTCCGCGATATGGATGATCTTGGACTCGACCCCACTGAGCAAAAGCACGGCCCCGGCATAGCGGCACTCGGCCAGGCGGCGCAGCACTTCGATGCCATCATTGGAGCGGCCAAGTTCCAGATCGACGATCAGCAGCCGTGGCCCCAAGATCGGCAGTTCGGCCAATAAGGCCTCGGGCCGGGAATGGCAACGCGCTTCCATTCCCAAGGCATGCAACTGCAGCGACAGGGTGACGACCACATCAGGATCGTCGTCCAGTACCGCCGCCAATGGCTGGAGAATCGCAGACATCCTGTCCCTCGCTGGGCATCGGGAGCAGACTTTGTAATCAAGTGTAACACTTATTGGACAATCCGAGTGAGATTCTTGTCATTGACAGGATGAGAACCCTACCCTAATGGTCCCACTACTACCCGCAGGGCCAATCCCAGCAACATCACCCCGGTAAGACGATTGATCCAGTGCGCTCTAGCCTGCAGCCAGGGCAAAACCTTCGAATGTGACAGCGCAATGGCCACCAGCACGTACCAACCGCCGTCTATCAGCATGGCGGTGGCAACGATCAGCGCCTTGGCAGCCAGGCTCATATCAGGGGTGACGAACTGGCTGAGCAGAGCAATGAAGAATAGGATCAGCTTGGGATTGCCCAACGCTACCAGCATGCCTTCCCGAGCCGCCTGCGCGCGGGTCGTGACCACTCGCGAGGTTTGCCAGGTCGTCGCACGCCCCGCACGCAGTGCCTTGATGCCCAACCATGCCAGATAGCCGGCTCCGACCCAGGTGATGAACTGGAACAGCACGGGCTGACGGGCGATCAACGCTCCCAGCCCCCACACGGTCAACAGGGCGTAGATGCCCACTCCCAAGGCATGCGACAGCGCGGCCGCGACACCTGGCAGACGCCCGCCGCCCAAGGTATGACGCAACACCAGCGCCAGACTCGGCCCCGGCGACATGGCACCCATGACACACACCGCCGCCAGTGACAGCCACAGCGAAATCGGCACCCCATCCTCCTTGGCGATAACAACTAATAGAGTGCGGCAGGATTCCCCTTCACCACGACCGGCAAGGAGCCGCTACGTTACCGGCATCATAAGCCTTGGCGATCTGCCGAATAAAGACAATAAAAACCGGCCACATAGGTAGGGGTGGCCGGAAAGCAGGGAACACGACTTGAGGAACTGATCACTACTTTAGCTTTTATCACAACGGCCTGGTATGAGCGATCGCCGACAGTTTTTGTAAGATATTTCCTACATCGCTTGTCGGATTTCTCTTACACGCGTTCATCTTGGACTTCCTGACTCGACGCCATGCAGACTTGCAGAGAGCCGCGTTACACTGACCCGGCATATCGACAGGGAGCATGACATGAACGTCGGAACCTTCGCCCTTGCCCTTCAGCTCATTGGCCTTGTCTTGCTCGTCTACGGTTGGCTGGCCTTCAACCCCGCTGGTTTCGTCGGGCTGGTACTGGTGATTCTGGGGGCAGTGATCCGCTGGACCCGACGAACCGGCAATGGCGGGTAGTGGCGTTGGCAAATGCGAGGCACGCGTACATGGCCAGCCTGAACACGACCAATCCACGATCATGCGAATTAGAGGGAAGAACGAAGGGATGTCACCGAGTGACTGAATTCGGAAGTGGTGCCCGGGGTCGGACTCGAACCGACACGCTGTCGCCAGCGGTGGATTTTGAATCCACTGCGTCTACCAATTTCGCCACCCGGGCAGCGGGTTGCATTATACGTAGGTCGGCTCGCAGGTCAATCTCTTGACCTGACTTCGTTGCCGGGAACCGGTATCCTATGGCCCCTGTCCGATCGGTCCACCCGTCGGACCCTGAGTCCATCACCAGCCACAAGCAGTCCCGAGACCCTAACGCCGATGCAGCGTGCCGATTTTCACTATGAACTCCCCGAGGAGCTGATCGCTCGTTATCCGTCCGAACAGCGCAGCGACTGTCGCCTGCTGTGCGTGGATGGCACAACAGGCGAACTTGCCCACCGGCGCTTTCCCGACCTGCTCGAAATACTCGACCCAGGCGATCTGCTGGTGTTCAACGACACCCGCGTGATTCCCGCCCGCCTGCACGGGCACAAGGCCAGCGGCGGGCGCGTGGAAATGCTACTCGAGCGGCCGCTGGATACGCACCACGGCCTGGCGCACCTGCGTGCCAGCAAATCCCCAAAGCCTGGCACCGAGCTGATCTTCGAGGGAGACATCCATGCCGTGGTCGAAGGCCGGCGCGAAGCGCTGTTCGAGCTGCGTTTCCTCGGCGAGACGCCAATGATCGAACTGCTCGAGCGTCACGGCCATATGCCGCTGCCGCCCTATATCACTCGCGAGGACGAACTCGCCGACCGTGACCGCTACCAGACCGTCTACGCCCGCCGCGACGGCGCGGTGGCCGCTCCCACCGCCGGCCTGCACTTCGACGAGCCACTGCTCGAGGCACTGTCCGCTAGAGGAGTGGAGAGCGCCTTCGTGACACTGCACGTGGGTGCCGGCACCTTCCAGCCGGTACGCGCCGACGATATCCGTGAACACCGGATGCACAGCGAATGGATCGAAGTCTCCGAGGCGGTCTGCGAGCAGGTACGCACAGCGAAGAAAGCCGGTCGCCGGGTGGTCGCCGTGGGGACCACCAGCGTTCGCTGCCTGGAGTCGGCCTGCCTGAAGAGCGACACAGGTGAGATCGCGCCCTACAGCGGCGAGACCGACATCTTCATCTATCCCGGTTACCAATGGCGCTGCATCGATGCTCTGGTGACCAACTTCCACCTACCGGAATCGACCCTGCTGATGCTGGTCGCCTCGTTCGCCGGATACGAGACGGTAATGAAGGCGTACCAGGCAGCAGTGGCCGAGCGCTATGCCTTCTTCAGCTACGGCGATGCCATGTTTTTGACCCGCAAAACCCCCTGAGCTCGATCATGCTGCGTTAAACGCTGACTCAAAATACTCATTTACTCCATGTAAACTCCGTCTTTTTCGTCAGCGTTTGCCTTGCCTGACCTTCCTCAGGGCGCCTTGATTCAATGCCGAGAGACCGCATGCGAAACGAATGCTTCATGAACTTCGAGCGCCTGGCCAATGACGGGCGCGCACGCCGAGGCCGCCTGCACTTCCCCCGCGGAACGGTGGAAACCCCGGCCTTCATGCCAGTGGGCACCTATGGCACCGTCAAGGGAATGACACCGGCCTCGGTGGAAGAGATCGGCGCCGAGATCATCCTCGGCAACACCTTCCACCTCTGGTTGCGCCCGGGCACCGAAGTCATCGAGGCTCACGGCAACCTTCACGACTTCGCCCAGTGGCAGAAACCAATCCTGACCGACTCCGGAGGCTTCCAGGTCTTCTCGCTAGGCGAGATGCGCAAGATCACCGAGGAAGGGGTACACTTCCGTTCACCAGTGGATGGCGCCAAAATATTCATGGGCCCCGAGGAGTCCATGGCCGTGCAACGTTCGCTGGGGTCGGACGTGGTGATGATCTTCGACGAGTGTACCCCCTACCCGGCCACCCTCGAGCAGGCCGAGGCGTCGATGGAGCTGTCCCTGCGCTGGGCGAAACGTTCACGCATCGCTCACGGCGACTCGCCCTCGGCACTGTTCGGCATCATTCAGGGCGGCATGTACCCCGCCCTGCGCGAGCGGTCACTGGCCGGGTTGCTGGACATCGGCTTCGATGGTCTTGCCATTGGCGGTCTTTCGGTGGGCGAGCCCAAGGAACAGATGATCGAGGTGCTGGACTACCTGCCCACTTGGATGCCCGAAGACAAGCCACGCTACCTGATGGGCGTGGGCAAGCCCGAAGACCTGGTGGAAGGCGTGCGTCGCGGCATCGACATGTTCGACTGCGTGATGCCGACCCGTAACGCCAGGAATGGACATTTGTTCACTTTCGAAGGCACGATCAAAATCCGCAACGCCAAGCACCGCCAGGATTCCCGGCCGCTGGAGGAAGACTGCGACTGCTATACCTGCAGGCACTTCTCGCGGGCGTACCTGCATCACCTGGACCGCTGCGGCGAGATGCTGGGCTCGATGCTCAACACCATCCACAACCTGCGTCATTACCAGCGTGTGATGGCCGGTTTGCGCGGTGCTATCGAAGCGGGTACATTGGCGAACTTTGTTGAACGGTTCTACGCGAAACGTGGCTTGCCGGTGCCGCCCGCGCCGACGGCATAGCCAAGCGACGATGTGAATCCTCTTTTTCTCACCTGATCCAGGAGACACTACCCGATGCTGGACTTCTTCATTTCTCCGGCCTATGCCGAAGGCGGCGCTGCTGGCGGCGGTATCGCTCAGATCGTCATGCTGGTCGGCTTCGTGCTGATCTTCTACTTCCTGCTGTGGCGCCCGCAAGCCAAGCGCGCCAAGCAGCACAAGCAACTCGTCAGCGGTCTCTCCAAAGGTGACGAAATCGTCATCGGCGGCGGCATGCTGGGGCGTATCACTAAGGTGAACGACGACAGCGAGTTCATCACCATCGAGATCGCCGAAGGCACCGAGGTCAACGTGCAGAAGAACGCCGTAGCGGCAGTATTGCCCAAGGGCACCATCAAGTCCATTTGACCCCTGACCAACGGTCTGCCGCGTCGGGAAAGGCGGAAATGCCTTTCCCGGTTCCGAATGGACCGTGGCCTCAAACGTACCATGCGCTAACTTCTTCGCCACGTTAGCTATTAAGGCAGGGCTTGCATGCTCAACCGATATCCCCTGTGGAAGTATCTGCTGATACTCATCGTCCTCGCCGTCGGCCTGATCTACTCGCTGCCCAATCTCTATCCCGAGGACCCGGCGGTCCAGATCAGCAGCGCACGAGGAGATGTCACCCTCGATGAGTCTCGGCTGGAACGCTTCCAGGATGCCTTGGCCGATGCCGGCATCGAGGTCAAGGACAGCGAAATCAGTAACAGCAGCATCCTGATCCGGTTCACCAATGCCAACGATCAGATCGAGGCGCGCGACATCATCGCCGATATGGTGGGCAACGACGTCGTGGTCGCTCTCAACCTGGCGCAATCCACCCCCGACTGGCTAGAGAATCTGGCTGCTTCTCCCATGACCCTGGGCCTGGATCTGCGCGGTGGCGTACATTTCCTGCTAGAGGTCGACATGGACGCAGCCGTGACTCAGCGCCTGGAGGTCAACGCCAGCGCCATGCGCGAGATGCTGCGCGGCGAGCGGATTCGCTATCGCGATACCGAGATCGACGATCGCACCCTGACGCTGAGCTTCACCAACGAGGAAGATCGCGATGCGGCACGGCGACTGATTGCCCGTCAATTCCCCGACTTCAACTACCAGAACCTCGACGAGGGACGTGGTGCTGCTCTGGAAATGACACTGAGCGACCAGGCGGTCAATGAAATCGAGGACTACGCGATCAATCAGAACCTGACCACCTTGCGCAACCGGGTCAATGAGCTGGGTGTCGCCGAGCCACTGGTGCAGCGTCAGGGCCCCAACCGCATCGTCGTTGAATTGCCGGGCGTCCAGGATACCGCCGCCGCCAAGCGAGTGGTCGGCGCTACCGCCAACCTGGAGTTTCGCCTGGAAGCACGCCCGGACACCCCGGACAACGAAACCGAGCGCTTCGAATTCCGCAACAACCCCGAGCGCAGCGCCGAGTTGATGCGCGACGTAATCATCACCGGTGACAGCGTCTCCAGCGCCACGCGCAGTTTCGACGAGAACGGTCGTCCTCAGGTCAACATCGACCTGGACGGTACCGGAGGGACCCTGATGAACCGGGCTACCCGGACCAATATCGGGCGCAACATGGCGGTGCTGTTCATCGAACACAATACCCGGACCCATACGGTCATCGAGGATGGCAAAGAAGTCGAGGTGCGCGAGCCCTATACCGAACGCGGCATCATCAGCCTTGCTACCATCCAGAGTGCGCTGGGCAACAGTTTCCGCATCACTGGACTCGACTCTCCCACCGAATCAGCAGAGCTGGCCTTGCTGCTGCGTTCCGGTTCGCTGGCGGCACCGATCTACTTCGTGCAAGAGCGCACTATCGGCCCAAGCCTCGGCCAGGACAACATCGATCGCGGTGTGATGTCAGTACAGATCGGCCTGATGCTGGTAGTACTGTTCATGTTGGTGCGCTACAAGGTGTTCGGCGTGATCGCCAACCTGGCGCTAGGCATCAACCTGGTGCTGCTGATCGCTGTCATGTCGATGCTTGGTGCCACGCTCACGCTACCCGGCATCGCCGGGATCGTATTGACACTGGGCATGGCGGTCGATGCCAACGTGCTGATCTTCGAGCGAATACGTGAAGAGCTACGCGGCGGCATGTCGGTTCAGCAAGCCATTCATGCTGGCTACGAGCGAGCCTTCACCTCGATCATCGATGCCAATATCACCACCCTGCTGGTGGCATTGATCCTGTTCTCTATCGGCACCGGCCCGGTCAAGGGCTTCGCCGTGACGTTGTCACTGGGCATCCTGACCTCGATGTTCACCGCCCTGCTGGTGACCCGCGCCATGGTCAACCTGATCTATGGCGGCAAGCCGGTGAAGAAGCTTTGGATATGAGGAGCCTCGCGATGCGACAGTTCGATTTCATGGGCAAGCGCCGCCTGGCCTTTCTCTTTTCAGCCATACTGCTGCTGGTGTCGATCGGCTCCCTGGCAGTGCAACAGCTCAACCTGGGGCTGGACTTCACCGGCGGCACCTTGGTGGAAGTCCGCTACGACACGGTGCCGACACTCGATACGATACGCCAGACGCTCGAGGACGAGGGTTTCCAAGATGTTTCGGTGCAGACCTTTGGTGCCGCCACCGAGGTATTGATCCGCCTGCAACAGGCATTCGACCCTGCTGTCGGAGAGCAAGTGGTCGGCCTGCTGCGCGAAGAGGGTGCCAACGTCGAGCTGGTGCGCGCCGAATTCGTTGGTGCTCAGGTCGGCGAGCAGCTACGTGATCAAAGCGGCCTGGGAATGCTGGTGGCGTTGGGCATCGTGATGCTCTACGTGGCCTTTCGTTTCCAGTACAAGTTCGCTCTGGGAGCCCTGTTGGCGCTGGTCCATGACGTGGTGATCGTGATCGGAGTCTTCTCGCTGTTCCAGCTCGACTTCGACCTCACCGTCCTGGCGGCACTGCTAGCGGTAATCGGTTATTCCCTGAACGATACCATCGTGGTCTACGATCGGATTCGCGAGAACATTCGCAAATCACGGATCGATGACATGCCGGCAATCTTCAACGACGCCATCAACATGACCCTGGCCCGAACCCTGGCAACGTCAGGTACCACCTTGCTGGTACTGCTGGCGCTGCTGGTGCTGGGTGGCGACATGATCCACAACTTCGCACTGGCATTGATCATCGGCATAGGCGTGGGGACCTTCTCCTCCATCTATGTGGCTTCGGCTTTGCTGCTCTCGCTCAAGCTCGAGCGGCAGGACCTGATTCCTGCCAAGAAGGAGGATCCGGAGGCGGAAGAACTGCCCTGACGTAAGCTCGAAGCTCGAAGCTCGAAGCTCGAAGCTCGAAGCTCGAAGCTCGAAGCTCGAAGCTCGAAGCTCGAAGCCAGAGCATAACCGAAACAGCCCCCATGGCACGGCCATGGGGGCTGTTTTCCTTCCAGCTTCAAACTTCCGGCTTTCGTCTCAGAAATGCGGCTTGAGCTGCTGCACCAGTGCCTTGTAAAGCCGCGGATTCGCCGCCATAAGCAGGCCTTCGGCGTCGACGCCGGGGCGACCATCGGGGGTGCCCATCAAGGCACCGGCTTCCTTCAATAACAGCGTACCGACTTCCTTGTCCTGCTCCTCCAGACCCAGCACGAAAGCGACATCGGCGCGACCGCTGGCGAGCTCCGCAATGTCCAGCAAGCCACTGCCGGTAGCGCAGAGCACGTCAATCTGGGGCCCGAGCTGCTGTACCAGAGTCAGATAGGCCGGCAGGTAACGAGCGCGCAACCAGGTTTCCGGCAGGCTCATCGCCATCCGTGCGCCACTGATAGCGGTGGTCTTGGGAACGCGAATGCGTCTGCCATTGTGCTGGGCGCCACGCCCGCGACTGGCCAGGTATTCGTCGTCATTGAAAGGGCAAATGATCACCGCATGCTCCGGACGCCCCTTGACCAGACATACCAGCGACAAGGCGAACCCGGCGCTGGCCGCACATAGGTTGGAATAGCCATGGAAGGGCTCGATGCGCCAATGGTAGTCGCGACCTTCGCCTTCCCCTTCACGATAGGGGGTATAACGGCCGGAGATGCCGTGCTGCGGATAGCCGCGCGATAACTGACGTACGACTAGTGTCTCGGCATTGCGGGCGGCATCCTCGAGCAGGCGGTCGAGATTGTGTTCCTCGTGGGCGTTTTCGATGCGTTCACGAATGCGCACGAACTGTTCGGCGGCACTGCGCATGGCGCGCAGCCCGAATTGGACCATCGGATGCATGATCGGGCCTTTGGGGAGTCGGTAGCTGTTAAAGAACGGTGTCGGGTGAAGCAAAATAGAGACGGCGCGCATCCTAGCAGATCCAGCCCATGACCGCCATTGCCATGTGCACGTCAAGGGGCCGGAACATGCTAGACTTGCTCCCTCCACTTTCCAGTAAGCAGTAGGCCATGCTAGAGCGCATTCGCATCGTCCTGATCGGCACCAGCCACCCCGGCAACATCGGCGGCACCGCCCGCGCCATGAAAAACATGGGACTGACGGACCTGGCCCTGGTTTCGCCCCGTAGCGAAGCCCGATCGGCGGATGCCATCTCCCGTGCCTCGGGTGCCGACGACCTGCTGGCCTCAGCCAACGTCGTCGACACGCTCGAGGAAGCGGTTGCCAACTGCACTCTGGTGGTCGGTGCCAGTGCCCGTTCGCGTACCCTGCCTTGGCCGATGCTCTCCCCACGAGCGCTTGGCGAGCGCCTGCCGACTGAACTCGCCGCTCCCGAGGCACGAGTGGCACTGGTATTCGGCCGCGAGGACAGCGGACTGACCAACGCCGAGTTGCAGCGCTGCCATGCCCATGTGCATATTCCCGCCAATCCAGAATTCAGCTCCCTGAACCTGGTCACGGCGGTACAGGTACTGGCCTACGAGTGTCGCCTGGCTTGGCTCGCCATGGAGCAGACCGCGGCCTCCGATACACAGGAGCAACACCAGCCCTTCGGTATCGATTGGGACAATCCGCCGGCCAGCCATGCCGACCTGGAACGCCTCTTCGAGCATCTGGAGCGGGTGTTGATCGCCATCGACTTTCACGACCCTGCCACTCCCCGGCAATTGATGGCACGACTACGCCGACTCTACCTGCGGGCCCGGCCGGACCAGATGGAAGTGAACATCCTGCGCGGCATGCTCACCGCCGTGGAAAAGCATGTCGGAGGGACGCCTGCTACTGACTCCGGCGGCGTGCATTCATGAGGCGCTCCACAGCCGTGCCTTGCAGGCGAGCATTCGCGCCCCAATAATGTTCTCCGGCGGGTGATCGGTGCTGCAACCTGGCCGAGCAAGGACCGACCGTGCCTGAAGTCGCCCCGGACCTGCCGCTACTCCGTGATGTAAGGACTGCCGCATGTTTCATCACCTGCGTGAAGATATCAACAGCGTGTTCGCTCGCGACCCCGCCGCGCGCAACTTCCTGGAAGTCCTGACCAATTATCCGGGACTGCATGCCCTGCTTGCCCATCGGGTGAGTCACTGGTTGTGGCAGCACAACCTCAAGTGGCTGGCCCGCACCCTTTCCACGCTGTTTCGCTGGCTGACCGGTATCGAGATCCACCCCGGGGCGCAGATAGGCCGTCGCTTCTTCATCGACCATGGCATGGGCGTGGTGATCGGCGAAACCGCCGAGGTCGGCGACGACGTCACTCTCTATCAGGGCGTGACATTGGGTGGTACGAGTTGGAACAAGGGCAAGCGTCACCCCACCCTCGAAGATGGCGTCATCGTCGGTGCCGGAGCCAAGATTCTCGGCCCCTTCACGGTCGGCGCCGGGGCCAAGATCGGCTCCAACGCGGTCATTACCAAGGCGGTCCCCGCCGGTGCCACGGTGGTCGGCATTCCGGGCAAGATCGTCAAGCGCGCCGAACCCGATACCGAGGAAGTACCCACCTTCGATCCCGAGCGTCGCGAGGCCATGCGTCAGAAGTTCGGCTTCGATGCCTACGGCGTAAGCCAAGACATGCCCGATCCGGTGGCACGTTCGATACAGGCCATGCTCGACCACATGCATGCCGTGGATCAGCGTATCGAGCATATGTGTACCACGCTGCGCAAGATCGACGCCAGCTATCGTGACGGGCAACTCCCCGAGCTCCGCGACGAGGATTTCGCCGATATCCTCGACGATGTCGATACTTGCTGCCCGCCACCAGAGGAAGAGGGCAAGCAGGGCAACTCTACGTCTCAGCCCCGCAAATCCTCCAAATCCTCCGAGGGCAGTGGCTCCTGAGCCGGGAGAATTGTTGACCAAAGTACTGGGGTTTCCCATAATGGCGCAGTAATCAGGTTACCGGTGCTTCGCCCCCGACACTCTGTGTTCGACATCCCCTATGCGCTTGACAACCAAAGGACGTTACGCCGTCACCGCGATGCTGGACTTGGCTCTCAATGCCGACGAGAGCCCGACCAGCCTCGCCGACATTTCCCGGCGTCAGGAAATCTCGCTGTCGTATCTCGAGCAACTTTTCGCTCGTTTGCGACGCGCCCAACTGGTCAAGAGCGTACGCGGCCCCGGGGGCGGTTATCTGCTGGCAGAGGCGCCCGCCACCATCTCGGTGGCTCGTGTCATCGATGCGGTCAATGAGTCGGTGGATGCCACCCGCTGCCAAGGGACGTCGGACTGCCAACAAGGTGATGTCTGCCTGACCCATCACCTATGGTGCGATCTGTCGCGGGAAATCCACGGCTTTCTCGAGGGCATCACCCTAGGCGAGCTGGTGCAGCGCCACGAAGTCCAAACCATTGCCGAGCGCCAGCGTCGGCGCACCGATGAAGCCACCATCGCCGTGTCCCCGTCCTAGTGGACCAAGGATCACGGCGGCCACATTGTTGTCGTCAGCAAGGATCGTCCCACGCCGTCATGAGCGCTCCCGTCTATCTCGATTATGCCGCCACCAGCCCAGTCGACCCACGCGTCGCCGAGGCCATGAGCCGTCACCTGACCCAGGACGGCATCTTTGCCAACCCGGCTTCGCGCAGTCATATGCCCGGCTGGCTGGCCGAGCAAGCGGTGGAAGGTGCGCGGCGCCAGGTCGCCGATCTGATCCACGCCGACCCGCGCGAAATCGTCTGGACCAGTGGCGCCACCGAGGCCGACAACCTGGCCTTGGTCGGTTTCATGCGCGCCAATCGCGCCCGGGGCCGTCATCTGGTGACCTCCATCATCGAACACAAGGCAATCGTGGACACCGCCCATGCCCTCGAAACCGAAGGTTTCGAGGTCACCTGGCTGACACCGGGGCCTGACGGACGCGTCACCCCTACCCAGCTCCGCGAGGCACTGCGCGACGACACCGTGTTGGTATCGCTGATGGCGGTCAACAACGAGCTGGGCTGCATTCACGATCTCAAGGCATTGGCCGAGGTCGCCCATGCCGGTGGTGCCGCCTTCCACGTCGATGGCGCCCAGGCAGCAGGCAAGCTCGACCTCGACGTTCAGCGCCTGGGCATCGACCTGCTGTCGCTGTCGGCCCACAAACTTTATGGGCCCAAGGGTATCGGTGCCCTCTTCGTGCGTCGTCATCCTGACATTCGGCTCGAAGCCCTGATCCACGGCGGTGGCCATGAGCGCGGCATGCGTTCGGGAACACTCGCCACCCATCAGATCGTCGGCATGGGAGAGGCTTTCGCTCTGGCGCAACAGGAAGGCGAGGCCGACCAGGCGCATATCGCCTGTTTACAGACTCGCTTCCTCAACGGCCTGGCCGACTTGGAAGGCATCCACCGCAATACCGACACCCGAGTGGCACTGCCCAACATCGTCAACCTGGCCTTCGACGGCGTGGACGGTGAGTCGCTGTTGATGGCCTTGCGCAATATCGCCATTTCCACCGGTTCGGCCTGCAACTCTGCGAGTGTCGAGCCATCCTATGTATTGAAGGGGATCGGCGTGCCGCATGCTCGCGCACTTGCGTCGCTGCGTTTCAGCTTCGGCCGGTTCGCCACCGAAGCCGATGTCGACACAGCCATCGCCGAGTTGCGCCACGCCGTCGTCGCACTGCGCCGCTGACGCAGGATCCCCACATTCATCATCGCAGGAGGCAAGCCCCATGGCGCATCTTTCGATTACCACTGCCGCAGCCAGTCAGATCCGTCGTATACTCGACGAGCGCGGCCATGGCCTGGGCCTGCGCGTCTCGGTCAAGCCCAGTGGCTGCTCCGGCTACAGCTATGTGCTCGACTTCGCCGACGAAGCGACCAGCGACGACGTCTCCTTCGAGGAGCATGGCGTCAAGGTTTTCGTCACTCCGGAGGCCTTGGAGATGGTCGACGGTAGCGAGGTCGACTATGTGTCGGAAGGACTGAACCGTTTCTTCCGCTTCAACAACCCCAATGTCAAGGACGAGTGCGGCTGTGGGGAAAGCTTCAGTGTCTGATATGGCGAACTCCCGACGCATGACGATTGAGATGTTTCACCAGCAACCGTTATAATGCCCGGCTACTCGGCCTAGTGCCCGATCGACGCATCAATTCTCGACACGCGCCGCCCCAGCATCCGGCCCCTGGCTGTGCACGGGCGGCGCGATGTCATCCGAAAGTCCGTTAACCATACTATTTCACGGAGACACGCCCCATGGCCATTGAGCGCACACTGTCCATCATCAAACCCGACGCCGTCGCCAAGAACGTGATCGGCGAGATCATCAGCCGTTTCGAGAAAGCTGGCCTGCAGGTCGTCGCCGCCAAGATGCTGCACCTGTCCAAGGAACAGGCCGAGGGCTTTTACGCTGAGCACAAGGAACGTTCCTTCTTCGGCGATCTGGTCGGTTTCATGACCTCCGGACCGGTGATCGTGCAAGTCCTCGAGGGCGAAAATGCCATTGCCAAGAACCGTGAACTGATGGGGGCCACCAATCCCCAGGAAGCCGCCGCCGGTACCATCCGCGCCGACTTCGCCCAATCCATCGATGCCAACGCCGTGCATGGCTCCGATTCCGCCGCTTCCGCCGAGCGCGAAGTGGCCTACTTCTTCGGTAGCGACGAGATCTGCCCGCGCGGCTGATACGTGTCCACGCGGGGGAAACCTCCCCCGCGTCTAGTCCACCGACTCCGCGATACCTCCATGACTGCCACCACTGCCACTCCCCGTACCAACCTGCTCGGCCTGTCCCGCGACCAGATGGAAGCTTTCTTCCTGTCGATCGGCGAGAAGAAGTTCCGCGCCGCCCAGGTAATGAAATGGATCCACCACGAAGGCTGCGACGACTTCGAGGCCATGACCAACCTGTCCAAGGCGTTGCGTGCGCGTCTGTCCGAGGTGGCGGAAATCCGTGGCCCCGGCGTGGTCTACGAGGGCACGTCCAGCGACGGCACCCGCAAATGGGTGTTGGAAGTGGAGGATGGCAGTTACGTTGAGACCGTGCTGATCCCGGCCGACAACGGCAAGCGCCGCACCCTGTGCGTTTCGTCCCAGGTCGGCTGCTCGCTGGACTGCAGTTTCTGCTCCACCGGTAAGCAAGGCTTTCAACGCAACCTCACCGCGGCCGAGATCATCGGCCAGGTATGGGTCGCGCAACGCAGTGTCGGGCCGCGCAAGGACACCGCCAACCGTCCTGTCACCAACGTGGTGATGATGGGCATGGGCGAACCGCTGATGAACTACGACAACGTGGTGCCGGCGATGAAGCTGATGCTCGATGACAACGGCTACGGGCTGTCCAAGCGTCGCGTCACCCTGTCGACCTCCGGCGTGGTGCCGATGATCGACCGGCTCGGCGACGAACTCGACGTGAGCCTCGCTATCTCGCTGCATGCCGCCACCGATGAATTGCGTAGCGAACTGGTCCCGCTCAACCGCAAGTACAACATCCGCAATCTGCTCGACGCTTGCCAGCGCTACCTCGCCAAGTGCGACGACACGCGCATGGTGACCGTCGAATACACCTTGATCAAGGACGTCAACGACCAGCGCGAGCATGCCGAACAGCTTGCGTCCCTATTATCGGAGTTGCCGTGCAAGATCAACCTGATTCCGTTCAACCCGTTCCCCCACTCCGGCTATGAGAAGCCATCACGCAATCAAGTGATGCGCTTCCAACAGTGGCTATACGAACTGGGATACACGGCGCCAATCCGCAGCACGCGCGGCGATGACATCGACGCCGCTTGCGGCCAATTGGTCGGCCGCGTCAAGGACCGCACCAAGCGCCATGCACGTTATATACAATCGATTCAGCTCGATGCCGACTGAGCGCCCGCGGCAACCTTGACTTCAACTGAACACAGCGCTTTGATGGGTAGGCTTTTTTTATGGGGTAACGTCATGATTCGTCGCCACTGCTCGCCAGTCCGACTCAAGCCGGCCGCTGCCATGGCAGCCTTGCTGAGTGTCGTCTGGCTGTCGGGCTGTGCGAGCCAGGCGACCGGCGTCGAGTCGGGTACCAGCCCAGCCGATGCCTATACCCAGTTGGGAACCGCCTATCTGGAGCGTGACAATCTGCCCCGTGCCATATCCGCCCTGGACCACGCCCTCGAGCTTCGCCCCGACCATGCCGAGGCTCTGCAAGTCATGGCCATGGTCTATCAACGCCAAGGGGAAGCCGATCTCGCCGACGACTATTTCCAGCGGGCGTTGAAGGCCGATGGCAACGTCACCCGCGCGCGCAACAATTACGCAGCCTACCTGTTCGACCAGGGACGAACGGCCGAGGCCTGCCTCCAGCTCGAGCGGGCCAGCCAGGATACCCAGTATCCGAATCGCGCCCAGCTATTCGCCAACCTGGGCCAGTGTCAGAGTGAGCTCGGCAACCTGGATGCAGCACGCCAAAGCCTGACACAAGCTCAAGCGATTGACGCCCGAAGTCCACGCAGCTACTTCACGCTGGCTGAAATCGAATATTCTCAGGGCAATTATTCCCGCGCCTGGGACCAACTGCAGTCTTTTGTACGCCTGGCAGGCGTCACCCCTGAAAGCCACAGGCTGGCAAGCGACATTGCGGCCGCCAGGAGAGACGAATGACGACCCTGCCGTTTTTTCTTTCCAGCAGTTGGGCCACTACAGTGGCGCTCTCTGATGACCGAATCTTGACTAAGGATGCTCAGACATGAGCGAAACACACTATAACGACCCAGCTGAACTCGCTCCCCAGTCCTCTCCCGGCGAACTGCTCAAACGCGAACGGGAAAAGCAGGGGCTGTCACGCGAGGAAGTCGCCTCCGCCTTGAACCTGCGCCCCGCGGTGGTCGACGGTCTCGAGTCCGACAGCTATGACGAGGTACCGGTCGCCACCTATCGGCGCGGTTACCTGCGTGCCTATTCGCGCCTGCTGGGCATCGATGACCGATCGGTGATCGAGGCCTACAACGCACGTTTCGGCAACATCGAGGGCGAGCACAGGGTCACTCCTGTGCATGTCACAAAACCCCCTTCGCGCCTTGGCGCCTGGCTGTTCAAACTGGCCACCCTGATTGTCATCGCAGGACTTGTCGGCCTGACCTTGCTGTGGTGGCAAAGTCGTGGCGGCAACGATCTGCTTGGAATCGGCGGCAACGAGCCAGTGGCGGTGGATACCCTGGACGGCACCCCCGTCACGGAAGAGCCCGAACCTGCCGGTGAAATGCTGCCCCCGCTGCCGGACGACAGCAACGAGTTAGGGCTGGTCGACGACGAAGCACAGATCGAACCTGGCAGCGATGTCGCGGTCGATAGCGAGCGAGCCGACGTCGCGCCCTCTTCTATCAACGACGAGGAGGAAACGTCGACGGCCGCAATCACCGGTGATCGCTCGCCGTCGCCGAGCGATGCGGTTGCCACGCTGGTACCGGATGCCGAGGTCGACATGGCTCCCGAAACCGAGTCTGAAGCCTCGGTTGCGGAACCATCCGCCGAACCGGCCGAGGAAGCACCTGCTGAAGCGGTCGAGGAAGCAGCCGCGGATCCACGTACGCTGGAGCTGACCTTCAACGAGCAATCCTGGACCGAGATCTTCGACGCCAACGATAATCGCATCTTCGTCGGCCTGCAGGAGAGCGGCACCCAGGCCACGGCCGAAGGCCAACCGCCATTTCGTCTGACCATCGGCAATGCCACCGGTGTCGAGTTACGCTATCGTGGCGAAATCATCGATCTCGGCTCGCGCGCCGGGTCCAACAATGTCGCACGCTTCACACTAGGAGAATGACCGCCATGCACGCTCAGTCTCCCATCGTCAGGCGCCGCTCACGTCAGATCCACGTCGGCAACGTCGCGGTCGGCGGCGATGCTCCGATCTCCGTGCAGAGCATGACCAACACCGACACTCTGGATGTTGACGCCACCGTGGCCCAGATCCAGCGCCTCGCCACCGCCGGTGCCGACATCGTGCGCGTTTCGGTGCCGACCATGGACGCTGCCGAGGCCTTCGGCCGCATCAAGCGTCAATCACCTGTGCCACTGGTGGCCGATATCCATTTCGACTACAAGATCGCCCTGCGCGTCGCCGAGTTGGGTGTCGACTGCCTGCGTATCAACCCCGGCAACATCGGCCGAGAAGATCGCGTCCGCGCGGTGGTATCCGCAGCCCGTGACAATGGCATCCCGATCCGCATTGGCGTCAATGCCGGTTCGCTGGAAAAGGATTTGCAGAAGAAGTACGGCGAACCGACGTCCGAAGCGCTGGTCGAATCCGCCATACGCCATATCGAGCATCTCGACCGTTTGAACTTCCCGGACTTCAAGGTCAGCGTCAAGGCCTCCGACGTATTCATGGCCGTGGGCGCCTACCGACAACTGGCGAAGCTGATCGAACAGCCGCTGCATTTGGGCATTACCGAGGCCGGGGGCCTGCGTTCCGGCACCGTCAAATCGTCGATCGGCCTCGGCATGCTGCTGATGGACGGCATCGGCGACACCATCCGGGTTTCGCTGGCCGCCGATCCGGTGGAAGAGGTCAAGGTCGGCTATGACATGCTCAAGAGCCTGCGCCTGCGCTCCAAGGGGATCAACTTCATCGCCTGCCCCAGTTGTTCGCGGCAGAACTTCGACGTGATCGGCACCATGAATGCCCTCGAGGAGCGCCTCGAGGACATCATGACGCCACTTGACGTGTCCGTGATCGGCTGTGTGGTCAATGGCCCCGGCGAAGCCAAGGAGGCCGATGTCGGCCTGACCGGCGGCAGCCCGGCCAACCTCGTCTACATCGACGGTAAGCCGGCCAGTAAATTGCGTAACGATCACCTGATCGACGACCTCGAGGCACTGATTCGCGACAAGGTTCGCGAGAAGCAGCAGGCCGAACAGGATGTGATCGCCCGCGAGGCCTGACCCGTGGGCGGTGAGTTAAGGAGCCAGTGTTGAGCAAGAAAATCCAGGCCATTCGTGGCATGAACGACCTGCTGCCCGGCCAGTCGGCCCTGTGGCAGTACTTCGAGAGCCATGTACGCACGCTGATGCAGCGTTACGGCTATGACGAGATTCGCACGCCGATCGTCGAACAGACCGCGCTGTTCGCTCGCTCCATCGGCGAAGTTACCGATATCGTCGAGAAGGAAATGTACACTTTCGAGGACCGCAACGGCGACAGTCTCAGCCTGCGTCCCGAAGGTACCGCGGGTTGCGTGCGCGCGACCATGGAGCATGGCCTGCTGCACAATCAAATCCAGCGGCTGTGGTACCAGGGCCCAATGTTCCGCCATGAGCGGCCGCAGAAGGGCCGCTATCGGCAGTTCCATCAGGTCGGCGTCGAGACCTATGGCCTCGAAGGACCCGACATCGACGCCGAGCTGATCCTGCTCACAGCGCGCCTGTGGAAGCAGCTCGGCCTCTTCGAGCATGTCACACTGGAGCTCAACTCGCTGGGCTCCAGCGAGGCTCGTGCGGCCTATCGAGATATCCTGGTGGCCTACTTCGAGCAGCACTACGAGGTACTGGACGAGGACTCACGACGCCGATTCTCGACCAATCCGTTGCGTATTCTCGATTCCAAGAACCCCGACATGGCGCCGATGCTCGCCGAGGCCCCGCAACTGCTGGACCACCTCGACGAGGCCTCCCGAGACCACTTCGAGCGGCTTACCGCGATTCTCGAGATGGCTGGCATCGAGTACCGCATCAACCCCCGCTTGGTGCGTGGTCTCGACTACTATTCGCGGACCGTCTTCGAATGGACCACCACGGCGCTGGGCAGCCAGGGCACAGTATGTGCCGGCGGTCGCTATGACGCGCTGGTCGAGCAGCTCGGCGGCAAACCGACTTCCGCGGTGGGTTTTGCCATGGGTGTCGAGCGCCTGATCCTGCTGCTCGAAACCCTGGAACTGGTTCCTCAGGACGCCACTCCGCCGCTTGACGTGTACCTGCTCGGCATGGATGAAACCGCCACCCGTGCCGCCTTGTTGTTGGGCGAGCGCCTGCGCGACCGTCTTCCGGCCTGCCGCCTCCAAGTGCACTGTGGCGGCGGCAGTTTCAAGAGCCAGATCAAGAAGGCCGACAAGAGCGGCGCGCGTCTGGCCCTGCTGCTTGGCGAGGATGAACTAACCCACGACCAGATCACGCTTAAGTTCCTGCGCGAGGAGCGCGAACAGCAGCGCGTGGCGCAAAGCGAACTGGTCGAGACCCTCGAGCACCTGCTCGCCGACGCCTAGCTCGCGGCAGGCCAGCCGCAAGTTCCCTAAGTCAGAGGAGACCGCCCGTGGCGGAGCTGAGAACCGAAGAAGAGCAGCTTGAGGCCATCAAGCGCTGGTGGAAAGAGAACGGCATGTCGTTGATTGCCGGGGTGGTGATCGCTGCCGCCGGGGTCCTGGGCTGGAACGCCTGGAAGGATTACCAGGCCAACCAGGCCGAAGCCGCCTCGATGCGCTATCAACAACTGCTCAATATCGTCAGCCAGAACGAACTGGAAGCTGACGAGCTTGCCCAAGCCCAGGAACTGATCGGCGCGATCATCGACGATCACGGCAAGACGTTGTATGCCGACCTGGCCGGCCTGGTCGAAGCACGTCTGGCGGTGGCCGATAACGACCTGACTTCTGCCAAGACAGCGTTGGGTGACGTCATCAAGAGCACCTCCCGGGAGTACATACGCAGCCTGGCCCGCCTGCGCCTGGCCCGCCTGCAGCTAGCCACCGGCGATCCCGAGGCAGCGCTTGCGACCCTGGACGAGAACATAGCCTCGTCGCTGGCAGCCCAGCGCGCCGATGTCCTCGGCGACGTCTATCTCGCGCTGGATCGTGATGAAGACGCTCGCAAGTCCTACCAGCAAGCCATGACATTGGCTGAAGAGCTCGGTCAACCGCTCTACGGCATCCAACTCAAGCTCGACAATCTGGGGACCCAGGAGGCGACCCTATGAAGATGCCGGTATTCGCGATCATGGCTGCGGCTCTTATGCTGGCCGGCTGCGCTGGCAAGGTCGAGCCCCAATATCCACCCAAGGAACTGAGAAGCTTCAACGAAACCACCGCTCTTGGCTCCGTGTGGAGCCAGCGTGTCGGCCAGGGTCTCGGCCGCGCCCGCTATCCCCTCAGTGCCGCGCAAGGGGAAGGGGTCATCTACGCTGCCGACGAACGCGGATACGTCATGGCTCTGGACGCCGACAGCGGCGATACTCACTGGGAGCGGGATCTCGATACCGCCATTTCCAGTGGTCTGACCGCCGGGTCGGGACAGCTCTTTCTGGGAACACGCAACGGCGAGGTACTGGCGCTGAGTCAGGACGACGGCGAGATCCAGTGGCGTTCGCGGGTTTCCAGTGAAGTGCTGGCTCCCCCGCAGGTCAACAGCCAACTGGTGATCGTACAGAGCGTCGACGGCGCAGTGACGGCGCTCGACCGCGCCAACGGCGACGAGCGCTGGATCTACACCAGCTCGCAGCCAGCCTTGACCCTGCGTGGCACCGGCACGCCTCAGGTCATCGAGCCGGTATCCTTCGTCGGTTTCGCCAACGGCCGTCTGGCAACGCTGGACAACCGCAGCGGCCAACCATTGTGGGATATGCGCATAGCCGTACCCCAAGGGCGTAGCGAGGTCGATCGCCTGGTCGACCTGGATGGCCAGCCGGTACTGACGCCCGACGGACGTCTTTACGTGACCAGCTACAACGGCCGCTTGATCGCACTCGAGGCGACCAGCGGCGAGGTGCTATGGGAGCGCGATCAGTCCAGCTACCTGACCCCACTGCTGGTCGGCGACTACCTGTTCACCGTCGACGAAGCCAGCCACATCCTGGCCTTGGATGCCCTGTCCGGGGAGCGTGTATGGCGCAACGAAGACCTCGAAGGGCGCTGGCTGACCGCGCCCGCCTTCGCCGACGGCAAACTGGTGTTCGGCGATTTCGAGGGTTATGTCCACCTGCTGGATGCCCGTAGCGGCACGCTCGTCGGCCGCACCCGGGTCAACAATTCCGGCATCAGTGTGCGCCCCATCACCGAAGGCCGCCGGATCTACGCTCAGGCCAATGATGGACGCCTCGAAGCCCTTCAGATACGCGAGACACAATGAACCCAGTCATAGCCCTGGTTGGCCGCCCCAACGTCGGCAAGTCGACGTTGTTCAACCGCCTGACGCGCTCGCGGGATGCGCTGGTGGCCGACTTCCCCGGCCTGACCCGTGACCGCAAGTACGGCAACGGCCAGCTCGGGGACAAGACCTATACCGTCATCGACACCGGCGGCATCAGCGGCGACGAGGAAGGCATCGACGCCGTCATGGCCGAGCAGTCATTGCTGGCCATCGACGAGGCCGATATCGTGCTGTTCATGGTCGATGCGCGCGCCGGCCTGCATGTCGCCGACGAAGCCATCGCCAACCACCTGCGCGTCAACCAGAAGAAGACCTGGCTGGTGGTCAACAAGACCGATGGCCTGGAAGAGCATTCGGCGATGGCCGATTTCTGGACGCTGGGACTGGGCGATCCCCACCCCATTGCCGCCGCTCACGGCCGCAACGTCACCAACCTGATCGACGAGGTTCTGGCGCCATTCCCGGAACGTGAAGAACACGATGCGCCAGCAGACCTCAGCAACGGCATCCGCATCGGTGTGGTGGGTCGCCCCAATGTCGGCAAGTCGACCCTGGTCAACCGCCTGCTCGGCGAAGAACGGGTGGTGGTGTTCGACGAGGCCGGCACTACCCGGGATGCCATCGAGATTCCCTTCGAACGGCGTGGCAAGCCCTATGTGCTGGTCGATACCGCCGGCGTACGGCGACGCAAGAATGTACGCGAGATCGCCGAGAAATTTTCGATCATCAAGACCCTCGAGGCCATCAAGGAATGCCAGGTGGCGATCATGGTGCTCGATGCCCGCAGCGGTTTGGTGGAGCAGGACCTGCACCTGCTCGACTACGTGCTGACCTCGGGTCGTGCGCTGGTACTGGCCGTCAACAAGTGGGATGGCCTGGAGTCGGAAGCCAAGGAGAAGATACGTGCCGACATCAAGCGTCGCCTGGGCTTCGCCGACTATGCCGATCTGCACTTCATCTCGGCGCTGCACGGTACTGCGGTGGGCGATCTCTACCCCTCGATCGAGCGTGCCTTCGCCTCGGCGACCAGCCACTGGTCGACCAACCGACTGACCACCATCTTGCAGGACGCAGTGAGCGAACATCAGCCGCCACTGGTACAAGGCCGGCGCATCAAGCTGCGCATGGCTCACCAGGGCGGTAACAATCCGCCGATCATCGTCGTCCACGGCAACCAGACCGCCTCGCTGCCAGAGGCCTACAAGCGCTATCTGACCAATACCTTCCGCAAGGTGCTCAAGGTGCGCGGCACACCGATCCGTTTCGAGTTCCGCTCGGGCAAGAATCCCTACGATAGCGATGCCGGTGCCAGCGACCGCGAGAAGGCCAGGAAACGCGAGCTGAGCCGTACTAAGGAAGCGCGCAGGAAACGACGCTAAGATCTTGGGTTCTCGAAGGCGCCTGATGGGCGCCTTCGTCGTCTTGCCATAACTTAAGGTGGCGATGGCGGCACCACACGCAGCACCCGCCCCTTGGCACTGTCGGTCAACAGGTAGAGTGCACCATCCGGTCCGGTACGGACGTCACGGATCCGCTCGCCGAGCTCCGTGAACAGTGCTTCCTGGCCGACGATCTCGCCATCTTCGCGGATCAGGCGGTGTACTTGGCGAGCGACCAGAGCCGAGACGAACAAGTCGCCGCGCCACTCGGGAAACGCTTTTCCGTCGTACAAGGTCATGCCCGAGGGAGCGATGGAAGGCGTCCAGTGCAGCAACGGCGACTCGAACCCAGGCAGTTCGGTGAAGGGTGTGACACGTGCCCCGGTATAGTCGACACCATGCGTGACCAGTGGCCAACCATAGTTGGCGCCGGGAATGATGCGATTGAGTTCATCTCCGCCACGTGGGCCATGCTCGTGAATGAGCAGCTCGCTTCGCGTCGTGTCGAAGACGATACCCTGAATATTGCGATGGCCAATGCTGTAGAGTTCCGCTCGTGCCTCACTGTCATCGACGAAAGGGTTGTCATCGGGCACCGAGCCATCGAGGTTCAGCCGCACCAGGCTACCCAGGTGATTGGCTGGATTCTGGGCCTGTTCGCGGTAGTCGAAGCCGTCACCCAGTCCCAATACCAGAGTGTCATCGGGCAAGAATGTCAGACGGCCACCGTAATGGGAGCGCCCCTGCTTGTCCGGCACGGCGCGAAACAGCGTCTCGCGTTCGACCAGCCGTTGGCCATCTAACCGGGCGCGATCCAGACAAGTCGTATTGGCGGCAAGCGTGCCGCAGGCATAGCTCAGGTACACCAACCCACTGTCGGCATGATCCGGCGCCAACGCCACCTCGAACAACCCCGCCTGACCACCGACGAAGACCTCGGGCACACCAGCTATGGGCGCCTCGCGCAGCGCGCCGTCGGCCTCGATCAGGCGTAGACGCCCGGCTCGTTCGGTGACCAGCATGCCGTCCCCAGGCAGGAAAGCCAACGACCAGGGATGCTCGAGCCCCTCGGCCAGCGTCTCGACACGATAGTCCACGGCAAGCGCCATGGCACAAACCGACAGGCCAGTGGCGGCCAGCAGAATATGGCCAAATCGACGCATCCCGCTCTCCTATTGCAAGATTATCCGGAAGCCCCGTCCCAGTCGAAATACGCCAGAATGGCATAGCCCCAGCCGCCCAGAGCGGCGGTCGCCATCATCGCCAGTGTTCCCTCCAGGCTACGAGTGGCCGCGATCAAGGTTGGCATGGGCGCCAGGGTATCGACGATCCACAGCGTCACCCACAAGCCGAGTGCAGCCGCTAGTGCATGAATCAGCCATGCCCCGGAGCCCAGCCAGCGTGTCACCACGCTGGCCGCCGGCATGGCCCCGAGCATCATGATGGCGATGAGGCTGCCATACAGCGGTGTGAACCCCAGCAGATCGTGGCCGGTAGTCGCCAGGCGCGTGGTAAACGATATCTCTGCACCTAATGCCGACAGCGCCGCCAGGTTGAACTGGGTCTGCACGATCGACCCGAGCAAAGTGGCATCCAATACGGCAGCGACATACGCCACCAGCGGTTGCCATCGATTCGTCATGGGGCTCCCTCGTGGGCAAGTGTGAGAATGGTGGTTCGTCAGCATGTCAGCCATGATCGACCATCATGACCAATGTCACCAACGGTCCATGAAAACGCTTGGCTTCAATGCCTCCCCGACCTAGAATTCGCGCGCTTCGACTTTCGACACTCCATAGGTCCCATGTTTCATGGCCTACCCCAGGAGACACCATGCCAAATCTTCGCTCCCCTCGTTCGTACCTGGCGCGCTGGCGCCTGTTGGCCCCCTGGTGCCTGGCCCTGCTGCTAAGCGGTTGCCTGGCACTGCCACAAACCGGCCTGTTCGCCATGCGCCTGGCGGTGACCTCACTGGGTATCGAGGATGTGCGTATCGGTCCCTACACCATTCGTGCAGGTCTCGACACCAGCGACATCACATCGCTGATCGCCTCCAGCCTGGGCCTGGGCAGTCTGCCGATACAAGCAACCCTGACCATGGGACTGGGGCTGCCCAGCGGCTTGCCACCGGTGGAAATGAACGGATTTGCCTGGATTCTGGACGTACCCGGCGCCGAGACGATCACCGGACGGTACACGGACCAAGTGGCCCTGACGCCGGGCGACGACGCCAACTTGCGCCTGCCTGTCGCCTTCGATGCGCTCGGTGACGGCCAGCGCCTGGCCCCCATGGTACAATTGGCCAGCCAGCTCGCCACTCGCGGGGAACTGCCCGCCGGCAGCGAGCTATCGATTACTCCCGGCGGCCTTCGCGGCCTGGGCGTGAACCTGCCTGCCGGCCTGTGGATGCCCACCGTACGTCTGGCCGTAGGTGAGGACGGCAGTCTCGAACCCCAGACCTGAGCGCAGCCCAGCCTCATAGCGGCAATTGGCCCAGTATCCCGCGTAACAGCAAGAACATTACGAGGCCGCCAAGGATGGTGGCCAGCAAATGGCGACTGAATGCCGCAATGGCGATGGTCGCCAGACCGGCCAGCAAGTAGGCATTGTCCCAGGACAAAGCCAGCCTGCCTTCCGGCATCAATAGCCCAGGGACCACGATAGCGCTCAGTACGGCTACCGGTACGTAGTGCAGAGACTGCCCCAGCCACGCCGGGAAACGCAGGAAGGCCCGCGCCACCTCGGCATCGTGCAACACACTGACAGGGAAAGTGGGCAGCCTTCCCCGCGCCAGCTCCAACTCGTTCAGCACATCACGAATCTGCTCGGCTTCCAGGTAACAGCCTCGATAGCTCCAGCCCGCCTCATGCGCCTTGGAACCGGTATGCACCTCATCCGGATTGATCAGCACCATGCTCCCCACCGCAGCGAGATGGTCGCTGCCCCGATGGCGGAAGCGTTGCCCGCCTTGTTCGATCACGGTGATGACATAGCCGGAGTGCACGTGAGGTGAAAACCGCTGCTCCACATAGTGGGCATGCAGCAGCTCCACGCCTCCCAACTGGGAAGCCTGCCAGAAATGCGTCCGCTCCTGGTTCCGTTGCATGATCCTGTTGTTTCCCCCTGTCTAGCAGCGGCCGTCCAAGCGCTGCTGACCGACCCACTGACAAGCGAACTGCCAGGCGGCACGCCCGCTGCGCCCGCCACGCAAGGTGGCGAAACGGATCGCTTCCTCGCGAGCCGCCACGTTCCAGTCACTCGCATCGCCAAGGTGACGTACCCAGTGTTCGCAGGTCTCGAGGTAGGCGCTCTGGTTGAAGGGATGGAAGGCAAGCCACAGGCCGAAGCGATCCGAGAGCGAGATCTTCTCCTCCACCGCGTCGCCGTGATGCAGCTCATCGCCGACCAGACGAGTGGCCTCGTTGTCGGAAAGCGACTCGGGCAGCAGATGGCGACGATTGGACGTGGCGTAGAGCAACACGTTCTCCGGCGGGCCGGTCAGGGTGCCATCGAGCACGCTCTTGAGCGCCTTGTAGGCATCATCGCTGCCTTCGAAGGAGAGATCGTCGCAGTAGACCACGAAACGGTGTGTTTGGTCGCGAAGCTGCTGAACCAGAAACGGCAACCCGGCCAGGTCGTGGCGATCGACCTGGATCAGGCGTAGCCCTTCTTCGGCCAGCGAGTTGAGCAACGCGCGCACCAGCGACGACTTGCCGCTGCCGCGCGCGCCCCACAGCAAGGCATGGTTGGCCGGCAGGCCGCGCAGAAAGGCGCGGGTATTGTCGAGCAGCGTCTGCTTCTGGCGCTCGATCCCCAGCAGATCGTCCAGCGTCACGGCATCGCGCACCGCCACCGGCAGCAGTTGCCCACCCAAGGCATGACGCTGCCATAGCGCGGCGATGTCGCGCTCCCAGTCCACCGGCTCGGGCGTCGGTGGCAACCAATGATCGGCGCGTTCGAGAAGGTCCAGCAGGCGCTGGGATAACTGGGCATCCATAATTGTCCTCGTGGGAGTTGAGATGGTTGACCTGTATCGGTTTCGGGGTATCTTGTGCCAGATCATCCGCTTTCGTCCAATCACCCCTCCTGGACCCGACGAGGATAACCGCATGCGCTGGATCTCCCGACTCTCCGTCGGCGCTTTATGTATCACCTTGGCCGCCTGTACCAGCTCACCAACCGGTCGTCAGCAACTGACCCTCTATTCCGACGAGCAGCTCAACCAGATGGGTCAACAGGCCTACGAGCAGTATCAGCAGGAACTGCCGACGGTCGGTGGCGCTACGCACCGCTATGCCGAATGCGTGGCCAGCGCCCTGGTCACCGAACTGCCCGAGCGACAGCGAGCACAGAACTGGCAGATTAGCGTCTTCGAGGACGACTCGGCCAATGCTTTCGCCTTGCCTGGTGGCTACATGGGCATCAATACCGGGCTGCTCAAGATTGCTACCAACCAGGACCAGCTCGCCGCGGTAATCGGCCACGAGATCGCCCATGTGCTGGCCAACCATGCCAACGAGCGGGTTTCGACCCAATCGGCTACCCAGCTCGGGCTGTCGGTATTGCAGTCTTCCGCCGGCATCCAAAACGAGCAGATGCTCGGTCTGCTCGGTGCCGGTGCCCAGTACGGCATCCTGCTGCCATTCTCACGTCGCCACGAGAGCGAGGCTGATGTCATTGGCCTCAACTTGATGGCCGATGCCGGCTTCGACCCACGGGCCAGCCTTACGCTGTGGGACAACATGAGCGAGGCATCAGGGGGGCAACCACCGGTGTGGATGTCCACCCACCCCAGTCACGGTCAGCGCATCAGCGGCCTGCAAACCGGCATGAACGAGGCCGTGGCCCGTTACCAACGCGCCCACGACGCCGGCAAGCGCCCCAACTGTTCCCAACCGGTTTGAGGTGACGGCCCCCGATGCTACGAATCGGTCTACTACTGCTGGTCGCGCCCATCGTGATCCTGATGGGCGTGTACTTCTGGGAACTCGGTGACGTGCGCGAATGCGCGGTGAACGGCGGGCATTGGGACTATGTGGAGGGCGTGTGTCGCGACACGCCCCAACCTTTCGTATCCTGGCAGGTTCGCCACCCTTGGCTGGTCAACGGCGGCATGCTGCTGTCGGTGCTGGGCACGGTGTTGTGCATGGTCGGGCTGTACGTCAAGCGGCGCTGAGCGGCACGAATGAGTAGCCCGCGGGCTGCGCGTTGCCTGGGACAGGCCGTAGAGAAGGTCCTTTTCCATGGATGGAAAAGGTAGCGCCCAAGGAAGGGTTTACAGCGCCTTCTCGAAGGCCTGTCCCAGGCAACGCTTCCATATCACAGGGATTGGCGTAACGCTGCCAGTACCGGCGCAGTATCGGGATGCTTGTGACGCCACTGGAAGAACGACTCGGCGGCCTGTTCGACCAGCATGCCCAAGCCGTCGATGGGGCGTGCGCCGCGCTCGGCCGCCCACGCCAGGAATACTGTAAGTTCGGCGCCGTACATCATGTCGTAGGCCGTCGCCCCGGGGACAAAAAGGTCGTCGGGCAACGGCGGCAGATCACCGGCCAGGCTGGCGCTGGTGCCATTGATCACGATATCGAAGGGCCCGGTCACGGCCTCGAAACCTCCACCGCGAATCCCCCCCAGATCGGTGAAATCCGCCGCCAGACGTTCGGCCTTCTCGGCGGTGCGATTGGCGATCAGCACGCTGGCCGGTTCGGCTTTCAGCAACGGTTCCAGAATACCGCGTACCGCTCCACCGGCACCCAGCACCAGGATACGCATACCGGCCAACTCCACCCCATGATGTTCGAGGTCGCGCACCAGACCCACGCCGTCGGTGGTATCGCCATAGGTCTGGCCGTTGGCGCCCAGCACCAGGGTATTCACCGCTCCGGCACGTTGGGCTCGTGGACTGAGCGTGTCACAAAGGCGGAAGGCATCTTCCTTGAAAGGCACGGTCACGTTGGCGCCTGCCCCACCCTCGGCGACAAACGCCCGCCAGGCTCCGGCGAAGTCGTCCAGCGGCGCCTCGATGGCGGCGTAGTCGATGGCCTCTCCGGTCTGTTTGGCGAAGGCGGCATGAATCGCCGGCGACTTCGAGTGGCCGACCGGGTGGCCGAAGACACAGTAACGATCGGTCATGATGATTCTCCTGACGATGATTCGCCCAGCCAGTCGCGTGGACGCAAATAATCACGATACAGGGATTCTTCCGGGCTGCCCGGCTCGGGGACCCAGCCATACCGCCAGGTGGCCATCGGTGGCATCGACATCAGGATCGACTCGGTGCGCCCACCGCTCTGCAGCCCGAACAGGGTGCCACGGTCCCATACCAGGTTGAATTCCACATAACGGCCACGGCGATAGAGCTGGAAATCACGCTCGCGCTGCCCATAAGGCGTGGCACGCCGGCGCTGGACGATGGGCAGGTAGGCCTCGAGGAAGCTGTTGCCGACGGCTCGCTGGAAGGCGAAGCACGATTCGAAGTCGCCGGCATTGAGGTCGTCGAAGAACAATCCGCCGACCCCTCGGGTCTCGCCGCGATGTTTGAGATAGAAGTACTCGTCGCACCAAGCCTTGTAACGGGTGTAGACGTCATCGCCGAAAGGTTCGCAGGCCTGCTTGGCGACTCGGTGCCAGTGCACCACATCCTCGAACACCGGATAGAACGGCGTCAGGTCGTAGCCGCCACCGAACCACCATACCGGCGCTTCCCCTTCCTTTTCGGCAATGAAGAAGCGCACATTGCCGTGGCCGGTGGGCACATGCGGGTTCTCGGGATGAAGTACCCAGGACACGCCCACGGCGTGGTAGCTGCGTCCGGCCAGTTCGGGGCGTGCTGCGCTGGCCGAAGGAGGTAACTGGGCACCGTACACATGCGAGAAGTTGACGCCGCCCTTCTCGAACAAGGCGCCGTTCTCGATTACACGCGAACGCCCGCCACCGCCTTCCTCGCGCTGCCAGGCGTCCTCGCGGAAGCCGGCACCGCCGTCCTCGGCGGCCAGCGCCTGACAGAGGCGATCCTGCAGGTCGAGCAAGTAGGTCTTGACGGCATCGAGATAGGCGTGAGCCACGGAGCCTCCGTTATCTATCGCTGGGCAAGGACAAGCGTCAGGCGCGCAACACGCGACCGCTTCTCAGGTCACGAATGGTACTGGGTCGATCGTGTCCGCCCAGCGGTCCGTCGACGATCGCGGCCAGCTTGTCGCCGAACTGGCGACGAACCTCAGCGGCGCTCAACGCCGCTGGCTCGCCGGCCAGGTTGGCCGAGGTCGAAACGATGGGGCCACCGAAGGCGGCACATAGCTCGGCGACCAGGGGATGATCGCTGACACGTAGCGCCACGCTGTCATGGCAGCCACGCAACAGAGGGTGTGAGCGACCGTTATCGGGCACCAGCCAGGTATTGGGTCCCGGCCAGCTCGCCACCAGCGGTGCGTGCAACTCGTAAGGTAGATCGCCCAACCACTCCGAGAACTGGGCGATATCGCCGGCAATCAGGATCAGCCCCTTGGCCGGGTCGCGCTGCTTGAGTCGCAGCAGGGCCGTGAGGGCCTCGCCGCTATCGGGATCGCAGCCCAACCCCCACACCGCCTCTGTGGGATAGGCGATCACTCCACCTGCGCGCAGGGCATTCACGGCGGATTCAATGGCAGCGGTATCACTCATGGGGGCAGCGTTCCTCGACCTGACCTCTATTCGGGAAGGGCCATATTCTAGCATGGCTTGATGCCTGGTGGGCTTCCCTTGGCAACGATCAGTCGAGCGCGATGGTCCGCTACCTTGGCAGACGTATCCAGCCACCGGACGCCTGAGTGACACGTCCTTCGAGTTCCAGTTCCAGCAACCGAAGCTGGCAACTCGTCACATCCTGGCCGGTGAGGTTAACCAAGGCATCCAACGGCGTCGGTGCATCGCTCAACCAGCCCAGCAGCGGATCCGACTCGAGTGCCTTGTCGACATCGCTGGTGGCCACGGATGGCGGGTTACCCGCCCAATGCCCGAGTTCGGCGAGGATGTCGTCGACGCAAGTGGTGAGCACCGCCCCCTGGCGGATCAGGGCCAGGCAGCCGCGAGCCTGAGGGTTGTTGAGGGAACCGGGCAGAACGAAGACTTCGCGATTCTGTTCGGTGGCTAGACGCGCGCTGACCAGCGAGCCGCTTTTCTCGGCCGCTTCGACCACCAGCACACCCAGCGACAAGCCGGTGACGATGCGGTTGCGGCGTGGAAAGAAGGCTGGCCGTGCCCGGGTGCCGGGTGGGTGCTCGGAAAGGATCAGGCCTCCCTCGGCGAGCAGGCGGCGATACAGATCGCCATGCCGCGGCGGATAGACGACGTCCACCCCGCAGCCCAGCACTGCCACGCTGCGCCCATGGGCATCGAGAGCCGCGCGCTGGGCGTGGCCATCCACACCCAGCGCCAGGCCACTGACCACGCACCAGCCGCGCTCGGCCAGTTCGGCGCCGAAGCGGGCAGCATTGCCCAACCCGTCGCGGGTCGGGCGACGCGAGCCGACGATCGCCAGGGCCGGTGGCAACAGGGCATCGAGGTCGCCGGCCGCCCACAGTACCGGCGGCGGGTCGGGCAGTTCGCGCAGTAGTGAGGGCCAGGCGGGATGATCGGGATGCAAGAGAGTATGCGCCGGGCTCTCGGCCAGCCAGGCATCAAGTGCCTTGCACTCCGCCAGCAACGGGCTGCGTTTGGGATGGTCGAGCCACAGTCGCAGGGCCTGGCGTGCCGGGTCGGGCAACAGCGCCAACCAGCCCTCGGGCCAGTCCGGGCATCTCGTCAGCAGTTCGGCAAGGCGCCGTGCGCCCACCCCCGGCAGTCGCGAGACAATCAGCCAGTCCTTGGCCGTCATCAATCATCTCCTTAATGGCTGAGAAGGCGTCGCCGCCGTGGTATCCATGGTGTCGAGGAGCTTCATCGCTTACCATTCACCGCGCGACGTCTCCCCTGAGTGCCGCATACCGTCGCCCCGACGGAACCATAGTGTCTCGCTATCGGTCTGATATGCGTATCCATGGTTCCGTTGTGGACATCGGCCCACTAAACTATGGGCATCATTGTGGCACAACAGCATAACGGTGGTTTCAACGCCATGGCCAAATTACCCATCCTCGAATTTCCCGACGAACGCTTGCGCACCAAGGCGGTGCCGGTAGAGAACGTCGACGACGAGGTGCGCCAGTTGGTCGACGACATGCTCGAGACCATGTACGAGGCCCAGGGCATCGGCCTGGCGGCCACCCAGGTCAATGTGCATCGTCGCGTGATCGTCATGGACGTCAGCGATGACCAGTCCAGCCCGCTGGTACTGATCAATCCCGAGTATCAACCCATCGGCGACGAGCGCGAACCGATGCAGGAAGGTTGTTTGTCGATCCCCGAATACTACGCGGAGGTGTCGCGTGCCCTGCGCGTACATCTCAAGGCGCTCGATCGGGACGGCAAACCCTACGAACTCGAAGCCGATGGCCTGCTGGCACATTGCATCCAGCACGAGCACGACCACCTCGAAGGCATCCTGTTCGTCGATTACCTGTCGCCGCTCAAGCGTGAGCGAGTCCGCAAGAAGATGGAGAAGCGCCACAAGCAGCTACAGAGCGCTTAGACACTACGCCTCCCTGAAAGCCGGCTCCCGAAGCCGGCTTTCGTCGTTGGCGGGTCGTTTCCGTTATCATGTCGTTACTTCCATCGTTAACGACGACGCCAAGGCCCAGCTCCATGACCCAATCCCTGCGTGTGATCTTCGCCGGTACTCCCGATTTCGCCGCCGCGAGCCTCTCGGCCCTGCTCGACAGCGACCACCGGGTCGTCGCCGTCTACACTCAGCCCGACCGTCCCGCCGGTCGTGGTCGCAAATTGACACCCAGCCCGGTCAAGGCCCTGGCTCAGGCTCATGCCCTGCCAATTCATCAGCCATTATCGCTCAAGGACGCCGAAGTCCAGGCCGAGTTGGCTTCGTACGACGCCGATATCATGGTGGTGGTGGCCTACGGGCTGCTATTCCCCCAGGCAGTGCTCGACATTCCACGTCTCGGCTGCCTCAACGTGCACGCCTCGCTGCTGCCCCGCTGGCGTGGCGCCGCGCCCATCCAGCGCGCCATCGAGGCTGGTGATAGCGAGAGTGGAGTGACCATCATGCAGATGGACGCCGGCCTCGATACCGGCCCCATGCTGTTGCGGCGCGCCATTCCCATCGACGCCACCACCACCGGTGGAGAGCTGCACGACCGCCTGGCCGACCTGGGCGGCGAAGCCATCGTCACGGCACTGGATGCCCTGGCCGGTCCTGGGCTGAAGCCGACACCGCAGCCCGAGACGGGCATCACCTACGCTGCCAAGCTGTCCAAGGCCGAAGCCGAGCTGGACTTCCGTCAGCCCGCCGCCACGCTCGCTGCACGAATCCAAGCGTTCAATCCCTGGCCGGTGGCCTGGACCCAGCTTGGAAGCGACACACTACGCCTGTGGCGAGCTGAACCCGGCCGCCGCCGCGATGACGACCCCACCGCGTCACCCGGTAGCCTGCTGTCGAGCGACCCCGACGCTCTGCGTATCGCCTGCGGAAACAGCGGAAACGAGGTGCTGCGCATCACCCAGGCTCAGCTCCCCGGCGGCAAGGCCTTGCCGGCACGCGACCTGCTCAATGCGCGTGGCGAACTCTTGCGTGTCGGTACCCGCTTGGGGCAAGCCACCCGCTCGCAGGAGGAGCCCCGTCCATGAGCCAGGATGACAAGTCTCCCGCTTCCCGCGGTCAGGCCGTACGTGCAGCCGCAGCCCGTGCGCTGGTGCCAGTGATCACCGACCGGGGCTCCCTGGCCAGTCTCGACGACAGCCAGGTGGCGTTGCGCGACCGTGGCTTCCTGCGAGCCCTGTGTTACGGCGTGTGCCGTACCCTGCCTCGTCTCGAAGCGCTGGCCTCCGAACTGCTCCGCAGCCCCTTCAAGTCACGCGATGCCGACATCCAGGCCCTGTTGTTGCTTGGCATCTACCAGTTGCTCTATCTGCGCGTGCCAGCGCACGCAGCCGTGGGCGAAACCGCCGGCGCAGCACGAGTACTCGACAAAGCCTGGGCCACCCGCGTGCTCAACGGCTGCCTGCGCCGCTTGCAGCGCGAGTCCAGCAAGTTGCAAGGCAAAGTCGATCGTGACCCTTGCGTGGCCCTGCTGCATCCCGCCTGGCTGCTCAAGTGGCTGCGTCGTTCCTGGCCCGAGGACTGGCGGGAGATCGCCATCGCCAACAACCAGCCCGGCCCCATGACGCTGCGTGTCAATCGCCGTCAGTGCGATCGCGAAGCGTATCGGGAACGACTTCTCGCTGCCGGACTGGAATCCACACTATGCCAGCATGCGCCGGACGGCCTGACGCTGGCCGAATCCTGCGACGTCGATGCCTTGCCTGGTTTCCGCGAAGGCGTGGTCAGTGTCCAGGATGAAGCGGCCCAGCTTGCCGTGGAGCTGATGGGGCCGGTCCTGGCACCACGCCCAGGCGCACGTGTCCTGGATGCCTGCTGCGCGCCAGGCGGCAAGACCGCTCATCTGCTGGAAGTCTTCGATGTGGATGTGACCGCCCTCGACAGCGACGCCTCGCGCCTGGCACGTGCCGAAGCGACCTTGTCACGCTTGGGACTCACGGCCAGGCTGATCCATGCCGATGCCAGCGGCCTCGAGTGGTGGGACCAGTCCATGTTCAATGCCATCCTGCTCGACGCTCCCTGTTCCGGCACCGGCGTGATCCGCCGCCACCCCGACATCAAACGTCTGCGGCGCCCGGAAGATATTCGCGAGCTCGCGACCCTGCAGGCACGCCTGCTCGACAACCTGTGGCAGACGTTGGCTCCGGGCGGCACTCTGCTATACGCCACCTGTTCGGTGCTGCCCGAAGAGAACGCCGATCAGATCAAGGCGTTTCTCGCCCGTACGCCGGATGCCGTCGCCACCACGCCAGAGCAAGTGGCCTGGGGCCGACCGGCCGGCGCCGGGCGCCAACTGCTGCCAATGGAAAACGGCCACGACGGCTTCTTCTACGCCCGTCTTCTCAAGCAGTCGTGAAGGTTCCTATACTGGCGATAGGTGCCACGCGAACGCGACCGCGTCGGGTGGCGCACGACTCGTCTGGCAAAGGAGTGACCCATGTCTCATGTCTACAAGCATATCGAGTTGACTGGTTCGTCCACCGAAAGCATCGAGGATGCCGTTTCCCAGGCTTTGGCCAGGGCCAGCCAGACACTCCACGACATGCGCTGGTTCGAAGTGGTGGAAACCCGGGGCCATATCGAGCAAGGGCGCGTGGCCCACTGGCAAGTCACCCTGAAGGTCGGCTTCACGCTGGAGTGAACACACCAGCAATATCTTGCCACCTCGCCCTGTCTTCGATGGGACGAGTGGTTTATGCTAGCCAGCGCTTGCCGGCCACCGTGTGGTGGTCGCCGGTCATCAGCATGCGGACAAGCCACTCATGAAGATCATCATTCTTGGCGCCGGCCAGGTGGGCGGCACCCTGGCCGAGCATCTGGCCCACGAGGAAAACGACATCACGGTGGTGGATACCGATGGAGAACGGTTGCGCGAACTGCACAACCGCCTGGACATTCGCACCGTATCGGGCCCGGCCTCCTACCCCATGATCCTGCGCCAAGCCGGCTGCGAGGATGCCGACATGCTGATCGCGGTGACCAACTCCGACGAAGTCAACATGATCGCCTGCCAGGTGGCGCATACCCTGTTCCGCACCCCGAGCAAGATCGCGCGGGTCCGAGCCACCGCCTATCTGACTCGCAAGGGTCTGTTCGCCCACGATGCCGTGCCTATCGACGTGCTGATCAGTCCCGAGCAGGTGGTCACCGATCATATCCGCCGCCTGATCGAATACCCTGGAGCGCTGCAGGTGCTGGAATTCGCCGGCGGCCAGGCCCAGCTGGTGGCGGTCAAGGCCTTCTACGGCGGTCCGCTGGTGGGCCAGGAGCTCGGCTTCCTGCGTCGCCACATGCCCAACGTCGATACGCGGGTAGCCGCCATCTATCGCCGCAACCGCCCCATTATCCCGCGCGGCGATACCGTGATCGAAGCCGACGACGAAGTGTTCTTCATCGCTGCGCGTCGCGACATTCGCGCGGTGATGAGCGAACTGCGCAAGCTCGACCGTGACTTCCGACGGGTAGTGATCGCCGGCGGCGGCCATATCGGCGAGCGCTTGGCCGAAAATCTCGAGCACAGTCATCAGGTGAAGATCATCGAGCATAGCCTGGAGCGCTGCACCACCCTTTCCGAACGCCTCGACCGCACCGTGGTTCTACACGGCAGCGCCACCAGCAAGCGATTGTTGCTGGAGGAAAACATCGAGGACTGCGACATCTTCTGCGCCCTGACCAATGACGACGAGGTCAACATCATGTCGTCGATGCTGGCCAAGCGAATGGGAGCCAAGAAGGTGCTGACGTTGATCAACAACGCCGCCTACGTCGACCTGGTACAGGGCGGCGAGATCGATATCGCCATCTCACCACAGCAGGCCACCATCGGTAGCCTGCTGACGCACGTGCGGCGTGGCGATATCGTCAACGTCCACTCACTGCGCCGTGGTGCCGCGGAGGCCATCGAAGCCATCGCTCATGGCGACTCACGCTCGTCCAAGGTGGTGGGACGCGCCATCGAGGATATCGACCTGCCCAACGGTACCACCATCGGCGCCATCGTGCGCGGCAAGGAGGTGCTGATCGCCCACGACGATGTCGTGGTGGAATCCGGCGATCATGTCATCCTGTTCGTGATCGACAAACGCCGCATCCGTGACGTGGAGCGACTGTTCCAGGTCGGCCTGACATTCTTCTAATCACCATGCTTGAGATGCGACCGCACCACCGGACAGAAATGGCCGCGTCATGAGTCTGCGCGTCATCCTGCGCATCCTGGGTCTGCTGTTGATGCTGTTCAGCCTAACCCTGGTGCCACCGATCCTGATCTCACTGTTGTTCCGCGACGGCGCCTGGGAAGGCTTCGCCATCGCTCTGAGCATCACTATTGCCACCGGAGGGGTGTTTTACTTGCCCAACCGCCTGGCACGCAAGGAGTTGCGAACGCGTGACGGCTTCCTGATCGCGGCACTGTTCTGGACCGTGCTGGGACTGTTCGGCGCCCTGCCGCTGATGTTCGAGGGAACATACGCCCTATCGCCCACCGATGCAGTGTTCGAATCCTTCTCCGGACTCACCACCACGGGTGCCACCGTGATCACCGGCATCGACTTTTTGCCCGAGTCCATTCGCTACTACCGCCAGCAGCTGCAGTGGCTCGGTGGCATGGGCATCGTCGTGCTGGCGGTGGCGATCCTGCCGACATTGGGCGTCGGCGGCATGCAGCTCTATCGCACCGAGATTCCTGGCCCACTCAAGGACTATAAGCTGACGCCGCGCATCACCGAGACCGCCAAGGCGCTGTGGTACATCTACGCCAGCATCACCCTGCTGTGTATCGTTTCTTACTGGCTGGCCGGCATGAACTGGTTCGATGCCGTCGGGCATGGCTTCTCGACCGTGGCCATCGGTGGTTTCTCCACCTACGACGCCAGCATCGGGCACTTCGACAGCGCCGCTATCGAGCTGATCTGCGTGGTCTTCATGATCATCTCGGCGATGAGTTTCAGCCTGCATTTCGCCGCCTGGCGCGAAAAACGCCTGACCCAGTATCTGAAGGATCCCGAAGCGCGCTTCCTGTTGCTGTTCCTGGCCGGCCTGAGCCTGATCACGGTGACCTCGCTGTGGCTCACCTCCACCTATACCGATACCCTGGGCCTGCGCCACGGCCTGTTTCAGGTAGTGTCGATCGCCACGACTTCCGGTTTCGGGGTGGCCGATTTCTCGACCTGGCCGGGTGCTCTGCCGCTCCTGTTGTTCGTCACGGCTTTCGTCGGCGGCTGCTCCGGCTCGACCGGCGGCGGCATCAAGGTGATCCGTATCATCCTGATCCTCAAGCAGGGGGTGCGCGAAGTTCTGCGCCTTATCCACCCCAATGCGGTGTTCAGCGTCAAGATCGGCAAGGTCAGCGTCCCGGACGGCGTTGCTCAAGCCGTATGGGGATTCTTCTCGGCCTATGTGATGCTGTTTTTCCTGATGCTGTTGGGCGTCATGGCCACCGGCGTCGACCAGGTCACCGCCTGGTCGACGGTAGCCTCGGCACTCAACAACCTCGGTCCCGCCCTGGGTGACGCCACCAGCCATTACGGTAACATGCCTACCCAAGCCAAATGGATTCTGGTGCTGGCAATGCTGTTGGGCCGTCTGGAGATCTTCACGGTACTGGTGCTGTTCACCCCGGCATTCTGGAAAGGATAAACCACGCGGTTTTCCCGCCGCCCAGCTTCGTGGATAATCGGGCAGTCATTCCCTAGATATCGAGCGCCCATGACCGACTCCCAGGACATCACTGCCAACGCGGACGAATCCCGGACCATTTCGGGTCCACTGCGCGTGGTGGAATATGGCGCGACCCGCTATACCCTGCTGGGCACCGCTCACGTTTCCGCCGAAAGCGCCGCGGAGGTTCGCCGGCTGATACGCTCCGGCGAGTTCGATGCCGTGGCCATCGAGCTGTGCCCCTCGCGCCACCACAGCATGGTCGAGCCCGACGCCCTGGCCGGTCAGGACCTGTTCGCGATCTTTCGCCAGGGCAAGGCCGGCATGGTCGCCGCCAGCCTGGCATTGGGCGCCTTCCAACAGCGAGTCGCCGAACAATCGGGTATCGAGCCTGGCGCCGAGATGCGTGCCGCGCTCGAGGAAACCCAGCGCAACGGTCTGCCGCTGTTGTTGATCGACCGCGATGTCGGCATCACCCTCAAGCGCATCTACCACAATGTGCCCTGGTGGCAGCGCTATGGGCTGTTCACTGGCCTGCTGGGCAGCGTGATGTCGCGCCAGGAGGTTTCGGCGGAGGACATCGAACGGCTCAAGGAAGGTGACGTCCTGGAGTCGACGTTCCGTGAGTTTGCCGAGCAGTCCGAGACCCTGTTTACCCCTTTGATCAGCGAACGCGACCGTTACATGGCACTGCGGATCGGCGAGGAAAACGCCACAGGACGCTATCGCAACGTGCTGGTGGTGATCGGTGCCGGCCACCTCAAGGGATTGGCCGCGCATCTCGAGCAGCCGCTGCCCGAGGATCCTCGCCCGGAACGTGAGGCGCTGGAACACACCCCGCCACGAGCCCGCTGGTGGAGGGCCGTGCCCTGGCTGATCACCGCGCTGGTGCTGACCGGCTTCGCCATCGGCTTCTCGCGCAACTTCGAGCTCGGCTCGCAACTGGTCGTCGACTGGTTCCTGATCAACGGCGTGCTCTCGGCGCTGGGCAGCGCCATTGCCCTAGCCCACCCGGTGACGATAGCGGCCACTTTCTTCGCCGCACCATTGACCTCGCTCAACCCAACCATCGGTGCCGGTTTCGTCGCCGCCGGGGTGGAGCTGTACATGCGCAAGCCCAAGGTCGGCGACTTCGCCCACCTGCGCCATGACGTGACCTCACCGCGTGGCTGGTGGCGCAACCGTGTCTCGCGCACGCTCTTGGTGTTCCTGTTCTCTACCCTGGGTTCGGCGGCAGGCACCTGGGTTGCCGGATTCCGTATCGCCGGCGCGCTGTTTGGCGGCTAGTAACCTGACACTGACGCTAACGCTGTGCCAGTAACCGCCGCATCGCGGCGGTCGGCTGTTCCAGCTTGTGGTAGGTGCGGCTCGCCGCGTAACTGTCGTTGAAGGCATCGAAGTAGTCGTCGAGGATCTCGGCGGCAGTTGCGTCGCCGCTCTGACGCAACAGTTCTATGGCGACCTCGGCGGTGCACAGGTGGGCGCTGGAGGCCGGCTTGCGCAGCCGGTAGCGTGTCAGTCGCTCGGTAGCCAACGGCAGCACCGGCAAGCCGTCCAGGTAGGGGCTCTTGCGGAAGATGCGCCGCGCCTGGCGCCAGGTCCCATCGAGAATGATGAAGACCGGGATTCGGCGTTGTTCCTTGGCATCCTCTACCGCCGCTATACCTACTACCCGGTCGGCATAATCCGGCTGATCGTCGGGAAAAATGACGAAGGGGGCGTAACGTTCGTCCTCGAGCAATGCCAGCAGGCGATCATCAGGCGCGGTACGGTACCAGGTGAAGACCTCGGTGGTCGGCAGCACATCGGCGATCAGGCGCCCGGTATTGGTCGGCTTGTGATGTTCCAAGGGGTGGGACAACAACCACACGCGCGCCTGACTCTCGGCCGTCACGCGATACGGACACAGGCAGTTGAGCACCGGCAGATTGCAGCCCGGGCAACGCTCGACGAAGCTGCCTCGCGCCTTGAACTCGCGACGCGGCGGCCGTGGATGACCGGTTGCCGGGTCTCTTTCGGAATGCTCGCTGAAGGTGTCGTGTTGCATCACTAGTGCGGGGCTGGAAGCGGACCCGCATTCTAGCACGTGCATCGGCCAGTGCCTGCGGATTCATTCCAACAAGGTGTCAGGCACCCACAACCTCCCTCGCGCCGCCAGTGGCGAACCGGCACCGGTCAGCACCACCAGATGGGGAGCACGCTGTCGTGTCATGGTCGGCGGAAATCAATAGGTCAGAAAATGACCGTCATCGACGAAGCGCCGCTTGTTGCGGTATGGATAGACATCGATGACGCAGCCATCGAGGATGGCCTGTTGCAATCCCTTCCAGTAATCGGCATCGAACAGCTCCGGATGCAGTTCGTAGAAGAGCTTGCGTAGCCTGATGTCAGCAAACAGGAAAGGACCAAATTCCTCGGGGAAAATATCATTGGGACCCACCGAGTACCAGGGCTCGTCGGCGAGTTCCTGCTCAGGATACATCGGCTCGGGGATCTTGCGGAAATTGCATTCGGTCAGGTAGCAGATTTCGTCGTAGTCGTAGAACACCACCCGACCATGGCGGGTCACACCGAAGTTCTTGAGCAGCATGTCGCCAGGGAAGATGTTGGCTGCGGCGAGCTGCTTGATGGCATTGCCGTAATCCTTGAGCACTGCCTCGGTTTCCTGTTCATCACACTCTTCGAGATATAAGTTCAGCGGCGTCATCATGCGCTCGGTATAGCAGTGTTTGATGATCACCTTGTCACCCTTGAGCTGTACCGTGGACGGCGCCGTCTCGAGCATTTCGGCCAAGCAGTCGGGGTCGAAATGGTCTTGGCGAGTGATGAAATTGGAGAACTCCTGGGTATCGGCCATGCGCCCCACCCGGTCGTGACGCTTGACCAGATGATACTTCTCGCGCACGTCATCGTGACTCATCTGCTTGGCAGGGTCGAAGCGGTCCTTGATGATCTTGAATACCGTGCGATACGACGGCAACACGAAGACCGCCATGACCATTCCTCGTACACCCGGGGCGATCACGAACTTGTCCTCGCGCCGGGCCACGTGCCGGTTGAGAGCGCGGAAGAACTCGGTCTTGCCGTGTTTGAAGAAGCCAATGGCCGAGTAGAGCTCTCCTGCCGGCTTGTCGGGCATCAGTTCCTGCAGAAACGCCACGAACTCGCCGGGGACCTGCACCTCCACCTGAAAGTAGGCACGGGTAAAGGAGAAGATGATCGAAACCTCTTGAGGCTCGATGATTACGGTATCCAGGTGCAGCCCTTCGCAGGCTTCCTGACGTTCGCCATGCAGTACCGGCAGCACCAGCGGCACCTGCTTGCCACCACCGCGAATGCGACCGACCAGATAGGCGCCCTTGTTGCGATAGAAGACGCTCTTGAGCAGCTCGACTTCAGCATCCTCTGCATCGCGGATCGCTTCCGGCAGATGCGCCCTCAGAAATGCCGTGCCCAGCTTCACATCACGCTCGATCTCCTCGAAGGGGGTTTCCAGCGGAGCTTCGGCAAGCGCCCAGCGCAACGCGGCGGCCCAATCGTCCTGCACGCGGAAGCGCCGGGTCAGCTCGATACCGGAGTGGTGGGAGGCAGCGTCCCGCGAGCTGTAGACGAACATCCAGTCGTTGCGGATATGTCGATGATGGAAGATCGAACAGAACATCGAGTTGAAGAATGTCTCGGACAACTCATAGTCCAGCCGCTGACTGATCAGCTCGGCATAGTGGGCCTTGGCCTCGCGCCAGCACTCACAGTCGGTCAGCTCCTCCTCATCGAAGGTGCACTGAAGACGCGCCAGGGTTTCCTCGACCTTCTCGTCGTAGAGGTTGATCCGCTCAGCCGAGGCTTGTTGCGCCTCGCGCCAGGCGGCATCACGGAACCGCCGTCGCGCATCCGCCGTGATCTGCTTGAAGCGCGAACGATACTCATCGAAGCCATGAAGGATAGTGGCAGCGAGACGGTAGGCGGCGGACAGTTTCATGGCGATCTCCAGGCGTCGTCAGCCCCATAGCATCGACGATTATGCGTGGCATGGCGAGGCGACCATGGTGGAGGCGGCTGTAGTCTTTTGACAATCCAGCCCGTATCTCACTTGCGCCAGAACATCGGTGTCAGCAACACCAGGACGGTGAGAATCTCCAGGCGCCCCACCAGCATACCGAAACACAACAGCCATTTGGCAGCATCCGGCAGCGGTGCGAAGTTGCCAGCCGGACCGATGATATCGCCCAACCCCGGGCCGACATTGGCCACCGCGGTGGCAGCCCCGGACAAGGAGGTGACGAAGTCCAGCCCCAGCAGCGACAACCCCAATGCCAGGCCGGCAATGGTCAGGAAAAAGAAGAACGAGAATGCCACTACGCCGCGTGAAATATCGTCGGTCAGCGGCATGCCGTTGTAGCGCGAGGAGAACACGCCATTGGTGTGGATCAGGAACCGCAACTGGTTCTTGAGCATTTCCGCCGCGACCTGGAAACGGAAGATCTTCATCCCGCCACTGGTCGAGCCGCTGCACCCGCCCACGAACGTCAGGTAGAAGAAGGCCACGAAGGCCAGCGGCCCCCACTGGCTGTAATCGTCCGAGGCATAACCGGTGGTGGTGACCACCGATACCACATTGAAGGTGGCCTGGGTCAGGGCCTCGAAAGGCGCGGTTCCCAACGCAACGCGATAGGCGGCAAGCCCGACGATCACCGCACCAAGCAAGGCCAACAGGCCGCGCACTTGTTCGTCACGCCACAAGGCCAGCCGCGAGCCGCGCAGAAAACGGATATAGAGCACGAAGGGCAGAGCCCCGGCGAGCATGAACAGCGAGCCCGTCCAGAGAATGAAGGGGTTGTCGGCATAGGCACCGAACGAGGCATCGGAATTGGCGAAGCCGCCGGTGGCCAGCGAGGTCATGGCATGCACCACGGCGTCCAACAGCGACATGCCCCCCAGCCAGTACGTGACGGCAGCCAACAAGGTGAAGCCGCAATAGACGCTCAAGGTGGCCTTGGCGATGCCACCGGTGCGCGGCATGACCTTGTCCGACCAGTCGGACGACTCGGTGTGGAAAAGCCGCATGCCGCCTACCTTCAGGAACGGCAGGATGGCGATACCCATGACGATGATGCCGATACCGCCCAACCACTGCATGATGCCACGCCACAACTTGAGTCCATCGGACAAATCCTCGATATGCACCAGGATGGTGGAGCCGGTGGTGGTGATCGCCGAGACCGATTCGAAGACCGCATTGGTGAGCGTCAACTGGGGAGCTCCCAGCACCAACGGCAAACTGGCAAAGCCACTGATGGTCACCCAGCTCAGGGTCGTGAGCACGAACATCTGACGTGGCTTGAGCTCGATCTGTACGCGCCAGGTGAGCAGCCAAGCGCCAATCACGGCCAGCAGCACGGTGAATATCGACAGGATGAAGGCCGGGGCATCGGGATCGCGTTCGATCAGCAACACCGCCAATGGCAGGGCCATGAAAATGGCCAGCACCAGCCACAACACGGCCAGGACCTTGAGCACCGGCGCCCAGCCCAATGCCCTCTGCACGCTTCCCCACTCCACACGTGACGCCATCGATAGTGGCCTTTTCCGATTATTCCGATCAGACGGCGCTACTATAGTCGATCCTGCTTCTGTTGCAATGCCGCATAGATGACAGCCTCGGCCCGAATGGCGACAATAGCCCTCTTTTCAACCCAAGATTGCCGATGTCAGAAAATCTCCAGGAAGCGCCCCTGCCCATCGTCTATCGTGACGAGTCCTTGGTCGCGATCGCAAAGCCAGCCGGAATGCTGGTCCATCGCACCGCACTGGCACGCGGCGAGACCCGCTTCGTGGTCCAGACCCTGCGCGACCAGTTGGGCCAACATGTCTATCCCGTGCACCGCCTGGACCGGCCGACCTCGGGACTGCTGCTGTTCGCCCTTTCCTCCAATATTGCTGCTTGCCTGGCCGAGGAGTTCACCCGGCATCGCGTGGAAAAGCGCTACCTGGCGGTGGTGCGCGGAGTGGGTCCGGAATGCGAGCGTCTGGACTATGCCCTGCGCGAGGAGGATGGCAACCGCCCCAAGATCGAGATGCCGGCCATGGAGGCGATCACCGAGGTGCGCCGCCTGGACAGTGTCGAACTCCCGGTCCAGGTGGACCGCTATCCGCGAACACGCTATTCGTTGATGGAGGCCACTCCCCTGACCGGGCGCCGCCACCAGATCCGCCGCCACCTATCACGGCGCGGCTATCCGATCATCGGCGATGCCAAGCACGGCAAGGGCAATCACAACCGCTTCTTTCGCGAGCGACTCGACTGTCCGGGACTATTGCTGGCCGCGGTCGAACTGAAGTTCCGCCATCCCGTGAAGCCATCCTGGCTGCGCCTGAATGCCGGACTGAACCACAACCTGACCCTGCTCTTCGAGCGTTTCGGCTGGGCGGGCCATATGCCCTCCCCAAGGGTTCATTGGGAAGACGACGAGGTAGACTGTGCCCTCCCATGACGACATCACCGTGTCCCGCGATACACGAGGAATCGCCACTGCCGGCCAGTACGATTCACACGACGACTATGCATTTCGCTTCGGTGGCATTCGTCGCCTGTACGGCAGCCGCGCGGCCCATGTCTTTCGCCACGCGCACGTGGTGGTCGTGGGCGTCGGCGGCGTGGGAAGCTGGACCGTGGAAGCGTTGGCCCGTGCCGGCATCGGCAAGCTGACCCTGATCGATCTCGATGACGTCTGCGTCTCCAACGTCAATCGTCAGCTTCACGCCCTGGACGGCACCATCGGCCGCCCCAAGGTCGAGGTGTTGGCCGAGCGTTGTCGTGCCATCCATCCCGGCATCGAGGTGGTGGCCGATACGGCCTTCGTCACGCCAACCAATCTGGCGACCCGCCTATCCACGGATGCCGACCACGTGGTCGACGCCATCGACAATGTGGCCGCCAAGGCCGCATTGATCGCGTGGTGCAAGCGCGCCAAACTGCCGATCACCGTGACCGGTGCCGCAGGGGGCCAGACCGACCCCACTCGAATCCAAGTCGCCGACCTGACGCGTACCGAACACGATCCCTTGCTGGCCAAAGTGCGCTCGAAGCTGCGCCGCGACTACGGCTTCTCTCGCAATCCCAAGCGGCGCTTCGGCATCGAATGCATCTATTCGGACGAACAACTGGTCTATCCTGGCAGCGATGGCGAAGTCTGCCACTCGAGACCTGGTCTTGGCGAGGCCACTCGCCTGGACTGCGCCAGCGGATTCGGGGCCGCCACCTTCGTCACCGGCAGCTTCGGGTTCACCGCCGCGGCACGCGTCATGGCACGCCTGTCACGCCAGGCCCAGTAAACCATATCGTCACTGCCCGCACAGGAGAGCCGCGATGAGTCATGAAAGCCACCACCCGGTACCGGGCATCTATGTCCACTATAAGGGTGCACGCTATGAGGTGCTCGGTGTGGCCCACCACAGCGAGACCGAAGAAGCCATGGTGGTCTATCGGGCGCTCTACGGTGATTACGGCCTGTGGGTCAGGCCGCTCGACATGTTCTGCGAAACCGTCGAAGTACAGGGCGAACCGGTGGCACGGTTCGCCCTGGAGAAGGCATTCTAACCGGCAGGCAGATCAACCCGGTTCGTGCATCTGCTTCTGCAGGTAGTTCTCGATGCCGACCTTGTCGATCAGGCTCAGTTCGGTCTCGAGATGATCGATGTGCTCTTCCTCGTCGTCGAGGATGCACTTGAACAGGTCGCGACTGACATAGTCCTTGACCTGCTCGCAGTAGGTGATGGCCTCGATCAGGTCGTTGCGTCCCTGATGCTCCAGTGCCAGGTCGCATTCGAGCATTTCGCGGGTGTTCTCGCCGATACGCAGCTTACCGAGATCCTGCAGATTGGGAACACCCTCGAGGAACAGGATGCGCTCGATCAGCACATCGGCATGCTTCATTTCCTCGATGGATTCGTCGTATTCCCATTTCGCCAGTGCCGCCAGGCCCCAGTCCTTATACATCTTGGCATGCAGGAAATACTGGTTGATGGCCACCAGCTCATTGCCGAGCACGGTGTTGAGGTGGGTAATGACCTTGGCGTCGCCTTTCATCGAACTTTCCTCCTGGAACCTTTGGCGCGAAGAAGCGGCCGGCACATTCGGATATGCCCAGCCTCCATCGTTTCACGCAGTATTGTCAAAAAAGGAGAAAAAGTCCAACCACGACAGCATGTTAGCGAGACATCAGTGCAACTGTGAAAGGTTGACACTTGACCTTGTCTATCAAGTGACCGGCATTCTCACACGGCATAGGCCAGGTCGGCTGCCGACATGACCTCGCGTGCGATGGCATCGCGGGTGATGTTCTTGCCCATGCTGGCACACTTGCCGCACTGGTCGGCACAGCCAGTCCGTTTGCGGACCTCGCGCCAACTGCGTGCGCCTTCACTGACGGCTTCCCTGATAGCGTGATCGGTCACGCCCCGACATAGACAAACGTACATTGCATCACCTCGCTGCGTATCGCATCCCAAATGTAAATGATTCGCAGAGGCTATTGCAACCCTCAATTTTTCCTATCGAGCTACTTTTTCCCAGGCTTGTTCTTGTCTTGCTTGGGCACCACCACCACCCGGGTGTTCGACACGATATCCGACCAACTGCGCTTCTCGGCATCGAACAGGATCCACCAGTACCCCAGGCCAAGGGCTGCCAACGAGGCACAGGCGGCCAGGAAGCGCAGCAGGCTCTGTACCAGTGTGATGCTCATGCCGTCGGTCGTCTGCACCCGTAGTCGCCAGGCTTGCATGCCCAGCGTCATGCCGGCGCGCATCCAGAAGAAGGCAAAGAAAGCAAAGGTCGCTACGAACAGCAGGCTGTGGAACAGCGGCGTTTCATTGGCCTCTCCGCGGTTGAGCGCCACGGCGACAAACCCCATCAGCATCCAGATCGCCACAAGCAGGAATAGATCGTAGACCATCGCGGCGAGCCGGCGCGCGAGCCCGGCGGGCCAGGTATTGTCGAGATCGGTGAAGCGTCGTCGCATGTCGTCAACCCGTGCGTCGTAACAGATAGAGGCCCAGGACGGCACAGATCAGGGTCGGCCCCAGCACCGCCCACGCCGGCGAGAAGCCAAATACCGTGGAAGCCGGCGCCAGTAGGTCCTGAAGATACTTGAACGAAAGCCCGGTGATCACACCGTAGAAGACCCGGGTACCGGCGGCCACGCTGCGCAGGGGGCCGAACACGAAAGAAGCCGCCACCAGCACCAACGAAGCCATGGTCAGGGGCATCAGCATCTTCTGCCAGAAATACAACAGCGGTTGGGTCGCCTGTAACCCCTGAGCCTCCAGGTAACGAGCATACGCCCATAATTCACTGGGTGCCTGGCTATTGACAGGACGCAACAGACGGCTGAGCTGCTCGGGGGTTAGCCTGGTCTGCCACTCCATGCGCTCGTGCGTCTCGGCCTCGGTGTGCCCGTTGAGAAAGCGGGTGACCTGGGCGTCCTCTAGAGTCCAGTGGCCGTCTTCCCATACAGCGCGCGCAGCGGATGTGGCCACACGCAGTTCCTGCCCCTCGAACTCGTAACGGGTCAAGTCCAGCACCGTGTCATCGGCTCGAATGGCGCCGAAACGGTAGAAGGTATCGCCTTCCCGTTGCCACCCTCCTCTTTCGGTCATGATGGCTCCTTCACCCTGAAGCTGTTCCAGCCGCCAGGCACTAGCAAACTGTTCGGTACGCGGGCTGACGTATTCCGCCATCAGCAACACGACGGCGATGACCAGAATGATCGGCTTCATCACCCCCCACAGGATGCGTGCCAGAGAGCGTCCGGCAGCGCGCATCACCGTCAGTTCGTTACTGGACGCCATGCTGCCCAGGCCGATCAGGGCGCCGATCAGCACGCCGACCGGAGCATATTGGTAGAATCGCCAGGGCAGACGCATCAGTAGGTAAAGCAGCACCTCGAAGGCGCTATAGCCACCCTCCACATCGTCCAGGTCGTTGATGTAGGAGATCACCAGATCGAGCCCCAGCACCACCACCTGCACCACGATGATCGCCGCCAGTACGTTGCGGGCGATGTAGCGATCGAGACGATCGGCCAGCATCAACGAATCCCTCCGCGCTGAAAACGCTGCATCAGCCATAGACCGAGCAGAAGATAAACGCCATGGATCGGCCACATGCCTATCACAGGCGACAGGGAACCACGTCCGATGGCATCCATGGCGGCCAACATCAGGCTGAGGTAACTGATATGCAGGAAGATCGCCGGCAACAACTTGGCGAAACGTCCCTGACGCGGATTGACTTTGGATAACGGCTGAGCCAGCAACGTCAGGATCAGTACCATCAATGGCAAGCTGACGCGCCATTGCAACTGGGCACGGGCCTCAGGAGAGTCGTCATTCAACAGGGCCAGGGTCGAGGCATACTCGGCCGCTTCCAGGTCGCGATCCTGACCGGCGAGCGACAGCCTTACCGCATAGGTTTCGAACTCCAGGCGCTCGGCCTCGAAGCGTCCTGGATCGACGCTGTAGCGCTCACCATCGGTCAGTACCAGAAAACGGCTACCGGTTTCTTCGTCAACGGTCTGGTAGCCACTGGTGGCGCGGGTAACGACACTTTCCGGTGTGCCGTCACGGCGTCGCTGACGTTCGCTGATGAAGACTTCCTGCATGCGGGTCTGATTATCGGCCAAGGCTTCGGTATAAGCGGTACGCCCGTCGCCGAAATCCTGGAAACGCCCAGGCACGAGGGCGGTGAAGTCCAGTCGACTCTGCTGCTCGGCGATCAAGCGCTCGTTGTGCAGGGCGCCCGCTGGCGTCAGCCATAGGCTACACATCCCCACTAGCACCGCTATCAGCACCGCCGGCACCAGGCTCACCGTCAACAGCCGGCTGGGGCTGGTGCCGCAGGCCACCAACACGGTGATCTCACTGTTGAGATAGAGCTGCCCATAGGCCAGCAGGATGCCCAGGAACAATGCCAGCGGAAGGATCAGCTCGGCGAACCCCGGCAAGTGAAAGAGCATCAGGGTACCGAGGATACTGGCCGGGATTTCGCCCTCGGCGGCATCGGTGAAATAGCGGATGAAACGACTGCCCATGATCACCAGTAGCAACACCCCCGCCACCGCGAACATGGTCAGCAGTATTTCACGCGTCAGATAGCGGAATATGATCAAGACAATCTCCCGAGGCGACTCCCTGGCGCTCCTTGCGCCACCCCCCATGCAATAGTGAAGTGCTTTGCGTACACTGGAGGGATTCGGCAACGGAACCTTACCGTGCCGGCATTATCCAGATTCCCCCTACACTTGTCTTGTGGAGACGCCATGGAATTCCCTGTTCAGACAGCCAACCCGGCCAAAGTCGAAACGGCCTGTCTCGTGGTACCGGTGTTCAAGGACGGAGACCTGCTGCCGGCCGCCGCCAAGCTCGACGATGCCAGCGAACGGCTCATCGGGCAGTTGATCGAGCGCGGTGATTTCAAGGCCGGGCTTGGCAACGTGCAACTGATTCCCTTCGCCCCAGGACTCAATGCCGAGCGCCTGTTGCTGGTCGGTCTCGGTGAGCGCGACAAGTGTAACGAAGGCGGCTTCCGTAAGGCAGTGGACGCGGCCTTCACCGCTCTGGCGGCACTCCCCATCGATGACGCCGCCGTGGCGATGACCGATGTACCGGTCCCCGAACGCGACAGCCGATGGAAGGCCCGCATGATCGCCGAGTCCGCTCTGCGTGCCATCTACCGTTTCAATGAATTCAAGTCCGAGCCCGACCCCGAGCCTCGACTCGAGCGGGTCACCCTACTGATCAGCGAGAACGGCGATTCCACCGACGCCTCGGAGGGAGCGCAGATCGGCGGCGCCATTGGTGAAGGCATCAACTACACCCGCACCCTCGGCAATCTACCCGGCAACATCTGCACGCCGCGCTATCTGGCCGAACAGGCCGAGCAACTCGGCAAGGCGTCGAAGGGCAAGCTGAACGTCGAGGTACTTGACGAGGAGGCGCTGGAGAAACTCGGCGCCAACACGCTGCTCTCGGTGGGACGCGGCAGCGCCGAGCCCTCGCGGCTGATCGTGATGCGTTACCAAGGAGCTGACGACGCCGAGGAGGCTCCCCATGTCCTGATCGGCAAGGGCATCACTTTCGATACCGGCGGCATCTCGCTCAAGCCCGGCGAAAACATGGACGAGATGAAGTTCGACATGTGCGGCGCCGCCAGTGTCTTCGGCACCATCAAGGCGGTGCTCGCCATCCGGCCCAAGATCAACCTGGTGGGCATCGTCGCGGCGGCCGAAAACATGCCCGACGGCTGCGCCACCAAGCCCGGCGACATCATCAAGACCCTAAAAGGCCTATCGGTGGAGGTGCTCAACACCGATGCCGAGGGTCGCCTGGTGCTGTGCGACGCACTGACTTATTCCGAACGCTTCGAACCGGCCAGCGTGGTCGATATCGCCACTCTCACCGGTGCCGCCATCATCGCCCTGGGCCACCACGCCACCGGCCTGCTGTCCAACGACGACGACCTGGCGCTGGATATTCTGGAAGCCGGAGAAACCGCCTGGGACCGGGCCTGGCACCTGCCTTTGTGGGACGAGTACCAGGAACAGCTCGACTCCAACTTCGCCGACCTGGCCAATATCGGTGGTCGACCGGCAGGCACCATCACCGCCGCCTGCTTTTTGTCACGCTTCGCCGACAAGTTCCCCTGGGCCCACCTGGACATCGCCGGCACCGCCTGGAACACCGGCAAGCAGAAGGGCGCTACCGGCCGTCCGGTAGGGCTGCTGACCCAGTACTTGCTCGATCGCGCCCAGGATACGACCGTCACCGAAGGTGAAACAGACTGAGCCAGCCTGGCCACCCGCCGCTGGGCGGGTGGCCCCCATCAGCTCGAAGCTCGAAGCTCGAAGCTCGAAGCTCGAAGCTCGAAGCTCGAAGCCAGGACCATGACACAGATCGATTTCTATATCCTCCCCGACACCACCCTCGAGGCACGGCTTGACTTCGCCTGCCGACTGGCGGAAACCATCCATCGCAAGGGCTACCGGTTGCACCTGCACACCGAGAACGAAAGCATGGCCCGCGAGTTGGACGACAAGCTGTGGACCTTCCGCCCCGACAGCTACTTGCCCCATGCCTTGCTGGATAGCGACATGGCGGCGGACGTCCCGGTAACGTTGGGCTGGCAGGGTCCGCCAGAGCCCGGTGTCAATGCCATGCTCAACCTTCACCCGCAAATTCCCGAGTGGTTTTCGCACTTCGAGCGTGTCGCCGAGATCATCAACCAGCATCAAGACGTACTGACCACCAAGCGCGAGTGCTGGCAGACCTACAAGAAGCGCGGCTATCCGGTCACCGCCCACAAACTGCCTGCCCAGGACAGTTGAGCAGGCGCCATGACGCTGACGGCGTCAAACGGTATAATCGGACCCATTTCCGATAACGTCACATTTGCCAGACACCACTAGGGTTTGTCCGAAAAGTCGCCAAACGCAGGCAGTTTTCAGACAACGCCTAGGGCGAAAGTCGCCTTCTAGCTTGCAGAGCCATCGAGCCCATGGAAAAAACGTATCAACCCGAACAGATCGAAACCCGCTGGTACGAGCGCTGGGAAGCCGATAACCGCTTCGCGCCGAGCGGTTCCGGCACTCCCTACTCGATCATGATTCCGCCGCCCAACGTCACTGGCAGCCTGCACATGGGTCATGCCTTCCAGGATACCATCATGGATACCCTGATCCGCTGGCGGCGCATGCAGGGACGAAACACCCTGTGGCAAGTAGGTACCGACCACGCCGGTATCGCGACGCAAATGCTGGTGGAGCGCAAGTTGGCCGCCGAAACAGGTCAGTCGCGCCACGATCTGGGGCGCGAGGCGTTCATCGACAAGGTCTGGGAGTGGAAGCGCGAATCCGGCGACCATATCACTCGCCAGTTGCGGCGCATGGGGGCTAGTGTCGACTGGTCTCGCGAACGCTTCACCATGGACGATGGCTTCTACAAGGCAGTACAGGAAGTCTTCGTACGCCTGCACGACGAGGGCCTGATATACCGCGGCAAGCGTCTGGTCAACTGGGATCCGACCCTGCATACCGCCATCTCCGATCTCGAAGTGGAGAACCGCGACCAGCAGGGCCAATTCTGGCATTTTCGTTATCCGTTGGCCGACGGCGTGGCCACCGACGATGGCAAGAATCATCTGGTGGTCGCCACTACCCGCCCCGAGACCATGCTCGGCGACACCGGCGTGGCGGTAAATCCCGAGGATCCGCGCTACGCCTCGCTGATCGGCAAGTTCATCGAACTGCCGCTGGTCGGCCGCCGTATCCCTATCGTCGCCGACGAGCACGCCGACATGGAGAAAGGCTCGGGCTGCGTGAAGGTCACCCCGGCGCATGACTTCAACGACTACGAGGTCGGCAAGCGCCAGGGCCATGTGCTGATCAATGTCATGACACCGGATGCCAGGATTCGAGAGACCGCCGAGATCTTCGACCTGCAGGGCCGCCCGCGCCCCGACGTCGACCCCAGTCTGCCGACCAAATATGCTGGCCTGGATCGTTTCGAGGCCAGGAAGCTGATCGTTGCCGACATGGAAGCACTGGGCCTGCTCGAACAGATCGAAACGGTCAGCAATACCCTGCCCTACGGCGACCGTTCGGGAGACGTCATCGAGCCACTGCTGACGGATCAGTGGTTCGTGGCCGTAGAGAGTCTTGCCAAGCCCGCCATCGAAGCGGTCGAGAATGGCGATATCGAGTTCGTGCCCAAAAATTACGAGAACATGTACTTCGCCTGGATGCGCGACCTTCAGGACTGGTGCATCTCGCGTCAGCTTTGGTGGGGGCACCGCATTCCGGCCTGGTACGATGCCGATGGCAATGTCTACGTGGCGCGTACCGAGAGCGAGGCACGCAAGAAGTACGGCCTGAACTCCGACCTGGCCCTGACCCAGGACGAGGACGTCCTCGACACCTGGTTCAGCTCGGGGCTGTGGACCTTCGGCACCCTGGGCTGGCCGGAGAAGACCGAGGACCTGGCGGCCTTCCATCCTTCCAGCGTGCTGGTCACCGGCTTCGATATTATCTTCTTCTGGGTCGCGCGGATGATCATGCTGACCCTGAAGTTCACCGGCGAGGTGCCGTTCAAGCAGGTCTACGTGCACGGCCTGGTACGCGACACCCATGGACACAAGATGTCCAAGTCCAAAGGTAACGTGCTCGACCCCATCGACCTGATCGATGGCATCGACCTGGACTCGCTGGTCGAGAAGCGCACCGGCAACATGATGCAGCCGCAGAAGGCCAAGGCGATCGCCAAGGCCACCCGCGACGACTTCCCCGAGGGTATCGAGCCTCACGGTACCGACGCCCTGCGCTACACCTTCCTGTCGCTGGCCACTACCGGGCGCGACATCAAGTTCGACATGGGGCGCCTCGACGGCTACCGCAATTTCTGCAACAAGCTGTGGAACGCCTCGCGTTACGTGCTGATGAACACCGAAGGTCAGGACACCGGCACCGGCGATGAACCGGTGGTACTGTCGTTGGCCGATCGCTGGATCGTCTCGCGCCTGCAGCAGACCGAGGCACAGGTCACCAAGTCACTGGAAGAGTACCGTTTCGACCAAGCCTCTCAGGCGCTCTACGAGTTCGTCTGGAACGAGTACTGCGACTGGTATCTGGAACTCTCCAAGCCGGTACTATGGGACGACAACGCCAGCATCGAGGCCAAGCGCGGCACACGCCGTACCCTGGTGCGGGTCCTGGAAGCCGTGCTGCGCCTGGCACACCCGATGATGCCCTACATCAGCGAGGAGATCTGGCAGCGGGTGGCACCGTTGGCCGGCAAGGCACGCGGAGACGGAAGCGAGTCGATCATGACCCAACCCTGGCCGCTACCCGAAGAGGACAAGATCGACGAGGCCGCGACCCGCGATATCGAATGGCTCAAGGGGGTGATCATCGCGGTGCGTAACATCCGCGCCGAGATGAATATCGCTCCCGGCAAGTTACTGGATGTGTTGCTGACCAAGGGCGCCGCCGCCGATCGTGAGCGCTTGGAGGCCAACCGCCTGTTCCTGGCCAAGCTGGCCAAGCTGCAAAGCGCTAGTTGGCTCGACGACCCCGAGCAGGCGCCGCTTTCTGCAACGCAATTGGTCGGCGAGATGGAAGTGCTGGTGCCGATGGCCGACCTGATCGACAAGGATTCCGAGCTGGCACGCCTGGGCAAGGAAATCGACAAGCAGGACAAACTGATCAATGGCATAGAGAAGAAGCTCGGCAACGAGAGCTTCGTGGCCAAGGCCCCAGAGGCGGTGGTACAGAAGGAGCGTGACAAGCTGGCTGAATTCCAGGCCTCGCGCCGGGTACTGGTCGAGCAACGCGACAAGATCGCCGCGTTGTAGATCAATTGTGATCGAGAACAGGAAGAGGGCTTATACGCCCTCTTTACTACCAAGCTGGGTCAAAAAAGTTACAAAACGCTGTTCTGCTAGACGATTTTCGCTAGAATAGCGTTTTCTTGTTCACGTTTCGGTCCCGCTCATGCCTGTTTCTCACCCCTCGATTTCGCTACCGCGCACCCTGTTCTACAACCTGCTCGGCATCGCTTTGGTGCTGAGCTGGTGGTCGCCAAATATTCTCATCTGGGAGTACCTGGATGATGCCATTTTCTTCACCACCAACGCCTGGCTGCACGACGCCAACACGTTGTGGGTGGCGATCGTGGCGCTACTCAACAACAGGCTGTTCGATGTGGGCAGCATGCTGTTGCTGTTGGGGCTCTTCGTGTGGGCCATGGCCCGCGACCCGGTACGCGAACATCGACTACTGCGCTGGGGCGGCATCGGCATCACCATGCTGCTTACCGCTGGGCTCCTCAACCGGGCGGTACGCTATGCCATTTCCTATACCCACCCCAGCCCAACGTTGGTCTACGACAACACCAACCTGCTCACCGACTTGGTCGATTTCTCGACCAAAGCGGTCTCAAGCAATAGCTTCCCGGGCGATCACGGAATGATGCTGATGCTGTTCACGGCCTTCCTATGGCGTTTCTCCGGCCGTACCGTCGGACTGGTCAGTGCGCTGTGTGTGGTCATCCTCAGCGCTCCACGGATATTGGGAGGTGCCCATTGGTTCAGCGATGTCTATATGGGCGCATTGGCGATCAGCCTGGTGGCACTGCCCTGGGTATTGTGTACGCCGGTGGCACCGGCGGTTGCCCTACGTATCACTGACATCCTGATTCGGACCAAGCAGCGGCTACCGATTGCCTGAGCCCTGAACGCAAGCGCGCCGCTGTGCCCCTCGGCGCGCTTGGGTTGATCTGCGCTACCCTCTAGCGGGCACTGGTTCTCTGAAAGCCCCCCAACACTCTGCTATCACGACCAAAGAACACCAAGCGGTCCTTATCGATCAGAAAGCGGTAGGCATTCTCCAACAGGGTCGTGACACGCTGGGCCTCGGCAAGATTGGCGCAGGCCATGCGTGTCGACGCAAGGTTCTCGATGCGAATGCGATTGCCGTCGTCGAGGCTCACCTGGCCATTGAGCCGATTGCAGCCGTCGTTGCCCGTCAGATGGAGCGCCTCGCCGTTCGGTACCACCTCGAACCAGGCGGGTTCGTTTCCGGCCCAGTGCTCATCGGTACCGATCAGGATCAATTGCCAGCGGGGGCCAACGACCGGGGATTCCACCGCCACCTGAGCCTGTTGACGTTGTGGCACCGGCGTGGAAGAGCCTGCACAGCCGGCGAGCAGCACCGCCACGAGCCCAAGTGCTACCCAGGACCCTTTCATTGTCATGTCTCCCTTCTACATGGTGTCGCGCGACAGAGTGCCGCAACTTGCCGTGGATGGCCAGCACCTCAAGGCTTTGTCCGAAAACTGCCTGCGCTTGCCCATACGGCGTTAAAAATCAGCTCAAAATACTCATTTACACCCACGTAAACTCCGCTTTTTCGCTGATTTTTGCCTTGTCTGATCATCGCTCGGCGATTTTTCGGACAAACCCTAGTCGCCCGCGACACGTACCGCCGCACTGCCCCCGGCATACGCCGCCACCTCTTCCCCGCCTTCGATCACCAGCTGGTCGCGTCCCGATGACTTGGCGAGATACAGACGCCGATCGGCCAGTTCCACCAGGTCACGCAATGTCGTGACCTCATGAGACTGCGCCAGCCCCATGGAAAGCGTCACCGGCAGGGTCAGGGCATCGAGTCGACAGGGTTGCTCGGCCAGTCTGTGGCGCAACCGCAGCGCCCCAGACTGCGCCTCGCGGGTACAGGTGCGAGGCAACAGCACCAGGAATTCCTCGCCGCCGACCCGGCCGATGCAGTCGCTATCGCGCAGCGTCTTGTCCAACAAACGCGCCAAGTGACGCAATACTTGGTCGCCGGCACTATGGCCATGAGTGTCGTTGATGGATTTGAAATGATCGGCGTCGAGCAGCAACAGGCTGAAATCGATGCCACGCTGCCACAAGGCTTCAGCCTGCGTAAAGATGGCGCGTCGATTGAAGACGCCGGTCAAGGAGTCGTGACTGGCATCGGTACGAAAGCGCAGCTCGGTGCGTTCGGTGATGAAATGCATCTGCAGGATGATGCAAGTGAAGAGGGTCCCGGCGCAGGCCAGGTTCAACGAATGCAAAACCTTCAGTGCATCACCGCCATGTGGCCAGATGCCCATCCGCCCATAGAGCCAATTGACCGAGATCAACGACAACGCCAACAGCGACAGGACCAGCAGCAGTTTGATGTGGCGCCGCATTTCGCTGATCAGGATTTCGAACAGCACTATGAAGAAGTAATATTCGAAACCGGTATGCTGGCCCATCAACATTCCGCCAAGAGTAATCAGCGATATGTTCGCCAGCACCTTGAGCAGTAGGGCCAGGGTGAAATGGTGGCGGCGGTGCAACAAGATGGCCACCAGATTGGTGACGATACAAAGCGAATTGACGAGTTGCAGCAACGAACTGTCGAGCCAGTGGATCACCGGTACGAAGGAGATATGCGCCAGGATGGCGAACAAGTAGATCTGCATGAAGACCTGATAGGTTCGCTGACGCTCGACCGCCAGTTCAGCCGGAGGGCGCATCAACTTCAACCAGCTACGCTGGAGGACGCGATGAAACATGGATATCCTCGTGTCGTGCCATGGCCAATAGCCTTGCGGGTCCACAGGCCACATTGACCCTCGACTCGACCGGCCCATCATCCCGAATCGCCCCGCCTCGCTAGGTTATCGGCTGCGATTCGGATAACTTTCAATCTTGGCAGTGGATATCCATGCCCCGAACCTTCACCCCCTCAAGGAGAGAGCCCAATGCTTAACGCCCTGCATAACGATGCCCTGGGAAAACTGATCCTGCGCCTGACCGTCGGTGGCCTGATGCTCTTCCATGGCATCGCCAAGTTGCTCAACCCCGAGAGCCTCAACTGGATCGGCGGTTTGCTGGCGGATTATGGTCTACCATCCTTTCTGGCTTACGGCGCACTGATCGGCGAGGTGTTAGGCCCCCTGATGGCGATCGTCGGCTGGCAGGCTCGACTAGGAGGGCTTCTGATGGCCATCAACATGCTGGTGGCGATTACCCTGGTGCATAGCCACCAGATATTCACGCTGGCCGACAGCGGCGGTTGGGCCCTGGAACTACAAGGCCTGTTCCTGCTCGGTGCCGTCTCCATCGTGTTCCTCGGTAGCGGGCGCATGGCCTACCGTCCGGACTGATGGCTCACTACCAGGTACCGGTGTTCTCCATCGAAGCCCATGGCTCTTTAGGGGGCAGAGGGTCGCCATCCTGAAGCAGTTCGATGGAGATGCCGTCCGGCGAGCGCACGAAGGCCATGTGCCCGTCACGAGGCGGTCGGTTGATGGTCACCCCATTGCGCTGGAGCCTATCGCACAAGGCATAGATATTGTTGACGCGGTAGGCCAGGTGCCCGAAGTTGCGCCCTCCCGTGTACTCCTCGGGATCCCAGTTATAGGTCAGCTCGAGCATCGGTGTACGAGTTTCGTGGGCACTGATCTCGTCCTCGGGCGCAGCGAGAAAGACCAGCGTGAAACGCCCCTTCTCGTTATCCTTGCGCTCCATCTCGAGCATTCCCAACAGATCGCAGTAGAAGTACAGCGAGTCCTCGAGGTCGCTGACGCGAACCATGGTGTGCAGGTATTGCATGGCAGGGTTCCTCCTTCGAGTCGCCAGACAGGGATCGCGTTGTCATCGACGCGGCCGGGTGAAGGTCTTGTGAGAGAGTATCATCATGATGGCATACTCTATGGTTTCGAGACCGCAAGGTCATCTTGGCAGTCTCCCATTCCGGCTACCAACTTCCATAGGAGCCCCCGATGGCCGACTATTGCGACCAGGCCCCCGACCATCCGTTCCATGGCCCTTACCATGACCGGGAATATGGTTTCCCGGTCAACGACGACGCCGTACTGTTCGAACGTTTGATCCTGGAAATCAATCAGGCCGGACTGTCATGGCTGACGGTGTTGAAGAAGCGCTCAGCATTCCAGGCAGCCTTCGCGGGATTCGACATCGACCGAGTCGCCGCCTACAACGACAGCGATCGAGCGCGCTTGCTCGACGATGCCAGCATCATTCGCAATCGTCTGAAGGTCGACGCCACCATCCACAACGCCCAAGTCATCAAGTCACTGCAAGCGGAGCACGGCAGTTTCCATGCCTGGCTCGAGGCACACCACCCCTTGCCACTTGGCGACTGGGTCAAGCTGTTCAAGCGCACCTTCCGCTTCACCGGTCCCGAGATCGTCAATGAATTCCTGATGAGTACCGGCTACCTACCCGGCGCTCATCGCGATGACTGCCCGGTGCAGGCGAGGATTCTGGCCAGCGGACCACCCTGGGCACGCTGAGAGACGACGCAAGCTCCCCAAGGAGGCAGAGGAAGGATGGACTCCCTTACCCAGGCGGCACTTGGGGCCGCGATCGGCGGTACCGTTCTCGGCCACCGCCTGGGTCGCAAGGCCGTGCTGATCGGAGCGGTGCTGGGTACCCTGCCCGACCTCGACGTGGTCATCGATTACGGCGACGCCGTAGCCAACTACACCCAGCACCGCGGCTTCAGCCATTCGCTGTTCGTGCTCGGCGGACTCGCCTCCCTGCTTGCCTTGCTCTGCACACGATTTGCTCCGGCCCGCGACATTACCTTCCGCCACTGGTGGCTATTCTTCGGGCTGTGTCTCATGACACATCCGCTGTTGGACGCTTTGACCACTTACGGCACCCAGATCTGGTGGCCACTGGATGTCCGCCCCAGTGCCTGGCCGGTGGTGTTCATCATCGATCCGCTCTACAGCCTGCCGTTGCTGGTCGGTGCGATTCTGGCCCTGATCACCGGCCATGGACGACGTGCACCGGCCTGGGGACTGGCGATTTCCTGTGCTTATCTGGCCTTCTCCATGGGAGCCAAGAGCATAGTCGAATCGCGCATTGCCCCCGTCCTGGCCGCCCACGAACTGCGGGAAGCCCCCCGCCTGGTCCAGCCTACGCCCTTCAATGTCCTGTTATGGCGCGTGACTGTCATCGACGCAAATACGCATCACGAGGCGTTGGTCGGCATCTTCGACGGCGACTATCGCCCACCACTGGAAAGCTATACCCGCGGCGCCGAACTCGAGGACATCGCCCTGGCGATGCCCAAAGGGGCTCGCCTCGACTGGTTCTCCGGCCCCTATCTACGCTACGACGATACCATGATCGATGGCACGCGAACCTTGGTGGCCACTGACCTGCGTCTGGGCTTTCCCGGCTTCCATCCGTTCAGCTTCGCTCTGGCAGAGTTTTCCGGCGGCGAAGACTGGCAGCCCATCGTGACCTACCAACTCGATACGTCGCGCTCCGATAATGGCGTGGCGCTCTCTCGTCTCTTCCACCGCATCCTCGCTCCCGAGCCGCCGCTGTGCACCAGCGACTTCGTCGAACGGCGCTGGGTGGTGTCGCGGCCCAAGGCATGTTGACCGAGGCTGTTGCCTCCCACACGACGACGGGCAGCCGTCTCGGCTGCCCGTCGCAATCGTTTCGAACAAGCGGTATCGTCAGAGCCGGTCGATCACGGCATCGATGGCTTGCCTGGCCTCGCTCAGAGCCTGCTCGCGATGCTCGCCCCCCATGGCCAGCCCCTCGGCAAATACCAGTTCCACCTCGCTGATGCCGATGAGCCCCAGCATCGACTTGAGATGCGGCGTCTGGGAGTCCATCTCGGTACCGGCATACTGACCGCCACGGGCCGCCAGGATCACGGCACGTTTACCCTCGACCAGCCCTTGGGGGCCAGCTGCGGTATAACGAAAGGTCTTGCCGGCGCGCAGAATGCGGTCGAACCACGCCTTGAGCTGCGAAGGGATGCCCAGGTTGTAGAGCGGGACCGCCAACACCAGCACATCATGTACCAGCAACTCCTCGATCAAGGCGTCCGAGCGTGCCACCAACTCGCGCTGAGCGGGTGAGCGCGACTCGGGGGCGACCTGCCAACTGGCCAATTCATCGCCGGTCAGATGGGGCAGATCCATGGCGACCAGATCGCGCTCGGTGATTTGAAGATTGCCACGCTTGGCGGCCGAGGCCTTGAAGTGCTCGGCCAAGGCGCGTGACTGCCCCTGATTGCCGAGGATGGAAGATGTGACGACGAGTGCCTTCTTGGTGTTGGAAACGGTCATGATGCTCTCCTTGGAGAAACGGGTTGATCACCATGACCGCTATCTTAGATGTGTTTTTTGAAACAAAAAGCGCAAAAAACCGCGCTCTTCGTTCGATAAAAACGAATGAGCATGCGAGGAGCTGAGGGAAAACGCATCGAGCGAAGCCCAGACAAGGCAAACAGCAGCGCAGAAGCGGAGTTTACGTAGTAGTAAATGAGCATTCTAAGCTGCTGTTTAACGCAGTATGGGCAAGCGCAGACAGTTTTCACCAGCTCCTAAGGGGCGATGCCTTGCCCACACCCCCGATAAGTCTGCTCATCGATATCCAGCGTCACCCGCACCGGGTAGGGGGCGCCACTCATACTGTCGAAGCAGGCGCGTGCCTCGAGCCTGAGCTGAAAGGGCTGATCGGCTCGCCCGCTTTCCAGGATGACACGACCTTCCGCATTGTCCATGGTGGTGACGCGGTAAGGCAGTGCCAGTTCGCGGTTGCCATAATCCAGCAACAGGGTGAGTTCGGGAGCGTCGTTGGCCAGGTTGACCACCCAGCCCGGCTCGTTACCGCGACCGTGGAACATTACCCCGGGGCGCTCCTCACGCGTGAGCGACTGACGGGTCATGTCCCTTTTACACTCCAGATGGCCATTATCGCTCTCGACCCGGGCCGTATCCCCCTTGTTCCAGAAGCTCAGGTCGTTCTTCACGAAACGCGCGCCACTGGCCACTACGGCGGGTTCGAGCCGATAGGCACCGTGCGTCGACCATAGTCGCAATTCGCCGTCGGCATAGGTGGAAATCAAGTCCTGTGCCGGAGTGCAACGCCAGGATACGAACTGCTCGGCGCCGCCGTCGAAGAAGACCGAGGGCATCAACGGTGCCGAGGCACTAACGACTTCCGCTTCGGTGCCCTCCCCTGGCTTGGGAGGCAATTGTGCCGATGGGCGTTCGCTCACCTCGGGTCCCGAACGGTCGGGGGAAGGGGAAGTGGCACAGCCGGCCAGGACCAGGCCGGTGCCAAGCAACAACGACAGGAAGCGAAGGGGATAAACGATGGGTGACGACATTTCAGCTCCTTGGCGGTCGATGAGAATTCCCTTGAGTAGTCCAAAGCATAACAGGCGCCGGGGCATTTGGCCCCAGCGCCTGCATGACGCAAACATCACATGTCCAACGTGAAGAGACACGTCTCAGCCGTGGCGTTGGCGTAACTCCCTGGCCGCCTCCACCATATTCGCCAGTGCTGGCTCGACTTCCGCCCAGCCCCGGGTCTTGAGGCCACAGTCGGGATTGACCCATAGCCGTTCAGCGGGTATCCGCTCGGCGGCTTTCTCCAGCAATTGCACCATCCATTCAACGTCGGGAATGTTCGGCGAGTGGATATCGTAGACACCAGGCCCGATCTCGTTGGGATAGGCGAAGTCCTGGAAAGCGTCGAGCAACTCCATGTCCGAGCGCGACGTTTCGATGGTGATCACGTCGGCATCCAGCGCGGCGATCGAGGCGATGATGTCGTTGAACTCCGAATAGCACATATGGGTGTGGATCTGGGTCTCATCGCGAACCACAGCGGCTGACAGCTTGAAGCACTCCACTGCCCAGTCGAGGTAGGCTTGCCATTCGGCCTGGCGTAGCGGCAAGCCCTCGCGCAGCGCCGGCTCGTCGATCTGTATCGCTTGGATCCCTGCCGCCTCCAGATCTGCCACCTCGTCGCGCAGCGCCAGGGCGATCTGGCGACAGGTGGTTTCGCGCTGCTGATCGTCGCGCACGAACGACCACTGCAGAATCGTCACCGGACCGGTCAGCATGCCCTTCATCGGCCGCTCGGTCAGCGACTGGGCATATTCGCTCCAGTGCACCGTCATGGCGGCAGGGCGGCTGACATCACCGAAGATCACCGGCGGTTTGACGCAGCGCGAACCGTAACTTTGCACCCAGCCGAAGCGAGTGAAGGCGAAGCCATCGAGCAATTCACCGAAGTACTCGACCATGTCGTTACGTTCCGGCTCGCCATGCACCAGCATATCCAGACCCAGCCCTTCCTGACGCTGCACCGCATAGGCGATCTCTTCGCGCATCCGAGCCTCGTAGTCTTCGCGACTCAGCTCGCCAACCTTGAAAGCGCGACGCGCTGCGCGAATCTCCGTCGTCTGGGGGAAGGAGCCGATGGTGGTGGTAGGAAACAGCGGCAGGTCCAGCTTACGGCGCTGCGCGGCTTCGCGCTTCGCATAAGGGCTGTCGCGTTCGGCATCCGTCGCCGCCAGGGCAGCCAGGCGCTCGCTTACCGCGGACTTGTGAATGCGCGTGGAACGCCGACGAGCGGCCAAGGCCTGAGTCGCCACCTCGAGCCGTGCCTGATCATCCGGCGTGGCGCGACCATCGAGCAGTCGCGCGAGCGTCACCACTTCGTCGAGTTTCTGGCGGGCGAAGGCCAGCCAGCTCTTGAGTTCGGCATCCAGTTCGGTTTCCCGGTCGAGATCCACCGGCACGTGCAGCAGCGAACAGCTCGGTGCCAGCCACAGCCGTTCACCTAGGCGGGCATGGGCCGAGGTCAGCGATTCGCGAAGTCGAGCCAAGTCAGCACGCCAGATATTGCGACCGTCGATGATGCCAACAGACAGCACCTTGTAGGCCGGCAGTCGATCGAGCACCGTTTCGAGCTGATGTGGGGCACGTACCGCGTCGATATGCAGGCCGTCCACCGGCAGGCTCGTCGCCAGCTGCAGGTTGTCGCCAAGCGCGCCGAAGTAGGTGGCCAGCAACAGCTTGACCGGCGCTGACTGCAGCTTGTGATAGGCGGCTTCATATGCCTGTTGCCAAGCGTGCGGTAGGTCCTGGACCAGGGCCGGCTCATCGAGCTGGACCCACTCCACGCCCTGCTCGGCCAGCCGAGAGAGGATCTCGCCATATACCGGGAGCACGGTGTCGAGCAGCGTCAGGCGGTCGAAGTCTTGCCCTTTTTCCTTGCCCAACCACAGCCAGGTCAGCGGGCCGGTCAACGTCACCTTGACGGCGTGACCGGCGGCCTTGGCTTCCTCGACCTCATCGAACAGCCGCTGGGAAGCCAGGCGGAAGGTCTGGCCAGCGTGCAGCTCGGGGACCAGATAGTGATAGTTGGTATCGAAATACTTGGTCATCTCGCAGGCCGCCGCCGGCGTGCCGCCGGGAGCGCGACCACGCGCCATACGGAAGCTGGTATCCAGGTCCACCTCGCCTTCCACGGCACCGAAGCGCTCGGGTACGGCACCCAGCAGTACGGAGACATTGAGTATCTGATCGTAGAAGGCGAAATCCCCTACCGTGACCAGATCGAGGCCGGCCTCGCGCTGAGCCTGCCAATGCCGTGCACGCAGTTCCTTGCCCGCGGACTCCAGCGCATTGCGGTCGATCTCGCCCTTCCAGTAGGCCTCGGTGGCTTTCTTCAGTTCACGATCCGCGCCGATGCGCGGGTAGCCGAGCGTATGAGCCAGCGTCATCATGCTTTCCTTTCATCTTAATCCGGTAGACTTGGCGAGGTCATCGCCATCGATGCATGAAGTCTCGCTGGTCATCCAAGGTGAATCAAACTAAATTATCTAATCATCAACGTGAAAAGCGCTCATTCACCATGCTCGAACTTCGTCATCTTCGCACCCTGGTCGCCCTGCGCGACGCCGGCTCGCTGGTCGAGGCGGCCGAACGGGTCCACCTTACCCAGTCGGCGTTGTCGCACCAGATCAAGGATCTCGAGGAACGCCTGGGGAACCCGCTGTTCCTGCGCAAGACGCGGCCGGTGGAATTCACCCGCGCCGGCCAGCGCTTGCTGGCCCTGGCCGAACAGATTTTGCCCCAGGTACGCATGGCCGAGCGTGACCTGGCCCGCCTGGCCGGTAATGAGCAAGGCCGGCTGCACATGGCCATCGAGTGCCATAGCTGCTTCCAGTGGCTAATGCCGACCATCGACCACTTCCGCAATCACTGGCCAGAGGTCGAGGTCGACATTCCCAGCGGCCACAACTTCGATCCGTTGCCGGCGTTGTCCCGGGAACAACTCGACCTGGTGATCACCGCCGATCCGCAACCGCTTACGGGGGTACACTACGAGCCGCTGTTTCGCTACGAGGGACTGCTCGCCGTCGCCAAACAGCACCGCTTGGCCGACCGCTCATGGGTGACCCCCACGGACCTGGCCGACGAGACCCTGATCACCTACCCGGTGGAACACTCACGCTTGGACGTCTTTACCCAGTTTCTCGATCCTTCCGGTGTCAGCCCCCGCGAGGTACGCACCGCCGAATTGACCATCATGATGATGCAGCTCGTCGCCAGTGGCCGGGGGGTCTGCGCATTGCCCAACTGGGCGCTGACGGAATATCTGGAACGCGACTACGTGCGCGGCGTGGCGCTGGGAGAAAACGGCATGTGGAGTACGCTGTTCGCGGCGATTCGCGACGACTGCCACGAGTTGCCGTGGATGGAGGATTTCCTGCGCACCGCGCGGGAAACCTCATTCGCGGTGCTGGAAGGCATCAAACCCGCCTAGGCAGCGCTTCCCTAGGGCTTGTCCGAAAAGTCGCCGAGCGATGGCCAGACAAGGCAAAAATCAGCGAAAAGACGGAGTTTACGTGGGTGTAAATGAGTATTTTGAGCTGATTTTTAACGCCGTATGGGCGAGTGCAGGCAGTTTTAGGACAAGCCTAATGGGGTATCAGGGAGTGCGAATGCGGCTGCACAGGCAACAGCAGCGAGAAGCGCGCGCCGCCAAGCGCCTCGCTGTCGTCGACCATCACGCTGCCACCGTGCCAGGCCATGATCTTGTGGACGATCGACAAGCCCAGGCCATAGCCGCCGGAACGGCGGGTGCGGCTGTTGTCGAGCCGGGCGAAGGGCTTGAAGATCTCCATGCGGTCGGTCTCCGGCACGCCCGGCCCATCGTCTTCCACGTCCAGACGGATCGCTCGCGACTCACCATGCAGGCGAATCTGCACGCGTGATTCCGCATGCCGACAGGCATTGGCCACCAGGTTCTGCAGCGCCCGCTGCAGGTAACGTGGCTCTGCCATCACTTCGACGTCATCACCCGGCACGATCGACAGCTCGAGATGGCCATGCAATGGCGCCAAGGCCTCGACCACGCGCGCGGCCATGGCACGGCAGTCGACCATCTCGGTTTCCAGTACCATGCCATGGCCATGATCGCCGCCCAGTCTGGCATAGGTGAGAATCTCGTCGATCAAGCCATCGAGTTCCTCGATATCGCTGTCGATGCCGGACAACTGGCGGCGCACTGGTTCTTCGTCGGTCATGTCCTCGACCATCTGTACGGCAAAGCGGATGCGCGCCACGGGAGTGCGCAGTTCGTGCGATACCGCTCGAATCATTTCCTGCTGGGCGCGCAGCAACGACTGCACCTGCGCCGCCATGCCGTTGAAAGCCATGCCCAGGCGTCCCAGGAAGTCACCACTCTCGACCTTGACCCGAGTATCCAGGTGGCCTCCAGCGATGCGCGTCGCCGCCAGCTCCAGCCGCGCCATGCGCGCTTCGACCCCGCGCACGATCAGGTAGATAGTACCGGCCAGCACCAGCAGCATGACCACCAGCATCAGCAACGACAACGACAATGGCATGGGCTCGAAGGCCTCGACAGGACCGATGTGAACCCATTGCGTCGGCTCGCCGTCCCTCGATAGCTGCAGATACAACGACAGCGCCCAACGTTCCGGCAACATGCGGATGATCACCTCACCGTCGCCCAGACGTTCACGCTGGCCCGCATCCAGGCCGGATGGAGGTTCATTGCTGAGCTGCACACTGAACGCCGCGCTTTCCAACACCTTCAGCCGCTCTTCGCGCTGACCGGCGTCGCCCCGCTCCAGCCATTGCCCCAGCCCTTCGGCAAGGCCGCGCAGCTGGCGCTCGTTGAGACTCATCAGGACCGCTTCCAGCACCCGTGGCTCGCCAGGCAACAAACGCTGCAGGCGCCAGCCGAGCTTCCCTTCCGGCTGGATCAACACACGTCCGGCTTCGAGCCGTGAACGCTGGAAATAATTGAGAGGCAGGGAGTCGCGCTCATACAGGCGCAAACTGATATCCAACGCTTCGCTGCGCTGCTCCAGCCATGACTCGCGCAATGCGGCCGGCTGCTCCGCCAGTTGGTTGACCAGCAGCGCCATGGGCGCCTCGGCAAGCTGTTCGCGGTAGTGTTCGCGACGCACCTGATCGATCATGGCGAAGCCGGCCAGGGCCAAGGCGAAGGTCAACACCAGTGCCAACGCCAGCAGCACATAGACCCGCAGGAAAGTGCTGTCGGCCAGCGGACGCGCGAGGGAACGAGGTACTGCCATTAGCCGTCCTTGACGAACAGATACCCCTTGCTACGAACCGTCTTGATACGATGAGGTTGATTGGGGTCGTCGCCGATCTTGGGACGAATGCGCGACACCCGTACATCGATGGAGCGGTCCTGGCCATCGTATTTGATGCCACGTAGCTGCGAGAAGATTTCCTCGCGGGTCAGAACGCGGCCGGCATGACTGGCCAGCAGCCACAGCAGGTCGAACTCGGCACTGGTCAGATCGATACGCTCACCTCCCAGCCAAGCTTCGCGGGTGGCGCTATCGATCTCCAGGTTATTGAAGGTCAGTCGTGCCTCGCCACTGCTCGTGTCGCCTGCTTCGCTACGTCGCATCAAGGCACGCATGCGGGCCAGCAACACTCGCGGCTGCACCGGTTTCGGCACATAGTCATCGGCCCCCATTTCAAGGCCTAACACCTGGTCCATATCATCAGTCCGCGCGGTCAGCATCAGGATCGGACCAGCATAATCGGGTCGGGCTCGGCGGCAGATCGACAAACCATCCTCGCCCGGCAGCATCAGATCGAGGATCACCAGATCCGGCTGTAGCTCGACAATGCGCTCGACGCCCCGGGCCCCATCGGCTTCCACCGTCACCCGGAAGCCATTGGCCTCCAGGTAATCGCGGGTCAGGCCAGCCAACCGCTCATCGTCCTCGATGATCAGTACGTGATCCAGGTCGTTGCTGTCCAAGCTTCCATTCATCCCTTTATATCCCATCCTGGTGACCCACAGATTCGGGTCACGCCAATTTCACGAACACTTGCTCCCAGCCCGGCAGAGACGCCGGCTCGAGCAGCACCACCGGTGACGCATCCAGCAAGTGCTACGCTCAGCTACATTCATGTTAGCGAATGATAACCGAGGTTACCTGAAATTCCGCTAGTGAATCTCATTTCCCGCCGATCTCGTGCACTCACCCACGTCGTAGGCGCCAAAACCAGGGCTCGATGAGAGCCCGCAATTCCTCCCCAGAAGAGACACAAGATACCCACAGCTTATCCACTTGATGAAAGGCAAATGGCACTCTATCTTGTGTTCGTAGCCAGAGGGACTACAAGATAATGTGCTTCTAGCAAGCGGGGACATCTCTGTCAAACCGGCTTCGACCAGGCGGCAAGTACACAAGTTTCCGTCCGGATCCGGCCGATGTCCAGAACCCTGGCCTTCGTAACAGGATCATTACATCCATCCACCATCGTTAGGAAAACACGGCGCCATGGATACCACTCTCACTCCCGGCAAGACCTCAGTGAATGTGACCGCTCCCCAGCAACTACGGGTGATCAAGCGTAACGGCGACGTGGTCGCCTTCGATGCCAGCAAGATCGCCGTGGCCATGACCAAGGCGTTCATCGCCGTGGAGGGAGACAACGCCGGCGCCTCATCGCGGATCCGCGACTTCGTCGCCCAATCCAGCGACGCCATCTGCGAGGCCTTCCTGCGTCGCATGCCCGATGGCGGCACCCTGCATATCGAGGACATCCAGGACCAGGTCGAACTGGCACTGATGCGGGCCGGAGAACAGAAGGTCGCCCGCGCCTACGTGCTCTACCGCGAGGAGCATGCCCGCGCGCGTGCCGCCGCCGGCGACGACATCGAGAAACCGCACCCGACGCTCAACGTTACACTGCCCGACGGCAGCCGTCGCCCGCTGGACCTGGGCCGCGTCGAGACCCTGGTATTCGAGGCCTGCGCCGACCTGGCCAACGTCGATCCGCAGAAGATCGTCGACGACTCGCTGAAGAACCTCTATGACGGCGTCTCCATCGATGGCGTGGCCACTGCGCTGACGATGACCGCACGCACCTTGGTCGAGAAGGACCCCAACTACACCTACGTCACCGCGCGCCTGCTGCAGGACAACCTGCGCCGCGAGGCGCTCTCCTTCCTGGGCGTGGCCGAGGAAGCCACCTTCAGCGACATGGCCGAACTCTACAAGCCGGCGTTCAAGGCGTATGTCGCCAAGGGCATCGAGTTCGAGCAACTCGATCCGCGACTGGCCGAGTTCGACCTGGAGCGCCTGGGCGACGCACTCGACCACACTCGCGACAACCAGTTCACCTACCTGGGCCTGCAGACCCTCTACGACCGCTACTTCATCCATCGCGACGACGTGCGCTATGAACTGCCTCAGGTGATGTTCATGCGTGTCGCCATGGGTCTGGCGCTCAACGAGGACGATCGCGAGGCACGTGCCATCGAGTTCTACGAGCTGCTCTCCAGCTTCGATTACATGGCCTCCACGCCGACCCTGTTCAACTCCGGCACTCAGCGCAGCCAGCTTTCGAGCTGCTACCTGACTACCGTGCCCGACGACCTCGACGCCATCTACAGCGCGATCCGCGACAACGCCCTACTCTCCAAGTGGGCCGGCGGCCTGGGCAACGACTGGACCCCGGTACGCGCGCTGGGCTCCTACATCAAGGGCACCAACGGCAAGTCCCAGGGGGTGGTGCCGTTCCTCAAGGTGGTCAACGACACCGCGGTGGCCGTCAACCAGGGCGGCAAGCGCAAGGGCGCGGTGTGCGCTTACCTGGAGACCTGGCACCTCGACGTCGAGGAGTTCCTCGAGTTGCGCAAGAACACCGGCGACGACCGCCGCCGCACCCATGACATGAATACCGCCAACTGGGTGCCGGACCTGTTCATGAAGCGCGTCTTCGACGACAAGGAGTGGACGCTATTCTCGCCGTCCACCTGCCCGGACCTTCATGACCTGTACGGTGCAGCCTTCGAGAAGCGCTATCAGGAATACGAGGAGATGACCCGTAACGGACAGCTCAAGCTGTTCAAGCGCGTCCGCGCCAAGGACCTGTGGCGCAAGATGCTCTCCATGCTGTTCGAGACCGGTCACCCGTGGATCACTTTCAAGGACCCGTGCAACCTGCGCAGCCCGCAGCAGCACGCCGGCGTCGTGCACTCCTCCAACCTGTGCACCGAGATCACGCTGAACACCAGCGTCGATGAGATTGCGGTATGTAACCTGGGCTCGGTCAACCTGGCCCAGCACATCGTCGACGGCAAGCTCGACGGCAAAAAGCTCAAGAAGACCGTGCGCACGGCCGTGCGCATGCTCGACAACGTCATCGACATCAACTACTACGCGGTGCCCCAGGCGCGCAATTCCAACTTCAAGCACCGCCCGGTGGGGTTGGGCATCATGGGCTTCCAGGACGCGCTCTACGCCCAAGGCATCGCCTACGCCAGCGACGAAGCGGTGGAGTTCGCCGACCGCTCCATGGAGCAGGTCAGCTACCATGCCATAGAAGCTTCCAGTGACCTCGCTGCCGAGCGTGGCCGCTACGAGAGCTTCGACGGCTCGCTGTGGAGCCAAGGCATCCTGCCCATCGACTCCATCGAAAAACTCAAGCAGGAGCGCGGCGAGAAGTACATCGAGGTCGACACCTCGACCACACAGGACTGGGATCGTATCCGCGACAAGATCGCCAACCAGGGCATGCGCAACTCCAATGTGATGGCGATCGCTCCGACCGCGACGATCTCCAATATCTGCGGCGTCTCGCAGTCGATCGAGCCGACCTACCAGAACCTCTACGTCAAGTCGAACCTCTCCGGCGAGTTCACCGTGGTCAACGCTTACATGGTCAACGACCTCAAGGAACGCGGCCTGTGGGACGAGGTGATGGTCAATGACCTCAAGTACTACGACGGCTCCGTGCAGCCCATCGACCGCGTGCCCGAGGACCTCAAGGCCAAGTACGCCAGCGCCTTCGAGGTCGAGCCAAGGTGGCTGGTCGAGGCTGCCTCGCGCCGCCAGAAGTGGATCGACCAGGCCCAGTCACTGAACCTCTACATCAAGGGCGTGTCGGGCAAGAAGCTCGACGTAACCTATCGCATGGCCTGGTTCCGCGGCCTCAAGACCACCTACTACCTACGTGCCCTGGGCGCCACCTCGGTGGAGAAATCCACTGTCGAGCGCGGCACCCTCAACGCTGTGGGTAACGGCAGCGCACCCAGCGCCCAGCCGGCGCCAAGTCCGCAGGCCAGCGGTGAGCCTTCCGCGAATCGAGAGCCACGTGGCATCGAGGACTTCCTGCAGGGCAAGGGCGGCCAGCGCGCACCGTCCGCGGGTGATATCGACGACCTGGGCTGCGAGGCCTGTCAGTAACGACCAAGAAGGAAGAAGGAAGACGGCGCTACACGCCGATGAAGAGGGAAGAGGCCGCAGGATTTCCCCTCTTCCGCCCGAAGGGCGCTTCCTTCTTATATCTTCCACCTCCGAGGAACGAGGAAGAACATGCTGAACTGGGACGAGTTCCACGAAGACGACACTTCCGTCGCTGAGGCCAAGCCAAGCTACCAGCCGCAACAGCCGACTCCGGCGCCCACGCCGCAGGCTGCCGAAGAAGCGCCGACCGCGGCGCACCGGGGCACCAACTACCAGGCGGTGGACGCCGACCGCCTGGCCCGCGCCCGCAAGTCGCTGGAAGAGCTCGACGTGGCCGCCGGCCTCGAGGAGCTGGAGATGGGCGCGGCGCGCATCGAGGTCGACGACAAGCAGATGATCAACGCCCGCGCCGACCTCAACCAGTTGGTGCCCTTCAAGTACGAGTGGGCGTGGCAGAAGTACCTGGACGGCAGCGCCAACCACTGGATGCCCCAGGAAGTGAACATGAACGCCGACATCGCCTTGTGGAAGAGCCAGGATGGCCTGACCGAGGACGAGCGGCGCATCGTGATGCGCAGCCTGGGCTACTTCTCCACCGCCGACTCGCTGGTGGCCAACAATCTGGTGCTGGCGCTCTATCGCCTGATCACCAACCCTGAATGCCGCCAATACCTGCTACGCCAGGCCTTCGAGGAAGCGATTCACACCCACGCCTATCAATACTGCGTGGAGTCGCTGGGCATGGATGAGGGCGAGGTCTTCAACATGTACCGCGAGGTGCCCTCGGTGGCCGCCAAGTCCGCCTGGAGCCTCAAGCACACCCAGTCGCTGGCACGCCCGGACTTCAACACCGGCACCCCGGAGACCGACCAGGAACTGTTGCGCAACCTGATCGCCTTTTACTGTGTCACCGAGGGCATCTTCTTCTATTGCGGCTTCAGCCAGATCCTTTCCATGGGGCGGCGCAACAAGATGACCGGTGTCGCCGAGCAGTTCCAGTACATCCTGCGCGACGAGTCCATGCACCTGAACTTCGGCGTCGACATGATCAACCAGATCAAGATCGAGAATCCGCACCTGTGGACGCCTGAGTTCCAGGACGAGGTCACCCAGATGATCCTCGAGGGCACTGAGTTGGAGGTCGCCTACGCCCGTGATTCCATGCCGCGTGGTGTGTTGGGCATGAACGCGGCGATCATGGAGGAGTACCTGCACTTCATCTGCAACCGCCGCCTGGCGCAGATCGGCTTGAAGGAGCAGTTCCCCGGCGCGCAGAACCCGTTCCCGTGGATGAGCGAGATCATCGACCTGCGCAAGGAGAAGAACTTCTTCGAGACCCGGGTCACCGAGTATCAGGTCGGCGGTGCGCTGAGCTGGGATTGATCGTGGGGGGGGGAGTCCTGAAGTAGCAAGCACGGAGGAAGTGATATGACAGAATCGAAAAGTGTCATCAAACGCGTCTATGTACCCACCCATATACGCGATCTTCCTAACGGGGAGAAAGTCAGGAACCCCGGGCACTACAAGACTCCTCCCAGCTGACATGTCAACGCCTCATCCGCTTGCGGATGGGGCGTTTTTCATGGACCCCGGGCAGCGTCCACCGCCCGGGCGACGCCTCTCTCCAGAGGCATCAACTGAGGGCAATCCGATGCATGCAATCCATGAAAGCGGCACACATCGCAACGCCCAGGCGTGGCAGTCGGCCCTGGACCGCGCCCTGGCGGCCCATGACGACGAAGTCGCCCTGGCCCACTACTCGCATGTGGCCAACGCCTTTCCCGCGTCGTCTCCCAATCCCTACGCCCGCGAGCATCCCCTGCTCGACTATCGTGAGCTGAAAGCCTGGGCGACGCTCCGGGGCTGGTACGTGCGACCGGCACCTGAGCGCGCCTCCCAAGAGGAGAAGTACCGTCCACCGGTTCGCTTCACCCGCCAGCCACGCGGCATGAACCAGCGCACACACTGACCCACGGTGCCACCACCATCCCCACCCCGCGGGCATCGCTCGCGGGGCGGAAGGCTCTATGCGTCGCCCTCTCTGGCGTTAGTTGGCCCTCGCCCGGAGTTCATGGACGACTCCGATCAGGTCAGGGAGTCGATGGGAACCGGCACCGTCACTTCGTCTTTCACGAGTTCCATCACCACGAAGGAGTGCGTCTGGTGAACATTCGGCAACCTGCCAATCTGCTGACCGAGCACGGCACGATAATGCGCGATATCGTGGGTTCTCACCTTTAGCATGTAATCGAAATTTCCCGCCACCATATAGCAGCCTTGCACTTCGGGGATAAGACGTACCGCCTCATTGAATCTGTCGAGGGCGTCCTCGCTCGTCTTGTCCATTGTCACCAGCACGACCAGTACATGGCCCGCACCGAGTTGCTGTGGGTCCAGGTCGGCGCGATAGCCGCGGATGATGCCGGCCTGCTCGAGTCGACGTACGCGCTGTGCGCAAGGCGTCTTGGTGAGATTCACCCGGTTTGCCAACTCCACGATGGGGAGGCGTCCATGCTCCTGCAGTTGGTGCAGAATCCGGCGATCTATGCGGTCTATACGCTCCATCCTGTTAGCCATATTGACTACTCATATCTTATTTTGAGGACAAAAGTAAACCATTTTACCGTTATTTGGAGCCAATTCCTAGCCAAAATGACTAACAATGAGCCCAGAGGGCTACGGAGATAAAACAACGACAGTCAGATGGCAATGCGACTGCCCTCGACACACCGGTCACGGTGACATGCAAGCCCTCTGGGCGGGTGTCGCGATATCTGGCGGCAACAAGGAGGATACGAATGCCTGACAACAATTCATCAAGCGAATCCAGTTATCGACCCTTATCGATCGACGCCCGATCGATAAGGCTCGGGAAGCTGCGTATTGCTTAAGAAAGCAAAGCAAGCATAACGCACATCAACCCTAAGGTAATCGACATGACAAGTCCAAAAGATCCAATAGTCTATAAACAGCCAAGCCTGATGCTGGCGCTCACCCCCGTCGTTCTGACGTTGCTGGTACTGGCGGTGCAGCTATTCTATTTCGGCGACTTCACTCCCCACATCCCGCTCGCCATTGGCCTAGCGATCACGGCGCTGGTCGGGGTCAAGCTTGGCTTCCGGTGGAAACAGATCGAAGAGGGCATCTTTCACGTCATCCACGTGTCCCTGCCCTCCGTCTCGGTGTTGATCTGCGTCGGCATGATCATCGGCGTGTGGATCGCCAGCGGCACCGTGCCGACACTCATCTATTACGGACTGACGATCCTCTCGCCAACCATCTTCCTCGCTGCAGCCATGCTGCTCTGCTCGATCGTCTCGGTGTCGCTGGGCACCTCCTGGGGCACGGTCGGCACGGTGGGCCTCGCGCTGATGGGCATTGGCGCGGGCTTTGACATCCCGATGTACTGGACCGCCGGGGCGGTGGTGTCGGGCGCCTTCTTCGGCGACAAGGTCTCGCCGCTGTCGGACACCACGAACCTCGCCCCGGCCGTCACCGGCACGGATGTGTTCTCCCATATCAAGAACATGATGCCGACGACGATCCCGGCGATGCTGATCGCCTTTGTCATCTACCTGGTGGCGGGCTTCACCCTGATCGACGACGGTGCCGCCTCGTTCGACAGGATCAATGCCATCACCACCGCGCTGCAGGCGAACTTCACCATCTCGGCCTGGCTGCTGCTGCCGGCAGTGCTCGTGATCGTGCTCGCAGTCAAGCGGATGCCGCCCATACCGTCGCTGTTCGCCGGCGCCCTGTCCGGTGCAGTCACCGCCATGATCGCTCAAGGTGTCGGCGTGCATGACCTGCTGACCTATGCCAATAGCGGTTATTCGATCGATACCGGCATCGGCGCCATTGACAGTTTGCTCAATCGCGGCGGCATCCAGTCGATGATGTGGACCATTTCACTGATTCTCATCGCCCTCGGCTTCGGCGGCGCGCTGGAAAAGACCGGCTGCCTGGAAACGATCATCCGAGCCATCATGACCAAGGTGCGCAGCTTCAAGGGTGTGCAGACAGCCGCGGTGTTCACCTCGGTGTCCACCAACCTGGTTGCCGGCGACCCGTACCTGTCGATTGCCCTTCCCGGTCGCATGTACGCACCCACCTACCGGGGAATGGGGTATTCGACACTGAACCTGTCTCGCGCCATCGAGGAAGGCGGCACCCTCATCTCGCCACTGATTCCGTGGAATGCCGGCGGGGCCTTCGTGATCAGCGCCCTTGGACTCGGCATCGTCGAGGGAAATGTCGAGAACCTGCTGTACATTCCGCTGGCCTTCGCCTGCTGGATGTCACCGGTGATTGGCCTGATCTATGCGCAGACCGGTTTATTCTCACCCCGCGCCAGCGAAGAAGAGCGGCGTCTCTGGCAGGCGCAGGGCGAAGCTGTCGCGACCCAGTCCGAGCTAGGTGCCGCCGGTCAGGCCAGCGAAGAGCCCGTTGCAAGCCCAAGGCCGTCGAGCTGACACCGTCCGCATAACGCCTGGTCCCGTCGTGATGGCGGAATCAAAAGATCACGCCCCGCCCGGTTCTCCCGGGCGGGGCGTTGTTCATGCACGCTGAGCTGGGATTGATCGTGACTGGCGAGAGGATTAAGGTGAGGTAAACAAGGAGGAGCTTACGATGACGGAAAGCAAAAGCGTAATAAAGCGAGTCTATGTACCCACGCATGTACGCGATCTTCCTAACGGGGAAAAGATCAAGATCCCCGGCCACTACAAGCCCCCCTCGCAGTAACGTCTCACCTGCCCCACCCGGAAACGGGTGGGGGTTTTCCTGCTTAGCAGCACGGCGATCTCCCTCACCCCGCCTCCAGGGCAATGGCGAATCGACCTTCGAAACCTTCCTTGCTCTCGGTCAATGACAAGATCAACTCATCTCCTCCACTGCGCTGGTAGATACCGTCCCTGTCATTACGCACGTCGCGCTGCCCCTTCTCCGCGTATGGAGGCTGGGAATGGACCCGGTCCGTGAGGGCGTCGTCGAAATAGAGCTGCGAAGTGAACTCCAGGCCGCGCTCGGCTCCCGGCTCGGTGCGGATCTTGAAGTGGATGTGTACCGTGCGCCCCGGATACCAGCCGGGGTAGATCGTCACGAAACGCGCAAGCCCCTCGCTGTCAGTCACCTGGTACCCGCGCAGGAATGCCTGTCCGCGGCTGTCGAACCGCCCGGCGAAGTCGCGCACCCCGGAATAGACGCCCAGGGCATCGCACTGCCAGAGGTCAACCACGGCGCCCGGCAGCGGAGTACAGGCCCCGCCCTCGAGACGTGAGACCTGGAACGTGAGGGTCAGCGGCACCCCCGGCTTACGAGTGCCATCCGCCGGGTCCACGCGAATGTCGCTGCGCTCCAGGCCGGTATCCACGAAATAGGGGCCTTCCGTCTGGCTAGGCCTGACCACGCAGGTACTCGTATCGTCGTCAGCCACCGTATCGGCCGCTCGTACCCCGCCACCCCACCATGCGGTAACGGCAGCCGCCCCGGCCAGACGCAGCATCTGGCGCCGGCTCAGATCCCGAAGACCCGTTATCGTGCCCCACTTGGCCATCTGATAACTCCTCGAAATTCGCTTTCTATAGCGTAGACCGCCTTGCCCATGAGAGGCCCGAGCAACTCGCCCATGAAAGAAACCTGGGCAACTGGTGCCCAAATCGATCAATTCAGAACAGTCCGATAAGCTCGACATTGACGATTTAATCAAATGATTAATAAAATCCAAGACTCGCACTGGGGCGCATCCCTGGCCTCCTCCCTTCGGGTCATCGAGGACTGCACGCATGTGGTCGAACCGCTCACTGCCCGTACTTCTGCTGCTGGGCTATCTGGCACTGCTGGCCACCGGCTGTACCGCCGAGAGCGAGGAGCCCCCGAAACTCGCCCGGGTGGTGGATACCTATGTCGTGCAGCCCGCGAACGGCCTCTCCATCACGACTTTCTCCGGCCGGATCCAGGCTGCGGAGAAGACCTCGCTGAGCTTTGAGATCTCCGGGAAGATCGAACGCATGGCGGTGGAGGTGGGGGATCGCTTCACTGCAGGCGACATCCTGGCGGAGCTCGACGAGGCACGCTACCAGCTGATCGTCAATCAACGCCGGGCCGAAGAGAACGAGGCCCGGGCACAGCGCCAGGAAAAACGTCAGGATTACACGCGCCAGGCCAGCCTCAGGGAAAAAGGATTCGTCAGCCAGGCCCACCTGGATGCCGCCAAGGCGGCGCTGGATACCGCCGAGTCGCAGTTTGCTTCAGCGGTGGCTGCACGGGAGCTGGCTGAACGCGATCTGCGCATGACCACCCTTCGCGCCCCCTTCGATGGCTCGGTCAGTCAGCGGCATGTGGAACCCTCCGAGCGGGTCGGCGCCAATCAACCGGTGGTCGAAGTGATTTCCGAACGTGACGGCTTCGAGATGCATACCAGTGTTCCCGAAACCTTGGTCAGTGCGATTCCTCCAGGTTCGACGCACCGAGTCATCGTACCCGCCCTGAGTGAAGCCTCGATACCTGCCACCATCCGGCATCTGGGTACCCAACCACAGTCATCCAACAACTACCCAGTGGTGCTGACCCTGGATGAGGCCCCGCCAGGCCTCCGCTCAGGCATGACGGCCCAAGTCGAGCTGTCGATCCACAAGCCTCAGGCAACCGGTGCACAAGCATCGCAGTGGCATATCCCGCTGACCGCGCTGGTATATGACACCAAAGGTAGCGCTCACGTACTGCGGGTGACGGATGCCATGCGCCTCGAGCGCGTCGCGGTCGAGGTCGCCTCGGTCGACGACGGTGTCGCCGCCATTCGTGGCGAACTGGCATCCGGAGAACGAATCGTGGCCCGCGGCGCCGAGTTCGTCAGCGAGGGGGAAACCGTCAGCCTGCTTGGCCAGGGACCGGAGCGCTACAACTGAGGGACGCATGAACCTGTCGCAGATCGCCTATCGCCGCCGCCCCGTCTTTTATCTGGCCACTCTGGTCGCCATGCTCTATGGCGTGGTCAGCTACTTCACCCTCCCGGCACGTGAAGACCCCAAGATCACCATTCGCGAAGCGGTGGTGAGTACGGCCTACCCTGGGCTGCCGGCGGAACAGGTGGAAGAGAACATTACCAAGCCCCTGGAAGAGAGCATCCGTTCGATTGGAGAAGTCGAGGAAATCCGCTCGACCTCGATGCGCGGACGTTCGATCCTGCATGTGGAAATCCAGGACCGCTATTTCAACTTGGATCAGATCTGGGACGAGGTACGCAAGAAAGTCGAGTCGGTGCGTCCCAACCTCCCTGCGGGCACCCAGGACCCGGTCATCGACGACGATTTCGGCGATGTGGCGGTGGTCACGGCGGCACTCACCGCCGACGACTTTCCGCAGGCCGAGCAGCAGGAAATCGCCGAGCACATCCGCGCCGCACTCTATGCCACCGAGGGCACCAAGAGCGTCGAACTGATCGGCGTGCAGCCCGAGCGTATCTTCATCGACATTTCCGAAGCCAAGCTAGCCGAGCTGGGGCTGGCACCCTCCGATCTGGCCGCGCAGATCCAGAAGCGCAATATCTTCCCGCCAGGGGGCGTACTGGAAGCCGGCGAACAGCGCCTGGCACTACAGGTCACTGGCGAGTTCGACCGCGTGGAAACATTGGGCGACACCGAGATCCGCCTGCCGGACGCCGGTGGTACGCTACGTTTGCGCGATCTCGGCGAGATCAGCCGCGGCTATGTCGATCCCATCGACAAGCCGGCCTATTTCAACGGCAAGCAGGCAATTGTCTTTGCGATCTCCATGCTCGATGGCGTCAGCGTTCTCGACTACGGCCGGGCGATAAAGACACGCATCGACGAGCTGCAAGCGCCCCTGCCGGCGGGCTACCGTCTCGAGATCATGACCTTCCAGCCCACCCAAGTCGCCAACGCCGTCTACGGCGTGACCTCGAGCGTGCTGCAGACCTTGGGCATCGTGCTGGCGGTGGTGATCCTGTTCCTGGGGCTGCGAACCGGACTGATCGTCGGCTCCATCATTCCCGCCGTGATGCTGGTGACTCTGGCCATCATGGGCCTGTTGGACGTGACCCTGCAGCGTGCCAGCCTCGCCACGCTGGTAATCGCGCTGGGACTGCTGGTCGACAACGCCATCGTCATTGCCGAGGATTTCAAGACTCGCCTGGAGACTGGCAGCCAACGTGACCAGGCGCTGCGGGAGACAGGCAAGGAACTGGCGATTCCCCTGCTGTCATCGACGCTGACCACCATTCTGGTGTTTCTGCCCCTGATGCTCGCCCAGCATGTGTCCGGAGAGTACACCCGCTCGATCTCCATCGTCATCGCCATCACTCTCCTGAGCTCCTGGTTCCTGTCGCTGACCGTCACGCCCGCGCTGTGCCACCGCTTCCTCAAGGCACCGACAGGGACCGGCAATGACACACCGGCGTCCAATGTCTCCGACCGGATGTTCCAGGGCATCTCGCGGCGTTACGCCTGGCTGCTGCGGCGCGTACTCAGGCACCGCGTATTGTTCCTGGGCGTCATGGCGCTGGCCCTGGTGTCAGGCGTGGCGATGATGCAGGCGGTACCCAAGAAGTTCTTCCCTGACTCGGATCGCAACCAGGTCCTGGTATATGTCGACTTTCCTTCCGATATCGCGGCAAGCGAAGCGGACCGCAAGCTACAGTGGCTCAGCCGGGAACTGCAGCAGGCACCGGCCCTGAACGAGGATGTCACCAGCATCGCCGCCTACGCGGGATTCGGCGGCCCGCGCTTCGTGCTATCGCTGACCCCGATCGACCCAGCTCCCAACAAGGGATTCATGGTGCTCAATGTCGCCGACCGCAACCGGGTCGATCATGTGATCGACTCGACACGCGCGTTCTTCGCCAGCGAGTACCCCGACGTGTCGCCACAGGTCACCAAGATGTTCCTGGGACCATCGGACAGCAGCCTGCTGGAGGTGCAGGTCAAAGGCCCCGACCGGGACGTACTGTATGAAACGGCCAAGGAGGTCGAAGCCATCCTGGCCAGCCTCGACGGTGCTATCGATATCCGCCAGAGCTGGGAAGCCCGGATTCCCTCGCTGCGCATCGAGGTGGACCAGGTGCGGGCACGCCAGGCCGGCATCACCTCGGAGGACATCGCGAACTCATTGCAGAGTGCCATCGACGGCTACCACCTGAGCCACTTCCGTGACGGCGACGATATCATTCCGGTGATGCTGCGCTACGCCGAGGAAGACCGCTCGAGCCTGCAGCGACTCAAGTCGCTGACCATCTACCCGCTCGACTCGCCGGGCGATGGGGTAACGCTCAACCAGGTAGCGTCCATCGAACTCGACAACGGCTACTACCGCATCGACCGCGAAAACCTGGTGCGCACCATCACCATCGAAGGACGCAACCGCTACCTGACAGCCGAGGACATGGTGCCGCGCCTGACGCCACGACTGTCCGAGCTGGAGGCGCGCCTGCCGCCAGGGCACTGGATCGAGTTCGACGGTGTGGTGGTCGAATCCACCGAGGGACAGGCGGCGCTGCAAGCCTACCTACCTATCTGTCTGGGGTTGATCTTCATCCTGCTAGTGGCGCAGTTCAATTCATTCAAGCGCCCACTGCTGATCGTCGCCACCATTCCGCTGGTCATCACCGGCGTCGCCCTGGGGTTGCTGACGATGCGCGCCGATTTCGGCTTCATGGTGCTGCTGGGCATTTATAGTCTGGCGGGTATCATCATCAATAATGCGATCGTGCTGATCGATCGCATCGATATCGAGCGAAACGAGCCTGGACAGGATGCCTTGGAGGCCGTGGTCAAGGCCTCGGAGAGACGCCTGCGGCCGATCCTGATGTCGGCCGCCACCACGATTCTCGGCTTCCTGCCACTGATTGTCGGTCGTGACCCGCTGTTCTACGGGATGGCCAGCGCCATGGCTTTCGGGCTCGGCATGGGCACCCTCATGAGCCTGGGAGTGGTGCCGGTACTGTACACTTACTTCTTCGGCATCGGCACGCGGCCACAAGCCGCCGAGTGAAAGGTCGAGTGAAAGAGAGTGAATGTCAGATGGGAGATCAACCCTACCGCCGTCAGCCACGGGACAATACCCAGGAGAAACTGATCCAGGCCGGCATCCGGCTGTTCGGCGAACTCGGCTACAAGGCAACGACGACCCGTATGATCGCTGACGCCGCCGAGGCCAACATCGGCTCGATCGCCTACTACTTCGACAACAAGCATGGACTCTACCTGGCGGCGGCACGCTATATCGCCGGGCAGTTGCGCCAGCGGTTGCGTCTGGACGAAGCCACCATGGCCAATGACGCCGAAGGAAAGCCAGATCGCCAGACGGCAATGGCGGCCCTGCAAGACATGACCCGTCGCATGGTGAAAGTCTTCACCGCGGATGACGAGTGCCGTCAATGGCTGCTGTTCGTGATCCGCGAACAGGCCACCCCCACCGAAGCCTTCGACATCCTGCACACCCAGGCCTTCGGCACTGTCCAGGCGACACTGAGCACGCTGATCGCGATACTGACCGAGCGCTCCCGCGATGACCAGAGGGTGATCGTCGAGACCCATACCCTGATCGGGCAGATCGTGTTTTTCCTGATCTGCCGCGAGCCCTTGCTGCGGCGCCTGGGCATCGAAGCGCTCGACGACACCATCACCGCGACCATCGAAGACGTGATCGCCTCGCATCTGCGGGTCTATGAAGCGGATTGATCGTCACCGCGCTTTGGGGAGACGCTGAAGAAATCGACGAGCATGGTCAAGCGCAAGGCGCCCGGAGCGCAGCAACCGGAGCATATGGGGTATATGTGAGGCTTCGACCGGGCTGGCGCACCAGCACCGCACAACGCAGCGATTGGGCAGCGCAGACATTTATTCAGTGTTTCCCGGGCATCAGGTGGCCACTCTTCACATAGAGCAAGGCACCGTCTTCTCCGGTAAAGGGGGCATGCCCGCTCTGGTGTGGGCTGCGCAGCCAGCTCCCCTTGGGATAGGCGCCATGCTCGTCATGGTAGGTGCCTTCCAGCACCAGGATTTCCTCGCCGCCCCAGTGGGTATGCGGCTGGCAACGCGTGTTGGAGGCATACTTCACCAAGGCGACTTGCTCGCCCTCGAAGTCATGAAGCGGCATTACCAGCAGGCCTTCCTCTGGCCCGGGTTGCCAGGACCAAGCTTGGGTATCGATGACCTTGCGCTCGGTGTCCCGGGGAGAAAACTGGTGCAGTTTGACGAACAGGATAGTGCCCTGCCGGCCCGCCCTTGGTGCGTGCGAGGTGCCGATGGGATTGCGTAGGTAAGTTCCCACCGGGTATGTGCCATGCTCATCGGCGAACTCGCCTTCCAGCACCAGAAGTTCCTCGCCACCACCATGCTCATGGGGCGGGAAGCGGCTGTCGGGCGCATAACGCACCAGCGAAGTAGCCCGTGCCACTTCCTCGCCGATACGATCCAGCATCATTCGCTCCACGCCCTTCGTCGGTGAATCCACCCAACGATATGTCTCGGGGGTCACCACGACTCGCTCGGAGAAATCGGCGTTGAGTCGCATCGTGCTTTCTCCATTTGAATGCCACTTAACATTCTCGACCACAGCGTGGTACACGTCATCACCTGATTACGGCCTGCCTGGCCAATCTTCTCCGCCCCGCTGGCAAGGCGATGGCGGTTCGGCGACAATACATCGCCCCAAGGAAGCGCAACGAAAGACTCAGGAAAAGCCGACCGCATGTCCCACCATCGAAACACACAGACCCTTCATATCGCCGCCGCCTTGATCACCGACGAAAACGGCCGGCTGCTGCTGGTCCGTAAGCGCGATACCCAGGCTTTCATGCAAGCCGGCGGCAAGATCGAAGCCGGCGAGACTCCCGTCGCGGCGTTGGCCCGCGAGCTGCGAGAAGAACTCGGCGGTGCGCCTTCGAGCTTGGAGCCCTTGGGAGAATTCACGGCACCAGCGGCCAATGAACCGGGACATGTCGTCGCGGCACATCTCTTTCGCGCCACCATGACGCATCCCATCCAAGCGGCAGCGGAAATCGAGGAAATCGTCTGGGTCACGCCGACAATGGCCGCCGAACTCCCCTTGGCCCCACTGACGCGCGATCAGGTGCTGCCGCTGGCACTGGAAGCCTTGCAGGACTGACATCAACAACGGCACCGCACCTCGGCAACGACTGCAAGACGATGGTCACTGCTGGCGGTCCCAATCCGCTTGTATTCCATGTTGGCCTGACCTTTGCTTGTTACATAATATCGTTCATTGCCTCATGTAGAATCATTCAGGTGTGAGTCATCTCCCCCTAAGGAGCCTTTCTTGGCCATCGACCTGCTCTACAATGTGCTGATCTTTCTTGCCGCGGCGGTGCTGATCGTACCGATCTTCAAGTGGCTGGGCCTTGGCGAGGTGCTGGGCTACCTGGCCGCTGGAGTCGTGATCGGCCCATCGGTACTGGGGCTTGTGCCCGATGCCGAGGGAGTACTGCAGTTCTCGCAGGTCGGTATCGTGTTCCTGCTGTTCGTGATCGGTCTGGAACTCAAGCCCTCACGCCTGAAGGTCATGCGCAAGGCGGTATTCGGTTTCGGCAGTCTGCAGGTCGCCGTGACTACCGTAATCCTGGCGATAAGCGCCTGGTGGCTGGGCCTTCCCCCTATCGCGGCCCTGGTGGTCGGCTTCAGCCTGGGGCTGTGTTCCACACCGCTGGTGCTGCACTTGCTGGGCGAGCGCAAGGAACTGCAGGCCCGTCATGGGCGCAATGCCTTCGCGCTGCTGCTGTTCCAGGACATGGCGGCGATCCCGGTCCTGGCGGTCATCCCCATCCTCGCTGCCGGGTCGTTGATCGCCGATGGCGTCGCACCACTATTGGGCGAGATCCTGCTCGCCGCCGGCGCCTTTCTCGGCCTGATCGTCGGCGGTCGCTACCTGCTGCGCCCGCTGTTCCGCCTGGCGGCCAATACCCGCAGCCGCGAGGTCTTCGCCGGCACTACCCTGCTGGTGGTCATCGGTGCCGCCCTGCTGATGGATATCGCCGGGCTGTCGATGGCGCTGGGTGCCTTCATCGCCGGGGTGCTGCTCGCCGACTCGGAGTATCGCCACAACATCGAGGCTGACATCGAGCCCTTCCGCGGCCTGCTGCTGGGGCTGTTCTTCATGGCCGTGGGCATGACCGCCCAGCTCGGGCTGCTCGCCCAGCAGCCCTGGATGATCGTCGGGCTGACGCTGGCCCTGCTGCTGGCCAAAGCACTGAGCATGATCGTGGCGGCACGGCTGTACGGTACAGGCTGGCGGGAGGCGACCAATCTCGGCGTACTGCTCTCCCAAGGCGGGGAGTTCGGCTTTGTGGTGCTGACCGCGGCGGGCACTGCGGCCCTGCTCGGCCAGGAGCTGGTAGGCCTGTTGGTACTGGTGATCTCGCTATCGATGGCCGTCACCCCAGTGTTTTTTCTGGCCCATGTCAACTGGATCCGGCCTCTGTTCGTCGGCAAGCCCCGCCCCAAACCGGCCTACGACAACCCTGTGGATGATTCACCGCAGATCATCATTGCTGGCTTCGGCCGTTTCGGGCAAATCATGGGCCGCGCGTTGCAGGGCTTGAAGATTCCCTATACGGTACTCGACATCAATGCCGATCACGTCGAATTCGTGCGCCGCTACGGTAACAAGGTCTATTTCGGCGATGCCTCGCGCATCGACCTGCTGCGCGCCGCCGGCGCTGACAAGGCCCGCGTTCTGGTAGTGGCAGTGGGTGACATCGAGGCCTCGATGCGCATCGTCGAGCAGGTCAAGCGCCAGTTCCCGCACCTGCGCATCTTCGCCAGGGCCCGCAACCGCTATCATGCCCACCTGCTGATGCGCGCCGGCATCCACAACATCGTGCGCGAACTGCTGCCCGCCAGCCTGGAACTCACCCGCGACGTGCTGATCGAGTTGGGCATCCCCAGCGAACAAGCGCAACACACCATCGACACCTTCCGCCCTCACGACGAGCAGGCGCTGATGCGTCAGCTCGAAGTCTTCGGCAATGAGAAGAAACTGATACAGACCGTGCAGGAAGCCGCCCAGGAACTGGAAGCCTTGTACGAAGCCGACGAGGAAGTCGCCACCACGGCACCACGGCGTAACGCTGCACCCCGAGAACGACAGGACCCCTGAGAGCCATTACGAACTCAATCTCCATTGCTGGCCATGGCCAACGGCCGGATGTTCTGGTTGTGACGGAACAGATTGTCCGGATCCCATCTCGCCTTCAGCGTAGCCAAGCGAACATACTTGGCTTCCCCGTATGCGGCTCGCACCCGTACGTCGTCGGAGGCCAACTCGTCGGCCGTCAGGAAGTTGACGTAGCCACCACCGAGCGAAAATGGCGTAATGGATGAGAAGGCTTGCCGCGCCCAAGCGACGTGCGATTCGTCGGGCGTGTGCTCCCAGGATGCCGCGATATTGATCAGGTAACTCGCGTTGCGGTGACTCACAGCGCTCTCCTCCTCAGCGATGCGCCCCATGGCACCGCCAAGCTGCATGACCAGGATCGAGGAGTGCGGTGACGTGAAACTCTCGACCGCTGCCAACAGCACATCCGATAGGGCCGCCGGGAATTCGCCGAAATAATCTGATTTCCAATAGTTCCGGCGGCCTTTCGGCTGAGCGGCATCCAGAAACTTTTGATGATCGCAGAACGGCTTTGGCTCAATGGTATCGACAAGAGGCCGTCGCCAGGCCTTCAGGCGCTGCATAGCCTTCCTTGCGGCTTGGATGTCCCCCACATGGCACGCGGCGATCGCAGCAATTGGCCGACCATGTACCTCGGCCGGAAGGAACGGTACGGAGGGTGCTCTGCGGAGTATAAGGAGGTAGGTCAACTCGTCCGGTGCCATCTCGCACACCTCACGATAAAGATCGATGGCCTCCTGCGCTCGGGCAAACGAGTGCACGACCATCCCCGCCATGACCTGAGGGCCAAGCGCATGCGCCTCGTATTCGAACGATGTCACAATGCCGAAATTGCCGCCGCCCCCGCGTATCGCCCAGAAGAGATCGGCGTTCTCGTCCCGGCTAGCATGGAGATAATCGCCTGCGGCAGTGACGAGATCGACGGAGACAAGATTGTCGGAACTGTAGCCCCATTTGCGCGTCATCCAACCAAAGCCGCCAGCCAACGTCAGACCGGCGATGCCGGTAGTCGAGACGATACCGCCTGGGACGACGAGTCCGAAGGCCTGGGTTTCGCGATCGAGATCGCCCAGCATCGTTCCGGGCGCGGCACGGACCCGTCTGCGCTGCGGATCGACATGGACGCTACGAAGAGCGGAGAGATCGATTACCAATCCCCCTTCGCAGATCGCGGTGCCGGCAATGTTGTGGCCGCCACCGCGCACGCTCACGCACATCTCCTTGTCGCGGGCGAAGTCCACGCAGTCCTTGACGTCAGCCGCACCGGCGCAACAGGCAATTGCTGCCGGGTACCGATCGATCATCCCGTTCCAGATTCGCCGTGCCGTATCATAGTCAGGCTGCCCTGGCAGCAAGACTGGGCCACAGAAGCGCGTGGCGAAGGCTTCGAGCGCCCGAACGGGGTCGTCCGACAGCTTCATTTCCGATCCGTGAACATGCCCCTGCGGTGAATCTTCGTATGCTGGCCTGACCCGGGCGAGTGGATGCAGGGTGAACCATGCAGGCAAGGCACGCCTTAGGTACGAGGGGCCATCCACCTTCAGCCGGCCTGTCTCGAGGGCAAGACCGAGCGCGAGATCCCCACGCCAGATGTGAATCATGTCCGGCAGGCGCACGGAAAGATAAAGGTCAACCTCGAACCCCAGATCCTTGACGCAGAGATAGGTCTCGCCCTCCTCGTTGATGAACCACCAGCGGCGCTTACTTGATGGCTGATCGATGAAGTCGAGCTGCACCACGGTCCGTCGATCGCCGAAGGCATCGGCCCGGACGGAGCGTTCCATCTCCCAAAGCAGCAGATGAGCGTTGACCTCGCCATCGGCGAGTTGCCGACGGCTCCAGCGCTGCCCCCAGACGCCCAGCGCCGTGACGATCGGCAGAAAGTCCCGACCCGCTTGTGTCAGGTGATACGTCGGGCCGCGGCCGGACTCGTTCGCTCGCCGCTCGATAATGCCTTCCCTTTCGAGCTCTTGTAGGCGCCGGGACAGCATCGAGCGCGACATCAGCGGAATACCGCGATGCAGCTCCGAGAACCGCGTCACACCCCCGCCGAGGTCGCGGAGTATGAGTGCGGTCCACCGTTCACAGAAGACCTCCGCCGCCTTGGCGACCGGGCAAAACTGGCCGTAGCCCTTCATGATCGGTGATCTCCCCATGGGGACGGTAACCGGCATCATTGGGAAGGCATAAGTCCAATTTTAGAACTTTTCAGTGACCTCACCGAGGTCAACACTGTGAATGAAGGTAGTTGCCGCTTGGGCGCTCACTGCCATGCACATACGCTCTGGTGGGTGGTCATTAACGAGCCAATCGCATGCCACCGGAAGGCGCCGAGACTACATTGCCCCAACCAGAAACCCATCAGGCTCACCGGCCAAGAGGAAAGGTACCATGACAACGATCGAAGAAGGCGTGGCCCGGCACTGGAGTCACGGTTCACTGGAGCGCACTATCCTCGACGGATTGGCCGCCATGGGACGCGACCTGGACAAAGTGCAGATCGAGGACTTGGCTGCCGTCGATGAGTTCCACATGGGTGGCCATGAGGCCACTGTACACCTCGCCACGCAGATGGGACTCGGGCCGGGCATGTCGCTCGTTGAAATCGGCAGCGGGATCGGCGGGCCGGCACGGTTCTTCGCCCAACAGTACGACTGCACGGTTTCGGGAATCGACCTGACGCCCGAGTACGTCGCCGTCGCCGAGACGCTGACCCGGATGGTGGGTCTGACAGAGCGTGTCACATTTCGTGTAGGCAGCGCGACAGATCTGCCGTTCGCCGATGTGAGCTTCGACGCAGCTACGCTGCTGCACGTCGGGATGAACGTGCCGGACAAGGACCGGCTCTTCACCGAAGCGGCACGGGTGGTCAAGCAGGACGGCGTGTTCGGCGTCTACGAGGTCATGCGTACCGGGGAGAGCGACCTGTCGTTTCCGGTTGCCTGGGCCGATACCCCGGAGATGTCGTTCCTCGCGGACCCGACGACCTACCGCCGGGCCCTGGAGACAGCCGGCTTCGAAGTGACGACCGAAGAAGACCGACGCGGCCCCGCTCTCGAGTTCTTCCATCGCATCAACACGCGCATTGCGGAAAGCGGACCTCCTCCACTCGGGCTCCACATTCATCTGGGACCGCAAGCTCCACGGAAGATAGCGAACATGATTGCGAACCTGGAGCGGGGAATCATTGCGCCGATCCAGATGATCTGCCGTCGCCGCTGATGCTGAGGTAACCCCTGCCATCACGCCAGGAATCCGGTTCGAAGCGAGGTCAACGCGATGGGATCGCATCGCTTGCTTATTTTCATTCCTTTGTACGCCACGCTCATCGTGGGCAGCCTGCTGTCGGGACGGCAGTTCATGGAATTGACGTATTTCCTTGTCCATCCCGGCAACGAGGTATACCTGCAGCGAACGATCCTGGCCGCTGTCGTGGTGTACATACTGGCGGCGGTAGTTCCTTTTGTGCCGGCCGCCGAGATTGGATGGGCACTGATGCTGATGCTGGGCCCCGAGATCGCCATTCTGATCTACTTGGGTACGGTTCTTGCGTTGACTCTCGCGTACATTATCGGACGTGCCATTCCGGTAGCCGCCTGTGCCGCCGCCTTCGAGTTCTTCGGGTTCAAGAAAGCCCGGAACCTGGTACTGAAGATGGCTACGCTCGATACGAACGAACGCCTGATGCTGCTCCTGGAGCATGCACCGCGGCGCTTCGTTCCGGGGCTCCTTCGGCATCGCTATCTGACACTGATGGTGGCACTCAACATTCCCGGTAACACGCTGATGGGGGGTGGGGGTGGAATCGCGCTATCGGCTGGCATGAGCGGGCTCTATACGTTGCCGGCCTATCTGGCAACGGTATCTATCGCGGTGGCTCCCATCCCGTTTCTCATCATTCTCGTGAAGTTGATGTAGCCGTGGAGGCCTTCTCTCCCTCATGTTCCTCCAGGCACCACCAACTGGGTAACAGGGCCTTTACCTCCGACCTGGTGAAACGATCGTCCATCAGCACCACCACACCGCGATCCTCGGGGCCGCGAATCACCCGGCCGGCGGCCTGCACCACCTTGGTGAGCCCAGGATAGTGGTAGGTGTAGTCGTAACCGCGGCCGAAACGGGCCTGCATGCGTGCCTTGAGCTGCTCGTTGACCGCATTGAAGGGCGGCATGCCCAGGGTGGCAATGAAGGCACCGATCAGCCGCTCACCGGGTAGATCGATACCCTCGGCGAAGGCACCGCCCAGCACCGCGAAACCGATGCCCCGCCCGCCCGGCACGAACGCGTCGATAAAGGCCTGGCGCTCGTCTTCACGCATGCCGCGTGTCTGCGCCCAGGCCACGATATCGGAATACTCGGCCCGAAAGCGTCCGAGTACTGCCTCCAGATAGGCGAAGCTACTGAAGAAGGCCAGATAGTTGCCCGGCGTGCGGCGATATTGCTCGGCCAGGGTGGCGACGATGGGACCGACCGACGTTTCGCGGTGTCGGAAACGGGTGGAGATCGCTCGCTGGGTTCTGACGTCGAGCTGGTGGCTGGCGAATGGGGAGTCGACCTCAATCCAAGGGGCGTCCACCGGCAGCCCCAGCAAGTCGCGATAGTAATGGGCCGGGCTCAGGGTGGCGGAAAACAGCACCGTGGCCTGGCTGGCGGCCAGCCTCGGGGCCAGGAAATCCGCCGGAATGACGTTGCGCAGGGTAAGTACCGCGCGCCCGCGACCATGCCGAGCGACGTCGAACAGCGAGTGCTCACCGAAACGCTCCGCCAGGCGACATAGGTGCAGGGCCTCGAACAGGAACGCCTGCAGCTCCGCCAGCTCACCGGTAGGATGCTCGCCCAGGTAATCGGTGATCGCCGAGCTGGCCTGCTGCAAGGCGTTGAGCATGCGCCGTGGCGGTTCATCCAGGACGCGGTATGCCGGAGATTTTCGCGATCCCGACTCACCGGGATCGACATCTCCGAGCAACTCACGCCACCGCCTTGCCACCCGACCCAAGGGCTTGCCCAATGCTGGCGGGGCCTGACGGTGCAGCGTATTGGTGCGTTGCTGATCAAGGCTTGCGCTATACATGCCCCGTGCACGCTCCACCAAATCGTGGGCCTCGTCCACCAGTACCGCGACCCGCCAGGCGTTGGCCTGTGTCAGGGCGAAAAGCATGGCACTGACATCGAAGTAGTGATTGACATCGCCCACCACCAGGTCGCACCAGCGTGCCAGTTCCTGGCCCAGATAATAGGGGCAGATATCATGTTCGAGCGCCACTTCACGCAATGCCATCCGATCGAGAAGTCCGCCCCTGTCGACGGCCGCCTGGCGCGCCATCGGCAGCCGGTCGTAGAAGCCGCTGGCCAACGGGCAGGCTTCACCATGGCAGGCCTTGTCCGGGTGCTCACAAGCCTTGTCGCGGGCAAGGAGTTCCAGCACCCGCAACGGCAGTGCCCCCTTCTCGCCCTCACGGGCCACGCCCAAGGTCGTCAGCGCTTCCAGCGCCAGACGCCGTCCCGGCGTTTTCATGGTCAGAAAGAACCCGCGATCGAGCTGCTGGCGCGGCATGGCAGTCAACATGGGGAACAGCGTGCCCAGCGTCTTGCCGATTCCGGTGGGGGCCTGGACCATCAGGTGGCGCCCGGTGCTGGCCGCCTTGTAGACCGCTTCGGCCAGCGGTCGCTGTCCATAACGAAACTCTGGATGGGGAAATCGCAACTCGCGCAGGGCGCTATCACGCTGCTGGCGGTGCGAGGCTTCCTGCTCCGCCCAGGCCAGAAAACGCTGGCACTGCTCGATGAAGAAGGCCTGCAGTTCCTCTGCCGTGACTTGCTCGGTGAGCCGCGTCTCGCGACCGGTGGCGATATCCAGATAGACCAGCGCCAGAGTTACTTCTGACAGTTCGCGTTCCCGACACAGCAATGCCCCGTAGACCTTGACCTGTGCCCAATGTAGCGCACGCTGATTGCCACCCATGCGCTCCAGGCTGCCACGATAGGTCTTAACCTCCTCCAGGCAGTTGGTTGCGGGGTCGTAGCCGTCGGCGCGGCCGCCGACGCTCAGTGGACCGTATTCGCCGGACAGCGGCACCTCGGATTGGTAGTCGTCACCACGTCGTTCGGCGACCAGGGCATGACCGGCAATGCCCTCCCGGGCCGTGGGCGAGGGCGTGAAGCGATGATCCAGATCACCGGTTCGGGCGGTGAATTCGCACAGGCTCCTGACCGCCACGTGATATGACAAGGGCTCGTCATGAGCGCTCATGACGCGGCATCCCGCCAGGTGACATGACAGACCGCCACCGGCATGGCGTGCTCCTGGAAGAAGGTCAGCCAGCGACATTGGTTGTCCTGCAGGCGATCTCCCGGGCCCTTGACTTCAATTAGCCGGTAGCGCCTTTCGTCCGGCCATAGCTGGACCAAGTCGGGCAGCCCGGCGCGATTGCCCTTGAGGTCGCGCAGCAGGCGTTCGAAGAGCTTCCTCAAATGGACTGCGGGCAGGCAGACCAGAGCCTGCTCCAGCAGCATCTCGTCGAGCACGCCCCAATGAACGAAAGGCGACGCCACACCATGCTTGGCATGCCAGGTCTCATGGATGGTGCGGCGATAGCGGTCGTCGTCCAGTTCCGCCAGGCAGGCCGCGAAGCGCTCACGACGCCGCGCCACGAAGTCCTCACGGTCGAGATCCGCCGGGCCAGTATGGAATGGATGGAAGAAGGCCCCCGGCAGCGGCGCGAAAATCGCTTCCCAGCACAGCAGGCCAAACAGACCACCAATCAAGGTGTTCTCCACATAACGAACCGGCGCGCGTTCGCTGCTCAGATGCTCACACACGGCGGCTTCCACCCCACCCATCACCGGCTGCGACAGACACAAATCCAGACGCTCGATGCTTGCCGGAACGGTCTTGGGTGGTGGTGGCAGCCCCAGGCGACGCCGCACACGCGGCAACAGTCGCGCCAGCGCCTGGCGTTCGGCCTCGCTACCCGGCGCCTGCATGGCGCACTCAGCAAGCCGGTGAGCAGCCTCGAACTCGCCGCGACGCTCGAGCAGGCGCAAGTGACGCACCCGAGCCTCGGGATGACCACAATCAGGATAAATCGCCAACGCCGTGGCCATGTCGTCACGTCGTTCGGCTTCACGGGCCAGTTGGAACAGCAACCTGGCGCGGCGCGCTTCCAACCAAGGGTTGGCAGGAACCGCTGGCACCTCGCTGCACAGCACCCGCGGTAATTCGCCCTCTTCCAGCCGCTCGCGTAGCCGATGCAGATTCAGGTAGGCATCCACCTCCTCACGAGTCTGGAAGGCCCGCGACTCACGGGAGAACTCGACCGCCTCGAAACGCTGCAAACCAAGCTCGGCGAGCACGAACTCGGCCCAATCCTGGCGCAAGTTGCCGAAGAACATCAGGCGTAGCCGCTCGCAGGTTTCCATTACGTTCAATTCGACCACCCGATCCGGCGCCTGTGGCCACCAGGCGGTAAGCGGGCGCGGCTCGAGCCGGCACGACACCAAAGCTTCGCGCAGTACCGCCTTGCCGCTGCCAGCGGTGAGCCCGGCCATAGCGATATCGTGCTTCAGAGCCTCGACGATCTCGGCCTTGGTCAGCAGCGTGAAGAGGCTTTCGAGATCGACCACGGGATCGATCTCGACCCAAGAGCCTTCGATCAGCGGCAGCAACGCGGCCTCGGTATTGCCGATCTCGGCATAGCGCAACTTGCCGCTGCGAAACCGCTTGCCCTTGCGCATCACCATGCGCACCAGCAGTGCCTGGGAAGGCTTTGGCAAGGCATTGAACGTCTCGATGAACGTCAGTTCCGACTCGCCCAGCAGATCGTCGTAGCGTTCAGCGACCCACGCCAGTACGAAGCGGAAGTTCGCCAGATAGTAGAAGGGATCGTCGAGGGAGGCCGTTACCGGCCTGGCATGGGAGGTACTGTTCATTTATCCATGGTAGCAAGGCATCCACCAAGCCGACCAGCCGTCATTCATCATCCGACACGGGCTCAGGCCGGGCAGCATCAGCAGGGTCGGGGGCATCAGTCAAGAACGCCTCTCGTCCATGGCATCCGCGACATGGGCATGCCGCTGTACCGGCCGAAGTGTGTCGAACGTGGCATCTCGCCGGGCGTGACGCTCCATCGCGGTGTTGAGCTCCGCGCCCAGCAGGACCATGAAGGCGGACAACCAGAACCACAGCAACAGTACCACCACAGCCCCCAGGGAGCCGTAGATCTCACTCAGATTCGAGAAGTAGCGCACATACAGCGACAGGCCAAGAGAGCCAAGCAACCACAGAAAGGTGGCAGTGACGGTGCCGACACTGATCCACTCCCAATGGGGAGAGGCACGATAGGGGCCATAACGATAGAGAACCGCGATGGCGAACATCATCACCAGCACCAGAATCGGCCAGCGCAACAGGCCGATCACCCGTAACGGGGTGCTGTCGATCCCCAACATGCCGATGGCCAGGGGAAACAGCGTGATGAACGGAATGGTGACCAGGGTCAGCACAATCATGCCCAACGTCAGCAGAGAAACGGTCAGCGCCCTGCTGAGGAAACCGCGGCGCTCCTGTTCGCCATAGACGACGTTCAACCCCACGATCACTCCCCTGATGCCCTTGGAGGCGATGTACATCGCCACCAGTAGGCTGGCAATGGCCGTCACGCTGAGGCCCGCTCGGGTGTTGGAGCTGATCTCGTTGGCCTGTTGCTCGATGATGTAAGCGGCGCCCGGTGGAATGAAACGGCTCAATTCGCTGATCTGGCGGGCCATATCCAGCGGGTCGAGTACCAGCGCCCATAGCGAGATGACCGCCGCAATGGCGGGAAACACGGCCAGAAAGGCGTAGAACGCCGCACCGGCCGCAAGCATGGTGATGTTGTCATCGGCCATCTCCCGCTTCACGCGCCACAGGATATCCAACCAGCCCATGCGCGAAATTTCGCTCGGCCGCACGACTTGGCGGCTGCGGAATATGTTTCGCATGTTTAACCACTTTGTCCGGTTGCGTAACCGACAGTTTTACTCCCGCGCGGGCGAACGCAGCACCATTTCACTGCCACGGATCTCGATGTCGAAGCGGTTGAGGAAGCTCATGCCCAGCAAGGCGGTGTCGCCACCCATGCCGGGGTTGATCGAGCCACGCACCTTGTGGGTCGAGAGCCCACCAAGGCTGACTTGGTCGATCTCGGTCAGATAGCCCTGCACGCGGCCGTTGGCGGTATGGAAAAAGGCCGGCCTGCCGCGCTCCAGCCCTAGCCTGTCGGCGAGATTGGCGGGTACGGCAAGATAAGTGGCCCCGGTATCGAGCAGGAATTCCACCGGCTCGCCATTGATGCGCCCAGTGGCCATGAAGTGTCCGGAGGCATTGCGCTTCAGGATGACATCCTCGCCCTCGCCTGTAATCGCATGCACCAGATGGGCATTAGGGTTGCGGCGCTGCTCGAGATAGCCATGGAACCACCAGGCGCCGAGTGCCAGGATCAACAGCCAGAACAGCAACATCATGCCCAGGCCAATGCGCCGTACCCCTTTCGCATCCTCATCCATCACGCTTCTTCACCCCCAGATTCCCGAATCGCTATCCGCTCCTCGCATCAGGAGACGGAAACGGCACACCGTTTCGGGAGAATAGCGCATGCAAGGGCGGCGTACTCGACTTTGGTCATGTCAGACACAGACCTAGGGTCTGTACGAAAACTGTCTGTGCTCGGTGATGCTGCGTTGAAATTGGTCTCAAAATGCTCATTTACACCCCCGTAAACTCCGCCTTTTCGACCAATTTCGCCTTGCCTGACCATCGCTCGCCGACTTTTCGTACAAGACCTAGATTCAGTTCATCGAGTTCCGGAGCGCTTCCCACTCCTCGGCCGCGCGTTGTCCACGCGCCTGGTTGACGACCAGACAAATCAGGATGGCGATGATGAACAACGCCGCGCACAGCAGGATCGAGGCCTGCAGGCCGACCACCGACTGCAACAGGCCCAGACCGATAATGCCACCGACTCCGGCCAACTTGTTGGCAAGGCCCCAGAAACCGAAGAATTCCGCCGATTTCTCCAGTGGCGAGAACAGCCCTACCAGCGTGCGGCTGGCGGACTGGCTGGAACCCAGACTGAGCCCAGCCAGGCACCCTACCACCAGGAACAGGTGCTGCGCTTCCCAGTCGAGGCCCAGATGGATGTTGAGAAATGCCGTGACCTCCGGGGTGGCCCAAATGGCGATGATCGCCGCCACCCACAGCAAAAGAGTACCGATATAGGTGACCTTGGCGCCGATGCGGTCCTGAATGAAACCGAAGCCCAAGGCACCGGCGGCGGCGGTAATCTGCACGATGATGAACATGATGTTGCGGATGTTCTCGTCCCAGCCGATCACTTGGGCGCCGTAGATGAAAGCGAAGGCGATGATGATGTAGATGCCGGCCATGGAGAACAGCAGCGAAACCAGGAAGATTCCCAGGTCGCGAAAGTGTCTCAATTCGTGCAGGGTGGTGGCGACTCGGTCGCGAGCGATGCTCACGTAATTGTGGCCAGGCGGCAGGGGATGCGGCATGCCGCGCTCCTTTAGCCACAGGAAGGTCGGAATAGCAGTGATCAGAAAGAAACCACCGGCGAAGGGCCCGACCCAGCGAATGCGCTCGAAGTTCTCCGCTGTGGCCTCACCCAGTGCCACCAGGGTGAACCCCGCGGCGAACAGTCCACCGACATAGCCCAACGCCCAGCCAAAGCCGGAGATCTTGCCCAGGTCCCGGGGCGGCCCCAGGTCGGGGAGAAAAGCAGCGATGAACGACTCGCCCATCGAGTAGGCATAATTGGAAACCACGATCAGCACCAGGCCCAGCACCACGTAGCCCGGCGCCACGAAATACAGCATCGCGGTGGTGGCGACGGTGGCCAGGTAACTGACGAACAGGAAGCGCTTCTTGGCCGCCGAGAAGTCCATCATCGCGCCGCAGATAGGACCGGTAACCACCACCAGCAGGTAGCTCACCGCCAGTGCCAGGCTCCATAGCAAATTGGCCAGCCGATAGTTGTCGCCACGGTCACCGACGATCACGGTGGTGAATAGTTCGCCGAACACCACGGTGATGATCAGCAGCGTATAGGCCTGGTTGGCAAAGTCGAACATCGCCCAGCCGAAGATTTCCTTCCTCGACGCGCGTTGCCGAGAAACGCGCTCGGCGGGAACGGAGATGGTGCTCATTAATGGCATTCCTTGCAGGGAGGCAAGGCGATACGAAGTCCGCATCGCCCAGACGCTCGTTTACGCTGGGTCGGGAGGGCCTTTCAGCTCCACGGTGTTGCCTTCCGGGTCGGTAAGATACAGCGACGGCCCGCTACCCTCCGCTCCATAGCGTGTGGCCACCTCGCCCACGGCGACGCCCAGCGGCTCGAGATACGCGCGAATGACGTCTTCGTCGAAAGGCTCGATGCGCAGACAGAAATGCTCCAGGTTGCGGCCTTCGCTTCCCGGCGCCGCCCCGCCCTTGCGGCCCAGCTTGCCCTCCACCGGTACCAGGTCGATCAGGGAGTTTCCCGCACGCAACTGGATCAGGCCGAGCTCGTCGTTGCGCCGCTCGACGCTACAGCCCAGCGCTTCGCAGTAGAAACGCAGCATGGCATCGAGATCCTTGACTCGCAGCACCAGGTGATCGAGCCCGCAAATCATGATCATGACGTCGGGTCCTGGGTTCGGTTGCCGCGCTCGAGCCGTGTGATCGCTTCACCACCCTGGCGCGACAGGGCTTCGAGCCGGTCGATCTGCTCATCGAGCTTGGGCAGCGCTTCCTGGCGATAACGCGACAGATCGTCGATGGCGCCCATCACATCGCCAAAAGCGTCTTCCAGGGCCTGCATGTCGAGCATCGCCGAGGATGCGCGGGTCTGGATGTCCACCCCCTGACTGCGCAGTGCCTTGGCGGTACCGGAGATCATATCCGAGGTGGTGGCATTGAGCGATTCGACCTTGTCGAGCACCAGACGTTGGTTGGCCAGGGCCATCGCCACGGTGACCGCGACTGTCAACGCCGAAACGGTGACATGGATAGCGCGATCCACTCCCCGCATCAGCTCGCGGTTGTTGCGGATGATCACCTCCAGGGCCAGCACGCCCTGCTGGCTGACCGCCAGTTGCTGCTGCAAGTCGACGATGCGCTGGCGCAAGGGGAACAGCAGTTCTTCTTCAATGAAGGTGCGCTGGGAATCGTCGCTGTCGCGTTCGGCGGCGGCCTTGCTCAGCCGGCGATCAACCAGTCGCCCCAAGTCGATCTGGCGACGCAACTGCCCCAGGATCTCGCGCAACGCCTCTTGATCATCGGAGAGGGTCAGGTTGTCGCGATGCAGCATGTCGCGGCCACTTTCCAGGTCGGCGATGATCGCGTCCAATGCCTCCTGGGCATTCTCGAACTTGCGAAAATAGCGCTGCACGCGATTGCCGACCCCGGGAATCAGCGCCATGGCACGATCGAGAGCGTCTCGCGACAGGTTGTGACGTTGCGGATCGAGCGACTGCATCCGCTCACGCAGGTTGACCAACGCCTGGGCCACTGGGCCGCCTTCGTCACCTTCATGTGCCAGCTTGCGCAGCGGTGTCTGCAGCATGGCGCTGTGATGGGCGGCCTGACGTTGAATCTCGATGCCCATCTCGTCCACCGCGCGACGTTGCTGTTCGGCTGACGATTCGGATTCCGCCAACACCTGCTCGACGAAGGCGTCGGCCATGCTCACCAATTCCGGGTCGTGCTCGAGTTCGACATCATCCGGCTCGCGCTCGGCAGGAATCTCCTCGGCCAGACGGCCGGCGATCTCTTCCACCGGCGGCAGGGACAGACGCCCACTGCTGTCGCTGTCACGCTTGTCGTTCATAGGCTTCTCCCCTTCAAGCACTTATGGACAGGGTGGCACACTCGCCCGATTTTGGTAACGCCCCAGTCCCTCAGCCACCGCTGCGCCCGTACCGCTCGGCGCGATCGATGAAACGACGCAGATCGGCCAGCGCCTGGTCGGCAGCCACCGACGCCTGCGGACGGCCGGTCTCGATGCGCGCCATGGCCACGGCGGTATCGTCCAGGGCGGTCAGTGCCGACTCGTTGCGCGCGGAGAGATCGCGCAGGTGGCGTTCGGTCTCCTCGACCAGTTCCAGGCGGCGCTTGAGCGCCACGCGCTCGGCCACGCTGAGCCGCTTGCCCTCACGCTCCAGACGACGCTGCACGAAGGTACTGTCGACACCGGCCACGCCACGCGCCTGGGAGGCCATTGCAGTCAGATTGTCCACCGCGCCGAGGCACACCTCGGTGATCAGGCCGAGCGAGCGCTGGAAGGCCAGCTCGCCGCGGTCGAACCTGGCGTTCAGTACCTCCAGCACATGCACGTAACGGCTATAGAGACGGTCAGCTTGCGAGGCGAGATCGGGGCGCTTGACCTCCAGCAGCCCTTGCTTGGCCTGGCACAGCGCCAGCACCACATCGTCGGCGTCCACGGGGGGCTTGGCCGGGTCGAGCACGGCCACGCCGCTTTCACGCGCTTCGCGTTCGGCCTCGGCCTGACGCCGCGCCGCCTCGGCCTGGCGCTGGGCCTCGAGCTGTCGCTGACGACGTGCGGCACGCCAGCGGCGCCAGCTACGTTCCAGGGGAATCTCCACGGCGATGGCGCCGAGCCCTGCCAGCCAGCCCCACAGGCTGGGTCCGAAGCCGCCCCACAACGAGGTCAGCCACAACAGGAAGGCAATGAAGGGCACCAGCAGCCAGTAACGCAGCACGACATGCAGACGATTGGGCGCCTCGGTGGGCACCACCAGCGCCGGATTGATCATGCCGGCGAGAAACCACGGCAGACAGGTGAGAAACAGCCCGTAGGCAAACCCTTGAAGGAATCCGAACATAGGTCGCGACGTCCGCCGTCCCCGATGAGAAAGCCTGAGTGTAGAAGAATTCGAACCGCGCCATAAAGACCGCTGGCTCAACGGCAGGTTCTCGATACGACCTTCAGCGACCTGCGATGGCGGGCCTTGCTGAATTTACACCAGATCGCGGGGAATCGTCTCATCCCAGGTCTTGGCGAACACGCGGGTGTCCCCCTCGTAGGCATCCAGGGTAGCGCGCAACCGGAAATTGTCGGCATCGGAGGTCATCAGGGTGCGGGTCAGGGTGCGCACCTGCCAGTCGCCACGCTGAAAGGAACGCTCCCACTCGGTCCAGCCACTGAGGCTGTCGTAGTTGCCATAGGAATAGCTGTATCGCTCGGTGACCCGAGCGGAAATTTCCAGGCCGATATCATCGATTCGATAACGCCCTTCGTCGTTGATCACTTCGAGGGTGGTCTTATCGTTGGCCAGATCGCGTATCACCCGCCAGGTTTCCTGGGTCGGTTGGATCAGCGTCTTGGCCAACGGCGGAGCCCCTTCCGGCTCGCCGAACGCCGGTAGCGCCGTTTCTTCCTCGGGACGGGGAGCGCGCACCGGCAGAATCAGCCGACTCTTGCCGGGACACACCGTCAGCTTGACCGGCCTGGGTGCCGGCCAGGCCAGCGGCCAATAGCTGGTCGACAGTGCCAGGCGAATAGCGTGGCCGGCCGGAAACTGCTGGGCGATATGCTTCAGAAGGACGCACACCCGATACCTTTTGCCCGGTTCCAACGGCTCGGGATGTTCATCGCTGTCGCGATGGGTCAAGTTCAACAAGCCGTAGGAGACCCGAGTGGCCTTGTCGTCCTCGGCGATATCGGAGAGGCGCAGGGCGACCATGGCCACCGGCTGGTCGGCTTCGAGTTCTAGCTCAACTACCGGCTGGCCACAGATCTCCAGCGGCGATTCGAGCCGCGCGGTCTGGAAGATCAGCGCCCCGCCATCCTCATCGCGCTGGTCGTGAGGCAGATCGGGAGGCGCGTTGTAAGAGCACCACTTGCCGGCGTAGAGCCCTACCGAAAGCGGTGAGCGGATATCCAGCGTCGCGGCATCGTCGGCCCCCCGATGCTCAGGCAACAGGTCATGGCCCACGGTCAGCCGAAACGATGCCGGCACGATATTCGGCGACGGCCAGGAGGGTTCGGCCACCCAACGGCCGGGGCGGGTCTCGTAGCGAGCCGAAGGCGGTATGGATTCCTGCATCCATACCCGCAGCATGGGCTCATCCATGATCCCGGTATCCTTGCCCTTGAGCCAATGATCCCACCAGCGCAGCGCATCCTGCAGGAAACCGATCGCCGGCCCCGGCACCCCCAGGTGGGGATACTTGTGCGCCCAAGGCCCCACCAACCCCTTGCGCGGTACCGACAACCCTTCAAGCAACCGGAACACGGCATTGCAGTAGCCGTCGGCCCAGCCACTGATGGCATACACCGGACACTGGATACGCGAGAAATCCTCGCAGACCGAACCATGCTTCCAATAGTCATCGCGGCGCTGGTGTCGCAGCCAAGTGGCCAACCATAGGCCACTGCCATCGAGTCGCTCGTACCACATCTCACGCCAGCGTTCACCTACCAAAGCGGGGTCCGGCGGGCAGGAATTGCCGTCGAACATGGTCGAGGCCCAAGACAGGTTATCGCCCAATAGACAACCGCCCATATGATGGATATCGTCGGCATAGCGGTCGTCGGTGGAACACAACGTGATCACTGCCTTGAGCTGCGGCGGACGTAGCGCTGCAATCTGCAAGCCGTTGAAACCTCCCCAGGAAATTCCCACCATGCCGACATCGCCGGTACACCAGGGCTGCTCGGCCAACCATTCCAGAACGGCCATTCCATCATCCAGCTCCTGCTGCAGGTATTCGTCGGTCAACACGCCATCGGACTCGCCGGTACCGCGGATATCGACCCGCACCCCGGCATAACCATGTCCGGCCCAATAGGGGTGTGTCTGGACGTCGCGCGCGGCAGTCAGGTCACGCTTGCGATAAGGCAGGTATTCGAGAATCGCTGGCACCGGATGACGCTCGGCATCCTGCGGTCGCCAGATCCGCGCCGCCAGTCGTGTGCCATCGACAAGAGAAATCCAGGTTTCCTCTTCGATCACCTGGTGCGGAAAGGTATCGATGACGCGCATGTCCGGGGTCTCCTTTCGCCATCATCACTCACCACCACGACACACGCTCAACCGAGGATGTCGTCGAATTCGAAACGCAGCCTTGCTGCCAGACGTTCGTAGTTGGCCAACAGCTCATCTTCATTCTGGGCGCCCATCCACACATAGGCCAGGGCGAAGCTGTAGCTATCCTGCTCAGGCAAGGTCGACAGCCGTTGTCCTGCGTGGACCTGCAAGGCAATCAGGGTACCGGGAAACTCGGCTTCCAGGGCCGCCAATTCCTCCTCGGTGGGCACACGGGTCACCACCGCATCGGTGAAGAACACCCGATAGAAGAACTTGGCCGCCATCGGGAACTTGCCTTGACGCGACGGCATGTCGGGGCACTTGCCGAGCGCCAGGTCGATGGTGACCTGCTGATGGCTGACACCATCGACCTTCTCGAACAGGTCGCAATGGGATTGAGAGATCCGCGTATTGATCTCCAGCAACCAGATACGATCCTGTACCTCGTCCCAGTAATACTCGATATTGAAGGCCGCGTTATCGTAGCCAATGTGGCCCATCACCGTGCGGGTCAACTCGACCATCTTGTCCTGAACGTAGTCGGGCAGCCCCGAAGGGTAGCGATAGTGGAAGAAGCTCAGTACCTGCGGGTAGCGCAACGAGTCGACGATACCGTAGCTCACTACCTCGCCCTGATACACATAGCCTTCCACCGTGCATTGCCAACCACCGATGATTTCCTCGGCCATGCAGAAATGGCCATCCACAGCAGCGATCTCAGGTGGCAGGCGCGCATGCTCGAGCACCGTATTGAAGGGATCGGCGATCAGGCCGATCTGAGCACGCAATTGCTCGATGGCCAGGTAAAAGGTCTCGGGACTGTCGATGTGAAAGCCCAGCCGTGAGCCCGAGGACTTGATCGGCTTGACGAAGAAGGGGATATACAGCCCGGCCTCGCCGATTCGGGTCAGGGCATCGTCGTCGAATGGGTCGAAGGCTGTGAAGGCCGGAATGAAATCGGCAATCACCTCGCGCTGGACTCGCCGGCTCCAGTACTTGTGCTCGCATTTCAACAGGCTTTCCAGCGAGGTGGTGCGGGTACCGAAGTGCTCACACAGGATCGGCAGCATGGTCGACACCGGAAAGTCCATATAGCCAACGATGGCATCAATGGACCCATCGAACGCCTCTAGCTGTTTCGTGGCCCTATCGATCATGTCGGCAATGGGAAAAACTTCGGTGTCATAGACTTCCTCGGGCTCGATCACACCGTGGAAGCGATACTGTTCGGCACCCCGTAATTGCTGTAAACGATGGCGATTGAAGTCGTTGAGTCCCACTACGAAGATATTCTTACGGTTGTCCATGGCTGTCACCTTTGGGCTGACAACGGGCATCTCCACTTGATACGACTGCTTCTAATACAGCGATCTTCATTGTCAGCAGTGTAGAAAGACCGAAACATTACGGTCATACCACAGCATAGTTCAGGTAAATTCTTGCCCATCCCGCCAGGATCGAGACGATTTCATCGCGTCTTGCTTGAACAGACGCTCCCGATGCGCTAAAAGCTCGTATTCCGGCTTGTGTTTATCAGCCTGCTCAGGGACTTGGACCCGTCCCGCATTCATCGTACCCACCCTCTCGGAACAAGGAAGCTCTCATGTCCACGACCTCCACTTCGCGTGTCCTCCTTCCGCTGGCCACTCTATCGGCTGGCCTGGTGATCGGCTGGTACGCCACCGACCGGATGGGCAATAGCGCCGTGACAGAGCCCCCCGCCGCCGAATCCGAGCCCCTGGCGCTTGGTGACGAGTACCGCGGCGAAATCACCTCGGCGAGCGATCTCAATGCCAATGACGGCAGTCGCTTCGAACGTCTAACTCTGGCTCTCGACGCGGACACCCTGGTCGAGCTGGAGCTCGGCGGCGTGCTCAATGGCACCCTGGCGCTCTATGATGACCAAGGCGGTTTCCTGACGGCTTCGTCGGATATCGGAACGCCGACCCGCCTGCGCCAGCGTATCGAGCAGGCAGGGAAATATGTTGTGGCAGTCAGCGGTCTAGACCGGCATAGCTATGGTCCTTTCCGCATCACCAGCCGGACCCTGGAGACACAGGACTCCGGCCTCCTGACGCTGGACACACCCATCGATGGCTGGTTGCAGGATGGCCTCAACGACTATGAGATCGAGATCCAGGAAGCGGGGCTGTATACCGTTGAAATGCATTCCGACGAGCTCGATTCCTACCTGACACTCAGCGGTGACCATGGCGTGAACCTGACGGATGACGATGGCGCCGGCGACTTGAATGCCCGTATTTCCGGGTTTCTCGAGGCAGGAAGCTATCAGCTCGAAGCGCGCACCGCCCACGGCCAGGAGCAAGGCTATTACACCCTGGAGCTGGGCAGCCGTGACTTGCCTGACGGAATCGAGTTGCAGAACGGCGGTGAACTATCGTTCGACCAACCCGTGCAAGGCTGGTATAGCGGCGAGGGCATCGAATATCGTCTCGATATCGCCGAGAGGGCATTGGTGACCATCGATATGCAATCGTCCGAGTTCGATGCCTATCTGGAAGTCAGCGGCAACGATGTCATGCTCGAGAACGACGATGGCGGCGGAAACTATGATGCGCGCCTCCAGACTGTGCTCTCCCCGGGAACCTACACTGTCAGGGCGAGAAGCTACGACAGTTCGGGCAGTGGCCTATTCACCTTGCAGGCCGGTGTGTCCGATGTCGCCGCCGCCGAGAATGGCGTGATCGAAATCGGCACTACGGTCACCGACGAACTGTACAGCGGCGCCCAGAACTTTTACAGCTTCCAGGTGGAACAGGCCGGTGACTACACCATCGACATGATATCGAGCACCGTGGATCCCTATCTTGAGCTGGAAGGCGATGGGCTGCGTCTCGAGGACGACGATGGAGGCACTGACTACAATGCCCGTATCCAGACCCATCTGACGCCTGGCGAGTACCGAGTGATCGCCCGCTCCTTCGGCGGTTCGGATTCCGGCCCCTACCGCTTGAGCGTCAATGCCGCGAACTGAATGACGTGACTACCACCGAGTTCCTCACCAATCCCGCCAGTCAGGAGTGGCACCGTCGCCTGGCCCGGCTGATCCAGGGCGCGGGCTCGGTCGGTTTTCCCAATGCGCTGGAACAGCTCCTGCGTGAGCTGGTCACCTTCGATTCGATCCTTATCCATACCTATAGGGGGCGGCATCGCCCCCTGCTGATACACGATGACTATCCCCCCTACCGGCGTGAACAGGGCATCGAACGCTATCTGAGCGAAGCCTACCTGCTCGATCCTTTCTTCACAGCCGTGCGCGAGGGCCTGGATCACGGCGCCCACCGCCTACGTGAGCTGGCGCCGGACCGCTTCGAATCCAGCGAGTATTACCATCACTACTACCGAGCCTTGGGCCTGACCGACGAGGTCGGGCTCTTCGCCCGGGTGTCGGACGAGGTGGTGATCGTGGTGTCGCTAGGCTTTCGCGACCAAACGTCGCCCCTCACCCGCCGGTCGCTGCAGGTGCTGCGTCATGTCTCGCCAGTCGTGGAAGCACTGCTGGTGGAGTACTGGAAATGGCAAGGCGAACAGTTCCAGGCCGACCTGGAGGCCCAGGCACCGGTGGAAATTGCCTTCGCAAGCTTCGGGCGCGAATCGCTCACCGAGCGCGAACGGGAAATCGTCCGCCTGCTGCTCGCCGGGCACTCCACCAAGTCGGCAGCGCGCGAGCTCGACATCAGCGACGGCACCGTCAAGGTCCATCGCAAGCACATTTACCAACGCCTCGATGTCTCCAGCCAGGCGCAACTATTCCGCTTGTTTCTTGATCATGTGGCGTTGGTGTCACGGCAGCATCAATAGCAGCACTGACCAGGCCCTGCTCCCGACAAGGGCTCGATATACCAGAGACGATTCATCATGTCAGTGGTGGCACATGGCAAATCACGGGATTGGGTCGATGGCGGATGCAGGTTCTGAGTGCAACACAGTCATTGGATTGATGATGGCCCTTCGTGACACTTCGCCATCAGCTCTTCCATCATTTCGATGGGGCACTTGAAGTCGAAACGTTTGCGCGGCCGGATAT
>NZ_BMXS01000011.1 GCF_014651875.1 Litchfieldella qijiaojingensis
AGGAGATGCTGCTGACGCGCACCAGCGAGCGCTCGGGGCGGGCCATCGACCACGATCAGGCGGGATCGATGGAGAAGAAGAAGCGCGAGGGGTACTTCTGAGCCGAAGGCTCAGAAGACCCGAGAAGGAAGGAGGAAGGGGCGTGGTATCCAAGGTTTTCTTTCTTCTTCCAGGTGCGAAGTACCGTTCTTCCATCTTCCTCCTTTTATCTTAAGGTTTGCCCATGTCACATCAATCCGCACTGATCGCCGACAACATCGAGCAGTACCTGCACGAGCACGAGAACAAGGACCTGCTGCGCTTCATCACCTGCGGCAGCGTCGACGACGGCAAGTCGACGCTGATCGGGCGGCTGCTGCACGACTCCAAGATGATCTACGAGGACCAGCTCGCCGCGATCACCCAGGCGTCGAAGACCAGTGGCACCACCGGCGACGCCGTGGACCTGGCGCTGTTGGTCGACGGCCTGCAGTCCGAGCGCGAGCAGGGCATCACCATCGACGTCGCCTACCGCTTCTTCTCCACCGACAAGCGCAAGTTCATCATCGCCGACACCCCGGGGCACGAGCAGTACACCCGCAACATGGCCACCGGCGCCTCGACGGCGAGCCTGGCGATCATCCTGATCGACGCGCGCTACGGGGTGCAGACCCAGACCCGGCGGCACAGCTTCATCGCCGACCTGCTGGGCATCCAGNGGAGATCGTCGCCGATTACCGGGCCTTTGCCGAGAAGCTCGGTGCCCGCGACATTCGCTTCGTGCCGATGTCGGCGCTGGAGGGCGACAACGTGGTCAACGCCAGCGAGCGCACGCCGTGGTACCAGGGCGAACCGCTGCTCGAGCTGCTGGAGACGGTGGAGATAGTCCACGATCAGAACCTCAGCGACCTGCGCCTGCCGGTGCAGTACGTCAACCGACCGAACCTCGACTTCCGCGGCTACTGCGGCACTCTGGCCGCCGGCATCCTGCGCCCGGGCCAAAAGGTCAAGGCGCTGCCGTCGGGTAAGACCTCGACGGTCGAGCGCCTCGTCACCTTCGACGGCGACCTCGAGGTCGCCTATCCGGGCCAGGCGATCACCGTGACGCTGGAAGACGAGCTCGATATCTCGCGTGGTGACTGGCTGGTCGAGGCCGAGGCCGAGGTGCCGCTGTCGAACGCCTTCACGGCCGACATCGTGTGGATGCACGACACGCCGATGGAAGCCGGCAAGCTCTACGATTTCAAGCTGGCGACGCGCGACCTGTCCGGCGAGATCCGCACCATCGAGCATCAGATCGACGTCAACACCCTCGAGCATCATCCGGCCGAGCGACTCGAGCTCAACGCCATCGGCCACTGCCGGGTGGAACTGACCAGCGCGGTGCCAGTGGACGACTACCGCCAGAGCCCTGGCACCGGCAGCTTCATCGTCATCGACCGTCTGACCAACGTCACGGTGGGGGCGGGGATGATCCGTGGCATCGCCGAAGCTCAGGCCAGGTCGACCACGCAGGTGGACTGGGAAGCCTTCGAGATCGAGCTGAACGCCTTGATCCGCAAGCACTTCCCGCATTGGGAGGCCAAGGATGTGCGCGAGTTGCTGAAGCGCTGACCGGCACGAGCCGTATCATGACCGACGACGCCCCGGGATCGCATGATTCCGGGGCTGCCGTGTTGAACCCCACAGGTTACCCTGGGTCGGAACTGTCAGGGGACCCGCCGCCATGATCGTGATTGCCGTCATTCTGCTGCTGTTGCTGTTCATCCTGCCGAATGTCTGGGCCAAGTGGGTGCTGCAACGGTATTCGCGCCCACGCGCCGACTATCCAGGAACCGGAGGGGAGCTGGCTCGACACCTGATCGAGCGCTTGGGCTTGGAAGGGGTGACGGTGGAGGTCACCGAGTATGGCGATCACTACGATCCGACTTCGCGTAGGGTGCGTCTCTCCGCGGAGCATTTCGAGGGGCGTTCGCTGACCGCTGTGACCGTGGCGGCCCATGAGGTGGGCCACGCAATCCAGCATCATCACGGTTACCAGCCACTGTTGATGCGCACGCGCCTGGTGGGGGTTGCCCAGAGCGCGGAGAAGCTGGGGGCCGGCCTGATGATGGCTGCGCCATTGTTGTTCGTGCTGACGCGCACGCCCGGTGGCACCGCCCTCGTGGTCATCGCCGCCATCCTCAGCTTCGGTACCGCGGCGATGGTGCACCTGATCACCCTGCCGGTGGAGTTCGATGCCAGCTTCCAGCGTGCTCTGCCGCTGCTCAAGCAGTACCTCCCGCCCTATGACATGCCGGCGGCCCGCCATCTGCTTACCGCCTGCGCCTTCACCTACGTGGCCGCCTCGCTGGCCAGCATCCTCAACCTGGGCAGGTGGCTGGTGATTCTGCGCCGCTGACATGGGGCGCCTGCGGCGCCAATCGCGCAGAAGATCTGCGCTCCCACGGGGTGGGTGGCCATGCGGGGGTGGTGGCGCAATTTATTGCGCGATGGGTGTGGCACCGCCCCGAGAATGCCGGCCTGGCGGCCGGATCGCGCTCGCGAGCGTTCCTACCGGTGCCGTGCTGCATCTCCTGGCGATGGCGGGCGTCATTCGCTGTGGTTGCTGCCCTTGCGCTGTGGCAGTTCGTTCATGATGGCGTGGCGTTCGGCATCGCTGAGCGACGACCAGGCGGCGATTTCGTCCAGCGTGCGGTGGCAGCCGAGGCAGTAGTGGCCGCCCGTGGGCAGGCGGCAGACGCCCGTGCAGGGCGAGGCGATCCGCTGGGGCGGGGTGGCATCGCTCATCGGTTGGCGCCGGGCACCCAGAGCACGTCGTCCGCGCCGTTGGCGTTGGCCGTGCGGGCCGCGACGAACAGCAGGTCCGAGAGTCGGTTCATGTAACGCAGGACCTCGGGGTTTACGGGCTGGGTCTCCATGAGCCGGGCGATCAGCCGTTCGGCGCGCCGGGCGATGGTGCGGGCCAGGTGCAGGTGGGCGGCCAGCGGCGTGCCGCCGGGGAGAATGAACGAGCGCAGGCTGGCGAGGTGCTCGTTGAGCGCATCGATGCGTTCCTCCAGGTAGTCGACCTGCGAGGCCGCCACGCGAAGCGGCGGATGCTTGGAAGCGTCCTGCTCCGGGGTGCAGAGGTCGGCGCCGACGTCGAACAGGTCGTTCTGGATCCGCGCCAGCACCTGGTGCAGCTCGCCTTCGGCATGCAGCTGGGCCAGGCCGAGGGCGGCGTTGGTCTCGTCCACCGTGCCGTAGGCTTCCACGCGCAGGTCGTGTTTCGGCACCCGGCTGCCGTCGCCGAGCCCTGTGTCGCCCTTGTCGCCGGTGCGGGTGTAGATCTTGTTGAGCTTCACCATGTGTCTCGCCTTGCCTCCGGGTCCGTCGCGGCCTCGTCCCCGGCCAGGGTCTGGAGGGCCTTGCGGTAGGTGTCGCGCAGGGTCGGCTCGTCGAGGAGCTGGGGCTGTTCCCCGAGCAGCTCCGCCACCCGGCGTACGATCAGCGACTGGACATGATAGCGCCGCCGCAGGCGACGTGTCTCCGTTGGGTCGCGCCGTTTGCTCAGCCAGTCGAGGTGCTGGCTGATGGCGTCATCCAGCTCGGCCAGGCCTGCCTCGCCGTCCTGCGTCACCTCGATGACCGGTGGCAGCCAGGTGCGGGTGTCGCGGTGGCGTTGCACGATGCCGCGCACTTCCGAGGCGGTCTTCCTGGCGCCGACCAGGTCGGCCTTGTTGATGACGTAGATATCCGCCAGTTCGAGAATCCCGGCCTTCATCGCCTGCACGGCGTCGCCGGCGTTAGGCTGTAGCACCATGACCAGGCTGTCCACTGCGTGGCGCACGGCGTGCTCGGCCTGGCCGACCCCGACGGTTTCCAGCAGCACCTCGCAAAAGCCGTGGCTGTCCAGGGCGTCCAGCAGGTCCGCCACGTTGTCGGCCAGGCCGTCATTGGCGGAGCGGCTGGAGAGGGAGCGGATGTAGAGCTCGGGCTCGTTGACGATGTTGTCCATGCGGATGCGGTCGCCGAGGATCGAGCCGCCGGAGAGCGGGCTGGTCGGGTCGATTCCCAGGATGGCGATGCCGCCCTGGTCACGGCAGGCGGCCAGGCGTCGCTTGGCGAGGCGGCTGACCAGGGTGCTTTTGCCCGCGCCGGGGGCGCCGGTGAAACCGATCCGCGTGGTGTCGCGGTCGGAGGTGGGCTGGCGCGCCCCATGGTCGAGACTCTCGGCCACGGAGGCCGAGGCGAGCTTGGTGAGGGTGCGACCCAGGGCGCGGCGTGAGCGGGGATCGAGCCGGGTCATGCGTTAGCCTCCCTCGGCGTCGTGCGGCTGGTGGATGTCCCAGCGCCGGCCCTGCAACGGTTCGCTGTCTTCGCCGAGCAGCGGTGGGGGGCCATAGCGCGGCGGCTGGTCCGGCAGCTTGATCGGGTTGCCCACCATGCGGATCTCGCCATGGGACGTGGGCACCGAGACCACCATCTGACGCGACTGGGTCAGCGCCGACTCGAGGGCCGTCTCCAGGCTCTGCACGCCCGCCACCACCACGCCCAGGGGCGAGAGCCGATCTACCCAGCTGTCGGTGGTGCCGGTCGACAGCACCGCCTGGATGTCGTCGACCACGCGCTCGCGATTCGCGGCGCGCGCCTCCATGGTCGAGCGGCGGGGGTCGTCGATCCATTCCGGATGCCCGACTTCGCGGCAGAAGTCCGCCCAGAAGCCGTCGTGAGTGATGAACAGCGCCAGGTGGCCGTCCCGGGTGCCGAAGATCTGGGCCGGGACGATGTAGGGGTGGCCGCCGCCGGGATAGCGCTCGACCTTCTGCCCGGCGTTGAGATAGGCGCTGGCGAGATAGTTCAACTGCGAGAGCATGGTGTCGTAGAGGGACACGTCGACCTGGCCGCCACGGCCCTCCACCAGCTTGGCGGTCAGGCCTAGCGCGCCCATGATGCCCGCGGAGTTGTCGACCACGGAGTAGCCCGTTTTCACCGGCGGGCCGTCGGGGTCGCCGGTCATGGCCATGACTCCCGCCAGCGCCTGGATGACGTAGTCGTAGGCGGGCTTGTCGGCGAAAGGGCCGTCCAGCCCGTAGCCGGTGAGGGCGAGGCACGCGAGCTTCTCGTTGTGTATGCGCAGGGCATCGTAGGTCAGGCCCAGCTTGCGGATCGCGGCAGGGCGGATGTTGGTGAGCAGGGCGTGCGACGACGCGACCAGCTCGGCGAGCCGCCCTTTCCCGGCCTCGCTGGTGAGGTCCAGGCAGAGGCTGTGCTTGTTGCGGTTGAGGCTGGCGAAGTAGGCGTTGTGGGGTCCGATGTAATTCGGTCCGATCTGGCGCCCGATGTCGCCCTGTCCGGGCGCTTCGATCTTGATCACTTCCGCCCCCAGGTCGGCCAGCAGCATGCCGCAGTAAGGCCCGGCCAGCATATGGCTCACCTCGAGGATGCGAATGCCGGCGAGCGGGCCCTGGGCGTGGGTGGCATCGTTCATTGCAGTTGCCTCTCGATGTCGCTGAGGACGTCTTCCAGGGGCATTTCCGAGGTATAGACCCCGCATGCCCCCGCGTTCAGCAGCGCCTCGCGGTCCTTCTCGGGAATGGTGCCGCCCACGAAGATCTTGATGTCGCCGGCATCGTACTCCTTCAGACAGCGCATGGTCTCGTTCACCAGCTCCATGTGGCTGCCCGACAGCATGCTCAGTCCCACCACATCCACGTCCTCGTCCACCGCGACCTTGGCGATGTACTCGGCGCTCTTGCGCAGCCCGGTGTAGATCACCTCCGCGCCTGCGTCGCGCAGGGCCAGGGCGATCACCTTGGCGCCCACGTCGTGGCCGTCGAGGCCGGGCTTGGCGATCAGGATTCTCTTGCCTTTCAAACTCATGGGATTTCTCCGGTGACGATGGGCGGGGGCCGACCGGCCTGTCGGGCTCCGCTCAGAGACGAATGGGTTCCTGAAACTCGCCCCATTGTGACTTGAGCGTGGCGACCATCTCGCCCACGGTGGCGTAGGCGTGGCAGCAGTCGATCAGGTACGGCAGCAGGTTCTCGTCATCCTGGCCCGCAGCCTTTTCCAGCGCCTTCAGGGTCCGCTCGACCCGGGCCGGGTCGCGCTCGGCGAGGAGGCGCTGGTACTTCTCCTGCACGCGCTCCGAGGCCTGCGGGTCGACCTTGAACACTTCCCCGAAATCGTCGGTCTGGTCGTCGCGGCGGAAATAGTTCTGGCCGACGATCACCGTGTCCCCCCGGTCCACCTTCTGCTTGCGTTCGTGGGCGCGTTCGGCGATGCGCGCCTGCAGGTAGCCGTCCTCGATTGCCTTCACGACACCGCCGTAGTCGTCGATCTCCTCGATGACCCGGCGCGTTTCCTCCTCCATCCGATCGGTCAGCCACTCCACGTAATAGCTGCCGCCCAATGGGTCGACCGTCTTCGAGATGCCGCTCTCGTAGGCGAGGATCTGCTGGGTGCGCAGGGCGATTTCGGCGCTGAATTCGGTGGGGATCTGGAAGGCCTCGTCGTAGGCGCAGGTGAACACCGATTGCGCGCCGCCCAGTGTCGCCGACATGGCTTCCAGGCCTACGCGCACGATGTTGTTGTAGGGCTGGGCGGCGGTCAGCGACGAGCCGCCGCAGACCACGCCGAAACGCAGCCGCTGCGCCTTGGGGTCGGTGATATCGAAGCGTTCTTCGAGCAGGCTGGCCCACAGCCGCCGTGCCGCGCGGAACTTGCAGATCTCCTCGAAGAAGTCCATGTGCACGTAGAAGAAGAAGCTCAGCCGGTTGGCGAACCTAGTGGCGTCGCCGCCGCGACGGATCAGCTCTTCGACGTAGGCCAGGCCGTTGGCCAGGGTGTAGCCCAGCTCCTCGACCGCCGTGGCCCCGGCGTCACGCACGTGGGCGCCGGCGATGCTGATCGGGTTGAAGCGCGGCGTCTCGCGGTTGGAGAACAGGATGGTGTCGGAGATCAGGCGCAGCGAGGGCCGCACCGGGAAGATCCAGGTGCCGCGGGCCACGTACTCCTTGAGGATGTCGTTCTGGATGGTGCCGGTGAGTTTCTCGCGGGGCACGCCCTGCTTGTCGGCCACCGCGCAGTACATGGCATAGATGATCGCAGCGGTGCCGTTGATGGTGAAGGAGGTGGAAATGCCGCCCAGGTCGATGCCGTCGAAGAGGATTTCCGCCTCCGCCAGGTTGGACAGCGACACGCCGACCTTGCCGACCTCGGAGCGTGCCATGGGGTCGATGGGGTCGTAGCCGCACTGGGTGGGCAGGTCCAGGGCCACCGAGAGGCCGGTCTGGCCGCTCTCGAGCAGGAAGCGGTAGCGCTCGTTGGTGTTCTCCGCCGTGCCGAATCCCGAGTACTGGCGGAAGGTCCACAGCCGCCCCCGATAGCCGTTGGGAAAGATCCCCCGGGTGTAGGGGGGCCTGCCGGGTCGGCCCGGATCGGGGTGCTGCAGCATGTCCGGTGTCACCAGTTCGGGAATCTCGATGCCGGACGCGGTGCGCGGTTCGGGAATCGGGGGGGTGCGGTTCTGGGGGGCGGAATCGCTCATCGGGTCCTCCTGCTGTTCAGCACCTTGTCGGCGGCTTCCCAGTGGTCGTCGTGGGTCCAGGTCGCAACGAAATGGCGGGTCTCGATGGCCTCGAGCGCGGCCGGCGGCTGGCCATCGAGATGGGCGCTGGCCAGCGCCTTGAAGGCCCGGAGCACTTGCGGGACCTGGGCGAGGATGGGCCGGCAGAACGCCGCCACGCTGTCGTCGAGCGTTTCGCCGGGCGCGGTGGCCTGGTCGATCAGGCCGATGCGCAGCGCGTCGTCGGCCGTGAGCAGTTCGGCCCGCGACAGCAGGCGCAGGGCTTGGGTCGCGCCCACGCGATGCAGCAGCCGGCTGCCGCCGCCCCAGGCGGTGGAGATGTTGAGCTTGCCCTGGATGAAGCCGATGCGGCTGGTGGGGCCGGCGACGATGAAATCGCAGGCCACGGCGAGTTCCGCACCGCCGCCCAGGGCGTCGCCGTTCAGGGCGGCGATGACCGGAACGGGAAAGCGCGAGATCGCATCGAGGGCACGCCGGGCGTCACGGCTCATGGCCTCGGCGGCCGCGTCGGAGCGCACCGCCGAGAGATCGCGCAGATCGCCACCGGCGGCAAAGCTCTTGTCGCCGGCGCCGGTCAGCACCGCAGCCCTGAGCCCGGGCGTCTCGGCGTGTTGCGTGAAGACGTCGGCGATGTCGTCGAGCACCTCGCGGGACAGGGCGTTGCGTTTCTCCGGGCGGTTGATGGTCACCCGCAGCAGGGGGCCATCCATCGCGACGAGGAGATGATCGGCCATCGGCGTTCTCCGGTCTTGTGTTTTTTCTGCATATCGAATGACTATACGTATAGGTGAAAAATATTGTCAAGCGGCCTGCAAAGGAGAGTCGGCAATTGGGCGGGGCGCTGCCCTGACGCGACGCATGGCCTCGGCTCCCGGCCGGGAGCCGAGGTGGAGTAGGAGAGGATGAGGGTGCCCGCCCTGACAGGCGAGCACAGGCAGCTTTCGGAGAAGGCTAGAGCGTGGTCAGGCGGTCACCGTGACGAATCAGGGTGTCAAGGTAGTGCTCGAGCTGGCGTGACATGCGCTCCATCGGGCCGGCGATCGCCACGCCCAGGGGCTCGCCGTAGACCTGGCGGGCAATGGCGATGGCCATGACGTCATCGACGTTCTCGCCCCGCGTGATGAAGTAGCCGCGACGGCGGCTCTCCACGATGTCGTCCATCAGCTGATGGCGGTCGGTGAGCGTTCGGCCCGTGGCCGGGGTGAGCGGCAGTCGCTCGAGCAGCCCCCGCAGGCGCTGCTCGGTTTCCTGCCCCAGCATGGCCTTGCCGATGGCGCTGGAGTGAAGCGGCTTGGCGTCGCCCGGGCGTGCGGCGTAACGCACGGTGTGGGTGCCTTCGATGATCTCCAGGTAGACCACGCCGTCGCCCTGGCGCTTGCCGAGGATCACCGTTTCGCCGAGTTCGTCGCGCAGTTCGTGCAGTATGGGGGACACGCTTTCCAGCAGCGGGTCGTGGGTGGCGATGGCCTGGGCGACCTGCAGCAGGCGCTTGGTGGGATAGACACGCTTCTTCTGCTCGAGGACGTAAACGTAACCCAGCGCCTGCAGGGTCTTGATCAACGCATGGCAGCTGCTGACCGGGGTGTCGATGCGCTTGGCCAGGTCGCTGAGCGACAACGGCGTCTGGTCGTCGGCAAAGGCCTCGAAGAGGCTGAGGGTGCGTGCCGCCGTCTTGACGCTCTCGGGCTTGCCGCGTTCCGCGGGGTCTCCGGCTGACCGGGGGTTTCGTTTCATCGCCTGTTCTCTCTTTGCAATACGGGACACGGCCCGGGAGCTTACATGAGGCTCGGCCGATTGCCAGCCCGTCGTCAGGGGCAAGCGCGGGGACGGGGGCAGCCGTGTCGCCCGGTTCGGCTAAAGTATAAGCGATTTCGGCTTTATGAAAAACATTACATAGGGAGGAAAAAGTGCTAGCGTGGGACTATTAATAACTACATCGTCCGGAAGCGGCCGTCACGCGTCGCTATCCGGAGACCACGACTCCCAGGGAAGGTGCCACCGCCGGTGGGCATGCCATCGTAAGGACTCGCATATGCCAGGAGGACAACAACAATGCCAGCTACAACCAACGGCACAGCCAGACACTATCTGAATGCGTTCACCCTGGGCGCAGCGGGGATCGTCGCAGCGAGCCTGTTGCCGCTCACCGCCGAGGCCCAGGCCAGGCTCGCCATGGGCGCGACCCACAGCGGATCGGCCTTCTATTCCTATCAGGTCGCTGTGGTGTCCGACTGGAACGACACCGTCGAAGGCGTTGGGATGAGCGTCCAGGAACTGGGCGGGGCCGCCGCCTCGACACAGGCCTTGCTGCGCGGAGAGGTGGACATGGGGATCGCGGTGACCTCCTCCGACCATCAAGCCGTCCAGGGCGAGGGGGACTACGGTTCGCCGGCGGAGAACCTGCGGACGCTGTACTTCTTCGCGCCGCTGCCCTTGAACTGGGTCGTGTCGGCCGATGCCGACATCGCCGGCCTCGATGACCTGGCCGGGCGCGATTTCAATCCCGGTGGGCGCGGCACCGCCACGGAGGGCCAGACGGAGACCGCGCTGGAGATCCTCGGCATCGAGCCCAACTACTATCGCGCCGGTGGCAGCGACGCGCTGGATGCCTACCAGAACCGGCGTCTCGATGCCTTCGTGAAAGCCGGCCTGCATCCCGATGGCTACATCCAGCAAGCCCATTCGTCGCGGCCGGTGCGGCTATTGTCGATGACCCCGGACCAGGCGCAACAGGTGGCCGATGCCCGGCCGTACTTCAGCGTCGGCGAGGTCGATCCCGCTGACTTCTATGGCGAACAGGAAAGCCCCTTGATCACCATCCAGACCGGGATCGGCATCAACACCACCAGCGAGCTCGCTGAGGAAGCCGCCTACGGTATCGTGGCGCGCGCGTTTTCCGAGGAGGGGATCCAGGCCGCGGCCGACGGCTATGCGCCCGCCGCCCAGGTCGATCCGCTGCAGCTGACGCTCAACGCCAGCGTGGCTCCCCTGCATGCCGGGGTGGTGCGTTACCTGAAGGAACAGGGACACGAGGTTCCCCAGCGCCTGGTGCCGCCGGAATACACCGAGTGATGGCGTCCGACAGGGCCGCCAGCACGTGCCAACCATGACATTTCAAGTCGTCAGTGGGCGGGGCCGCGGCATGGCCTCCGCTCGCTGCCAAGGTCCGGGGACCTTGAGGGTCTAGCGTATGAGTTCTGATGAACGTGTCACCTATCTGCGCCGCTTCAGCGGTCTTGCCGGCTGGCTGATCGGAGGCCTCGCCCTGGCGTGGATCCTCTTCCATATCGTCACCGCCGGCGTGGGGACGCTACCCAACTACCAGCAACGTGCCGTACACCTGGGCGGCGCTCTGTTCTTCGTGTTTCTCCTGTACCAGGGGCGCGCACGCTTTCCTCGATTGCAGCTTGCGCTGGTCGACCTGCCGTGCGCGTTCGCCTGTCTGGTGCTGTTGGGGTATGTCTTCGTCAACTACGACGCCATCGTGATGAGTAACTGGTACGTCAATGAGGCGGTGGAGAAGGCGTTTGGCGTCGCGCTGTTTCTGCTGTTGCTGGAAGCCGTCCGGCGCACCCTGGGCTGGCTGTTCGTCGGCCTGATCCTGTTCTTCTGTATCTATGCCTATTTCGGTCCTTACATGCCGGGCCCGCTGGCCCACCGTGGCCTGTCGCTGGAGCGGATGATCTACGTCTTCTACATGGGCAACAACGGCATCCTTGGCACGCTGATGGGCATTTCGGCGACCGTGGTGACCCTGTTCCTGATCCTGGGGGCATTGCTCAATGCCAGCGGTGCCGGGGATACCTTCATCCGCATCGCCATGCGGCTCGGCGGACGCATTCGCGGTGGCGCGGGCATCGTCGCCGTGATCGGCAGCGCCTTCATGGGCATGGTGAACGGCAGCACGGTGGCCAATGTGACCAGCACCGGCGTGTTGACAATCCCGCTGATGCGCCGCCTGGGATTCGATCGCAACCTGGCGGGCTCCATCGAGGCGGTCGCCTCGACGGGCGGGCAGATCATGCCGCCGATCATGGGGCCGGGCGCCTTCCTGATGGCGGAGCTGCTGGGCATTGCCTACCTGGATGTGGTCAAGGCCGCGTTCGTGCCCTCGGTGTTGTTCTTCACCGCGCTGTTGCTGGGCGTCTACCTGATGGCGCGGCGTTATCGGCTGGAGGCATTGCCGCCGGAGCTGATCCCGTCGCGGCGGGAGGCATTCGAGCCCCTGGCCATGGCCAGCCTGCTGGTGCCGATCGGTATCCTGCTGTTCTTCATCCTCCAGCGTTACACGATACAGACGGCGGTGTTCTGGTCGCTGGTCTCCATCAGTGCGATGATGGTCGCAGGCGCCCTGTTTCGCCGCCGGCCACCCGAGACCGCGGCCAGCGAACAGGCCCGCAGGGTGGCGGGCCTCATGGCCGACGAGACGGATCGGGTGCCGCGGACAGTCGTCAGCACCGCGGGCCAGCGTCTCTCCGACGTGGTCGGGTCGACCTATCGGGGGTTGTTCGCCGCCGCGGTGAGCGTGGTGTACATCGCCATGATCATCGCCGCCGCTCAGATCATGGTCTCCATCATCAACCTGACCGGGCTGGGCGTGACGCTGTCGCAGGTGATCCTGTCCATCGGCGGGGATTACCTGTTCGTCTCGCTGGTGCTCACCATGGCGCTGGCCATCATCCTGGGGATGGGGATGCCGACCCCGGCGGCCTATGCCGTGGCTGCCGCGGTGCTGGCGCCACCGCTGCTGAACCTGGGGTTCGAGCGCTTGCCCTCGCATCTCTTCCTGTACTTCTTCGCCAGCGTGTCGGCCATCACGCCGCCGGTCGCGGCGGGAATCTTTGCCGCCATCGCCATCAGCGGCGGGACCTTCTTCGGAACGGCCCGCTATGCGCTGACCCTGGCCTGTAGCCTGTTCATCCTGCCGTTCCTGTTCATCCTGAACCCGGAACTCACCCTGGCGGGCAATCCCCTGGCCATCCTGGTCGCGGTGCTGAGCGCACTGGTGGGCATCGGCTTCCTGTCGGTGGCGGCCATCGGTCATCTGTGGGGCGGCATGGGGCCCGTGTCCCGGCTACTGGTGGGGGGAGGCGCCATCGTCATGGTCACCCCGGGCCTATGGGTGGACATGGCCGGGGCGCTGTGCATCGTGGCGGGGCTGGCCCTGCACCGGTTCCACGCCGTGACATCTCTCCAGCGACTGGGAAAAGGGCACGATGAGCATGCCGGATAATCCGTTTCTCGAACTCCTCGGTGCCCGCCTGGTGCACTGGGACCACGGGCAGTGCGAATGGCAGCCTCCCCACCACCTGAACTCGCAGGGCTCGCTGCAGGGCGGCGTCATCGCCACGCTACTGGATGTCGCCTGCGGCTATAGCGTCTTCTTTCACGCGGCCGATGAGCCCCCGGCACGCACCGCCACCATCTCGCTGACCATCCATTACCTGGCCAGGGTCGACGGCGGGCGCGTGGTGGCCCGGGGCCGGCGGGTCGGCGGCGGCAGGGCGATCTTCTTCGCCGAAGCGGAACTGCTCGACGAAGCGGGCGGCACGATTGCCAAGGCATCGGGAAGCTTCCGCAGCAAGCGTCGCAGCGACCCGGGGCGCGAGGGAAGGGGCTTGTAGGCCGGCCTGGCGGCCGGAATCGCGCAGAAGATCTGCGCTCCCACGAGGGGGTGGTTTGGCTGGGGTGGTGGGAGCGCAGCTCCGCTGAGCGATGGATATGTCGGGCCTTGGCGGTCAGGGCTTGTTGGCCACCACCACTGCACGGCTCGGCGCCGGATAGCCCTCTAGCGTTTTCGATGGGTCCTCGGGGTCGAGGAAGTCGGCCAGCGACTGGAAGGTCATCCATTCCGTCGAGCGCTGCTCCTCCAGGCTCGTGGTCGCTTCGTCGACGATACGCACGTTGTCGAAGCCGCTGCGCTCGAGCCACTGGCAGAGGGCCGCGGAAGAGGGCAGGAAATAGACGTTGGGCATGGCTGCGTAGCGTTCCCCGGGTAGCAGCACGGTGGTCTCGTCGCCTTCCACCACCAGGGTTTCCAGCACCAGTTCGCCGCCAGGACGCAGGGCGTCCTTGAGCTGCTGGAGGTGTTCCAGCGGCGAGGGACGATGATAGAGCACGCCCATCGAGAATACTGTATCGAAGGCCTCGAGCTTGGCCGGTACGTCCTCGATGCCCACCGGCAGGAAATGCGTGCGCCCGCCGTCGGCGTCGCCGACGAAGTGACGGACGGCCTGGAATTGGTAGTAGAAGCGCGGCGAAGGGTCGATGACCAGTACGAAGGCGGCACCGGCGCCGGCCATGCGCCAGGCGTGATAGCCGCTGCCGCCACCCACGTCGAGAACACGACGACCCGCCAGTGCGGAGAGGTGAGGGGCGACCCGTCGCCATTTCCAGTCCGAGCGCCACTCGGTATCGATATGGATCCCTCCCAGCGAATAGGGCCCCTTACGCCACGGTGCGAGTTTGAGCAGCAGGTTCTCGCTCTGGCGGCGCTGAGCATCGCTCAGGGCCAGCTCCACCGTGACGGTATCGCGGTCGAGCCACACCTGTCGCTCGGCGGGTAGCACCGGCAACTTGGCGACCGCCTTCTCCCAGGCCGGCAGGTCGCCGTAACGCTTGCGGTCGAGGCCGCGCGCCAGTTGCTTGGGCAGTTTCGCCAGCCAGGCATCGAGGCCCTGATCGACGAAGGCGTGGTAGAGATCGCGATGGGTGGTGTCCATGGTTCCTCGTTAAAATGTTGACCAGCCAGTGACCTCCAACCACCGATACCTCCAGTAGCGCCATCGCGACGGGTCGGAATGAGCATCGAAAGGCAGGCTGAACCGCTCGTCGTCCAAGTTGTGCCAGTGGCGCTCGAAAGCGGTCTGGACGTCACGGATGACCGGGTGATCCTTGGTGGCGTGGAACTGGATATCGGCTTCCAGGTTGAGGTCGTCGAGGCTGCGGCGGGTGAAGTTGGCCGATCCGAGCAGCAACTCGGCGGGGCGTGTGCCGCCGCTTCTCAGCAGTACCTTGCTATGTGCCTGTTCGCCGCGGGTATCGTACCAGCGAATGGCGATGCCTGCCCGGTGCAGCTCGTGTGCCGCTTGACGATTGGGGATGCCGGGGCTGGCGTGGCCGAAATGCGACTTGTTGGGATCGAGTAGCAGGCGGATCGCCACGCCGCGTCGATGGGCGTCCTTTAGCGCCTCGATCACGCTACGATGGGACAGGAACAGCACCGCGATATCCAGTCGTTCGTCGCTATGTGTGTCGCGGATGATATCCAGCAGAGCGGCGCGGATGGCACCTTCGGTAAGGACTCGCAGGCGCGTCTGGTGCGGGGGAGCGTCTGCGGGTGGTAAAGGCGCGGGATGAAGGCCGAGAGGAGGCAGTCCCGACCATTCGGCCACGGCCAGTTCCGAGTCGAGCAGGTCCAGGGCGGCCGGGCTGGCGAAGCGTATGGCGGTGTCGAGGTAGTCGCTGCTGGCGTCGTCGGCGTTGGAAGAACTGACCAGGGCCACCCAGTCGTTGCCATGATCTACCACTAGCGTCTTGCGGTGATTGGCGTTGAAGTTGAGCGTCGCCAGGTAGCTACGCAGCGTTACCTTCCCTGGCCCCAGTGGGTTGGGCAGCCAGCCGCCGCGGGAGGTGTTGCCAAGCCAGCGAAAGGCCAGCCGCCATAGCGCGGACCAGGTCGGGTTGGGGTCACGGCTCGCTGCCAGGTCGGTGACCACGACCTGGATACCGGCTTGCCGCAGGGCATCGAAGTGAGGAGTTGGTCGACCACCGTAGACGCTGTTGATGGGGTCGGTGATCAGCACGATCTCAAGGTCGGGCACCTCGGCCTTGCGGCGCAGCAGAGCGTCGCGCAGTTGTTGTGCCAGTGGGCGATAGCAGTCGCGGTTCTCACCGGGGACATTGAACTGGAAGATATCGAGCACTAGCAGGCGCCGGGCCTGGCCGATCAGGCGGAAGATCTCGTCGAAGATCGCCTGGCGACAATGCCATTCGCCTTGCGAGTCGCGGTAGCTTTCGTCGAGCAGCAAATGCAGGTCGCCCACCTCGCGCCACGGACCCGTTATGCCCAGCCCACGAGGCAGGGGCTTGTTGGCATGCCACCAGGCAGTGGCCAGCCACACGGCCAGCAACACGGAAACCACGCTGAGGGTCGTCGCCACTCAGAACCTCCGTATGACCTGGAAACTTGGCCTGCCTTCAGTCTTTGAACGCGATCAGTGAGGCAAAATTCAGATACTGGAACCAGGTATGGCTGCGCGGAAAGCCGGCGCGAGCGAGACGCGCATGATGGGCCTCGAGCGTATCGGGGATCAGCACGTTTTCCAGGGCGGTGCGTTTCTGACTGATCTCCAGCTCGCTATAGCCGTTGGCGCGCTTGAAATCGTGGTAGCGCTCCACCAGCCAGGCATTTTCCTCTTCGTCGGCGGCAACGATTTTTTCGGACAGCACCAGGACACCGCCGGGCTCGAGCGCCTCGTAGAGCTTGGCGATCACCGCATCGCGATCTTGCGGCGGCAGGAACTGCAAGGTGAAATTGAGCACGATCATCCCCGACGTGCGATAGTCGACATGACGGATATCCCCCTCGACGACCTCGATGGCGTGGTCGGGGCATTCTTCGGCGAAGGTGGTGCGGGCGCGCTCGACCATGGCAGGCGACAGATCCAAACCGGTCAGGGTGAAGGCCTCGGGAGGCAAGCGGCCAGCCAGGGCCAGGCCCACCGCGCCCAGCGAACAGCCCAGATCGTAGACATGGGCTCCGTGACGCAGGTGGCGCGCGGCGATCACGCCCAGCATGCCCAGTATCTGGCCATAGCCAGGCACCGAGCGGCGAATCATGTCGGGAAAGCAGGCCACGACTCGCTCGTCGAAGGAGAAACTCGCTACGCGGTCCAGGGGTGTGGAAAAGATGGCGTCGCGGTAAGATGCGTCACTCATGAATTCAATAAGTTTCGAGGCATAGATGGCAACATTCTACGCCCCGTGCCGTTTGACTGCACGGGGTACTCGTTCAGGGAGGGAATGACCATGAGCACCAGCGAGAGTGCCACTATCGACCAAGGTCCAACCTGGCGCGCGCTGCAGTCCCATGCCGAGGACATGCGCGATGTGCACCTGCGTGAGCTGTTCGTCGAACAATCCGGCCGCTTTGCTTGCTTCCGCCGTCAGGCGGCTGGCCTGATGCTGGATCTTTCCAAGCAGCGTTGGCGGCCGAAAACGCTCGACCTGTTGCTGAACCTGGCGCGGGAAGCGGAAGTGCCGCGAGCCATCGAAGGCTTGCTCGCCGGGGCGCGGGTCAACCGTAGCGAGGACCGGCCGGCCTTGCACACCGCTCTGCGCTTGCCGGCGGATGCCAGCCTGGTGGTCGAGGGCGAGGATCTGGTGCCGGGCGTGCATCGTACACTCTCGCGCATGGCGACGATGGTCGAGAAGTTTCACGCCGGCCAGTGGCGCGGGGCCACCGGGCATGCTATCCGCGACGTGGTCAATCTCGGTGTCGGGGGCTCGGACCTGGGGCCGCTGATGGTCACCCATGCCCTGGCGGACTACCGTCCGCCTGGGGTGCACGAGATCAATGTGCATTTTGCCTCGACCATGGACGGCTCCCAGCTTGCCGATTATCTGTCGCGGCTCAATCCCGAGACCACGCTGTTCGTGCTGTCGTCGAAGTCCTTCACCACCATCGATACCCTGTCCAATGCGCGTACCGCGCGCGACTGGTTGCTGTCGCGGCTGGAGAATGCCGAGCGCGAGCTGGCGGTCGACGTGGATCGCGATCTGGTGATGCGCCAGCATTTCATCGGCGTTTCCGCGAGTCCCGAGAAGATGAGCGAGTGGGGCATCGCGGAAGCCAATCAGCTCGAGTTCTGGGAGTGGGTCGGTGGTCGCTACTCGCTGTGGGGAGCCATCGGCCTGCCCATCGCCCTGGTGGTCGGCATGGCGGGCTTCCGCGAGTTGCTGGCCGGTGCTCATGCCATGGACCGCCACTTCCGCGAAGCGCCGCTAGAGGATAATCTGCCGGTCCTTCTGGCGTTGGCCGGGATCTGGAACGTCAACTTCCTGGACATCCGTGCCCATTCGATCCTGCCCTACGATGGCCGATTGGAGTATTTCGCCAGTTATCTCGAGCAACTCGAGATGGAATCCAACGGCAAGTCGGTGACCCATGACGGTCAGGTCACATCGTACTCCACCTGCCCGGTACTGTGGGGACAACTCGGTCCCAACGCCCAGCACGCCTTCTACCAGTTGCTGCACCAGGGAACCCAGGCGGTGGAGTGCGACTTCATCGCTCCGCTCCGGCGCTACGATGACATACCCGACGAGGCCACCCGCGCGCATCTGATCGATCAGCACCGCCTGACCCTGGCCAACTGCTTCGCCCAGTCGCGTGTATTGATGCTGGGCGACGACGCCATCGACGAGCCGGGAGAGCGCCCCAGTCATAAGCGCTATCGCGGCAATCAGCCGTCGACGACGTTGCTACTCGATCGTTTGACCCCGCGGACATTGGGCGCTTTGATCGCCTTATACGAGCACAAGGTGTTCGTCCAGGCGACCATCTGGGATATCAACCCCTTCGATCAATGGGGGGTGGAGTTGGGTAAGCAGATCGCTGGGGAAACCGAGCGCATCCTTGCCTCGCATCAGGGGCTCGATGCCATGGACGACTCCAGCCGTGGCCTGATCGAGTCGCTGTGGCGTGCCGAGGACACCAAGGACTCCTGATGCTGGCTATTCATACAGGGGGTGCGTTATGCTGAGCGCTGGTCGGCCCGCCGACCAGGCCGGGGCCAGTGGCGTGCTCTATCTGCACGGTTTCAACAGCGGCAGTCGCTCTCCCAAGGCCCGCCTGGTGGACCTGGCGTGTCATTTGCTGGAGGATGGACCGCTGCCCTGTGCGACGCCCCACTTGCCGCATCGTCCGTCGGCGGCGTACCAACTGGCCGAAGAGCGGCTCGCGATGTTGGGTTCCAGGCCGCTGGTCATCGGCAGTTCCATGGGTGGTTTCCTGGCAACCTGCCTGGCCGAGCGACATGATCTCCAGGCAGTGCTCATCAACCCGGCGGTACGTCCCGCGCGCCTGGTCGAGGGCTGGCTGGGTCAACGTTTCGTGAACGAATACACCGGGGAGCGTTTCGCGGTGGAGGCCGCGCACCGCGACGAGCTCGCCGCCCTGACGCCCGATGGCGTCACGCCCGGACGCTATCTGCTGTTGCTGGGAACGCGCGACGAGACGCTGGACTGCCGCGATGCCTTCGAGGCCTATTGGGGCTGCCGTACCATCCTTCACCCCGGCGGCGATCATGGCTTCAGCACCCTGGCCGATTACTTGCCGGCGATCCTCGCCCATGGCGGGTGGCGATTGGCCCCTGGACGAATAACCGCTATCAATCTGGACGACGCATGACGCAATACAGTGCCAGTTCCATCGAGGTTCTTTCCGGACTCGAGCCGGTGCGCAAGCGCCCCGGCATGTATACCGACACCAGCCGACCCAACCACCTGGCCCAGGAGGTCATAGACAACAGCGTCGACGAGGCGTTGGCCGAGCATGCCAGCGAAATCAGCGTGCGCCTGCTCGACGATGGCGGCATCGAGATCACCGACGACGGTCGCGGCATGCCGATCGACGTGCACCCCGAGCACGGCGTGACCGGTATCGAGCTGATCCTCACCAAGCTGCATGCCGGCGGTAAGTTCTCGCAGTCCAGCTACCGCTTCGCGGGCGGTCTGCACGGTGTCGGCGTGTCGGTGGTCAACGCCTTGTCGAAGCGCCTGGAAGTCGAAGTGTGTCGCGACGGCAATCGCTATGCCATGGCCTTCGAGAACGGCGACAAGGTCGCCGAGCTGTCGGTGATCGGTTCCTGCGCCAAGCGTGCCACGGGGACGGTGGTCCGGTTCTGGCCGGATGTGAGCTATTTCGATAGTCCCCGGCTGTCGATGCCACGGCTCAAGCATCTGTTGCGGGCCAAGGCGGTGCTATGCCCAGGGTTGAAGGTCACATTGGCCGAAGTCGATGGCAACGAGAGCGTATGGCAGTACGAGGACGGCCTGCGCGATTACCTGGCGCAGACCACCGATGGCTTCGAGGTGCTGCCGGCTTCTCCTTTCGTGGGGCATTTCGCTGACGAAGAGCAGGGTGTCGACTGGGCCATCCAGTGGTTGCCGGAAGGCGGCGAGCCGCTGATGGAGAGTTATGTCAACCTGATTCCTACACCGTTGGGCGGAACCCACGTCAATGGTCTGCGTTCCGGTCTGCTCGAGGCACTGCGCGAATTCTGCGACTATCGCAGTCTGCTGCCACGTGGCGTCAAACTGACCGCCGACGATCTCTGGGAACGGGTTGCCTACGTGCTGTCGGTGAAGATGCTCGATCCGCAGTTCGCCGGCCAGACCAAGGAGCGGCTGTCGTCGCGCACCGTGGCCGGTTTCGTCTCCGGGGTGGTCAAGGACGCCTTCTCGCTGTGGCTCAACCATCATGTCGATCAGGCCGAGGCGCTTGCCGAGATGGTGATCAGCGCCGCTCAACGGCGCCAGAAGAGCTCGAAGAAGGTCGCGCGCAAGAAGATCACCTCGGGGCCGGCGCTGCCCGGCAAGCTGGCCGACTGTTCGGGCCAGGACCCGGCGGCCAGCGAACTGTTCCTGGTCGAGGGCGATAGCGCCGGTGGCAGCGCCAAGCAGGCTCGCGATCGCGAGACCCAGGCGATCCTGCCGCTGCGCGGCAAGATCCTCAACACCTGGGAGGTTGACTCCCACGATATCTACGGCTCCCAGGAGGTCCACGACATCGCCGTGGCCATCGGTATCGACCCGGGCAGCGACGATCTCTCCAAGCTTCGCTATCACAAGGTTTGTATCCTTGCCGATGCCGATTCCGACGGCCTGCACATCGCGACCCTGCTGTGCGCGCTGTTCGTGCGCCACTTCCCGGCGCTGGTTGATGCCGGCCATGTATTCGTCGCCATGCCGCCGCTGTACCGCATCGACCTCGGCAAGGAGGTTTTCTACGCCCTTGACGAGAGCGAGAAGGGCGCAATCCTCAAGCGCCTGGAGGGCAAGCGCGGCACACCCAACGTACAACGTTTCAAGGGTTTGGGCGAAATGAGCCCGCTGCAGCTACGCGAGACCACCATGGCTTCCGACACCCGGCGCCTGGTGCAGCTCACCCGCGAGGAAGGCGACGACACCCTCGAAATGATGGACATGCTGCTGGCCAAGAAGCGCGCCCCCGACCGCAAGAGTTGGTTGGAGGATTACGGTAATTTGGCCGATATCGAAGTCTAGCGACATGAATGAATAGGGCACCGCGCCAATGTAGGAGCGGCCGTGGCCGCGATCCGGCCGTCAGGCCGGCTTTGGGTGATACCGTCATCGCGGCCACGGCCGCTCCTACAAGGCAAAGTGCACTCGGCAACCTTTAAGGCCTTGCTGTTATGACCATGGATATCCAAGTGGCGGAGGGCGACGTCGAGCGCCTCTCGCTGCGCGAATACACCGAAAAAGCGTACCTCGACTACTCGATGTACGTGATTCTCGATCGGGCGTTGCCGCATATCGGTGACGGCATGAAGCCGGTACAACGACGCATCGTCTATGCCATGCGCGAGCTGTCATTGACCGCCAACGCCAAGTACAAGAAGTCGGCGCGCACCGTCGGCGACGTGCTGGGCAAGTTCCATCCGCACGGCGATAGTGCTTGCTACGAGGCCATGGTGTTGATGGCGCAGTCGTTCAGCTATCGCTATCCGCTAGTCGACGGTCAGGGCAATTGGGGCAGTCCCGACGACCCCAAGTCGTTTGCGGCGATGCGCTACACCGAGGCGCGGTTGTCGAAGTTCTCCGAAATCCTGCTCGCCGAGCTGGGGCAGGGCACTGTCGACTGGACCCCCAACTTCGACGGTACCATGCAGGAGCCTGTGGTGTTGCCGGCACGGTTGCCGCATGTGCTGCTCAACGGCGGCACTGGTATTGCGGTGGGCATGGCCACCGATATCCCGCCACACAATGTCAACGAAGTGGTCGCAGCCACCTGCCACCTGCTGCGTCACCCCGGGGCGACCACGGCGGAGCTGGTCGAATACCTTCCGGCACCCGATTTCCCCACTGCGGCTGAGATCATCACGCCACGCAACGAACTGCGCAAGGTCTACGAGAGCGGGCGTGGCTCGGTGAAGCTGCGTGCCCGCTATACCCAGGAGAACAGCAACGTGGTGATTACTGCGTTGCCCTACCAGGTCAGCGGGGCCAAGGTGCTGGAGCAGATCGCTGCCCAGATGCAGGCCAAGAAGCTGCCGATGGTCGCCGACCTGCGAGACGAGTCGACCCATGAGGACCCGACTCGACTGGTGATCGAGCCGCGCTCCAATCGGGTGGATATCGAGGCGCTGATGGCGCACCTGTTCGCCACTACCGATCTCGAGAAGAACATCCGCATCAACATGAACGTCATCGGTCTCGACGGCCGACCGCGGGTAATGCCGCTGCCCGACATGCTCGGCGAGTGGCTACGCTTTCGGCGCACCACGGTGCGTCGCCGGCTCGAGCACCGTCTGGGCAAGGTCGAGGATCGCCTGCACATCCTCGAAGGCTTGCTGATCGCCTATCTCGATATCGATGAAGTGATCCGCATCATCCGCGAGGAAGACGAACCCAAGCCTGCGTTGATGAATGCCTTCGGCCTCAGCGACCGCCAGGCCGAGGCGATCCTCGAACTGCGCCTGCGTCACCTGGCCAAGCTCGAGGAGATGAAGATCCGCGGCGAGCAGGATGACTTGCAAGCCGAGCGCGAGCGCCTCAACGAACTGCTGGGCAATGACGCCGCACTGACTGACCTGATCGAGGAGGAGTTGCGCGAGGCCGCACGCGAACATGGCGACGAGCGCCGTTCGCCGCTGGTCGAACGCGAGGAGGCCCGGGCGCTTTCCGAGGTCGAGCTGCTGGGCGCCGATCCGATTACCGTAGTGCTCTCCGAGAAAGGCTGGATTCGCAGTGCCAAGGGCCACGAGATCGATCCCGCTGGGCTCTCCTTCAAGTCAGGCGATCGTTTCCACCTGGCGGCGCGAGGCAAGACCAACCAGCCATTGGTGTTGCTCGACGAGGGTGGGCGCGCCTACACCCTGACCGCGCATAACCTGCCCAGCGCCCGTAGCCAGGGCGAGCCGGTATCCGGGCGCGTCAATACCGCCGCCGGGATGCACATGATGGGCCTGATGCTGGCGCCCCCCGAGACTCGTTACCTGCTGGCTTCCGATGGCGGATACGGCTTCGTTGCGGTACTGGCCGACCTGATCGGCAAGAACAAGTCGGGCAAGTCGGTACTGTCGTTGCCCAAGGGCTGCAACGTGCTGCCGCCGCAGCGTATCCCCTCTGGCGAAGGCAACAGCGTGGCGGCGGTCTCCAACGAGGGGCGCCTATTGGTCTTCGATCTTGCACAATTGCCGGAGATGGCCAAGGGCAAGGGCAACAAGATGATCGATATTCCCGGGGCGCGAGCGGCACGACGCGAGGAGTTCGTGCGTGACCTGGTGATCCTGCCAGAGGGGGCATCGCTGGTAGTGCACGCCGGCAAGCGCAAGCTGACCCTCAAGCTCGCCGACCTGGAGTACTATCGTGGTGAGCGGGGGCGGCGCGGCAGCAAGTTGCCGCGTGGATTCCAGAAAGTCGATAAGCTAGAGGTAGACTCTTGAGCTTCGGGCTTCGGGCTTCGGGCTTCGGGCTTCGGGCTTCGGGCTTCGGGCTTCGCCGGGCGGTTCGCGGCTCGTTGCCCGCCGCTCGTGGCTACTCATGAAATGAGGTTGCAATGACAAGACGAGTGTTGATTCGTGCCACGGGTACCGCGCGTCCCGGGCAACTGGCTGGCTTGGGACGAGCATTGGCCAGAACCGGGGCGCGGCTTCTCGACATCAACCAGAGCGTGACCTTTGGAATCCTGTCGCTGGAGGCGCTGGTGGGACTCGATCATGATGTCGACCTGGAAGCTGCATTGAGCGAGGCGGGTGACGCCTTGGGGCTCGATGTGCAGGCCATCCAGGTCAGTGCCGAGGACTATCAGCGCTGGAGCGTCGAGGCCAGCCAGCCGCGGCTGATCCTGACGCTGTTGGCGCCGCATCTGCCGGCCGGGATCCTTGCCGAGGTCGGTGCGCTTACCGCCGAGCATGGCCTGACGGTGGAGCTGATTCACCGCCTGTCCGGTCGCGAGCCTCTCGATGGTGGCGTGCCGCCTCACGGCGCCTGCGTCGAATGTTGGCTGCGTGGCGAGGAAGTGGATCTGGAGGCGCTTCGCGAGAAGGCTCTGGCGTTGGGAGCCATGCATGGCGTGGATATCGCCATCCAGGAGGACTCGATCTGGCGGCGGCACCGGCGCCTGGTGTGTTTCGATATGGATTCGACCTTGATCCAGGCCGAGGTCATCGACGAGTTGGCGCGTCGCCATGGGGTCTATGACGAAGTCGCCGCGGTTACCGAGCGGGCCATGCGTGGCGAGTTGGATTTCCAACAGAGCTTCCGTGAGCGCATGGGCAAGCTCAAGGGGCTCGACGAGGCAGTGTTGGCTGAAATCGCTGAGTCGCTGCCGCTAATGGATGGTGTCGAACGCTTGATGACTCATCTCAAGCGCCTGGGCTATCGTACCGCCATCCTGTCCGGCGGTTTTACCTACTTCGCTCGTTATCTGCAGCAGAAATTGGGATTCGACGAGATTCATGCCAATGAACTGGTGATCGAGAACGGCAAGGTCACCGGCGAGGTACGCGAGCCGATCGTGGATGCCGAGCGCAAGGCGGCATTGTTGCGCGAGATCGCCGAACGCGAGGGGTTGCGGCCGGAACAGACGATCGCCGTGGGTGATGGTGCCAACGACCTGAAGATGCTGGCCAGTGCCGGGTTGGGTATTGCCTTCCGTGCCAAGCCGCTGGTCAGGCAGCAGGCACAACACTCGATTTCCACCCTGGGGTTGGATGCGGTGCTGTACTTGATCGGTTATCGCCAATCGGATCTCGATGACGTGACGACACCGTGATTGAGGTCAACGAGTTGCCCATGGCTTGGTGTCGACTTTCAGGGTAGTGTCGGAGCATCACCGACAACGATACCGAGTATGCCAATGACCTATACACCGGAATTGCTCGAAGAACTCAAGATTCTCTGCCTGTTCAACCTGGCGACCACCCAGGAAGGCATCAAGGTTCATTCCGAAGCCAAGCCGGAAGCGATCGCCGCTACCCGGCGGTTGCACGAAAAGGGCCTGATCACTCTGGTCGATGGTGGTTACCTGACCTCGCTTGGGTATGATGCGGCACGGTACGCGCAGGATCTGTTAACGATATTGGAAACTTCTGACATTACGTCTTGATCCGCTCGCATGGGGTGTTAACGCCCCATGCGAGCGGATAGGGGATGATAAAAATAGAAAAATTATTAAATTGGGGGCAGGGTACTATGGCGCAGGAAAGCGAAACCCATAGCCGGATAGAGCATCCGGGAGAACTGCAGACATTGCTCGAGGCGCTGACCCAGCCGGGGGGCGCCTCCTTGTTATTCGATTCCCAGGACAGTGAGCCGATACCCGCGCTGGTGATGGACGTCAAACAGGGCGAGCCGCTGCGAGTGGACATTACCGCTGTCGCTGAAATCGCTGAAGCGATCGAGCGCGGAGCACCGTTGTACCTGATCGGCCAGGCAGGCGGCGCCATGCTGCGCACTCCACCGCTTGAGTTCATGGCTTGGGTGGGTGGAAAAGGGCATACGCAGTTCTTGTGTGCCTTTCCCGACCATGTCGAGCTCATGCATCGGCGCCGCGTCTTTCGTGCCGAACTGAAATCCGGCATGGAGGTGCGTGTGAGCCTGCTGACCGGCCATGCCGAAGTTCCGGTCAAGGGCATGCTCAGGAACCTGTCGCTGGGGGGCTGCCTGCTCGAGCTGCCTCTGGCTGCGGCCATGACACTGCAGCCAGACCAGCCCGTCCAATCGCTGGAATTGCAATTTCCCAATGGTCAGCGGCTCAGAGTGCCTGCGACGCTGCGCCATGTGCAGGGTGACAGTGAACGGCAACTGGTCAGGGTTGGCTGCGAATTCAGTGCCGTCGATCCCCAGGTCGAACGACATCTGTGGTTCTATGTGCGCGAAATCGAGCGCGAAAGCGCACGCTACGGCGTGGAGGGTGAACGGCCATTATCGCCTTCGCCGCTGTTCGAACCCCGTGACACGGGGCCGAGTGTCAGCAGTCGTCCGCATGGCGCTGACTACGCGACGCCGATGGCGCGTCGCCTGGCCCGGGTGAGCGCCTATCTCGATAGTCAGCTCCTGGAGCTCCAGGAAGGTGGCAAGGTCGTATCCCGCGACCTGTCTCGATACAGCGACCAAGTACTGGGACTGCTCGAGGAAGATCGCGAGGCAGCGTTGTTCGCTACCGTGTGCATGGTCGACGATCATCCCCTTGTGCAACATGGCTTGTCGGTCGCACTGCGCCTGGCCGATTTGGCCGCCCATCAAGGGTTGTCGCGTGACGTGCGCAAGGCCATCGTCGCCAGCGCCCTGGTGCATGATTTGGGAAAGGTGCTATTGCCGTCCGAGTTGCGTCGCGCTCTGCACCTTACCGCGGAGCAGCGCGCGCGTTTCGCCGAGCACGTGGCTCTGCTCGAGGAGCGACTGAGCGATTGTCGATGGCTTTCGGAGGACGTACGTACCTCGGTGGTGAGGTCGGTGAACGAGCGTCTCGATGGTAGCGGTTATCCGCGAGCGCTCAAGGGCGATCAGCTCGATTCGCTGGCACGACTGGCGGCGGTGGTCGATGTCGTCGACGCCATGGGGCGACCGCGTCCCGACCGTCAGGCGTGGACCGTCAGCCATATCTATCGCCATCTGCTAAGTCATGGCGAACAATTCGATCTGTCGCTGGTGCAGCGTTACGTACGTCACTTCGGGGTGGTGCCGATCGGCTCCCTGGCGCGTTACGCCAATGGCCAATTGGCTTGGATCCAGCGCCTGAACCGCCAGGGCGAACCTCGGCAGGTTCAGTTGACGGCCTCCGCTTCTCCACCGGGTAATAGCCTGGGAGGCGTGCTGTCCGATGACGAACTGGCTCGGCTCGGCAAGCTCGAAGCCTTGGTCGTACCCATGGTTCGCGAAGGGGCGACTGCGGTGTGATGACATGGCTTGCGTCGTGGCCTGGATAGCGGATAATGCCGCGCCAGGCCGGTCTTGTGTCACTGAGTAGCCTCCCATGAGTACATCCTTCACCACTTGGCAGGGCCGCTTCGAGCGGCTGCGTGCCAACAAGCTGTTCGAAACCTGCGTCATCGCCATCATCATCCTCTCGGCATTGCTGATAGGCGCCAAGACTTACGAGGAAACCAGCCGCTTCGAACAGGTGCTGCTGGTTTTCGACATGGCGGTCACCGCCTTCTTCCTGGTCGAGATCCTGATCCGCATGGCCGCCGAGCGGCGTCTGCGCGATTTCTTCAAGAAGGGTTGGAACGTCTTCGACTTTCTGATCGTTGCGGCCAGCCTGGTGCCGTTGGACGACTCGGAGATGGTGTTGCTGGCGCGGCTGTTGCGCATCTTCCGCGTGCTGCGCCTCGTATCGATGATTCCCGAACTGCGTGTGCTTATGGTGGCGCTGTTCAAGTCGATCCCACGGATGGGCTACGTGGCACTCTTGATGTTCATCATCTTCTATATCTACGGCGCTATCGGCAGCTTCCTGTTCCATGGCGTCGACGAGAAATTGTGGGGCAACATCGCGCTGGCGATGTTGACGCTGTTTCAGGTGGCGACCTTCGAAAGCTGGGCGACCGCGGTGCTCTACCCGACCATGGAGCACTACCCATACGCGTGGATCTACTTCTTGACGTTCATTTTTCTGAACGCCTTCATCTTTCTCAACATGATGATAGGGATCGTGCTCGACGTGATGCAGAAGGAGAGCGTACAGATCGAGCTGGAAAGCGGCCAGGGCGAGGCTGCTGAACTTCATGGCCTGCGCGCTGACGTCAGCGCGTTGCGCGAACAGCTTTCGCGCATGGAGGCGATGCTCGAGCGTAGGGAGGGGTAGGCGATCTTGCGGCTCCAGATTGGCGAAGAGGGGCAGCCGCCATGCTGGGCGCTGGAAATCGACGAGGAGCGGGCACCCGAAGGCTTGGTCATACTATGGAAACGGGGCGAGACGGGCCGTTCGCAGTGATGTTTTCCTTCATTGGCTTGACAGAAGGGCGCCAGCCTGATTTTCTAAGGGCATGAACATGACATTTCATCACCTGAGCCTAGACCTACGACTACTAGCTGGCCTCTGAATCGAGCCAGGCGGTGTGTTGCGCATCGCATTTTCCAGTCAAGGTAAGCTGAGGTGTAAAATGTCAAAGACCATGTCGATCCATCCGGGTTATCCCGCCAGCGTCAACCGCTGCCGTCCTACTTCTGTCGACGCCCCGACATGCCTCGTGCTGTCGGGGCGTCGTCGTATTCAACCCCCGTCTCGCGTCCAGTCCAAGGAGTCCACGTCATGATGCTCAGCGACCCGTCCATCAAGTACCGCCCTTTCGTTGCCGTCGATCTGCCTGACCGGAGGTGGCCCGATGTGCGTATCACCCAGCCGCCGCTGTGGTGCAGCGTGGACATGCGCGATGGCAACCAGGCTCTGATCGATCCCATGGACATGGAGCGCAAGCGGCGCTTCTTCGAGATGCTCGTCGAAATCGGTTTCAAGCAGATCGAAGTGGGCTTCCCCTCGGCTTCGCAGATCGATTTCGACTACGTGCGTGAGCTGATCGATAACGACCTGGTGCCTGATGACGTGACCATCCAGGTGCTGACCCAGGCGCGTCCGCACCTGATCGAACGTACCTTCGAGGCGCTCAAGGGGGCCAAGCGGGCCATTGTTCATGTCTACAATGCCACCGACCCACTGTTCCGCCGGGTAGTGTTCAATGTCGACAAGCCCGAGTGCATCAAGATCGCCTGCGATGCCACGGCGATGATCAAGCGGTTGATGGCCGACAACCCGGAAACGGACTGGACTTTCCAGTATTCTCCGGAGCTGTTCACTTCCACCGAGATGGACTTCGCGGTGGAGATCGTCGAGGCGGTGATGGATACCTACGGCCCCACCGCGGACAAGCCGATGATCGTCAACCTGCCGGCCACGGTGGAGGTGGCGACTCCCAATAACTATGCCGACCAGATCGAGTGGTTCTGTCGTCACGTCAAGAATCGCGACAGTCTGATCGTCAGCGTGCATCCGCATAACGATCGTGGCACCGGGGTGGCGGCGGCAGAGCTCGCCGTGATGGCCGGTGCCGACCGGGTCGAGGGCACGCTGTTCGGCAATGGCGAACGAACCGGCAACGTGGATATCGTGACACTGGCCATGAACCTCTATACCCAAGGCGTGCATCCGGGGCTCGATTTTTCCAACATCACGCCGATCATGCGCGAGGTGGAGTATTGCAACCAGTTGCCGGTGCATCCTCGCCATCCCTATGTCGGTGACCTGGTATTCACTGCCTTCTCGGGTTCCCACCAGGATGCGATCAAGAAGGGCATGGCGGAGCGTCGCCAGAACCCGGATAGCATATGGGAAGTGCCTTATCTGCCCATCGATCCCTTGGACGTAGGACGCAGCTACGAGGCAGTGATCCGCGTCAACAGCCAGTCCGGCAAAGGGGGCGTGTCCTATCTGCTGGAGAGCGAGCACGGCATCGAGCTGCCGCGGCGGTTGTCGATCGAGTTCAGTCAAGTGGTGCAGGAGGTTGCCGAGCGCACCGGCAAGGAGATCACATCGCAAATGATCTTCCAGGCGTTCGCCGATGAGTATCTCGATGCAACGTCGCCCTATGCGCTGATCAACCATCGTCTGTCATCCGAGCCCGACAGCCCGCGCATTCATCTCGAGGCGGTCATCGAGGACGCAGGTCAACGCAAGACCATCGCCGGTGAGGGTAACGGTCCGCTGGCGTCCTTCATCAAGGCACTTGCGGCTAATGGTATCGAGGCGGAGATCATCGACTATCACGAGCATGCCCGTGGTCAAGGATCCGATGCCGAGGCTATTGCTTACGTTGAGGTGCGGGTCGGTGGCAAGGCGATATTTGGGGTCGGCCTCGACCAGAGCATCACCAGCGCCTCGATGAAGGCGGTGATGAGCGCCTTGAACCGTTACCACGCGGCCAATCAGCCGGCGGCGCCCAATGTGACGGCCGAAACACTTGCCGCTGCCAAGTAAATCGTGAATACCTCAGGGTGAGCCGCTTGCGCCACGCAAGGACGAAACCCTGACGCTGTACGAGCCGGGCGACGCGTCGGATAGAAACGAGGTCCATCTCGCCTATCCTCGATCGACATCCCTGTCGATCGTCGCTGCCCGGCTCGTTTGCGTCAGCGTCCTTACTAGAAGCTTGGCGCGACATCACCCTTTCTTCCTTCTTCCTTCTTCCTTCTTCCTTCTTCCTTCTAAACTTTCTGCCCGTAGCCCGTAGCCCGTAGCCCGTAGCCCGTAGCCCGTAGCCCGTAGCCCGTAGCCCGTAGCCCGTAGCTTACAGCGGTGTCTTGCTAGCTTCGCCTGGGATCTCGCGCACCAGAGTGGGCATCAGGAACCCCGGCAGTCGTGTGCGCAGGCTCTTGACCAGGTCACGCGCCTCGGCGTCGGGGACGTCGAAGTGTGCGGCACCGGCCACCGGGTCGAGCACATGCAGGTAATAGGGCAGCACGCCGGCCTCGAATAGCCGCTCCGACAGCTCGGTCAGCGTCTCGACGCTGTCGTTCACGCCGCGCAGCAATACACTCTGGTTGAGCAACGTGACGCCGATCTCGCGAAGGCGCTGACACGCCGCCACCACGGTGTCGTCGATCTCGCTGGCATGATTGACATGCAGCACCACGACTCGCTGGAGCCGTGTGGCGGAGAGCCAGTCGAGCAGCTCGGTGTCGATGCGGTCGGGAATCACTACCGGTAGGCGTGTGTGGATGCGCAGCCGCTTGAGATGCGGTATCGCCTCCAGTCTTTCGGCAAGCCAGGCAAGCTGGCGGTCGCTGGTCGCCAGCGGGTCGCCGCCGGAGAGAATGATCTCGCCGATCGAAGTATCGTCGCGAATATAGGCCAGGGTGTCGTCCCACTGAGCTCGCGACGGGCTGTTCTCATGGTAGGGGAAGTGGCGGCGGAAACAGTAACGGCAGTTGATCGCGCAGGTAGGGCTGGCGATCAGCAATACGCGACCGTGGTATTTGTGGATCAAGCCACGGCGCGGTGTGTGCCCGGTTTCGTCCAGGGGGTCCTGGACAAAACCCTGCATGGTATCGCTTTCCGCCAACAGAGGCAGCACCTGACGCAGCAGCGGGTCCTCGGGGTCGCCGCGGCGGATACGGCTCAGATAAGCTTCGGGCACGCGGACTTCGAAGAGTTCATGACCCGTTCTGGCGCCAGGTAGCCAGGCCGGGTCGAGTTCAAGGCGACGACAGAGTTCGTACGGGTCGCGGATCGCGCTGGCCAGTTGCGCCTGCCAGCGTCCCTGGGGCGTGCTCGACACCGGAATCCGCTCGGCGTCGTCGCGCCGACGCGAGTCTGTCTGCACATTGGCAAGGCTTCGGGTTATCATGCGTGGCACCAATCCAATGAAACGAAGGTCTCGGGCCTTCGTCGATGTTTTCACGTGCGCGGTATCATATCGACCGACCGCGCCCGGATATCAGTGAGGAATCATGGCGAGCTATTCTACCAATGAATTCAAGGGCGGTCTGAAGGTCATGCTCGACGGCGACCCCTGTGCCATCGTGGAGAACGAATTCGTCAAGCCCGGCAAGGGTCAGGCCTTCAATCGTGTCAAGCTGCGCAACCTGCTGACCGGCCGGGTCTGGGAGCGGACCTTCAAGTCGGGTGAGTCGCTGGAAGCCGCCGATGTCCTCGACCTGGAGATGGAGTATCTCTACAACGATGGCGAGATGTGGCACTTCATGAAGACCGACGGCTCCTTCGAGCAGTATGCCGTGGACAAGAAGGCGCTGGGCGACACCGAAAAGTGGCTGAAGGAGCAGGTGCCCTATACCGTTACCTTGTGGAACGATAACGCCATCAGTGTCACGCCGCCCAACTTCATCGAACTCGAGGTGGTCGAGACCGATCCAGGGGTGAAGGGCGATACCGCCCAAGGCGGCTCCAAGCCGGCAACCCTGTCGTCGGGCGCGGTAGTGCGGGTACCGTTGTTCATCAACGAGGGTGAGGTGCTCAAGATTGACACGCGCAGCGGCGAATACGTCTCCCGCGCCTGATTGTATTGAGCTACGAGCTACGAGCTACGAGCTACGAGCGGCGCAGGGGACAGGGCGTAGCGGGGGTCTTCTTCCAGGGAAGGAAGAAGTAGCGCCCAGGGAGGGGGTCACAGCGCCTCCGCGTAGGCCTGTCGCCGGGCACACCGTATTCCTGCCAGGTCTCATGAAGGCCACGCCCAGGCGTGGCCTTCGTCGTTGGGGAGGAAGAATTCATGGCTATCGATTGGCGACCCACGGCGGAGATCGAGACGCTTCGCGAGCGGGCGCGTCTGCTCGCGGAGGTGCGGCGCTTTTTCGCCGAGCGTGGGGTGCTGGAGGTGGAGACGCCGGTGCTGGGGCATGGCGGCAGTACCGATATCCATCTCGATTCGCTGTCGCTGACCGCCACTACGCCAGAAGGGCGCGAGCGGCTGTGGTTGCAGACCTCGCCGGAATTCCACATGAAGCGCCTGCTGGCAGCCGGCAGCGGGCCGATCTTTCAGCTAGCTCGAAGTTTCCGCGATGGTGAAGTGGGGCGCCGGCACAATCTCGAGTTCACCATGCTCGAGTGGTACCGGCCGGAATTCGAACTCCCGGATCTGATCGACGAGACCGAAGCGTTGATTCGTCTGCTGTTGCCATCTCTGGGGGCGCGGAGGCTACGTCGTTATAGAGAGCTGTTCCGCGAGCATCTGGCGATCGATCCCTTTACCGAGCCGCTGCCGGAGCTACGCCGCCTGGCCAGCGAGCAAGGCGGTCTGGATATGCGGGAGGCCTTGCGCGACGACTGCCTGGATCTATTGATGAGCCTGGCGATCGAACCAGCACTGGGCGAAACCGGGCTCGACGTAGTGGTCGACTATCCCGCCACGCAGGCGGCGCTGGCGCGCAGGCGCCGCGATGACGAGGATGGGGTCTGGGTGGCGTCGCGTTTCGAGGTCTATGTGCAAGGGCTGGAACTTGCCAATGGTTACGACGAACTGATCGACGGCGATGAGCAGGCGGCACGTTTCGTCCAGGACAATGCCCAGCGACGTTGGTTAGGCAAACCCGAGGTGGATGTCGATAGGCGCCTGCTGGCCGCACTCGCGGCCGGGATGCCCAGTGGCTGTGGCGTGGCCCTAGGTATCGATCGCCTGATTCAACTGGCGCTGGGTAAAACGAGCGTGGCAGAGGTGATGGCCTTCTCTACCCCGCGCTGCTAGTTGCGCCGCCAACGCGTTGCATGGCGGGAAGTTCGCCGAGGCATTGTCCCATGCTGACCATGGAGTCCATGGTGATGTCCTCGAACTCGACCTCGCGGCCGAAGCACAAGACCACGGTGGAACCGAGCTTGAAGCGGCCCATTTCGGCGCCCTTTTCCAAGGTGATGGGAGCGTCGAAGCGGATGCGCTGTACCTGGCCCGACAGTGGGGTGATCTGGCCGGCCCACACGGTCTCGATGGCGGCGACGATCATCGCGCCTACCAGCACCATGGCCATGGGACCATGCTCGGTATCGAAAATGCACACCAGGCGCTCGTTGCGGGCGAACAGTCCCGGCACATGGTTGGCGGTGGCCTGGTTGACCGAGAAGATGCGTCCCGGCACGTAGACCATTTCCTTGAGCGTGCCGGTCAGCGGCATATGCACCCGATGATAGTCGCGTGGCGAGAGGTAAATGGTGGCGAAGCTGCCCTGGCGGAAGGGGGCGGCCCGGTACATGTCACCACCCAGTAGGCTAGTGATCGAGTAGGCCTGGCCTTTGGCCTGGATGAGGGTGCCGTGATAGGTGCGACCGTATTGCGAAAGGGTGCCGTCGGCGGGGGATACCAGTCCTTCACCGATGGGGCGAGCATTCGCCTTCAGCTTGCGGGTGAAGAAGTCGTTGAAGCAGGCATAGGCCTTGGGATCCGGTTCCAGCGCCTGGTCCATATCGACCTTGAAGTGCCGGATGAAAGCCTGGATGAACAGGTGCTTCAACCAGGGGATACGGCACTCGGCGAGCTGCCCCACCAGTCGTGAGATCAGGTGGTGGGGCAGAGGATACTGGATCAAGGCAAAGAGCTTGTCGCGAGTCACAACAACCATCCATTCAAGCAGGAGCCCCGCACGATAGCGGCAAAGCCCGTGTCAGGCAATCCTGGTTACGAGCTACGAGCTACGAGCTACGAGCTACGAGCTACGAGCTACGAGCTACGAGCTACGAGCTACGAGCTACGAGCTACGAGCTACGAGCTACGAGCGGCGCGCAGCCTGTTGAGTATCAATACTGCCCTTGTCTGGTCACTTCCAACATACAAGCGCAATTCATTGCGCGATTGGCGCCGGCAGGCGCCCAGATAGCCCAGCAAAGCTCGTAGCGCCACATATCAGCGTTCGATCGGCGTATCGTCGCGGTTGCCCCACTCCTTCCACGAGCCAGGATAGGCACGCATCTTCTCGAACCCCAGCGCCTTGCCGACCAGCCAGGTGAAACCACTGCGATGGTGGCTCTGGCAGTGAGTGACCACTTCCATATCCGGCGTGAGCCCCAGGGCCTCGAGTTCGGTGATCAGCTCGGCATAATCGCGAATGCGTAACGCCCGGGTACGATCCATGGCGCTGGTCCACTCCATATTCACCGCACCGGGGATATGCCCCAGGTGCTTGTTCTGGCCCTTCAGGCCTTCGTATTCCTCTCTCGAACGGGCATCCCAGATGGCAAAGCCTTTTTCTCCCAGGCGTTCCTGGAGCTCCTCACGGTCGATGCGGGTTTCGGGGCGGAGGAACTCGGCCTCGTAGTCGCTGGGGTGGGACGGATGATCGGTGGTGGAGATCTCCAGCCCTGCCTCGCGCCAGGCATGGATACCGCCATTGAGGTAGGAGTAACGCTGGTGACCGATCAGTTCCAGGGTCCATAGCAGCCGTCCGGCCCAGCCTCCGCCTTCGTCGTCGTAGGCTACGACGTGAGTATCGCGGGTCAGACCCAATGACGAGAACAGCGCTGACAAGGCGGCTTCATCGGGTACGTCGCAGGGTACCTCGCCGGTTCCGCTCAACAGGCGCCGATGGTCGAGATAGATGGCACCCGGTACATGACCGTTGGCATAGCTTTCGGCCTTGAGGGGTACGTCGATGATCAATAGCTGCGGCTCGTCGAGATGCCGGGCCAGTTGTTCGGGCTCGACGATCAGGGGCAGCAGGTTGTCTTCAGAGCTCATGACACACTCCTTGCGGCGAATCGGATTACTGTGATGATGGCATAGCGGACGGTGGAGCGGCGAGCGGGCGACTCAACGTAACTCGTGGTCCAGGCTGTCGAGAATTCGGCGGTAGCTGGCGAAGCGTTCCGGGTGGATCTCGCCGCGTTCCACGGCGGCCGTCAGGGCGCAGCCAGGGTCGGCACGATGCCGACAATCGCGGAACCGGCAGTGGCCGAGGAACTGGCGAAACTCGATGAAGCCTTCGGTGACCTGCCGTGCGTCCAGATGAGTGAGTCCGAATTCGCGAATCCCCGGCGAGTCGATCAGTTCTCCTCCGGCGGGAAGGCGGTAGAGCCTTGCGGTAGTCGTCGTGTGGGTCCCCTTGCGCGAGTCGCTGGAAAGGTCGCCGATGCGCAGAGCCTCGTCGGGGAGCAGACGATCGATCAGTGAGGACTTGCCAACCCCGCTCTGGCCGACGAACACCGAGGTGCAGCCGGTGAGGCGCCGATGTAGGGCATCGAGCCCGTCGATACGCTGGGTGGAGGTGGTGATCACTGGATAACCCAGCGCTTCATAGCGTCGCAGCAGTTCGCGCAGTTCTCCGCCTTCAGCGGGCAGCAGGTCGCTCTTGTTCAGCACCAGCACGGGCGGGATGCCGGTGGCTTCAGCGGCGACCAGGTAGCGGTCGATCAGGTTGGCGTATGCCGCCGGCTCAACGGCAAAGACGATCAAGATCTGGTCGATATTGGCAGCCACTGGCTTGAGCTGACCGCGCGCGTCGGGACGCTCCAGTACATTGTCCCGCTCGCTACGAGCCACCACCACACCGCTGCCATCCCCCCCTTCGCGCCAGACCACGCGATCGCCGGTGACTAGGGAATCGAGGTTGGCGCGCAGGTGGCAGCGATATGTCCGATCACTGGTGGAAGAACTTACCTCGAGGGTTCGGCCGAAGTGAGCGATCACTCGTCCCGGTTGTTCGGGCCCATATTCCCCGGCTTCGAGCTTATCCTGGTCCTGTGTATCACGACGGGCGGCCCGCTCGGCCCGCTCGGCCTGAATTTTTTCTATGCGCCAGCGCTGTTGGCGGGAAAGCTTACGTTTGCTCATGCGGCCCCAAGGGTCTGTACAATAGGAGCATTGTAACCAGCCTGGGCAAGGCTGTCGCGACATCGGCGTAGCCGGCCAGCCATGCCCCCGCTTTCCTCTTTCAAGGAGTCTTGCTCATGTCGGATGCTAGTGCCGCCCCCCCCCGCCAGGATCTGCTGGTATGGATCGACCTGGAGATGACCGGCTTGGATCCCGCTCGCGAACGCATCATCGAGGTGGCCACGCTGATCACCGACAACGACCTGAACCTAATCGCCGAGGGCCCGGTGATCGCCGTTCATCAGCCCGATAGTCTGCTCGAGGCCATGGACGACTGGAACCGCAAGACGCATGGCGAGTCGGGACTCGTCGAGCGTGTCAAGCAGAGTCGTGTCGATACCGCGGCGGCCGAGCGTCAGACTCTCGAGTTCCTCAAGGCTTATGTCGTGCCGGGCACATCGCCGATGTGCGGCAACAGCGTGCATCAGGATCGCCGCTTTCTCGAACGCGAGATGCCCGAGTTACTGGCATTCTTCCATTACCGCAACCTCGATGTCTCGACCCTCAAGGAATTGGCCAAGCGCTGGAATCCTACGGCGTTGAAGGGATTCGAGAAACGCAACGTGCACTTGGCGCTGGACGATATCCGTGAGTCGCTGGCCGAACTGGCGCACTATCGCCGGACCTTCCTGCGCCTGGAGACCAAAGACGCCGGTAAGGCCGACGAGGAAAAATAGGTTGAAGAGGGAAGAGGGCGCGCAGCGCCGTTCTCAGGTCCTGGCGATCAGCCGTTCCCGCTTCTCCCGCTGCCTGTCCAGCGCCCAGCGCACATGCTCACGGACCAGATCGGAAGGGTAGGCCAGGCGTGCCCGCAAGGCGGCTTCGATGGACTCGCTCCAGGGGGCATTGCCGAGCCCTACCGCCAGGTTGCGCAGCCAGCGTTCGTAGCCGATACGCCGAATGGCGCTACCCTCGGTCTTGGCCAGGAACTCTTCCTCACTCCAGGCGAACAGCGTCACCAGATCGGCGCGATCGAGGTCGTGTCGGGGGGCGAAGTCGTCTTCCCGGCTTATTCGCGTGAAACGTGTGAAAGGACACACCAACTGGCAGTCATCGCAACCATAGACACGGTTGCCGATCGCCTCGCGGAACTCTTCGGGAATGGAGCCGTACAGTTCGATGGTCAGATAGGAAATGCAGCGCCGCGAGTCGACCACCTTGTCATCGACGATGGCGCCCGTCGGGCAGGCCGTGCGGCATGCCGAGCAACTGCCGCAGTGTTCGGCGTCGAAGGGCTCGTCCACCGGTAGCGGCAGGTCGGTGTAGAGCTCACCGAGGAAGAACAGCGAGCCGGCCCGAGGGTTGAGCAGCATCGAGTTCTTGCCGAACCAGCCGAGCCCGGCCTTCTGGGCCAGGGCGCGCTCCATTACCGGCGCTGAATCGACGAAGGCTCGGTAGCCGAACGGGCCGACTTCGTCTTCGATGCGTTGAGCGAGACGGGCCAGGCGCTTGCGGATCAGTTTGTGGTAGTCGCGCCCCACAGCATAGCGCGATACATAGGCCTTGTGGGGTTGCCCCAGCACCTTGGTGGTTTCCACCTCGGGCGGCAGGTAGTCCATGCGTACACTGATCACGCGCAGGGTTCCAGGGATCAGTTCGGCAGGACGTGTGCGCTTGTGACCATGCTTGGCCATGAACTCCATTTCGCCATGATGGCCGGCCGCCAGCCAGCGCTCGAGATAGCGCTCGTGGGTCTCGAGGTCGGTATCGGTGATGCCGACTTGCTGGAATCCCAGCTCGCGCCCCCAGCTCTTGATGGAATCGGCGAGCGCGTCCAGATCGGTGGCATCGAGTGCGCTAGTAAATGATGACATGCAGGGAAACGCGCGAAAAGAACCGTGAAAATTCAGCGCAAGGCGCTTGGCGGCTGGCAAGAACACCCTACACTAGAAGGCATGCCGACGTCATATGCGAAGAAGCCGATGCTAACGCCTGAAGGACGCCCTTTGTACCTGGCCGAACAGGTACGCGAACTCGACCGTCGCACCATCGCCTCGGGTATCAATGGCTTTGAGCTGATGCAGCGGGCTGCCATGGCCGCCTATGACGCTCTGCGGGCACGCTGGCCCCGGACGCGGCGCCTGAGCGTGGTTTGCGGTGGCGGCAACAATGCCGGTGATGGCTATGTGATCGCGGCGCTTGCGGTATGCGATGGCATCGATGCGCAGCTCGTCGCGGTGCGTGATCCGACGACCCTGACGGGCGATGCCGCCCGTGCGCGGGAAATGGCGGAGAAAGCAGGCTTGCGTGTGCAGGCCTGGGCGCCCGACGTCGAATTCGACGGTGATGTGGTGGTCGATGCCTTGCTGGGCACCGGCCTGAATGGCGAAGTGCGCGAGCCTTTCCGAGGGGCCATCGAGGCCATCAATGCGAGCCGCAAGCCAGTGCTTGCCGTAGATATTCCCTCGGGACTTTCGGCGGACAGCGGTGCGGTACTGGGGTGTGCTGTCGATGCCACGCTGACAGTGACATTCATCGGCGACAAGCTGGGCTTGCATACGGGGGCGGCGGTGGCGCATGTGGGTGAACATCGTCTAGAAGCGTTGGGTGTCGATGTCGCGGTTCACGACGACCTGGTGCCAGCGGCACGCTTGCTCGACATTCGCTTGGTCGGTGCCTGGCTGCCACCGCGCCGGCGCGATAGCCACAAGGGCCATTACGGGCACGTATTGGTGCTCGGCGGGGCGCCAGGATTCGGCGGTGCGGCCCTTCTGGCCAGCGAGTGCGCGGCGCGCCTGGGCGCCGGCCTGATCAGCCTGGCCACGGCACCGGAGCATGTCACCGCCAGTTTGGTGCGTTGTCCTGAGGTGATGGTGCGCGGGGTGCGTTCGGCCACCGAGATCAGTGAGTTGCTGAAAGCGGTCGACGTGCTGGTGGTTGGGCCCGGTCTCGCCCAAGGATCCTGGGGACAGGCCATGCTGCAGGCGGCGCTCGGTGCTGGCAAGCCGTTGGTGCTGGATGCCGATGCCCTCAACCTTCTGGCAAAGCACTGGCCCCAGCTCCATCGCGATGACTGGATCTTGACGCCGCACCCGGGGGAAGCAGCGCGCCTGCTGGGCACGACGACGGCCCAGATACAGGCTGACCGCTCTTGGGCGGTAAGGGAACTGCAACGTCGCCGCGGAGGTTGCGTCATTCTCAAGGGAGCCGGCTCCTTGATCGCTGGACCCGCGGGCGTCGGTGTCTGTCCCTACGGTAATCCCGGCATGGCCAGTGGTGGCATGGGCGATGCCCTTTCCGGCATGCTGGGAGCGCTGGTGGCACAGCGTCTGCCATGCGAAGTGGCGGCCCGGCTTGGTGCGGTACTCCACGCCAGTGCCGCCGATGCGGCCGCGCAAGCCGCTGGCGAGCGTGGTCTGCTGGCCAGCGATCTGGCATGCTATGCGCGACGTTTGGCTAACCCGCGGAACCAGGATGCAGGCGAGACTCGATAACGAACAGGCCCAGGTCGCTTTCGGCGAAGCGCTGGGGAAGGCACTACAAGGGCGTGGCCGGGTCCATCTCGAAGGCGAGCTGGGAGCCGGCAAGACGACGTTGACCCGTGGGGTGCTGCGGGCTTACGGCTATCACGGTGCCGTCAAGAGTCCGACGTATACGCTGGTTGAGCCTTATCGACTGGGCACGGTGCAGGTCCATCATTTCGATCTCTACCGCCTGTCGGACCCGGAAGAGCTGGAGTTCATGGGTGCACGCGATCTGCTCGATGCCGACTGCCTGTGTCTCATCGAATGGCCGGAGCGTGGTCACGGGTGGTTGGGAACGCCCGACCTGCATGTACATCTGGCGGTCAGCGGCGTGGGACGTCTGGCAGAAGTACAGGCGGCCAGCGATTACGGCACACGAGTACTGACACGCTTGGCAACAGACTGGCAGCCGGGGGACTGAGCTGCCGACAAGGAAGACCCGACAAGAATGAGCTGTACGATCGAAACTGCGATACGCGCATGGGCTCGACCCACACGGCTGCCGCGCTTCCCTGGACGGGGCGTGATGTCGTCGCTGTGGCTGATGGTGTTGATGGCTTTTTCGACGTTGGCCAATGCGGGCGAGGTCGACAACATGCGCCTGTGGGCGGCGCCGGATCATGCGCGCCTGGTCTTCGACCTATCGGCACCGACCCAGGCTAATGTCTTTACCCTGGATAACCCCGAACGTCTGGTGATCGATCTCGAGGACAGTCGTCTACAGGCCGATCCGGGGCGCCTGAATCTCGACGGGAGTGCCATCAGTGCCGTGCGCACCGGGGTGCGAGACGGCACTGGGTTACGTGTGGTACTGGATCTCGAGCGGCGGGTAGAGCCTCGTTATTTCACCCTGGCGCCCAACGACCAGTACGGTCATCGCCTGGTGGTGGATCTCGAATATCCTGGCGAGAGTGCCGTGGAAGATCCCATCGACCCGATCGAGGCAATGATTCGCGAGCAGGAAATCGCCGCTGCGCGAGCGCGCGCCGAAGGTCGGACCAGTGGTGAAGCAAGTGCCGCGGCCCAGGCCCTGCAACAGGCACAACCTCATCCCAAGCGTGACATCATCATCGCCGTCGATGCCGGTCACGGCGGTGAGGATCCCGGTGCCATCGGCCCTAGTGGCACTCGAGAGAAGGACGTGGTCATGGACATAAGCCGGCAACTGCAGCGCTTGATCAACGATACCGAGGGCTTCCGGGCGGTCATGATCCGTGATGGCGACTACTATGTGGGATTGCGTCAACGCACTCGGATCGCGCGCGAGCAGAAGGCCGACTTCTTCGTCTCCGTTCATGCGGATGCCTTCAACAGCCCTCGCCCCCAGGGCAGTTCGGTGTATGCCCTGTCGCAGAGCGGTGCTACCTCGGAGGCCGCCCAGTGGTTGGCGAACAGCGAAAACCGGGCCGACCTGATCGGTGGCGTGGATGGCAATCTGTCCTTGCGCGACAAGGACGAGGTGCTGCGCGGCGTGTTGATGGATCTGACCATGACCGCCACGCTCAACGATTCCCTGGCGATCGGTGGCCAGGTGCTGGACCAACTCGGTCGGGCCAACCGGCTTCACAAGTCGCGCGTCGAACAGGCCGGGTTCGTGGTGTTGAAATCACCAGACATTCCCTCCCTGCTGATCGAAACCGGCTTCATCTCCAATCCCGACGAGGAGCGGCGCCTGAATGATCCGACGCATCAGCGACGCCTGGCACAAGCCATCTTGAATGGGGTGTTGGCGCATTTCGAACGCAATCCGCCACCGGCCAGTCTATTGGCCTGGCAGCGTGATCGAGGGCGTGGTGGCAGCGGCAACGAATATCGTATCCAGCCCGGCGACACACTTTCCGAGATCGCCGCGCGCCATCAGGTGCCGCTGGGTCAGTTGAAGCAGGCCAACGAAATCAATAGTGACGTGATACGTGTTGGGCAGGTGTTGCGCATACCGAGATCCTAGCTGAAAGCTTGAAGTCGGAAGCTGGAAGATAAAACCTGGCTTCGAGCTTCGAGCTTCGAGCTTCGAGCTTCGAGCTTCGAGCTTCGAGCTTCGAGCTTCGAGCTTCTGGCTGACGCGGAGTGTTATGACAGATAAACGATGCATCCATATCCTCAACCCACGCCTGGCCAACCAGATCGCTGCCGGTGAGGTGGTCGAGCGCCCGGCATCGGTGCTCAAGGAATTGGTGGAGAATGCCATCGATGCTGGCAGTCGGCGAATCGAGATCGAGCTCGAGAACGGTGGTGCCCGTCTGATCCGAGTGCGTGACGATGGCTCGGGAATCGCCGAGGACGATCTACCGCTGGCTCTGTCGCGTCATGCCACCAGCAAGATCGAATCGCTGGAGGACCTGGAAGGCGTCGCTAGCCTGGGGTTTCGTGGCGAGGCGCTGGCTTCGATCAGCTCGGTATCGCGTCTGGAGCTGGTTTCCAATATCGAGGAGGACCCGCGCAGCGGCTGGCGAGTGGTGGCCGAAGGTCGCCAGATGGAGCCTCGGGTCAGCCCCGCTCCACACCCCCGCGGGACCTCGGTCAGCGTGCGTGATCTGTTCTTCAATACTCCAGCACGGCGCAAGTTCCTGCGTACCGAGAAGACCGAGTTCGGTCATGCGGAAGAGGCCTTTCGACGCCTGGCGCTGTCGCGCTATGACGTCGGCTGGACGTTGCGCCACAATCAGAAGACCCTGCATCAGTTGCGGGGAGCCGATGATGCGGCGGGCCGTGAGCGTCGTATCGCGGCGCTGCTGGGCGGTAAGTTTCTCGACAATGCCTTGCACCTCGATCTCGAGGCCAGCGGCTTACGACTGTGGGGTTGGGTAGGTCTACCCACGCATTCGCGGGCGCAGGCAGACCAGCAGTATTTCTTCGTCAATGGGCGAGTGGTGCGTGACCGCTTGGTGGCGCATGCGATTCGTCAAGCCTACCGCGACGTGCTTTTCCATGGTCGACACCCGGTCTTCGTGCTCTATCTGGAGGTCGACCCGACGGTGGTCGACGTCAATGTCCATCCCACCAAGCATGAAGTTCGCTTCCGTGACGGCCGCCTGGTGCATGATTTTCTGTTCTCCAGCTTGCATCGGGCGTTGGGCGAGGTACGCCCCAATGCCACGCCGCAGGATGCCGCACCAGATTCGTCTCCCGAGGCGCCTCGCGAGGCTCCGGAAGCTGCTGTCCAGCCGCGCTGGCAACAGCAACCCATGGCGCTGCGGCCATCGCAGGAGGGTAGCGATAGACTCCCCGGCGCCGATCGCGTCAGGCAGTTCATGGCCGGCTATCATGCGTTGCATCCCGATCACGAGGACACCTTGCTGACGCCGCAGCCGGCGACTCCCGGCGGTGGGGCAGCCGAGATTGCGCTGCATGAACGGCGCCAACACCAGGTCGAAGCGCCTGCTCGGGCACCCGAGCTAGGCGAGGACGATGCCACCCAGGCTCCGCCGCTGGGCTATGCCATCGCCCAATTGCATGGCGTTTATATTCTTTCCCAGACCGCTCGTGGTCTGGTGGTGGTCGATATGCACGCTGCTCACGAACGCATCACCTACGAGCGCATGAAGGCTCAGGTTCATGGTGGTGCGCTGGAGGCGCAGCCGCTGCTGGTGCCAGTATCGATGGCGGCCAGCTATTCGGAGGTCGCCACCGCCGAAGCCGAGCGTGAGGCTTTCGCCCGCCTGGGAGTGGAACTCGATGTGGCTGGCCCGGAAACCTTGCTGGTGCGACAGGTGCCGGCACTGCTGGCCGACGCCGATGTCGAACCGTTGATCCGTGACATGCTCGGCGATCTGGAGCGTTACGGACGCTCCGACCGATTGGAGGCGCGAATAAACGAATTGCTGTCGACCATGGCCTGCCATGGTAGCGTGCGGGCCAACCGCCGCTTGTCCATCACCGAGATGAACGCCTTGCTGCGTGACATGGAACGCACCGAGCGTAGCGGCCAGTGCAATCATGGTCGCCCGACCTGGACCGAGATGTCCATGCACGAACTCGACAAGTTGTTCCTTCGTGGCCAGTGATGGTGCCATGATCTGCGAGGATGCCGATGGCTGACGCTCGACCGCTGGCGATTCTGTTGATGGGCCCCACTGCGGCCGGCAAGACCGATCTGGCGATGGCGTTGCATGAGCGCCTGGGGTGTGAATTGATCAGTGTCGATTCGGCACTGATCTATCGTGGCATGGATATCGGAACCGCCAAGCCGGGTCCAGAGGAACTGGCTCGCGCTCCCCATCGTCTGATCGATATTCGTGACCCGTCCGAGGCATATTCGGCCGCGGATTTTCGCCAGGATGCCTTGTGCGAGATGCGGCAAATCACCGCAGGGGGGCGCACGCCACTGCTGGTTGGCGGCACCATGATGTATTACCAGCGCCTGCTCGCGGGGGTGGCCAATCTCCCTGCAGCCGATGCTGAAGTGCGTGCGGAGATCGAGTTCCAGGCCCAACAACAGGGGCTTGGCGCGTTGCACGACGAGCTGGCCAGGGTCGATCCCGAGTCGGCGGCACGGATTCATCCCAATGATCCGCAACGGCTGATGCGGGCATTGGAAGTGTATCGGGTCAGCGGGCGCTCAATGAGCGAACTGTGGCGGGAACAACGCCCTGAAACCTTCCCCTGGCGAACGCTGTCGATAGGAATGGCACCTTACGAGCGAAGTTGGTTGCATCGGCGTATCGCCGAGCGTTTCGAGCAAATGCTCGAAAAAGGTTTCATCGATGAGGTAGCCTCGTTGCGAGCGCGGGGCGACTTGGTTGTGGGCCTGCCATCGATGAAATGCGTGGGCTATCGCCAGGCGTGGGAATACCTGGAAGGTCGTTACGACATGGATACGCTACGTTACAAGGGAATCGTGGCGACGCGCCAGTTGGCCAAACGTCAGTTGACGTGGTTGCGTGGCTGGCGGGATCTCACGTGGGTCGATGCCCAACGCGGCGATGCACTCGATGAGGTCCTGAAAATCGTGCGCCAATGTGGCACTTAGCGTAAGATACTCCCTTCGCTTGGCGGGAATAGTCGAGCCGTTGACGAACCATGTGCCACTTGGTTGGCAAAAATAGAAAACATCAAGCAAAGAGACAGTTAGGGAGAGCAAAATGTCCAAAGGGCAGTCCCTTCAAGACCCGTATCTGAACATCCTGCGCAAGGAGCGCATTCCGGTGTCCATTTTCCTGGTCAACGGCATCAAGCTGCAGGGACAGATCGAATCCTTCGATCAGTTCGTCATTCTGCTGCGCAATACCGTTAGCCAGATGGTCTACAAGCACGCGATCTCGACGGTGGTTCCGTCGCGTAACGTGCGTCTACCGGCCCAGGATCCTGCCGCGGCGCAGGAAAGTTGATCATTGCGAGGTAGTGATTGTTTTTTGAACGTCCCGACGCCGGAGAAACGGCAGTCCTCGTCCATGTCGATTTCCAGGACGAAAAGGAACGCGAAGATCCGGGAGAATTCCTGGAACTGGTGCGTTCCGCCGGTGCTGAGCCGGCCACCCTGCTACAGGGTAGCCGGCATCGGCCTGATCCCCGCACTTTCATCGGCAGCGGCAAGCTCGAAGAACTGCAAGAGCTGTTAGCCGTCCATCATGCCGAGTTGGTGATTTTCAACCATGCCCTGAGCCCGTCACAGGAGCGCAATCTCGAACGCGCACTCAAGTGCCGGGTGCTGGATCGCACTGGCTTGATCCTGGATATCTTCGCCCAGCGGGCGCGTACCCATGAAGGGAAACTACAGGTCGAACTGGCGCAGCTCGAGTACATGTCCACGCGTCTGGTACGCGGCTGGACCCACCTTGAGCGCCAGAAGGGGGGTATCGGCTTGCGCGGTCCCGGGGAAACTCAGCTCGAGACCGACCGCCGTTTGCTGCGTGGACATATCAAGTCGATCCACAAGCGTCTCGATAAGGTACGCAGCCAGCGCAGCCAGAATCGTCGTGCGCGAGCCAGGGCGGAAGTCCCGAGTGTCTCGTTGGTAGGCTATACCAATGCCGGCAAGTCCACCCTGTTCAATGCCCTGACCGAGGCCGAAGTGTATGCCGCCGACCAGCTCTTCGCGACGCTGGATCCCACGCTGCGGCGCCTGGATGTCGAGGATGTCGGGCCGGTGGTGCTAGCCGATACCGTGGGCTTCATTCGCCATTTGCCGCACAAGCTGGTTGAGGCGTTCCAGGCCACGCTGCAAGAGGCGTCCGAGGCCAGCCTGCTGGTGCATGTGATCGATGCCGCCGATCCCGATCGCGACCTCAATGTGACGCAGGTGCAAACGGTGCTCGAGGAAATCGGTGCCGATGAGGTACCGACCTTGCGGGTGATGAACAAGATCGACCTGCTCGACAGTGCGCCACGCATCGAGCGTGATGGCGATGGCCGCCCCGAGGTGGTGTGGGTCTCCGCACAGCAAGGGGTGGGACTCGAACTGTTGTTCCAGGCGCTGTCGGAGTGCCTGGCCGAGGATGTGCTCGCGACGCGGCTGGCACTCGATCCCACACAGGGGCGCTTGCGAGCCGGCCTGCATGAATTAGGCGCCGTGCGTGATGAAACCTTCGACGAACACGGCCAGACGCTGTTGGATATCCGCCTGCCCAGGCGCGACTTCCTGCAGCTCTTGGCGCGATTGGGTGAAAACGCCAACGATTACCTGCCACCTGAGTATCGGGAGCGGCCGGTGTGGGAGTGAGCCAAAGACAGCGCAATTCGACTGCAACGTTGGTATAAGAAACATCGCAATCGATGCCACGGGACGCGATGACGTGTAGCCTACGTCATCGACGGCAACGGTTTTACTGCATATGCATAGTGGAGACGACGTATGGCTTGGAATGAGCCTGGTGGTGGCAATCAGCACGACCCCTGGAGCGGAGGTGGCCGACGCGGTGGAAGCGGCGGCGGGGGTGGTGGCAACAATCAAGGTGGGCCGCCCGACCTCGACGAAGCATTGAAGAAGTTTCAGGACAAGCTGAACCGGATGCTCGGCGGCGGTCGAGGCCGGCGTGGCGGTGGTGGCGGTAAAGGCGGTGGTCGTCGCAATACCTTCGCCTTGCCCGGGTTGCTGATCATCGTGGCGCTGGCAATCTGGGCAGCCTCCGGATTCTATCTGGTCGACCAGTCGGAGCGTGGGGTGGTGCTGCGCTTCGGTGAGTTCCAGCAGATAGTCACCCCGGGGCTGCACTGGAATCCTCCGCTGATCGACGATGTGCGCATGGTCAATGTGACGCGTGTGCGCTCGTTGACCCAGACTCAGTCGATGCTGACTCGTGACGAGAACATCGTCGAAGTCGAGATTTCGGTCCAGTATCAGGTGGCCAGCCCGCGTGACTTCGTGCTCAATGTGCGCGACCCGCAGTTGTCGGTCGAAAACGCGCTGGATTCCGCGCTGCGCCATGTGGTCGGGGGAACCGACATGATCGAGATCCTCACCTCTGGACGTGAAATTCTCGGCAGCACCGTGAACAGTCGTCTGCAGTCCTACCTGGACAGCTATGGCACCGGGCTGCGTCTGCAGACGATCAATATCGAATCCACCGCGCCGCCGAGAGCGGTACAGGATGCATTCGACGATGTGATTCGTGCCCGCGAGGATCGCCAGCGCACCATCAACCAAGCCATCGCCTACGCCAACGCCGTCATTCCGACCGCTCAAGGTCAGGCCCAGCGCCTGATCGAGCAGGGCCAGGGGTATCGCGAGTCGGTGGTGGCCGAGGCCCAGGGTCAGGCCAACCGCTTCAATTCGCTGCTTTCCGAATACCGCAATGCGCCCGGAATCATGCGTGAACGGCTGTACCTCGAGACCATCAGCGAGGTTTTCGGTGAAACGAACAAGGTGTTGATCGACGTTAGCGAAAATAGCCCGCTGATGTATCTGCCGCTGGATCAGTTGCGTCGCTCCAGTGGGTCAGGCCGTGGTGGCCAGGACTCCGACAACGCTTCCGACGACGCTTCCATCGACCCTCGCGTGCTCGAACGCGTGCGCAGTCAGCAGCAGGGCACTAGCAGTAGTGGTATCCGCAGGGAGGGCCGTCAATGATCAACAATCGTTCCTTGCTCATCGTCGGGGGGCTCGCCGCGGCTGCCTGGCTGGCCAGCAACAGTCTTTACATCGTCGACGAGACCGAACGTGCCGTGAAGTTGCGTTTCGGGGAAGTCATCGAGGAGAACATACAGGCGGGCTTGCACTTCAAGATTCCCATCACCCAGACGGTCCGCAAGTTCGATATTCGTGTGTTGACGTTGGATACCGATCCCAGTCGCTATCTGACGTTGGAGCAGAAGGCGGTGATCGTCGACTCCTTCGTTCAGTGGCAAGTGGTCAACCCGACGCGTTACTACGAGGCGACGGCGGGTGACGAGATGATAGCGGTACGCCTGATTCAGCCGCGTGTCGACGAGAGCCTGCGTAATGAGTTCGGTCGCTTGAACCTGCAGCAGATCATTTCCGAGCGTCGCGACGAATTGATGACCGGCCCGACTCAGGAGCTCGATCGCTTACTGCGCGATGAACTGGGGGTGTCGATCCTCGATATCCGCGTCAAGCAGATCGATCTGCCCGAGGACGTCTCCCAGGCGGTATACGATCGGATGCGTTCCGAGCGCGAGCGCGAGGCTCGCGAATGGCGCGCCCAGGGCCAAGAGGAAGCCGAGCGCATTCGCGCCAATGCCGATCGCCGCCGCCAGGTGCTGCTGGCACAGGCGAGCGAACGTGCCGAGACCCTGCGCGGTGAAGGTGATGCCGCGGCCGCGGCCATCTATTCCCAGGCCTATGGACAGGACGAGGAGTTCTTCTCGTTCTGGCGCAGCCTGAAGGCCTACCGGGATAGCTTCTCGGGAGACGGCAACATGCTGGTGCTGGAACCCTCCAGCGACTTCTTCCGTTATCTCAATAACGCCCAGCCACCGTCCGAGGGTCCGAGGATGGCGGGTGATGGGACGGAGTGATCCTGGAATGGCGCCCCGGGGTTCACCCCGGGGCCAAACATGATAAACTCCATCAACCGGGCGTGGCCCGGTTTTTTTGTGGAGGAAATATGACCATCGCTGACCGCTGGTTACTCCCCGATGGCATGGACGAAGTGCTACCGCCCCAGGCGGCACGCATGGAAGAGCTGCGCCGAGCGCTGCTCGACCACTATCACCGCTGGGGATATGACCAGGTCATGCCGCCTCCGGTGGAGTTTCTCGATTCGCTGCTGACCGGTACTGGCACCGATCTCGAACTGCAGACGTTCAAGCTCACCGACCAGCTCACCGGTCGCTTGATGGGCGTCAGCGCCGACGTGACACCGCAGGTGGCGCGCATGGATGCCCATTCGCTGAAGCGCCAAGGACCGGTACGGCTTTGTTACTGCACGACCGTGTTGCGCGCAAAGGCCGACCAGTATCAAGGTGGGCGAAGTCCGGTCCAGGTAGGGGTCGAGCTGTTCGGACATGCCGGTCAGCAGGCCGACCTGGAGATACTGCACTTGGCCCTGTCGAGTCTGATGGTCGCCGGTGCGCAGGAAATTCACCTGGCATTGGGACAGATCGGCATCTATCGCAGCCTGGTCCAGGCGGCCGAGCTCGATCCCGAGCAGGAACGCGCTATATTTGACGCCTTGGAACTGAAGTCTCCCGGTGAATTGTCTCTCCGCGTCGCCGAAGGTGTGCAGGATCCGGGACTGGCCGAGATGTTTCGCGCCTTGGTCGAGTTGCATGGCGGAGAAGACGTGTTGACGAGGGCTCGCGAGGTCTTTGCCGAGGCTCCCGCCGCGGTAGGTGCCGCCCTGGATCAGTTGGAGGCGTTGAGCGCTGGTGTGAAGGCTGCCTATCCCGAGGTCGAGCTCTATTATGACCTGGCCGAGCTGCGCGGCTATCAGTACCACACCGGGATGATGTTCGCCGCCTATGTGCCAGGCTATGGGCAGGCACTGGCCAAGGGGGGGCGCTATGATGATACCGGGCGTGCCTTTGGGCGTGCCCGACCGGCCACAGGGTTTTCCATGGATCTCAAGCTATTGGCTTCGCTGTCTGTGGAAGAGCCGTCCTGCGATGGGATTTGGGCGCCCTTTGACGAGGCGCCGGAGTTGGCCGAAACGGTGGCTTCGCTGCGCGGTGCCGGCGAGCGGGTGGTGCAGGCTTTGCCGGGACAGCGCACTGGCCCGAAAGAACACCGCTGCAATCGCCGCCTCGTTCAGCAGGAGGGGCAGTGGCGCGTGGTGTCCCTGGAATGAACGGGTGAGGCAGCCGAGCCTCGCGGAAATAGCGTGCGTGACCGAGCAGTCACGGACGACGATCAATGTTTTGCAGCGCTGACGCAAGAGACGAGACCAATGGGCAAGAACGTAGTCGTACTGGGCACCCAGTGGGGTGATGAAGGCAAGGGCAAGGTCGTCGACCTGCTCACGGAATCAGCCGCCGCCGTGGTGCGCTTTCAGGGAGGGCACAATGCCGGCCATACCCTGGTCATCGACGGTGAGAAGACCGTCCTGCATCTGATTCCCTCCGGTATCCTGCGTGCCGACAAGACTTGCGTGATCGGCAACGGTGTCGTGCTGTCGCCGGAGGCTCTGATCAAGGAGATTCGCGAGCTGGAAGCCAAGGGCGTGCCAGTGCGGGAACGGTTGCGCCTGTCTCCGGCCTGTCCGTTGATCCTTGCCTATCATGTGCGCCTCGACCAAGCACGCGAGAAGGCCCGTGGCGTGGCCAAGATCGGCACCACCGGCCGCGGCATCGGCCCGGCCTACGAGGACAAGGTCGCACGCCGCGGCCTACGCCTGGGCGATCTCCTGCATCGCGAGCGATTCGCATCCAAGCTCGGCGAGGTGCTTGATTACCACAACTTCGTGTTGACGCAGTATCACGGCGAGGCGCCGGTGGACTTCCAGCAGGTACTCGACGAAGCCATGGAGATGGCCGAGGAGCTGCGCCCCATGGTCTGCGATACTGTCAGCCTGGTGCACGACTTGCGCAAGGCCGGCGAGAATATCCTCTTCGAAGGGGCTCAAGGCTCGCTGTTGGATATCGACCACGGCACTTACCCTTTCGTCACCAGCTCCAACACCACGGCAGGTGGTACCGCCACCGGTTCCGGAGTCGGGCCGTTGTATCTCGACTATGTGCTGGGCATTACCAAGGCTTATACCACCCGCGTTGGTTCCGGTCCGTTCCCTACCGAGTTGTTCGATGAGTTTGGTCGCCATCTGGCCGAGCGGGGGCACGAGTTCGGCGCCACAACCGGTCGTCCACGTCGTTGTGGCTGGTTCGATGCCGTGGCCCTGCGTCATGCCGTGCAGATCAACTCGGTATCCGGCCTGTGCCTGACCAAGCTCGATGTGCTCGATGGCCTGGAAAACATTCGTGTCTGTGTCGGGTACCGCAGCAAGGACGGCGAGGTGTTGGACACCCCGGTGGATTCCGAGGGCTACGAAGCCATCGAGCCGCTCTATCAGGACCTTCCGGGCTGGAGAGAGTCGACCTTGGGCGTGAAGCGTGTCGAGGACCTGCCGGCTAATGCCCGCTCCTACATCAGCTTCCTCGAGGAGCAGGTGGGCACCTCGATCGACATTATTTCCACGGGGCCGGACCGCGTCGAGACGATCGTCCTGCGCAATCCGTTCGATAGCTGACGGGACCTGAGGAACCACTTGCACGAGCCGGCGTAACGCCGGCTCGTTCGTTTGTGCCGCTGATCTCAAGAGCCGGGAGAAGCGACTGCCACTTCACTGGCGGCTTTCACGGCACTATCGTCGGTGAGCAACTGTCGCAGGGTCTGTAGGGCGAGTTGGCTCTCGCCCTGGATGACGTCATCCAACCACAACAGGGCCTGTTCGCGGTTGGCGCTCTCCAGGCCGTTGGCCGACAGGTAGGCCTCGGCGAGTGCCAGGCGCGCACTGGAATGACCCTGAGTCGCGGCCTGGAAAAGATAGTCGGCCCCCTGCTGACGGTTGGGCTCCAGGATCTCTCCTCGTAGATATTCACGTCCCAAGGTGGCCTGGGCGCTGGCATCGCCCTGTTCGGCGGCATCACGCAGCAGTTGATGGCCACGTTCGATATCTTGGGCGATGGCACCCTCGCCGCGAAGCAGGGCTCGCCCCAGGCTGGCCCTTGAGGACAGGTTGCCGGCTTCGCTGGCTTGGGTGAACCAACGTTCGGCCTGCTCGGCGTCCTGGGGTACGCCGTTGCCTTCTTGATAGGCCTGGCCGAGCAGGTGAGCGGCATGAGGGTTGCCGGCCTCGGCGGCGCCAACCAAATAGTCGAGCCCCTGCTCCACGTTCCGCTCGACGTGCTCACCCGTCAGGTATGCCTCGCCGAGCGTCAGTTTCGCTCCTTCATGGCCGTTGGCGGCGGCTTGTTGCAGCAGTGTCAGGCCGCGTTCAGGATTTGCTGCCGTCAGGCGGCCCTCGAGCAGTATCTCGCCGAGATCGGCGCGAGCCCCGGCATGTCCGTCGGCGACGGCGGCTTCCAGGTAATCGACTGCCTGGGCGGGGTTGGGGCCTTCCAGATACAGACGGCCAAGGCTGGCGGATGCCCCGGCATGTCCTTCGCGATGGGCCCGTTCCAGCCAGATCCTGGCCTGTTCAGGATTGCGCTCGACACCGGCGCCCTCCAGATAGGCGCGTCCCAGGTCGGCCATGGCGGCCGTGTCGCCATCTTCGGCGGCTTCGGCCAGGGCTCGGATATCGCCACGGGCGCCTTGTTCGCGCTGGGTGCGTGTCAGAGCCTCCCGCGCCGAAGGGTGACCGGCCTGGTCGGCTCTTTCCAGCCAGAACTGCGATTCGGCCAGGTCCTGGGGCACCCCCTTGCCTTCGCGGTAGGCGCGCCCCAGCACGACCATGGCATAGCTGTCACCCTGGCGGGCGGCTTCTTCGAGCAAGGCCAATCCCTGAGAAGGGTGTTGCTCGAGCAGTGGGCCATCGAGATAGGCTTCGCCAAGTACGGTCATGGCAGTGATATCGCCGGCCTCCACCGCTTTTTGCAGTAGCGCTTCGGCTTGTGTCGGTTCGTAAGCCAGAACTTCGCCCTCGAGATAGGCTTCGCCGAGTTCGCGCATGGCCGATGTTTGCCCCTGGTCAGCGGCTTGTTGCAGAAGGTCCACGGCGCGAACCGGGTCGGAAGAGATACCGCGGCCTTCCAGGTAGACACTGCCCAGTTGTGCCGTCGCATAGGGATGGCCGAGCTCATGACCGCGCTGCAGATAGTCGATGGCCAGCAGGGGTTGGGTCGGTATGTGCTCGCCACTGAGGTAGACCTCGCCCAGCGCTGCTAGAGCCAGTGCGTCATCCTGTTGAGCCGCTTGCTCGAGCAGGGCGATGCCGCGCTGAGGGTTGGTAGGGAGTAGCGATTCGCTATCCAGGTAGGCCCGGCCTAAGGTTGTCATTGCCTCGGCGGAGCCCTCAGAGACAGCCGTCTGCAGCCATTGTTCGGCCCGAATGGGGTCGGGGCGTACGTTGCCTTCGCCGAGCAAGGCCTTACCCAGCAGGGCCATGGCTTCGATATCGCCGTTGTTGGCGGCCCGTTTCAGCAGATCGAGGCCGCGTTGCGGGTCGTTGGAGGTCAGCAGAGCGCGTCCAGCGTCGCGAATCGCCGCAGGGTCGCCGGCCTCGGCGGCATGAAGCAACCAGCGCAGTTGACGTTCCGGCTGGTGGCCGAGCAAGCCATCCTCGGCGTAGAGCCGTGCCAGGTCCCTCATGGCGTCCACGTCGCCTTTTGCGGCTTGTTCTGCCATGGCGTTGGCATAATGCTGCGCATAGGTATTGGCGCGTGCGGGGTCTTCTGTCAGCCAGCCACCCGGTTGGTACCCTTTGGCAAGTTCGAGCAGGGGGCGAGTATGTCCCTGCTCCGCAGCCTGCTGGTAGAGTTTGGCGGCCAGTTCCGGGTCAGCATTGACGTTGTCGCCACCGGTCACCAACAGATCGGCGAGCATCAGCTTGGCATCGCGATCGACTTGCTCATCGACTGCTTGACGAAGCAGGTGATAGGCCAGCACGTCGTTGCGTTCCACACCGTCGCCTTCCCGAAATAGCTTGGCCAGGTTCAGGGAGGCATGTCCCCGGATCGAGGAGGGCTGACTGATGGCTTTGCTATAGAGCCTCGCTGCCTCGCGGGTATTGCGCTCGACTCCCTGACCATTCTCGTAGAGTTTGGCCATTTCATAGTAGGCGGGAGGATTGTTGCCCCAGGCCATCGCCGATTCCAGCCGTTCAATGGCTTCCGCATAGTTGCCGGCCTCGATGGCCCCCTGGGCTCTGTTCACGCTATCCCAGTCTATTTTGGGGGACAGGCCGTCAGCGAACCACGCCTGATATTGGCTGGGGACGGGGACGGTGGCATGTTTCCCCTCGGGCTGTCCTCCGGATTGCCCTCCTGTGGCGCAGCCGCCGAGCCAGAGCAGCAGCGTGGCGGTCACCAACCATCCTCGGTATGACCCAACACGCAGTGTGGAGATCGCGGTTTTCGATGTGTTCATAGGTTTGCCTTGACGTGATTGAGATTTGGTCTCCGATATCGGTTCGGGGTCGTTACCTTCCATCAGTTCGCGGAGATCCCCTCGAATGCGGCCGCCTCTTTTTTCTCCTCATCCAGGACGACATGCTGCTGCACCTCGGGGTCCATGAAATACAGCGTTATGTAGCCGCCGGCGCTGCGGTTGTAGATTGGACGGTGCCTTTCCAGGAAGTCGGCGATTCGTGGATTGTCGAAGCGCGATTGATAGATCTCCATCCAGGAGAAGTACTGTTCGTCCTTGAGAAATCCCAAGTACTGCTCGCGGGGTGCCATATCACCGAGCTGAGTCCGATCCGCGAGGATTTTCATGGCAAAGTCGACGGCATCGTGTATGGAGTGACCGTCGATTTGGAGGTTGAAGATGTCATAGCCTTGGCGGGCGATGACCTGCATGTTGGTGATCAGATACAGCAGTGCATAGTTCTGATAGTGCGTGGCACGGCGCCCGCGCTTCACTTCGAGTGGAAAAGCCCCTTCCTCGGTCATGTCGTGTAGGGCAGAGTAGATGGCGCTGACCCCGAAGCGGAACAGCTCATCGTCCTCGGTGAGAACACCTACCATGCTGGCGTAGAGCGCGCGCCGATAGAAATGGTTGTTGCAACAGCTGTTTTCTTCCAGACCAGGAATAGCGACATGCTTGTGCGATAGCCGATTGAGCCAATTCTCGATTCGTTCGCGCTCCTCTTGCATACCTTCGATGTCCGGGCGAATCATCGAATAGGCCATGGCTGCCGCGAAGATCATCGATTCGGTGGAGAACCAGGCCTGAGGCTGGCTCGTGTCGTAGAAGAAATCCATCAGGGCATCGTCTCTGGCCCAATGATCGAGAAAGCTGATCAGGCACTCGGCGTAATAGGGGTCATCACTGGCGATATAGGCTCCGGCCAGCTCGGAGACGACATCCTCGAACTGGAATAGCGGTTCCGAAGCCAACTCCCACGCCTCTGGATTGGGGTAATAGCCGGGAATGCGCAGACGAGTGGTGATAGGAGGAATCTCCATCACTTGTCGACAGCTCGGCCCCTGCTTCAGCCGATCGAGTTCTTGCAGCAAGATGGAATTGTTGGTTTCACGCAGCAGCGCCTTGCGCTCGTCGACATCGAAATAGGAAGCATCCGGTGCTGTCACCCGGTATTCGGAGAGATCCAGCTTTTCTCGTTCCTCCACGGACATGGCATGGGCCGGTGACGCTGTGGCAAGCAGGCACCCCAGGCTCACCGCCAGTAAGAGGCGGAGACCGGTCGAGGAGGAAAATACGCCTGACAATCCCATGAGTGTCGCTCTCCTGTTTGGCGTCATGCAAAGGCGCCACGCAGCGTGGACGCGTATCATTGAGTCGGTGCGTAGAAGCGGAATGCGGCGAAATCGACACTCTGGTCTCGCGGCGTCCGCCATTCGGAACCATCACCGCCAAAGAAGGTGGAGAACATCAGGCCATCGATTCTGACGTCATCCGTCGTCCGATAGACAATGCCGTTTTGTTCGAGAATCGGTTGGCCGTCGATCCACACCCGTGCCACACCGTCTTCCTGGCCGGGAGTATTGAGGATGACTTCCTGTTCGACGGTGACCCAGCGTCCCGGCGGGAAATGCCACAGTCCCCGCCCCACCGAGCTGCCATATTTGTCGTCCTGGTTGACCACGTATTCGTAGAGCTCCCCCTGACCATCCTCGCGCCACATGAAGCGCATCGAGAAACCGTTTTCACCATTGGCATTGGTCCCGCCACTGGGGGCTTCGCCACCATAGAGCCCCGGTAGCTTGCCACCCTTGACGAAATCGAAACCCGACTCGAAACGTACCCGGTATTGCAGGCATCCCCGGTCACTGGACATGAGAGCGGCTTCCTCGGCGTAGAAACCGGCGCCTCCCTTTTCGGTATCGCCAGGTGAAGAGGTACCTTCCGGGTAGTGCACCCGCAGGCCTGGCTCATTGAGGCCGGTGGCGCTGGGCGAGAGGATTTCCACATTCTCTTCGGTTCCCCAATCGCGCTTGGTGCCAAAGCCTTGGCGTACCGCGTCCTTGGGCGTTTCGCTGCCCATGGCCGGTGCCGGGTTGGCGACCAGCGGATAACGCTGTGAGCAGGGCGCCTCTTGAGGCACGGTCAAGGAATCGTTGTCTATCGTGTCGGCTTGTACCGTGGTCCCGACCATTCCCACGATGGGGGCTGTCACGAGCAGGGTAGCGACGGCCAGGCTCATGCGGGAACGCAATGACGATATCGCGAATGGCTGTCGGGGCATGGGACTCTCCTTGACATGTTGCGGCGTGGTCTCGCCGCGAGTGTATTCTTGATCGGTACGAGGCATCAGGCGCTCTCTGGCGAGTCGTCCAGGGCCGCCCGATATATTCTGTCGACGAACTGGATCACGGCGCGCGTGCCTTGCCATACCCACTCTGACGCCGCACTCAGCATCGGGGCTTCGGCGAAGCGTACGTCGACCGGCTGTCCAACGCTTTCGGCGGGCAAGGGAGTTTCCGGCTCCAGCAGGACACTAGCCACGTTCTCTTGCTGCCGCACCCAGCGAGGAAAGCCCGCACGCGGCTGTCGCTCGATATCCAGTGCCACGTTGCGCACTTGGGCCTGAATGGGCTCCGACGCATAGGGCAGGGCGATGTAGGCGATCTGATCGGGTTCGATACGGGCGATATCGCTCATATGCACCAGAGCCTCGACCAGCACATCGTCCTCTTCGGTGCGGATCAGCGTCATGATACGTTCGCTTTCGTTGATATAGGTGCCGTCGGCACTGCTCAGGGCCCAGGCCACCAGACAGTTGCAGGGGCTGGTGATGTCGTTCATCGCCATGCGTGCCTCAAGCGCGGTGATACGCGAGCTCTCATAGTCGCGTGCCGTTTCGAATTGTTCGATACGGGCTTGGGCGATCTCTGGGGATGCCGTCTCGAAGCTCACTGTGTCGCCGCTGGCGGGCTGGGTCGAGTTGACCAGGCTGACCTGCTCGGTACCCCCCGTTTCCAGGCTTTGCTGCAGGTTCTCTATCAACTGGCTGTTGTAGCGGAGCGAGGCCTGCGCCAGGATCAGCTCGGACTCCAGATCACTGTTGGTTACCGAGGTCAGATATTGATCGCGCTCGACCCAGTCGCCAGCTTCCAGGTCGTGCTTTTCCAGGATCCCGGAACCCGGTGCGCGAATGTCGATGCGTGGCGCGGTGACCGCGGCGAAGCTGGGTTCGATGAGCATGAAGTTGCGGTAAATCGTGGCCGCCGCCACCAAAGCCAGGATGCCGGCGGCGGTGAATAACGCGGCATAACGTCCCCATGGCTTGGGAGGCCTGGAGGTAGGCGTGGGTTGGCGGCTTGCGGTATTGCGCTTGCGAGGTGTCTGGGGGTCCTCGCTGCCTACCAGGTTCTCGATGCTGGCGTGATGGCCACTCAGGTAGGCGCGGATCACGCGACGCAGCACCTCGCGCTGAGGCACTTCGATGGAGGTGATCTGGAAGGCGATCTTGACGGCGCGGCCGTCATCCGTCGGGGCACTGCGGACACAACGGGCATCGAGGGGCACATTGAGCTCCGCCCCCCCGGCGTCCAGCAGCAGCGATACGGATACCGGTGTGTCGGGGGCAAGTGACGACTCCGCGTAGACGGCAAAGCCTCCCAAGGAGAAGTCGGCCCCGGTCAGAACGCTGCCGTCGGCAAACTTGACATGGAAGGGCGGAGATATGCGCACGTGGCGACGTTCGTCACGGCGCTCATGAAGCAATTTGTCATCAGGGCGCATTTTTTGAGAGTGCTCGTCGGCGGGCCGAGTCGTTCGCTTCTGTCGCTGCTCGGAGCCGGGCTCGAGATATGGTTCGTGATCCGAGCCGGACGTAGCATCAGGGGAGTGCGCCGAGGTACGGCGTCGCCCCCCCAAGGTGGGTTCGGTACGGTTGACGCCATCGATATCGGAATAATGGTCAGACATGAGTCCGCTTCTCCTTGCTTGAGGTGGCTGTGGGCGTCAATTCGGGAGGATTCCCCAATCCTTCAGAATGGCCAGGGAGACCAGATCGGGTGGTAGCAGTACGCCGGTGGTGATGATCAGTACGAACACCATGCCACTGACACAGACGCCATGGATGAAATGGCCCATGCGCCGTTGACGGCGTACCGCCAGGGGATCGTCGGGTTCCCCGGCGGAAATGCCTTGGCGCGACCACTTCTGGCGATTGAAGCGAAAGCTCACGTAGGTCTTGAGCAGTGCGCCACCGATCTGGTTGTAGTAGATCAAGGGGATCCACAGCAGGCTGAAACGCCCCCGCTGCCAGGCCAGGACGAGGGTGGCGATACCGCGTGTGAACAGGATCCACAGCAGATAGGCGAAAATGAACGAAGGACGTACGAACAGAGTCACCAGCAGTGCCACCGTGGGCCCGACCAGGGTGGTCCACATCGAGAGGCGCTGATCGACCAGGCTCCACCAGGTAAATATCCCCATCGGGCGTGGTCCCAGCTTGATCGCGCGGCCGCTGGTACGCAGCATGTTGCCGTACCAGCGGCGCATCAGGTCGATGGTCGATTTGAAGAAGCGCTTGCGGTCGGGAAGTTCCTCGAAGCCGGAGACATACACGTCCGGAATGTATCGCATCCTCCAGCCGCGCTTGAGCAGCCAGAACCAGGTCGATTTGTCGTCTCCGGAGAGAAACTTGAAGTCGCCGAAGCGCCAATGCTCGACATGATCGTTCTCGACCAGTTCGATGAAGCTTGGCTCGGTCGCCAGGTCGGCGCGGAAGGCACTATAACGCCCGGTCAGCACCAGTAGACGATTGGAAACCGACATCGAACTCATCACCAGATGGCGCTGGGCATAACGCAGGTCGTACCACTCCTTGGTGGCATCGCCGCCAGTCACGATAGCGTTGTTGTTGGTGGTTAGGGCGCCTAGCTCGCTATCGCACATGAAGAACGACAAGGACCTTTCTAGGGTGCCGGGCTCCAGTCGAATGTCGCCGTCCATCGACACCAACAGTGAACGCTCGGTCGGCATGCATCGTGAGACGGCTCTCAGTACCTCGGCCATGGCCGAGCGCTTGCCATCGCCGCGTTGGAACATGTAGCGGATCTCGATGTTGTCCGGCCAGTCGTTGTGGTCCAGGACATGATCGATGACATCGACATCGGTGCGGTCCGAGATGGCGGCGAAGATCGTCGTGGGTGCGCCATAGTCTCGCGCTTCGCGTACCAAGGCATCGTAGACGGCGAAGCTGACCTCGGGCTCGATGCGATAGGATGTGCACAGCACATAGAGAGCATCCGGCCGCTCTTGCGCACCGATCGCATCGGCCTCGGCGCGTAGCCGGGGAAAGATCCGCCGGTTGTACCATACCGAACGCAGTGCCTGGACGAACCACCAGGAGTAGCGCCAGATGCCGATGGCGCCTATGACGAAAAAGAAGCGCTTCGAGTCGGGCGAAAAGATATCCCGAGGGAGCTCGGCGAGCAGCACGATCAACAGCGCGAGCCCCAGCAGGAACGTCGTGACCTCAGTCAGCCGGCTAGCGACGGAGGGTTTGGGTATCGAGTGCGTCATAGGCTGCCCCCTAGACCGTGGACGCATCGATGTGCACGGAATCCCCCCGGCCCATGGCGTAGTAGCGCAGCCCGGCAGCCTTGACGGTGTCCGGATCGAACAGGTTACGTCCGTCGACCAGCACCGGTGACGCCAGGGCGTCGCGCAGGACGTCGAAGTCCACGGCACGGAAGGCCTTCCACTCAGTGCAGATCACCAGCGCATCGGCGCCTTCCAGCGCCTCGTCGCGATGCCGAGTGAGCGTCAAATCGCCGCGCTGGCCGTAGAGACGTCGACATTCGTCGCTGGCCTCGGGATCGTAGGCTTGCACCTTGGCGCCGGCATCCCACAGTGACTCCATCAACGTACGGCTCGGCGCTTCGCGCATGTCGTCGGTATTGGGCTTGAAGGCCAGGCCCCAAAGGGCGATGGTCTTTCCCTGCAGGTCGTGGTCGAAGGCTTGGGCCAGCTTGTTGAAAAGTTGCCCCTTCTGTCGGTGGTTGACCGCTTCCACCGCCTCGAGCAGTGCCGACTCATGGCCAAGGCCGCGAGCAGTATGCGACAAGGCCTTCACGTCCTTGGGAAAGCACGATCCACCATAGCCGCAGCCGGGATAGATGAAGTGGTAGCCGATGCGCGGATCGCTGCCGATGCCGTGGCGAACCTGCTCGATATCGGCACCCACGTGCTCCGCGAGGTGAGCGATCTCGTTGATGAAGCTGATCTTGGTTGCCAGCATGGCATTGGCGGCGTACTTGGTGAGCTCGGCACTGCGTACGTCCATGAATATCAGCTTGTCCTGGAGCCGGCTGTAGGGAGCGTAGCACTCCCGCATGGCGCGTTTGACGCGTTCGGAGTCGGTGCCGACCACCACGCGAGCTCCCTTGGAGAAATCCTCGATGGCGGCGCCTTCCTTGAGGAACTCGGGATTGGAGCAGACATCGAACGCCAGCTCTGCGCCGCGCTCCGACAGGGTTTCGGCGATGGTGGCCCGAACCTGGTCCGCGGTTCCCACGGGGACCGTCGACTTGTCGACGATGATCTTGTAGTCCTGCATGTGCATGCCGATGGTGCGTGCCACTTTCAGCACGTGCTGTAGATCGGCGCTACCGTCCTCATCGGGCGGGGTGCCAACGGCGATGAACTGGAGCAGTCCGAAGTTCACGGCCTCGGCGGCATCGGTGGTGAAGTGCAGGCGACCTTCTTCAAGATTGTGCCGAATCAGTGTCTCGAGGCCCGGCTCATGGATGGGGACTTTGCCGTCCTTGAGATGTGAGATCTTGTCGGCATCGATATCGATACAGGTGACGTCGTGACCAACATCGGCCAGGCAGGCTCCGGTGACCAGTCCTACGTAGCCTGAGCCGAAAATCGTGATCCGCATCGCGTGGCTCCTTGCTCGTTGCTTGCCCGCAACATGTCGGACGCCTGGTGTAGGCGACCGTCAGGTCGAGGCGATAGAGGTGTCCGTTGGCATCCAACAACACCAAGGTCTAAGCCAATACCATGCCGGGAATAGGCTTTTTATTTGAAAACAGTGTTTTGTTGGTGCTGCTCGGCGATGATGAAGAGGCACCGAGGGATGTGGGAGTCGGTTTTGTGTCGCCATGAAGAGACATTTTTGTCAATTCACCCAAGATTGTTGACAAAACAGGGAGTTACCTTGTTGCCAATCGGCAACAATTTCCTTGATGGTGAGCTATAAATAATTGTTTTTTTAAGTACTTTAGAATTGCTGCGCTGCCGTGAACGGTTCTCGGAGGCTTTTTGCCGCATTTTCATCTCTCTAGGAGGTTATGGCGACAATCTTCTCAAATGGGAATGATTGTTGTTTTTGATGCGAACAGTGCCGATCATGTCGCTATCCTCACGTTGCTAGACACGAATCGAGTCGCCCTCTTCACATCGGCTTTATACAGGACTAAAATGGTCCCCAATCGAAATGCAGGGTAGACAAGCCACATGGTGAGGATGGTGCAGGCATGTTGAAGATGTCTCGGTTGACTGATTACGCTGCGGTGGTGATGGCGCAGATTGCACGCCATCCCGAGCAGCCACATGCCGCGACGGAGCTGGCCGAGGCTGTCCAATTGCCGCACCCCACTGTCAGCAAGACGCTCAAGATGCTGGTGCGTGCCGGTCTGCTCGAGTCCCAGCGTGGTGCCCAAGGTGGCTACCGGCTGGCGCGTTCGGCATCGCAGATTACCGCCAGTGACATCATCACTGCCATCGAAGGGCCAGTGGCGATGACCGAGTGCAGCCATGCCGATGGCGAGTGCGAACTCGTTGCCACTTGCGGCGTGGCCGACAACTGGCAGCGCGTGTCGATGGCCGTGCGTACTCTGCTCGACAGCGTGACACTGGCGCATCTAGCGCAGACCACACCGATCAAGCTGCCGGTGCAACTACCCATACAGACCGTGACGCTGGCCGCCTCCAGCGACCTCTGAACGACATCACCCGAGTAAGGCTCGATCGCAACCGCCCGGGAGGGGGAGATATCAATGGCAACTCAGGAAATGGAACAGCTTGTCCGTCGCGAATACAAACAAGGTTTCGTGACCGACATCGAAAGCGATACCGTACCGCCCGGCCTGGACGAGAACACCATCGCCTTCATCTCGCAGAAGAAGGGCGAGCCAGAGTGGATGCTCGAATGGCGGTTGGATGCCTATCGCCAGTGGCTGAAGATGACATCGCCGTCTTGGGCGCATCTCGATTATCCACCCATCGACTATCAGGCGATCTCCTACTACAGCGCACCCAAGAAGCCGGAAGATCGCCCCCAGAGCCTCGATGAGGTCGATCCCAAGCTGCTCGAGACCTACGAGAAGCTGGGGATTCCTCTGCATGAGCGCGCGGCGCTCGCCGGCGTGGCGGTGGACGCCGTATTCGATTCGGTATCGGTGACCACCACCTTCAAGGAGAAGCTGGGAGAGGCGGGCGTCATCTTCTGCTCGATCTCCGAGGCGATCCGCGATTACCCGGAACTGATCAAACAGTACCTGGGCACTGTTGTGCCCAAGGGTGACAACTACTTCGCTGCGCTCAACTCGGCGGTATTCACAGACGGCTCTTTCGTATTCGTGCCCGAGGGCGTGACCTGCCCCATGGAGCTGTCCACCTATTTCCGCATCAATGCCGCCAACACCGGCCAATTCGAACGTACCCTGATCATCTGCGAGAAACAGGCCCAGGTGTCCTATCTGGAAGGCTGTACCGCACCGATGCGCGACGAGAACCAGTTGCATGCCGCCGTGGTCGAGCTGGTGGCGCTGGAAGATGCCTACATCAAGTACTCCACGGTGCAGAACTGGTATCCGGGCGACGAGGACGGCAAGGGCGGTATCTACAATTTCGTCACCAAGCGCGGCGATTGCCGTGGCGATCGCTCGCGGATCAGTTGGACCCAGGTCGAGACCGGCTCGGCGATCACCTGGAAATACCCATCCTGCGTGTTGCGTGGCAAGGACAGTGTCGGCGAGTTCTACTCCGTGGCGGTGACCAACAACCGTCAGCAGGCAGATACCGGCACCAAGATGATCCATATCGGCGAAAACACCCGCTCGACCATCGTTTCCAAGGGCATTTCCGCCGGGCGTGCCAATCAGTCCTATCGAGGACTGGTCAAGATCGGCCCGCGGGCCAGGAATGCGCGCAACTACACGCAGTGCGACTCGCTGCTGATCGGGGACCAGTGCGGTGCGCATACCTACCCCTATCAGGAAATCGGCAATAGCAGCGCCACCGTCGAGCATGAGGCGACCACCTCCAAGATCGGCGAGGACCAGTTGTTCTACTGCCGTAGCCGCGGCATCTCCGAGGAGGACGCGGTGAACATGATCGTCAACGGTTTCTGCAAGGACGTGTTCCAGGAGCTGCCGATGGAGTTCGCCGTCGAAGCCGAGGCGCTACTTAACGTCACTCTCGAAGGGGCCGTAGGCTAACTTACCGCCGGCCAAAGAATTTTCCGACGTCGCTGTGGCGGCGCGAAACGAAACAAAGGTACCAAACATGCTCGAAGTCAAGGATCTGCACGTCTCGGTGGAAGGCAACGAAATCCTCAAGGGGCTCTCGCTGACCGTCACTGCAGGAGAAGTCCACGCCATCATGGGGCCCAACGGGGCCGGCAAGTCGACCCTGTCGGCGGTGATCGCTGGCGAGGACGGTTATGAGGTGACGAGTGGTTCGATCACCTTTGAAGGTCGCGACGTGCTGGAGATGGAAATCGAGGAGCGGGCCCAGGCCGGGCTTCTGCTGGGATTCCAGTACCCGGTGGAGATCCCTGGGGTGAAGAACGTCTACTTGCTCAAGGCGGCGCTCAATGCCCAGCGTGTGGCCCGTGGTGAGGGCGAGATTCCGGCTCCGGAATTCATGAAGCTGGTCAAGGAGAAGATCAACTTCATGAAAATGGATTCCAGCTTCCTGCAACGCGCCGTCAACGAGGGTTTCTCGGGCGGTGAGAAGAAGCGCAACGAGATTCTGCAGATGCTGGTGTTGCAGCCCAAACTGGCCATGCTCGATGAAATCGACTCCGGGCTCGATATCGACGCCATGAAAGTGGTGGCAAAAGGGGTCAACTCACTGCGCGACCCGAAGCGTGGCATCTTGATCGTGACCCACTACCAGCGCCTGCTCGATCACGTCGAGCCGGACGTGGTGCATGTGCTGGTCGATGGCCGCATCGTCAAGAGCGGTGACAAGGACCTGGCGCTGGAACTGGAGTCCCGGGGTTACGACTGGCTTGTGGAGGAATCCGCCGCATGAGTGAAGAACAGACCTTTCTCGACGCCCTGAAGGCTCGCGAAGCGACCCGCGATGTCGCCGAGCCGACCTGGATCGCCGCACGGCGACAGGCGGCGAGCGCGCGCTTCGAGGCGGTGGGTTTCCCGACCAAGCGCAATGAGGCCTGGAAGTACACCGATGTGCGTGCCATCGCGCGTGGTGACTTCGCTCTGGCAACCGACGCGGAATTCTCCAGGGCGTCTGCCGCAGCGCTGACCTTGCCCATCGAGGCATTGCGCCTGACTTTCGTCGACGGCATCTTCTCCGCGCCGTTGTCGGACCTGTCCGAATTGCCGAAGGGTGTGACCATCGAGCCGTTGACCGAAGCTCTGGAAGCCAACCATGAAGCGGTCGGAGCGGTACTGGGGCGTTTGGCTGGTGTCGATTTCTCACCCTTCGCCGCGCTCAATACCGCATTCGCCGAAGAGGGCGCAGTGATTCGGCTCGCACCGGGAACGGTGGTGGAGAAACCGATCATCTTGCAGTTCCTGTCGCGAGCCCATGAACAACCGGTGATGAGCCATCCACGTGTCTTGATCGAGGCTGGGGCGCGCAGCGAGGCCACCGTGCTCGAACATCATGTGGGCGAAGCCGAGGCGGCCAACTTCACCAACCTGGTATCGGAAGCGCTGCTCGAGCGTGGGGCGATTCTGACCTATTACAAGCTGCAGGAAGCGCCGCTTGGCGACCTGCACATCTCCAGCCTGCACGTCGACCAGGGACGCGATAGCCGTTTCACGTCGTTCAATCTCAACCTGGGTGGGGCATTGGTGAGAAACGACATCGTCACCGACCTCAACGCCGAGGGGGCCGAAACCCAGTACTATGGCTTGTTCTACGCCCAGGGGCGGCAGCATGTCGATAACCATACCCTGGTCAATCACAACGCGCCCCGTACCTTCTCCGAGGAGAACTACAAGGGCATTCTCGATGACCGCGCGCGTGGCGTGTTCAACGGCAAGGTCATCGTCAAGCGCGATAGCCAGAAGATCGAGGCAAACCAGAACAACGCCAATCTGTTGCTATCCGATCGCGCCGAGATCGATACCAAGCCGGAGCTCGAGATCTACGCCGACGACGTCAAATGCTCGCATGGTGCGACCACCGGCCAACTCGACGAGAAAGCGATCTATGCCCTGCGCACCCGTGGCATCGACGAGCAGACAGCCCGCGGCCTGCTGACGCTGGCCTTCGCCGGCGAGGTCATGGAGGCGGTCAAGCTCGATGCCGTGGCCGAACGGGTCGAACTGGCGGTGGCCGGCAAGTTGCCCGAGCGCTTCAACTTGTCTGGTCTGGTCGAAACCGCGGTTGCGCTTGGGGAGGAATGATTATGACAGCCCTCAAGGAGCTGACCCTTGATGTGGTGAAGGTGCGCGCTGACTTCCCGATTCTGGAGCGGAAGGTTCATGGCTATCCGCTAATATATCTGGATAATGCCGCCACCAGCCAGACACCACGGCAGGTGATCGCCACTTTCGACGATTACTACCGGCGCTACAACGCCAATATCCACCGCGGATTGCACACCTTGGCGGACGAGGCCACAGCGGCTTACGAGGGAACCCGCGAGACGGTACGCGCTTTCCTCAATGCTCGCGAACGGCGCGAGATCGTCTTCACCCGCGGTACCACTGAAGCTATCAACCTGGTGGCCAATGCCTGGGGACGTGCCAACCTCAAGGCAGGCGACGAAGTGCTGGTGTCGCTGATGGAGCACCATTCCAATATCGTGCCCTGGCAGTTGCTTGCCGAGCAGTTGGGCATCGTGATCAAGGTGATCCCGGTAGACGAGCGTGGTGTGTTGGACCTGGACGCTTACCGTGACCTGTTCACCGAGCGCACGCGCCTGGTGGCGGTCAATCACGTGTCCAATGCCTTCGGCACCATCAATCCGGTGAAGGAACTGGCTGGCATCGCGCATGCGCATGACGCTCTGATCCTGATCGATGGAGCTCAGGCAGCACCTCACGAGCCGATCGATGTGCAAGATATCGATGCCGACTTCTACGCCTTCTCCGGCCACAAGGTCTATGGACCCACAGGTGCCGGTGCTCTATATGGCAAGGCGGCGCTGCTCGAGGCGATGCCGCCCTGGCAAGGCGGTGGCGAGATGATCAAGACGGTGTCCTTCGATACCGGGACGTCATTCGCCGACATTCCTCATCGCTTCGAGGCCGGTACCCCGGCGATCGCCGAGGTGATCGCGCTTGGCAAGGCGCTGGAGTGGGTGTCCGGGATCGGCCTGGAGCTGATTGGCGGCTGGGAGCAGCAGTTGCTGGCCCATGCCACCGAACGACTTGTGGCTGTCGATGGTCTGCGTATCCTCGGCACGGCACCGCACAAGGCCGGTGTGATCTCGTTCGTGGTCGACGGTGCCCACTCCCAGGATATCGGTCTGCTGATCGACCAGTTGGGTGTGGCAATCCGTACCGGCCATCACTGTGCTCAGCCGCTGTTGACGCACTTCGGCGTCGATGCCACTTGCCGGGCGTCTTTCGCCGCTTACAACACCCCCGAGGAGATCGACATCTTCGTCGATGCTCTCGAGCGGGTAATCGGCATGGTTCGTTGAAGTCACGTAGCGGAGGAGTGTGAATGGCAGCCATGGAGCAGATCGAAGGGCTCTACAAAGGCCAGGAACTACCGCTGCAGCGGGATGTGGAGGCAATCTCCATCCCCTTCGGCAAGACCGTGACACTGACTGAGGACAGTGTGGTGTCGGTGATGCAGGCCAAGGGCAGTTCAGTAAGCGTAGCCTTTGAAGGACGGTTGTTCCTGATCGAGGGAGCCAACCTCGATGCCTTGGGGTTGGAGGCATTGCCTCGCCCGTCACTGCCCGAGGATGCCAGTGAAGACGAAATCGAGCAGTTCGTCTGGGATCAGTTGCGCACTTGCTACGATCCCGAGATTCCGGTCAACATCGTCGATCTGGGCCTGGTCTATGGGTGCCGCATCGAGCGACTGTTGTCTGGCGAGCGTATCGTGACCATTCGCATGACCCTGACCGCTCCGGGATGCGGTATGGGGGAAGTGATCGCCGCCGATGCCCGTAACAAGATTCTTGGCGCGCCGCAAATCGCCAGGGTCCACGTGGAAACCGTCTTCGATCCGCCTTGGAGTCGTGAGATGATGAGCGAAGAGGCTCGGCTCGAGCTGGGCATGTTCTAGCAGCTCCAGCCGTAAGTGAGGAAGGCGGATGCGGCAGATGCTGCAGAAACTGCTGAAGAGGTTATTGATGTCGCTGGGAGTCGTTGCGCTTCTGGCGACATTGCTGTTTGTGGGTGCCAATCTTTGGGTACTGGACAAGACCCAGTCGCGCATCGAGTATGATCTCCTGACGTGTAGCACCGCTCCAGTGGGGATCGTCTTTGGCACTTCGCACTGGAGTCGCGGCGGTGGCCGCAATCCGCATTTCGAGGCGCGCATGAGCGCCGCATCGCAGCTGATCGGGGCGCGGCGCGTTCAGCACCTGTTATTGTCCGGCGACAACCGCACGCGCTTCTACAACGAGCCGGTGACCATGTGGCGTGATTTGCGTGGACGGAACGTGCGCGATGTGGACATGACACTGGATTACGCCGGATTCAGCACTTTCGACACCCTGATGCGCTCGCGAGACATCTTCGGAGTCGAACGCGCGATGCTGATCACTCAAGCATGGCATCTGCCACGTGCCATGTTCATCGCCGATGCCTTGGGACTGGAGGTCACGGGATGCGCGGTGCCCACGGAGCACGTGGCGGGGGTCTGGCGCCTGCAGGCTCGGGAGTGGTTGGCGCGGGTAGCGACTCTGGGCGATCTGTACCTGTGGCAGCGCCAGCCCTACTTTCTGGGACCTGAAGAGCCGCTGCAGATCGCTCCCCGCCCGGCTCCCAGGCCTCCGCGTTATGAAACCCTGGAGCCATCCGACTGAAGAGGGTGGTGCGACTCAGCGACGCCGTTTCTGCAGCTTGTAGAGTTCGCGGATCAGGGCCCGACAGCCCTTCCAGCAGCGCTCGATGACCGGTTCGATGGGGTCCGGCAGCGGATGGGTGTACAGCGTGGCCAAGGCTTGCATCAGCACGCGTTCCTGCTCGAGCAACTCGCCGATCAGCACCTGGCTGTCGTTGCCGACGAAGCTCTTCAGGCGGCTCCACAGCCACAGGTAGTCATCGCGTTCGACATCGGCATCGCGGGGCAGCATGCGAAGATGCTTCTTGGCCAATTCCTGTAGCTCATGCATCGCCTCGCTGCGAGCCTCGTAATGTGGCTTCAATGTTTCGCGCAACGATGGGCGCAGGCGCTCGAGATTGTCCTGGAAATAGTCGAGGCTGTCGGCCAGCGCTTCCAAGACGCTGTCCATCGCCACTTGGCGATTATCGAGAAACATGAGCGGTCACCTCCTCCGGTGACGCTGATTGTGCGGGGGAGAACACTGTTTTGCTACCCCCGCGACCAAGAAATTTGCCATTTTTGCAAGTTTGACCGCTTTTCGAGCGATCAGCCCTTGGGCTTGGTGGGCGTCTTGCGCGGTAAGGCGGCATTCTTCTCGATATGCTCGATGATCAGTCTGGCGATGTCCTTGCCCGTTGCGGTTTCGATGCCCCTCAGGCCCGGTGAGGAGTTGACTTCCATAATCACCGGACCATGATTTGAGCGTAACAGATCGACCCCGGCAACTCTAAGCCCCATGGCCTTGGCGGCACGAATCGCCGTGGAGCGTTCCTCGGGAGTGATGCGGATCACGCTGGCGCTGCCGCCACGGTGCAGGTTGGAGCGGAACTCGCCATCGGCGGCTTGGCGTTTCATGGAAGCGACCACCTTGTCACCGATCACCAGGCAGCGGATGTCGGCGCCACCTGCTTCCTTGATGTACTCCTGGGCCATGATATTGGCCTTCATGCCCATGAAGGCCTGGATCACGCTCTCGGCAGCCTGATTGGTCTCGGCAAGCACCACACCGATGCCCTGGGTGCCTTCCAGCAGTTTGATGACCAGCGGTGCGCCCTTGACCATGGTGATCAAATCGGGGATGTCATCGGGCGAATGGGCGAAACCGGTGATCGGCAGCCCCAGCCCCTTGCGCGACAACAACTGCAACGAGCGCAATTTGTCGCGCGAGCGGGTAATGGCCACCGAGTCGTTGAGAACGTAGGTGCCTTTCATCTCGAACTGGCGCAGTACCGCGCAGCCATAGAAGGTGACCGAAGCGCCGATGCGGGGAATCACCGCGTCGAAAGGCTCGAGTTCCGCTCCTTTGTAGTGGATCGAGGGGCGGTGCGAAGCGATGTTCATGTAGCAGCGCAGGGTATCCACGACCCGGATGCTATGCCCACGGTGTTCGGCGGCCTCGATCAGGCGGCGGGTGGAATACAGGTTGCGATTACGCGATAGCAGGGCGATATGCATGTCTTTCTCCGTCCTCGGGACGACGTGGGGCGTCCGGGTCAGGGTTCGCCGTGCAGGAAGGCGGTGCCCGGCGCGACCAGCAGGCGACGCAAGGCGCGTCGGCCGAGCAACATGGGATGACGCATGTTGCGACGGTCGGCCAAGGTGAGCTCCACCGGGAACGCCAACTCGCCGAGTTCCAAGCGGGTACGGATCACATAGCGCCATTCGCCCTGGCCATTGGAACTGGTGACGCGTCGACGATCATGCAGATGCAACTTGAGAGGGTGAGCGGGGCTGTCAGGTCCACCACCGCGAGTGATGAACCTTACCCACAGGAGGCCCTCTTCCTCGAAAGACTCGATGTCCTCGGCATGCAGCGACGAGGTGCGCGCGCCGGTGTCGGCCTTGCAGCACAGCGTCAGGCCGAGCTCGGGCAGAGTGACCATTTCGCGGCGGCCGATCACGGCCTTGACCTGATAAGGCAATGCTTTCATTGAGGATGATCCATCACTGACGGTGGAGTGGGGCGAGTCGTCGGCCGATGGCCGAGTCCGCCGGGGCCTCGCGCAGACACATCAATAGCGGCAGGCGGAGCCGAGGAATCAGGGCCAGGTCTCGAGCCAGGGCGGAGAAGTCTGCCTGGGGATGTTCGGCCAGGCGTTGCAGGAACAGGGGCAGCCGTCGATCGTCTTCGAGATGCTCCCAGCCGCGTGCGGCCATCGCCGCCAGCAGGTCGGGGCCGCAGGCATGCGGGTCGCCGAGCAATTCGTCGAACCAGGCGCCGACTTCTTCGTCGGGCCCTGCGCCCACGGCGCGCACGCAGGCGCATAGAGTTTCCAGGTCGCCGTTGTGGGCAGCCCGTTCCCCGCATTCCCGCAGCGCTTTCGTCAAGGGGATGTCGATGGTGACATGCTCGAGACAAAAGCACAGCGAACGCAGGACCTCGATGGGCAACCGCGGCAGGCGGTGTGCCAGCATCGTCTCCTGCTCGCTGTCATGACGTATCGCGAAGTCGGCCAACCCCTGAAGCCCCAGCGCCGGCCACTGATCGTCATTCTGCTCGCCGGCGAGATACGCCTCGACCAATTCCAGGTGCTGGCTGGCCGGGCGATCGAAGGCCTGACTTGCTCGAGCATGCATCACTGCCTGGAAAGGCAAGGGAGGTGTGAAGGCCAGTGGATTGTCCTTCATCAGGTTATCCGTGGGGGTGGTGTCCTGAGCCGTGGGTTCCACGCTGCGGCCCAGCGTTTCCAGCAGGCGCTGCACGAAGGCATCACGCGGTGCAGGTACGAGGCACCCTTGCTCATCCAGCGGCAGGGCTAGAAACCAGGTCAAGGGGTCGGGAGCATCACCCAGGGTGAACACGCAGGCTAGTCGTGCCTGGCCCTGCCAGGGGTAGGGCCAGGGTTGCTCGCCGCTCTCGAAAGCAGCCAGCGTGTCGAGCGAACAAGGTATGACGCGCCGTCCCAGGTGATAGAGATGCACCCGGGCACCGCTGCGAATGAAGAAGTCGTGGAGTGTATGGATCGGCTGCATATCGTCTTCTCGGTCTTGAACCGCGCACTGTACCCCGGAGGTGGGCGATTTGTCAGTAGTTGGGCACATGCCCTCAGGGTAGGGGAATGTGGTGGGCGGTGGTCAAAAAATGAACGGAAGCCGTCAGCCAGCATGCCTTCTAGGGCTGCGACGCTTTTCCAGCGGTTATCCACAAGCTGGTTCAGGGTTTCTGTGAATCGGGAGCTTTGCCCTGTGCATTACCCGGGGTGGTCAAGGTGGCATCGAGCCGGGATAATGACACCAAGTACCATCCATGGAGACATCATGAGCGTTCATCAGCAACTCGATGAGGCCCTGCGGCGCCTGGAAGCGACCATGAAGGCAACCGACATGTGGAAGATGCCACAACCGCCGGTGGAGGCCTTCGACAGCGAGCAGCCGTTCTGCGTCGATACCATGGATCTACCCCAGTGGTTGCGTTTCGTGTTCATCGCACGCCTTGATGAGCTGATCGAGGCCGAAGCGCCGTTGCCGGATACCTGTCAGGTAGCGCCCGCAGCCGAGGTCTATCTCAAGCAATCCCAAGTCAAGGCCAGCACGTTGTTGCTGGTGGTCAAAGCCATCGAAGAAGTCGACCGCGTCATCTCCGAGAATTAGTCAGCGACAGCCAATGCCCTATTATTTCGCCTATGGCAGTAACATGAACCCGGCGCGGGTCGAAGCGCGCATCGGTGCCACCGAGAGCGTCATGGCCGGAATCCTGGAAGACCATGAACTGCGTTTCGACAAGGCGTCGCGGATTCCCGGAATCGCGCATGCCAATGTGGCGAGTTGCCCCGGGAAGCGGGTCGAGGGAGCTTTGTTTCGGTTGTGCGAACCGGCGCAGATCGAGCTGATGGATCCCTTCGAAGGGTTTCCTCACGACTATCGACGTCAACGTCGCACCATCGTCACCGAGCATGGGCCGGTCGAGGCCTGGGTGTATATCGCCGTCTCCGAGCGTATACGTCCCGCGCTCAAACCGGCGCGAGAGTATCTTGCCCACCTGCTGGCCGGCGAACCCTTCCTTTCGGCGGAGTATCACGCCCGGCTGAGGAGGGTGGATGCCATCGATGGTCTCGACGATGCCACTCTCGCCGTGCTTGGTCTGTCGCGCCACAATCCACGTTGATTGGCGGTTGGTTGCCGAAGCACGAAAAAGCCCGCCGTCATGGCGGGCTGTTGCGCTTTGTGGCACTCATGGCCTAGAAGCGGAAAGTGACGCCTCCGCCGATGGTCAGCGGGTCGACCTTGGCCTCGCCGACTTCCGTGCCGTTCAGCCGTACATCGGCGTCCACATCGGCATAGTTGGCGAAGCCGTTGAACATGAAGTTCTCGGTCACGGCCAAGTCAACGCCGACTTGGCCCACAGCGCCATAGGAGCGGCGTACATTCAACCCCGACAGTTCCTCACCAGAGAAACGGGTGTAATTGACACCGGCGCCTACATAGGGCTGTACGCGGGAATCCAGCCCACCCAGCGGGTAGTAGTTGACCAACAGGTTGACCGGCATGCGATCGACGCTGCCGATATCCGCGCCACCAAGGGTCAGGTCGTGCTCGAACTTTTCCGTGCCGTTGAGCTCGACACCGATCTTGTCGTGGAACAGGTAGCCGAAACCATAGGTGAAGCCATTCTCGTCGCTGACGTCCAGATCCTGGCTCAGCGCCCGGCCGTTGTCGGATTCGGGCTCGACCTTGGCAAAGCCACCGCGAACGAAGAAGTCCCCGGCACCATAAGCCATGGCAGCTTGAGCGGCGAAGACACAGCTACCCGCGATCACTGCTGCGGACATCCATTTGATCTTACTCATGTGTCACTCCTTGGTGCGTCAGATATACGCACATCTGGCCGGATGGTCGGCATCTATCAGTTGGACAAGGCCATTATAGGAAACAGTGTTTCCTAAGTCTCGTTAAAAAAAGTTATGAGGTTGATAGGTACCATAACGCCAGTGTATCGAGGTGTAACGATATTGGGCTTTTACTAAGGTCGAATAAAATATGCGCTATGGTGTATAGCTGTTGTAAAGCTGTAAAGTGCGGGGTCGCCGTGCCTCGAAAAATCTTCTTTACTGCGAGATATGGCTCCCGGCTAAGGAGAGAACGGACGATGCGCTATGAACGGTTACGTCGCCTGCCTTGGGCACCTTTACTGTCGATGGCGGTCTCGGCCTGGTTGGCGCTCTGGTTGCTGTGGCAGCCCGAGTTGCTCAGTGCCCTACCGATGCCGGTACGGCTGCCGCTGATTGTGCTGGGGGCCTGGGCGCTGGGAGCAGGGTTCATGCATGGGATAGGGTTGAAGGTCAGGCCGGGCTGGCCGCGCCGACTGCTCGGCGAACCTGCCTGCTGGTGGCTGCTGGGGCTCTTTACTCTGGTGGTACTGTGGCGAGCTCTGTGACTGATCTCAACGAACACGGGGCCGCACTCAGGCGGCCCCGTGGCAGTCATTGTCGTAGTCGCTTCAGGCGTGGCTCAAGGCATCGAACTCAGCGGTGATTTCGCTCTTCGGTGCTTCGGTGGCCAGGCTGACCGCTACGATGGCGATGTAGGCGAAGATGACTCCGGGCACGATCTCGTAGAGGTCGAATAGACCGCCGGAGAGTTCGGCCCAGACCACCACGGTCACGCCGCCCACGATGATGCCAGCCAGCGCACCCCACTGGTTCATGCGCCGCCAGAACAGCGACATGATCAGCGCGGGGCCGAAGGCGGCACCGAAGCCGGCCCAGGCGTAGGACACCAGGTCCAGCACCGTGGCATCGGGGTCGAGCGCCAGCAGATAGGCGATGATGGCGATCGCGACGACGGCGAAGCGGCCGACCCACACCAGTTCGCTCTGAGAAGCATCCTTGCGCAGCAGTGCCTTGTAGAAGTCGTCGGTCAAGGCCGAGGAGGAGACCAGCAACTGGGAATCGGCGGTGGACATGATCGCGGCCAGGATCGCGGCCAACAGGATGCCAGCGATTACCGGATGGAAGATCAGGTTGACCATGACCATGAATACCGTCTCGCCATCACCCAGTTCACGGGACACGAAACCCACCCCCAACAGGCCGACGGCCACGGCACAGATCAGTGTCAGCCCTGACCAGGTCACGGCAATGCGACGGGCGGCAGGAATATCCTTTTCACTGCGAATGGCGGCGAAGCGAGCCAGGATGTGCGGCTGACCGAAATAGCCCAAGCCCCAGGCCAATGAACTGATGATACCGATCGTAGTCAGCGTCTCGCCGGTGGAGGCATCGCGGAACCACGACAGCATGAAGTCGCTCTCGGCTGCCAGTGCCGCACCGGCACCACCGGCGCCGCCAAGGTCGGCGAAAGCGATGATCGGCACGATGGCCAGTGCCGCGGCCATCATCAGGCCCTGGATCAGGTCGGTCCAGGAGACCGCCAGGAAGCCACCGATGAAGGTGTAGGCGATGATCGTGAGCGTTCCCACGGTGACGGCCACGGTGTAATCGAGGCCAAATACCGTTTCGAACAAGCGCCCGCCGGCGACCAGGCCCGAACTGGTATAGAACAGGAAGAACAGCAGGATGAAGACTGCCGAAATCACCCGCAGCAACTGGGTGTTGTCACGGAAGCGGTTCGCGAAGAACTCGGGCAGGGTAAGCGAGTCGCTGGCTTGGAAGCTGTAGACGCGCAAACGGCGGGCGACGACCAGCCAGTTCAGCCAGGTACCAGCCAGCAGGCCCACGGCGATCCAACTTGCCGAGATGCCACTGACATAAGCTGCGCCGGGCAGACCCAGCAACAGCCAGCCGGACATGTCCGAGGCGCCGGCGGAGATGGCCGAGGTCCAAGGACCCAACGAGCGTCCGCCCAAGATGTAGTCAGAGAGGTTGTTGGTTCGTTTGTAGGCCACGATGCCGATGCCGAGCATGACCAGCAGATAGACGGCAAAGGTGAAGCCAATGGAGAAGTTGTTTTGCACCATGGTGGTCATCCTTTCGGGGTTGTTGTTGTCGGGCGTCGAAATGCCCCTGCCGTGATTGGTCAGGCAAGGTGGTTTCGTACGCCCCCGTCAGATGGGCAAGGCGAGGTGCCTTGCCCGACGGCCTGTTCGTACCAGGTCAGTCATCGCCTAGCGCGAGCAGGGAGGCATTGCCGCCAAGGGCGGCGGTGTTGATGGTCAGGGTCTTCTCGGTGGCAAAGCGCAGCAGGTAGTGCGGGCCGCCAGCCTTGGGACCGGTACCCGACAGCCCTTGACCGCCGAAAGGCTGCACCCCGACCACGGCGCCGATGATATTGCGGTTCACGTAGACGTTGCCGACCCGAATCTTCTGCGCAATGGCTTCAGCGAAGGATTCATTGCGGCTATGCACGCCGAAGGTCAGACCATAGCGACGCTCGTTGATCGACTCGATGACCGCGTCGATATCCTCGGCCTTGTAGCGCACGATATGCAGGATGGGACCGAACTGCTCGCGTTCGAGGGCATCGATACCATCGATCTCGAAGGCGACCGGTGCCACGAAGGTGCCATGTGCAGTGTGTGCCGGGTCGAGTTTGGTCTCCGCTACCAGGCGTCCTTCACCCTTGAGCGTTTCGATATGCGCAGAGAGCCCCTTGCGAGCGTCCTCGTCGATCACTGGGCCGACATCCGTGCCCAAGTCGCGGGGGTCACCGACGTGCAACTCGTCCATGGCTCCCTTGAGGATCTCGATCACGCGGTCGGCCACGTCCTCCTGGAGATAGAGCACGCGCAGGGCCGAACAGCGTTGACCGGCGCTTTGGAAGGCCGATTGGATGACGTCGACGACGACCTGTTCGGGCAGCGCGGTAGAGTCGACGATCATGGCGTTCATGCCACCGGTTTCGGCGATTAGGGTCGGCAGGGCGGCTCCTTCGCGGGCAGCCAGGGCGCGGTTGATGATCTGGGCGGTATCGGTACCGCCGGTGAACACCACCCCGGTGATACGCGGGTCGGAAGTGAGCACGCTGCCAACGGTGGGACCATCGCCCGGCAGCAACTGGACCACGTCGCGCGGCATGCCGGCTTCGTACAGCAGCTCGATGACCCGGTGGGCGACCAGTGAGGTCTGCTCGGCGGGTTTGGCCAGTACCGTGTTGCCCGCCACTGCCGCAGCCATGATCTGGCCACAGAAGATCGCCACCGGGAAGTTCCAGGGGCTGATCGCCGCAAACACGCCCTTGCCGGCCAGCATCAGGTCGTTGGATTCGCCGGTGGGGCCGGGCAGACGGGTGGCATCGCCGAACAGTTCCTCGGCGCGCATGGCGTAGTAACGGCAGAAGTCCACCGCCTCGCGAATCTCGTCGACGCCATCGGTGAGCAGCTTGCCGCCCTCGCGCGAGCATAGCGTCATCAATTCGGCCATGTGGGATTCCATCAACTCGGCCAGGCGACGAAGGATCGCCGCACGCTCGGACACGGGGGTGGCATCCCAACGCGGAAACGCTGCCCAGGCGGCGTCCACGGCCTGACTGGCCTGGGCCTTGGTCGTCCACTGCACGCTACCGACCCGGACGCGACGGTCGAAGGGGCACAGCACCGCATGGGTGTTGGCGGGGTCGTCTGCTACCTCGATGGCCAGCAGAGGCTTGACGTTGTGTTCCTTGTCCATGAAGGCGGCCATCTCGTCCATGAGCGGCTGGTACTGGCTGCGAATGTTCAAGTTCACTCCCTTGGAATTTTGACGTTTCGGCCCGTAGATGTCCTTGGGCAAGGGAATCTTGGGGTTGGCGTAGGTCGAGTACTGCTTGAGGGTTTCCGCCGGGTGCACGCACAGCGATTCCACGGGAACCCGCGGGTCGACGAGCTGGTGCACGAAGGAAGAGTTGGCGCCGTTCTCCAGCAGGCGACGGACCAGGTACGGCAGCAGGTCCTTGTGCGCACCGACCGGCGCGTAGATGCGGCAATAGGTACCCTGTGGCGCCCGTTTCAGGGCGACGTCGTACAGAGCCTCGCCCATCCCGTGCAGGCGCTGGAACTCGAAGGCACGGGTGGCTTCATTGGCCAGCTCGAGGATGGCGCTGATGGTATGGGCATTGTGGGTGGCGAACTGCGGGAAGAGACGCCCGCGGGTGTTCTCGGACAGCAGGAACTGCGAGCAGACCAGGTATGCCACATCGGTATTGGCCTTGCGCGTGTAGACCGGATAGCCGTCCACCCCGAGTTGCTGGGATTCCTTGATCTCGGTGTCCCAATAGGCGCCCTTGACCAGGCGAACGGGAATCTCGTCGCCCTGTTGCTCGGCGAGGCGGTTCAGGTAGTGCAGCGCCGGCAGAGCACGCTTGGAGTAAGCCTGTACCACCAGTCCGAAGCGACCCCAGCCGCGGCAGATTTCGCTTTCGAACACTGAGCGGAAGACCTCCAGCGACAACTCCAGGCGGTCGACCTCCTCGGCATCGATGGTCACGGCCACGTCACGCTCACGGGCCATGGCGGCGAGTTGCTTGACGCTGGCCACCAGCTCTTCGAGGACCTGCGTCCGCCGGCCGAATTCATAACGCGGATGCAGTGCCGAGAGCTTGATCGAAATCGATGGTGCCGGGGTGCGATCGGAAAGTGTCGCACTGGTCTTGCCGACGCGCTCGATGGCGTTGGCATAGTCGTCGAAGTAACGCTTGGCATCCGCTCGTGTGCGCGCCGCTTCGCCAAGCATGTCGTAGGAATAGGTATATCCCTTGTCGAACAGGGGCCTGGAGCGTTTCAGGGCTTCGTCGATATCCCGTCCCAGCACGAACTGCTTGCCCATGATCTTCATGGCTTCGTACATGGCGCGGCGAATGACCGGCTCGCCCATGCGATTGACCAGTTTGTTGATGAAACTGGCCGGCTTCCCGTCCTTGGGTCGATCCAGGTTGATCACCCGACCGGTCATCAGCAGGCCCCAGGTAGAGGCATTGACGAACCAGGACTCGCTCTGCCCGAGGTGCGATTTCCAGTCGGCGGGGCCCAGCTTGTCCTCGATCAGGGCGTCGGCGGTGGCCTTGTCGGGAATGCGCAGCATGGCCTCGGCCAGACACATCAGCATCAGGCCCTCATGGGTATCCAGGCTGTACTGCTGCAGCAGCTCATCGATGGTATCCACCGCGGTATCCATATCGCGGACTTCACGCACCAGTTCGGCCGTCTTGGCGGCGATGCGCTTGAAATCTTCCTCATCGGCGGCGAGAAGTTTCACTTGTTCCGCGACGAAGGCGTCTTCGTCGACGATGTAGTGATCACTGATACGGGTGAATAGCGTCTCGAGATCCTGTTTCCAGGTGGTGCTGTCCAGCATGTTGTTGGCATTGAGCATGTAACTACCCCATAGCGATGGGTGGACGTCCCCACTGTTCGACGGAGCCGCCCCCTTTGTTGAGGGCCTGAATGTAGAGTGGGAAAGGTTGTGTCGTCTTGCCAATTCCTTGGCAGGATTTGTCGAAAACGCGGGAAATGGAGGAGTCGGTTGAGGTTTCTTAGACGTTAGTCTAGGAAAAAACCAGTTTGTCGTTAAGAGCTCGCTGGCAGCAGAGAGGCGGTCTTGTCGGCCGAGCGTCGCAGTTGGCTGGGAGGATGGCCAAATTTCCGCCGGAAAGCGTGTGATAGGGCACTCTGGTTGGCGAAGCCGGTATGTGCGGCGATCTCGGACAGGGGCAGGCGGGTCGAGGTAAGCAGGTGGCGCACGGCTCCCAGGCGTTGGCGCAACAGGTATTGATAGGGAGTCAGTCCAGTTTGGGCGCGGAAGCATTCGCTGAAATGCGCTTCGCTGAGACAGGCATAGCGCGCCAGGTCGGTAACTGTCAGGCGTTCGGCGAGGTGGCGCTGAATGAAACGGTCGAGCGCCTGGAGGTTCAGGCGGTTGGTGCCCTTGGCGGGGAGGTCAGGGTGCAATCGGGCGTGGAGGCAGCCCAGAAAGGTGGCGGCAAGCAGGTCGCCTTGCCCTTGTCGCTGCGCGAGAGAGTGTCGATGATGAGGTTGGCTCAATTCCTGGGTCAGGAAGTTGAGATACAAGCGCAGCGGTTCATCCAGGGTGAAGAAACGTGGTGCGTCGAAGAGCCGGGACAGCTCGTGGTGTGGGCCGGTCAGCGAGGGTGTGTCGACCGGTAGGTCGAGGATCAGTTGCCGGTTCTCGCCGATGCCCTCGTAGTAATGGACATGATTGGCCGGCACGATACAGCCGGATAGCGACGCAATGGAACCACCCAGCCCTTCGATCTCGAATTCGGCATGACCATTGAGACCGATCACGATCTGGTGGAAGTCGTGATCATGATGTTTGGTCGTGTTGTCTAGTGGGATCAGGCGGATGGCACTGGACATGACGTGACCTCAGGCATGAACGCAAGCGCATGGCCCATTGTAATGGCTTGGGTGCGATAAAGGCAGCTATTCATTCATCATTCAGCGTCTTGGCGTTGCTGCTCGCGCAGGGCGGTGTGAGCCGCCAAGTGGTCGCGCAGGGCGGCGAGTTCCTCGCGTCCCGCGGGAGACATCAGGGGTTCTCCCCTGGCTGCTCTCCAAGGCCGTCCGTGTTCGTCCATCAGGTGCTGCGCACGGCGACGCACGTTCTCGAGATAGTCGTCATGGCGCACGGGATAGCCGATGATGGTATTCCATTCGGTTTCGCCGACGCTGCCGTCGATGGCCTTGTCGAACAACGCGAGCAGGTCCTTGGGTTCGGTACGGTATCGAGGCGTGCGGGATAGCATGAGGATGCCGACCACGCTACACAGGACCAGCATGCAGACGGCGAAGACTAGCAGGAACAGTGCCATGACCAGCACCTTGGTGATGAAGCCGGTGAGGTGGTTGCCGTGTCGCCCCGTCGGCAAGGATGGAGCGGGTGAAGGGAATCGAACCCTCGTCTTAAGCTTGGGAAGCTTCTGCTCTACCATTGAGCTACACCCGCAATGCGGTTTCGATAGTAAATCCAATGGGTTATCGAAAGCAAGCCGTCTCGCGAAGATAATCACTCAACCCCGGTAAGCCCTTGTTTTTCTGTTCCCGCTGGAGCCGTGGGCTCTTTTTCGGCTGACCACCGAAAAAAACTTTGCCGGATACTGAGAACTTTTCGGCATTTTGTGGTCACAAAGGACGCAAGCGCAATTTTTCGCGGGTGATAGCAGTCGCTCCGTCTATTGCGTCAAGCTTGCAGTTTCGATCCTTGTGCCGCCAGGTGTCTTCGCCTGGCGGCTTTTTCTTGTGCGCTTGTCGAAGCGATGGAAGGGGCGGTAGCCCCGGCACTGCCGAGGCCTTTGCCTCAGGAAGGAGTGGGCTCAGTTCCCGGTGCGCATCTTGAGAATCGCACTGAGTACATCACGCCGGGTGACGATCCCTACCAGACGCTCTTGTTCCACCACCGGATAGACCTTGGGCTTGGTGCCGAGCATTTCCTGGGCCAGGTCCGTGATGCTCTTGGTGGACGACACCGCTAGCACCTCGTGACGCATCAGCTCCTTGACTAGTGGGGGCTCGTCATTGAGGTAGGCACTTTCCAGTACCTTGCCCAGGACATCCTGCTCGGAGATGAAGCCGATCAAGTGATCACGGCCATCAACCACCGGAGCCCCGGGCAGGCGATGCAGTGCCAATCCCTTGACCAGGGTGGTTACCGATGTGTTGCCACTTACGCGGTAACAGTCACGCGACATGATGTCGCGAACGATGGTGGGCGCCTTGTTAGGCATGGCGATTCTCCTTCTGCCAGAGGACATAGTCCATTATGGACCTCGACCATGGCGCTTGCATGGCCGGCGATACCTCAATCGCCGGGACCGCATTCCATGCAACGCTCGACGATGGCTGGCCCCAGTTGCAGGTTGGCGTTGAGGTCACGCAGTGCGGTACGTAGCCCCGCCTCGAATTCACAAGCGCCATAGCGTCTCTCCAGTTCAGCATAGCTGAGTCCGATGGTTGCCATCTGTGGATCGCTGAATACGATCGCCAATGGGGCGCGCCGGTGTCCGGCCCGCAGTTCCGGCGATCAGCATCCGAACTCCTCTATGTCCTATGTGATGACGATGGGGAACCCCGAGGCGCAACGTCGACTCGAACCGGGTAGCCGGTGTCGACAAGTGAGTTGTGCCTCAAATGACTGAAATGAAAAGGACGTCAGTATCCCCAAGCGGCGGATCGACATGAATTTGAATGAATATAATCCGGCAATAGAAATTAATGATGAGTGTGGGGTAGGCGAGAGCGGGAGGGTGCCCGATGGACGCACGTGAATATCTGGCCCGGAAAGGCGTTCGCCTTGACAAGGACGGGGACAAGGAAAAGGACAAGCCCAATACGTTAGAGGAACTAGCTTGGTCCCGAGCCCGCGAAGCGGGGCAGCATCGCCCGAGAACCGGCACTCCCCATGACTGGGAGGATTGGGAACGCTATCACGAGGATTTGGCGGCAGGTGCTGACGAACTGCAGCAGAAGATCGATACCGAGGCCCATCTGCATTATCGCCCCGATAGCGATGACAGCGTCGGGCACTGGGAGGGAAAGCTTCCGCTGACATCACCAAGACAGCCAGTGAACGTATCTGCCAGGGAACCGGCAAGGGCGGAAACGCACACGGGTAGCTCGAATACGGCGCTCACGGTGGCAGCCTTTCTCGTGCCGCCGCTAGGCGTCTACCTGCAAGCCGGGTTGGGCCGCCACTTCTGGGTCAATATCCTCCTGACATTGCTCGGCTATCTGCCGGGTGTGTTGCATGGCTGGTGGCTACGCAAGCGTGCTTAGGCGTTGTCCGAAACTGCCTGCACTCGCCCATCTTTTTGCGACGCTTCGATCGATGCCCTCCGCCACACCCGTGAGTGTTCCAAGATCACGGATGATCGAAAACGAAACAGTGGCCCTGTCTCGAAAAGCCAATCGAACATAGGCGTATGGCCTGAATTCGCTTGAAGCGTGGCGAATCCCTCATCTGTTAGCCCCGATACCCTGCCGCATATACTCGCTTATATGCCCGTGGTTCATAGACTATGGTATGAGTCGTCGAGGCGAAAAAGCGATTGAAGCCCACCATGGGGTACGCTAGCCTTCATTATCGAAAACGAACATTTTTGTTTGCTTTTGTTTGAAAACGAACATGTCTGAGCCTTCGCCTTCCACAAAGACAATACAAAGGTATTAACCATGGCACGCTTGAGCACCCCCTCTCTCGCCAACTGGGCGACCCTCCGGTACGGCCCCGCTAGCGATTCGTTATATCCGCGCCGAATCGTCGTATCCCCGGCTTACGCCACTGTATAACCAACGATGACAACGAGATAGCCATGTCTCTGATCCTTGAAAACATCACGCACGTGGTCAACGGTGCCACCCACATCGATGATGTCACTCTGGACCTGGCACCGGGCTCCTTCAATGTGTTGCTGGGGCGAACCCTGGCTGGCAAGACGACATTGATGCGCTTGATGGCTGGCCTGGAGCAACCGACCCGTGGACGTATCCTGGTGGACGGTCACAATGTGACGGGGACTTCGGTTCGCCATCGCAACGTGTCCATGGTCTATCAGCAGTTCATCAACTACCCGAGCTTGACGGTCTACGAAAACATTGCCTCGCCGCTCAAGCTGGCGCGTGTCGATAAACGCGAGATTGACCGACGAGTGCGCGAGACCGCCGAGATGCTGCATATCGAGCATCTGCTCGAGCGCTATCCTCTCGAACTTTCCGGTGGTCAGCAGCAACGCACCGCCATGGGGCGTGCCCTGGTCAAGGATGCCGATGTCATTCTCTTCGACGAACCTCTGGTCAACCTGGATTACAAGCTGCGCGAGGAGTTTCGCGAGGAACTGCGGGCGCTGTTCAGTGCACGCAATTGCATCGCCGTCTATGCCACCACCGAGCCGGGTGAGGCATTGGCGCTGGGCGGTAACACCGCAGTGCTTCACGAGGGACGGTTACTGCAATATGGCCGCACCGAGGACGTCTATCATCGTCCCCGCGATATCCTCACTGCCGAGATGTTCTCGGAGCCACCGATCAATGTGGTCCGGGGGTTGGTCTCCGGTTCGGAAATCACTTTCGACAGGAGCGTTCACTTTCCGCTCAACGACGACCTGCGAACCCTGGCGCCGGGCGAGTATCAGTTCGGTGTGCGTGCCTCCCACCTATCGTTGACGCCTCAGGCCGATGACGACCTGGAACTGCAGGTGAAAGTCGACCTGGCGGAGATCAGTGGCTCGGAGACCTTCCTGCACGTCAGCAACGACCTCTTTCATATGGTGGTGCACCTGGCTGGGGTCCACGAGTTCGAGGTCGATCAACGGATCACGGTCTATTTCCCCACTCACAAGGTGTATGCCTTCGATCGGCAGGGAACCGTAGTGCATATCCCTTCGCGTCTCTCTGGAGTGTGACATGGCAGAAATCGCTCTCAAATCCCTGGCGCATTCCTATCTGGCGAACCCTGGTTCGCCCGAGGATTACGCGATCCGTGAAATGACGCATGTCTGGCAGCAGGGTGGCGCTTATGCCTTGCTGGGACCCTCCGGCTGTGGCAAGTCGACCTTGCTCAACATCATTTCCGGGCTGCTGGAACCATCCAGCGGCGAGGTTCTCTTCGACGGCCAGGTGGTCAACGCCTTGCCACCCGAGGAGCGCAACATCGCCCAGGTTTTCCAGTTTCCGGTGATCTACGACACCATGACGGTGTATGACAATCTCGCCTTCCCGCTGCGCAACGTGGGGACACCCGCGGACAAGGTCCATGAACGGGTGCTGGAGGTCGCCGACGTACTCGACCTCACTCCTCAGCTCAAGCGCAAGGCCAAGAATCTCTCTGCCGACGAAAAACAGAAGGTTTCCATGGGGCGGGGGCTGGTGCGTGACGACGTCTCGGCGATCCTGTTCGACGAGCCGCTTACGGTCATCGACCCCCAGCTCAAGTGGAAACTGCGCCGCAAGCTCAAGGAGATCCATCAGCGCTTCAACATCACCATGGTCTACGTGACCCACGATCAGTTGGAGGCGTCGACTTTCGCCGACAAGATCGCGGTGATGTACGAGGGGCAAGTGGTGCAATTCGGCACACCCCGGGAACTCTTCGAGCGTCCCGCCCACACCTTCGTTGGTTACTTCATCGGCAGCCCCGGCATGAACCTCTTCGATGTCCGCGTCAGAGACGGCGAGGTCATTGCCGACGACACCGTCATACCGGTTGGACGAGGAATACATGACGCCGTCGCCAGGGCGCGTTCCAACAATGTCAGGCTGGGCATTCGCCCCGAATTCGTCGAGGTGCATGGCACGCCGGTGGAAGCCGGTATCGAGGCCGTGGTTGAGGACGTCCAGGATCTTGGCACCTATTCCATCTTGTCGTTGCGGCTGGGGGATATCGCCCTCAAGGCGCGTATCGACGAAGACAGCCCGGTGCCGAGCAAGAGCGCTTACATCCGTTTCCCCGATGAATGGGTTGGCCTGTACGTCGATGAATTCCGAGTGGAGATAGACCATGAATAACAAGGTGCGCAATAACAAGGCGTGGTGGCTGATATTGCCCATGCTGCTGCTGGTCGCCTTCTCGGCCATCATTCCGCTGATGACGGTGGTCAACTATTCGGTGCAGGACGTCTTCGACGCCCAGACACGGTACTTCACCGGTACCGAGTGGTTCGTGCAGATGCTCAACGACCCAACGCTGCAGAGTGCCCTGGGGCGCCAGTTTGCCTTTTCGCTGACCATCCTGGCCATTGAGGTGCCGCTGGGCATCGGCATTGCGCTATTGATGCCCAAGAAGGGCTGGCAGGCTTCGGCGATCTTGATTCTGGTGACCCTGCCGCTGCTGATTCCCTGGAATGTGGTGGGCAGTATCTGGCAGATATTCACCCGGGGCGATATTGGCCTGATGGGCTGGAGCCTGCGCGAATTGGGTTATTCCTACAACATCACCCGCAGCCCGCTGGATGCCTGGATCACCATCGTCATCATGGACGTATGGCATTGGACGCCGCTGATCGCCCTGCTTTGTTACAGCGGTTTGCGGGCCATTCCCGAGGCCTATTATCAGGCGGCGCGCATCGACCGTGCCTCACGCTGGGCGATCTTCCGTTATATCCAACTACCCAAGCTGACCAACGTGCTGGTGATCGGCATCCTGCTGCGTTTCATGCACTCGTTCATGATCTATGCCGAGCCCTTCGTGCTGACCGGCGGAGGCCCAGGCAGTTCGACCACCTTCCTCAGTCAGGCGCTGGCCATCATGGCTACCGCTCAGTTCGATGTCGGACCCTCGGCGGCATTCTCGTTGATCTATTTCCTGATCATCTTGCTGGTCAGCTGGGTGTTCTACACCGCCATCATGAACATGCAAAAAGACAAGAAAGACGGAGGGGCCTGAGATGAATGATTCCACCCGTTCGGCAACGCAGGCGGTACCTGGACAGGTCACGGTCGAAGGCCAAGCGAAGCCCGTCCAGGCCACGATTCAAAGCCAAGCGAAGCCCGTCATCAAGGTGGCAAAACGCCCCTCGCATACCCGCTCCAGGGTACTGATGATGGTTTATATCGTCTTCGTGATGCTACCGATCTACTGGCTGCTGAACATGTCCTTCCAGACCAACAGTGAGATCCTTGGCGAGCTGACGTTCTGGCCCCAGGACTTCACGCTGGAGAACTATGCCAATATCTTCAGCGATGCAAATTGGTACATGGGGTATGTGAACTCCATCACCTATGTACTGATGAACATGCTGATCAGCATCATGGTAGCGTTGCCGGCAGCTTATGCCTTCAGTCGCTATCAGTTCATCGGTGACAAGCATCTGTTCTTTTGGCTACTGACCAACCTGATGGCACCGCCCGCGGTGTTCCTGCTGCCCTATTTCCAGCTCTATTACACGGTGGGACTTTTCGACACCCATATTGCCGTGGCGCTGGCCCATTGCTTGTTCAACATTCCGTTGGCGGTGTGGATTCTCGAGGGCTTCATGAGCAGCGTGCCCAAGGAGATCGACGAAACGGCCTTCATCGACGGCTACAGCTTCCCCAAGTTCTTCGTCAAGATCTTCATTCCCATGATTCGTTCAGGTATCGGCGTGACGCTGTTCTTCCTGTTCATGTTCTCGTGGGTGGAACTGCTGCTGGCTCGTACGCTGACATCCACCAATGCCCAGCCGATCGCTTCGGTAATGACGCGGACCTCCACGGCTTCGGGTATCGATTGGGGCACGCTTGCGGCTGCTGGGGTGCTGACCATCCTGCCGGGCATCGTGGTGGTCTATTTCGTTCGCAACCACATCGCCAAGGGCTTCGCCCTGGGCCGTACCTGAAGGGAGGAAACGCCATGTCCTGGATGGTCTGGACGCTGCCCACGGCAATCTTTTTCGCCACCATCGCCACCTTGCTGGCCGGGATGACAGCCTGGGAAGTGGTCTCTCCCTCGGTCGAGCGCAAGGGCTTTCTGCCTATCGCCACCACTCGCGGTGACCGCTTGTTCATTGGTTTGTTGTCCGCCGCTTATCTCCATCTGGTGGTAGTGGGCTTCACGCCGCTGAGCATCTGGCTGGCTCTGGGAGTGTCGGTGCTTTGGATGCTGGTACTGATGCGCTGGGGCTGAATCACGATCATGGAGCTGTTTCATCAGGGACGAACCACAATTCACGAAGAGGTCATCATGAAAGCGACAAAAATGCGACTCTCTCTATTGGCCGCCAGCATGATTCTGGCGAGTGGCTCACTGCATGCCGACGAGCATGATACCCGAGCCACCATCGAACGCCTGGTGGACGAGGTCTTTCCACGCTCGACCCTTTCGCGAGAAGAGCAGATAGCCGAACTGGAGTGGTTCGCCAAGGCGGCCGAGCCCTTCCGTGGCATGCAGATCAATACCGTGGCGGAGGGACTGACCACTCACGTCTACGAGCGAGACGTATTGGCCAAGGCCTTTACCGAGCTGACCGGCATCGAGGTGACTCACAACATCATCGGCGAAGGTGATGTGGTCAATAACATGCAGACCCAGATGCAGTCAGGGCGCAACATTTACGATGCCTACGTCAATGACTCGGACGCCATCGGCACCCATATCCGCTATGGCGCCACCATCAATCTCTCCGAAGCGATGGAGAGCGAGTGGGCCGACTATACGCTTCCGACCCTGGACCTGGATGACTTCATCGGCCTTCAGTACACCACGGGACCCGATGGCAGCATCTACCAGTTGCCCGATCAGCAGTTCGCCAACCTCTACTGGTTCCGCTACGACTGGTTCCAGCGCGAGGACCTGCAGAAACAGTTCCGTGATATCTACGGTTACGATCTCGGAGTGCCCACCAACTGGACAGCCTACGAGGATATCGCCGAGTTCTTCACCGAGCATGTCGGCGAGATCGACGGCCAAAGGGTTTATGGACACATGGACTACGGACGCCGCGACCCTTCGCTTGGCTGGCGCTTCCATGACTCCTGGCTGTCCATGGCTGGCATGGGCAGTGCCGGCGTGCCGTTCGGCAACCCGGTGGATGACTGGGGTATCCGGGTCGATGAGCAGAGCCGCCCGGTGGGTGCCAGTGTCAGCCGCGGTGGCGCGACCAACTCGCCGGCTGCGGTGTTCGCCGTGACCAAGATGGTCGAGTGGTTGCGCGACTATGCACCCCCCGAAGCCCAGGGCATGACCTTTGGCGAGGCCGGACCGGTGCCGGCGCAGGGTAACATCGCTCAGCAGATGTTCTGGTATACCGCCTTTACCGCCGACATGGTCAGCCCCGATGTGGCGGTCACCGACGAAGAGGGCAATCCCAAATGGCGCATGGCCCCATCGCCGGTTGGTCCCTACTGGGAAGATGGCATGAAGGTCGGCTATCAGGACGTGGGTTCCTGGACCTTCTTCAAATCGACCCCGGAAGATCGCCGCACCGCGGCCTGGCTGTTCGCCCAGTTCACCACGGCCAAGACGGTGTCGCTGGAGAAGCTGATCGCTGGCCTGACGCCGATTCGCCGCTCCGACATCTTCTCGGACGAGATGACCGAACTGGCCCCCCAGCTAGGTGGGTTGGTGGAGTTCTATCGCAGCCCCAACGAGTCCAATTGGACACCCACCGGTACCAACGTGCCTGACTATCCGCGCATGGCACCGCTGTGGTGGCAGAACCTGGCACCCGCCGTGAGTGGCGATATCACGCCTCAAGAGGCGCTGGACAACCTGGCTGGCGATCTCGACAACATCATGTTGCGCCTGGCTCGGGCTAAGGTCTTCGAGAACTACGCGCCGGCGCTCAACGGCGAGGAGAGCCCGGAGTACTGGCTGTCGCAGCCCGGTTCCCCCAAAGCCAAACTCGACGACGAGATGCCGCAGGGTACTACCGTTCCCTACGACCAGATGATGGAAGAGTGGATGGCTGCCGGCACGCGCTGATGACGCTCGAGCGGGTCGTTCGCGGCCCGCTCTCCAGAGTCTTTCGCGAGAAAGAGGGAACCGGTTGCTCGAACGGGACCAAGGCCCCGCAACGAGCGGGGCCTTTGCTTTGAGAAGGGCCGCACATGCAACTTCGTCAGAACAATCTTCGCAAGCTTTCCGACAGGGCCTACGATGTCCTGATTGTCGGTGGCGGCATCAATGGTGCCGCTTCGGCGGCCGCATTGGCGGGCAAGGGCGTCAGGGTGGCGCTGATCGATCGCGGCGATTTCGCGGGCAGCACCAGCATGCATTCCTCCAATCTGGTCTGGGGGGGCATCAAGTACATGGAAAGCTATGACTTTGCCCTGGTGCGCAAGTTGTGCAAGAGCCGCAATCACCTGATCAAGAGTTACCCTTCCACGGTGCAGGAGATCCGTTTCCTGACCACCGTCGGCGAAGGGTTCCGCTATCACCCGCGTTATCTGTGGGCTGGGAGCTGGCTGTACTGGTTGATGGGCAGTGGCTTCACCCGCATGCCTCGATTCCTGTCGCCGTCACGGATCAAGGCCATGGAGGAGATCATCAATACCGAGGAGTGCGTGGGAGGCTTCGAATATTCCGACGCCTACCTGCATGACAACGATGCGCGCTTCGTCTTCAACTTCATACGCAGCGCCATCGATCATGGCGCCGTAGTGGCCAACTACGTCGAATCCCTTGGCGCACGGCGTGAGGGGGACGAATGGATCACCAAGGCTCGCAACGTGATGGATGGCACGACCTTCGAGATCCGTTCCAAGGTGTTGATCAACGCCGCTGGCCCCAGCGTGGACGAGCACAATGCGCTGACCGGGCAGCACACCTCGCATCGACACGTCTATTCCAAGGGCATTCACCTGATCGTGCCTCGGCTCACGCGAAACAAGCGAGTACTTGCGTTCTTCGCCGACGATGGACGGCTGTTCTTCGTCATCCCCATGGGGCGACGTACCTGCATCGGTACTACGGATACCCGAGTGGATGGCCCCGACGTGCATGTCACCGACGACGATATCCGTTTCGTGCTGGATAACATCAACAAGCGCCTGAGTCTCGACCGGCCGCTAGGCAAGGCGGATATCATCGCCACCCGTTGCGGGGTCAGGCCGCTGGTGGTCGAGAGCAACTCGGGGGGAGGGCGCGACTTCCTGCAACTTTCGCGCAAGCATGCCATCGACAAGGATGACGCGGCAGCGCATCTCAGCATCTACGGCGGCAAGCTCACCGATTGCCTCAACGTAGGCAACGAGATCGTCGAGGCCGTGCATCGGTTCGGCGTGAACATCCCCTACCCGAGCTACCACTGGTACGGGGAGCCTCCCCGCCAGGTGCGCGACGAATTCTTCCACCAGGCGCGCCTCATGGACTTGGACAGCCAGACATCGGATGAGGCTTCCGAGGTACTGAGTACCCGGTTATGGCGGCGTTATGGCACCCGCGCTCTCGAAATGCTGGAAGAGATCCGCGAGGACCCGCGTCAGGCGGAAGTGCTGATCGAAGGCACGGAATATCTGCGCTGCGAGATCCACCAGGCCGAACGCCGCGAGATGATCACCAAGCTGGAGGATTTCCTGCGGCGCCGGTCGAAGATCGCCCAAGTGGTGCGCCCCGAGGATATCCGTCGCTCGCCGGGGCTAATGGAGGCCTGCGAGATTCTGTTCGGCGGCTTGGCGCGGGACAAGCTGGAGGAGTACTTCGCCGCACGGCACGAGCCGTCGGCGCCGGAATCCTTGAGTATCGGTTCCCACGCCGACAATCCGGCACATTCCGAGACCTTGAGGTGGGAGTGACGGCCTGGGGCGTTGGCATGATGACTCAGTCGTGGCGGTAACGGTAGTAGATCGCTTCATCCTTGCGTGGCCCTTCGATGCGCCAGTTCAGGTCGAAGCCATCGGGGTGTAGCGTCAGGTGAGCCGCGTAACGGTCATCACCGCACACGTGGGCATCGCGGCTGACCAGTGTCGTCGATGTCCCGGGCTCGGAGACGACCAGGTCGAACAACCATACGGCCTGGTCGGCGCCACGGCGCTCGTGGAAGAGTCTCAGTCGGTCGCTTTCCACCTCCCAGCGGTAGACATTGGTGAAGGCCACCGCCCGGGCCTTGCCTTCGGGCACGAAGCGGCCCTGTTCATGGAAGCGCACGATATTGCCGATCGTGGTCGTTTCCACCGTGCCGTGCCCCCGGCCCGACCAGGCGCAGCGTGAGTTCGGCCCCGACCGGGAAGAAAAGTCCAGCCGGCGGATTGTCGTCAGCCGGGGGGTGAGGCGTATAATCGCTGTCAACTTTGCCTCTCTCGGGAGTTCACCATGGGTTATCTGGTCGGCGTCACGGCGCTGTGGGCCTTCTCGTTCTCGCTGATCGGCGTCTACCTGTCGGGGCAGGTGGATAGCTATTTCGCGGTATTGACCCGTATCGCGCTGGCGTCGCTGCTGTTCATACCTTTCCTGCGGCCGCGAATGCTAGGGCATCGCCACATATTGGCGTTGATGGGAATCGGTGCCATCCAGCTTGGGCTGATGTATGTCTTCTTCTATCAGTCGTTCTTGCTGTTGTCCGTACCTGAAGTGCTGTTGTTCACCATCTTCACTCCGTTCTACGTGACCCTGATCGACGACGCCATGGAGGGTCGCTTCACGCCATTCTACCTGCTCACGGCAGCCTTTGCCGTGGCCGGGGCCGCGGTGATCCGCTATCAAGGGGTGGGCAGCGATTTCTGGCTCGGCTTCCTGGTAGTACAGGGTGCCAATGCTTGTTTCGCCCTTGGCCAGGTCGCCTATCGACATCTCGCTTTGCGGCTGCCCGAGGGGCTCCCACAGCACAGCGTGTTCGGCTGGTTCTATTTGGGGGCGCTGGCGCTGGCAGTGATCGCCTTCGGCCTATTCGGCAATTCGCAAATGCTGCCGACCACCGGCGTGCAGTGGGGAGTGCTGGCCTGGTTGGGCCTGGCGGCCTCCGGCCTGGGCTACTTCCTGTGGAACAAGGGCGCAACGCTGGTGGATGCCGGTGCGCTGGCGATCATGAACAACGCGCTGATCCCGGCTGGGCTGCTGGTCAACCTGCTGATCTGGAACCGCGATGCCGACTTGCCGCGCTTGGCGCTGGGCGGCGCGATCATCGTCGTTTCGCTGCTGGTCAACGAATGGTGGGTCAAGCGTCGTCACGCCGCGTCGCCGGCCTGACGGGCATCGGTTTGCCCGAGGGCGGACGACCCCGCATAATGACCAGCCTCGATGGGAGAGGCTGAGTCCATGACATCCTTCAAGAATATCGGGCTGATTGGTCGGTTGGGCAGTGCCAAGGTCGTCGACACGCTCAAGCGGCTGATCCGCTTCCTCGCTGCTGGTGATTACCATGTCATTATCGAAGATCGCACCGCGACGGTACTGCTCGATCATGGCCAGCAGGAAGCCAGCGGGCACATGCTCGGTGAGATCTGCGATCTGGTGATCGTGGTCGGCGGTGACGGTAGCTTGCTGAGAGCGGCAAGGACTCTGTGCCGCACCGGTACGCCGGTGTTAGGTGTCAATCGCGGACGTCTGGGCTTTCTCACCGATATTTCTCCCGACGAACTGGAAGAGAAGGTCGGCGAGGTGCTGGCTGGACATTACGAGATCGAGGAGCGCTTTCTGCTCGATGCCGAGGTCTATCGCGACGACGCGTTGGTGGGCACCGCCGAGGCGCTCAACGATGTGGTCGTCCACCCCGGCAAGGCCGTGCGCATGATCGAGTTCGAGCTATTCATCGATGGCCAGTTCGTCTATAGCCAGCGCAGCGACGGTTTGATCATCGCCACCCCCACCGGCTCCACGGCCTATGCGCTTTCAGGGGGCGGTCCCATCGTGCATCCGCGTATCGATGCCATCACCCTGGTGCCGATGTTTCCGCACACCCTCTCGAGCCGCCCGATCGTCGTCGATGCCGGCAGCGAGATCCGCATCCATATCGGCGAAACCAACGAGGCATATCCGCATGTCAGTTGCGATGGCCAGACCAAGGTGGTGTCTAAACCGGATGATATTCTCTACGTGCGCCGCAAGCCCCAGCGTCTGAAGTTGCTACATCCCTACGGCCACAACTTCTACGAAGTCTGTCGCAGCAAACTCGGCTGGAGCAGTCGACTGGGAGAGTGAGGTGACCATCCATCCCGATATCGAAGGCTATGACCTGATAGGCGATGTGCACGGTTGTGGCGCCACGTTGGCGGCATTGCTCGAAAAGCTCGGCTACCAGCAACATGAGGGGGTCTACCGGCATCCGCGACGCCGAGCGATCTTTCTCGGCGACCTGATCGACCGTGGGCCGCATATCCGCCAGGCGGTGACCATTGCCCGGCGCATGGTCGAGGCGGGCGAAGCGCAGATCGTGATGGGAAACCACGAATACAATGCCCTGGCCTATTGTCGGCGTGCGAAGACCTGCTCGGGGCGTGAGTGGCTGCGTGAACATACCCCACGACACAATCGAATCATCAACGAAACCCTGGAGCAATACCGCGAACATCCCGTCGAATGGGAGGAAACGCTGGCTTGGTTCATGGACATGCCACTGCTTCTCGAGCAGGATGGCCTGCGGGTGGTGCATGCCTGCTGGGATCAACCGTTGATCGACGAGTTTCGACGCCACTATCCCGATGCCCGCATGACCGAGGCGTTCCTACAGCAGTCGGTCGAGCCGGGCAGTTTCGCCTTCAAGGTGCTCGACCGCCTGACGCGCGGCAGTCATATCTCGCTGCCCGGCGACATCGAGATCCACTCCGGCGATGGCTTCACTCGGCGCAGCTTCCGTGCCCATTTCTGGGCGCGAAATCCCCGGACTTACGGCGACGTCGTGTTCCAGCCCGACAACCTCCCCGGCGACCTGGAACTGCGCCCGCTGACCGAGGCGGAACGTGACAGACTGAGTTATTACGGTCCCGAGGAGCCTCCGCTATTCATCGGTCACTACTGGTGCGAAGGCATTCCTGCCTTGCCGGCACCCAATATCGCCTGCCTCGACTACAGCGCGGTCAAGTTCGGGCGCTTGGTGGCATATCGCTGGAGTGGGGAGCGGCGGTTGGATGCCAACCACTTCGTGTGGATTCGAGTTCCGCAGGAAGAGTGGGCCAGGCCTTGGCCTTGGGAGATCGATTTCGACTGATGACGGGCGCTGGGAGACGGTTAGTCGGTTGTTGCGGTGCGATACAAATCATTACACAATTTTTCGTGTTGGGCGTGAACTCGCGGTTGCCGCCGTCGTCAGAGAAGGTGTTCCCTTGAATGATCCCTTGCTCTTATCCGGCGGCCCCCTCCGCCGGATTTTTCTTTGTCTGAGGGAGAGACTATGTACAAGGTGCTCATGCTGCCCCGTGACACCGACACCCGCCCCTTGCGGGAGGCATTGTGGGCGCATCGCATCGGTCACCGCTTCACCGAGGACGAGGACGGCTACACGCTGTGGCTGGCCGATCCCAGGCAGCGTGATCAATTGATGCTACTGCTCGAGCGTTGGCAGCGTGGCGAGCCGCTGATGCCCAAGGGGCGGCAGAGTCGCCGCAAGCTGGCCGCTTCACCCTTGGCTCGGCCCTTCACGATCGCACCGGTCACCGCCACGTTGCTGGCGTTGTGTCTGGCGGTATTTGGGCTGATGGCGATTCTTGGCGATCTGGTCATCGCCGTCATGACCATCGTGCCGGTCGGTGTGGCCAATGGTAGCCTGGTGCTCGGCAGCCTGAGCGAGGCCATGGCTTCCGGGCAGGTGTGGCGGCTGTTCTCGCCAGCGCTGCTGCATTTCGGCTGGATGCACCTGATCTTCAACATGTTGTGGCTGTGGTACTTCGGTCGCCAGATCGAAGCGATCCAGGGCAGCCGCCATATGTTGATGATCGTCCTGGTCACCGGCGTGGGCGCCAACCTGGCGCAGTATGCCACCGGCACGGTGCTCTTCGGTGGAATGTCCGGCGTCGATTTCGCACTGCTCGGCTACGTGTGGCTGATGTCGCGCCGTGTCCCGCACAGCGGCTTCTTTGTGCCGCAGATGCTGGTGGTGTTCATGCTCGGCTGGATGATCTTCACCATGACCGATTTCGCGGCCGTGGTCGGTTTCGGCAATGTCGCCAACGAAGCGCATCTGGGTGGCCTGGTCGTGGGCCTGGCGATGGGCTGGTATTATTCGGGCCGTATGCGCGCCAAACGAGGACAAGATGAGTGACATGACCTTCGACGATATGATCCGGCACATGACCCCGACCATCTACGAAAGCCTCAAGCAGGCGGTGGCGTTGCGCAAGTGGCCGGATGGTCGTGTGCTTAGCCCCGAGCAGGTCGAACTGTGCCTGGAGGCGGTGATCAAGTACGAAATCGAACACGAGGTGGCGCCGGAGAGCCGTGTTGGTTATCTGGAGCACGCGGGTTGTGGCGGCAGCGATAGTGACGAGGGAGATGGCATCAAGTGGGTGAATTGATCGATACCTCCCACGAGTGGCGTGGCTGCCTGACCAAGATGGCCATCGAGCCGGGGCAGGGCAGCGAGCCGGCCCGTTATACGCTGCGCGCCGGCGAACATCGCCTGGCGCTCAATCCGCGCCTGGGCCAGCCTCTGGGGTTGACCTGGACCTCCGCGATCGCTTGCACCCATTGCGGTCGTGCCACCAAGAAGAGCTTCGCCCAGGGCTACTGCTATCCCTGTTTCAAGACCCTCGCCCAGTGCGACACCTGTATCGTCAAGCCCGAAACCTGCCATTTCTTCGCCGGAACCTGCCGCGAGCCGCAGTGGGCGGAGCAGCATTGCTTCCAGCCCCATGTGGTCTACCTGGCCAATTCCTCGGGGCTCAAGGTCGGTATCACCCGCAAGAGTCAGCTTCCCACCCGCTGGCTGGATCAGGGCGCCGTTCAAGCCCTACCCATTCTGGAAGTCGATACCCGTCAGCAGGCGGGGTTCGCCGAGGTGCTGTTCAAGGAGCAGGTCTCCGACCGTACCAACTGGCGCGCGATGCTCAAGGGCGAGGTCGAGTCCCTGGATCTGGTCGCCGAGCGCGACCGGCTGCTGGCGCGTCTGGAAAGCGGTCTGTCCGGGCTGCGCGAGCGCTTCGGCGCCGATGCCATCCGACTGCTCGACGCCAGTCCGGTCGAGCTCGACTATCCCGTCCTGGAGTATCCGCGCAAGATCGTCTCGCACAACTTCGACAAGTCCCCCGACGTCGCCGGCACCCTGCTCGGTCTCAAGGGCCAGTACCTGATTTTCGACACCGGGGTGATCAATTTGCGCAAATTTACCGGCTATGAAGTCGAGGTTCATTAGGCTCTGTACGAAAACTGCCTAGCCTATCCAAGCCAGTGCAGGCGGTTCTCATTGTCTACGGTCACCGTCGGGCTCCCCGGCAGGCTGACCTGGTTCAGGGTATCCCGCAGCCAGCTCGCGTCGTCGGCCCCGGTATACTCCAGGGCGAAGCGCCGGCGACGTAGCGGTGTCATCCACAGCGCACCGGGCTCTCCGCGTCCCAGATGCCAGCGGCAAAAGAACAGTAGCGCCAGGTCGGGGTAGAAACCCTCGTGGCCGCCGATGCCTTCGTAGTCGTTGATCAGGTCTCCGCAACCGTACAGGATCGGCTTGCCGTGATAGAGCTCCATGCCCTTGGGGTGATGTGAGGAGTGGCCGTGGATGATATCGGCTCCGGCATCGACCAGATGTTGGGCCAGACGTTGGTGCTCGGCAGGGATCTCGTAGCCCCAGTTACTGCCCCAATGCACCGAGATCAGGGCGATGTCGCCGTCGCGTTTTTCGGCCGTGATGCGTTGTGCCAGTGCCTCGACCTCCTCTTCGGACTCGCTGTCCAGCAGGTACACCCCCTCGCGGGAGGCCTTGGCTCGCCATTCCCGTGGGATACCGCTGTCGGCCAGGCCGAAGCTCCAGACCAGCAATCGGCTACCGCCGGCGAGCGGTAGTTCCGCCGGTCGCGAGGCGTCGGCCAAGGTGTTGGCGGCACCAGCATAAGCGATACCATTGTGCTTGAGGGTGGCGAGGGTTTCCTTGAATCCTCCGTAGTGCCAGTCGAGCACGTGGTTGTTGGCCAGTGCGCAACACTGGACGCCCGCCGCCGTCAGACAGGGAATATTATCCGGGTGCATGCGGTAATTGATGCCCTTGTGCGGCCAGGGTGTGTCATGGCGGGTGACGGCGGTTTCCAGGTTGATCAAGCGTATTTCCGGCTGGAACCGTTCCAGTTCGCGCAGCGTATCGCCCCAGATGTAATCGAATGAAACGGGGTATGAGATCTCACCATTGGCGTGCTCGGCCAACCGCACATAGTTTCGGGCATCGCGCACATAGGGTTCGTAGAGTTCGGGGCTGGCGGGATGTGGCAGGATCTGGTCGATGCCGCGTCCTGTCATCACATCGCCACACAACAGCAGCGTCACGCTCTCGTCGACACCCGACTCTCTCAGCGACTCGATACTCATAGCGACTCTCCTTGCGGGCCGGTACGGCTCCCGCTTCGAGATCATGTCCTCTGTCACTCAGTACAGACGATCCCTCGACCTTTCTCACGCTCGGCTTGGCGTACTACCCGCTATGCTGGAACAGGACGCACGCTTCCGGCCACGAGACCGAAGCGCATCGACAGATTTGCATCGTGTATGGGAGAGGTGGCCATGAGTGAAGACATGCGCGCGATGTTGTTCGAGAAAGTGGGCACTCCCCTGACCTTGCAGAGAATCCCCCGGCCGCGACCGAGGCCTGGCGAGGTGTCGATCCGGGTCGAAGCTTGCGCCGTTTGCCGTACCGATCTTCACGTGGTGGACGGTGAACTGCCCGACCCTCGCCTGCCCTTGGTGCCGGGACACGAGATCGTTGGCGAGATCGTTGCCTTGGGCGAGGACGTGGAGCGTTTCGCATCCGGTGAGCGGGTCGGGGTGCCGTGGCTGGGCTGGACCTGCGGTAGCTGCGAGCAATGCCTCGCTGGACGCGAGAATCTCTGTCCCCAGGCGCAGTTCACCGGCTATACCCGCGATGGAGGCTATGCCGAGTATTGCGTTGCCGATGCCCGCTTCTGTTTTCCTATCGCTGGCTATACCGCTGAGGCGGCCGCGCCTTTGCTGTGTGCCGGCTTGATTGGCTATCGCGCCTATCGTATGGCGGGTGACGGCGTTCATCGGTTGGGTCTTTACGGCTTTGGGGCGGCCGCGCATATCCTCGCTCAGCTAAGCGTCGCCAACGGTCAGCAGCTTTATGCCTTCACGCGCCCTGGCGATCGGGAAGCACAGGACTTCGCGCGTCGCCTCGGTGCGGTGTGGGCTGGAGGAGCCGACGAAGCGCCGCCGGCCCGCCTCGATGCTGCCATCATCTTCGCCCCTGTGGGGGAACTGGTGCCCACGGCACTGTCGCATGTCCGCCCCGGTGGCGTGGTCGTGTGCGGGGGCATCCACATGTCGGATATTCCGGCGTTTCCTTATCGGTTGCTATGGGAAGAGCGCTGCCTGCGCTCGGTGGCCAATCTGACGCGACGTGACGGTGAGGAATTCCTTGCCCTGGCACCGCGGGTGCCGGTGAAGACGCAGACTCGGCGTTACCCCCTGGAGCAGGCAAACCACGCGCTCGAGGATCTGCGTCATGGTCGCCTGACCGGTGCAGCGGTACTGGTACCGTGAATGACGTTCTGGACGTAGGTCCCGTGACCGGCAATAGTGACGGTCGGAGTCCTGGAACAGGGAGGAGAGCATGTACCGGTTACATATTGCCAACAAGAATTACTCGTCGTGGTCGCTACGCTCATGGGTGTTGATGCGTGAACTCGGCATCCTCTTCGAGGAACGCCTGACGCCTTTCGAAACAGGGCCCAATAGCTCGCCGTTTCGCGAGTTCTCGCCAACGGGGTTGGTACCGTGCCTGATCGATGGCGACACCGCCGTCTGGGAGTCGCTGGCCATCGTCGAATACCTTGCTGAACGCCATGACGGAGTGTGGCCCGAGGATGGCGCCGCGCGTGCCTGGGCTCGCTGCGCCAGCGCCGAAATGCATGCCGGCTTCATCGCCCTGCGCCAGCGCTGTGCCATGAATTGCGGGATTCGTGCCCGCCTGACCGATGTCCCGGCCTCCTTGCATGGGGACCTCACCCGTCTGGATGAGCTGTGGAGCGACGGAATCGCCCGCTTCGGTGGCCCGTTTCTCGCCGGACCGGCATTTACCGCCGTCGATGCTTTCTTTGCCCCGGTTGCCTTCCGGATTCAGTCGTACGATATCGAACTCGGCGAACTCGCCATGGCGTATAGCGATCGACTACTCGAGCTTTCCGCCATGCAGCAGTGGTATAGAGAAGCGCTGCGCGAGCCTTGGCGCGATCCCGCCCATGAGGCGGAAGTGAGTGAGTTTGCGACCCTATTGGAGGATCGTCGAACCCACTACTAGCCAGGAGGGCTGGGAGGCTGATACAGGATAGGAGAGTGATCATGCGTTACGAACTCTATTACTGGCCCCGCATTCCCGGCCGGGGAGAATTCATCCGCCTGGCACTCGAGGAGGCCGGTGCCGACTATCTCGACATCGGCCAGTCCGCCGAGCATGGCGTGCCCGCCATTTCTGCTTGCCTGGACGATACTCAGGCGCCCCGGCCACCTTTCGCGCCACCGTTCTTGAAAGCGGGGGATATCGTCGTCTCCCATGTCGCCAATATCCTGCAATTCCTGGGGCCGCGCCTGGGGTTGGTGCCGGAGGATGACGAAGCAGGCCGCTTCTGGGTGCAGGGGCTGCAGCTCACCCTCTGCGACTGGCTCCTCGAGGTGCACGACGTGCATCATCCGGTCGGTGTCTCGCTGTACTACGAGCAACAGCGCGCCGAGGCTCGTCGCTGTGCCAGTGTGTTCATCGGCGAACGGTTGCCTAAGTTTCTGGGCTACTTCGAGCACGTACTGAGCCGCAACCCACAAGGAGATGCCTGGCTGGTGGGCGAGTCGCCGACCTATGCCGACCTGTCGCTGTTCCAGATGGTCGCCGGTTTGCGTTATGCCTTTCCCCAGGCCATGCAACGCCTTGAGCCCGAGAACCCGGCGGTGAGCGCGCTGGCGGCCAGGGTTGCTGAGCGCCCCAATATCGCCGCTTATCTGGCTTCGGAGCGGCGTCAGCCGTTCAACGAGCAGGGTATTTTCCGGCATTATCCCGAGCTCGATGGTTGAGAGAAGGATTCCAGGGCGAAATCCAGCACGCGGGTCTTGCCCAGCCATACCTTGCCGAGATAGACGCCGGGCTCGACTTCGCGGATCTCGTCGCGCACCGCCCTGAAGAAGAAGGAGGTGCGGGAGTAATCGATGACAATGGTTTCCTTGCCATCCATCCAGCTCGGTGCCCGGTAGACCTTGGCCACCACGAAGCTGAGGCTCAGCGGCGTCACCTTGTTGATCAGCACCCCCGCTGAACCATCCTCGGCGAACATGTCGAAGACCTTGCCCTGCCAGACGAACAGCCGCGCGAAAGCGGCAAAGGCCCGGGCGAAAGCGCTACCGGTGATGATCGCAGTGCCACGGGTGTCACCATGGGGAATCGTGCCCGGTTCCGCTCGACGGTAGAGTTCGTCGAGCTGTTCCCGCGTCATTCCCAGCCATTGCTGCACGGTTGCGCTCATCGCTATTGCCTCCGTCAGGGTTGCCGGTCAGGGGCCATCGGGCGTTGCCGACAGTGTTGCATCGTGGGAAGTGCGAAACTCGCCAACCTCCTGGTAGAGGCCGCGGCGCACCCGGTTGATGCCGCCCAGAGGGCGGTGTGCGGGATGGGTGTTCCAAGGATTGAAGGCCATGCCTTCGCAGTGACTGAGGGCTTGCGGGGCGGTAACGTCCTGACGCGGTAATGTCAGGCGTGCCACTTCCTCGAAGGGTGAGTCTTCCTCATCCCAGGTCACCGACGCATCCTCGATGGGCATGCTGTCGGGGTCGGTCTGGAACTGAACCATGAACGACAGGCAGGCTTCGCCCGTGCGCAGGTTCTCAGCCATCGTATGGCGCAGATAGTGCGGATCGTCACCATCGGGTCCCTCGGTGTCTCGATCCTGCGGGGTATCGTCGGGGCATGGACGTACCGAATATTTCACCGCGACGGACTCATCCTCACCGTAGCGATAAGGGGTGGTGCTCCAGTAGCGGATGGCCAGCAGACTATCGGGCTGGCTGCGGGCTTGCCAGGCAATCCATAGCGACTTCAGGTGGGGATCCAACGGATTGAGGAAGTACCACCACAGACGATCATCGGCCACTGCCGAGACGAAGGCATGGAAGTCTTCCGGCGTGCCGGCAAACAATCTGGGATGACTGTTGAGCAGGAAGTCCTGGTGCCCGGCCGTGCCGTCGACGCTGGAGGCACCGTCCACATCGAACAGTCGGATCGTCAGGCCACGCAGATCCTTTTCCCGATCGTCCTGGGCAGTGGCATTGGCGAACCTAAGTATGGCCTGGTATTCGTTTGGCTCGGCGAAGATTCCCTGGGCCAGACGCTCATCCAGCCCCAGGACACGGAAGGTGGCGACGGGGCAGGCCAGGGTCTTGGGCTGATTGAAGCGCGGGATGGGCTGCTGCGGGTGCTCGCTATGATGCTCACGAGCGATCTCGAGAATCCGCCGGGTCATTTCCGCTTCGAACAGGGATTCCTCGGGGGAAACTCGCTCCTCGCCGAGCCCGAGGTCAGGGGAGTTGTCGCACCCCCCCAACAGCGTCAGCCATAGGACCATCGGTAGTACTCCGCTGGCGCGGCTACTCCACAAAGGCCTCATCGTTCTCCGCTCCTGGCCGTGGGACCCAGTCCAACGAATAGTAGTCACCACGATCCCGCGCCCAGGGGTCGAAGACGTTGACCACGGACTCAAGTTCCTCGGCGAGTTCCGGCACGCTGCGTTGCAGCACACGCTTCATCGGCGACACTGGCTGGCGATGCCCATTGGGCATGCCGGTTTCCATCACCACACCGTCGGGACCGTTATTCATCACCCAGTCATGTCCGAGTTGAGTATAGAACTCGGGACGGAAGCTGGAGGTGAAGAAACGATCACTGAACAGTCGACGTGAAGCGTTGAGGATGAAGACCACGAACTGTGTCTCGGAGATGGCAAAGCCATGCGGCCGTACCGGCTCCGCTAGCCAGCCGACCACGGCATCCACATCCTCGACGTTGTCCACCAGCGTGCCATCGGGATGGCCCAGGCAGTCGTTGGGGTAGTTGCCCTCGGCGTCACGATAGGCATGGGAAATCACCAGGCTGGCGTCGCAGACGTGCTGGCCGTAGATCTCGCGCATGCGTTCCGCCATCTTCTCCTGACGTTGGCGCTCGGGGGAATCCTCCGGCAAGGAGGAGTCGACGAAGTCGTCGAAGCTGGTCAGATGCTTGAGCCCGTATTGGCGACGGAATTCGTTGAAGCGCGGAACGCCGCGTTCTCGATCGCGAATGATGTCGAGTGCCGCGATATCCAGCTTGCCGGAATCGGAGCCCAGATGCCCCATCGCCAGGTTCTGCAGGAACTGGCCGTGGTTGCCCAACGTCAGCAGACCCAGGCGCTGGCGGCCCATGCTCAGGGCCCAGTCGGCCAGCCCTTCTTGGCGCAGCAGGTCGCTGGCGCCGACTCGGAATCCCTCCAAGGCCGGTACCTTCTTGTGTATCCGGTCGGGGGTCTCGATATCACGCACCTCGAGCAGGTCGGGGACCAGCGGGTGGAGGCGATAGACGGTGATGAACTCCTCGGGGAAGTTGAAGGGCGAGCCGAAGTGATTGGTGCCGCCGTTGATATGCTCCGGGTTGTCCAGCGACCAGATGTCCTCGCGCTGGCCGGTCAGTTTGGCGAACACCGAAGCATCCTCGTAACGCTGGCTGCCTAGACCGAAGATGCCCGGACCGGCCGCGAGCACCGAGTACCAGGCATTGGCGTGACGTTCGTCGTCGGAGGCGCGCAACCGGTCGAGCACGCGCGAGAGGGCGTTCTCGACGAAAGGATGTTCTTCGAAGAGCCCACGCCAGTTGGAGTTCATGCCGCGATACAACGGCTCGTCGTAGAGCAGTTGTGGGGTCCACTCGATAGTGTGGATCTTGGCGATCATCGCCGAGACCACCAGACGTGCAGCCTCGAACAGCTCGTCGTCGGTGACGTCCGCGTAGCGAATCACCCGATCCGGCTCGGCCGGGTCACGCAGGCCGGAGTCCGCCTCCGGCGTGGCGGCAGCCTGCTCGCGGAAAGCCTCGACGAAGGCGTTGTGCTCGCGGGCGAAGACGTTGTGGTAGAAGGCTACGCCGACGGTCCAGTTATCGGGGAAGGCAGTGGCCGCCTGATTGGACCAGACGGGATGGATCCGGTCGCATGCTTCTTCCTCGGAGGCGTGTTCGCAACTCGTTGAGAAACGGGGCAGATAGACTTGTCCAGTGGCCTCGTCAGTCCCTGGTAGCGGGGTGAGCAGCAGGCGAGCGGGATCGTCGGGATCGCGCTTGACGCGTGAGGCGCTGACCTCGTCGTAACCATAGAGCTGGGAGGCATCCCACCAGGCGGTGACGGTATTGCGGAAGGTGCGATGGGCACGCTGTTGGTAGGCCTTGTCTTGATGCTCGAAGGACTTGGCTGGCGCTTGTTGCGCCACCAGGCTGCGCTGGAAGGCATCATCAGGGCGGCAGCCGAGCTTGGCTGCCTCCTCGCGGGAGAGGTCGCACCCTGCCGGGTGCAAGCCGGAGCGGTCGTTTTCGCCTTCCACGAGGTGGGAAAACCAGTCGTGGGTCATGAACTGGATCCAGAACGCCGCCAGCACATTGAAGAAGGGCGCCTTGTGGTAGTCGCAATGCGCGTCAGGCGAATGGTCGGGTAGCCCCCGTCCCTGGTTGCAGCGGTCCGGCTGCGTCTGCTCGCGCGTGAACAGTAGACGGCTGATGCGCTGGGGATCCGGCGTCATCAGATCGAGACGATCGCCGTGGCGAGCGCGGGTCAGCTCGCTGTGCCCTTCGTCGGGGAAGGTCTCATCGAATTCGACGTTGCGGGCGAACAGGGTGCCGGTCGAACCCATCAGTGGATTGCGCAGGTCGTTGCAGATGCCGGTCAGGGTGCGGTGGCGAATCAGCTCGCCCTGGCAGAGCTGCTCACCCTCGCCGCCCACCGCTTGGTAATCGGGATGATCCGGCGGCAACCGCATGGCATACCAGCGGGTCAGGGTGGTGCCAGGCTGGCCGTCGCGGCCTTGGATATACTCGCGATAGGTGTAGTTGTCGAACAGGTTGAACTTGATCAACTCGACCCGTTGGTATTCCAGATCCAGCAGGGCGCCATCGATACCGCGGTCGTTGGGGTTGAGGTGCACGCGCTCGCCGAGCCCGCCGACCAGGGAGCGAATCCAGCCATCGTCGTAGTTGGCGTTGCGCGAGGCGCCATCGCCGGTGGCCCAATAGGTTTGCCAGTCCACCCAGGGGGAGTCGCGGCGATGTGCTTCCAGGGCACGCTGTCCGCCACGGCAATGGGCGGTGTCGCGCTGTACCTTGCCGAGAAAACGGTCGGCCCGGTCGTCTGGAACGTCCCGCAGGCCGCCGGCCACCATGCGCTTGCAGGCACGCAACGACGCCCAGGTCTCCAGCCAGGTGGGCTTGTCGGCTTCGGGATGGGGCGAGGTGTCCTGCGCGTTGACCAGCGTCGCGCCGGATGCCGACAGAAGTGCCAGCATGGCCGCCAGCGTGAGATGGCGCCAACCATGGTGGACAAGTGAGCGGGAAGGGTGCCCGGAAGCGGGGCGTGTGGCGTCCTTAAGCGAAGCTGACATGCCGACTGACCTCCCTGCGAAGCGTCCCGAGGCGCGGAGCCCCGTGGCCCGGCGATGAAACGTTGGAAAAGTATAGTCAACGATTTTCTTACGCTGCCATGCCGAAGTCTGACTAGACTCCTAGGGACAGTGGATGACGGACCGGCGGTGCCATCCTGGTATTGTCGGCTAAGGATGGAGCTATGAAAGCTCAGGCGGCGCTCAATGTGGTCATGGAAGTCCGGCCCGGGCACGAGGCCACACTGCGGTCGTTGCTCGAGCGGATGCGCCAGGATCCCGGCGGCAACGACATCCTACCCTTCGAACGACTCGATACGGTTCATTTCGCCCGCTGGGTATTGCTGCCTGAAGCTCATCGCCGGGCGCGTCGACATTGCCCCGCCCAACTGGTGCTGACCGCCAACCTGGATGGTGAACTCGATGGTCATCTCGCCGAGTTGGTCGATGTCGGTGGTGAGGGCTTGAGGGAGTTGCTCGGCCATTGTCGCGACTTTCCGGAGGATGCGGGAGACGAGCAGATACGCCGCTATCTTGCCGACAATCAACATCGGGTGGGGGCCTTCTATGTCAATACTCTGGGCCGCAGCCTGGCCCAGGTGCGTCTGGAAGCGCGTCTTCACGATACCTTGCAACGTCACCTGGATGACGGGGAGTGGGGAAAGCGTTCCGCCACGGCCATTCGTCAGGCGCTGATCGATTTCGTCGCTGCGGATGACGACCTTCGCGACGCGCTGACACCTGCCAATGGGCCTGGGCGCTGGCGCTGGTTGCAGGGCTGGTTGTTATTGGGAGGCATTGCGCTTATCGGTCTGATTCTGGCTGTGCTGTTGTGGCCGCTGACATTGCTGGCGTTAGTCCTGCTGCGTCTTCATGAGTTGGGCAATGCGCCTCACAACCGCCGCCCGCGCGACGAGCATGTGCGTGTCCTCGAGGCCGACGAGGACCGTGGTGTGCACAACCAGTTGTCGGCCGTGGGGTATATCCAGCCTGGCCCCTTCCGCCGCGTGCTGTTACATATCGCCCTGTGGCTGTTGCAGCTCGCCGTATCGTGGGTCTTCTATCGCGGCAAGCTCGCTGAGATCGATACCATTCATTTTGCGCGCTGGGTGATCATCGATCAGGGTTCGCGGGTGTATTTCTTCAGTAATTTCGACGGCAGTCCGGAGAGCTACCAGGACGATTTCATCGAGCGCGTGGCCTTCGGTCTCAACCTGGTGTTCAGCAACGGTTTGGGCTGGCCGCGCACGAATTTCCTGGTGTTCGGCGGCGCCAATGACGAGCAGGCCTTCAAGGCCTACTACCGCGATCACCAGATTCCTACCGCGGTGTGGTACCACGCACCTGCCTACACCGGACTGACGGCGGTCAACCTGGCCAACAACGCGGCCATTCGTGCCGGCCTGTCGGGTTCCATGGACGAGGCGCAGTGTCGCGCCTGGCTGCAACGGTTCTGATGCCATGCCCGCACTCAACACCCAACTCGAACTCGACGACATCCAAGGCATCGTGCTCAGTGGCTACGGCGAACTGCCCCAGGCCAGCTTCCTGATGCTGGCCTTCGGCGATCCCGAGGCTGCCCGACGCTGGCTGGGCAAGACGTTGGAAAGGATCGATAGCGCCGCAGCGGGACGGCCTCAAGGCGGAAGCCGCCTGCACCTGGCATTTACTTGGCCGGGGTTGGAGCATCTGGAGCTTTCCTGGCAGGCGCTCAAGGGTTTCTCCCGAGAATTCCGTGAGGGTCAGGCCGGCTCGCCACGACGCAGCCGCATCCTGGGCGATGATGGCGATAGTGCCCCTGAGCGGTGGCGTTGGGGCGGGCCACACAGCCGTGCGATCCATGCATTGCTGATGTGCTATGCCGCCACGACTGAGGCGCTCGAGACGCTGCTGGCCGAACAGCGACAAATCCTCACCGAAGCTGGTATCGAGGTGGTGGAGACGCTGGCCAGCCAACCACTGCCTGGGGGGCGGGAGCACTTCGGTTTTCGTGACGGCATCTCACAGCCCAAGCTGGCCGGGGTCAGCGCGAGCCAGGACAAGCGACACCTGGTGACCCCGGGGGAATTCATCCTCGGTTATCCCAATGCACGTGACCAATACACCATGCGCCCGTTGGTCGATCCGATCGAGGATCCCGACGGGTTGCTGCCGGAGGTGATACAGGACAGCGACCTGCGCGACCTGGGACGCAACGGCAGCTATCTGGTGTTCCGCCAGCTTAGCCAGGACGTTCATGGCTTTTGGTCGTGGCTCGACGAGGTCGCACCTAATCCCGAGGCGCGGCAAGCGCTGGCGGCGAAGATGGTAGGCCGTTGGCCCGATGGCGAGCCGCTGGTCAAGGCACCACGCCGACCCGCGGGTGATGGCGCCGACAACGATTTCGGTTATCACCATGAGGATGCCGAGGGCCTCAGGTGTCCCTTCGGCGCGCATATCCGGCGCACCAACCCGCGCGACATGCTGCCGCCAAAGCCCGGCACGGATGACTCCCTGGAGATCAACCGCCGCCACCGCCTGTTGCGTCGCGGTCGGGCCTACGGGCCGCCGTTGGCAGAGAGCCTGGCCCCCGACGACCTGCTCTCCGCCGGTGACGACGGCCAAGAACGTGGGCTGCTGTTCCTGTGCCTGAACGCCGATATCAGCCGACAGTTCGAATTCGTCCAGCAGACCTGGGTCAACAACGCCAACTTTGCCGGCTTGCACGTCGACAATGACCCGTTGATTGGTGCCCGCGGCGAAGGGCGCGCGACCTTCACCGTCCAGAACGAACCGCTACGCCGCCGTTACCATGATCTGCCACGTTTCGTGCAGGTACGCGGCGGAGCTTACTTCTTCTTGCCTGGCCTGCGTGCGCTGCGCTATCTAGCGGCTTCTCCGCATCGCTTGACCAACGGCGTCAGCGCGCCGACCGCGCCGGCTACGCTGCTGCCCGATACCTGGTGGCTACAGGCGGCGCGGAAGTTCAATACGGCCATGGAAGTGGGCATCGGCATCACCCGGCGCTTCACGCGGCTGCGCAACGTCTTCGACCGCGCCTTCCAGCAACCGGCTTCCGATGCCGTGCAAGCGATCATCCTGCGCCGACGACGCAAGCATGCCATCGATGCCGACCTGGCCATCGCCGAAGAGCGGCAGCTGGCGGGGGAAGAGGACGTCACCCAGCGCATCACCGAGCTGATGAGCGCCTTCCTGCTGCGCACCTACCGTCACGGTACCGCCGAGCGCGCTGGCAACACCAAGACCTACGGTTTGCTGACCGCCGAATTCGAGGTCCTGGAGCTGCCTGACGACCTGCGCTGCGGCTTGTTTCGCGAGCCACGCCGCTTCGACGCCTGGGTACGCTTCGGCGGCCCGGGACCGCGGGTGACGCCGGACATCCGCAACAACGGTGTGCTCAGCCTGGGGGTCAAAGTGACCGGTGTGCCCGGCGAGATGCTGCTTGACGACGAGGAACACACCCAGGACTTCTCGGCCATCAGTGCACCGACCTTCACCACCCCGGACGTCTACGAGAATGCCAAGCTGCAGCGCTTGATCGGTGCCGGGCTGCCAGTATGGTACTTCCTCAATCCCTTCGACTCCCACTACCTCGACATGCTGCTGCAGGGGCTCTACGCCAAGGCCCATGGCAGCCCCTTCGAGGTCAGCTACTGGAGTTGCGTGCCCTACCTCTACGGCAAGGGGCGAGCCTTCAAGTACCGCTTCGTGCCGCTGCTGGAAAGCCAATCGCAAGTGCCGCTACCGGCCCCGGACAACTACCTGCGGCTGGCCATGCTGCGCACCCTCGCCAAGGTCGAGGAAGTGGTCTTCGAGATGCGCATCCAGTTCCAGGAAGACCCGGTGACCATGCCTATCGAAGACGCCTCGGTGATTTGGACCTCGCCGGAAATCCCGGTGGCCCGGCTACGCATCCCGCGCCAGGAATTCGCCATCGCCGAACGCGACCGCCTGGCCCGCGAACTGACCATCAACCCCTGGCACGCGCTCCCCGAACACCGCCCACTCGGCAACCAGAACCGTGCCCGCAAGCAGATCTACTACGAAACCTCGCGCGTACGGCAGCGTATCAACGGCGAGGAGCATTTCAAGCCCTGAACGCCCCTCTTACCCATCAATGCAAAGGTACTAATGTTGGATCGGCTTCAGTTGCGCTTGATAAGCAGGAATCGCGTTTTTAAGCTAAAGCAAGATGCTAATGTAGGAGCGACCGTGGTCGCGATTTATAGGCAAGATCGCCCCATAATTAGCCAACATTATGATACTAATGTAAAAGTGGCCGTGGTCGCGATTGGCAGCATCACGGCGGAAATGTAAGGCCGCGCTTCGCGGTAAGACCGGTAGCACCACGGCTCACGTCCAACGTTAGGGCACCAGAACATCAACACGAGCAACAACTATTGATGAACACGTCCGACAATAATTGTTTTTCTGAGGCTGAACGCAACGGGCTTTACCGCGCCATCCGTGAGCGGCGTGATGTGCGGTCGCAATTTCTGTCTGATCCGATCCCACCCGAGGTACTTGTGCGGCTGCTGCAGGCTGCGCACCATGCTCCCTCGGTAGGGTTCATGCAGCCATGGGATTTCGTCGTCATCGATAGTCTCGAGGTCAGGCAGGCGGTCAGAGAGATTTTCGAGCAGGAGAATCGGAAGGCCGCCGAGAACTACACTGGTGAGCGGGCGGATCTCTACCGCCACCTCAAGCTCGAAGGCATCCTTGAGAGCCCCATCAATCTTTGCATCACATGTAATCGGAGCCGCGGTGGCCCCCATGTCTTGGGACGGAACACCATCCTGGAAACGGACCTCTTCAGTGTCTGCCTAGCGGTCCAAAACCTCTGGCTTGCAGCCCGGGCCGAAGGTATTGGCGTGGGCTGGGTGAGTATTCTGGACCAAGAACGGTTGGCAGAGACCCTCAAGCTACCGGATGAGGTGTATCCAGTCGCGTATCTATGTCTTGGTTACGTGAGCGAGTTTCTCCCACGGCCGGAGCTCGAGGTCAAAGGCTGGCGCTCTCGGTTGCCGATTCATGAGCTTGTCCATGGAAATGTCTGGGGCCATCCGCTGGCGAATAGCCCACTAAAGGCCGCGCTTCATGAGCAAGAGATGTTTAGGACCTAAGAAGCATCAGTTGTCGGGTAGGATCTCAGCCAGTGCCGACAGGCACGTGTCGATTTCGTCAACGCTGTTATAGTGCGCGAGTGAAATTCGAGTTACGGCGTCCAGCCCCAGCGGGCGCAGGATATTGCCCGAGAAGACATCGTTGGACCGGGCGTGGACACGAATACCTCGGTCACCTAGTTGGGCGACGATTTGCTTTGCGTCGATGTCCTTGACGGCGAACGAGACGACTCCTTCGCGGTGTGGGTCATCGACCTGACCGATCAGGCGAACTCCTGGATAAGCACAAAGCCCCCGTACACCCGAACGACCTTGTAGCAGGCGATTCATAAGGGCCCTTTCATGGCTTCGCATCGCCAGGCCAGCGGCAACCAGGCGTTTACGACGGGATTCATCACCCGTGTAGTGACTGCCCAGCCAGTCGAGATAGTCGATTACCGCGCTGGCACCGGCCAGTGCTGATGGGTCGCGGCTGCCTAGTTCCCAGGCATTGGCTGGCTTGCCTGATAGCCGATCGTGCTCGACGACGCTCAATCGATCGGAGACCCATGCGTAGCCATTGTTGAAGCGGCAGAACGCCTTGTAGAGGGAGATTACGTAGGCATCGACATCGTAGGCATCGATCTCAAGGAAACCGTGAGGGGCATGCTGGATGCCATCGACAATGATCACGCACTCAGGCGCGATGCGGCGGATCGCCCGTGCAATGGCGGCAACATCCATGGCCATGCCGGTAACCGGGCTGGTATGGAGGATAGTCGCCACACGGGTGTCTGGGCGCACGTGACGCGCATACTCCTCGGCGGTAACTCGGCCGGTATGGGTATCGAAGGGCACTTCGATCCACTCGCGGCCCGTGCGCTGTGCCCATTGCGCCGTTGCGTCGAAGGTCGCCGGATGCTCCACGCTGCAGGCGACAATGCTGCCCCCTGCCTGTGCCGACAAGGCCGCCGCACGAATCACCCGAAACAGGCATTCGGTACCGGTTTCACCGCCGAAGATTATCCCGCTCGTCGCACCGAAGAAGGTGGCAAGGTCTTCACGCCCTTGCGTTACGATCCGCGAAATGGCAAGCGAGGCGGGATTGTCGCGATGCTCGTTGTCGGGGAGTCCGGCAACCTCGGCGGATCGCTGTACTACCGACTTCAGCGTCAGCGATCCCCCCGCGTTCTCGAAAAACACCCGTTTGCCACTGTAGGGACAATGATCGATATAGAGGAAGTGTTCACGAATCCGAGCCAACAGGTCATCGGGAAACGGGGTGGCGGTGTTTGTCGTTTCGGTCATTGCCGTTGTTTCCTTGGATACATTTAAATTAGGTGACATGAATGATCAGGCCTTGGCGGAGGTTTTCTCGGCGATCAGTCAAGTGCAGCGCGGTGACGGCGCCACTGGTTCCATATCGGATAGGCTAGGGCGGCCACCACCAGCAGACTCAGAGTCAGCGACAGTGGTCGAGTGAAGAAGGTGGTCAAATCCCAATGGGAAATCTGCATAGATCGGCGGAAGTTGACTTCCAGGATCGGACCGAGAATCAATGCAATGACCAGCGGTGCCGCCGGATAGCGCCAACGCTCCATGAAGAAACCGACCACACCGAAGGCCACCGTCAACCACACATCGAATATCTCGTTACGTAGCGCGTAGGTGCCAATCACGCTGAATACCAGGATCATTGGGCCGAGTACCGCGCCGGGAACCTTGGTCACCACCACTAGGTAGCGGCACAGCCATAGCCCCAACACCGCGAACAGCACATTGGCCAGCAATAACGAGAAAATCAGCGTGTAAGTCGTCTCGGCATGTTGGGTGAACAGGCTCGGCCCCGGGATCATGCCGTGAATGGTCAGGCCGCCGACGAATACCGCTGTCACAGCGTTACCGGGAATGCCGAGTGTCAGGGTGGGTATCAGCGTACCGCCGGTCACCGCGTTATTGGCCGACTCCGAGGCCGCCACGCCCTCCAGTTCGCCCTTGCCGAAACGCTCCGGCGTCGACGAATGGCGACGTGCCTCGTTGTAAGAGATAAAGGAAGCGATACTGGTGCCGGCACCAGGCAGGATTCCTACCACCGAGCCGATCACCGAGGAACGCAGCAGGGTGCGCAGGCAACGCTTCAGATCCCGCCATAGCGGCAGGTTGCGCCCCTTGAGCTTTTGACCCTGGCCAGTCAGTACGCCACCGGCGGTAGGCACGCACAGATTGAAAGCCTGGGAGACAGAGAAAAGGCCAATTAGTGCCGGTAGCAGTGGCACGCCATCGAACAACTCACTATTGCCGAAGGTGAAGCGCTGGATACCGGTGAAATTGTCCAGACCCACGCAGGCGAGCACCAGCCCTACTGCCGCCGCAAGCATGCCCTTGATCGGCCGATCCGATGCCACGCCGACGATGGTGACCAGGCCAAAGATGGCCAGCACGGTATACTCTTGCGGGCCGAACGCCAGCGCCACGGTTGACAGCGGGGGCGCGATGACGAGCAGGACCACTACACTGAAGAGGCCGCCGAAAAGTGACGCCAACGTCGCCATGCCTAACGCCTCCCCACCTCGTCCCGCTTCGGCTAGCGGATACCCGTCCAATGCCGTGGCAATCGACGCATCCGTTCCCGGAGTACGCAGCAGGATGGCGGTGACGGAGCCTCCATACACCGAACTGACATACACGGCCCCCAGCAACATCAGGGCAAGATCCGGTGGCATGTTGAAGGTGATGGGAATGCACAGCGCCACCCCCATCGTCGAAGAAAGCCCCGGCAAGGAGCCGATCGTCATGCCCGCCATTGTCCCCAGCAATAACGTCAGCAAGGCCAGCGGTGTCAGCACATTAGCGAGGGCGGGAAGCAATACATCCATAGCGATTTCCTGGCCAGGTGGCGATCGGGATTCCAGTCATGATGTCAGCCATCCAGACGGCAGTGGCACGGCCAGAAGTTGTACGAAGATCAGGTAGATCATCGCGGTGAATCCCAGTGAAATCAGCAAGGATGTCAGCCACCGCAAGCGGGCCAGCCATCGCAAGCCAGCGAACAGGAACAGCGGAAGGGCGATGAAGGTGCCAGCCGTTACCATCAGCACCAACAACCCCAGCACGCATAGGCAAATGATCAGCAGTCGACGAACTTCGAGCGGTGCGGAAGGTTCATCCGAAGGGTTGCTACGCAAGGTACCCAAGGCCAAGCCAATGCAGGCGATAATCCCCAAGCTGCCAGCGATCGCGGGGAAAACCCCCGCGTCGCCGCGCATCCCCAACCCCGTCGCTATCACCGCGGCGAAGGCCACGCCAAACAACAAGGCCACACCGCGGTCGATTTTTACGAGTGTCATGTCAGAACTCCCCGCGCCTGGAAGATCACTGCTCGATCCAGGGATCCTTTTCCCAGAGCGCTTTCAACCGCTCATGGCTGGCATCGAGGAAATCGACATAGTCCTGGCCGTAAATGGGATTGACCGGCATGTTGAGCTGAGCCATCTCGGCACGGAACTCGGGGTTGTCGATGACGGCACGGGAGACGTCGAGCAGCTTGTCGTAGACCTCCTGGGGCACGCCAGCCGGAACCGCGAAGCCACGGGAAGCCGCTGCCTCCACCTCATAGCCCTGCTCCATGCCGGTTGGCACGTCGGGCATTGCCTCCATCCGCTGATCGGACCACACCGCCAAGGCGCGTGCCTTGCCTTCCTGGATCTGTGCCGCCGCTTCGGACATATTGCCTTCGAAGGCGGTGATATGGCCGCCCAACAACGCTGCCGTGGCCTCCGCGTTGCCATTGAAGGCAACGAAGCTCAGGTCGATGTCTGCCGCTTCGGCAAAATTGAGTGCCGCCAGGTGATCGTCACCGCCGACCCCTTCGTGCGAGACGATAATCGATTCGGGATCGTCCTTCACCGCGGCGACAAAGTCATCCAGGTCTTGATAGGGGCTATCAGCGGCGACCACCAGCACACCAGGGTCGGTGACCACGTTGGCTAGAGGGCGGATACCCTCGTAGGAATATCCAACGGTATCCTCGCGGGTGAAGGGGTAGACCTCCACCACGGGAGAGTTGATCAAACCGATCGTGTAGCCATCCGGTTTGGCATTGGCCAGGTGCACCCAGCCCAATTCACCCCCTGCGCCGGGCCTGTTGACTACCACCATCCGCTGGCCGATCTCTTCTTCGGCATACTTTGCGAAGATGCGCGCCATGGTGTCGGTGCTGCCGCCGGCACCATAAGCGACGATCACCTCGATCGGCTTGGTGGGATATTCTGCCGCCATGGTTGCACCGGCCAGACCGACCCCTATGGTCGTCGCCATCGCGGCTAGTGCGACTCGCTTTACCAACTTCGATTGAACGAACATCGAGACACTCCTTATTACTGTTGTGGTTGTGAGTCGTTCAGTTTGCCCACCGCGGCGCTCTTGCTGCCAAGCGTGACGCGACGTAGCGCTCAACAACAGCGTAAAAGCAATCTATACTTTCTAAAAAGCGAATAAATTTCATCTCTTATCATTCGCTTTTTTCATCTAAGCGTGAGAGCGCCATGCTGACACTCAAACAGCTCGAAACCTTCATACAGGTCGTCGAACTTGGCACCTTCGAACGCGCCGCCCAGCGCCTGAATGCCACGCAATCCACCGTATCCAAGCGCATTTCCGAACTGGAGGAGGCCACCGGCCTCCAGCTCTTCGACCGCTCACGTCGCAACGCGCGGCTCACCGAAGAAGGCGAGCGCATGCTGGAGCTAGCCCATGCCACACTCAGCAATGCCCATAGGATCCTTGAGCTGAACCACTACCCGGAGCGGACCCTGCATCGTGTCCGTATCGGTTTCACCGAGCTTACCGCCCTGACGTGGTTACCCAATTTTCTGCGCGACTACACCACGGAGCGCCCCGAGATCCGGCTGGATATCACTATCGACATGAGCCGTACCCTCTATCAGCAATTTCAGGACGGAGAGCTGGACTTGGTGGTGATTCCCATGGTGTCGGAAGCATTCGCTCAGCCCGGTGTCGAGTCGCGGCTGGTAGAGGAAGTGGAAATGGCCTTGATGGCGTGTGAAGGATTGGTCGGCGGGCCTCGCCCGTTGCCGATCAGCGCGCTCGACAACTACACGCTGATCGGCCAGGGCAAGCGTTCCGGATTCGCCCAGAGCGTCAACCGTTGGCTATCTCACCAGGGGATGGGGGCAGCCACGTTGACCGCGGATAACCTGCTGGCCCTGGTCGGCCTGGTGACCGCGGGGCGCGGCATCAGCGTGCTGCCGAAGCGCTGCGTTCAACGATTGACCCGGAACGATGCCCTGGAGGCGATCGATACCACGCCGCCCCTGCCATCGATTGGCTACTATGCGCTTTATCATGACAGCGCACGAATCAAGCTCTTTGACGAGCTTGCCCGCCGCCTTGGCAACGCCGCGGACTTTACTCGGCCTTTCTTCGTATGATCCATGAGCATAGCCAGGAAAAATCCGTGAGAGCTGTGGGAAGTCCACCATGGCAAGTAAAATCACCCATTGAAACAGGCTGTTGAGGTTGCTGCAGTGGATCTACAGCAGGGGTTCGTTCTGACCCGGCATTGGCGCGATACGTCTGCTGGCACGCAAGTCGAGTTCTGGCTGGCGACCGATGATGGGCCTCGGCTTGTCTGTCTGCCTTACCAGTCTTCGGTAGCCTTCATTCCCGCCGATCAGCGTGCGCGGGCCGAGTCATTGCTACGCGGCGAGAGTGACGTTGAGCTTCGTCCGTTGGACCTCTGCGATTTCCACCACCGGCCCGTGCTGGGACTGTATTGTTGGCAGTACCGCCAGTTGGTGCGCATCGACAAGCGGTTGAGAGAGGCGGGTGTCGATGTCTTCGAGGCCGATATTCGCCCGCCGGAGCGCTACCTGATGGAGCGTTTCATCACCGCGTCGGTGTGGTTCGGTGGCACGCCGGATGGCAACTGCGCACTGTGCGAGGCGCAGATGAAGCCCGCGCCGGACTATCGCCCCCGACTCAAGCTGGCCTCCCTCGACATCGAGACCAACGCCCGGGGCGAGTTGTATTCCATTGCCCTCGAGGGGTGTGGCGAGCGTCAGGTCTACATGCTCGGGCCGCCGAACGGGCAGGCCGCAACGGTCGACTTCCTGCTCGATTACTGCGACACCCGGGCGCAGTTGCTCGAAAGGTTGAATCAGTGGCTCGCCCTCCACGATCCCGACGCCATCATCGGCTGGAATCTCGTGCAGTTCGATCTGCGCATCCTGCACGAGCATACCCAGCGACTGCAGGTCCCATTGCGCCTCGGGCGGGGAGGTGTCGAGATGGGGTGGCGCGAGCACGGTACCCGCCAGAATTACTACTTTGCGGAGGCTGCCGGGCGCCTGATCATCGACGGCATCGAGGCGCTGCGTTCGGCAACCTGGAGCTTTTCCTCGTTCAGCCTCGAATACGTCGCCCAGGAGCTTCTCGGAGAAGGCAAGGCGGTCGACAATCCCTATCAGCGCCTGGACGAGATCGAGCGCATGTTCGCCGAGGACAAGCCCGCGCTGGCGCGTTACAACCTCAAGGACTGCGAGCTGGTGACGCGTATCTTCGCCAAGACCGAGCTGCTGGACTTCCTGCTGGAGCGAGCCACCGTCACCGGACTGCCCGCCGATCGTAGTGGTGGCTCGGTTGCAGCGTTCAGCCATCTCTACATGCCGTTGATGCACCGCCAGGGGTTCGTCGCCCCCAACCTCGGCGAACGCTTGCCGGAGGCGAGCCCGGGCGGCTTCGTGATGAACTCACGGCCTGGCCTGTACGACTCGGTGCTGGTGCTCGACTACAAGAGCCTGTATCCATCGATCATTCGTACCTTCCTAATCGACCCGGTGGGGCTGGTGGTAGGCATGCGCGATCCCTCGGACGACGAGGCGGTGCCGGGCTTTCGCGGGGCACGCTTCTCGCGTACACAACACTGTCTGCCGGCCATGGTGGCACGTGTCTGGGAAGGCCGTGAGGCGGCCAAGCGCGACAACAACCAGCCGCTCTCCCAAGCCCTGAAGATCATCATGAACTCTTTCTACGGTGTCCTCGGCTCCAGTGGCTGCCGCTTTTTCGACTCACGCCTGGCATCGTCCATCACCCTGCGTGGCCACGAGATCATGCGCAAGACGCGTGAACTGATCGAAGCCGAAGGCTACAGCGTGATCTATGGCGACACCGACTCCACCTTCGTGTGGCTGCGGGATGCGCATTCGGAGGATGATGCGGCGCGAATTGGTCGCAGGTTGGTGCAACACGTCAATCAATGGTGGCGCGAGCATCTGCAACGTGAGTTTGGCCTGGACAGTGCGCTCGAGCTGCAGTTCGAAACACATTATTGCCGCTTCCTGATGCCCACCATCCGCGGTACCGCGGAGGGCAGCAAGAAACGTTATGCCGGTCTGGTCAGGAACGCGGATGGCAGCGAGCGGATGGTCTTCAAGGGCCTGGAAACGGTACGCAGCGACTGGTCGCCGCTTGCCCAGCGCTTCCAGCAGGAACTCTACCTGCGTATTTTCAAGCGGCAGCCTTACCAGGACTACGTACGCGACTACGTGCGCCGCACCTTGGCGGGGGAGTTCGACGAGTTGCTGGTCTTTCGCAAGCGGCTACGAAGACGGCTGAGCGACTACCGGCGCAACGTGCCGCCACACGTACGCGCGGCGCGCATCGCCGACGACTACAACGACCAGCAAGGGCGGCCTCGTCAATACCAGAATGGCGGCTGGATCAGCTACGTGATGACGGTCGCGGGCCCGGAGCCCCTGGAAACGCTGCACTCAGCGATCGATTACCATCACTACGTCACTCGCCAGTTGCAGCCGGTCGCGGACGCCATCCTGCCGTTCATGCACGATGACTTCGCGACATTGATCGACCGGCAGCTCGACTTGTTCTGAAATACACTTCTGCATCCGCCCTATTAGGGAAACGCTGAATAAATCGACGAGCGTATTCAGGGTTAGGTCAGTTCAGGGAACGGGCCTAGCCCTGATCATCGCTCGACGACTTTTCGTACAAAGCTTAGTTGAAAGTGTGCACCTTCAACCGCAGGCTGCCGTCGTCCTGTTTCTTGAAGACGTGCGTCGCTATGCCGCTGAAGGTCGCCGGTGCGCCCGCATCATCCTTTCCCTCCGCGGACCACTTTGCGGCTGACACGACCAACTCGCCCTCGCTGGTGGCCTCGATCAGCTCGAGCTTGTGCCCGGTCACGCCGTTCGCAAACAGTCCGGCGAAGAACTCCTCGACCCCCGAGGGTCCCTTGATGATGTCGTGACTCGCCGGCAGAAACAGCGTGTCTTCGGTATAGAAGGTCGCAAGGCTCTTGGCATCGCTCTCGTTGAACGCAGCGTCCCATTCGGCGTAGGCGGCGCTGACGTCCTCCTCGAGCGATCCGGCCTGGACTGCGATCGGCATCAGGAGTGCGATGCAGGTGGCAAGTGTCGCGACGCGTAACGGTGTCATGGCTTACTCCTCGAGCTTTGCCGCAGGAGCCCCGGCCATTCCGGCTGCCGGCGCAACCTCGCACCGTCAGCTGTAGCGAGATCCCACAGCGATGGGGTAGAGCGGTAGCAAGTAGTAACTATTATAAACAACCTGTAACTAGTGCGCGTACATTTTTTTACAGGCTCCTCTGCTACCCCCGCCAGAAACTCTCTTTGGCTACGCAGACCCCAACATTCTGGTCTAATCTGATATGTAATAAAGTGTATATTATTGTTTCTCATGGCTTGGGGGAGGTCGCATCTGGTACTCCTACAAGCCCGGGAAATGGCCGAGAAATAGCCGGCTGTTCTTGCCTTTGGGATGACGGCAGGGTGGTTACTCTTCGATGAGGCGTTCTGGAGCAAGGTGCTATGGGGCCGCGCAGACCAGATCAAAGCTGAGGCAAGCGCGCTGTCGTGAACTGGGGAATCCTGGCGCTGATGCGCCAACAGAGGTGATCGCCATGCACTGGACCAAGATCCACGCCGACTGGTGGTGCAACGAGTTCGGCGACGATATCTACCGCTACGAGATCCTGGACGACGAGGACCGGTGCCAAGTCGAGTACCACATCCACCGCGCAGGCGAGCGTCTGCCTTGGAACGGCAAAACCCTCACGCTGGCCGAGGCCCAGTGTCAGCTGCAGCACAGCCACGATGCGTTGACGACATGAGCCAGGACATGCACCACGCCAACTCTAAGCCCCTCTTTGGAGGGGCTTTTTATTGTGAGTATGACGCCTGTTATTAGGGGGCGCGATTATACGGCGTTGCGGAAACGCATGATTCGGCTGTGATCAATGGGATCATCGAGGATATCGACGTGCACACCGAAGGTACGACGCAGCCTTTCGGCCGTCAGTACTTGCCTGGGCGTGCCAATGTCGACCAACCGTCCGGCATCCATCACGCCGATGCGGTCACAGTCCATGGCCTGGTTGAGGTCGTGTAAAGCGATAACCACCGTGACCGGTAGCTGCCTGACCAATTGCAGGATCGATAGCTGGTGGCGAATATCGAGGTGGTTGGTGGGCTCGTCGAGCAGCAGGACCCTCGGCTGCTGAGCCAAGGCGCGAGCAATATGGACGCGCTGGCGTTCACCGCCGGAAAGCGTGTGCCAGAGACGGCCCGCCAGATGATGCATGCCGACATCATCGAGGGCTTGGGAGACGATGGCGTCATCCTGGTCGGACCACGAACGTAGCGGTGAGAGGAAAGGGGTCCGGCCCAGAGCAACCGCCTCTCGTACCTCTATCCGATCAAGGGTTTCCGCCTGTTGCTCGACGAAGGAGATGGATTGGGCGATGTCACGCCGCCGCATCCTGTTCATCGGCAGGCCGTCCACCAGGACGCGTCCGATCTTCGGCTTGCGCAGCCCCGCGAGCACTCGCAGCAGGGTGGTCTTGCCCGAGCCGTTCGGGCCAATCAGGCCGAAGGTCTCGCCGGGCTCCACCACGAGGCTGACGTCGTCCAGCAACTTATGCCCGTGGATCGTCCAGTCGATCCGTTCAGCGGCCAGTCTCATCGTACCCTCGTCCCGCGAACCAGAATCATGGCGAAAGCCGGTGCACCGATCAGTGAAGTGACCACCCCGATCGGCAGCACCTGCCCCGGCACGAGGATGCGCGAGAGGATGTCCGAGCCGATCAGAAATACTGCGCCGGCCAGCGCCGAGGCAGGCACCAGACGGGTGTGGCGACTGCCAACGAGAAAGCGCATGGCATGGGGAATCACCAGACCCACGAAGCCGATGGCGCCGACCATGGAGACCATCACGGCGGTCACCAGTGCCATGGCGGTAATCAGGATGCCCCGAACTTTGCGCACGGAGATGCCCATCGAGGCGGCGCTGTCGGCGCCGAAGGTAAAGGCATCCAGCGCACGCCTGTACCACAGGCAGATCAGTAGACCGCCCAACGCGGCGGGTAGCCCCAGGATGACATCGTTCCAACGAACGCCGGAGAGGTTACCCAGCAGCCAGAACATGATACCGCGCGCCTGCTCGGCACTCGCTGACTTCGCAATGATGAAGGCTGTGAGGGCATTGAAGAGTTGCGATCCTGCAATGCCGGCCAGAATGATGGCCCCCGCGGCCTGGGTGCCGCGATCGCCCCCCGTGCCGCTGTTGGCGGCATGGGCGAGCAATACCACCAGACCGAAGGCCAGACCCGCCCCGGCGAAGGCCCCGAGCGAGAGCGTCACGGCGCCGGCGCCGATCCCGGTGATGGTGACCGCCACGGCACCGGTCGAGGCTCCGGCGGAAATCCCCATCAGGAACGGATCGGCCAGGGGGTTGCGCAGCAGAGCCTGCAGGACGACGCCGGCCAAGGCCAACCCTGCGCCGCAGCTGGCCGCGAGAATGGCGCGGCTGAGCCGATAGCTCCAGATGATGCCGGCGTCGATCCGATCGACGGCATACCCCGCCCCCCAAAGCCGGTTGGCCAGCACCTTGAGGATCGTTTCCATCGAGATCGACGTCTCGCCGATCGCGGTGCCGGCCATCACTGCGATGAACAGGATCAGTGGTGTCAGCCAGGCCCAGTGCCATCGGAAGCGAGCCGGTGAACGTAGTGCTATGGCCAAATTCATCGATCGAAGGACATGGTCGACAAGGCATCGACCAGCATCTCGAGGCCGAAGATCGTGCGTATCGTGGCGCTCATCGCATGGGCGTCCATTTCAATGATATGCCCGTTCTTCACCGCCGCCATTTCGCGGGCAACGGGATCGCTGTGTAGAAACTCGAGCTTTTTATCGACATCGTCGGCAGGGTAGCGACGACGATCCATGCTGGCCACCACGATGATGTCTGGATCGGCCTGGGCAATGGATTCCCAGCCGACGACGGGCCACTCCTCATTGGATTGAATCACATTGCGGATACCCAGCTTGTCCATCATATAGCCTGGCGCACCGAGCCGGCCGGCGACGTAGGGATCGACCGACTGGTCGGGAGAAGAGAACCAGAACACCGCCGACAGATCCTCCGGCAGTTCGAGGCTCTCGGCGTTGGCGATAGCACTGGCCTCCTGCGTCTCGAGGTCGGCTACCAGCGCTTCTCCGGCGTCTTGCACGTCGAAGATCGTGGCCAGCTCATTGATGCCCTTGTAGACCGATTCGGTGGAGAAGGCGGCAATGCGGGTGCCGTCGCCGCCGGTGGCATTGTCCTTGGTATCGCAATCGGCTGGCATGATGTAAGTCGCGATGCCCAAGTCATGAAACTGGCTCCGGGTCGCCACGCTGCCGGTGGGGCCAACGTGCCACTCATATTGGGCGGCGACGAGGTCGGGTTTCTTGTTCACCACGGCCTCGAAACTCGGATCATTGTCAGCAATTCGTTCGATGTCGGCATTGACGTCGCTGAACTCTGGCAACACCGGATTGAACCAGACCGAGGTTCCCGCGACCCGGTCGGCCAGCCCCAAGGCATAGAGGATTTCGGTGGCCGATTGGCCGACGGTGACCGTGCTATTTGGTGCGGATTTAAAGCGGACTTCCATGCCACAATTGGTCAGAGTCAGCGGATAAGAGGTGGTGTCGGCCATGGCATGGAAAGCTGGAATCAGCGATAGCGTTGCCAATATATGACGAGAGAAGTTCATGCATTTATATCCGGATTTTGGGGAAGATATGGCCGATCACGCCGTGGTGATTTTCGATCTTCATGCCATGTTTTCCATAGCCATGACGAGATGATGTTCGCCTCGACCTCGGGGTATTGATCGCGAACGGCGAAGATCATGTGATAAAACCGCATGCAAAAACAAGCCCTGAGATACCCATGAGGATCGGGCCATCGGGCCACAACCGAGCGCCCCGGTGCCTGGCCTGCGGGGTCCCCCGGCGCACCAGGAGTGCGGCGTGGCCGTCCCATGGGACGGAAGGTAGCCATCGATTGCGCCTGTTGCGGCAATTGCTTTAGGATGGCCCGACTGAAGATGGGTGCCCCTGCATGCAGGGGATAATCGGGAAGTATGGTGAGGCTGTACGGCCAAGTCCATCGCTGCCCCCGCAACGGTAATAAGCGAGTCGCCTGCGAAGACCACTGGCATGGGCCGGGAAGGTGCAGGCGTTGGCGTGATTCTTTTGAATGCGCCCTCCTTGAGCCCGGAGACCGGCCCGTCGTTTCGTTTCATCCAGTAACGGTGCGGTGGGCACCGGGGATTAGAGTGTGTCTGCGATTCCTTTCTTTCCTTCCCAACGAGCTTCCCGTTCCTGTCGGCTGCCGGCCAGGCGGTCGTGTGCCATCGCCCTGATGTCTCTTGCCGCTTTCATGCGAGGCCATGATGCCCGCCGTGTGTGAGTTTCCCTTTGCCGCCGTCGTCGGCCAGGATGCACTCAAGACCGCGTTGCTGCTCAACGTCATCAATCCCCGGGTGGGAGGCGTGTTGATCAGCGGCCCACGGGGTAGCGCAAAATCCACCTTGGCGCGGGCGCTGGCGGCGATCCTTCCCGATAATGCCGAGGGGCGTCGGCCGCCGTTCGTCACCCTGCCGCTGGGCGCCAGCGAGGACCGCTTGACCGGCAGCCTGGACCTTCAACGGGTGCTGTCCGAGCGCGAGGCGACCTTCCACGAGGGCTTGCTGGCCAAGGCGGATCGCGGCGTGCTGTATGTCGACGAGGTCAACCTGCTGCCGGACACCCTGGTGGACCTGCTGCTCGATGTGGCGGCGAGCGGCATCAATATCGTCGAGCGCGACGGCATCAGTCATACGCATCCCGCGCGCTTCAGCCTGATTGGCACCATGAACCCGGATGAGGGGGAACTGCGCCCCCAATTGCTCGACCGTTTCGGTCTGTGTCTCGAACAGGAAGCGGTGGTGAACGTCCAGGAACGGATTGCCATCGTGCAGCAGAGAGAGGCTTTCGACCGCGATCCGCAAGCCTATGTCGCGCACCATGCGGATGCCCAGGCGTCGCTGACCGAGCGTATCCGGCGAGCGCAACTGGCGCTGGCCGAGGTCACCGCCGAGCCCTGGGTCTACGAGCATATCGCGGTGCGTTGCGAGGCCGCTGGTGTCGAAGGCCTGCGGGCGGATGTGACCTGGCATCGAGCCGCACAGGCGCATGCCGCCTGGCGGGGCGCGCACACGGTGGGCCGGGAGGACCTGGATATTGTCGAGCCGTGGGTCCTGGCCCATCGCCGTACGACTCAACATACGACGCCACCCACACAGTCTGGAACGCCGCCTCCTCCGCCCGGGGAGGGAGGCTCCGACGCTGAAAGGGAGGCTTCGTCCGCCAGCGGCGGCCACTCCGGTGCCTCGCAAGCGCAGGGGCAGTGGGGCGCCATGCCGCCGGTGACACAGAAAAGCGTGTGCGTGCCGGCAGTGGACTTTCCGGACATGCCCGCTGGAACACGAGCGAAACAGCCGGTCTCGGCGCCGTCCTCGCGCATGCGCAGGGGGTACCAACCGGGGCAGCGCCGGGCGCATGCCGATGCGGAGCAGCCGGACTGGTTCGCCACCCTGATCGCCAACCGGGGGCACTGGCCCTGGCAACGACTGCGCTATCGCAAGGCCCGCACCGGGCAGCCGGTGTTGCATTTCATCCTGCTGGATACCTCCGCTTCCACCCTGGGCCAGCGTCTGCTGGGCCGGGCCAAGGGCCTGGTCGACCGGCTGGCGCGCCAGGCCTACGCCGCCCGGGAGCAGATCGTGGTGCTGGGCTTCGGCAATGATGGCGTCACGTCGATCCTGCCAAGGCGACGCGCGCCCAAGGACATGCTCGAGCGGCTCGATGCCGCCAGCGGTGGCGGTGGAACCCCGATCCGCGAAGCCATCCTGCGGGCGGCGCGTCTGATTCGCCAATGGCGGCGACAGGAAGCCGGCCTGCATATCCGGACCTACCTCATCACCGACGGCCGCACCCGGCAATCCATGGCCGGCCTGCCGTCACTTGGCGACTGCATCGTCGTGGATACCGAACAGTCCGCCGTCAAACGGGGGCGGGGGCGTCAGATCGCCGAGCAATTGGACGCGCTGTACCGGCCCATGTCTAGCCTAGAGTCCAGCCTGGAGGTCACATGACCGAGCGCGCCGAAATCCGAACCGAGGGCCGTTGCGGCACGCAGGCGGATCGAGAACCGTCGAGGGGGGCCTGTCCCGCGGTCTTCATCGCCGCGCCGGCCTCTGGGCAGGGCAAGACCACAGTGACTGCGGCGCTGGCCCGGATGCTGCGCAACCAGGGCAAGGTGGTACGGGTCTTCAAAACCGGTCCGGATTACCTGGATCCCCTGGTGCTGGCCCAGGCTTCGGGCCAGCCGGTCGATCAGCTCGATCTGTGGATGGCCGGCGAGGCCTATTGCCGCCAACGCCTGTACGAGGCCGCGCTCGAGGCGGACCTCATCCTGGTGGAAGGTGCCATGGGCCTATTCGATGGCGAACCGTCCAGCGCCGACCTCGCGGCCTTGTTCGACTTGCCGATGGTCATCGTCATGGACGTGAAAGGGATGGCCCAGACCGCGGCGGCGCTGGTGGCCGGCTTGGCGGGCTTCCGTGACGATATCCGCATTGCCGGGCTGATCGCCAACGCCTGCGGTTCGCAGCGCCACCGGGAACTGATCGAAGCGGCGCTGCCGGCCGCCATCCCTCTGCTGGCGGCGGTGGAGCGCAATGCGAACCTGGCCCTGCCTGAACGGCACTTGGGGCTGGTTCAGGCCGATGAGATCCGCGAGGACCTGGAAACCCGCTTCGAGGCCGGTGCCAAGGCGTTGCTGGCCGAGGGGCTGGCGGATGCACTCCTGCAATTGCCGCCGGTCACCTTTGACGCGGTGCCCGACAATCACACGGCGATACCGCCCGCGCTTCTCGGCCATACCATAGGAGTGGCGCGGGATGCGGCGTTCAGCTTCATCTACCAGGCCAATCTGGACCTGCTGGAGCGGATGGGGGCGACACTGCGTTTCTTCTCACCGCTAAGCGATGGATGCCTGCCGCCCTGCGATGCCCTCTGGCTCCCAGGCGGCTACCCCGAGCTCCACGCTGCGCAGTTGGCGGCGAATGAATCCATGCGGGATGACATCCGCCGCTTCTTCGCCGCGGACAAGCCCATCCTCGCCGAATGCGGCGGCATGCTCTATTGCCTGGAAACCCTGACGGACTACGACGACCGGGCCCACACCATGCTGGGCCTGCTGTCCGGGCATGGCGCCATGCGGGGGCGGCGAGGCTGTCAGGGGATGCAGACCGCCGAGCTGCCGGAGGGGCCGGTTCGGGCCCATGCCCATCATCGCTCGGTGGCGGAGGGCACATCCGCGCCAATCGCCCACGGGCGGCGCCAGCGCCATCCCGCGCCGGGGGAGGCCATCTATCGCGAACGACGGCTGACGGCGTCCTACCTGCACCTGTTCTTCCCTGACAATCCCGCCGCCGTGGCCCGCCTGTTCGAGCAGGGCCCGGTGCCGGCACTCCAGACCATCGACACTGAGGAATCCCACGGATGCGACTGAACAAGATCCCCGCCACGGTTGTGACCGGCTTCCTGGGCAGCGGCAAGACCACGCTGCTGGCGAGCATTCTGCGCCAGGTCACCGGCAAGCGCATCGCCGTCATCGTCAACGAATTCGGCGAGCAGGATATCGATTCCAGCCTGCTGCGCGGTTGCGCCCTGGGGTGCGAAGAGGGCGGTGAGGACGAGCGCCCCGTGGAAGGCGAGGACGGTGGTTTTTACGAAAATGGTATCTACGAGCTGGCGAATGGCTGCATCTGCTGCACGGTGGAAGAGGAATTCCTGCCGGTGATGAAAAAGCTGGTGGCCCGCCGGGATGACATCGACCACATCCTGATCGAAACCAGCGGCCTGGCCTTGCCCAAGCCGCTGGTCCAGGCGTTCAACTGGCCGGAGGTGCGCCAGCATTGCACCGTCGATGCCATCATCACCGTGGTCGACGGGCCGGCCGTCGCCGCTGGCCGTTACGCCAGCGATGTCGACAAGGTGGAGGCCCAGCGCCGGGCCGACGACAGCCTGGACCACGATCCCAGCCTGCGTGAATTGCTGGACGACCAGCTGAGCGCGGCCGACCTGGTGCTGGTCAGCAAGACCGACCTGCTCGAGCCCGCCGACAAGGCGCGGGTGGAAGCACTGGTGGCCCAGCGGGTGCCGGAATCCGTGAAAACCCTGTTTATCGACCAGACCCTGGCCACGGATACGACCCAGTTGGAAGCCCTCATGGGCATCGGCGCGGCGAGCGAGGAAAACATCGACCGCATCGAGAACCACCATGATCGCCATCATGCCGAGGGGGCGCACCACGACCATGCGCACGATCATTTCGATTCCTGCGTGATCCGGCTGGGGGAAGTCGATGGCGACGCCCTGGCGGACAGGCTCCAGCAACTGCTGAAAACCCACGAGATCTATCGGGCCAAGGGCTTCGCGGCCATTCCGGGCAAGCCCATGCGTCGGGTGATCCAGGCCGTGGGGGAGCGCCTGGACGGCTATTTCGACCGGCTATGGGGGCAGGACGAGCCGCGCCGCACCCAGCTTGTCATCATCGGCAAGGCGCTGGATAGCGAGGCCCTGCACGCGGCCCTGGCGAGCGCTGAGATCGCGACGACCACCTGATGCATCTTTTCGCCGCCAAGCCCGGGGGCTTCGTCGACGATGAGGGCATCGTCGACCTGCAGCAGAGCCCTGCCGAGATCGTCATCCTGTCAGCCGCCGACAGCAGCCTGTCGGCCCTGGCGCAGGCGGTCGATCGGCTGGTCTCGACGATCGGGGACGGTTACCCGACGGTACGGCTCGCGAACTGGATGAACCTGGTCAAGCCCGCCGCCTACGATCTCTACGAGGATCGTGTGCTGGAAGAGGCGCGTCTAGTGATCGTCTCGCTGATGGGAGGCAGCGCCTACTGGCAATACGGCCACGAGCGTCTACTGGCCTGGGCCGCCGCCGGCCAGGGGCGCCAGCTGATCCTGGTGCCGGGCAGTGACGAGCCGGACGACGCCTTGCTGGGCGAGTCCAGTGTGCCTTTCGAATCGGCCCACCGAGTGTGGCGCTACCTGAGAGAGGGCGGGGTGGACAATGCCGAGCAGTTACTGCGTTTTGTCGGCGCCGAGTGTTTTGGACATGCGTTGGACTGGCAGGAACCCAAGGCGATTCCCGCAGCACTGCTCTACGCCCCCCAAGTGGCAGGGCGACAGGAAGCGACCCTGAGAGGGGGGTTACAAACGTCACGAGCGACGGCCAGGCAAGGCGAAATTAGCCGAGAAAGCGGAGTTTACGAGTTTGTAAATGAGCATTTTGAGGCTGATTTCAACGCCGCATGGCCTAGCGCAGTAGTTTGTAACCACCCTCGTAGCGAATGGCGGGCGCACCAGATCTCCGAGCGCCCGGTATGCCTGCTGCTGTTCTACCGCAGTCACCTGCAAGGCGCCAATACTGCCGTGCTGGACGGCCTGATCGAGGCGCTGCGGGCCCAGGGGCTCGAGCCGCTGGCGGTGGCCGTGGCGTCTCTGAAAGAGGAATCCTGCGTCGCCTTCGTCAATCACCTGATCGAGCAGACAGGCGCCATGCTGGTGGTCAACACCACCGGTTTTTCCGTCAACCGAAACCCGGACGACATGGACGCCCTGGGCGGTGAGGTTCCCGACAGCCTCTTCGTCGGGCGGCCGGTGGTGCTTCAAGCAATTTTGGCGAGCAGCACCGAGGAAGACTGGCAGGCCAAGGCAACCAGCCTGCATAGCCGCGACGTGGCCATGCAGGTGGTACTACCGGAGATGGATGGACGCATCATCACGCGAGCGGTGGGATTCAAGGCGGAAGCTCACTACAGCGAGCGCTGCCAGCTGTCGGTGACCCGCCATGCCCTGCATCCAGAGCGCGCCGCCTTCGTCGCCAAACTGGCGCGGCGATTCTGTCATTTGCGTCAGACGCCCAATGCCGCCAAGCGCGTGGCGCTGGTGCTGGCCAATTATCCCAATCGCGATGGCCGCATCGGCAACGGCGTCGGCCTGGATACGCCGGCATCGACGGTACAGATCCTGCGGGCACTGGCCGCGGCGGGCTATCCGGTGAGCGACGTGCCGGACGACGGGGACGCCCTGATCCGGCTGTTGCAGGGCGCCGTCACCAACGATCACCATGTCCTGGACCAACGCGGCTGCTGGCAGAGCATCGGGCTCGACGACTACCTGGAGTGGTTTCAGACCCTGTCGGAAGCACTTCAAGAAGCGGTATGCAGGCGCTGGGGTGCGCCGTCGGAGGACCCCAAGTGCCGCCAGGGCCGACTAATGATCGCCGGGGTCCGCCTGGGGGAGACCTTCGTCGGGATTCAGCCGGAGCGGGACTTCATAGACGACCCGACGCAGACCTACCACGATACCGAACTGGTGCCGCCCCACAGCTACCTGGCGTTCTATCTCTGGCTGCGTGATCACTACCGGGTGGATGCGGTGGTTCACGTCGGCAAACACGGTAATCTGGAATGGCTGCCGGGCAAGAGTACGGCACTGAGTGCCGAGTGCTGGCCGGATATCGCCCTGGGGCCGGTGCCGCATTTCTATCCGTTCATCGTCAACGACCCGGGCGAAGGCGCGCAGGCCAAGCGCCGCAGCCAGGCCGTCATCATCGATCACCTGATGCCGCCGCTGGCCCGTGCCGAGCTCTACGGTGCCATGGCGGAACTGGAAGCCCTGACCGACGAGTATTACCAGGCCTTGAGTATGGATCCACGGCGTGAGGCGTTGTTACGCGAGCGGATTCTGGAGCATCTGCGCCGCACCGGTATCGACCAGGAGCTGGCCCATAGTGCGGATAGCGTGGATGACGAGCGCCTGCTCAACGAGCTGGACACCTATCTGTGCGATATCAAGGAAGCCCAGATCCGCCATGGCTTGCACGTGCTGGGCACCTTGCCGCCGCAGGACAAGCTGGCGGGGACCCTGGTCGCCATCCTGAGACTGCCTCGCGGAGAGGAGCCGGCCCATCGCGGCCTCTTGCACAACCTGGCGGACGACTTGGGATTGCAGGAAGACGGCGGGCAGTTCGATCCCCTGACGGCCGGGGCCGAACCCTGGACCGGCCCGAGGCCGCCTGCCCTGACCGGGCTGGAGGCGTCCGCCTGGCGCACCGGCGCCGATACCCGTGAGCGTCTGGAACTGCTCGCCCATCGGCTGGTGACCGACTACGTCCTGGAGCCGGGGTGTCTGGCCACCTTGGCCCGTGACTATCCGGCCACCGCGGAGCAGTGTCGCTATGCTCGCGAACGGCTCTGGGTCGCCATGCAGCGTGGTGCCGAGATGGAGATCCAGTCGCTGCTGGACGGACTCGACGGCGTCTTCGTGCCGCCCGGGCCGAGCGGTGCCCCCAGTCGCGGGCGACTGGACACCCTGCCCACCGGGCGCAACTTCTTCAGCGTCGACAATCGCTCGATTCCGTCACCCGCCGCCTGGTCCCTGGGCGAGAAATCGGCCCGGGCGTTCGTCGAGCGTTACCTGCAGGACAACGGCGACTACCCGCGCCGGTTGGGGCTGTCGATCTGGGGCACCGCGACCATGCGCACCGGCGGCGATGACATCGCCCAGGCCTTCGCGCTGATGGGGGTTCGCCCGGTCTGGTCGCTCGGCTCGCAGCGGGTGATCGATGTCGAGGTGATTCCCTCCATGCTGCTGCAACGGCCCCGTGTGGACGTCACCCTGCGGGTGTCCGGATTCTTCCGCGATGCCTTTCCCAATGTCATCCGCCTGTTCGATGCCGCGGTGCAGGCGGTCGCCAGGTACGAGGAGCCGGGCAACGGCAACACCATTCGCGAGGCGGTGCTGGAGCGTCGGCAGGAACTCGAACGCCAGGGGCTTTCGCCCGACGCAGCCGCCCGAGAGGCCAGCTACCGGGTCTTCGGTAGCAAGCCCGGCGAGTACGGCACCGGCCTGAACCGGCTCATCGACAACCGCTCCTGGGACACCGCGGACGATCTGGCGGAGGCCTACCTCGGAGCCGGGGCCTACGCCTACGGCCAATTTCCGGAATCCGGGATCGCCGCGCGGGGGGCCTTCGAACGACAGCTCAAGGGCCTGGATGCGGTGATGCAGAACCAGGACAACCGCGAACACGATATCCTCGATTCGAACAGCTACTACGAGTTCCAGGGTGGCATGGCCAACGCCAGCCGTTCCCTCGGTGGCCAAGCGCCGATCATCTACCACGCCGATCACGCCAACCCGGCGCATCCGCGGATTCGTACCCTCAAGGAGGAACTATCCCGCGTGATCCGTTCCCGGGTGCTCAATCCCAAATGGATCGAGGCCATGCGGGAACACGGCTACAAGGGCGCCTTCGAGATGGCCGCCACGGTGGACTACCTGTTTGCCTATGACGCCACCACCGATCTGGTGGCCGACTATCAGTACGCACAGGTCACCGACGCGCTGGTACTGGATCGCAGCAACCAGCAGTTCCTGCGCGAGCATAACCCGGCGGCGCTGGAGGAGATGGCCGAGCGGTTACTGGAAGCCGTCCAGCGGGGGATGTGGCAGGACCCTGGCCAACAGGGCCCTGACCTGCAGGATCTGCTGCTGCAGATCGACGAGGCCAAGGAGACCGGGCACCATGATGGCTAAGCCGGCTGACGCTCGCATCAAGGGCTGGTGTCCCGGGGCATGGCGGCCCATGTCGACCGGCGATGGCCTGCTGGTTCGCGTACATCCCCACCTGGGACGACTCACGCGGGTCCAGATGCTGGCGCTGTGCGATGCGGCCGAGACCTTCGGTAGCGGCCTGATCGAACTCACCAGCCGCGCCAATCTGCAGTTGCGCGGCGTGTCCGAGGCCACCTGGCCCGGGCTGATGGACGTCCTCGTCGAGCATGGGCTGGTTGACCCGGACCCCCACACCGAGCGCCGGCCCCAACTGCTGCTGGCACCGGACTGGCAAGCGGGCGACGCCACGCATGAGGCGGCCCGTCTGCTGCTGGCCCGCCTCAGTGAGATGCCGGAACTGCCGGCGAAGATGGGCTTTGCCATCGATGCCGGTGATGCGCCGGTGCTGGGCGATGTGTCCGCCGACTTCCGCATCGAGCGGTCGGCATCGGGCACCTTGCAGCCGCGGGCTTCGGGTGGCCTATTAGTCCGGGCCGATGGACATGCGTTGGGCACCCCCGTGGACTCGATCGTAGCTGCCGTTGAGCACCTGGTGCGGCTTGCGCACTGGTTCGTCGACAGCGGTGGACGAGAATCCGGGCGGATGCGCCGGCATCAGGCGCCGCTGCCGGCCTGGGCTTCGGAATCGATACGACCCGCCGAGGCTGGCGCCAGACTGGCACTGGGCGAACATTCGCGGGGCAGGGTGTTTGGCCTGCCATTCGGACGGGCGCCGGCGTCGGTGTTGCGTGCCGCGATCGACCCCGCTTCGCTTGCCCCTGAAGCGAGTGGCGCCGTGCGGGTGATGCCGTGGCGGCGCCTGCTGGTTGAAGGGGCTGAAAATGGCGACGAAGCGGCATCGGTCGCTGGCCTGCTGGACGATAACCGGGATCCGCGTTTGTCCATGGATGTATGTCCGGGAGCCCCCCACTGCGAACAGGCGAGTGTCGAGACGCTGGGCTTAGCCCTGGAGTTAGCCGAATGCCTGAGTGGCCGGGTCGAGGGCCCGGTGCATGTGTCCGGCTGCGCCAAGGGCTGCGCCCGCAGGCAGCCGGCTGAGGTATGCCTCACGGGGCGCTCCGGACGCTTTGATCTGATCGTCAGTGATCGTGCCGATGGTGCGCCGGTCGCGACCGGCCTCAGCGAAGCCGAGGTTGTAGAACTTATTGCCAAACGTGGAGTGAGATGAGCCCCGGGAAAGCTCATCTCCTTTGCTCGGTTGTGAAGGAAGCTCGTAGGCTTTGGAGCTCGTAGGTTTTGTCTGAAAAGTCGCCGAGCGATGGCCAGACAAGGCAAAAATCAGCGAAAAGACGGAGTTTGCGTGGTTGTAAATGAGTATTTTGAGCTGATTTTTAACGCCGTATGGGCGAGCGCAGGCAGTTTGCAGACAAACCTTAGTTTATTTGGAGGGGATTAGATGCCTCACGTCTATGAAACAGACGGACCGGCCATCTACCGGGCGTCCTTTTCCATCATCCGGTGCGAGGCCGAGCTGGAGCGCTTCTCGGAGGAGGAAGAGCCGGTGGCCGTGCGCATGATCCATGCCGCCGGATTGGTGGAGCTTGCCTCACACATTCACTTCCGCGGCGACGCGGTGAACCGGGCACGGCAGGCGCTGGAGCAGGGAGCGCCAATTCTGTGTGACGCGCGCATGGTATCCGAGGGCATTACCCGCAAGCGCCTGCCGACAGACAACGCCATTATCTGTACCCTGCACGATGAGCGGGTTCCCGGCCTGGCCCGGGACATGGCCAACACTCGCTCGGCAGCGGCCGTGGAACTCTGGCGACCCTACCTGAACGGTGCGGTGGTGGCGATCGGCAATGCGCCGACCGCCCTGTTCCACCTGTTGAACATGCTGGAAGCGCCGGATTGCCCGCGCCCGGCGGCCGTCATCGGCTGCCCGGTGGGTTTCGTGGGGGCATCCGAATCCAAGGAAGCCCTCTGGGCGAGCGCGTCGGTGCCCTGCTGCATCGTGCGCGGGCGACTCGGCGGCAGTGCGGTGACGGTGGCCGCCATCAATGCCATAGCGGATCGTAGCGAATGAAGCAGGGAACCATTTACGGGGTCGGCCTTGGGCCCGGCAGCCAGGATCTGATGAGCGTCAGGGCGGATCGGTTGATTCGTGGGGCGTCACATGTCGCCTATTTTCGCAAGAAGGGCCGAACCGGCCATGCCCGCAGCATCGTTGAAGGCCTGGTGGCGTTTGATGCCATCGAGCTGCCGATGGAATACCCGGTCACCACCGAGATTCCGTTCGACGACCCCCGTTACAACGAGTTGCTGGCGGCCTTCTATGAAAGAAACGTCGCACGACTGACCGAGATTGCCGATGCGGGCCACGATGTGGTGGTGCTGTGCGAGGGCGATCCGTTTTTCTACGGCTCTTTCATGCACCTGTATACGCGCCTGCAGGGGCGGGTGCCGGTATCGGTGGTGCCCGGCATCACCGGCATGTCCGCCGCCTGGACCGCCACCGGGCAGCCGGTGACCTGGGGCGACGACATCATGACCGTGCTGATGGGCACACTGCCGGAGGCGACGTTGGTCGAGCACATCGCGCAGACCGACGCCCTGGTGGTGATGAAGATCGGACGCAATCTGGACAAGCTCAGGCGGGCGCTGGCCCGGGCCGGCCGGGAGGAAGAGGCCTGGCTGATCGAATACGCCACCATGCCGCAGGAGCGGATACTGCCGTTCAGCGAAGCCGGCGATAGCGTCCCTTACTTTTCCATCCTGGTGATCCACGGCCACGGGAGGCGACCATGAAAGGCTGGTTGAAAGTCGCCGGCCTGGGCCCGGGCGCCGAGGCGATGGTCACCCCGGAAGTCTCTGCCGCGCTGGCGGACGCCACCGATGTGGTGGGCTATGTGCCCTATGTCGAGCGGGTGGCGCCGCGGCCGGGACTGACGCGCCACGGCTCTGACAATCGCGAGGAAATCCGGCGGGCGGAACAGGCGCTGCGGATGGCCGCCGACGGCCACCGGGTGGTGGTCGTCTCGTCGGGTGACCCTGGCGTGTTCGCCATGGGCGCGGCCATCTTCGAGGCGCTGGAGGCGGGAGAGCATACGTGGCGCTCGTTGGACATCCAGGTATTGCCGGGCATTTCCGCCATGCTGGCCGCCAGTGCGCGCCTAGGGGCGCCACTAGGGCATGATTTCTGCTGTATCAACCTGTCCGATAACCTCAAACCCTGGGCCCTGATCGAGAAGCGCCTGCGGCTGGCCGCAGAGGCTGACTTTGCCATGGCCTTCTACAACCCCCGCTCCAGGGCACGACCGGAAGGGTTCACACGCGCCTTGCAGGTGTTGCGGGAGGCCTGCGGGCCAGAGCGCCTGATCGTGTTCGCGCGGGCCGTATCCACGCCGGAGGAATCCGTTCGGGTCACGACCCTAGGGGAAGCGGACGTGGAGATGGCCGACATGCGCACCCTGGTGATGGTGGGGTCCAGTCAGACGCGGCGGATCGAGCGCGATGGGGCGCCGTGGGTTTATACGCCGAGGTCGGCGTCAGGGTCGGAGTCATGACCAAGCCACGCCAGAACCTCATCAATGGAGTGGACTTCCTGGCGTGGCGGAAGAGCTGGCCGCTCGATCATCACCACCGGCAGACCCAGTTGCCGGGCGGCGGTGAGTTTGGACACCGCGCCGTCGCCGCCGGCATTCTTGCACACCAGGCGCTCGACGCCATGTTCCCGGAGCAGGGCCAGGTCACTGTCCAGCGTAAAGGGACCACGGTCGATGGTCACACGGTGACGAGGCAGAGGCGGTGGGGCCTCGGGCCGGTCGACCAACCTCAGCAGGTAGTGGTGCTGGGGCTGTGCCGCAAAGGCGGCGAGGTGCATGCGCCCGATCGCCAGCAGCACCCGCTGTGGCGGACCAGCCAGGGCGTTCACCGCCGCGTCGACACTGGCGACCCGTTGCCAGTGATCGCCGGCCATCGGCTCCCAGGGTGGCCGGGTCAGAGCGATGAAGCGGATGTCGCTTCGCTGCGCCGCCGATACGGCGTTGCGGCTCATTCGTTCGGCAAAGGGGTGGGTGGCATCGACCAGGTGGGTGATGCGGTTGTCCGCCAGGAAAGCGGCCAGGCCCTCCACTCCGCCAAAACCACCGACGCGGGTGGGCAACGGCTGCGGTTTGGGAGCGGTCACCCGACCGGCATAACTGAACAGCGCAGGGATCGATCGTTCGGCCAGGGCACTGGCCAGGGCACTGGCTTCGGTGGTTCCCCCTAGAATCAGGACTTTCATGATGGCTGACGTTGACGACGCTCCCTGGCTGACGATTCTAGGCTGGGGGGAGAGTGGCACAGAGGGGCTGACGCCGGCAAGCCGCAACGCCCTGGAAGATGCCGAGGTGGTGTTTGGTGCGCGTCGCCATCTGCGCCTGTTGCCGCCTCTGGCTGCCGAGGTACGCGAATGGCCGGTACCCTTCGCGGAAGGTATCCCCCAACTGTTGGCCGAGCGCGGCCGCAGGGTCGTCATGCTGGTCTCCGGCGACCCGTTCTGGTTCGGGGCGGGAACCACCTTGGCGCGTCATGTGCCTGCTGAAGAATGGAGGGCCCTGCCGTCGCCATCCACCTTCAGCCTAGCGGCGTCGCGGCTGGGCTGGTCGCTGGATGGCTGCCCGTGCCTGGGTCTGCATGCCAAACCCCTGACGCGCATCCGGCCTTACCTGCATCACGGAAGACGCTTGCTGGTGCTGGTGAGGGATGGGGACGCGGTGGCCGAACTGGCGGGGTTGCTGGTGCGCTTCGGTTTCGGCTCGTCTCGGCTGCATGTTCTGGAATCGCTGGGCGGTGACGGCGAGCGCATCTGCAGCGTGCGGGCAGACGCCGCCTTGCCTGGCGATATCCTCCACCCGGTCGCGGTGGGCCTGGACGTGGCCGGTGATGGGCCGGCCTTGCCGCTGACACCTGGCCTGCCGGACGAGCTGTTCGAACACGATGGCCAGATCACCAAGCAGACCGTTCGCGCCATGACGCTGGCCGCGTTGGCCCCGGCACCGGGGGAGCGGTTGTGGGATATCGGCACGGGGTCGGGCTCGATCGCCATCGAGTGGCTGTTGGCGCACCCGGACAACCAGGCCGTGGCCTTCGAGCGTGCCAGTGAGCGTGCGGCGCGGGCTCGTCGCAATGCTCGAATGCTGGGCGTCGACTGGCTCGAGGTGGTGGAGGGGAGTGCCCCCGACGTACTGAGTGATCAGATGCTGCGCGATCATCCGCTGCCCGATGCGGTATTCATCGGGGGCGGGCTATCGGAAACGTTGCTGGAGGTACTTTGGCAGCGTCTGCCGGCAGGCGTTCGCATCGTGGCCAATGCGGTGACGCTGGAATCCGAGGCCTTGCTGGCTCACTGGCAGCAGATGGCCGGCGGTGAACTGCTGCGTCTCGAAGTGGCGGCCGCCGCTCCCATCGGCACACGGCGGGGCTGGAAAGCCAGCTACCCCATCGTGCAATGGCGGGTGACCCGGTGATAGTAGTGGATGATTCGATAACAGCGGCGGGCGATTCGATAACAGTAGCGGGTTTCGGCTTTCGCCGAGGGGCGCTGCTGGTGTCGCTGGACGAGGCGCTGGATCGTCTCCACGAACACTACGGTGCCGTTGACCGGCTGGCCGCGACTCAGACGATGTGGCCGCTGGTTCAGGAATTGGGCCAAGCGCGGGGGCTCACGGTGATCCCCGTGGCCGACGCCGCCCTGCCAACGGCCACCACCATCACCCGCTCCAGGCACAGTTTGCGGGCCCGGGGAACGGGTAGCGTCGCCGAGGCCGTCGCCCTGTTGGCGGCAGGTCCCGGTGCGGAATTGCTCGGGCCCCGGCTGATTTCAATGGATCGACTGGCTACTGTAGCGGCAGCAAGAGCCCCTCTGGGAGGAGACTGAGCATGACGATACATTTCATCGGCGCCGGCCCCGGTGCGCCGGACCTCCTGACATTGCGGGGGCGGGATCTCATCGCATCCTGTCCCGTGTGCCTCTACGCGGGTTCGCTGGTGCCCGAACAGGTACTCGAGCATTGCCCGGAAGGCGCCCGGATCATCAACACGGCGCCCCTGTCCCTGGATGAAATCATCGACGAGATGCGTAGCGCCCATGCCGCGAGCCTGGACGTGGCCCGACTGCATTCCGGGGACCTGTCGGTGTGGTCCGCCATGGGAGAACAGTTGCGCCGGCTGCGCGAGCTGGACATCCCTTATGCCATTACCCCGGGCGTGCCGTCCTTCGCCGCGGCGGCCGCCACCCTGGGACAAGAGTTGACGCTGCCGGGGGTGGCGCAATCCGTCGTGCTGACACGGACACCGGGGCGTGCCAGCGCCATGCCGGGCGGCGAAACCCTGGCCAACTTCGCCAAAACCGGCGCCACCCTGGCGATTCACCTTTCCATCCATAACCTGGCCCAGGTGGTGGAAGACCTGGTGCCGTTCTACGGCGCCGATTGCCCGGTCGCCATCGTCTGGCGGGCCAGTTGGCCCGATGAACGGGTGGTCCGGGGGCGTTTGTCGACGGTGGCATCCCTGGTCGACGACACCATGCAGCGGACGGCGCTGATCCTGGTGGGACCGGTTCTGGAAAGTGAGGATTTCCAGGAAAGCTGCCTGTATTCGGTCGGTTATGATCGTCGGTTTCGGCCTAAGTCGGCGGACTCGCCCTTTGCCGGCACCGCACCCAGCGCCTCTCCTGGAGACATGGGAGGCGACGCATGATCCGGCTCTCGCTGATCGGCATTGGTACGGGCAATCCCGATCATGTCACCTTGGCTGCCGTGCGGGCGCTCAATGAGGCGGACCTCATCCTGTTGCCACGCAAGGGGGAGGCCAAGTCGGACCTGGTCGACCTGCGCCGGTTGCTGTGCCAGAACCTCCTGGACGATCCGTCACGGACCCGGGTCGTGGAGTTCGATTTACCTCGACGCGATGCCCGCGCCGATTACCTGGGAGCGGTGGACGACTGGCATGAGGCGATTGCGCGTGTCTGGGCCGGGCTCATGGATGCCCATCTACCGGAGGGCGGACGGGTCGGCATGCTGATCTGGGGAGACCCCTCGCTATACGACAGCAGCCTGCGTATCGCGAGGCGCCTTGGGGCGTGTAGGAAAAGCGCCGCCGGGCGGGCGGTCGAGATGGACCTGAAGGTAGAGATAGTACCGGGAATCACCAGCCTGCAAGTCCTGACCGCCGAGCACCTCATCCCCCTCAATGCGCTCGCTGAACCGGTCCAGATCACCACTGGGCGGCGTTTGCGTGAGCGCGGCTGGCCCGACGATGCCGCTAGCGTCGCGGTCATGCTCGACAGCGGAGGGGCCTTCGAGGCGCTGCCTCCCGAAGGCCTCTACATCTGGTGGGGCGCCTACCTGGGCATGGACAAGCAATGCCTGCTCGACGGCTGGTTGGCTGACGTGGCCCCATCGATCCTCGAGCGCCGTGCCGCCTTGCGCGAGCAGCATGGCTGGATCATGGACGTCTACTTGTTGGCCCGGAAGCTGCTCTGAAAGGCTCGCTCCGCACCAAACCCCTACGACTTTTTCCTCAAGTTTCAAGTACGCAGGCCGAAGAATTATTTAGTAGGCTGAATGTTACTGGAAGTTTCCATGTGGGTTTGTGTCGTCGCCATATGGCGACCTGGGCACCCCGCAACGGCCAGGATGGCGGCGCCATGTGCTACTGCCGGGCGGTAGCGTGCCTGATCGGAAAATATCGAAGTGCAACGGTTTTCGTAGGAGCGCAGCTCTGCTGCGCGATTGAAGGGATGCACGCGACCTACTGTGGACGTTTCGCAAAATGCTGCCGGCACGTTTATCGGTGTTAGGCTGCCGAGGTATACTTAATTCTATTTATTTTCAGTGACTTGTGGATAATTGGTCTAGGCTAGATAACATTGTTGAACACGCCGGCACGATGACCCAATAATAGAGCGTACCGTATAATCACTGTTAGGGCTCAAAGAATTCGAACTGAGGACTCTGTTCTCAAAATCAGGAGAAGAAAATGGCATTAAAAGACTTAAATGATGATGAAATAAAGGCTCTGGTTCAAAACTCAGAGGGTTTTCTTAACCAACAAAAAAATATGGAGAAGCTATTAGGCGTTGATTCCACAACTAAGCGTAGATTTGCTGACATAATGAAGTACGATTTAAATATGTCTGAAGCAGAAATTAAACAAAAGTTAGATCAGGTTGCTTTGGTAAAAGTAACTAAAATCGTAGTAGAAATTTAGGATATTAATCATGGGTGACTCAGTTCGAATACCTGAAACCACTAACATTCAAGACAGATTAGATAAAATAACTAAAAATTATGGAATGCATATTGCCGTCTCTATAACTAATAAATGTCCTTTGGAATGTGAACATTGCATCACAAAGTCGAGCCCTGTCGCCGATGATTCCTCGAAATCTCAGGTGTCTAAACTTTGTGATGATTTAGAAAATCTAGGGGGCAATGGAATTAAAGTGATTACTATCACTGGAGGTGAACCCTACTTAAATCGAAATGGAATGCGAGCAGTTATTAATTCAGTACGAGGGCTTGATGTAAAAGTTGCGGTAATAACTAGTGGTTATTGGGCCAAAAATTATAACAATGCAAAAAAGTTTATCGAGCTATTTCCTGAGATTGAAGCTTACACATTTAGCTCAGACCTATACCATCAACAATTTGTTGACAGAGAGACTGTACTGCAAGGATACCAAGTTGCTAAAGAGCTTGGTAAAACTGCTTCGGTGAGAATGTGTGTTTCTCCAAGTGATTTAGATAGTCCAATCGTAAGTGAAATGCGGGAGCTATTAGGAGAGGATCTGGAAGTTCAAAGCATTATTCCTTGGGGGAGAGCAAAGGATATTAACGAGGAATTCAAATATGAAGATCAAGTGATTGCGATGCCATGTGTATCTGACGGTCCACATATTGACTTTGATGGAAAAGTATTACCTTGTTGCAATGCCCTTATAGCCGTAAAAACAGAACACCCACTAGATCTTGGTAATATTAACGATTCATCTCTGAAGGAAATTTATTTGAATATTAATACGAACCTCTATTTGTCTTTTATTAGACTTTGGGGGTTTAAACCTATTGTAGACTTTCTCAATGAAAAACTTATTACAAAGCATTTAAGCGGGACACCGTGCCATACGTGTGCGACGATTTGTTCAAGTAGCAACTTGTTTAATTTAGTCGTTGAATGGTTAAATGAATTTGAAAACAAGTTAAAAATTGCAGCGGGCATGCATTATTACTTTAATGATCCTACACTATTAAGAAATATGAAAAATGAAATTTCTGAGCAGTTACAGCCCTAACAAACGCATGTTGTCGGACTGCTTTTTCGCTGCGCTCCAAATCAGCCGCAAATGCGGGCGTTAGGTGGCAGAGCAATAAGGTGTCGAGACCAAATGGGTAATGCTAATGCCATTAACGAGAGACGAAGCAGGGGTGTGGAGCCTCGAGCTTACAGAAGCTGACAGAGAAGTCGCGGAGGCATCGCATGCCGCATACCTGGACGCTTTGCCCCGATACTGCACGGCGCTAGATCCCATCTTTCAGCGAGCCCGAGACGCTTCCGAATTCAATTTCCTGATGTCGCTGTTTGCCATCCGTGGTATGCAGGACGCTGGCTGGGATCCATACGAAACAACCGTTCGGGCAATTGAATCCGTCCGGGCAGTTTATAACGATCTCGAAGGAGACGCCGCACGACACTTGTTGTTGTGGATTTATGGTCACATCATGGAAGCATCGGAGCCATACGAGTTGTTGGCGAACTTGCTGGACGTGTCCGAAGGCGGAAGATTTCACGTAGCAAGATTCTCTTCACCTAGAGGCCGTGGTCCGCTATCTCCAGATACTAAGATCCGTAAGCTTGAGGAGAAGGCCAAAGAGGTGGGTATTCCGGATGCAGTCGTGCCAATGAAAGAAGCGTGGGACCGGGAGCTTAGAAACGCCATATTCCACGCGGACTATAGCCTCTACGGCCCAGAAGTCAGAACGATTAGACCCTTGAGGGTTTACAGCCACGACGAAATTATGACACTAGTGAACCGTGCGCTCGCATATCACGAGGCGTTGTCCCTCTTGCGGCGAATGCATATCGAAAGCTATCGCGAGCCTGTGAGAATCCCCGCCGATGAAGAATTCACAAGTAACCCGAGAGAGGAAGCGGTCGTTATAGTCAAAGAGGGATATGGTGCGGTAGGGCTGAAGGATGGTTGGTCTGAGGAAGAGCTGCGACGTGGCTGTATCCCGTATCGGTTAGGAAGATTTTCCTATACCGATATGGAGATGCTGAATGCCAATCCTACCCTCGCGCTACTGCCTCCATTCGAATGAGGGAAGAGCACTTGAACACCCCCGGATGCCGTAGAACTCACTGTTATAGGAACTTAGTCGCTGGGATCTGCCACCTAACAAGGCGCTCCAGGCGGACAAAATCTCCGCTGCGCTACAATTTTGCCGCTGAGCGCGGCGTTGGGCGAAATGAGCTCTGGCTTTAGGAGATGTGAGTGAATCCAGCAGAATTTTGGAAGAATTTCAGGCTTGGTGAGGAGTTGAGCATCTCCGGCGCATTTATCTATAACGGGCTTCGCAGATTTTATGAACTCCGAAAACTCGACCATCCAGATGAAATTTTTGAGGTGCTCTATAACCTATCAGTAGGTATCGAGCGCTTGCTGAAAATTGCAGTAGTGCTCCTAGAGCATGCTGATAGCCAAGATCAAGAAGCGCTCGAGCAGTCTTTGAGAACACACAATCATTTAGAGTTGCTCCGGAGAATACGCGGTCATTGTAGGATTAATCTAGCATCTCCGCACAATGAGTTATTGGCATTGCTGGGGACCTTCTATAAGAGCCATCGTTACGATCGCTTCTCCATGTCATCGATAACCGATCTGGAAAAGGAAAAAGACGCGCTTTTTTCCTATGTCGGAAAACATCTCAACGTTGATATCCCAGTTTCTGACTCTCTATTTGGGACGCCTAATGACGCCCGTTATAAGAAGTTTCTCCACAGGATTGTTCAAACGATCTGTCGTGCCCTTTATGATGTTGTACGTTTGCGAGCAAGCTACCTAAACTTGTACACATATGAGCTACGGCATGGGTCAAAGGCTGAAACGATCTTTCTTGGGGATGCGGATATTCCTGCCGAGAATGTGCTTTGGAAGGAGCTTTTGCTATTTTTCATGAACACAAAATCGTCATCTGGATATCTGGACTTTCTTCGCAGCATTGAGCCACTCGACTTTGATCCGGAGCTTGTCGATGAGTATCTCGATTGCTTTCAATCAGATGCTGCGAAGTCACTCGTAATTGGTGAGCTGGAAAGTCACTATGAGGATGTGGCTGACAAAGGGAAGCGCCTAGAGCTAATTGAGGTAATCGGTAGTCCGGGCGTCTACTTTGACGACCCTGATGAGGAAGAGTCCCTTGACTGAACCCGTGTTCCGCCCAACAAGGCGCTGCAGCCGACGCACTGTCGCGCGCGCCTGAGCTTAGCGTTAGGCCAACGGCCTCTTTAACGAACTGTTAGGCATGCGAGTCACCCATGATTAAATTGAACTACCGACCACTCAGATATCGAGATCGTTGGTTTGCATACTTGGATTTGTTGGGATTCACGAATCTTGTTCAGTCGAAGTCGATTGAAGAGGTTCTTCCTATTTATTCGGAAGCACTTAAGCGTATGCGGTCAGCGTGCAAGCTCGGAAAAAAGGAAGCTGGCCTGCTTAGCTCGTGGTTTTCAGATACTTTCATCATTTATACTAAATCCGACAGTCTTCAAGATTTTGCACACCTAGAAAGCGCAGCGCGAAATTTCTTTCAACTTCTCATCATAGAAGAGATTCCAGTCAGAGGCTGTATTAGTCATGGGAAGTTATATTCTCAGGCGAAAAACAATATTTTCGTTGGCCCTGCACTTATAGAGGCACATACATTCGGTGAGGCGCTAGACTGGGTCGGCTTTTGCTTAGCTCCAAGCGTAGAAACTAAACTCAAGCACGAGTTGCCGCTCGACCAGAGACCGTTCTATCGTAAGGTGACGGATCGAGAAATTTTAAGAACGGCACCCGCACAACACTTGTACGCCTATGCTTTCAATAATGGAACCGTAAACGGCAAAAACCCGTTTCGCGCGGCGATGCAGAAAATGAAGCAAAGGGCACCAAAAGGGGTGATAAAGAAATATGGAAGATCTTTGGCGTTTATTGAAAATGCCTAACAATTGTAGGCTGTCGGACAAATTACTCGCTGCGCTCGCAATTTGCCGCAGCTACAGGCGTTAAAAGTAGGAAGGGGAACACCATGGCCGAATGGGTATCTGTCAGATCTAGCGCCATAAGAGAAGTTGGATATGACGCCGAGACTTCCAGAATGTTTATCGACTTTGAGGATAGTCATCCGGTTTACACCTTTTGTGGCGTACCGGAAGCGGTGTTCCGTGAATTAGTGAACTCCGGCTCAGTCGGACGCTATTATCATCAATACATCAAAGATCGGTACCAGTGCTAACCTGGCGCCGAACTTTTAACAAGTCGCATCAGTACTCGGCCTACGGCCTACGGCCGCCGGACGTCCCTGACGGGCCGCCGCTGTGCTTCGCGTTATACAGCACACATCGGGGCTATGCCATGACGTTGTTCAAGCCGGATTCCGGAGATCAATCCGACGCATACAGAAACCTCCGCGACGCTGATTGGAACGCGCCTCTCCGTGCTTTTGCCGAGCAGTTGTGGGAGAAGTTTGGTGCGCACGCTGAGCCAGCGTTCATAGACGAGCTCTCTCGTGCCTTCCATCAGAGGTTCTGGGAGATGTACGTGGGCTGTGGTCTGTTGAACGTGGGACTAATCCCCGAGCCGAAACCGCCTGCCGGTCCAGACTTCAAGATTCAAACAGACCGGGTGATATGGATTGAAGCAACTGTGCCAATGGCCGGAACGGGCGCGGACGCCGTTCCAGATTTTGCCAGCGGTGAGGCCCAAAAGGTTCCAGTAGAGAAGATCCTTCTGCGGCTGCGAGGTGCGATTGAGGACAAGCACAGGAAGTATCTCGGCTACCTCGAGAAGGGTATCGCTTCCCCGGATGACTGCTTCGTTATCGCGGTCAATGGCGGCTTGATCCCACATTCAATTCTGGAGAGTGACCCGCCGCGAATAGTCAGCGCGTTATTTCCCTTGGGAGAGCGATTCGTGACAATCGATCGAAACACAGTCGAAGTAATTGACGCAGGTTTCCGCTATCGGGGGCAAGTGACCAAGCACTCGGGGTCAGAAGTGCCGACCACACTTTTCACGTCCGACGACTATCGCTACATAAGCGCTGTGTTGTATAGCAACTCCGACGCGGGGAATCATCCACCTGCAGTATCGAATGTCGGAAGCGATTTCATCGTGATATACAACCCGTTCGCGAGGAATCCGATTCCTGGAGGAGTCCTGCCTTCTGGCCGGGAATATGTAGTGGAGAATGAGCACCTCGTGTGTCGTACGGCCGAAGCACAACGTGTCGTATAATCACTGTTCGGCATCATAATGGAGGCATCCATGCCGCATATCTCTTGTCTCAAACTCGCACGAGTATCAGCCATCATTTTGGTGGTTCTGCTCGCAGCTTGCGGCACCATTCACTCGCATCGACAACTTGATCAACCTCTAGGGTCACAGCTCACAACCAGCGTCGGAGGCACCGTTTTCCGCCTAAATAAGACGAGCGATCTTCCAAATGCTTACGGTGGTCGAGATATCTACGGCGGGAAGGTCGATCGTGGGTTCGCAGAGATGAGGTTGGTAGGTATTGAAGATCAAATATTGATCCTCGATGTGGTCGACGTTAACCGACAATCATCAGAAACCACAATGGATCGCTACAAACACCTTATGCGTCCTGATAGCGTCACCGTTGACGTTCAACAGTCGGTCTCGCTTGGGCAAGGGCAAGAATCTCCATCAACTCGTATCCGCTTGGACACTCGTAAGCAACGCGATATCACCATTGCGGGCATCAAAGTTAGCTTCGTGGAAGTACAGGCATACAGCGTCCGATACACCTTGGAAGACCTGCAGGCTCAATGATGCCGAACCACTCATTCCAGCGGACGCGCCGCTGAATTTGATCGTTCAGAATAAATCCTTAGACCGGCAAAAGAGGGTATATGTGAATTTTTTGCGAGAGGTTTTGTATCGCCCCTTAGGCTGGGTCTGGATTACTGTCACTGGTGGTGCATCCGTGCTGGGGGTATTCGGCTTGCCTGAAACCATAGGAGTTTTTGAGCGAACTCTGGGTGTAATAGCCGTATCCACTTCACTTGGGATGATATTCATTGCAATTGAGGCTCACAACTTCCGCAAAAGGATGCGGGCTCCTGTGGGAATCAGGAGTGTTGTTAATGGGAAGCATCATTACACAGGAACCATGGTGCTAATTTTAGACAAGTCTAATTGGCTGGAGCCCGGTCAAGTAATTGTTTTGGTTCAGGATAGTAATGATGTGCAAGTGCCGATAGCTCTTGTCCGTGTAGAGACAACTACTACAAAAGGCTTCCCTCAAGCGGTAATACTCTCATCTTTGTCAGATGAGAACTTAAGCACCTATCTCTCTGACTCCTCGCGGTGGAAAAGCATGTTGGCACTACCTGATATCAAATATAGTTACCTGAATGGGGTGATGGATGTCTGATAGAGATTTTGACGAAGTTGAGGAACGGTTCGAGGCTAAGGTTGCCACCATCATTGACAAGTACCGTGTTGTAATAAACAGAGGTGCGAATGATGGTGTCCGTGTGGGTCAAAGATATCTGATCCTAAATATAGGTGATGAAATCTTCGATCCCGACACCGGTGAGAGCCTGGGTCAGATCGAAGTGGTAAAGGGGAAAGGTGAGGTCACTCATGTTCAGGATCGACTCGCCACATTACAAACCATAGAGTCGCATGAGATTAGGCGCCGACCCTCCGGATTGCTCGCTCTGGCCCAGTTTAGTGATGTTGAAGTTACCTCAGAGCCCAAGGCTTTCATTGATCCTGAGGTAGGAGATATAGCTAGGTTGCTGTAACTAATTCTGAATAATGCGCGCCAGCGGATGCCCTTTACGCCGCTTCGCTTTGTAAAGGCCACCGGTGCGCTTAGCGTTATGTTTATTAAACATGAGCAATGGAGTCAACGATGATTAGAGCTGTCAATGAAGATGAGTTCCGTCGCATTGGACTTATGCTCTGGGGTATAAAGAACAGCTGCTCGTGGGCTTTAAATGAGGGAAAAGATGTCGTTCCACGCGCACTCTGTGCTGTAATTGTTGCCCAGATTTCATACTGCTTTATTACGGATGATGAGAGAGAGCATCGAAATCGCGCGAAAGTCGTTCCGTCTGATTGGCATTACACACTTATTCAGCAAAAGAAGTTAGATATCGTTGAAATTCTGCGCCGTTCTGATGTCCCGAATATTGAATTCTTCCATAACAGAAATTTTGTTGTAATCGGGTTTTGCCTTGGTGATGTTGTCTTTATCGGAATCCGCGGGACGCAATTTGCTTACGATTGGATAAAAAATATTAGGTTTGTTAGAAAAAGTGATTCCTATTTTTCCACTTCGTCTAAATTTCATAGCGGATTCTATAACGAGGCAGTGGAGCTTGATTATAAAATTAAAGAGTACTTCAGAAGCACACTTCAAAAAAATAGCACTACAAACGTCACAAAGCTGTGTATTTGCGGCCACTCATTAGGCGGAGCTATTGCAGCTTTGATACTTCAGTCCCAAAGAGTGCATGGAGAAACCTTTTGCTACACCTTTGGAGCTCCTCGGATTACGAATTTGGCAGGGCAAAATGCCATTTCTCAACCCGTAGCTTTCCGTGAAGCTTTGGATATTGTGCCACATTGCCCACCGAAACTGGCAGGTTACTATACGGATTATCTTGACCAACGTAATGCGGATGGTTCCGTATTTTCTAGTAAGAATGGGCAAGAACTTACAGCATTTCCTACCTGGGTGAGGAAATTACTTGTTTATGAAGGAGTCAAGAATCACAGTGTGGAAATCTATCGTGAGAAAATCAGGTCGGAAATAAAAAGAACCCATAAGAACATTGATCAATACTTGGTTGATCTAGAGAGTCGAATTTTATAAAACGATCCACCATAAATGAATGGGTAAGATGATTGCTGAACATAACAAGGCACTCGTGTGGGACGTGGACTTCCCCCACTTCAGTGGACACGCATCGCTAACCGCAGTGGAGGTGAACGATGCCGGCCATGAATACGGGGAAGAAGACCCAAAAGTATTCGGATGAATTCAAGGTCAAAGCAGTCCAGTGGAGCCATCAGCCCCACCGAAGTGTCAAAGGCGTAGCCGAAGCGCTGGATATCCACCTTTCATGCAGAGGACCCAGCGCGGACCTGCATGCAAATCCTGCCGCCACGTTTATCTGTATTATACTGCAAAATTATACTTAATTTACATAGGGTTCAGATGGTTACGATCGAAAGTGCGCACACGTTTATTGATTTGAACAATCCGGCACGATAACCCAATAATAGAGCATGAAGTCTAATCACTGCTAGGCGTAATTCGATGGCACTGACTCGGTACATTCGCCGAAAAGCGCTCGATTTTGGGCTCTGGCTTCTCCTTGTCGTCAGCATGTTGGTGATGCTCAAGGCCAGCTCAGATCCAGCACCCACATGGACAACCCACATGGACAAATGGAACGTCGATTCAGGTCTTCCTTGCACCATTCCCTACCGGGAACCAGATAGCGTTTAACATCTCTGTCGGAGTAATCGTCAGTCTGCTTGTGTATGTTCTGGTTGTTCGAGTACCGGAACGAAAGAAGCGACTTCGGCTAAAGGCAGGCCTCAAGCGTCAATACTCCAATCTGAAGGAGGACTGCATCATGAACTTCTTGTTTGCGTGTGAAGGCTCTGCCGATCTTGACCTCGTTGAACGGTTGAAGGATCGGGAGGCGTTCAAGAGCTACTTCATCGAACCAGTTTCATCTGATCAATACCGCTGGCACGCAGTCCTTAATGGAATGGATGAACTGAAGGTCAAAGCCATCGTTCAAGAGCTGTCCATCTTTCGCAGGGAACTCGAGTATACGTTGACATCTCTTGATGTTGATGATCCAGAGGTCTTTGCTTTCCTCAGACGGCTCACACGCGTTCTCCAACGGAGCCAAAGCTGGACTGCTGGCTATGACGAGATCAAACCCTTATCCCATTTCATGTGGTCGATTCACACCGGGTGGGACCAGATCCACGGATACACCGGCAGAGATGTCATTGCGGAGATGATCGAGGCAATATGACGCCTAACCCCTCCATCGAGCAGACATTGCCACAGCAGGATTCTCCTGCTGCGCCATGCCGCTCATGTCGAACGTTCAGCGGATTTGGAGACGTAATCTGTGGGTTCACACGATGCCTATGGTAAACGTGTTCTGTTACTGGCAACGGACGGTGAGGTTGAGCAAAACGGCGCTGCCGTAGAAGTGGACTTGGGAGTTGGCCATGCGTGCAGAATTGATGGTGCGGTTGGCAAGGAAATTGCCGTTGAAGTGGAGTCACGGACAGCGAAGCAGGTGCGTGGTGCGATCCTTGATTTGATCTGCCATCCCTACCCGAAGAAATTTCTCGTTCTTCTGCCAGTGCATATGTCAAATCCGGAGATCGCAGCAAAGCAGGTGGAAAACATCTTGTCGAGGTTTCTGGGGCGTGATTTGTTTCGTGTTCTTCTGCTACACGGTAGTGGGGACAATCCACAGGAGGAACAGGATGTTCGGCTGGTTGCCGAGGCTCTCGCTGAGCTCGGCTATCGTGCGCAGACCGGAGAAACACCGAAAGTAGGCAGTTACGAGACGCAAAGGCCCAGAATATCGTCGCTGTTCAAGGGTAAATATGCGCCACTCCAAGAATACCTACTGCAGCTTCCGCGTTCGATGCCCGAAGCGACACTTAGCTTCAAGGAGATCGAAGAAATACTTGGATTCTCGCTTCCGAAGTCAGCTAGAACGTACCGGGAGTGGTGGTCGAATCAGACGGATTTATCCAATAGGCCGCAAGCAAAGGCGTGGATCAATGCTGGGTTCCGCGTCGAGTCGATTCGATTGCATGCAGACGAATCATGGGTGCGCCTCATTCGCTTGACCTAGATCCTTGGCGTCGCAACGCCACCGAACAATCGCACCTGGTGCAGGTCGCTATGCATTCATCAGCGATGGCTCATCGTCCGTTCCTTGCCGCTTGCTGTCTGCCAGCGGGTTCTTGATTAGCTTGTATATCCCATTTCGGTCGCCTGAGATAACCCGCCACTCATCGCCATGCCTACCTATCAATCGCAGCTACAGCAGCTCCAACAGGGGGCTTCGTTCCTGCCTCTGTGGCAGGGGGGCGCTTGCTGTCTTCCAGTGGTTTCTTGATCAGCTTCTATGTCTCTTTCGGTCGCCTGAGATAACCCGCCACTGAAATAGCCATTCCCACCTACCAATCGCAGCTAAAGCAGCTCCAACAGCTACGGCCTGCTCTTCACGCTGGTGGTGATGGAGTTCGTCAGCGGCTCGCTGATCAGCGGCCGCCACAGTCACCGGCTGGGCCGTGGCGGCGTGGCCATCGCTGGCACCGCCGCCGACGTCATGGCCCCAGGCTTCGGGTCAGAACTCCTCCCACTCGGCTTCGCCGTCGTGCCGCTGGCGCGGCGCACGGCCCGGGGGCGAGGCCTCGCCCGACTCGGCGCCGGACGG
>NZ_BMXS01000012.1 GCF_014651875.1 Litchfieldella qijiaojingensis
GCGTTCAATCTGAGCCATGATCAAACTCTTCAGTTTCAATCATTGTGTTCCTGCCCTTCCGCAGAAGGAGGCGGAACTAACCTGGCTCAAGGTCCAAACGTCTCTTGACGAGTCGCTTGCCTCGAAGTGTGGTGACTGCTCACCCCTTCATCGACAAGCGCCCACATGAATTACCTGATCGATTGTTAAAGAGCGTCTCGCGCTTGCTGTCGTGACCGCTGATCGTGAGAAAGGCGGTCTCGCCAGCGCCCGGCGAGGAAGGCGTATTCTACCGATTCGGCGTCCGTGGTCAAGGCCTTTTCGTCAGGCTTGGCGTCCAAGCCGACGGCCCATCCCGGAGCCCATCGAGTGGCGACACAGTCTATCGAACCCGCCGCTTCCGTGCAACCCCGAATCGCCCAAGCGATCCCAAAAAGCCCAACGAAAACAGCCATTTCGGCCATTCACCACCGCCCGCAACGTTTGCCCGTCGCCAGCAGCGGATGCGTACTTTACGGATTTCCCCGGCCATGTTCAAGGCCCGGGATGAAAAATATAGTCCATGGTTTCCGAATACGCCATGTTTTATGTCGACAATAGTGTACCGCGCCCCGAGCCTGGGTCTCGGGAGGCCGGAATTTCACACCACGAACAGGTCGACGAAGCGGTGGACCAGCGTCGCCTCAAGCTTCTGCTGGTCCTTGCACAGATTGAATATCTCATCACAACGACGTGACGGAAAGCGCGTGGCCAAGTTGGCCTTGAACTTCTCTTCCAGCAGCGGAATCCCCTCCTTGCGACGGCGACGGTGGCCAATGGGGTATTCCACCGCGACCTGCTCGGTCTTGCTGCCGTCCTTGAAGAAGACCTGGATGGCATTGGCGATCGAGCGCTTGTCAGGCTCGAGGTATTCGCGGGTGTAACGCTCGTCTTCGACGACCTCCATCTTCCCGCGCAATTCATCGATGATAGGATTGGCCATGTGGAAGTCGTCTTCGTAGTGTTCGGCGACCAGATTGCCAAAGGCTAGTGGCACCGCGGTCATATATTGCAGGCAATGATCTCGATCGGCCGGGTTGGCCAGTTCTCCCACCTTGGAAATGATCCTGATCGCCGACTCGTGCGTGGTGATGACGATCCTGTCGATCTCATCAAGCCGGTCCTTGACCTGTGGGTGCAGGATCACTGCCGCCTCACAGGCAGTCTGGGAATGGAACTCGGCCGGGAAGGAAATCTTGAACAGCACGTTCTCCATCACGTAGGTGCCATAATCCTGGCCGAACGAAAACTTGCGCTGATCTTCCGGTTTGACCTGCTGGTCCTTGTTGGTCTTGGAGAACAGTACGTCATAGAACCCCCACTGCGGCGCCGATAGCACCCCGGGGATACCCATCTCGCCACGCATGGCGATATCGGCCAGCCGCATGCCGCGCGAAGTGGCATCGCCCGCCGCCCAGGACTTGCGTGAGCCGGCATTGGGGGCATGTCGGTAGGTCCTCAGACTCTGACCATCGACCCAGGCATGCGACAACGCTGCCAGCAGTTGTTCGCGATCGGCTCCCATCAGCTTGGCGACCACCGCAGTGGAAGCCACCTTGACCAGTACCACATGGTCGAGCCCGACGCGATTGAAGGAGTTTTCCAACGCGATTACACCTTGGATCTCGTGGGCCATAATCATCGCTTCGAGCACTTCGCGCATGGCCAGGGGCGTCTCCCCTTGCGCGACTCGCTTCTGCGAGAGGTGGTCGGCCACAGCAAGAATACCGCCCAGATTGTCGGAGGGATGCCCCCACTCGGCTGCCAGCCAGGTATCGTTATAGTCCAGCCAACGGATGATGCAGCCGATATCCCAGGCGGCCTTGACCGGATCGAGTCGGAAGGAGGTGCCAGGAACTCGAGCGCCATGGGGCACTACCGTTCCCTCGACCAACGGCCCCAGATGCTTGGTGCATTCGGGAAAGCGCAAGGCCAGCAGGCCACACCCCAGGGTATCCATCAGGCAATTACGCGCGGTATCCAGCGCTTCCTGACTCTCGATTCGATAGCCGAGCACATAGTCAGCGATCTTCTGCAACTCGGGATCATAGTCCGGGCGCACATTGGCTTCCACGGTAGCACTCATGCTTCCCTCCTGCCTCGAGTCCGGATAGGTTTCCCTCACTATAGAAAATGCGAAACGCCCCTGCGCCCGTCGAACGAACCGGGACGCTGGGGGAACGCCTCGGCAATCAGAAGCTATCCGCCGGCACGCGCACCCACCCTTCCATCAGCACCCGGGCACTGCGACTCATACTAGCCTTGACGACCTTCCAGTCACTACCTTCCAAGCGGGCCTCTGCGCCCACCCGCAAGGTGCCGGAGGGATGGCCGAAGTGCACCGAGGTGCGATCGCCACCACCGGCCGCGAGGTTGACCAAGGTACCCGGAATCGCAGCCGCGGTGCCGATGGCCACGGCCGCGGTACCCATCATGGCGTGATGCAGCTTGCCCATGGAAAGTGCCCGCACCAATAGATCCACTGCAGCGGCTTTCACCCGCTTGCCGCTGGAGGCGACATAGTCGGCCGGCTTCGCGACGAAGGCGATCTTGGGCGTGTGCTGCCGCAGAGCTGCATCTTCGAGTCTCTGGATGAGGCCCATGCGCAGCGCTCCGTGGGCACGGAGAGTCTCGAACATGGCCAATGCCCGGGTGTCGCCATTGATGGCATCCTGCAGCTCGGTTCCGGTATAGCCGATATCCTGAGCGTTGACGAAGATGGTAGGGATGCCGGCGTTGATCAAAGTAGCCTCGAGGATACCGCCTTTCGCGACTTCCTCCGGCACCTCGAGATCGTCGACCACATTGCCGGTGGGGAACATCGCTCCCTCCCCATCGGCCAGGTCCATGAAGTCGAGTTGCACTTCCGCGGCGGGAAAGGTCACGCCGTCGAGCTCGAAATCGCCAGTTTCCTGCACGGCACCGTCGACAATGGGCACATGCGCAACGATGGTCTTGCGGATATTTGCCTGCCAGATACGCACCGTCGCAATGCCGTTACGCGGAATACGGCTGGCTTCCACCAAGCCGTTGCTGATGGCGAAGGGCCCCACGGCGGCCGAAAGGTTGCCGCAATTGCCACTCCAGTCGACGAAGGGCTTGTCGATGGAAACCTGACCGAACAGGTAGTCGACATCGTGGCCGGGCTGAGTGCTCTTCGACAGGATCACCGCCTTGCTGGTACTCGAGGTCGCTCCGCCCATACCATCGATCTGCTTCTGGTAGGGGTCGGGGCTGCCGATCACCCGCAGCAGCAGCTTGTCCCGGCTTTCACCTGGCACCTGGGCGCGCTCAGGCAAGTCCTCGAGGCGGAAGAACACACCTTTACTGGTCCCGCCACGCATGTAGGTGGTGGGAATCCTGATCTGGGGTATGTGGGTCGTGGGCATGCTTACGCCACCTCCGCCGATTCGAGGAAGTCTTGGGCGAAGCGCTGTAGCACGCCGCCGGCCTCATAGATCGAGACCTCTTCCGCGGTATCGAGACGGCAGGTCACTGGCACCTCGACCCGCTCACCGTCCCTGCGATGGATCATCAGCGTCAACGTTGCCCGCGGCGTGAACTCACCCACCACGTCGAAAGTTTCGGTGCCGTCGATTTCCAGCGTCTTGCGCGTGGTGCCCGACTGGAACTCCAGCGGCAATACGCCCATGCCGATGAGATTGGTGCGGTGGATGCGCTCGAACCCTTCGGCGACAATGGCTTCGACACCGGCCAAGCGCACTCCCTTGGCGGCCCAATCACGCGAAGAGCCCTGACCGTAGTCGGCTCCGGCGATCACGATCAGCGGCTGCTTGCGCTCCATGTAGGTCTCGATCGCTTCCCACATGCGCATGACCTTACCTTCCGGCTCGAGTCGCGCCAACGATCCCTGCTTGATCTCGCCATTCTCCTGAACCATCTCGTTGAGCAGCTTCGGGTTCGCAAAGGTAGCGCGCTGAGCGGTGAGGTGGTCGCCCCGGTGAGTGGCGTAGGAATTGAAGTCCTCTTCCGGCAGGCCCATCTTGGCCAGGTACTCTCCGGCGGCACTATCGGGCAGGATGGCGTTGGACGGGGACAGGTGGTCGGTGGTGATGTTGTCGCCCAATACTGCCAACGGACGCATGCCGCGCAACGAAGGCTCAGCCGCCAGCGCACCCTCCCAGTAAGGCGGACGACGGATGTAGGTGCTCTGCGGGCGCCAGTCGTAGAGCGGGCTGACCTGATCGGAGGGACCATCCGAGACCTGGAACATCGGTATGTAGACCTTCCGAAAATGATCCGGCTTGACGTAATCCCGGACAACGACGTCAATCTCTTCGTCACTGGGCCAGAGGTCTTTCAAGGTCACCGGATTGCCGTCACGGTCGTGCCCCAGCACATCCTTCTCGATATCGAAGCGCACGCTGCCGGCAATGGCGTAGGCTACCACCAACGGCGGCGAGGCGAGGAAGGCCTGCTTGGCGTAGGGATGGATGCGTCCGTCGAAGTTACGGTTACCTGAAAGCACGGCAGTGGCATAGAGGTCACGCTCGATCACTTCCTGCTGGATCTTCGGATCCAGGGCACCGCTCATGCCGTTGCAGGTGGTGCAGGCGAAGCCAACGATGCCAAACCCCAGATTCTCCAATTCGGGCAGCAGGTTCGCCTCTTCCAGATACAGTTTTACCGCCTTGGAGCCCGGTGCCAGCGAGGTCTTGACCCAGGGCTTGCGCGTCAGGCCCAGTTCGTTGGCCTTTTTGGCCAGAAGCCCGGCTGCGATGACATTGCGGGGATTGCTGGTGTTGGTGCAACTGGTGATCGCGGCAATGATCACGGCACCGTCAGGCATCAGCCCCTCTTCATTCTCCACCTTGCCGCTGATACCGGCCGCGGCCAGGTCGGTGGTCGCCACCCGCTTGTGCGGATTGGATGGCCCCGCGATGTTGCGCACCACAGATGAGAGATCGAAGGTGAGCACGCGCTCGTATTCAGCGCTCTTGAGATCGTCGCCCCATAGGCCCACCTGCTTGGCATAGGTTTCCACCAGTTTGACCTGCTCTGGGTCGCGACCTGTCAGCGTGAGGTAATCCAATGTTTGCTGGTCGATGTAGAACATCGCTGCCGTGGCACCGAATTCCGGCGTCATATTGGAGATGGTGGCGCGATCGCCCACTGTCAGCGCCTCGGCCCCCTCGCCGAAGAACTCCAGGTAGGCCGATACCACCCGCTCCTTGCGCAGGAATTCTGTCAGCGCCAGCACGATATCGGTGCAGGTGATGCCGGGACGCGGCTTGCCGGTGAGCTCCACGCCGACGATGTCGGGCAGGCGCATATAGGAGGCACGCCCCAGCATCACGCTTTCGGCCTCCAGACCGCCGACGCCGATAGCGATTACGCCTAGCGCGTCCACGTGAGGGGTGTGACTATCGGTCCCCACCAGGGTATCGGGGAAGGCGACTCGCTTTCCATTCTCATCGAGGCGCGCCTGGATCACCGGCGACATCCGCTCCAGGTTGATCTGGTGCATGATGCCGTTACCCGGCGGGATGACATCGACGTTCTTGAACGCCTTCTTGGTCCAGTTGATGAAGTGGAAGCGATCCTCGTTGCGACGCTCTTCGATGGCACGGTTCTTGTCGAAGGCGTCCGGATCAAAGCCGGCATGCTCCACGGCCAGGGAGTGGTCGACGATCAGTTGGGTCGGCACCACCGGATTGACCTTGGCCGGGTCGCCCCCTTTCTCGGCGATGGCATCGCGCAGGCCGGCGAGATCGACCAGGGCGGTCTGGCCGAGAATGTCGTGGCACACCACCCGGGCCGGATACCAGGGAAAGTCCAGGTCGCGCTTGCGTCCGATGATCTGCTTGAGTGAATCGGGAAGCCATGCGGGGTCGCAGCGACGCACGAGGTTTTCCGCCAGCACGCGCGAGGTATAGGGCAGCTTGTCGTAGGAGCCGGGTTCGACCGCCTCGACCGCGGCACGGACATCGAAGTAATCCAGCGAAGTACCGGGGAGAGGTTTGCGGTTTTCGGTATTCATGGGCTCGAAATATGGCGAATGGGTTCGGCTAACCTGGCGGCGACCGTGGTGCGGTCGCCGCATGGCATCGGGTCTGAGATGACGATCCGATCAGGAGCGACGTTCGATCGGTAGCCACTCCTGAGGTTCTGGCCCGACGTAATCGGCGTTCGGGCGGATGATGCGATTACCCGCTCGTTGCTCGAAGACATGCGCGCACCAGCCGGTGACTCGTGAACAGACGAAAATCGGAGTAAACAGCTTGGTGGGGATGCCCATGAAGTGATAGGCGCTGGCATGGAAGAAGTCAGCATTGCAGAACAGCTTCTTCTCGCGCCACATCACCTCTTCACAGCGCTCCGAGACCGGGTAGAGGCGCGTATCTCCCGCGTCCTCGGCAAGTCGTTTCGACCACCGCTTGATGATGGCATTGCGGGGGTCGGACTCGCGATAGATCGCATGCCCGAAGCCCATGATCCTCTCCTTGCGCGCCAGCATGCCGAGAATCTCACGCTCGGCCTCCTCGGGGCTCTGCCAGTTTTCGATCATTGCCATCGCCGCCTCGTTGGCACCGCCATGCAATGGTCCCCGCAACGTGCCGATGGCACCGGTCACACAAGAATGGATATCCGACAAGGTCGACGCGCAGACCCGCGCACTGAAGGTCGAGGCATTGAACTCATGCTCGGCATACAGGATCAGCGAGACATTCATCACGCGCTCATGCCGCTCGGAAGCCGGCTTGCCGTGCAGCAGGTGCAGGAAGTGGCCGCCGACCGAGTCGTCATCGCTCTGGGTCTCTATGCGCACGCCGTCGTGGGTGTAGCGGTACCAGTAGCAAATGATCGATGGCAGTACCGCCACCAGCCGGTCGGCAATGTCCTGCTGCTCCTCGAAGCTTTCCTCGGTTTCCAGGTTACCGAGCATCGAGGCCCCGGTGCGCATCACGTCCATGGGGTGGGCATCGGCAGGTATCTGCTCGAGAACCGTCTTGACTGGTTGCGGTAGATCTCGCAGCCCTTTCAGCTTGGAGACATAAGCATCCAACTCGGCTTGGGTCGGCAACTTGCCCTTGAGCAGGAGATAGGCCACCTCCTCGAAGCGAGCATGCTCGGCCAGGTCGTGGATGTCATACCCACGATAAGTCAGCCCCGAACCGCTTTTGCCGACGGTACACAAGGCCGTGCTACCGGCGCTCTGGCCACGTAGTCCGGTGCTTACTGGCGTGTTCTCAGCCATGGCGTGCCTCCTGGTGAACGGAAGAATACATGAAGGTTGTAATTATCGTGGGGCGCTCAGGGTTCACCCTGATCAGCGCCAGCCTGTTCCGCGAATAGGGCATCGAGCTTGCGCTCGAAATCGTGATAGTTGAGAAAGTCGTAGAGTTCCTCGCGGGTCTGCATCAGTTCGACCACATCGCGCTGGTGGCCCTGTTCATGGATGCTGCGATATACCTTGAGTGCCGCGGCATTCATGGCACGGAATGCCGAGAGGGGATAGAGCACCATGCGGCACCCCACCTCACCCAACTCCTGCTGGGTGAACAGAGGCGTGGCACCGAACTCGGTGATATTGGCCAGGATCGGTGCCTTGACCCCGTCGCAGAAGGCTCGGTAATCGTCGAGGGTATGCACGGCCTCGGCAAAGATGGCATCGGCACCTGCATCGATACAGGCATTGGCACGGTCGATGGCCGCTTCCAGCCCCTCCTTCTGAAACGCATCGGTACGAGCGATCAGGAAGAAGTCCGGATCGACTTTCGCATCAGCCGCTGCCTTGATGCGGTCGACCATTTCCTGCTTGGAGACGATCGCCTTGTTGGGGCGATGACCGCAGCGTTTCTGTGCCACCTGGTCCTCGAGGTGTACGGCGGCCACTCCGGCGCGCTGCATCTCCTTGATGGTACGCGCGATATTGAAGGCGCCCCCCCACCCGGTATCGATATCCACCAGCAATGGCAATTCGCAGGCACCCGTGATGCGACGAGCGTCCTCGACCACGTCATTCATGGTGGTCATGCCCAAGTCGGGAAGGCCGAACGAGGCATTGGCCACGCCACCACCGGAAAGGTAGATCGCCCGATGGCCGACCCGCTCGGCCATCATTGCGGTATAAGCATTGATGGTCCCAACGATGGGCAGCGGTTGACTGGCGTTCAGAGCGGCACGAAAGCGCGCTCCGGGAGTTGGATGATTCATGGCGAGCTCCTGTGTTATCCGGTCGATGAAGGCGTGGTTTCCTGCTCGGCTTCCTGTTCCAATACCGCGGCATAGCGTTCGGCTACGTTGGCCCGCGAGGCACTCACGTGACGACGCATCAGCAGTTCGGCCAGCTCGGCATCACCCGCCTCAATGGCATCGACGATTCGGTGGTGCTCGACAAAGGCCCGCTGTGGCCGGCTGCCACTGGCGCTGAACTGGGTGCGATACAGGCGCACCAAGTAGTAGAGGTCATCGCAAAGGATCGTCATCAGCATGCGGTTATGACTGCCCTGCACGATCCGATAATGGAAGTCGAGGTCGCCTTCGCGCTGATAATAGGCTTCGCCGCGTGAGAGATCGGCCTGCCGCTCGTGAACCGCCAGAACCTCACGCAGACCGGCGATCTCTTCCGCCGACATGTGCTCGGCCGCGAGTCGTGCCGCCATGCTCTCGAGAGCCTCGCGAACATCGAACAGTTCGAGCAGCTCCTTCATCGACAGCTTGACCACCCGCGCACCCACATGTGGCACTCGCTCTATCAAGCGATGGGCCTCGAGCCGCCGCATGGCCTCACGCAATGGACCGCGCGAAATCCCATATGTCTTCGACAATCCGGGTTCGGTGATCTTGCTGCCTGGTGCCAGTTCACCTCTGACAATGGCATCCTGCAGTTGGTTGAAGACACGCTCGGCCAGGGTGCGAACTTCCGGAGAGCTGAGTTCAGGAGATGATACTGAGTTCATATTCATTGTCGACAATCTGAAGTTGAGAGAACTTTAGCCATCCAGCCAGCGGGCGTCAACTGCCCATATACCCGATTCAATTACATCCTTCGATGTAGATGAAAGCTTGGCGCCAAGATCACTTGTCGACAATCAAACGATAGTCTCAGATTCGAGGGGGAAGATTGGCCGTCGCTCGCGGTAACATGACAGGATGCGACAAATGTCGACATGATGCCTAGAATGGTCCGCTTGTTGAGGAAAAGCGCGCCAGATGACACAACGACTCGAAATCACATCCCTGCCTTATCGGGCCGATCCCTTGGACTACTTCGCGGCACTGCGCAAGCAGCGCGGAGCCGTGCTGCTCGATAGCGGCCGTCCATATGGCCCCGGCGGGCGCTATGACATTCTCAGTTGCGACCCTCGCGGCCTTCTAGAGATCGATGCCGAAGGACGGCCATATTGCGATGCCGACATTTCCTTGCCGACGATGCCCTTCGCAGCTCAGCAAGCCCTGCTCGACAGCCTCGACGTCAAACCGCCGGAAAACTGCAACCTACCTTTCCTGGGAGGACTGATCGGGTATTGGAGCTACGACCTCGGTCGCCGCCTCGAGCGCCTGGAGGGACGAGCCAAACCTGCCGTGCACCTTCCCTGGAGCCGCGTTGGTCTCTATGACTGGGCACTGATCCAGGATCATGAGCAACAGCAGACCTCACTGGTGGCAACTGCCGAGCGCCGAGATCAAGTGCTGGGCTGGCTTGCGGAGCCTCCCTCCCCTTCCCAAGCGTTTCGCATCACCGGCTCCTTCGAAGCCGAATTGGATCGTACCGGTTACGGGGAACGTTTTCGCGCCGTCCAGCGTTACATTCACGCTGGCGACTGTTACCAGATCAATTTGGCCCAACGCTTCAGCGCCAGCTATGAAGGCGACCTGTGGCATGCCTACCTGCGCCTGCGCCAAGCCACTCCCACACCTTTCGCCGGCTTTCTGGCCTGGGAGGACAAGGGCGTATTATCGCTATCGCCGGAACGCTTCCTGCAAGCATACCAAGGCCAGGTGGAAACCCGTCCCATCAAAGGAACACGCCCACGCGGCAACACTGCCACCGAGGATCGTCAACTGGCCGAAGCGCTACAGTGTAGCGCCAAGGATCGGGCCGAGAACGTGATGATCGTCGACCTGTTACGCAATGACTTGGGACGCGTCTGCCGGCCCGGTAGTGTCAAGGTTCCACAACTGTGCGGCCTGGAAAGTTATGCCAACGTGCATCACCTGGTCAGCATCGTCAGTGGTGAACTGGACGTGGGACGCACGCCTCTCGACCTGCTGGCCGCTGCCTTTCCCGGAGGTTCCATCACTGGCGCCCCCAAGGTACGGGCCATGCAGATCATCGACGAACTCGAACCCAGTCGACGCAGCGCCTATTGCGGGAGCCTCGGCTACATCGACCAACGTGGGCACATGGATACCTCCATCGCCATTCGTACCGCTGTCGCCGAGGCAGGCAGGTTGCATCTCTGGGGGGGCGGTGGCCTGGTCGCCGATTCTGAAGAGGAAGCCGAATATCACGAGACCCTGGCCAAGATCCGCCACTTGCTGAATGCTCTGGTTGCCGATTCATCCACTGCCGCCCCGCTCTGATCTTCCATGAGGGCTTTCATCATCCACACTAGTGCTCATGGTTCTAAACAGTCGCCCACTTCTATCGAATAGCTATATAAGAACCGAACCAATAGGTATTGGGGCGACAATGGGTGGCTTTGCTAGGGTATCCACATCATGTGGGGAAGGAGCATTTCATGGACCTGGACATCAATACCATCAACCAGCAGTACGGTCGTGACCCGGAAGCCTTGACCCGTTGGGCACTAGGGCTTGGCAAGCGTGCCATCTGCACCACCAACTTCCGCCCTTTCGAAGCGGTGATCCTGCATATGGTCACCCGGGTGCAGCCGGACATCCCTATCGTTTGGATGGACTCCGGCTACAACACCGAGGCCACTTACCGCTTTGTCGATGAGGTCGTCAAACGTCTCAACCTGAACCTGATCACCTACCATCCACAGCGCTCTCGCGCTCATCGCGAGGCACTGGAAGGTCCGCCCCCGAGCATCGATGATCCTCGCCATGCGGCCTTTACCGAGGAGGTCAAGCTTGAGCCCTTCCAGCGCGCCTTGCGGGAGATGGCTCCCGAGGTGTGGCTCACGGCGCTGCGCGCCGAAGACACCGCCGAGCGTGCCCAGATGCAGCCGGTATCCGTTAATGCCAACGGGCTGATCAAGGTCGCACCAGTGCTGCATTGGACTGCAAAGGACATGTACCAATACCTGCAGCAGCACGACCTGCCCAACAATTTCGATTACTTCGACCCCACCAAAGTGGAAGAGAAACGCGAATGCGGGCTGCACCTGCAGCATTGACTCCCTTCAGCCAGTGATGAAAAGGCCCGCCGGTAAAATGCCGACGGGCTTTTTTTCGGGCCTAGCGTATCGGTAGTTCGATGCCCTCGAACAACTCATGCTCATGCCGCGGCCCCGCCGCAAGCGCAGCCTCGACGATGTCGCGGTTCAAATGAGAAGCAAACCCTTGGACGAAGTCATACATGTAACTGCGCATGAAGGTACCACGCCGAATACCAATCTTGGTCGTGGAACTCTCGAACAAGTGCCCGGCATCCAGTGCCACCAGCCCCGTGTCGGTCTCTGGATCGATCGCCATGTGCGCCACGATCCCCACGCCCAGCCCCAGCCGTACGTAAGTCTTGATCACATCGGCATCGGCGGCGGTCAACACCACGTTGGGAGTCAGATCCTTGGCTCGAAAGGCATCATCGAGTTGGGAGCGGCCGGTGAACCCGAACACGTAGGTCACCAAGGGGTATTCTGCCAGGGCTTCCAATGTCAGCTCCTCGGCCTGGGCCAGAGGATGATTCTCGGGCACCAGCACACACCGGTTCCATCGATAGCACGGCAGCAGGACCAAGTCGTTGAACAGCTCCAGGGACTCGGTGCAGATCGCGAAATCGGCCTGCCCTTCGCTGACCATCTGTGCGATCTGCTTGGGAGTGCCCTGTTGCATGTGCAGGGCCACATCGGGATATTTGCGCGTGAACTCGCGAATCACCGGTGGCAGGGCATAGCGTGCCTGGGTGTGAGTGGTTGCAATGGCAAGGCTACCGCGGCGTTCGTCGCTGTGCTCCTGAGCCACCTGCTTGATGTTTTCCGTGGTTCGCAGCACCTGTCCCGCCAAGTCGATGATTGCCTGCCCCGCAGGAGTGACCCGGGTCAGATGCTTGCCACTACGGGCGAAAATTTCCACCCCTAGTTCATCTTCCAGCAAGCGAATCTGTTTGGAAATACCGGGCTGAGAGGTATACAGGCTCTGGGCCGTGGCTGATACGTTGAGATTATGGCGCGTGACCTCCCAGATATAGCGGAGCTGCTGAAGCTTCATACCCGATCCGACTCCCCTGTAGGCTCTGCTGTGGTTCCTCTGCTGCTGAGTATGCCGGTCGACTTGAATGCCACCATCGGAGGCAATGCCAAGAGACTAATACCAGCAAGCAATAAATGATCATTACATGATTACTTTATAGCATATGGAGTATCCGCTGTAAGTGCCTGCGGGCTTCCATTGTTCCCGCCCCAATGAGCCCCCATGATAGGATATGGCTATTAGCCTATTGTCCCTCGGACATTTGCCAGCGCGGCAGCCTGCCGCTAACATCGCGAGCTACACTAGTTATCGCGACGCTTACAAGCGCATAGAACTGGAGACCCCCATGGCCAACAACGTCGATGTCACCACCGCCAACTTCGAGCAAGAAGTGCTCAAGGCCGACAAACCGGTTCTGCTAAAGTTCTGGGCTCCTTGGTGCGGCCCCTGCAAGATAATGGCGCCAGTCGTGGATGAAGTCGCCGAGGAGCGCTCGGACAGCCTCAAGATCGTCAGTGTCAATGTCGACGATGCCCCTGAGATCGCCGCCGAGCATGGTGTACGAGGCGTCCCAACCGTCATGCTGTTCAAATCTGGCGCCAAGGTCGCCTCACTGGTGGGTGCACAATCCAAGTCGCAGCTCTCCCAGTTCATCGAACAGAACGCCTGATGACCGAAGACCCGGCCAAGCCGGGTCTCATTTCACCTCTTCGTCGCCCCGGCCCTGGTCGGGGCGATGTCGTTCCAGCCCCAGGTCGGCTTTCGAACCCACCTCCCGATCGTTGCGCGGGTCACCAGGCCCCAGCAGATGTGCAATCCAGCGCGTATCGGGATGGCTCTCGAGGGCAATCTTGAGAGTCATCGTCAACAGCACCGACAGCAGCATTCCCACCGTACCCAGGATCCAGCCCCAAACAACCAGTGACAGGAAGGCGACAAAAGTCGAGAGGCCCAAGGCCCGTCCCATCACCCGAGGCTCGACCAGGTTGCCCATGACGAAATTGATGGCCAGGTAGGCTGACGCCAGCGAGATAACCTTCAGCAAACCGGCATCGGGTGAGATGAGTAGTAGCAATACCGGTGGGATGGCGGCGAGCACCGAGCCAATGTTGGGAATGAAGTTGAGCCCGAAGGCCAGCGTCGCCCAGAGCAGCGGAAACTCCACTCCCACCAGAGCGCAAGCCACCCAGACCAGGGCGCCGGTAATCAAGCTGATCAGGGTCTTGACCGCGAGATAGCGCTTGAGGGTCAGGCTGAACTCGCCGAAGCGCCTCAGGCTGGGAGCGGGATCCCGCAGCGCCTGCGAAACCTTGGCAGGAAAGTTCAGCGTCTCGAAGAGCATGAAGATCACCAGCAGGGCTACGATCACGCTCTGAAGCAGTAAGTTGCCGAGTTCGCCGAGAAACCGCGGCACGAACTGGGTGGCGTGGGTCGGATCCAACCATTCGACGAACTGCTCGGGGCGGATCGACATGCCTGTGGTGGCAAGCCAACCGAGCAGGTTCAGATAGTACTCGCGGAACTGCCTTTCCAGCCCCGGCAGCGCATCGACAAAGGTGCTGAAGCTGTTGACCAGCAGCAAGACCAGCAGCATCAGGAAAGCACCGATCACCGACAGGGTGATCCAGACCGCGAGACGTGGCCCGACCCCCAGGCGTTGCAGGAAATGTATCGGCGCGGTACAAACCACCGCGATGAACAGCGACAGCAACAACGGCACCACCAAGCTGGCCCCCGCCTTCAAACCGGCGATGATGATCACCAGCGCCGCTAGACTCAGCGTAAGGTTGAGAGGCAGGTTGCGTCGTGAATTATCTTTATCGTCGTGCATGTCGCCATCCTGGCCGATTGTATACCTCTCTATGATGGCCGCCACAGGGCCGCCGGACAAATGCTCGTGTGAGTTGCCGTCCATGCGGAGAATGGGGAAAAACGGTGCAGCGCAGGATACCATGGGAACCGCGCCACAACGCTGGACTCGAAGTCGACGCTAGCGCGTTGATGCGCCCTTACCTATATTCGATTCGGCAAGGAGCCACCATGACCCCTTCACGTCATCTATCCCTGATACTTGGCACTCTGCTACTCGGTACCCTTATGGCGACAGGCGCACAAGCGCACGAAGACAAGCCGCAAGATTCGCGGTTGCATATCCAGGCACAGACCACACTCGAGGTAGTGCCAGACCGGGCCACCCTCAATGCGCGCCTTTGGGAACGAACCCCGGCCATTGCGGTACGCGATGACACCCAGACCGACCCCAAGGCTCTGCGCGAGGCCCGCGAGCGTCTGGAAACTCGTACCGGCGAACTGATCCGCACTCTGGAAGAAGCCGGGCTGGAAAGCGAATCAATCCGTGCCGGCTCCTTGAGTGTTCGTCCTGAGCATATTCCGGGACAACGTCGCGACAACGGCGAGCAGGACAACCTGGTACGCACCCATCTCGAACGCCCGGTCACGCTCGCCATCGAGGATATCGAGCAACTCCCCACCATTCTCGATGCCCTGACGCAAGCCGGCGTCAATGCCCTCGACGGCGTGGAATACGACCTCTCCGACCGCGATGCGGCCATCGACCGCGCACTCGCACAAGCTCTCGAGAAAGCGCGCCACAAGGCCGAGCTGATGGCCGACACTCTGGACGTCTCGCTGGGCAAGGTTGTCCATGTACGGGAAAGTCAGGCCCCCATCTTCACGCCGCGCATGATGGCCATGCACGCCGACGCCATGGAGAGTCAGGGCGCCGCTCCCGAATATCGCCCCGGCAAGATCAGCATCGACGCCGGCGTCGAAGTCAGCTGGGAAATCGAAAACTGAGTATCGAGCACCGGGCCACGAGCTGCGAGCTGCGAGCTGCGAGCCAATGGCAAACGCTGCTCGTAGCTCGTAGCTCGTAGCTCGTAGCTCGTAGCTCGTAGCTCGTAGCTCGTAGCTCGTAGCTCGTAGCTCGTAGCTCGTAGCTCGTATTTCAGATATTGATTTTGTCGATGCCGCCCATGTAAGGACGCAGCACCTCGGGCACGGTGATCGAGCCGTCGGCGTTCTGGTAGTTCTCGAGCACCGCCAGCAGACAACGGCCCACCGCCAGACCGGAACCATTGAGGGTATGCACCAATTGCGGCTTCTTGTGCTCGGGATGACGGAAGCGTGCCTGCATGCGCCGGGCCTGGAAGTCTTCGCAGTTGGAAATCGACGAAATTTCGCGATAGGTGTTCTGGCTCGGCAACCAGACCTCCAGGTCGTAGGTCTTGGCGGCACCGAAGCCCATGTCACCCGTGCACAAGGTCACCACCCGATAAGGCAGGTCCAGTGCCTGTAGGATCGCTTCGGCATGGCCGCGCATCTCTTCCAGAGCCTCGTAGCTCGTTTCGGGTGCGACCAGTTGGACCATCTCCACCTTGTCGAACTGATGCTGGCGAATCATGCCGCGGGTATCCCGCCCATGAGAACCGGCCTCACTGCGGAAACAGGGTGTGTGTGCAGTGAGACGAACCGGCAGCACCTTGTACTCGAGGATGGTGTCACGCGCGAAGTTGGTCAGCGGCACCTCGGCGGTGGGAATCAGGTAATAGCCCTGATCGCCCTCGATCCGGAACAGGTCCTCACCGAACTTGGGAAGCTGGCCGGTACCGGTCAGCGACTCGGCGTTGACCATATAGGGTACGTAGCACTCTTCGTAGCCGTGCTCGAGGGTCTGCTTGTCGAGCATGAACTGGGTCAGGGCCCGGTGCAGGCGTGCGATGGGGCCCCGCATCACCGCGAAACGCGAACCGGTCAGCTTGGCGGCCATCTCGAGATCGAGATACCCCAACTTGGCCCCGAGGTCGACATGATCCTTGACCTCGAAGTCGAATTCACGCGGCGTTCCCCAACGCAGCAGCTCGACATTGTCTTCCTCGTCGTCTCCCTCCGGAACGCTTTCGTGGGGCAGGTTGGGCAGGTTCGCCGCCAGCGCCTCCCACTCGCGCTGGACTTCGGCAAGGCTTGCCTTGGCGGCATCCAGGCGCTCGCCCAGATCGCTGACCTCGGCCAGCAACGGAGCGATGTCTTCACCGTTGGCCTTGGCCTTGCCAATCGCCTTGGAGCGCGTGTTACGTTCATTTTGCAGGCGCTCGGTTTCGGTTTGCAGCTCACGACGCCGGGATTCCAGCGCCTCGAATTGCGCGGTATCGAGCGTATAGCCCCGCTTGGCTAGTCGTTGGGCAACCTGGTCGAGGTCGCCACGCAGCAGTTTCGGATCGAGCATGGAATCCTGTCCGTCGAAGTCGTAAAGAATAGGCGATCAAGAATCAGCCGCTTATTGTAGGGAAAAGCCATCTTTTTCACCACGCCACCACGACAATAGGTTGTGGGATGCGCGACCTGCTCGGCTCGGGTAAAGTAGTCGACACGTTTCTGTCCCGTCGCAGGCCCCCAGCGGCGGCGCCCAATGGCTTGATATCGACCTCATGATCGAACGACTGGATACCTACGAGCGCCTGGCCGCTCCTTATCTACACTTTCTCGACGCCCTGCGCGCCGACGGCTTCCGTGGCGAGATCGCCCCTGACTATGCCAACCGTGTGGTGCAAGCCACTGACAACTCCATCTATCAGCGCCTACCCCAGGCGGTGCTCTACCCCCGCAACGCCGAGGACCTCGTGCGCCTCGCCCGGCTGGCGGCACGCCAGGAACACCGTCAGGTGGTCCTCGCCCCGCGTGGCGGTGGCACCGGCACCAACGGTCAGTCGCTCACCGACGGGCTGGTGGTGGATGTCTCCAAGCACATGAATCGCATTCTCGACATCGACGTCGAGAATCGCCGCGTGCGGGTCCAGGCGGGCGTGGTCAAGGATCAATTGAATGCCGCCCTGAAACCGCATGGGCTGTTCTTCGCTCCGGAACTCTCTACGTCCAATCGCGCCACCATCGGTGGCATGATCAGTACCGACGCCAGCGGCCAGGGCAGTTGCGAATACGGCAAGACCCGCGACCACGTGCTCGAGCTCGACAGCGTGCTGCTGGGTGGCGAGCGCCTTGTCAGCCGCCCGCTGGATGACAGCGAACTCGCTGCGTTATGTGACCGCAGCGACCTCACCGGTACAGCCCATCGCACCGCACGCGACATCGCCGACACCCAGTGCGAGCTGATCGAAGCGAAATTTCCCAAGCTCAACCGCTGCCTGACCGGCTACGACCTGGCGCACCTGCGCACTGCGGACGGCCGCTTCGATCTCAACAGCCTGCTATGCGGCTCGGAAGGCTCGCTAGGCTTCCTCAACGAGGCGGTACTCAATGTGCTGCCGATCCCCAAGCACTCGACCCTGGTCAACGTGCGCTACGCGGGCTTCATGGATGCCCTGCGCGATGCCAAGGCGTTGATGGCCAGCGCCTCTTCACAAGACCAGCCGCAGGCGCTTCGCCCCACCTCGATCGAGACGGTGGACGACAAGGTGCTCAACCTGGCGATGGAAGACTTCGTGTGGGACAGCGTCGCCGAGTTCTTCCCCGACGAAACCGGCACCACCTCGGAAGACAGTGGCGACACCACCACTGCGACACGGGCGACACCCAGGATTCGCGGCATCAACCTGGTCGAGTTCAATGACGACGACCCCGAGCGCCTGGCCGAGCGGGTCGCTGCCTTCTGCCGCCACCTGGAAGCCGACACCAGTGTCGAGCGCCTGGGCTACACCCTGGCCGAAGGCCGGGAACGGATCGCTCGCGTCTATGCCATGCGCAAGCGCGCCGTCGGCCTGTTGGGCAACGTCCAGGGCGAACGACGCCCGATCCCCTTCGTCGAGGATACCGCCGTCCCGCCGGAGCATCTGGCCGACTACATCGCCGAGTTTCGTGCCGCGCTCGATGCGCGCGGTTTGGAATATGGCATGTTCGGCCATGTCGACGCCGGGGTGCTGCACGTACGCCCGGCCATCGATATGAAGGACCCCGCGCAGGAAGCCCTGGTCCGCGAGATCTCGGACGAGGTCGCCGAACTGACCCACAAGTACCATGGCCTGCTGTGGGGCGAGCACGGCAAGGGGGTGCGCTCGGAGTACGCGCCCCAGTTCTTCGGCGAGCTCTATCCCAGCCTGCAACGCGTCAAGGCCGCCTTCGACCCGTACAATCAGCTCAACCCGGGCAAGATTGCGACACCCTACAGCTGCACGCCTGACCAGCCCCTCTCCGACGACGGGGCATCGGGGGCAGGTCGCAGCGAAGGTCATTTGCCAGGGATGGCAAATGTAGCGCCCAGGGAGGGGTTCACAGCGCCTTCGCGAAGTCCTGCCCCCGATACCACCAAGGCCGGAACCGTTGTCACGTCGGAGGTCACCGAGGCACAACCGGTCAAACTCGTCGACCCGGGCCTGCTGACCATCGATGGCGTGCCGACCCGCGGCCAGCGCGACCGCCAGATCGACGAACGCGTCTGGCAGGCCCACGCCAGTGCGGTGTACTGCAACGGCAACGGGGCCTGTTACAACTACGACACCGATGACGCCATGTGTCCGTCGTGGAAGGCTACCCGCCAACGCGTTTACTCGCCCAAGGGCCGCGCCAGCCTGATGCGCGAATGGCTGCGCCTGCAGGGTCAGGCCGGCATCGACGTAGTCGAGGAGTCACGCAAGAAGAAGATCGAAGGGGCCTGGGGCTTCATGCGCGACTTGCCGTGGCGGCTGCGCAACACCCTGGCCAAGCGACGCGGCGAGGAGGACTTCTCCCACGAGGTCTACGACGCCATGGCCGGTTGCCTGGCGTGCAAGTCCTGCGCTGGCCAGTGCCCGGTCAAGGTCAATGTGCCCGAGTTCCGCTCGCAGTTCCTAGAGGTCTACCACGGTCGCTACCTGCGTCCGCTGCGTGACTACCTGATCGGCGGGCTGGAATTCTTCGTCCCCTACCTGTCCCCGGTGGCGCCGCTCTACAACGCTGCGCTCGAGAATCGTCTGATGGATCGCCTGCTGGCCGGCCCCATCGGCATGGTCGAGAGTCCACGGCTGTCGCGTGCCAGTCTCAAGAAACAACTGCGTGCCTGGGGTGTGGCCGAGGCCACGCCGACCGCGCTGGGGCTGCTGACCGAACGTCAGAAGGCGCGCAGCGTGGTGCTCGTCCAGGATGCCTTCACCAGCTATTTCGAATCGAGGCTGGTGATGGACATCGTCGAACTGCTGTCCCGGCTGGACATTCGGGTGTTCGTGGCGCCCTTCGCGCCCAACGGCAAGCCGCTCAATGTGCAAGGTTTCCTGGGAGCCTTCGAACGCACCGCCGCGAAGCAGGCCAAGCGCCTCAGCGCCCTGGCCGAGTTCGGCGTCCCGCTGGTGGGGATCGACCCGGCGATGACCCTCACCTACCGTCAGGAGTATGTAAAAGCACTGGGGCCGGACGCGGTGCCCGAGGTGTTGATGCTCCAGGAATGGCTGGTGTCGCTGGGCCAGCGGATCGTACCGGGCGAGCTGCGCTTCGACGACCCGGGCTACAAGCTGCTCGCGCACTGCACCGAGAAGACCACCGCTCCGGGTAGCCCAAAGGCCTGGCAGCAGGTGTTCGCCGCTTTCGGCCTGGAGCTCGAGCTGGTGGCCACCGGCTGCTGTGGCATGTCCGGCACCTATGGCCACGAAGCACGCAACCGGGAAACCTCGCGGACGATCTACGGTCAGTCGTGGCAGGAAAAGGTCGAGGATCCAGCCAACGACGGACGGTTGCTGGCCACCGGCTACTCGTGCCGCAGCCAAGTCAAGCGTTTCTCCGACCAGCGTCTTGCGCACCCGCTGCAAGGACTCCTGGATGTGCTGAGGCTCGCGCACTGACGCCATTCCCCGATGCCGGCATCTGAGCGGATGCCGGCCGTTGTCACTCACGGGAGGCAACGATGTCACGCACCTTGATCCTGATCGGCCTGGCGATCATCGTCATCGGCCTTCTCTGGCCCTGGATCAGCAAGCTCCCCTTCGGCCAATTGCCTGGTGACATCGCCATCCGTCGCGAGAACTTTTCCTTCTACTTCCCCATCACCACCATGATCCTGATCAGTGTGGTGGTGTCGGTGGTACTGTGGCTGATCAACCGTTAGGGAAACACGACGGGCAGCCATCTGGCTGCCCGTCTCGCGCATGAGCCTAAAGCACCTCAGAAGAACAGCCGCTTGAGCGCCTCACCCGGGTCGGGCTCACGCATGAAGGCCTCGCCCACCAGGAACCCATGGACATCGTGCTCGCGCATACGCTGCACATCATCGCGAGTATGGATACCCGATTCGGTGATCACCGTCACCCTCTGGGGGATGCGTTCAAGCAGCTCGAAAGTGGTCTCGAGCCGGGTATCGAAGGTATGCAGATCGCGGTTGTTGATGCCCACCAGCGACAGTTCAAGGGCCAGTGCCCGCTCGAGTTCCCGAGCATCGTGGACTTCCACCAGCACATCCATGCCGAGCTCTCCGGCCTGCTGGTGCAGATCGCGCATCCGGGCATCGTCGAGGGCGGCAACGATCAGCAGGATGCAATCGGCACCGATCGCGCGCGCCTCACTGACCTGATAACCATGAGTGATGAAGTCCTTGCGGATCACCGGCAACTCGCAAGCGTCGCGAGCGGCGATCAAATAGTCTTCATGGCCCTGGAAGAAGTCGGCATCGGTAAGTACCGACAGGCAGGCGGCACCACCGGCCTGGTAACTCGCGGCAATCTCGGCGGGGTGGAAATTCTCGCGCATCACCCCCTTGGAAGGTGACGCCTTCTTTATCTCGGCAATCACCGCCGGTTCCCCAGCGCGGATACGGGTATCCAACGCCGCGATGAAACCACGCGGCGCCCCTTGGGCTGCGGCCCGCTCGAGCAGCTCACGCTCCGAAATCGCTCGACGACGCTCCTCCACTTCTTCATCCTTGCGAGCCAGAATCCTGGCCAGGATGGTCGGCAGTTCAGCCGATGTGCTGCTCATATCATGTTTCCCGGTTCGGTGTACCATGCAACGTCAAGGGTCGCCGGCAGTTCGCGGCAGAAGACTACTCGTCGGCGAAGACGCGAGTAAAGTCCACGAGCTCCTTCATCTTTTCCAGCGGCAGATGCGATGCTTGGGCATCCTGGGCCATCGCCACGCCTTCGGCCAGATTGTCGGCTACGCCCGAGACGTACAGCGCGGCACCTGCATTCAGCGCCACGATGTCTCCGGGAGCCCCATCGCCACCCAAGGCCTCCTTGACCAACCGCAGACTATCTTCCGCGGTCACCACCTTGAGCGGATCCAGGGCCTGGCGCTCGATGCCGAAGTCCTCGGGCGCAATTCGGTATCCACGGATTTCGCCATCCTTGAGCTCGGCGACTTGGGTCGGGGCCGCCAGTGAGATTTCGTCGAGCCCATCCTCAGCATGTACCACCAACACATGGCGGCTACCCAGGCGCTTGAGCACTTCGGCCATCACCGGCACCAAGGCCGCCTCGTAGACACCCAACACCTGGTTCGGCGCACCAGCCGGGTTGGTCAACGGCCCCAGGATATTGAACAGGGTACGCACCCCCATCTCACGACGCGGACCAATGGCATGACGCATTGCCTGGTGATGCATGGGAGCGAACATGAAGCCCACACCGACCTGGTCGATGCAACGCGCCACCTGCTCCGCGTTCAGGTCGATCTTGATCCCCGCCACGGCGAACAGATCGGCACTGCCGGACGACGACGACACGCTGCGGTTGCCATGCTTGGCGACATGCGCTCCACCCGCCGCGGCGACGAAACTCGATGCCGTGGAGACGTTGAAAAGGTTGGCGCCGTCGCCACCGGTACCTACGATATCGACAACATTCTCGCAGTGAGTCTGCACCGGTGTCATCAACTCGCGCATGACTTGGGCGGCAGCACTGATCTCCTCGACGCTTTCCCCTTTCATCGACAACCCGATCAGGAAACCACCGATCTGAGCATCGGTGGCTTCGCCGGTCATGATGGTGCGCATCACCTCATGGGTCTGGTCGAAACTCAAGCTCTGGCCGCGCATCACGGCCGCAATGGCCTCTCGCATCTGCATAATAATGGGTCTCCTTTCCGGTGACGGCTAGGTGCGCTCGAGGAAATTGGCCAACAGCTCATGGCCCTGGCGGGTCAGGATCGACTCGGGATGGAACTGCACGCCCTCGATATCCAGGGTCTTGTGACGTAGTCCCATGATCACGCCAGGCGTGACATCATCATCGTCCACCCAGGCGGTGACTTCCAGACACTCTGGCAGACTATCGGCCGCCACGATCAACGAATGATAACGCGTCACTTCCAAGGGATTCTCGAGCCCCCTGAATACGCCGTCACCACGGTGGCGGACACGGGAGGTCTTGCCATGCATGACCTGCGGGGCTCGCACCACTTCGCCACCATACACCTGACCGATGGCCTGGTGGCCCAGACACACGCCCAGAATCGGCAACCTGCCGGCAAAGTGACGAATCACCTGCATGGAGATACCAGCCTCGTTGGGCGTGCAAGGGCCGGGAGAAATGACGATATGACTCGGCGCCATGGCCTCGATGGCATCCAGGGTGATGGCATCGTTGCGATGAGTTTCCACCTTCGCCCCCAGCTCGGCGAGGTATTGCACCAGGTTGTAAGTGAAACTGTCGTAGTTATCCAGCATCAGCACGGACATGGATCGGTCTCCGGCTCTCGCCCGGCCATCTGCCGGGCGATGAAATTCAGGCAGTCGTGGGCAGCGTTACTCGAGATTGTCCAGGCCACGTTCAGCCATGGCCACGGCGCGGAACAGTGCCCGTCCCTTGTTGAGCGTTTCCTGCCACTCCATCTCGGGAACCGAGTCGGCAACGATGCCGGCCCCGGCCTGCACATGCAGCTCGCCGTCCTTGATCACCGCGGTGCGGATGGCAATAGCGGTATCCATGTTACCGTGCCAGGAAAGATAGCCCACGGCACCGGAGTAGATGCCACGCTTGACCGGCTCCAGTTCGTCGATGATTTCCATGGCGCGGATCTTCGGTGCGCCAGACAGGGTGCCCGCAGGGAAGGTGGCACGCAGTACGTCCATCGCCGAAAGGCCTGGTTTCAGGCGGCCGGTGACGTTCGAGACGATATGCATGACATGCGAGTAACGCTCCACCACCATCTGGTCGGTCACCTTGACCGAGCCGGTTTCGCTGATCCGGCCGACATCGTTGCGCCCCAGGTCGATCAGCATCAGGTGCTCGGCGATTTCCTTGGGGTCGCTGAGCAAGTCGACCTCCAGGGCACGATCCTCGTCCTCGGTACGGCCCCGCACCCGAGTACCGGCGATCGGCCGCACCGTGACCTCGCCTTCTTCCAGGCGGGTAAGAATCTCTGGTGACGAGCCCACCACCTGATGGTCGCCGAGATTGAAGAAGAACATGTAGGGCGAAGGGTTGAGGCTGCGCAATGCCCGGTAAAGGTCCAGCGGTGGCGCCTGATAGGGTATCGACATACGCTGCGACGGCACGCACTGCATGACATCGCCAGCCAGCACGTATTCCTTGATCTTCTCCACTGCCGCCTTGAAGCCTTCCTCGGTGAAGCCCGAAGTAAAGTGTCCCTCCTCGACGGCACTCCGACCAGTACCCGAACTGGCGGTATTGAGCGTTGCGCTGCGCAACTGGCCCTCCAGACGTTCGAGTCGCACCTTGGCACGCTCGAAGGCCTCGCTCTCCGATGGATCGACGTGGGTCCACAGGGTCAAGCGACCGGAGAGGTTGTCGAAGACCACCAGGTCGTTGCAGACCAGCAGCAGAATATCCGGCACCCCCAGTGGATCGGGCTTGGTCTCCACATGCGGCCCGCGCAAGCGCGGCTCGATATAACGAATGGTGTCATAGCCGAAATACCCCACCAGCCCGCCATCGAAACGCGGCTGGTCATCGAGACGTGGCACTTGGAAACGATGCTGGAAGGTTTCGACCCAGGCGAGCGGATCGTCGACCGTGATGGTTTCCTGACATTCGCCATCGATGACATGACGCACCTCGAAGCCTCTCACTTCGATGCGTTCATTGCACGGTAGGCCGATGATCGAGTAGCGACCCCACTTCTCACCGCCTTGCACGGATTCGAGCAGGAAGGTCCAGGGGGCATTGGCCAGTTTGAGATAGGTCGACAAGGGAGTGTCGAGATCGGCGAGCACTTCTCGCGTGACCGGAATACGGTTGTAACCGGCCTGCGCCAGCTCGGCGAAGCGTTCGGGAGTCATCATGGCCCGGCATTTCCTCACAAGACGTTTCTGGGTGGTGACAAAAACACGCAACGGCCCAAAGGGCTATGAAGGAGAAGAGGTCACCATCGCCAGCGCTTGACATCGCGCATCAGCGCACCAGCGCCGTAAACGACCAATGGATATTGCAAGGAAAAGCGGGATTCCAGCGTCATGGAACGGTCCGTAAAGCGAGAGTTATAGCGGAATCTTATTGATCCAACGCTTCTTATAGCAGTGATTGTCCAACCCTAAACGAGTTCCGCCAACGATTCAACCATCGCATCGGGGCGACTCGCCGCTACCGGCTCGCCATGATTATAGCCGTAGGGTACCGCGAGCGTGCGGAAGCCCGCCCGTCGTCCCGCGTCGATGTCATGCCGCGAGTCGCCAACCATCAAGCACTCTTGAACATCCATCCCGAAATGCCTGGCCACATGTCGCAGCGGTGCGGGATCGGGCTTCTTCTGAGGCAACGAGTCGCCGCCCAGGCACAAGCCAAAGTGAGCGGAAAGACCGAACTCCTCCAGGATCGGAGCAATGAAGGCATGTGGCTTGTTTGTCACCAGCGCCAGTGCGAACCCTCGCCCATGCAAAACATCCAATGCCTCGCGAACGCCGGAATAGAGCCGCGTTTTCACGTTAGGTGCCTGACCATAGTAATGCAGGAATGCCTCATGAGCGGACTCGTGAACCTCAGGTGCCGGGAGTTCTCCCGTCGCATCGCGCAAAGCGCGCTCCAGAAGCTTGTGCGAGCCGTTGCCAACCCAGTCACGCACTCGGCCCTCGCCACGGCCCGTCACCCCATGGTCGTCCAGCGCCCGGTCGACCGCCACCGCCAGGTCGGGGACCGAGTCGATCAAGGTTCCGTCCAGATCGAACGTGACCAGGCGAATCCCCTCCAACACTGGATGCATTAGAACACCTCTTTAAAATCAATAAGATGAAAGAAAGACGGCGCCACGCATCCCGTTCACGCATGTAATATTACGAAAAGACATGGCCAAAAAACGTTTCAGGGCATAGGCAGCGACGCGCAAGAGGCATATGCTTAAAGGCGGTCGTCGCCGCTACCAGGTCGAGAGCCCTCGCCACGTCGAGACGCCCTTCCTGACCCAGGCGATTTATTTTACGCACTTTTCCTTCACACTTTCAGTCAGGAGTCTCGCATGACCCTACCACGTATCGTGGTGGTCGGCGGAGGCGCGGGCGGACTCGAGCTGGTCACTCGGCTCGGACGCAAGCTCGGCAAGCGCAAGCGCGCCGAGATCGTGCTCGTCGACCGCAACCCCACTCACATCTGGAAACCCTTGCTTCACGAAGTTGCCACCGGCGTCCTCGACTCGGGGCTCGACGAAGTTTCCTATCAGGGCCATTCCAAGGCACATGGTTACCACTTCCAGCGCGGCACGCTAAGCGATCTTGACCGGGAGGCACGCCGTCTGACCCTGGCACCGATCATCGGCGACAACGGCGCCATGGTCCTGCCCTCTCGCACCCTGGAATACGATTATCTGGTGTTGTCGCTGGGCAGTGTCTCCAACGACTTCGGCACCCCCGGCGTAGCCAACCACTGCCACTTCCTCGATAGCCCACAGCAGGCCGAAGCCTTCCGTCACGACATGCTCAACACCTTTCTGCAATACAGCGATCCCGAAAGGCGGCTACACACCAATCTGGTCGTGGGTATCGTGGGTGCTGGCGCCACCGGCGTGGAACTCGCCGCCGAGCTCTACGATGCCTCCAAGATGCTGCACAGCTACGGTTTCACATCGCTCAATAGTGGCCAGCTAGACGTGCATCTGATCGAAGCGGCCCCACAGATTCTGCCGGCATTGCCAGAGCGCATCAGCAAAGCCGTGCATCGCGAGTTGGAAAAGCTTGGCGTGCATATTCATGTCGATACTCGGGTCACCCAAGCCGACGAGCATGGTTTCATGACCGCCGACGGCACCCGCATCGACACCGATCTGAACGTCTGGGCCGCGGGGATTCGGGCGCCAGCCTTTCTTTCGGATCTGGGCCTGTCCACAGAACGCAATCACCAGATCAAGGTCAAGCGCTCGCTGCAGAGCCTCGACGATGAACGCATCTTCGCCTTTGGCGACTGTGCAGCCTGCCCTCAGCCTGACGGCAAGCTGGTACCGCCTCGCGCCCAGGCTGCGCATCAGCAAGCCTCGCGCCTATATCGCAACCTCGTCGCAACCCTCGAGGGCAAACCGCTCAAGGACTTCACCTTCCGCGACCGCGGCTCGTTGATCTCACTGGCGCATTTCGATGCCGTCGGCAGCCTGATGCGCGGCGCCTCGGCACGCAGCCTGTTCATCGAAGGCCGCATCGCCAAGGTGTTCTACGCCTCACTGTATCGCATGCATCAGTACGCTATTCATGGTGCAGTGAAAACCGGCATGACGGTGGTCGTCGATGGCATCAACCGCTACCTGCGGCCGAAGATGAAGCTGCACTGACAATCCCCGCGCCTGGCCGACCGGCCAGGCGCGTCTCCATTACGGCTCTCATTCATTCAGCGACGGGTTCGCATAGGAAATGCGATAGATGGCCCCCGTGAGGTCGTCAGACACCAGGAGCGACCCGTCGCGAAGCTGGGCCACATCGACCGGCCGACCAAAATATTCGCCGTTTTCATCCAGCCAGCCTTCGGCGAACGGCACGGTGGGACCGGTCACGTTGCCTTCCGCGTCGACGGGCGTGAACATCACCCGAGCGCCGATGGGCTCGGTACGATTCCAGGAGCCATGCTGAGCGGAAAAGATACCGCCTCGGTATTGTTCGGGGAACATCCTGCCCGTATAGAACATCATGCCGAGATCAGCGGCATGCGCGGCGGTCTCGACCACAGGAAAGATGACGTCCTCGGGCACCTCCTCATTCTTGTACTCGTTGGTGCGGACGTCACCGCCACCATACCAGGGGAAACCGAAATTCTGTCCCGGCTGGGTTTGGCGGTTAATTTCCCCGGGAGGGATATCGTCTCCCATGCCGTCGACCTGATTGTCGGTGAACCACAACTCTCCCGTCGTCGGATGGAAATCCTGTCCCACCGAATTGCGCACGCCATAGGTGTAGACTTCCCTATTGCTGCCATCCTGGTTGACCCGGATGATTCCACCGATGCCATGCTCGGCAAAGACATCGAGATGCTCCTTTGGCGGCACGTTGTATGGCTGACCCAGCGATATGTAAAGCTTGCCATCGGGCCCGATGTCACATACCCGCGCGGTATGATTGTAACTGACGAACTCCTCAGGGATGAGTTCACCGCCCGGGATGACGGGCACGGCGACCACATCCGGACTTTCATAGAAGAATTCCGCAGCCGGATAGGCAAGGACGCGATTCTGCTCGGCGATATAGAGAACGCCCTCCGGAGAGAAGCAGGGACCATTGGGGATCGCCTTGTCTAGCGGTGGGACGAAGTTCTTGACCTCGTCGGCCACCCGGTCCTTATCACGATCGGTAACGGCCCATACCTCAGTCTTGCGAGTACCGACAAAGGTGACGACTCCCTGAGGGCCTACCGCCATGTGACGAGCATCCGGTACCAGTGCATAGAGATCGATCTTGAAGCCATCCGGCAGCTGAATTCGCTCCAGTGTCTTGCGGACGGCATCCGCACTGGGACTGTTCTGGTCGATAGTGGTGAACTCCGCCTCTCCTGTGATCTGGAAGCCGCCTAGCTTCTCCAAGGTATCGTCGGTCTGTGCATAAGCCGACGTGAAGGCCACCGAGCCGGCAGCAAGCCCTGCGGCGAATAGTTTGTTTTTCATTGTTCTCTCCTGATGTGCCAGTGTGTTACTCAACCGACATCCTCATCCACGGAGTAAAGATAGCCGCTAACGACAAAGGCCGCCGAGTCTTCTCGGCGGCCTTTGTGCATGTTTATCGCACTAAAACATTTCAGCGCCCGGCAACTTCCTCGACACCGCTGGTCTGTAGCGGTTGCCCCTCGTCGCCATGACACTTGGTCAGAAGCGGCCCTAGTCCCCGCCCTGTGCAACCCAAAGACGCTTGCGAGCCGCCGATAGACGCTTGACCCTGGCCTCGAGGCGTAATGCCTCGCCATGCCTTCCCACCGTTTGTCGATAGACTAGCCGCAAGGGACCTTTGCCACGTAGCGCCTTGGCGCCGAGCCCTCGGCTATGCTCGCGCAGGCGTCGCTCGACGTCGGTGGTTATCCCGGTATATAGCGTACCGGCAGCGGTCTCGATGATATAGAGATACCAGACCGGCTCACCGCCGGCTCTTGCCACGACATCGTCTTCGCTGCCGTTGCCCTCCATTGCCTCAGGCCTTGGCCAGCTCGTCGCGAAACGCTTGGATCACGCTGTCGTAGCGATGCGGGTCGGTTTCGCTGGCGGCTTTGAACACCGCGGACCCAGCGACGAAGGTATCGGCACCGGCACGCGCGATCTCACGAATGTTATCGATCTTGACCCCTCCATCGATCTCCAGCCGGATGTCACGACCGCTGGCCTCGATGCGCCTTCTGGCCTCGCGAAGCTTGTCGAGCGTGCCCGGCAGGAACGACTGGCCACCGAACCCTGGGTTGACGCTCATCAACAGGATCATGTCGACCTTGTCCATCACATGGTCGAGAAACGACAAGGGAGTCGCCGGATTGAATACCAGTCCCGAGCGGCAGCCACCGTCGCGAATGAGCTGCAAAGAGCGATCGATATGTTCGGACGCTTCCGGATGGAAAGTAATGTAGGTGGCCCCAGCCTCGATGAAATCGCCGATGATGCGATCCACCGGCTTGACCATCAAGTGCACGTCGATAGGGGCGGTGATGCCATACTTGCGCAACGCCTCGCAAACCATCGGGCCGATGGTCAGGTTGGGTACATAATGGTTGTCCATGACATCGAAGTGCACGATATCGGCACCAGAGGCCAGCACATTGTCGACCTCTTCTCCGAGGCGGGCGAAATCGGCGGACAGGATCGAAGGGGCTATCTTGAAATCGGGACGCTGGTCGGACATGAGCGAGTCCATTATCGAATGACGAATTGAGAAAGATGGCTATTCTAACAGGAACCGGTCGCCGACTCGCGCCTGGCTCGTCATCGCGACTCGCCGGCATGATAGGCGTTCGCTAACCTCTTCTCCAATACCAAGGATCCGGTCATGACAACGACTATCCACGGGCTCGTCAAACCTCTCCTCTTCGCATCGTCCCTGTTGCTGAGCACGATAGCCGGTGGCGTTGCGGCCCAGCCGGCGATTCTCGAAGGTGAGCGTTTCCATCCCCAGGAAAGCTCCGAGGGTATGGTTGCCACCAGCCACTTCCTGGCTTCGCAAGTGGCCCATGACGTGCTGGCCGCCGGTGGCAATGCCGTGGACGCCGCCGTGACCGCCGGCTTCGCCCTGGCAGTGACCCAACCACGCTCGGGAAATATCGGCGGTGGCGGCTTCATGCTGATCTCCGACGAGAACAGCGGTGAGGTGATCGCCATCGACTATCGTGAAACCGCCCCCGCTGCGGCCTTCGAAACCATGTTTCAGGATGAGGACGGCGAGGCCGTCTCCGAGCTCTCGCGCTATACCCATAACGCGTCCGGCGTTCCCGGAACGGTAGCTGGCCTGGCCCTGGCGCTGGAAGAATACGGCACCCTGACGTTGGCCGAAGCCCTGGAACCTGCCATTCGCCTGGCCGAGAATGGCTTCGCGGTTCCGCCACGCTTCGTCGCGGGCATTCGTGATACCCGCGAGCGCCTGGAGAAGTGGGAGTCGACCCGCAAGGTGTTCTTCAAGGAAGACGGTAGCCTCTACGAAGTGGGCGAGATCTTCCGCCAACCGGACTTGGCCGCGACGCTCAAGCGCATTGCCGAGCATGGCGCGCGGGAATTCTATGAGGGGGAAACCGCCGAATTGATTGCCGCCGAGATGGAGCGCCACGACGGCCTGATGACCCTTGAAGACCTTGCCGGTTATCAACCGGTGATTCGCGAACCGAGCCATGGCACCTATCGCGGCTACGATATCTACGCCATGAGTCCGCCTTCCTCGGGAGGAGCACATATCGTGCAGATGCTCAACATCCTCGAGGAGTACGATATCGGCGCCATGGGCTTCAATTCGGCCCAGACCCTGCATCTCATGGCCGAGGCCATGAAACGCGCCTATGCCGACCGCTCCGAGTATCTCGGCGACACCGACTTCGTCGACGTGCCGCTTTCCGGCATCACCTCCAAGGAATATGCTGCCGAGCTACGTGCCGGTATCGACCCGGAGATGGCCACGCCCAGCGATACCATCGCGCCGGGCAACCCGCTGCCTTATGAATCCAGCGAAACGACCCACTTCTCGATCGCCGACGACAATGGCCTGGCGGTCTCCAATACCTACACCATCAACTTCAGTTATGGCTCGGGTATCGTCGTCGATGGCGCCGGTTTCCTGCTCAACAACGAGATGGACGACTTCTCCGCCAAGCCCGGCGTGCCCAACGCCTACGGTCTGATTGGTGGCGAGGCCAACAAGGTCGAACCCGGCAAGCGCATGCTGTCGTCGATGACCCCAACCATCGTCAAGCGCGACGGCAAGAACTTCCTGATCACCGGGAGTCCTGGCGGCTCACGTATCATCACCACCACGCTGCAGGTGCTGATGAACGTCATCGACCACGGCATGAACATCCAATCGGCGGTCAGCGTGCCCCGGGTTCACCATCAGTGGCTGCCAGACGAACTGCGTATCGAGGAAGGCATCAGTCCAGACACCATCGCCTTGCTCGAGGCCATGGGTCATACCGTCAGCCAACAGGAAGCCATGGGTGCCGCCCAATCGATCATGATTGGTGACGGTATGTACTATGGCGGCGCCGACCCACGTCGCTCGACATCGTCCGCGATGGGACTCTGATCCCCTCGACACACTCCCCGGCCCGGCGCAGCCGGGCCTTTTTCATGAGCACAGCGAGGCATTCATGCCGCCTCTGATCATCGCTATCGCCGAACTGTTCGGTACCGCCCTGTGGTTTACTCCCAATGCCGTGCTCCACGACCTGCAAGTCCTGTGGTCGCTACGAACCGCGGACCTCGGTTGGCTGACCGGTGCCGTCCAGGGCGGCTTCCTGCTCGGTACCCTGACCATCGGGCTCCAAGGGCTCGCCGACCGGCTCGACGCCAGCCGACTGTTCGCCGCTTGCTGTCTGCTGGGAGCACTATCCAACGCTCTGCTGCCTTGGGCCGGAGGGTTATGGGGTGCCGTCACGTTGCGTGTGATCACCGGCATGTGCCTGGCCGGCATCTATCCAGTGGGCATGAAACTGATGGTCGGCTGGACACCGGGTCGAACCGGCCTGGGACTCGCGCTGCTGGTTGGCATGCTGGTTCTGGGCACGGCACTGCCGCATGGCTTGCGCGCGTTCAGCGAGTTGCCGGGGGCAGGAATGTCCTGGCGTATCGGCATCCTGGGAGCCTCGGGACTCGCATTGCTGGCAGGAATCCTGGTGTGGCGGCTCGGCGAAGCGCCGGACGTGCAGGCAGCGAAATCACACGCCTCAGCGACGGCAACCTCGCGATTGATCGGCATCCAGGCCTTTCACATCAAGGACTTTCGACGTGCCGCCAGTGCCTACTTCGGCCATATGTGGGAACTCTACACACTTTGGGCACTGCTGCCGCTGATGCTGCTGACCGCTCTACCCGACTTATCGACCATGCCCCTCGCACTTGGGGCCTTTGGCTTGATAGCGATCGGCGGCCCCGCCTGTTGGCTGGGTGGCTGGCTGAGTCAATCCCTGAGTAGCCGCCGTGTCGCCCAGTTGGGACTGGCCGGTTCGGCAACCTGCTGTGCGCTCTATCCCCTGTTGACCTGGCTCCCCACCCCACTGTTGATTGCTTTCCTCGCACTCTGGAGCGCCCTGGCCGTGGTCGACTCACCACAATTCTCGGCACTCTCCGCTGCGGCCTGCCCAACCACCATCGTCGGCAGCGCCTTGACGCTACAGAACGCCATCGGTTTCGCCGTCTCGATGCTCTCTCTGCTGGTGCTGATCCCGTTATGGCAATGGCTCGGTTCCTGGCTGGCCTGGCTGTTGCTACCAGGGCCACTGTTCGGCCTGTGGTGCCTCTCGGTGCGGCGACGCCTGTCAACGGCTTCTCCTGCCGATACCAGCCAATGAGATATCTGAACCAGCGTCGCAGCAGTCGTTATGCCATGGCGGCATGGCACACAAGGCAATGGCATTGGTCAAGGCACCAGGGCCAAGAGTAAGTTGACGCCCCGTAATCAGGCCACTCATAGAGCGTTCAGACTTGCCATGCCTAACACCACGACTGTTGCCACTTCCGTTACCGAACTCGACCTCCCCATGCGAGAGGAAAAGGACCTGCTGGGCACCCTGCCGGTACCTGCGGAAGCTTACTACGGCATTCAGACCTTACGGGCGGTGCACAACTTCCACCTCAGCGGCGTGCCGCTATCGCACTACCCCAAGCTGGTCATCGCCCTGGCCATGGTCAAGCAGGCCGCCGCGGGGGCCAACCACCGCCTGGGCCACCTGGACGAGACCCGCTTCAAGGCCATCAACCAAGCCTGCCAGTTGGTGATCGACGGCCAGTATCACGACCAGTTCGTGGTCGACATGATCCAGGGCGGTGCCGGTACCTCCACCAACATGAACGCCAATGAAGTGATCGCCAACCTCGGCCTGGAACTGATGGGGCATGCCAAGGGCGACTATCGACACCTGCACCCCAACAACGACGTCAACATGGCGCAATCCACCAACGACGCTTACCCCACGGCAATCCGCTTGGGCCTGCTGCTCGGCCATGACGCGCTGTTGACCAGCTTGCAAAGCCTATGCCACGCCTTCAGCGCCAAGGGCAACGAGTTTGCCACGGTGTTGAAAATGGGCCGAACTCAACTGCAGGATGCCGTGCCCATGACCCTGGGCCAGGAGTTCCACGCTTTTGCCAACACCCTCAGCGAGGACCTGGGCCATCTCGGCAAGCAGGTGCCCGCGCTGCTGTGCGAAGTCAACCTGGGCGGTACCGCCATCGGCACTGGCATCAACGCCGACCCACGCTACCAGCGCTTGGCCGTCGAGCGACTGGCGAGCATCAGTGGCCACCCTCTGGTTCCTGCACAGGACTTGATCGAGGCCACCTCGGACATGGGCGCCTTCGTGCTGTTCTCGGGAATGCTCAAGCGCCTGGCGGTCAAGCTGTCGAAGATCTGTAACGACCTGCGCCTACTGTCCAGCGGTCCGCGCACCGGCTTCAACGAGATCAACCTGCCAGCGCGCCAGCCCGGCAGCTCGATCATGCCCGGCAAGGTCAACCCGGTGATTCCCGAGGCCGTCAATCAGGTCGCCTTCGAGGTCATCGGTAACGACCTGGCACTGACCATGGCCGCTGAAGGAGGACAGCTACAGCTCAACGTCATGGAGCCGCTGATCGCCTACAAGATCTTCGACTCGATCCGCCTGCTGACCCGCGCCATGGACATGCTGCGCGAGCACTGCATCACGGGGATCTCCGCCAACGAGGCCCACTGCCAAGAAATGGTCGAGCGCTCCATCGGCCTGGTAACGGCGCTCAACCCCTATATCGGTTACGAGAATTCCACCCGTATCGCCAAGGAAGCGTTGCATAGCGGACGCGGTGTGTTGGAGCTGGTACGCGTGGAAGGTCTGCTGGATGACGACACCTTGGCCGAGATCCTGCGACCCGAGAACATGATCGCCCCTCGGCTGGTACCATTGAACGGCTGATCTTCTTCTCTCCATAAAAAACCAAGGCAGCGATGGCGTTACCGTCATCGCTGCCTTGGTCATATGGGCTCCCGTTTCTTGTTCCCGGATAGGCAAATTAGTTTAGTTCGCCAATGCCTCTCGACTTCCTCCTATCGGGAACTTGCGAGTCAGAGAGCTAACAGCGAAATACGCGATCGCCGATGCCAGACAACCCAGCAACGGTCCCTGGACCCAGCCCATTTCAGTGGCCATCAAGGCATAGGCACTGGTACAGAATCCTGCAGCGATGGAGGTAAGCGCTCCGACACTGTTGCCCTGCCAGAAGGTCGAGCATAACGACACCCCGAACAATGAGGCCATCAGGGTGCCGTTACCCAGCACTCCCAGCCACAACACCATCACCGGGGGCAGATAGGCCATGGTAACGAACGCCATGATCCCCACGAGCACTACCATCAAACGATTGAAGCTCATGCGACTGAAGAAGCCTGTTTTCACCCCCAGAGCGTGGCGTATGTCGTAGGAGATGGCCGTCGATATGGTATGCATCAGGGAATTGGCCGTGGACTTCATCGCAAAGAGGATGAACAGCGTGATCATGCTGGCCATGACCGGCCCGAAGGCATCCCCGATGAAGGTCGGCATGGCCATATCCGGCGTATCGAGATTCGGGAAGTAGGCCCGCGCATAGAGACCGGCCAGCGGTGTAAAATTGAGCAGCAAACCCATGATAGCCACCCATATCCCGACCTTGGCCATACTGACGTCCTTCTTGATGGCCAGGAATCTGACCGACATGTAGGGCAACGCTGCGGCCCACAGGAAGGCGTAGGGCAACACCAGGAAGGATGCCAGTGTACTGCCGCCATAAGGTGCCCCCGTCGAAGGATTGGCAAGCTCTGGATCGATCAGGTCGAGACGAGAAATCAGCTCAGCGGCTCCGACCTCCACGAAAATCACATAGCCGATCGCACAGGATGCGATCACCATGCCAATGATCATCACCGTATCGGTCCAGGCCACGGCCCGCAGCCCACCGAAAATGGTGTAACCGATGACCAGCAACGTGATGAACAGTGCGGCGGTGGACGACGAGACACCCAGCCAGCCTGACATCAACAGGCCGATTGCCCGAATCTGGGACACCAGGAAGACACTCAGCAGAAGCACGATGATGATGGCGGAGATGGCACGCAGCCAACGCCCGGCCGCCCCATCGGAATGGCTGTTGGCAATATACTCCGAGATGGTTCGACTCCCCATTCGTTGTGCCTTGCGTCTCAGGAAACCGGCGAAGAAGACGGTGGCGATCAAGAATGCCGGGGTATAGAAAGTGTTGGAGTAAAGCTCGAAGGAGCCATATTGATAGGCGACACCAGGCGCGCCCATGAAGACGAAGCCGCTGTAGCCCGTGGCGATGATAGTGGCAGCAGCGACGAAGGGCCCGAGCGAGTTGTTGGCAACCAGAAAACCTGACTCGTCTTTATCTCCCGCTGCCCGCATCGACAGCCACGAGAGCAGAAACATGGCCGCAGCCGACACCAGCAGTAGCGTCCAATTAAGCATTCGAGTCCCTCCTTTCCTTTGTCTTGTCCACAAGTAGTGCGATCACCGCCATCGATAGCGTCACGCCAGAGGCCACGAAGAACCCCACAAACGTCCACGATTCCATAAATCCTCCGATTCGTTGTTATCGAACCGCCTCGTCCAGCAATTCAGGGACAACAGTGCCCCTGAGCCCAGTGCGCCAGGCACCGACTCTTCTTTGGTTCATCTCAGGACTCGGCGAGGAACGTTATGCCCCGGAAACCACTTGGTCCATGCGGGGCTGGAAAACGATCTCAGCGTTACAGGAAACCTTCCGCGCGCAGCGTCTCGGTGACTTCGAGAATGCTTTCTCGAAGCGTCTCGGCGATGAAATCGACATGCTCGCGGGTCAGGATCAGGGGCGGCGAAAGAATGTTCATGTGTGCCAGAGGGCGCACGATCAGGCCGCGCTTCTGGCAAGCGTCGGCGATGCGGTTACCCACCTTGGCCTTGGGATCCAGCAGTGCCTTGGTCCGCTTGTCGGCGACGTTCTCGAGACACATCATGAACTTGCGGCCACGCACATCACCCACCAGCTCAAGCTCGCCGAGCTCACGGATACGCTGCTCGAAATAAGCACCGACGTCCTTGACGTGGTCGCAAACCCCTTCGCGCTCCAGGATCTCGATATTCTTGAGACCGGCGGCACAGCTCACCGGGTGGCCAGAGTAAGTGAAACCGTGGGTGAAGATGGCGCCGTCTGCCTGGGGTTTGCTGATCACTTCATAGATACGATCGGAGAAGATCGTGGCCCCCAGGGGCAGGTAGCCGGATGTCAGGCCTTTAGCGCAGGTGATGATATCCGGCACGATGCCGAACTCGTCTTGCGAGGCAAACATATGGCCGAGGCGACCGAAGGCCGTGACCACCTCGTCGGAGACATAGAGCACATCGTACTTGCGACACACCTCCAACGTGGCCTGGTGGTAGCCCTTGGGCGGTACGATCACCCCACCGGCACCCATGATCGGCTCGGCGAAGAAGGCGGCAACGTTATCTGGGCCGATCTCGAGGATCTTCTGCTCCAGCTCGTCCACCTTCTGTCGACAGAACTCCTCCTCACTCAAATCAGGATTGCGACGGTAAGGGTTGGGACAGGAGATATGGTGCACCAGCTTCTCGTCGATATCGAAACCGATATGGTCGAACTGGACCCCTGTTATCGACATCGCCATATAGGTACTGCCGTGATAACCGTCTATACGCGAGATGATCTGTTTCTTGGTGGGCTTGCCCAGTTGGTTGAAGTAGAAATGGATCAGGCGTACCGCGGTATCGTTGGCCACCGAACCACCACAACCGTAGAACACGTGGTTGAGATCGCCGGGCGCCAAATCCGCTAGCTTGGCGGCGAGCTTGGCCGCAGGCGGCGTGGTGTGGTGACCGAAGGTGGAGAAGTAGGGAATGGCGCAGATCTGATCGGCCACCGCCTCGGCAATCTCCTTGCGGCCATAGCCGATATTGACGCACCACAGGCCACCGATGCCGTCCAGGTAACGCTTGCCGTCGGCATCCTCGATGGAGACCCCATCCGCTGCGGTAAAGACCATGGAACCGGTCTCCTTGAAGGTGGAGAAGTCGGTCCAGGGGTGCATGAAGTGATCGCGATCGGCTTCCCAGACTTTCTGCTTCTCGGCGGCGTCGGCGGCGGTCACATTGGGGTTGAGGCTATTCATGAGTCACTCCTGTTCGTTCGGGCTCTTGCTGTTGTTCATAGCGCCGGGCCAGTGACCCGACGCCGAATCTCGGGGTCAGTCGTTGGTCTTGCTGGGAGCATCGGGCACCAGCTCATCCAGCGGCTCGGGGCGGAACAGCGGCTTTTTCATCACCAGCTTGATCCAGACGATGGCCACCAGGCTGACGATGCCCAGCACCACCCCCGCGCTAGTGAAGATCCAGGCGGTGAGTTCCGGTGCCGGCGAGGCGTAGACGATGGCGTAAACCATGCCGGCGATGCCGAAGATCTGGGGAAGCGGATAGAAGGGAGTGCGGTAAGCACGCGAAGCGTCGGGATAACGGCGACGTAACGCGATCACATTGACATGGGCAATGATGTAGGCGAGCAGCCAGGCGATTGCGGCGGCCACCAGCAGCAGACCGACGGTGCCCGGGTCGTTGCCCCAGATCAGCAGCGGCAGTCCGGTGACACCGGCGATGAATAGCACCGCCACCCAAGGCACCCGGTTCTTCGAAGTCAGACGGCCGAGAATCGGGAACACCTGTCCCTGCTCCGCCATACCCTGCAGCATGCGTGGTACCGAGGCGAGCGAGGTGTTGAGGGTACTGCAGGTAGCGGTAACCGCCGCCACCGCCACCAGGAAGGTGCCGGCGCCACCGAAAGCGGCAGTGGCATACTCGAGATGCGGTAGCTCGGCATTCATCAGCGTCTCGCGGGGGATATAGAAGAGAGCCCCCAGGCAATAGAGCAGGAAGACCGCGAAGATCACCGTCAGGCCAATGAACATGGAGCGGGGAATATTGCGTGCGGGGTTGCGACTCTCCGTCACCAGAGGACAGACGAATTCCACTCCCACATAACCCCAGATGGCCAGGGCAATCAGGGTGAAGGCGCCGTCCCCAAGATTGAAGTCGGCTACCAGTTGGCCGGCACTCACCGCATGGGGAGCGAAGCTGCCAGTCATAGCGCTGACACCAAGCAAGGTCAGAGCCACCACCATCACAAAAGCCAGCACATTCTGCAGCTTGGCGAAGACATCGATACCCAATAGATTGAGACCGGTGAAGACACCGAGAATGATGAAGGCCAGGTAATGGGTACCGCCCAAGCTCGGATAGAGCAACCCCAGCAGGTAGTTGACCAGCAGCAGCTCTGCGGATAGCGCGAACATGGCCACCACCACATAGCCGGAAAACACCGAGAGAATGGCTGGGAAGTGTCCCAGGGCCACCTCGGTGTAGGCACTGAGGCTACCGGCCCGGGGGATCATCAGCGCCAGTTCGGAGAAGGAAGCCGCGTAGCAGAGCGCCAGTACCCAGGCGATGGTCAGCGGCACGATGAAGGCGGCACCGGCGATGCCTACCCCCTGGAGCATGATTACCATCACCCCTTGGGAAACCACCAGGCCCACCGCTACGGCCATCAGTGACTTGAGGCCCAAGGCACCTTGAGATTTACCGTTTCTGATCGCCGCAGCGGGTGCGGTGGCGACCGTCGTCTGTGTCTCTTGCATTGTCCTAACCCTCATTGTTGTTGTGATGTGGTTGTTTGAGCTTCCTCAAAGGCGGATCCACGTGGTCTTCAACTGCGTGAACTTGTCCAAGGCATGCAGCGACAGGTCACGACCGAAGCCAGACTGCTTGTAGCCGCCGAAGGGGGTGCTGAAATCGATTGCGTCGACGGTGTTCACCGAGACAGTGCCCGCTCGCAGGCGTCGTGAGATTCGGTGGGCCCGCGACAGGTCGCGAGTCCATACCGAAGCGGCCAGGCCATAGATGGAGTCGTTGGCGATGGCCACCGCCTCTTCCTCATCGGCAAACTCGATCAGTGCCGCCACCGGCCCGAAGATCTCCTCGCGGGCGATGGTCATGGTGGTAGTCACCCCCTCGAAAAGCACCGGGGCGACAAAGGCGTCATCGGCATTCGCCGCCGGTGCCTCCCCCATCGCCAGGCGGGCCCCTTCCTCCAACCCCAGGGAGATGAAGCCACGCACCCGTTTCGCGTGGTCGCTGTCGATCAGGGCACCGACGCGGGTCTCGGGATCCAGGGGGTCGCCCACCTTGAGCCGCGAGGCTTGCTCGACGAAACGTGCCACGAAGGCTTCCTTGACCTCACGCTGCACCAGGATCCGCGAGTTGGCGGAACACACCTCGCCCTGGTTGAAATAGATGCCTTGCACCGCTGCCGCGGCCGCGGCATCCAGGTCGCAATCGGAAAAGATCAAGTTGGGGCTCTTGCCACCGCACTCCAGCCACACCTGTTTCATGTTGGAACTGGAGGCATACTCCAGGAAGCGCTTGCCGGTAGCGGTAGAGCCGGTGAAGGTGAGGCAATCCACATCGACGTGCAGCCCTAGCGCACGGCCAGTGATATGGCCATGCCCAGGCAGCACATTGAGAACGCCATCAGGCAGCCCCGCTTGCTTGGCCAGCTCGGCCAGACGCAGGGCGGTCAGCGGCGATTGCTCAGCCGGTTTGAGGATCACGCTGTTACCGGCAGCCAGCGCTGGCGCCAGTTTCCAGGCGGTGATATCAAGCGGGAAGTTCCAGGGAATCACTGCGGCGACCACCCCGACCGGCTCGCGAGTAATGGTGGCCAGGTTGTCAACGTCAGTGGGTGCTACTTCGCCATAGAGCTTGTCGGTAGCCTCGGCATACCAGGAGAAACAACCTGCCGCCCCGGGGATATCGATGCCATAGGCATCCGAAATGGGCTTGCCGGTATCCAGGCTCTCCAGAAGCGCCAGCTCCTCCTGGTTTTCCAGCATCAATGCCGCCAGGCGCTGCAATACCGCCTTACGTTCGGCTGGCGCAGCCTGGGACCAGACACCCGCCTCGAAGCTGGCGCGGGCTGCCGCCACCGCGTTGTCCACATCGTCAGCGGTACAGGCCGCCACCGTGCCCAGGACCTCACCGGTAGCCGGGTTCCAAGTGGTGAGGGTTCCACCGTCGGACGAGGCGACGCTGCGGCCATCGATGAAGGCACCATCCGGCAAAGACAGCCGATTACGCAGGTCACGCCAGTAGGAAAGATCGTGTGCAGCCATCGGGAGTCACTCCGTTTGTCAGGGTGTTGTTATGTCGAGACCGTCAGAGGCGTGAATCTCGAGTGATGAACTCACGATAGTCGCGGGGCTTGCTTAGCTAAAATATTATTATGCGAACTCCATCCTCAGTTTTTTCTATCCAGGAAGACAAGCGAAAACACCGAAACCGCGCCCCACAAGGCGCGGATTCAGCGTCGATTCTTTCTTGCTTTGGGCAGGCTGAATTCAGGATTCGTCGAGCAGCCGCGGTGGCGGTTCGGCTAGGAAAGGCGCCAATTCCGCCAACGTCGGCGCGAGGGTTTCCGCGTCACAGGCCAGTCGATGCATGACCTCGGCGGCGGGACTCAGTCGCAGCCCACGCAAGCAGGCGATACCCATGGAGAGCGCCGGCGCTTCATCTTCCAAGTGCAGCGCCTTGAGCCGTCCGCCATCGAAGGCATCCAACGCCGAGAGTGGCGTGTTGAACAGTGAAAAACCGAAGCCATTGGCCACCAGGCCTCGGATCATGTCCATCGACTTGGCACGGTGAGCCACGGCGGGAGTCAATCCCTGGTGGGAAAAGATCGACAGGAAGTACTCGCGACTCAGGGGCCAATCGAGCATCACCATCGGGAACTCCACCAGTTCCGCGAGACGGATGCTGTCGCGCTTCCCCAAGGGATGAGAGGACGCGACCACCGCATAGGGCGGGAAGCGATAGAGAGGCGTGAAATCGACACTCTCCGGAATCTGCAGGTCATAGGTGAAGGCCAGCTCGTAGTCTCCCTTGCCCAGCCCGTGGACGATATCTGCCTGGTTCATCTCGTCGCAGTGCAGGCTCACCGCCGGGTAGTGGTCGGTGTAGCGGCGCAACAGCTGCGGAAGGAACACTGGGGCGAAGGTGGGAAAGGCCACCAGGCGAAGCTCGCCGCCGATCTCCTCGCCGAGGGAGACCGCGAAGCGCTCCAGTCCCTCGGCATCGCGCAGCAGCTGCTTGGCACGCACCAGTAACTGCTTGCCGGCAGGGGTCAGCGACAGCCCCTGGGCATGGTGGCGCACGAACAGCTGTAACCCGGTCGTCTCCTCGATCTGCTGAATGGCAGCAGAGATCGAAGGCTGGGAAACATGCAGCTGCTTGGCAGCCTGGGTAACGCTGGAAAGGTCGCCTGCCACCACGAAGTAACGTAGTTGCTTAAGGGTGAAGTGTCGCATCGTAAGGGCTACCGCGGCTCGACAATAATATGGGCGGAATGCCGCCCAAGCGGCACCCTTTCGAGAATACCAAGGCTGACACACGAAGCGTTAGCCGTGGCAAATGGAGTGCAGCTCAGCAGCGTGGGGACGGTAGGCCGCCCTGCAGCACCAGTAGCTGGACCAGATCCACGAGCTTTCCTCCCCTAAGCAGGTTGGAAGTTGTCAATACTTTCCGCACAGGCCAGTTCCAAGCGCCGGACTGCGTCGGGGTCCGCAAGAGCTGCGATCAAGCGTCTCAGGAACGTCTCGCAGCGCAGCAACTGGTCACGGGTCACATATTCATCGGGCTGATGGCCCTGGGCCATGCTACCCGGTCCACATACCAGGGTGGGAATGCCAAGCCGCTGCTGAAAGAGACCCGCTTCGGTACCAAAGCCGATGCGTTCGCGGCGCGGGTCATCCAATAGTGCCAGGACAAACTCCACCAGTTCGCTCTCCTCCGCCATGGATAGCCCGGGATAGTCACCCAGGTATTCCAAGGTCGCACCGGCGTCGGGAGAATACTGTTTCAAGCACCGGTCGAGACGATCCACCTCAACTCTCAGCATCGCCAACAGAGCCTCGGGGTCGTCTTCCGGCACATTGCGTATCTCGAAGTCGAATCGGCACGCATCGGGCACGATATTGAGCGCTGTCCCTCCCTCGATCGTGCCGATCTGCAGGGTGGTGAAGGGGATCGCAAAGCGCTTGTCGTATGGGCCCCGAGAGGCCTTTTGCGCAGCGGTCTCCTCGAACCAGTACAGAAGTGGCGCCGCGGCCTGGATGGCATTGACCCCTTCAGGGGCCATACCGGAATGACAGGCCTTGCCACGCACTTGTATACGTCCTGCGATCTTGCCTTTGTGGGCGGTCGCCAAGCGCATCGAAGTGGGCTCTCCCACCACACAGGCCGCCGGACGCACGCGATACTGCCTCATCGTATCGATCAGGCTACGCACCCCCAGACAGCCCACTTCCTCATCATGGGAAAAGGCCAGGTGGATGGGCACACAGAGATCAGCCTGGACCATGGCTGGCACCATGGCCAGCACGACAGCGAGGAAGCCCTTCATGTCGGCAGTACCACGGCCATACAAGCGCTCCCCCTTGGCTGTCAGATGATAGGGATCGCTGTTCCACATCTGGCCGGTCACCGGCACGGTATCAGTATGGCCGGAAAGCATCACACCGGCTTGATCGGCCGGGCCGATGGTGGCATAGAGGTTGGCCTTCTCGCCGCTGACATCATGAACCAGGGTGGCCTCGACGCCGTATTCGGCCAGGTAGTCCCGCACGAAGTGGATCAGCGGCAGATTGGATCGGTGACTGGTGGTATCGAAAGCCACCAGCCGGGCCAGCAATTCGACACACGCTGGAGATGCGGTTTGGGACATATCCCCTCCCGATCAGGATGGTCAAAGGAACGGACAACCAGGGTAGCCTTGCCGTGGCCACCCGTGATGCCAGCTGCTCAGCGGCTATCGCCGGGCACCTCGTAGGAGGGCGACTCGCTGGGCTGGAGGGCTCGACACACATAAGCCTCACGCTGGGGACGATAGGCTTCCCACAGCATGCGCAGTTCATGGATTGGGGCAATATGCCAGTCAATTCTCAGATCAACCACCGGCCAACTGACCTTGTCTGTCACCTTGAGCCCCGCCGAATGGACCGGTCCCATCTCGCCTCCCTTGACCAAGGCCGCCTCCAACGCCGCCAGCAGTCGCTCGACCAACTCACCGGAATGAGCTTCGAAGGCATCGATCATGGCATGTATCACTGTGCCATCAGCCAGCATATTGCCGGCAGCGACACAGTCACGCCCTTGCACAGCGGCATGGATACCTAGGGTTTTGTCGCCACTGTGTAAAGCGCTGTGCCCCCTGGCATCCAGCACCTGCAACTGGCGCCATTCAGGGAAGGACTCTTCCTCGATGAGCCTCGACAGCACCGACTCGGCGTCAAGTCCCTGGCAAAGCAGCTCGACACCACGTTGTCCAAGAGCGGGGTTCGTAACGTTCTGGGTCAGTACAACGCCATGCCCGGGAGCGATAAAAGGGCAGCGACTGGCCACACAGATGCTGGAAGAGCTGATGGCGGTGCCAAACTGGCCAGTCTCGCGACACATACCTGCAATGGAAAAGGTCATGCCCTTCCCTCCTCATCCGGCACTACGGCGATCACGTCGATCTCCATCAGCCACTCGGGCTGGGCCAGACCTGCCACCACCAGGCCGGTAGAGATGGGAAAGACTTCTTTGAGCCACTTGCCCACCTCTTGGTAGACAGGCTCGCGGAAGCGCGGATCGGTGATGTAGGTGGTGGTCTTGACGATATGGCTGAGCTCGGAACCAGCCTCTTCAAGCAGTTGCTTGACGTTCTTCATTGCCTGCTCGGCCTGGGCACGCGGGTCGCCCAGGCCGACGAGGTTGCCTTCGAAGTCGGTACCAACCTGACCGCGCACATAGATGGTGTTGCCGGCCCGCACCGCCTGGCAGAGATCGTTATCCAGGGTCTGGTTGGGATACGTCACCTTGGTATTGAACATGCGGATTCGAGTATGAGTAGGCATCAACTTATTCTCACTGTGTTGACGTTTTGAACGTGCGAATAAGGGCGTACGCCGTCAGGCCTATCGTTTCGATCAGCCTCCTCTGCCCGGCGTCGCGAAGCATCGTGATAGGCAAGATACTTGCGCTGCGTGGCGATGTGGTCCGCAATATGCTTGGCATCGTGCCAGACACCCCAGATGAAGCTGGAGCCACGACGCGACAGCCACGGCAGACCCACGAAATAGATACCAGGTTCGCTCGAAACACCGCGCTGATGCCGCGGCTTGCCATTTTCATCGAAGGCGTTGACATTCAGCCAGCTGTAATCGACCGCAAAGCCGGTTGCCCAGACGATCGAGGTAACGCCGGCCTCGGCCAGATCGAGCTCAAGTATGGGATGGGTCACACATTCCGGATCCGGGAGGATATGGCGGGCTTCAGGCTCTTCCGGAAGGTCGAGGCCATTGCGGGCAATATAGGCATCAGCTGCATCCAGCAGCGACAGATAGTTCTCATCGCCGCGGGCAAGGTTGTCTGCAAGATCCGATTCGAAGGTCACCAAACCATCATCGAACGCTTTCGTCCGACCAACGAGCGTGATCCCCTGATTGGCAAGACCCCGGAAATCAACCGTTTGGCCGCCATGAGCCCCGCTCACTGCAATGGTGACATGTTCAGTGCCCGGCTTCATGGCCTCGGCATCCCACTTTCCGAGAACACCCAGCCACCAGCAGAAGTCACGGTTGCGATAGGCGCGCGGAGGACGATCGTGCGGTCCAACCGAGAGGTAAACCTTCTTGCCGGCACGCTGTAGCTCATCCGCGATCTGTACCCCCGACGACCCGGCGCCAACCACCATGACAGCACCCTCGGGCAGTTGCTCAGGATTGCGATATTCGGAAGAGTGGAGCTGCGTGATCTTCTCATCTTCAGGAGCGATCGGTGGGATAACAGGGCGCTGGAAAGGCCCAGTTGCAGCAACCACACGGTTGGCCTCGATCACGCCCTCAGAGGTTTCAATAGTGAAGCCTGGCCGGCCAACATTACGTTCCACCTTCTTCACGTCCACGCCGGTGCGGATGGGAGCATCGAACTTCTTGGCATAGGCTTCGAAATAATCCGCAATCCGCTCTTTCGGGGCAAAGGCGTCGGGGTCGATATCCTCGAACTCCAGACCGGGGAAACGATCGTGCCAGGCCGGACCATTGGCAACCAGAGAATCCCACCGTTCCGAACGCCACCGTTCGGCGATTCGATGGCGCTCCAAAACAAGGTGGGGGACCCCATGGTTGCTCAGATGTTCGCTCATGGCCACGCCGGCCTGACCAGCGCCAACGACAAGCGTATCTATTTCTATTTTTTCAACTGTCATGCATGGATCCTTCTAGTGGGCACATCTTGGCCGTTGAACAACGACCACTTCTCGCCGACAGCCTCGTCGCGCGTTGTTATGACCCAACCTTAGGAGGTGCATGAGATTAGATAAAATATAGTTATCTGTATTTTTGGATCAGAAAAACGGATTCAAAATATGCCAAACGTATTCCGGATCCTGAGAGGAGGTCGGAAATGGCAAGCATCAGATGAGAGGCACGGTCTGGGGAATTAGCGAAGCTGGCGCACAAGGTCTCCAACCCCTGACTTACCGAGGCCATCGCCTGAAGGCCACGCTCGGCTTATACTCGGCACCAAAACCTCGTCATCAATAGGGAGTTCAGGATGCAAAGACATTGGTTGTCAGGACTGTGGCTACTCATGGCCCTGCTGTTGCTCACAGCTTGTACCAGCCCCCATTACTTGCAGCCCAATCCGAAAGTCACCGCTGACATTCCGCAAGCGGGCGGTGGCCAACAAGTTACCGTCAACGTGGTGGATGGACGTGAATCCGAGGTACTTGGTACCCGCAGCGGTGCTGCCATGTCGACCGCGACCATTACCGTCTATGCCCATGACCTGATCCCCAAGTTGCAGGCACAGGCCGAGCAGGCCGTACGCCAGATGGGCTTCACTCCCACTACCGAGAGCGTCGAAGGACGCCCCAGCCTGACGTTGACTCTGACTCGCCTGGGCTATGAGCGTGGTGACAGCCAGCCCGTGTTGGGTAATGCACGACTGGAAGTCGTTTTCCGCTCTGTCGCCAAGAACGACGGTTACACCTACACCGGTACTTACACCTCCCGCCGCGAGCAAAGCTACGCGATACGCCCCAACCGCGAAGATAATACGAACATGGTCAACGAGTTGCTGAGTGACGGTTTGAACCGCGCCTTCCGCGACCCGGAACTCGGTCGCCTGTTAGCTCGCTGAAGGACTGGCGACGAGCGCCCGTGACACAGGTGCTCGTCGCTGTATTACACGCCGGGGCCCCGTCTTACCATGGCCCAGACGCTCTCCTGCCAGCCGTTGTCCTCGGGCTGACTATCTTCGAGATGGGTCAGTTCGAAGTTGGGCGTGAACAGTTGTCGAACCTCATCGGCACAAACAGTGTAGGGAGGCCCCCGATCATCCCCCGGTGCACGCACCAAGCTGATCAGCAAGCCAAGAGCCCCGGGGGGCAGCAACTGGGCCAGATGAAAGGCATAGCGCTGTCGCGTCGCCTCGGGCAAGGCGATCAGGGCGGCGCGGTCATAAAAAGCGCCGATTTCCGCTGCCTGGTCAATGTGGAAATGGAAGAAGTCTCCACGCCAGAGCTCAATGCTCCCCTGACGGCAAACATCGAAGCTCCCCAAGTGAAAGCGCGAGACCTCGCCCTGACCTTCGGCGATGAACTGATCGATCGCTTCCAGCGATAATTCGATCCCCAGCACAGGATGCCCTCGCTCTGCGAGCCAGCGCATATCCAGGCTCTTGCCGCAAAGCGGCACCAGGACCTTGGTTCCGTAAGGCACACCGAGTCGTGCCCAATGACGTTGCAACGCCGGATGGGGCGCATCGCGATGAAAGCCGATGCGTCCCTCGCGCCAACGTGACAGCCACTCGTTCACCACCTCTGTCTTCTCGCTCATGTGCTCTCTTAGAACCAGCGGTCTCGCTTTTTGCGACGACGCGGCAGGTGGGGCACGATCAGCCCCAGGATCAGGCCGGCACCCGCGACCCCTCCACCATACATGAAGTAGCGCAGCAGCAGATCCTCTTCCTGCGTATCAAGACGTGCCTGGAGACCGCGCATCGACTGCTGGGTCTCGGTGACCTGACTATCGAGTTGCTGATTACGTGCTTCGAGTTCAGCGATACGCTGCTCGCGGGCCTCCAGGGTCTCGGTCATGACCGCGACACGCCGTTCCCACTCTTCATTGATGCCCTCCAGCTCTGCCGTCAATGCTTCGACTTGAGCTTCCAGCTCAGGAAGGCGCTGCCTCGCGCTCGGTTCCTCCTGCAGTTCTCTGGACAGGACCCAAACACTATCTCCGTCGTCATCCCTCACCTGGGTGTAGTCACCGCTGCTATCGAGCACCGTGACTGGCTCGCCAGCGGTAAGGGTACCGACGATGCGATACCCATCGGTGGGCCCACTGCGCACAAAAGTGGTCAACTCGTCGGATACCCAGCGTCTGTCGTTATCCGCGTCTTGCGTCGTGTCCTGTGCCATCAGAGGCACAGCCCATGCCGTCAGCACCACACCTGCGATCAGAGTATTGAATTTACGCATAATTTTGCCGTCTTGATGACTGTCGAAAGGGCTCTGAAAACGCTGCCCCACGCCCGACTTGCGACCCCCGCACTTCCTGTACGAGGTAACGCGATGAGACTCGTCCTCATCCACACTTTCTGTGGATAAGTCTTGGGAAAACCGACCGGCAAGACCAGGGCGAACGGCGAGACGCCTGACACAGCCACAGATCGGTTATTTTTTGACCTACCCGTTGTCACGGGGCGGCCACGTCGTGGGACGCGGGAACTCGGCCACTTTCCCCTCGGCCTTGGTAGCCTTGGGGGTGCCTTCGCGATCCACCTCATCGATGCGCATAATGGCATTCATGGGCAGGTAGCTGCGACTGACCCCATCGAAGGTCCGCCGCAACTTTTCGGTGGACGGATCGACCACCAGCTTCGAAGCGTCTTCGAAGACGAAGGCTTCCACTTCAATGAATCCCCACAGATCGCTCTGGAACACCTCGCGCGCGTAGAGTTCCCAGATCTCGCCCTGGTTGTAAAACACCACTCGATAAATGGGCTTGGACGCCATATTGACCCTGTGCTAAACGTCATTTAAGTAAGACATGAGGAGCAAGGCCGGATGCGGCCCGTTGTGGTCGTGTCCGCCAATTTCGACGCAACGTGAGTACAATCGCGTGCACGACCTAGGCCTGCAAGAATACCATAGACCCACTCGCGGGGAGGCATGATGCTGGCCCCAATGGCAGTGGATACGTATAATCGGAAAGCAGATCCGATCCCGGCCGCCTGGCCACGCATTCAACGTTCCTGGAAACTGGTGACAAGTCGGGCGCACCATGCGTCACGACGGTATTTTTATGGCGAAGAAACTCTTCATCAAGACCCACGGCTGCCAGATGAACGAGTATGACTCCGCCCGCATGGCGGACCTGCTCGGCGAATCCCATCAGCTCGAGCTGACCGACGACGAGCGAGAGGCCGACGTCATTCTGCTCAACACTTGCTCGATCCGCGAGAAAGCCCAAGAGAAGGTCTTCCACCAACTCGGCCGCTGGAAGAAGCTCAAGGAAGCCAACCCCGAGTTGGTGATCGGGGTCGGCGGCTGTGTGGCCAGCCAGGAAGGCGAGGCACTGCGTAAGCGTGCTCCCTACGTCGATATGGTGTTCGGCCCACAGACCCTGCACCGGGTGCCGGCCATGCTCGATAGTCGCAAGCAGAACCAGATCTCGGTGGTCGACGTCACCTTCCCCGAGATCGAGAAATTCGACCACCTGCCCAAGCCATCGTCGGACGGGGCCACGTCCTTCGTCTCGATCATGGAAGGCTGCTCCAAGTACTGTACCTTCTGCGTGGTGCCCTACACTCGCGGTGAAGAGGTGTCGCGCCCCTTCGAGGCAGTGATGGACGAGGTCATCCATCTTGCCGACCAAGGCGTGCGCGAAATCAACCTGCTGGGCCAGAATGTCAACGCCTACCGGGGGCTGAACCAACTCGGCGACGAGATCGACCTGGCTGAGCTGATCAGTTGCGTGGCGGCTGTCGAGGGCATCGACCGTATCCGCTTCACCACATCGCACCCGGTGGAGTTCTCCGACAGCCTGATCGAGGCGTACGGCGAGATTCCCGAACTGGTCAGCCACCTTCACCTGCCGGTGCAGTCCGGCTCCGACCGCATCCTGGCGGCCATGAAGCGCGGCCATACGGTGGAAGAGTACGTCGAGAAGATGGAGCGTATTCGTGCCTTGCGCCCCGATATCAGCTTCTCCTCGGACTTCATCGTTGGCTTCCCTGGCGAAACGGAAGAGGACTTCGAGGCCACCATGGATTTGATTCACCGGATCGGCTTCGATGTCTCCTTCAGTTTCGTCTACTCGGCACGTCCCGGTACGCCGGCGGCCAGTCTCGAGGATGAAACCCCGGAAGCGACCAAGAAGCATCGCCTGGCCATCCTGCAAGAGCGTATCAATCAGCAGGCCATGCAGATCAGCCGGCGCATGGTGGGGAATACCGAGCGCATTCTGGTCACTGGGTTTTCACCCAAGGATCCAGGCCAGCTCTCCGGGCGCACGGAGAACAATCGCGTCGTCAACTTCCGCGCAGCCAACCCATCGGAGCTGATCGGCTACTTCGTCGATGTGGAAATTACCGAAGCACTGCCCAACTCCCTGCGGGGCGAACTGGCCTCTCCGGAGCGCTACTGATTTCGAATGCTGTCAACGGACTACGGACGGTCTTGCAGATTTCGGCATTGCCCCGAGCCGGTTCGGGGCAGTAAGCTCCCTTCATCTCACTGCAACGCATGGATCCTCTGCTCTTGAGCCAGAACAGTTCTCAGGCCAATCGCATCATCACCCTGACACTCGAACCCAATGACCCCATGCGCCTGGCTAGTCTCTGCGGCCAGCGCGACGAACACCTCAAGCTAGTCGAGTCACGGCTCGGCGTGACGCTGCGTAACCGCGGCAACACCTTTCAGGTCGCTGGCCCCAGCACACGGGTGAAGGCTGCTGCCAATGTCATCGAACACCTCTATCGAGAGGCCGAAGCCAGCGAACTTTCTCCCGATACCGTGCATCTTTTCCTGCAGGAATCAGGCCTCGAGGCATTAGAGGAAGAAGAAGGCTCGGATGACGAAGGCGAGGTGCTGCTGCGCACCCCCAAGGCACTGATCAAGCCTCGCGGCTTCAACCAACAGAGTTATGTCCAAAGCATTCGTGCCCATGACATCAACTTCGGTATCGGCCCGGCCGGCACCGGCAAGACCTATCTGGCCGTTGCTGCCGCCGTCGAGGCGCTCAATCAGCAGGAAGTACGGCGTATCCTGCTGGTCCGCCCGGCAGTCGAGGCAGGAGAGAAGCTAGGTTTCCTGCCTGGGGACTTGGCCCAGAAGATCGATCCCTATCTGCGCCCACTGTATGACGCGCTCTACGAAATGATCGGTTTCGAACAGGTCGGCAAACTGATCGAGCGCCAGATCATCGAGATCGCACCGCTCGCCTACATGCGTGGTCGCACCCTAAACAACTCCTTCATCATCCTCGACGAGAGTCAGAACACCACCCGCGAGCAGATGAAGATGTTCCTGACGCGTATCGGTTTCGGCTCAACCGCGATAATCACCGGCGATATCACCCAGGTCGACTTGCCGCGCGGTCAGAACTCCGGCTTGATCCAGGTGCTGGAAGTGCTCAAGGACACGCCGGGAATCGGGGTGACCCACTTTGCCGCGAAAGACGTCGTGCGCCATCCTCTGGTACAACGCATCATCGAAGCCTACGATCATTTCGAGGCTCAGGAAGAAGCCGTCGAGCGCGCGCGCAAGCAGGAGCGCGAGCAACTCCGTCGCGAGCAACTGGCCCGCCAGCAGGCCAACGGCACTGACCAGGGTCAGGAACACAATCAAGGCAAGGACAAAGATCAGGACACATCCACAAGTGGCCAGGAGTCCTCATCATGAATGAACCTCCCCCGGTTATCATCGATCGGCAAGTGGCAATATCCACCCCCGTCGACAGCGACTCGCTCCCCAGCCAGGCCGAGTTGGAAAGCTGGGTCGGTGCAGTTCTCTCCTGTCACTCTGGCGAAGAGCGCAACGAGTTGACCGTGCGCTTTGTCGATGCCGTGGAAAGCCGTGCATTGAATCGCGACTATCGCGGCAAGGATCGTCCCACCAATGTGCTGTCATTCCCTTTCGACGCTCCCGCGGGGATCGAATTGCCACTGTTGGGCGACCTGGTGATCTGTCATGAAGTGGTCGTACGGGAAGCCCGCGAGCAGGACAAGTCGCTCATCGCTCACTACGCTCATATGGTGGTACACGGCACCTTGCATTTGTTGGGCTACGACCATATGGAAGAGACTGAGGCTGAGCGCATGGAACGACTCGAAGGCGAGATTCTCGCCCGCTTCGATATTGCCGACCCCTATCTGACCCACGATCCGCTTGATTCCGAGGACAAGAGACACAACGCATGAGCGAAGACCGATCGAGTAGCCAGGGCAATAAGTCCTGGCTCGAGAAGTTGTTCAGCGCTTTCACCAATGATACCGACGAACCCAGCTCGCGTGACGAGTTGCTCGAATTCCTGCGCGAAGCTGGCTCGCGCCTGCGCCTCGATCAGGACGCCCTGACTATCATCGAGGGAGCCCTGCAGATCAGCGACCAACAGGTTCGCGAAGTGCTGATTCCCCGCTCTCAAGTGACCGCCATTACCGTCGACCAGCCACCGGAAGAATACCTGCCGGTGATTCTTGAGACCGGCCACTCCCGTTACCCGGTGGTCGGCGAGAATCTCGACGAGGTGCTGGGTATCCTTCTGGTCAAGGATTTGCTGCCGCTACTGTGTCGGGATCAAGCCAATCGCTCCTCCTTCGAATTGAGAAGCGTCCTGCGCCCGGCGATGTTCGTCCCCGAGTCCAAGCGCCTCAACAGCCTGCTCAAGGAATTCCGCGATACCCACAACCACATGGCGATAGTGGTGGACGAATACGGTGGTACCGCGGGCATCGTCACCATCGAGGACATTCTCGAGCAGATCGTTGGTGACATCGAGGACGAACACGATATCGACGAGGAAGAAGATATCCGCGAACTAGGCAACGGCAGTTATGCCATTCGCGCCCTGACCCCCATCGAGGATTTCAACGAGCGCTTCGACACCGAGTTTTCGGATGACGAGTTCGACACCGTCGGTGGCCTGGTGATGCAGCGCTTCGGGCACTTGCCGCAACGCGGCGAGTATGCCGATCTCGGGACCTGGCGTTTTACGGTGCTCAACGCCGATAACCGCCGCATCCGTCTGCTGCAAGCCGAGCAGCACCAAGAATTCGCCACCCAACAGGACAATGGCTGAACCTGCACGAACGTGGCATTCGGCCCATTTCAAGGAACGATGATGAGCGAACTGCGACTTACCCCCTCGCTCGGCTACCTGGTCGCCCTGATTGCCGGCTGCCTGACCACCCTGACCGCCTCGCCCTTCGAGCTTTGGTGGCTGGGCCCGGTGGCCATCGGCCTGATGTACTTGGGCATTCACGCCCTGACACCCTCTCAGGCTGCCTTCAAAGGCTGGTGGTACGGTGTCGGCATGTTCGGTTCGGGCACCTCCTGGGTCTACGTGTCGATTCACGACTACGGCTATACCGGTGTGTCGCTGGCGGTGTTTCTCACCGCACTGTTCGTGGCCACCCTGGCACTGTTCTTCGCCGTGACCCTATGGCTCTACCGCCGTCTGACCGGCCCGTATCTGGCCGCGCTGACCTTCGCCGGCGCCTGGGTGTTGGGCGAGGTATTGCGGACCTATGCTTTTACCGGCTTCCCCTGGCTGCTGTTGGGTAACGCCCACGTGGATTCGCCACTGGCGCCTTGGGCCCCGGTCGGCGGTGTCTATACACTGAGTCTGATCACGGCACTCACCGGCACGTTAGGTGTGGAATTCCTGCGTCGCCGCTGGTCCGCCGGTGCGATGATCGCGGCATTGTGGCTGGTACCGTTCGCCCTGCCCGAACAGTGGACCTCGCCTCGCGACACCACGACCCGGGTGGCGCTGTTGCAAGGCAATCTGCCGCAGCTCATAAAGTGGACCTCGGATGGGCAGCGCAACGCCGCCAATACCTACACCCGGTTGACCCACGCTCAAGGTGACGACGTCGACCTGATCGTATGGCCGGAAACCGCCCTGCCGATGCTCGAGATGGATGCCCTGCCGGTACTCGAGCGCATACAGGCAACCCTGCCGTCGGATACCGCCCTGTTGACAGGCATCGTGCAGCGCGACGAGCATGGCCGCTTCTTCAATAGCGTGATCGGCGTCGGAGATGTCGACGGCGTGTATCGCAAGGAGCACCTGGTGCCCTTCGGCGAGTATCTACCGCTGGAAAGCTTGCTACGTGGACTGATCGCCTTCTTCGATCTGCCCATGTCGAGTTTCTCCTCCGGCGAAGCCGACCCCGCCCCGATCCAGGCCGCCGGACTCGCCATCGGAAGTGCCATCTGCTACGAGATCGTTTATCCCGACCTGGTGGTCGAACGTGCCCGCGATGCCGATATCCTGTTGACGGTGTCCAACGACACCTGGTTCGGCGAATCCATCGGCCCCCTGCAGCACCTGCAGATGGCCCGCTTGCGAGCAGTGGAGAATGGCCGTTACGTGATGCGCGCCACCAGCAATGGCGTCACTGCGATCATCGACCCACAGGGACGCATCACAGCGCGCGCCCCTCAATTCGAAACCACCAGCATCCAGGCCGAGGTCACCGCCATGGAAGGGCTGACACCCTTCACCCGCACCGGCAGCTGGCCGGTTTGGCTGCTCTCCGCCCTGTTGGTACTGCCGGGGATAATAGGGAAGAAGGAAGTAATAAGAGATGAGAAGAAAGAATAACGGCGTTGGATGTCGAGTCGCAATGCAAAGAGCCCGCCATGGCGGGCTCTTCCGGATCTTCTTCCCTCTTTCTACTTCTCTCTTGCTTCTACCTACTTACCACTTGCTGTTTTCCGCTCGCCTTCTTCGTCGGGTTGAACAGGCTCTTCCGGCTGAGGAGGCACTTCACCGAGCACCTCGGGAATGGTCTGACGGACATAGCGGCCTGGCGCCGGCTCCAGCAGCGGCAGTTCACCATCACCGGGCTCTCGCGCCGGTACCAGCTTTTCGGAGTCGACATAACCATTCTTGGTCATCCAGACTTGCCAGTGAGGCCACCATGAGCCCTCGTTGAAGGTGGCACCTTCGAACCATTCATAAGGATCGGCCGGCAACTCGTCATTGGTCCAGAAGCCGTACTTGTTCTTGTGCGGAGGATTGACGATCCCCGCGATATGCCCGGAACCGCCCAACACGAAGGTGACGGGCCCCTTGGGTAGTTGGGTGCCGCCATAAGTGCTGTTCCACTTGGCAATATGATCGTCGCGGGTAGAGATGAAATAGCTCGGCGTGGAAACCTTGCGCAGATCGATCTTGACGCCATCGAGCTCGATGCCGCCTGGCTCGATCAGACGATTCTCAAGGTACATGTGACGCAGATACCAGCCGTGGGTACCGGCCGGCAGGTTGGTGCCGTCGGTGTTCCAGTAAAGCAGGTCGAAAGGAGCCGGGGCTTCGCCCTTCAGGTAGTTGCTGATATAGAACGACCAGAACAGGTCATTTTCGCGCAGCAGGTTGAAGGTGAAGGCCATGACCCTGCCATCGAGATAGCCATCGGCCTCGAGTTGACGATCCAGCCCGTCGAGCACCCTCTCGGAGAGGAAGACCCCCAGTTCACCGGGGTCGCTGAAGTCCTGCAGTGTGGCCATATAGGTCACCGAGCGCACCTTGCGCCCGCGCCGGGTACTGGTCAGGTAGGCCACAGTGCTCGCCGCCAGGGTACCGCCGATGCAGTAGCTGAGCAGGTTCACCGACTTCTCGCCGCAAGCCTGCTCAATGGCTCCCATGGCCTCGATGGGGCCAAGCTGCATGTAGTCGGCCCAGGTCAGGTCGCGCTGCTCGGGGCCCGGATTGCGCCACGAAATCAAGAACACCGTGTGCCCCTGATCGACCAGCCACTTGACCAGGGAGTTATCCTCACGCAGGTCGAGGATGTAGTACTTGTTGATCCAGGGCGGCACGATCAGCAGTGGCGTCTTGAAGACCTTCTCGGTAGTCGACCGATACTGGATCAACTGAACCAGTTCGTTCTCGTAGACCACGCTGCCCGGGGTGACGGCGATGTTCTCGCCAATCTCGAAGACACTGCGGTCGGTCATGGCCACATTGAGACCTTCCGCCGAGTTGGCCAGATCCTCGCGCAGACGTGTCAGCCCGTCGATCAGGTTCTGCCCCTTGGTCTCCAGGGTCAGGCGCATCACTTCAGGGTTGGTGGTGACGAAATTGGAAGGTGCCATGGCACTGACGCACTGACGAGCATAGAACTCCAGATTGCGTTTCTGGTCATCCGTGAGCCCCCCCAGGTTCTCGATCAGGTCCTCCACCTGGCGCGCAAACAACAGATATTGCTGCAGGATGGAGTAGTAGAAGGGATCCTTGTACCAGGCCTCGTCCTTGAAACGTCGGTCATGGCGCGGAGGTTCGATCAAAGGCGGCACATCTTCGCCCGCCAAAGCACGCATGCCATGTTGCCACAACAATGTCTGATCCTGGGCAAGGCGCATTTGTGCTTCATAGAACGCCTGGGGATCGCTCAGCAGCGCTTCAAATCCGGCCTGGAAAGTATCGCGCATGTCGCTGAAGATCGTTTTGCCCGCCTCGCTGGGCAACATGCGAGCCAGCATCTCCTGCATCAAGACCTGATATTCCTTGCCGATGGCGTCGAGCTGCTGTGTCCACTCTTCCATGTCGGCCTGTGATGGCTGCTGAAAACCTGGCTGCATTGGCCCCTCCTCTGTGGTACCCACGATAACACCCGCCGCTCATTGGCTATGGCGGCGAAGCGTGACATCGTTTTAAACGAGGGCCGGAGTTACCGGCCCTCGCAGTGTTCATGAACTCTTGCTGTTGCTGCGCGAAGACTGACTGGATGTCTTGGCGGCTTCCGGCTTGGCGGACTCGGCCTTGGCGGGTTCAGCCTTGGTGGACGCGGCCTTGGCAGGTTCAGCCTTGGTAGGTTCCTGCTTGGTAGACTCGGCCTTGGCGGGTTCCGGCTTGGCCTGGGCCGATTTGGCACCAGAGACTGCCTGTTCCGCAGCCTGCTGACCTGTCTCCGCGAAGAGCTTGTCCATATCGCCCTTGAACTGCATGCTCAGCTCGGTCATGGCTCGCGCGTCCTCGAGCATCTGCTTGGACAACTCGTTCAGGACCTCGGCCTGGCGAGTGCCAAAGTCGCGCAGGTCCTCGGCATCCTTGATCTCACTGGCATCACGTATGCGCTTGGTACCCAACTGGCTGTAACGTTTCATGGATTCCAGTTGAAACTGGGTCATCTTCTCCATGTTGTCCAGCATTAGACCATTGAACTTGCGCATCGGCTCGAAGAAGCTACGGGTTTGTTCGTTGAAGGCGTCAAACATCTTGTCTTGCATGGCAGGTCCCTCCTGACGGATAGGTGTCACGGCAGCATGGGTACAACTTTGCTGCACTGCACAAAGGGTAGTCTGCCCTGGCTTCAGTTGCAATATGGTGACAGCGCTAAAATTCCTGGCGATCACCATGTTGCCAGTTACATCGAGGCCTGGAAACGAAGCCCCTTCAAGGCTTGCGCTTGGTGCGCGAACTGGCGGTGGCCGGTCCGCTGCCACGCTTCGACGCCCCGGTATCACTCTTCTCTTGTTCTTGCTGCGCATCCTGTTTGTCGGATGACGAAGAGGCATTGGCATTGGCGGCCTGACGCAGCATGTCCAGCATCATCTGCTGATAGTTGCCGAAACTGGTCAGCCCCTTGGCCACGCCTTCCTTGAAGAACGGCTGCTGCATGAACGGCTGCTGTTGCAGGAAAGGCTGTAGCAGGCTCATGGGGTCATAGCCCTCGGCCCCGGCCTCCATCTGCTGCTGGACACGCGACAGCAACTCCTTCTGAAAGGCTTCGACATTGGGCAAACCCAAGGCCTGGCGAAATTCAGCGGGTGTGAGATCGAATTCGACATTTATCTTCATGGAATGACTCGACTCAGGAGAACTTGACCCTAGTGTAGCAGCCACATGCCCATTCGAGAGCCCGACCAATCAACGCAGCCGAGGGGTCGACACCTGGACGTCAGCATTCTGGGCACGGTGCCTCAACAGGTGATCCATCAAGGTCAATGCCATCATCGCTTCGGCAATGGGGGTGGCTCGGATACCGACACAGGGATCATGGCGTCCTTTGGTGACTACTTCGACCGGGTTGCCATGAATATCGATGGAGCGTCCCGGGATGGTTATGCTCGACGTGGGCTTGAGCGCCAAATGGGCGATCAACGGCTGGCCAGAGGAGATTCCCCCCAGCACGCCACCGGCATGATTGGAAACGAAACCTTCCGGGGTCAGTTCATCGCGATGTTCGCTGCCGCGCTGGGACACCGCAGCGAAACCGTCGCCGATCTCCACGCCCTTGACCGCATTGATGCTCATCAGGCCATGCGCCAACTCGGCATCCAGACGATCGAAGACCGGCTCGCCCAGCCCGACCGGCACGCCTTCCGCCACCACGGTAATACGTGCACCGACCGAATCCTGGTCGCGGCGCAACTGATCCATGAATGCCTCCAACGCCGGTACCTTTTCCGGATCGGGACAGAAGAAGGCGTTGTCGTCGACCGCTTCCCAGCTCTTGAAGTCAATGGCAATCGGCCCGAGCTGACTCATATATCCACGCACCCGGATTCCCTGGCTGGCCAGGTATTTCTTGGCGATGGCCCCCGCCGCCACACGCATGGCGGTCTCGCGGGCGCTGGAGCGTCCTCCCCCGCGATAGTCGCGCACACCGTACTTGTGATGATAGGTGTAGTCGGCATGAGCCGGGCGAAAGCGGTCCTTGATCTGCGAATAGTCCTTGGAGCGCTGATCGGTATTCTCGATCAGCAGACCGATGGGCGTACCTGTAGTCACCCCCTCGAACACGCCGGAGAGGATTTGCACCCGGTCCTCCTCACGCCGCTGGGTGGTATGTCGCGAGGTGCCGGGACGACGGCGGTCGAGATCCTGCTGCAAATCTGCCTCGGTGATTTCAAGGCCCGGTGGGCAGCCATCGACGATCGCCCCCAGGGCCGGACCGTGACTTTCGCCGAAGGTCGTAACGGTGAAAAGCTTGCCGAAGGTATTACCGGACATGGGGCGTTCCTCAAAACTCTCGAGACAGGGGCTCAGGCAAAAGACGCCGCATGGGCGTCGAGTTCTTGTGCGTTCAACGCGAAGACCCCGTGGCCGCCGCGCTCGAATTCCAGCCACAGGAAAGGCACCTCTGGGAAGGCTGCTTCCAGGTGGCGGTCCGAATTGCCGACCTCGACGATCAGCACGCCGTCGTCACGCAGGTGCTCACGGGCCTCGCGCAGGATGCGGCGTACGATATCCAGGCCATCGCGCCCAGCCCCCAGAGCCATCGACGGCTCATGCCGGAACTCGGCTGGCATGGTGGCTAGATCGCGAGTGTCTACATATGGCGGATTGGAAACGATCAGGTCGTAGCGCTGCCCGGCCACGCCAGTGAAGACATCGGAGGCAACGGCTCGCACCCTGGCCCCCACGTCATGGCGCGTGATGTTGGCCTTGGCCACTTCCAGCGCCTCTGTACTGATGTCCGCCAGATCGACCTCAGCGGTGGGCAGGTGGAGAGCGGTGGCTATCCCGATGCACCCCGACCCACAGCACAGGTCGAGCACCCTGGCCGGCGGTTCCTCGGGGAACCAGGCGGCAAAACCGTGCTCGATCAGTTCGGCGATGGGCGAACGCGGGATCAGGACGCGTTCGTCGACATCAAAGGGATAACCGGCGAAGAAAGCTTCGCCAAGGAGATAGGGCAAGGGACGACGCGTCTCGATGCGTGCGCGCACCAGCGACACGATTCGCGCCCGCTCCATAGGCAGCAACCGCGCCTCGAGCACGGAAGGGTCGACATCCCAAGGCAGGTGAAGAGCCCCCAGTACCAACGCTACCGCTTCGTCCCACGGAGAGTCGGTACCATGTCCATAGTGCAACCCATGGACATGGAACTCACTAGTCGCCCAACGCAGGCAATCGCGCAGGGTAATCAGGCCTTCGCTGATCTCGGTATCGGCAAGTGTCAGAGTCGAAACGGCATCGGGTCGGGAAGCGGCCACACGGGTTCCTGTGTAAGCGATAATGGCAAAACCAATATTGTAACCCTGTGCGCCATGGCTTCACAGTCACCATCACATCAATGGTTTTCCCAGGCTAGTGAGGCGCTATACTGGTCACCTTTCGGAACTTGCGATCAACAAAAGAGACTTTCATGAGCCGACGCCGAGGCCAACACGACGAAGACGACATTGGCGCCTTTCGCCAGGCCCTACGAGAGGCCGGTGTCAGGCGCCTGACGGCCAATCGTGCCGATCCCGGCAAACCCCGCGACAAACGACACGCGGCCCTGGCCGAGCGTCGCGCCGCCGCCATGGCGGCATCCCCTGCTCAGGTCAGCAGCCGCACTTCGGACGGTCGCGTCGAGGCCGTGCGCCCGGCTGAATTCCTCGACTTCGCCGTGGCCGACCTGCCTTATCGCACCCACCTACAACTCAAGCGCGGCCAGATTCCATGGGAAGCGGGGCTCGATCTGCACGGCTACACCCTTGACGAGGCTCGCACCGAACTGGAGAGTTTCCTGCGTGATGCCACCACCGAGCGCGCGCGCTGTGTATTAGTCGTTCATGGCAAGTCTCGCCGCAGCGAAGCGAGTGGTTTGACCGACTATCCGGTGATCAAGAGCCACGTCAACGCTTGGCTCCGCGAATGGCCCAGTGTGCTGGCCTTCTGCTCGGCCCGCGAGCCGGATGGAGGGACCGGGGCGGTCTACGTACTGCTGCGTCGGCGCGGCGAGGCGCTGTAACAGCCCTACCCTGCGAACCAATTCACGTTTTTTCTGGCCCCATGCTATCGGACGGCGGCCCTTCTTCCGAGACAGGTGTGCCTGGCTTGACGGTCACCGCATCGGCCGCTGGCTTCACGGCCCCCGGCCGCCCCTCGTAGCGGTCCAGGGCCTCGATAGCCAAGTACCGTCCCAGCTTGATCAGTGCCTCGGCGCGATGAAACTCGTAAGCGCCACACACCGTCTTGGGAATCTCGATCAGCACATCCGGCGGATATCCCGCCACCTTGTATTTGGCAAGAGTCGCCTGAGTAATATCGAACGAAGCCAACATCATGTCGAGTCGACCCCAGGCACGCCGCTTGACAGCCTGCTCATTGGTATCGTCCACCGGGTCATCGTCAGCGTGATTCGAGAACATGCGTTGCGCCTGCTCCCGCACCCCGCTGATCCAGCCTCCAAACCCTTTGCCTTGGGCCTCCAGCACCTTCTCGCGGGCCTGTTCCTCGGCTGCGTCCTCGGGAGGCAACAAGTCTTCCAGTCGCACCGGGTACGAGCTCTGTGCAGTGGAATTGACCGCCAGTATCAGGTCAGCATGAGCCGAAACTGTGGGGATGATCGGCAGCGGGTTCAGCAAGCCACCGTCCACCAGTATCTGCTCTCCAGTATGCACGGGGGTGATGATACCCGGAACCGCGATGGACGCTCGAATGGCCTGCAGCAGCGGCCCGCTCTGGAACCATACCTCACGCTGGCGCACCAGGTCGGTGGCCACGGTGGTCACCGGGATCGGCAAGTCTTCCAGGTACATGTCACCGATCAGACTCTCGAGCTTGCTCATGACCTTGCTGGCACGCATCGCGCCCATCGGGCTCCAGGTCACATCGACGAGCTTGAGCACATCGAAATAGTCGAGCTTGCACACCCAGTTACGGTAACCCTCCAACTCTCCTGCCGCGTAGACACCAGCCACTAGAGCCCCCATGGAGCAGCCTGAAATCGCGACGACCTCATAGCCTCTCGCCTCGAGTTCATCGATCACGCCGATATGCGCATAACCACGGGCTCCACCACTGCCCAACACCAGTGCCACTCGCTTGTTGTCACCACGCTTGGCTGTCATATGATCACCTTCCTTCATGCCACCAACGCACTATCGTCGTTGCTACGGCATTGACCGCCCCTGCCTCCAAGTGCAAATGATGCCCCCCCGGCAACACTTCGCGTCGTAAGCTGCGCAGCGCCGCACGTGCCGCTGCCGCCATGGGCCGCTCACCGAGGATGCCTTGCTCCCCTTCGATCAACAGCGTGGGTGTCTCGATGGCTTGCAGGATTCCCAATACCTGCTCGGGACAGAAACGTACCACCGAAGGCCGCAACAGACGGCCATCAGTGCGCAACCGGATATGCCCATCCGCCGCGACCTCAGCGTTTCGCTGCACCAATGGCGTGGCAGTATCGGCATCCACAGGCGTTACCCCGCCCGCCACTCGTGCGGCGATTGCAGCCTCTATATCAGGATAGCGCGGCGCGGGCGAAGCAAGGCGACGATGTCCCAGCACCCCCTTGCGCAACTGGTCGGCGGTATCCTCTGCCGGGGTAGCCAAGGTACCCAGCCCATCGATCAGCACCAGTCGGTCGATTCGCTCGGGAAGTGCCGCCGCCGACAAGCAAGCCACCCCAGCCCCCATGGAATGAGCCAACAGCGTCGCCCGCTCCAGTTTCAGGCTCTCCAAGGCATCGAGCACATCGTGGATATAGTCCCAGATCGCATAATCGACCCCAGGCGGATGACGGCGTGACAAGCCATGACCCGCGAAGTCGATCGCCACAATCCGGATCCCCAGGCGCTCGACCAGCAGAGGGGCAAGACGTATGAAGCTGGCTGCGTTGTCCAGCCAGCCATGCAAGGCCAACCAAGTGGGGGCCGACTCATCGCCCCAAGCCAATGCCGCCAACCGGCCTTGGGACAGAACCAGGGATCGGGGATCGCTCATGATGTCTCTTCCAACAGGGCATCCAAGGTGGCAAGTAGCGCCCGGCGAGTGCTGTCAGGATACTCCATGGGGAACATGTGGCCACCCGGCACTACATCGACACGCACCCCATGACGCATGAGGCGACGGCGGCGACGGGGAGTGATCAAGTCGGATTCGGCACCGGCCAGCAGCGCCAGCGGTACCTTCAAGCGCTTCGGCAGCCCATGCAAATGATCGGGCAGGTGGCGAAAGATTTCGGTTTCCACAGCAGGATCGAAGACCAATGCGGCACGTCCATCGTCCAGTATTCGGGTTCCCCCCTCGATATAGTCGCGCAAGGCTTCGTCGGTGAACTTTCGGAACAGGCTTCGTCGTCTCAGGTAATGTCCCATGGCGTCGCGGTCGGGCCATATCGCCCGGCGTCCCTTGCTCTTGCCCGCGGGTGTGACCCGGTCAACAAGCCCCAACCCCTTGGCCGCCTTCATCGCCCAGGCGTCCAACCCCAGCATCAGCGGTGGATCCAGTACCACCACGCAGCGAAAGTGATGCGGCTCGACATCGGCGGCCATGGCCATCAACACACCACCCATGGAATGCCCTACTCCGATCACCGGTGCCTGGCATCGATCGATCTGCGTCAGAAGTTCATCACGTAAACGTATCCAGTTGGGTCCTACCGGATAATCGGGATGATGGCCCAGGCGATCCAGCGGCATCACATCGAAACGACTTTCCAAAGGCGTCAGGAAGCTGCGGTAGCTAGCGCCAGTGAAGCCGTTGGCATGAGCAAAGACCAATCGGTCACGCGTCTTGCTGGTGGACATGAGGGCTTCTCTCTTGTTTGGTCGCACCCGCCGCCATCTCCTTGAAGGGATAGCCATAGCAGGCTAACGAGTTTACCCTCCAAGATTACTCGCTTTTTCGAACAATTGAAACGCTTGTTTGATATTCCGTCATTCATCATAGGAGCACACGCTTGACCAAGTCACGCCCCCCCTCGCGATACCCGACTACGCAATCGCCTGTTCTTCGCTACCGTGATCGCCGCGGTGATCGTCGGCCTATGGGTGGCAAGATGAAAATGAGCGGCCACGCGGGCCGCTCCATGAAGTGAGAAGGCGCTAGCGCTCCCGATACTGGGCGTACATGTTCCTGGCCCGGTTGAGGTGCTGGAACATGGTCTCGCGAGCTGCCTCGGCATCCCGGGACAGAATGGCCTCGAGGATATAGGCGTGTTCTTCCTGGACACGTTCGAGATAGCGCTCCGATGCCGCCGGATTGATATCGATGCTGAGCAGCTTCGCGCGGGGGATCACACTCTGGTTCAGCTGCTCGTAGAAGCTCCTGAAGAAGGGGTTCTTGGTCGCCTTGGCGATGGCATAATGGAACTCGTAATCCTCGACACGTGCCTGCGACTTCTCTCTGTGAGCCTTGATGAAAGCCTCGTGTCTGGCCTCCAACTCCTGGCGGTCCTCGGCATCGTGACGCAGGGCCGCCAGTTCCGCAGCGGCAGGCTCAAGGGTAAGGCGCAGCTCGAGCACATGCAGGATATCCTCCACCGTGGTCGGATTGATGCGCTCTGCCGGTCTAGCCTCGATCGTCGTCGAGCGCAGCACCGTGGTACCAACACCGCGCCGGGTCTCGACCAACCCCAACGACTTGAGGTGGGTAATGGCTTCACGGATCACGGTGCGGCTGACGCCGAAGGAGTCGCACAGGCTGTTCTCGGTCGGCAACTTGTGGCCAACGGGAATCTTTCCCTGCGTGATCAGGGCCTCGAGCTGATCCGCCACATGCAGGGAAAGACTCCCCTGCCGTGGTACCTTTTGCACATCGATCTGTGCAATTTCCACTGACATCCCCGTATCCTTAGCCATGAACCAATACTCCAAGACATGACTTTAGTTTAGCGCTCGACCTGCCCCCCAACCAACCAATTGCCACCGAACTATTCGTCATCGGGATGCCCAAGCGCAACGAACTTTCCTCCTTGATAAATGACGGCAGCAGCGTCCGCACGAATATTTCTGTCTTTCTCTTCAGTCTCGTGACGCCATTTTTCCGAGCTATCCTGAGGGACCCAGCCAAGAAAACCTGCCTCGCTATTATCCCACCATTGCTCAGAGTTTTTCGAAGCACCATAAATTACGGTATGGGCCAAGCGTGGGGTAACAAAAGCGCGCTCCAACAGTGAGACGAAGTCATTCAGGCTTAGCCAAGTCGCCATCATTCGTGTATCGGCAGGTTTATCGAAGCAGGAGCCAATGCGCACGCTGAGAGATTCTACGCCAAACTTGTCGTGGTACAGGCTCGCCAAGTCCTCACCGAAGCACTTGGAAACACCATAAAGAGAATCGGGGCGATGCGTTACATTAGTATCCAGCTTGGTATCGCGGGTGTAAAAACCGATCGTATGATTGGAACTCGCGAACACGATGCGGGGCTTTCCATGCTTCCTTGCCGCTTCATATATATTATAGGTACCGATGATATTGGCGCTCAGGATGTCATTCCAAGGTTTCTCCACGGAGACACCACCCAAGTGAATGATTCCATCACATCCCTCGACCAATGCATCGACGGCCTTCATGTCCGATAGATCAGCCTTGACGAGCTCTTCGTTATCAATGGCTGCACCCAGGTCCACAATATCCGAAAGGCGAACGTGATGAGCAAGACGAGTCAGGTGAGGCCTGAGACTACGCCCCAACCCACCAGCAGCGCCAGTCACAAGAATACGATTAAGCACGCTTCATCTCCTTCCACATAATATTAAGCAAATGAATGAGATTGAAATTTCTCAACTTCATTACCTGAACCCATACAAGACTGCCGGGTTATCGACCAGTATCCTCTGACGAACAGTAGGACCCGCCCACTTCAGCAAGACATCCAGTTGTTCGGCATCATCAGGATAATACTCGCGAGAAACACCGACATGAGGCCAGTTCGACCCCCATATTATTCTATCGGGAGCATGTGAGATGATGCGTCTGGCAATGGGAGCGACATCCTCGTAGCAAGGGCCTCCCAGAAGACTGGTCTCATAGGCGCCACATATCTTGACCCAGGCATTCCCACGATCCATGAGCCGAAGAATCTCATCCACTCGCGAGTCGTCAGGCGCCACCGGGCCCATGAACTTGCCAATGTGATCGATTATGTAATCTGTCTGTATACGATGCAGAGTATCGACATGATCATGAATTTCTCGACCATTGAATTGCACCATCAAGTGCCATCCCACTTGGCGAACGAGTCTTTCAACTTCGAGGAGTTGGTCGATCTTTACCGCTCCGCCAGGCAGGTTCATGATTCTCGCCCCACGGACTCCTCGTTGATGAAGCACTTCCAACTCACTCACCTGCATATGGGGAGTGACGGCAATGACAGCCCTGGCATTGTCGATCCCCAGTTCCTCGACAGCTTCAAGGACAACACGATTATCAGTCTGATAGGCATTCGACTGCGTAACGACGACTCGCTCCAATGACAAGCGCTTCTGCACCTCGCGGTAATCATCGACGGTGGCCAATTCAGGAATTCTTGGCCCACTTGGCTGCGACCCATACCCTGGTAGATAGATATGGATGTGGCAGTCGGTGGCGCCAGGTGGCGCCTTGAGTTGCGGTGCGGGTCCCCCCAGGGGTCTTGTATTGGCTGGTATCGTTTCCAAGGCTCACGACTCCTTGAGAGCATATTTGGCAAGTGCATCCCGATTGACGTCGATGCCCAATCCAGGAGCATCAGGAATGGCTACAGCGCCTCCAGCATGTTCAATAGGCGTAGTGACGACAGCCTGCCGGAATGGATTCTCGGTACGATCGAACTCGAGAATTGGCTCGATTGGATCACGACGTGGCGGGCTGGGAAGCAATGCCGCCATGAACTGCAGGCTTGCCGCCAGGCAAACGGCGGTGCCCCAGACGTGTGGAACCAGGCGTACGCCGTACATGGCCGCCATATCCGCGACCCGCTTGATTTCGGTAAATCCACCCACGCCGCAAATATCGGGTTGAATGATATCGACGGCGCGTGTCGCCAGGGGTTCGAGCATGGCATAGCGACCATGCCAGGTTTCGCCACCGGCTACGGGTATGGGCTGTCCGGCTCGCACGGCTCGATAGGTGGAAATCTGTTCGGGTATGACCGGCTCCTCGAACCAGTCGACTCCATACTCAGCCGCTCGCTTGCCTACTTCGATCGCCTCGAGATAGTCATATCCATGGTTGGCGTCGATCATCATGCGTAAATCAGGCCCTATCGCCTCGCGAACCGCGGCAATGACACGCAGATCTTCCTCGACATCGAAGCCAATCTTGATCTTGACCGCGTGAAACCCTTCGTGACGATATCCAGCCACCTCCTTGGCAATATCCTTCACACGATCGACACCCTCTCGACGGAAGGAGCCGGTTGCGTAAGCCCGAACGCTGTCGCGGAACCTGCCTCCCATAAGAATCGAGACAGGCACATCGAATCGCTTGCCTTTGATATCCCATAGAGCAATATCGATGCCGCTCAAGGCAGTCACGGTAAGGCCACGTTGCCCCTGGTCGCGCAACAGGTTGTAAAGTTCGAGCCAGATCCTTTCCGTCTGCAGTGGATCCTGTCCTATCAAGGCAGACGCATAGGTATCGACAACGGCGGCATTCAGTTTGGCTGGGCCAAGACACTCCCCCCAGCCAACGGTGCCATCGTCGCAAACAATCTCGACGAGACAATGTTGGCGTCTTGTAAAGTGCATAGAGGCACTTTCGAATGTCGTATCCAGGACATGGTCGAGAATATGGGTATGTACGGCTTCTATCTTCATTGCAAACTGATCCTGTTAAGTAGTAACGCCTCGTTCCGAAGCATGACTCTCATTTGAAAAAACCAGGCAACGTCATCGACACGGCAGGTACATAGGTCACCAGCATCAACGCAACGAAAAGCGCCAGGTAGAAAGGCCAGATGGTACGCACGGCCTGCTCGATCTTGATCTCTCCGATGACGCAACCGACGAACAGACAGGCGCCCACAGGAGGAGTGCACAACCCCAGCCCCAGGTTCATCATCATGATGATGCCGAACTGAATGGGATCCATACCGAACTGCATGGCGACCGGCAGAAAGATTGGCGTGCAGATCAGGATGAGGGCAGCCATGTCCATGATCATGCCAAGTCCCAACAGCAGTATATTAAGGAGAAGGAAAATGACGATGGGGTTATCCGATAACGCCAAGAGCGAGTCGGTCAGCATTTGCGGCACGTTATACAGCGCCAGAAGATAGGAGAACGCCGAGGCACAACCTACCAGGATCATGACCAGCGCCGTTGTCCTTACCGATTGCAAGACCGCAGCCTTGAACGATTCCCACCGTAGTTCACGATAAACCAGGGCCGTGATGACGATGGCGTAGATGGCACCGAATGCGCCCGACTCAGTTACGGTGAGTATGCCGGACAGCACCCCGCCGACGATGATGACAGCCGTCATCAAGCCCGGCAGCGCACCGGCCAGGCTGATGATGAGGACATCCCACCCTGGAAAGGTTTCGCCTTTATAGCCACGCCGCACAGCAACCAGATAGGCCGCTATGGCCAGCGTCAGGCACATGAGGATGCCTGGAACGATACCGGCGATGAACAATTGGGTTACCGAGATCCCGCCACCCGCAGCAACTGCATAGAGAATCATATTATGGCTGGGCGGGATGACGACGCCGGCTACGGATGACGTCACCGTGACATTGACCGCATAGTCGGCATCATAGCCCTTCTCTTTCATGACGGGCACCAGGATGGAACCAAGCGCCGAGGTATCCGCCACGGCAGACCCTGAAATGCCACCGAACAGCATGGATGAGCTAACGTTGACGATGCCGAGGCCCCCCCTCAACTTGCCAACGGCGGCAGACGCCAGGCGAACCAGGCGAGTGGAGATACCGCCATGAAGCATCAACTCGCCGGCAAAGATGAAAAACGGTATGGCAAGCAGGGAAAACACGGAGATGCCTGACAAGATCCGTTGAAAGGCAACGAAGAGTGGCAGACCTTCGTAAAGGAAGGCACCCACCGCGGCCAGTCCTACCGCAAATGCCACCGGGGCACCTGCCAGCAGGCCCAGGAAGAATAGTCCGAAAAGAATTGCCAGGCCCATGCTCAGACGTCCTCTTGACGATTCGCACCAAGGATACGCGCCACGATATTGGCGACAGCGAATACCACGATCAAACCTCCACAAATGACAAGAGGTGCTGCTCGCCAACTCTCCGAAAGCCCAATCATGGGTATGGCCCTTTCCAGGTTAGTGGTGACCAAGCCCCACCCTTGATACGTCATGAAACCACCGAATGCGACGACGAAGATATCGGCGATGTAGCGAAAAATCGTTTTGAAAGGGTTCGGCATTCCCTCACGAACGAAATCGATACTGAGATGAGTATTGCCCCTCACCCCCGCTGCAGCACCCAAACATGTGATATATACCACTATCAGAAGGGACGCCTGCTCTACCCAAGTCGGCGTGTTATTCAATGCATAACGTCCAAATACCAACCAGCCAAAAATCGCAATAAGAAAGACAAGCAGTACTCCAGCCGACGCCAGGCAAAGACTGGCAATGCCATCCAGAATGCGACCAATCTTTTTTTGCAAAGGGGGAAGGTTCACAATTGCCTCTGATGAGTCACAGTAAGCTCTCACGGCACACTCCTTCTCCCCTCTCGGCAGCTCACACCACCGAGAGGGGCTTCACGTCAGAGGTCAGTTTGAAGCTTTGATGTCGTCAATGAGTGATTCCAGCTCAGGATTCTCCGCAATGAACTCGGCATAGACTGGCTGCATCTTGTCCTGGAACGTCGACTTGTCTGCTATCTCATTGATCTCAACACCGGCATCCAAGACGATCTGCCGACTTTCTCTGGAACCATCAACCCACAACTGACGCTGCATCTCCGATGCCTTGATGGCCTCCTCGCGCACGATCTCCTGATCTTCCGGTGAGAGTGCTTCCCAACTCGACTTGGCTACACAGAGACATTCAGGAATGATGAGGTGCTCTGTCAATGAATAGTATTGGGATACTTCATAGTGATTGCTTGACTGAAAAGATGGATAGTTGTTTTCAGCACCATCGATGACGCCTGTCTTCAATGACTGATAGACCTCGCCATAAGCCATGGGGGTGGCATTCCCGCCAAGTGCCTCGATCATATTGACGTACAGGTCATTGTTCATGACACGAACCTTTAATCCCTCAACGTCTTCCGGAGAGTTGATGGGGTGACTCGTGTTATAAAGGCTGCGAGCACCGGAATCGAACCAGGACAATGCAATCAAGTTTTTCTCAGCCAGGGCATCGGCAAAGCGCTGTCCGACTTCACCATCCATGACCTCATGCATATGCTCAACGTTATTGAAGATGAAAGGCAAGGACAATACATTGGTTTCTTTCACGATGGGCCCCATGGGCCCCATATTGAAGTTGGCGAAATCAAGCGCACCATTGCGGGTCTGTTCGATAGCATCCGGCTGCGAACCGAGCACGCCGTTGTTGTAGACTTGGGGATGCACACGCCCTTCCGTTCTTTCGGAAACGCTCTCGGCAAACGATTCGAGGGCGATAGTATTCGGGTATCCAGGTGGATGGATATTCCAGCCCCGCCAGTTATCGGCTTGAACCGGAAGCGACATGACAACCATGGCACCAGATACAGCAGTTACACAAACCGTTTGATTCACAAGCTTTTTTATTTGCATGATGTGTTTCCTCATTGGTTTGGTTTGATTTTGACTTATAATTGTTCAGCAATACCTACCAGTCTCTCCAATTGGCTTCTCTCCTCGGAAGTCGGCATCGATAACGGCGCCCGAACACTACCCGCCGGTCTGCCGATGATCTCCGCCCCTGCCTTGATCAGGCTAACGGCATAGCCCCGCTTCCGATCCCTGAGGTCCACGAAGGGAATGAAAAAGTCTTGAGTGATTTTCTTCACGACCTCCTTGTTACCCTTACGCAGTTCCTTGTAGAACTTCACTGCCATCTCCGGCACGAAGTTGAACACTGCCGATGAGTAAGTATTGACCCCGATGGAAAGATACGCCTCGGCAAAAATCTCCGCCGTCGGCACACCGCCGATATACACCAGGCGATCACCCACGGTCTTGACGATCCTGTTCAGGGCCTGGATATCGCCCTTGCCGTCCTTGAGCCCGATCAGGTTCGGGCAACTCTCGGCAAGCTGCTGGACCGACTCGGCAGTCAAGAGCCCATTGGCGCGGTTGTAATAGATGACATTGAGCGAGGTGGCGTCGCAGATTTGGCGCGCATACTCGACCAGACCATCCTGCGGGCATTCGGTTAGGTATGGTGGCATCAACAGGATGCCGTCGGCACCTGCCTCTTCGGCGACCATGGCGAAGGCCTTGCCGCTCTCGACGCTCATGCCGGCGCTGGCGATCACCGGCAATCTGCCAGCAACGGCCTCCACCGCCACGTTGACGATCTCACGGTATTCGTCGAGAGACAGGTTGAAGAACTCGCCAGTACCGCCGGCAACGAATACCGCGGAAATGTCGTGACTGACAAACCACTCCAGCCGGCGACGATAGCTGTCTCGATCGAACCGTCCGGACTCGTCGAAATCCGTGATGGGGAAGGAAAGCAGCCCATCGCCCAGGGCCTGCTTGACGTCTTCTCTGGAAAACTTCACCCGATCGTCCTCTTGTTTATGTTGTTTAGTTGATCGTCTGAAGGACTGCATTCAACCTACCAAATGGCAGGGTCATGACGCTTCAGCCCAGAACAGCAGATATCGTCATACATCATACAAGCTAGTAACCTCCCAAACGAAGGGCAAGGGAGACAATAGTCTAAATAGACCAAAGTTTATATACGTGACGTTAATGTGAATAGAAGTGAAATATCCGACTCGCACGGACAATTATGCGACACTCCGTTACTTCACTGATTGAAATAATGGGTCGGGTCAGAATAAAAAAGGAAGCCCTGCGAACAGGACTTCCCCAACAAGAAATGCTGCGATCAATATCAGATCAATTCTTGCGCTGACCGTCCACCAGGCGACTCACGCCCAGCGGGTTGCCATCCTGCAACGCCTCGGGCAGCAGCCCCGCCGGCAGGTTCTGGTAGCACACCGGGCGCAGGAAGCGCTGGATGGCGGCACTGCCCACCGAGGTGGTGCGGCTGTCTGCCGTGGCCGGGTAGGGGCCACCGTGGACCATGGCGTGACACACCTCGACACCGGTGGGCCAGCCGTTGGTCAGCACCCGGCCGGCCTTGAGTTCGAGCGTCGGCAGCAGCGCCCTGGCGGTGTCCAGGTCACCGTCGTCCATCTGTAGGGTGGCAGTCAGTTGCCCCTCGAGGGACTCGGCGACGCGTTGCATCTCCGCCCCATCGGCACACTCGATGACCAGCGCGCTGGCGCCGAACACCTCTGCCTGCAAGGCGTCGTCCGTCAGGAAATCGGCAGCGCTGGCCGCGAACAGCCCGGCCTGGCACTGGTGGGGCCCCTCACCAACCTGGCCGCGGGCCACCTCGCGCACCTTGGCATGACCGGCCAGCGCGCCGACGCCGTCCTCGTAGGCGCCGTGGATGCCTGGGGTGAGCATGGTCTGGGCGGCACTGGCCGCGACGGCCTCGCCGGCGGCGGCGAGGAAGGCGTCCAGCGCCTCGCCCTTGACGCCGAGCACCAGCCCGGGGTTGGTGCAGAACTGCCCGGCGCCCATATTGAGCGAGGCGACGAAGCCCTCGGCGATCTCCTTGCCGCGCGCCTGGAGCGCTGCCGGCAGCAGGAATACCGGGTTGATCGAGCTCATCTCGGCGTAGACCGGTATCGGCTGGGGTCGCGCCTGGGCGGTGGCCATCAGCGCCTGGCCACCTCGCCGCGAACCGGTGAAGCCCACCGCCTGGATGCGCGGGTCGGCGACCAGCGCCTGGCCGATCTCGTTGCCCGAGCCGAACAGCAGCGAGAAGACGCCCTCGGGCAGGCCGCACTTGGCCACCGCGGCCTGCACCGCACGACCCACCAGCTCGGAGGTGCCGGGGTGGGCGGAGTGGGCCTTGACCACCACCGGGCAGCCGGCGGCCAGCGCCGAGGCGGTGTCACCGCCGGCCACGGAAAACGCCAGCGGGAAGTTGCTGGCGCCGAACACCGCCACCGGGCCGAGGGCGATGTGGCGCTGGCGCAGGTCGACGCGCGGCATCGGCGCCCGCTCGGGCAGCGCCGGGTCGATCCGCACGTCGAGCCATTCGCCGGCGCGTACCACGGACGCGAACAGGCGCAACTGGCCGCAGGTGCGACCGCGCTCGCCCTCGAGTCGCGCACGGGGCAGGCCGGTTTCGGCCATGGCGCGCTCGATCAGGTCGTCGCCGATGGCCTCGATCTCGGCGGCGATGTCCTCGAGGAAGGCCGCGCGGTCATCGAGTGAGCTCTCGCGATAGGTAGCGTAGGCCACCTCGGCGAGCTGGCAGGCCCGGGCGACCGCGTCGCGGTCCAGGCCCGGGTACTCCGGGGCCAGGACCTCGCCGCTAGCCGGGTCGATGGCGCGGATGACGGCCTGGTCGCCGATGACGGCCTGCTGGCCGATCAGGGAAGTACCTTGTGGGGTCATGCTGTCTCCCTTGGTTTGCCTGGTTCAGTTTTCCTGATACTGCGCGTACATGTTCCGGGCCCGGTTGAGGTGCTGGAACATGGTCTCTCTGGCCGCCTCCCCATCTCGCGACAGGATCGCCTCGAGGATATAGGCATGCTCCTCCTGGACCCGCGCGAGGTAACGCTCCGAGGCGGCCGGGTTGATATCGATGCTGAGCAGCTTGGCGCGGGGGATCACGTTCTGGTTCAACTGCTCGTAGAAACTCTTGAAGAACGGGTTCTTGGTCGCCTTGGCGATGGCGAAATGGAACTCGTAGTCTTCGACACGGGCTTGCGACTTCTCGACATGCGCCTGGATGAAGGCAGCATGCCTGGCCTCCATCTCTTCGCGGTCGCCTTCATCATGACGCAATGCAGCCAACTCGGCGGCGGCAGGCTCGAGGGTCAAGCGCAGCTCGAGGACATGCAGGATATCTTCCACTGTGGTCGGGTTGATCCGCTCCGCCGGCCTAGCCTCGATCGTCGTCGAGCGCAACACCGTGGTACCGACACCACGCCGGGTTTCGACCAACCCCAATGACTTGAGGTGGGTGATGGCTTCACGGATCACGGTGCGGCTGACACCGAAGGAGTCGCACAGGCTGCTTTCCGTCGGCACCTTAGAGCCAACGGGAATTTTCCCTTGAGTGATCAAGGCTTCCAACTGGTCAGCCACATGCAGGGAAAGGCTTCCCTGTCGCGGCACCTTGTGCACATCGAGCTGTGCGATGTCCGATGTCATATTCGTGTCCTTAGCCATAAAATCGAGTCCTGACCAAAAGTATGACTTTTAGTCTAGCCAAGCGCATCACCACCAAGCTAGCGCGCCAACGTCGGCCGCTTGGGATCGAACTCCCAGCCGGGAATCAGGTACTGCATGGCCATGGCATCGTTGCGCTGAGTCACATCAAGGCTCTGATAGAGACTGTGCGCCTCCACCAGCTTCTTTTCATCGAGCTCGACCCCCAGACCGGGTGCCGTCGGCACCTTCAACTTGCCATCGCGAATCTGGAATGGCTCCTTGGTGATGCGTTGGCCATCCTGCCAGATCCAGTGCGTATCGATCGCTGTGATCTCGCCGGGACATGCGGCCGCCACATGCGTCATCATGGCCAGCGAGATGTCAAAGTGGTTGTTGCTGTGCGAGCCCCAGGTCATGTCCCACTCGTTGCACAGCTCGCCGACCATCACAGCGCCCTGCATGGTCCAGAAGTGGCAGTCCGCCAGCGGGATGTCCACGGCGTTGAGCTGTACCGCATACTGCAGCTGCTTGAAGTCGGTGGCGATCATGTTGGTCGCAGTCGGTAGCCCAGTGCGCTTCTTGAACTCGGCCATGGTCTCGCGGCCCGAATAGCTCTCCTCCTGACCGCAGGGGTCCTCGGCATAGCTCAGCAGGTCACGGATCGGCGTCAGCACACGCACCGCCTCGTCGAGCTTCCAGGCACCATTGGGATCCAGGGTCAGACGGGCTTCGGGAAAGGCTTCGTGCAAGGCGCGAACGCAGTCGGCTTCCTCCTCGCCGCGCAGCACCCCGCCCTTGAGCTTGAAGTCCTTGAAGCCATAACGCTCGTAGGCCGCCTTGGCGAGGTTGGCCACTGCCTCGGGAGTCAAAGCCTCACGACAGCGCACCTCATCCCAAGCATCTTTTGGATCGTCGGCCTTGGGATACGGCAGGTCCGTCTTGCCCGGGTCGCCGAGCAGGAACAGGTAGCCCAGGGCTTCCACCTCATCCCGCTGGCGGCCGTACTGGCCCAGCAGGTCGGCTACCGGCATCTGCAGCGCCTTGCCAAAGAGATCGAACAGGGCCGACTCGAGGCCGGTGATCACATGCACCGCCACGCGCAGGTCGAAGGTCTGGCGACCGCGTTCTTCCCGGCCGTTGCGGGCAAGCACTTGGCGGGCACGGTTCAAGGTCTGCTTGATGTCGTTGACCTGAGACCCTTCAACCAGGGAGCGGCACTGCTCCAATCCTTTCAGAATGCCATCGCTCGATGGAATTTCGCCAACGCCCTTGTTGCCGGCATCATCCTCGAGGATCACCACGCAACGGATGAACCAGGGTGCGTGACCGCCACTGAGGTTGAGGAGAAAACTGTCATAACCGGCTACCGGTACTACCTTCATTGATTTGACTTTGGGAAACATGCGATACCTTTTCGATCGATTTACGAATCGTTTCTATTCCAGTGACGAATCTGTTACCGAGAACTCAGGTAATCGGTGCCGGATTGAATAGCACCAGGTCATTGTGTATCCCGAGCTTGTCGGCAGCGACCTGCTTTCGACCGCTCGCCACATCCAGAATCATGTGGAAGAGTTCCCATCCGATATCTTCGATGGTCGCCTCGCCAGAGGCGATGCGGCCGGCATCCAGATCGATGATGTCGTGCCAGCGCTGCCCGAGAGTCGAATTGGTGGACACCTTGATGACGGGAATCATCGGCAAGCCGTAGGGTGTCCCACGACCAGTCGTGAACACCTGAAGGTTCATCCCCGCAGCGGCCTGGAGTGTGCCACAGACGAAATCGCTCGCCGGGGTCGCGGCAAAGGTCAAGCCTCTCTTGCGAACCCGTTCGCCAGGCCCGATCACGTCAACTATGGGACTATTTCCGGATTTGATGACCGACCCCAGAGCCTTCTCGACGACGTTGCTGAGCCCACCACGCTTGTTACCCGGAGAAGGATTGGCACTGCGATCCGCTTGTCCCTGTTCCAGATAGCGGTCATACCATTCCATTTCACGGATCAACGCCTTGCCGACTGACTCATCGACAGCTCGTGGCGTCAACAGATGGATGGCATCACGCACTTCGGTCACTTCCGAGAACATCACGCTGCCACCCGCTCGCACGATGAGATCGGTGGCAAACCCCACCGCAGGGTTGGCCGTGACGCCGGAGAAAGCATCACTACCCCCACACTGCATCCCCACCACCAGTTCGGAGGCCGGGCATGTCTCACGCTGGCGCCGGTTGAGCCGCTCAAGGTGCCGCTCGGCCATGGCCATGATCCCCTCGACCATCTCGCCAAAGCCTTGGAAGGATTCGTCCTGCAGGCTCAGCACGTTGGCATCGGGGTCCGCGGCTTCGGTGTTCTCGTAGATCTTCACTGGCCGATCGTCGAGCAGGGTCGAGGGTTGCAACTTCTCGCATCCCAGACCGATGACCATCACCTCGTCGCCGAAATTAGGATTGAGGGCAATGTTCTTCAGCGTGCGAATCGGCACGATGGCCGCCGGCGCATTGATGGCGACCCCGCAACCGTAGGTGTGGTTGAGGCCCACCACGTCGTCGACATTGGGATAGCGCGGAAGCAGCTCGCGCTTGATCCGTTGCACCACATAGTCCACCGTGCCGGCCACGCACTGCACGCTGGTGGTGATACCGAGAACATTCTTCGTGCCGACACTGCCATCCGGATTACGGAAGCCTTCGAAGGTATAGCCTTCGAGCGCCTCGACTTCGGGTACAGGACGTATCGCGAGCGGCAGATCGCTCAAGGTTGGCGCCTGCGGCAGGCGCACCTTGGTTTCATCGACATGTTCACCCCGCGAGATCGCAACCACGGCAGTGCCGATGACTTCACCGTAACGAACGATGGGGTCATCCACCCGGATATCCGTCAGGGCCACCTTGTGTCCCTGGGGGATAGCTCCGGTCAGAACGAGGCCGTCATCCAAGGTGGTGCCTTCCGCGAGTCCCCCCTGCTCGACGACGATAGCCACGTTGTCATTCGCATGCACTTTGATAACCCGACTTCTGGACTGGCTCATGACAACTCCTTCTTATCCAATCGGCTTGCCGAGCGATCGGTTGTAAATTCCTGAGAGTGCCGGGCACGGGACTTCAGCCCCATGACGATGGAAAACACGACAGAGGCCAGGATCAACAACCACAGGACGATGGCGATCGGGCTCTTGGTGAAGAAGATCGAGAGAGTGCCGAAAGACTCGAGGCTCTTGACGAAGTAGACCTCGGCCTGACTGCCCAGGATGAAGCCGATGATCAGCGGCGCCACCTCCAGGCCGATCTTCTGGATCAGGTAGCCGAGGATGCCGAAGATCAGCAGGGTCCAGACATCGAACATGATGCCGTAGTTGATGGCATAGGCCCCCACCACGCACATCATCACGATGATCGGATAGAGGATGTGCTTGGGCACCATCACCACCTTGGCGATATGCTTGATGGCATAGAACATCAGGAAGAACATCACGATGTTGGCGAACACCAGCGCCGTCATCATGATGTACCAGGTCTCGGAGTTCTCGGGGATGAATAGCGGCCCCACCTGAATGCCCTGGAGGGTGAAGGCCCCGATCAGCACGGCAGTCGTGGAGTCACCAGGGATCCCCAGGGAGAGTAGCGGAATCAGGGCGCCACCGGTCAGGGCATTGTTGGCCGACTCCGAGGCGACCAGGCCCTGAGGGGCTCCCTTGCCCATTTCGGAAGAGTCTCGGGACAGATTCTTCTCCTGGGTGTAGGCCAGCACCGAGGCGGCGCTGCCACCGACCCCCGGCAACATGCCGACGAAGGTCCCGATGAAGGACGAGCGCACCAGGTTGGTCAGGCGGCCCTTGAAGATCGAGAGCGAGAAACCGCCTCCTTTGCCGAACTTGATACGCTCGTTCGAAAGATCGCTCTTCACCCCCTTCTCGGCCTCGAGCAGGATGGTGGAGATGCCGAAGATGCCGATCAGCACCGGCAGCAGGGAGAAGCCCTCGAACAGGTAGGGCTCCATGAAGTCGAACATCAGGCGCGTCTTGCCGTTGCCGCCATCGGAGATGCTGTAGTCACCGATCAGGCTCAACCAGATGCCGATCACCCCGCTGAAGATACCGACCAGCATGCTACTCGACAGGGAGGCAATGACACTCAGGGCCAGCAGGATGATCAGGAACTTCTCCACGTAGGAGAACTTGATCGAGAAGTCAGCCAGCATGGGGGCGAACAGGAAGAGCACGGCGGCACTGATCAGCCCCCCAACGACGGAAGCGATGACACTGACCCGCAAGGCCTTCTCTCCTTCCCCCTTGCGGGCCATGGGATAGCCGTCGAAGGTGGTGGTGATCGAGGACGGCGTACCGGGAATGTTGAGCAGGACCGCCGGCACCATGCCGCCCGAAATGCCGCCCACGTAGAGGCCCAGCAGCAGTGCCAGGCCGTGGTGCAGGCCCAGGGCATAGGTCAGCGGCAGGCAGACCGCCACCGCCATGGTGGCGGTCATGCCGGGGATCGCGCCGAAGATGATGCCGATCAGGGCCCCGAATCCGGCGAGAAGAAAGAAGGTAATATCGAGAAGTGACAGGAATTCCATGGCGACACTCGCTTCGGTCACGGCAGGGTGATGTTGAACAGCTTGGCCAGGATGAACCAGGCCAGGCCGGGCGCGACGACGGCGTTGATCACCACGATGGTCACGGCCTTCTTCGTCCACTCATGCATGTACATCAGCGACATCAGCAGGACGAAGGCCATCGAGACGAACAGGAAGCCGTAGCCCGTATAGGGGAAGAGATTGCCCACCACCGCCATCAGGTAGAAATACGCCACGATCAGGACGAGGGTACCGAAGAAACGGAAAGCATCCATGGGCTCCCCCACGATGGGCAGGGTGCGCTCCCCCCGCTTCACCTCGGCCAGGAAGGGGACCACCTTCGTCACCAGGATCAAGACGAAAAGCCCCGCCATGATCCAGTGGATGATCGTCGGGAAGAACAGGTGGGAGGTCTCGAAATCTATCGAGACGCTGAGCAGACTTGACAGACCTGATTCCATAGCGGCTCCGGCATGGGCAGGAGGACATCCTGCCCATCATTGTTCTATAGCGATTCACACCATGTGGCGAGGACTCCGGCGGCATGGGCCACCGGTGCCCGGATCGCTTACTTGATGTTTTCGATGATGCCTTCGTAGCGAGACATCTTGTCGTACAGATACTCCGAGGCTTGCTCGGACGGCTTGAAGTTGGGGATGAAGAAGGAGTTCTTCTGGATCTCCTGGATCTCACCCTCGGCATAGATCTCGGTGAGGGCCTCGTCGATCTGCTCCACGATGGCCGGATCCATGTCCTTGTTGTAGAGGAAGAAGAATTCCTTATCGAAGGTGAAGGTCTCGTCCCCGCCCATGGTGACGGTCACGTTGGGCTCCACGAACTCCAACAGCTGCTCGCGGCTGGTCTGCCCCAGACCATTTTCCGGTGCCTGCTGGATGGTTCCCTGACGTGCCGTCAGCCACACGAAGCGCATCGCCTTCTGGTCGTCCTCCGACAGGCGGGTGTACTGCTCGTTGGCCTGCACGGTGCCGTTGATCACGTCGGCCTGACCGTCGAAGAGCTGCTGGTTCTTGTCCGACTGGGAGCCGGTGTTGACCGCGACCAGATTATCCTCCATCCCCGGATGCTCGATGGAAATAGCATTCTTCAGGGCACTGAAGCCGATCTCGGACACACCGCCGGGCTGGATCGCCACACGGACGGTCTCGCCGTCGCCCGCCGCCGCGATGATGTCGTCGAGGGTCTCGTACGGGGAGTCCTTGGGCACCAGGTAGGCATTACCCGGGTTGATGGCCACCGTCGGCCCAACGGTGTACTTCTCGAAGATATTGTCGTAACCCTGCACCCCATACAGGTAGCCCAGGTAGGACTGGTCGTGGAAGATCATCAGGGTGTTGCCGCGAGAATCGCGGTCCAGGGCACGGAAGGCAGCGCTGGCACCGACGGCATCGACCTTCATATTGAGATCGAGGTGCTCGGCCAGCTGGTCCACGACGATGCTCGAGTTCTGATAGGTGTCGCCACCTGTGGACGTGGAACCGATGACGACCCTGACGTTGCCTCTCAGGGGGCCATCCGCGGCTTGGGCCACACCAGCGCCAAAGGCCACTGACATCATCATGGCTGCCGAGCCCAGGCCTACGATAGTCTTGGGAAATTTCATTGGTGCCCTCTCGATTGTCTTTGTAGATTTACAGTTGCTTTGCAATGCCAACCAGCTTCTCGAGCTGCTGGCACTCTTCGGAAGTCGGCATGGTCAACGGCGCCCGAACACTGCCGGCCGGACGACCGATGATCTCGGCTCCTGCCTTGATCAAGCTGACGGCATACCCCTTCTTCCGATCCCTGAGATCCACGAAGGGAATGAAGAAGTCGTTGGTGATCTTCTTGACGACTTCGCTGTTACCCTTGCGCAGTTCCTTGTAGAAGGTCACGGCCATGTCGGGAACGAAGTTGAACACGGCCGATGAATAGGTGTTCACGCCAATGGAAAGATAGGCCTCGGCGAAGATCTCGGCGGTGGGTACGCCACCGATGTACACCAGGCGGTCGCCGACGGTCTTGATGATCTTGTTGAGTGCCTGGATATCGCCCTTGCCGTCCTTGAGCCCGATGAGGTTGGGGCACTGATCGGCGAGCCGCTGAACCGCCTCTGTCTCGAGAATGCCGTTGGCGCGATTGTAATAGATGACGTTGATGTCAGTGGCGTCACAGATCTGGCGGGCATAGTCCACCAGGCCATCCTGGGGGCATTCGGTCAGGTAAGGCGGCATCAGCAGGATGCCATCGGCACCCGCCTCCTCCGCCGCCTGGGCGAAGGCCTTGCCACTTTCAACGCTAAGGCCGGCGCTGGCGATCACCGGCAGCTTGCCGTCCACCGTCTCCACCGCCACGCGGACGATCTCGCGATACTCGTCCGACCCCAGATTGAAGAACTCGCCGGTGCCGCCGGCCACGAAGACCGCGGAGATATCGTGGCTGATGAACCACTCCAGGCGGCTGCAATAGCTTGCGGCGTCGAACCGGCCCTGCTCGTCGAAATCGGTGATCGGGAAGGACAGCAGCCCATCGCCCAGGGCGCGCCTCACTTCATCTCTGGAAAACTTCACCCGATGGTCCTCACATTGGTTGTCATACATCATACAAATGCCAAGCTAATAGATCGATGACTGACCGGCAAGGGCGAATGTGGTAGATTTCGACCAAAGTTGAGTTCATGCGTGACCATTGAACTATCCCATGCCCCTCCCCCGATGCACGGGAACAGGCTAAGCAATGCCTTTCGTAACCACCTGATCGCCAAGGAAGACATGACGTAATGCTCGCTCTTGGGCCCCACCGGAAAAATGCCTCCATCCACTGCCAGTCGATAAGAACCGGAGCAGCGCTCCACCCGAGCAGATACCGTCTCCCTGACGTTCGGGCGGAGATAGCTTGACGATGAGCTTGCTCGAGGTCTTTCTCGGTACCCTGGAAGTTACCCTGCCGGTCTTCGCCATGGTCTTCATCGGCATCGCCCTGAAGCGCGGCGGCTGGATCGACACGCATTTCGTCAATACGGCGTCGAATCTGGTATTCAAGGGCACCATGCCGGTGCTGATCTTCCTGAGCCTGATCAAGGCCGATATCGATACTGCCTTCAGTCCCTCTCTACTGGCATTCTTCGCCTTGGCCACGCTGGCAACCTTTCTGTTGAGCTGGGCCTGGGCCATCTGGCGAGTCCCTCATGAGGATCGTGGTGTCTACGTACAGGGGGCATTTCGCGGCAACTGCGGAATCGTCGGCCTGGCGCTGGCCGCCAGCATGTATGGAGAATACGGGTTGTCCGCCGGCGGGCTCCTCCTGGGGGTGGTGATTCTCAGCTATAACATTCTGTCGGTGGTGGTACTGTCAGCCTACCGCCCCGGTCGCAGCGCCAACTGGCGCAGCATCGTCAAACACATCGCCAGAAACCCGCTGATTCTCGCCGTCGTCATAGCCCTGCCGTTTGCCATCCTGGAAATCGGCATGCCGCAGTGGTTGATGACCTCGGGCGAATATTTCGCGTCACTGACCCTGCCCCTAGCCCTGATCTGCATTGGCGCGACCCTGTCGATCGGCGCCCTGCGCGAATCACACGACACGGCCATGGGGGCCAGCCTCATGAAGATGGTGACGCTACCGCTGCTGGCAACCGGCGCTGCCTGGCTGGTGGGATTCTCCGGGCGCGAACTGGGGCTACTGTTCCTGTATTTCTCCAGCCCCACGGCAGCCGCCAGCTTCGTGATGGTCAAGGCCATGGGCGGCAATGCCAAGCTGGCGGCCAACATCATCGCCATCAGCACGCTGCTGGCGAGCCTCACGGTTACGGCAGGAGTCTTTGCATTACGCGTGCTAGACCTGATCTAGGCTTTGCCTTAATCGCCTGAGCTGACGACGATTTCGAACTGCTCCAGCCCACCGCCCTCGGCGAAGGCCTCCTTGGGCATGGGATTGGCATGGGCGCGCTTGAAGTCGTCGCTGCCCACCCAGGCCCGGAAGGCGTCCTGGCTCTCCCACTCCGTCTCGACCACATAGGGTGCCTGATTGCCCAGCGGACGTAATACCCGCATGGCCCTGAAACCAGGCTGCTTGTCGATTTCGCCGGCGCGCGCCTTGAAGCGTGCCTCGAACTGCTCTTCGTAACCGGGTTGCACGTAGACACGGTTATTGACGATGAAACTCATCATGACTCCTGGTCAGGGAATACTGGCGGGGGTATGAAAACCGGTCAGCCTCGCGCAACCGGCCGCCCAGACATCGGCTTCCAGACAGGCGATCGCTGCCGTGGGAAAACCATGACGCGCACGTATGTCGCCCTCGACCAGCCGCCCTGTGAGTTCTCCCACCAAGGGCATGTGACTGACCAGCAACCAGGCAGCGCCCATGGCATGCGTCTGCAGCCAATCGATGATCGGTTCGATCGGTGCATCCGGCGTAATCAGCGGCAATGTCTCCACCTCGATGCCCAAGCGTTCGGCCATGATCGAGGCCGTCTGCCGCGCCCGGTGGTAGGGGCTGGCGGCCAGACGCAAGGGTGGGCGACCGGTGGTGAACCGTTCGGAAACGTATAACCAGGTCGCCATCCTGGCGACTTCTTGCGCACCATGCGGCGTCAGTTGCCGCTCGGGGTCGGGGCGCCCTGGGCCAGCTTCGCCATGGCGCATGATCCATAATTTTTCAGCCATTCCCCTTCTCCTCGAGCCGACGCGCCTGCTTGACGTCCTCACGCGAGAGAATGAATTCCACGTCACTGCTTTGCTCGCCCTGCATCAGCATCTTTGCCATCTGACGAGCCGGCACGCCGTTGAACAGCACTTGATGGAGCCCTTCCGCCAGCGGCATGTAGACACCGTCTTCGCGCGCCTTTTCGCGAACCAGCCGTACAGTGTCGACCCCCTCGGCAACCTGTCCCAAAGCGTCAACGGCTTCGTTCAGGTTTTTGCCCTGTCCAAGGGCATAGCCCACGCGGTAATTGCGCGACAGGTTGGACGAACAGGTAACGATCAGATCACCGACGCCGGCCAATCCCAGAAAGGTCATGGGGTTGGCACCCTGGTCAACGGCGAACCGGCTCATCTCGGCCAGCGCCCGGGTCATCAACATGCTACGGGTGTTCTCGCCCATGCCCAGCGCCGCGGCCATGCCGGCGGCAATGGCATAGATGTTCTTCAACGCCCCGCCCAGTTCAACGCCGTAACGGTCGTTACTGGCGTAGACACGAAAATAGTCGCAGCCCAGCGCCGTCTGCACCCTGGCCCGGGTCAGGGCATCATCGCTGGCAATGACGGTGGCGGTAAGCTGCTTGTCGGCGATCTCCGAGGCCAGGTTGGGGCCGGAAAGCACGCCGATGTGAGGAAAGCCGGTTTCCTCTTCGAGGATCTGGCTCATCAGTTTGAAGCCGTCTTCCTGGATCCCCTTGGTGGTACTGACCAGGATCTGATCGGCCTTCAGCCAGGGTCGCGCCTGGCGCACCACCCCCTGAAAGGCCTTTGAAGGGATCGCGATCAACACCAGCTCGGCCTCCTCGAGCACCTCGCGCATGTCATCCGACGCCACCACCGACGGGTTGATGGCGAAATCGGGAAGATAGCGCGAGTTGCGGTGGTCGCGATTGATTTCGGCCACCAAGGCGGCATCGCGCAACCACTGGCGAACCTCGGCACCGTTGTCGGCAGCGATGCTGGCCAGGGCGGTGCCAAAGCTGCCACCGCCCAGAACTGCTACCCTCAGGCGATCCTCAGACATGCTCAATCCCTAGCTGCAGTGTGATGTCGGTCATTGTAACGAAAAACGCCCCATGTCGGGGCGTTGTCAGGACCGGATCGCACCGGCCGCTCGCGGCCGATGCGAGATGTCGCTCACTCGATCGCCGGCACCAGGGAATCGATGCTCGTCCGAGCATCGCCGTAGAGCATCCGGCTGTTCTCCTTGAAGAACAGCGGATTCTCGATGCCGGAATAGCCGGTCCCCTGGCCGCGCTTGCAGACGAAGACCTGCTTGGCGTCCCAGACCCTGAGCACCGGCATGCCGGCGATCGGGCTGTTGGGGTCCTCCTGGGCGGCCGGATTGACGATGTCGTTGGCGCCGATGACGATCACCACATCGGTATTGGCGAAGTCATCGTTGATCTCGTCCATCTCCAGCACGATGTCGTAGGGCACCCGTGCCTCGGCCAGCAGTACGTTCATGTGCCCAGGCAGACGGCCGGCCACCGGGTGAATGCCGAAGCGTACCTGCTTGCCGGCGCTGCGCAGCTTGCGGGTCAGTTCGCTGACCGCGTTCTGTGCCTGGGCCACCGCCATGCCATAACCCGGCACGATGATCACGCTGTCGGCATCACTCAAGGCGCTGGCCACACCGGCGGTGTCGATGGCCACCTGCTCGCCCTCGATCTCTGCCGCCGGCCCCTTGCTGCCACCGAAGCCCCCCAGGATCACGTTGATGAAGTTACGGTTCATCGCCTTGCACATGATGTAGGAGAGGATGGCACCGGAGGAGCCCACCAGGGCGCCGGTGACGATCAACAGGTCGTTGGACAGGGTGAAGCCAATGGCCGCCGCCGCCCAACCGGAGTAGCTGTTGAGCATCGACACCACCACCGGCATGTCGGCGCCGCCGATGCCCATGATCAGGTGGTAGCCGATGAAGAGGGCCAGCAGCGACATCAACAACAGCGTCCAGAAGCCCGCGCTGTTGAGGTAGAGAATGGCCAGCAACAGCGACAACACCGCCGCGCCGGCATTCAGCATGTGACCACCCGGCAACTGACGGGGCTTGCCGTCCACCTTGCCGGCAAGCTTGCCGAAGGCGATCACCGAGCCGGTGAAGGTCACCGCCCCGATGAACACACCCAACACCACCTCGATCTGCAGGAACATCAGCTCCGCCGGGGTCTTGGTGGCCACCAGGGCAGCGAAGGCGGAGAAGCCTTCGGTCGAAGACTCCGCAAGCTGGGCGGCCAATACACGGCGCCGCTCCAGGTCGGCGTTCCAGCCCACGAACACCGCCGCCAGACCCACGAAGCTGTGCAGTGCCGCCACAAGCTGGGGCATCTCGGTCATGTCGACCTTCTTGGCGACATAGGCACCGATCACCGCACCGACGATCATCATCGGCACCATCCACCAGTAGCCGCCGATGCCAGGCCCCACTGCAGTGAAGGCCACAGCCACGGCCATGCCGACGATGCCGTACCACACCGCCCGCTTGGCCTTCTCCTGGTTGCTCAGCCCCCCCAACGAGAGGATGAACAGCACACTTGCCGCAATCGATGCGGCAGATACGAATCCTTGACCCAACATTTCGTGTCTCCGCCGCTCAGGATTTCTGGAACATGGCGAGCATCCGGCGTGTCACCTGGAAGCCCCCCACGATGTTGATGGAGGCAATCAGCACCGAGAGCGCTGACATCAGTATCACCAGGAAGCTGCCGGAACCGATCTGCAGGATCGCCCCGAGAATGATGATGCTGGAGATGGCGTTGGTCACTGCCATCAGCGGGGTGTGCAATGAGTGGCTCACCCCCCAGATCACCTGGAAGCCCACGAAACAGGCCAGGGCGAAGACGATGAAATGCTGCATGAAGGACACCGGCGCCACTTGGCCGAGCAGCAGCATCAGCAACCCACCTACACCCAGCATCGTCACCTGGCGCTTGGTCTGGGCCAGGAAGGCGGCATGCTCGGCGGCTCGCTTCTCTTCCGGCGTCGGCTCCTTGACCTTCGGCTTCGGCTTGGCGGAAGCGATGGCCTTGACCTTGGGTGGCGGCGGCGGGAAAGTGATCTCGCCCGCGTGGGTCACCGTGGCGCCACGGATGACATCGTCCTCCATGTCGTGGACGATCGCACCATCCTTCTCCGGCGTCAGGTCGTTGAGCATGTGGCGAACGTTGGTGGCATAAAGCAGCGACGCCTGGGTCGCCATGCGCGAGGGAAAGTCGGTATAGCCGATGACGATCACACCGTTGTCGCTGACCACCCGCTCATCGGGTACGGTGAGGTCGCAGTTACCGCCCTTCTCGGCAGCCAGGTCGACGATCACCGAACCGGGCTTCATGGCCTTGACCATGTCCTCGAGCCACAGCTTGGGCGCCGGCTTTCCCGGGATCAGGGCGGTGGTGATGACAATATCCACGTCCGGGGCCTGCTCGCGGAACAGCGCTAGTTGCTTCTCACGGAATTCGGGGCTCGACGGTGCCGCGTAGCCCCCAGTCTCCGCGCCGTCCTGGCTCTCGTCGAACTCGAGGAACAGGAACTCGGCGCCCATCGACTCGATCTGCTCGGCCACCTCGGGGCGCACATCGAAGGCGCGCACCACCGCGCCGAGGCTGGCGGCGGTACCGATGGCGGAAAGCCCCGCCACCCCGGCGCCGATCACCAGGACCTTGGCCGGCGGCACCTTGCCCGCAGCGGTCACCTGGCCGGTGAAGAAGCGCCCGAAATTGTTGCCCGCCTCGATCACTGCCCGATAACCGGCGATGTTGGCCATCGACGACAGCGCATCCATCTTCTGGGCGCGTGAAATTCGCGGCACCATGTCCATGGCGATGACCGTCGCCCCCTGGGCGCGGCACTTCTCGAGCAGCTCCTCGCTCTGGGCCGGCCAGAAGAAGGAAATCAACGTCTGGCCCTGACGCAGGAACCCGGCCTCTTCCTCGGAGGGCTCGCGTACCTTGATGACGACATCGGCTGCCTCCCAGAGGGCCTGAGCGCCGTCGACGACGGTGACCCCGGCCTCCCGATAGGCGTCGTCATCGAAGCCCGCGGCCTCACCGGCCCCTGCCTCGATCAGACATTCGTGTCCCAGCTTCTTGATATGTTGCGCGCTCTCCGGGGTCAGCGCGACACGCGCCTCGCCCCGAGCCGTCTCCTTGGGTGCTCCGATTTTCACAACCAGCCTCCCTTTTGGGATTGGCGACGCGCATCGCGACACATGGCCGCGACGCCACTCGTCAGCATCAATATCTTCTGCATTTCCCATTGCTCCTTGTTTCCCACAAATTTCGGGCAAAAAGGCGTCAGCTCGCGCCGTGGTTGTTCACGCCACTCTTCATGATCGTCCAGACAATGGACGACAGTTTTTTGATAAAACGCCAAAAACGCAAGTCTCTAAGCAAAAAAATCTTTCATAGACAGATACTTATGCTTTCCATAACATTCCCCTTATGGTTAAAGCAAAGCATAAGCCTTTGATTTATATTGGATAAGTGGAAAATTTTCAACCCACGATTTTTGTTATGGCTCCTATAAACAAAACATTATTTTGCCGCTTTTCGAGTTACGCCTTTTTTGCAACTCACCTTTCATGGATGTCGCTCTGACATCGAAAATGAGAGTGACGACGAAGGCATCAGGAACGACATGTCCCGAGATGGATTCAGAAATGCTGCACGATATCGTGGGTAGTGGACACCTCAGCAAAGGCGCCATCGAGTAGCGCCAGGTTCAATGCATGCACCTGCTCGGCATCCCATCGATGACCCTGGCGGTCGCTCACGGCGAACGTTGCGCACGCATCCCCTGCCACCGTCACCGCGAAATCCAGGCATCCAGCATGACGCACAGTGGTGCTCACGGCGTGAGCGGTGGCGACTCCCGCCACCACCAGCCGCGACACGCCGTGGCGGCGCAACCAACCTTCCAGGTCGGTACCGACGAAAGCGCTACTCACATGCTTGGTGACCACCCGCTCTCCTTGTCGTGGCATGACACAGTCCTTGAACTCGGCTCCGGTCTGGCCGGGGCGATAGGGAGAGCCGGGAGTACGCGAGAAATGGCGCACATGCACGATATGACCATTGCCGCCGCGCCAATAGGCCAGCAATTCCTCCAGATTGTCTTCCAGTCCTATGTTGTTGCGCTCACCCCAGTATCGAGTATCGTCAATGGCCTGCTGGACATCGATGATCATCAATGCCGCGCCCTCATCTCGCGCATCGCTAAGGCGTAGTCGGGTATTGCCAGTGTGGCTTGCCATGGGCACCTCCTGCCGTCATATCCTTGCAGCATAGGTGCTGAGATCATGGCATGCTCGTTACGATGAACAGGACAGGCACACGGGAGGGGCATGACGCGGCGGCGGTTGCGTCCAGGACTCGCAACCCGAGTGTTCGCGGAAAGGGTCGGCCAGGCAAGTACGAAACTCACGCAGTGGTTCGGGGTCGCCCTCCTCGGCAGCCTCGAGGACACGCTGTGCCAGATGCGTGCGCAACACATAGCGAGGGTTGACGGCATCCATCGCCGAGCGTCGTTCTTCGGGACCACGCCGTTCCGCAGCCAGCCGGCGCTCGTAACGCGATACCCATTCCTTGAATGCCGGATCGCTGGTTTCGCACTCCAGTGTGTCAGCGAGAGCCGACAGCGCCGCGCGACTGCCATCGTAGCCGCCCAACGCGCGGAAACTGCGATGAAAATCGGCTTTATGGCGGGCCAGCAAGGACAGCCAGGCCATCACCAGATCCCTGTCGCCGTCCTCATCGTTGGCCAAGCCCAGGCGAGCACGCATGCGCCGGGCATAGGCTTCCTGCAGCTTGGGCTCGAAGGTATCGAGCGATTCGCGCAGCCGCTCGACCTCGATCAACGGTGTCAGCGACTGAGCGAGCACCGCCAGGTTCCACAACGCGACGCCAGGCTGCTGGTCGAAGGCATAGCGTCCGAATTCATCGGTATGATTGGGCACCAGCGATTCATCATAGCGATCCATGAAGGCATAGGGGCCATAGTCGATGGTCAGGCCCAGCAGCGACATGTTGTCGGTGTTCATCACCGCATGTACGAAACCATAGGCCTGCCACGCAGCGATCAGTTCGGCGGTGCGGGCGACTACGTCGTCGAACAGTTCGGAGAAGGGAGCATCGCTCTCTTTGAAGGCCGGGCGATGACGCTCGATCACATGCCAGGCAAGGCGCTTCATGTCTTCCACCCGGCGGCGCTGGTAAAGCCATTCGAAATGACCGAAACGGATATGGCTCTCGGCCAGTCGCATCAAGGTGGCACCAGGTTCGACACGCTCGCGCATGACCTTCTCGTCATTGACCGCCACGGCCAGTGCTAAGGTCGTGGGAATGCCCAGCCCGGCCATGGCCTCGCCGGCCAGGTATTCGCGAATCGAGGAACGTAGCACGGCTCGGCCATCGCCGAAACGCGAATAGGGCGTCTGGCCGGCTCCTTTCAAGTGCAGATCCACCGGCCCCGCTTCGGTCATCGCCTCGCCCAGCAACAGACCACGCCCATCGCCTAAGGCGGGATTGTAGGAACCGAACTGATGACCAGTGTACTTCTGGGCGATGGGGTCCATGCCCGGCAGCAGTTCGCTGCCCGCCATCAGTGCCGTCAGACGCTCGCGTTCGCGAGGATCCTCGCTCAGTCGCCGAGCGTCCAGTCCCAGCAACGCGGCACCACGCGGACTGACATCCAGCACGCGCGTGTCGCGCCAGGGGGTGGGTCGAACCCGTGTGTAGAAGTCCTCGGGCAGGCGTGCCCAGGCATTGTCGAAGCGCAGATCAAGCAGGGTCATGGACGTCTCGCGTCGGAAACTTGCCAGGCCACTGTAACGCCACGGCCAGCACCTGGCCAAGCCGATCCCGATGCCACCCGGTTCAAGCCGTGTCGTCGGAGCTATGCCGCTGGATCAGGTCGCTGTTGGTGCGCAGCAGCGACAACAGGACATCCTTGTAATCGGCTCGCACCGCATAGTTGTCGAGGGTGGCGATCAACGCCTCAGCCGTGACCGTGCCTTGTCTAGCCAATTCGGCACGTCGCGTGCGCAGGCGTTCGTAGGCACGGTGGGTATTGAGATTATGGATATAGGCCCGCACCGCGTCCTGGACGCTATCGAAGGCTTGGTAACGACGACCGCTACCCTGCTGGCCCAAGCCACAGCCGCCAGTGAAGCAACGCATGCCAAACAGGTTGTTGCCCTGGCGGGCAAAACGCGAGGTTCCCCAGCCGGATTCCTCCACTGCCTGGATCACCACCAGTTCCAGCGGCAAGGTATCCACCCGGTTCAACAGGCGGCCATCCACTTCCTGTCCGCGACACTCCACGCGATAGCGGCCGCACAGTTCAGCGAGTCGCGCCTGTTCGTACTCATCCAGGGGGGTGTCGCGCTCGGCGATCGCCCGTAGCCAGTCGCGCTGGGCAGCTATTCGGGCATTCTCCGCCTCGATGATCGGCACCAGGAGTTCGAAGAAGGCAGCCTTGCGCTTGGGACCGGCCGGCACCTTGCGCAAATCGGGAAGCTCGGTGATGGGGTCCAGATCGTCGTACGCCGCCAACCCATCGAAGGGCTCTGGGGCCAGCGCCAGACGCGATTCGAAGTTTTCGGCCAACAAGGGGGTGGCCAAGGCTCCGACCATCAGGCCGGTCATCAGCAGTGCCGACGCTCGACGTCGTAGACGTGTCAGCGGTGGAATTCGGCGGTATGTGGTCGAACGCATGGTCCATTGCTCCGCGCAAAATTTTTCCCAAGACTAGCAGCATTCATGCCAATCACTAAGCTTTTTTGCCAACGGAAAAAAATAAACCCTGCCGGCGAACAAGGCCGACAGGGTTAGCGAGCGCTTATAAACGGGTGGCATCCCACCCCTTGCTCAGGTGGTCAGCAGCGCATTGAGCCGCTTGACATAGGCCGCCGGATCGTCGAGATGGCCACCCTCGGCAATGATCGCCTGATCGAGCAGGATCCTTGCCAGATCGGCGAAAGCCTCGCCTTCGGCGCCTTCGAGGCGGCTGATCAGGGCATGATCGGGGTTGAGCTCGAGGATCGGCTTGACCTCGGGCAGTTTCTGGCCGGCTGCCTCCATGATACGCCGCATCTGGAAGCCCATCTCATTCTCCGGCAACACCACGCAGGCCGGTGAGTCGGTCAGGCGGTGGGTAACCTTGACTTCCTGCACATCTTCGCCCAAAGCTTCCTTGACCCGCTTGACCAGGTCTTCCTTGGCCTTGGCGGTTTCTTCCTGAGCCTTCTTCTCTTCCTCGCCCTCGATTTCGCCAAGATCGAGCTCACCCTTGGCCACATCGACGAAGTGCTTGCCTTCGAACTCGGTAAGATGGCTCATCAGCCACTCATCGATACGGTCGGACAGCAACAGCACCTCGATGCCTTTCTTGCGGAAGATCTCCAGGTGCGGGCTATGTTTGGCCGCATTGAAGCTGTCGGCAACGATGTAGTAGATCTTTTCCTGACCTTCTTTCATGCGCGACACGTAATCGGCCAGCGACTGATCCTGGGTAGCGCTGTCGGTATGAGTGGTGGCGAAGCGCAGCAGACCGGCGATCTTGTCGCGGTTGGCATAGTCTTCCGCCGGACCTTCCTTGAGCACCGTACCAAAGGTATTCCAGAAGCTCTGGTACTGCTCCTTGTCCTTGGCCAGCTTCTTCAACATGTCCAGCGCACGCTTGGTCAGCGCCGCCTTCATCTTGTCGACCTGCGGATCCTGCTGCAGCAATTCGCGGGAGATGTTCAGCGACAGGTCCTTGGTGTCCACCACGCCCTTGATGAAACGCAGGTAGAGCGGCAGGAACTGCTCGGCGTCGTCCATGATGAATACCCGCTGCACGTAGAGCTTGAGGCCACGGGCACCATCGCGCTCGTAGAGATCGAAGGGCGCACGGCTCGGGACGTACAACAGGCTGGTGTACTCCAGCTTGCCTTCGACCTTGTTGTGACTCCAGGTCAGCGGATCGGAGAAGTCATGGGCCACGTGCTTGTAGAACGCCTTGTATTCGTCGTCGCTGATCTCCGACTTGGGCCGAACCCACAGCGCGGTGGCCTCGTTGACGGTCTCCCAGCTTGTTTTTTCGGTGCCGGGAATCTCCTTGCCGTCGTCGTCCCGCTCAGCCTCGACACGAGGCATGCGGACCGGCACTTCGATATGGTCGGAATATTTGCGTACCAAGCTCTTGAGCCGGAACTCGTCGGCAAACTCCTTGGCGTCTTTCTTCAGGTGCAGCACGATCTCGGTACCCCGGGCATCGCGCGGGATATCGGCAATGGTGAACTCGCCCTCGCCCTTCGAGCGCCATTCGACGCCGGCATCATGAGGCAGATCGGCACGCCGAGTGCGCACAGTCACTTCATCGGCAACGATGAAGCTGGAATAGAAGCCCACCCCGAACTGACCAATCAGCTTGGCGTCCTTCTGCTGCTCGCCGGAAAGTTGCTTGAGGAACTCAGCGGTTCCACTCCTGGCGATGGTTCCAAGGTTGGTGATCACATCCTCGCGGCTCATGCCGATGCCGTTATCGCGCACGGTCACGGTGCCAGCCTTGGCATCATGCTCGATTTCGATGCGCAACTCGCTGTCACCCTCGTACAGCGCATCGTTGTCGAGCGCCTGGTAACGCAGCTTGTCGCAGGCATCGGCACCATTGGAAATCAGCTCACGCAGAAAAATCTCCCGGTTGGAATACAGGGAGTGGATCATCAAGTGCAGAAGCTGTTTGACCTCGGTCTGAAAGCCTAAGGTTTCTTCGTGGGTGGCAGTGGTCATGGAACAAGGCCCTCATCGATCACGACAGTTGTCGACGCTCCACTCGAGCGAGCGTCGGTCTCTAAAAAACGTGTTCGAAATATGGGGCCCGATGCCGGCTTTTCAAGCATGGGCCGGGCCAGCGCTATCCGCCGCCAGGCATGGGTGGCAATCGTCGAAGCTCGCCAGGGTATCACGGCACCTCCTCCTTCCAGGCGCGGTATTCCTCCAGGCGTCGATCGACCCGGGTCAACAGCCAGCCAACAATCACCGCATCGTCCAGCCAGCCTGTCAGCAGGATGACATCGGGAATCAGGTCGAACGGCATCACCAGATAGGCCAGTGCCAACCCCATCCAACCGAAAGCGGACCACGGCACTGGTGCATAGCGGCGCAACACCACGTCGCGTGTCATGGGCACGAATAACCGCAAAGCGCGAACGATACCTTGCAGCGCCCAACCTCGACGGCGTAGGCGGCCGAACCAGGTACTGTGCAACCACTTCGCCATATACGTCTCCCGGCAATGCCAATCCGCCAAATCAGTATAACTACCCGCATGGGAGGAAACACTGTCGGCCCATGGCGACACTACTCAAATGCCTCGTCATCGGCGAGGATGAGCAGGTTTGTGACCCGCAACCCCGGAGGCATGTCGCCATGCGCCAACTGTCCATCGCCCGACGCCTCAGCGCTCTGTTTTTGGCCCTATCACTCAATCTGTCATTGGCCGCCACGAGCCAGGCCAGTGACAGCGCCATGCGCGAGGCACTGGATGCGGCCCGCAACCAACAATGGGACAAGGTCGACCAGACCGCCATCGACGGCCACCTCCTGGCGGGCTACGTTGACTATCACCGGCTGCGTGGACGTTTACCCTATGCCGAGCCCAGCGAGGTGCTGGCGTTCATCGAACGACATGCCGATTCCCCATTGAGTGAGTGGATGCGCGGTCAGGCCATTTCACGCTATGGCGATGCCGGGCGCTATGGCAGCCTTTTGGCGATCAGCGACGGCGAACCCGATGGTGTCGAGCGCCAATGCCATTACTACACCGCATTGCTGGGTTCCGATCCAGACAAGGCCGCCGAGGGGGGACGCAAGCTATGGCATGTCGGCCAGTCCCAACCCTCGGCATGCGACACCCTGTTCGACACCTTGCGTGCCAAGGGCGCCATCAGCGATCAGGACGTATGGGAGCGCATGATGCTCGCCTGGCAGTCAGGCGAATCGGGGTTGATGAATTATCTCGGTCGCCAACTCGGCAACGAATGGCAGGGGGCACTCGCTGCCGTGGAACGACTGCGGCGTGATTTCGCTGCCGTGACCCGGGTTCCGGCCCGAGTCGGCCCACAAGGACGTGGCAGCGGCGCCATGTTCGCAGCGGCCATGCACGGTTTCACCCGCGCCGATACCGAAGCGGCTCTGGAAGCCTGGCGCAAGATCGCCCCTCACCTGGAGATCGACTCCGAGTATCGCCACGCTATCGAGCACGACCTGGCCTTCTACTCCATGGTGCGCGAAGTTCGCAACAATCGTGGCTGGGTCGATGAAGCGCTGCCACGCCTGGCCGATGCCGACCTGCTGGAACTGCGTGTTCGCCGAGCGCTTGCCGAGCGCGACTGGCGAGGCGTGATCGACTGGGTTCACATGATGCCCGACGAGCCTCGCCAGGAAGCGCGCTGGCAATATTGGTTGGGACGGGCACTGGAACAGCTCGGAGATCAGCAGACCGCCAACCAGGCATATGCCGCCGCAGCCGACGAACGCAGCTTTTTCGGCTTCGCCGCCGCCGACCGTCTTGGCCAACCCTACTCCTTGAATCTCGAACGCGCTGGCTTCAACGAGGAGTATCGGCGTGAAGTGGAACAATGGCCCGTCGTTCAGCGCACCGAGGCACTGATGCGCATTGGCGAACAAGGGCTGGCCAACAGCGAATGGTACACCGCCGTGGCCCGTGCCAGCGAGGGAGAGGCCAGGGCACTCGCCGATTATGCCCTGCGCCGCGGCTGGTATGCCAAGCTGGTGCAGACCACCATTACCGCGGGCATGTGGGATGCCTTGGATTGGCGCTTTCCCCAAGCCTATCGTGACTTGTTCCTGAAATGGGGCAATGCCACCGGTGTCGATCCCTATCTGCTGATGGGCATCGCACGGCGCGAGAGCGCCTACAACGCCGACGTGCTCTCGCCGGCGGGCGCACGCGGCTTGATGCAACTGATGCCAGCTACCGCCACCTTGGTCAGCCGCAAGCTGGGGATCGCCGATCCCGGTCCCTATGGCGTGCTGGATCCAGATGTCAACATTCGCCTGGGCAGCACCTATATCCGTGACATGCTCGATCGCTACCGGGGCAATCGGCTGGCCGCAACCGCTGCCTATAATGCTGGCCCCGGACGAGTCGACCGCTGGCTGCGGGAAGCCAACCAGGAATTCGACCTGTTCGTCGAGAGTATCCCCTATCACGAGACACGCAACTACGTACAAGCTGTCATGAGTTACCGCGTGATCTTCGAGAGTCTGGCCAACGGTGGAGATACTGCAGACGTGGCCATGCTCAGCGCGGACGAGACCAACGGACGCTACAACGCCTCGCTGCTGGCGCGCAACTGATCAAGCCAGGCCCTCCGCATGTCGGGGGGCCTGGTCCTGGTCCAAGACATCAAGCTGGCCGCTGCTCCAGTGCCAGCTTGCAACCGAAGCCGATCATTACCGCGCCGGTGGCCCCGTCCAGGCTGCGTGACACCCAGCGCTTGGCCAGCCATTTCCCGGCACTACCCACCATCAGGGCGATCGCGATCTGCCAGATATTGGCGATCACGAAGTGCACGCCGGCCAGCCACAACGATTTGGCCAAGGCAGGATCACCAGGGGCAATAAACTGCGGCAAGAAGGCCATGTAGAAGACCACGGTCTTGGGATTGAGCACATTGGACAAGAAGCCCTCGCGAAGGGGAACCCAAGCCGATACCTGCGACTGCCCTCCAACGACACTGGCGACCGGCAACGGCAAGCCGCGGCGCGCGCTCAGCAGGCTCTGGATACCCAACCAGATCAAGTACCCCGCCCCAACCAGCTTGAGCACCCCGAATGCCCAAGCCGACTGCAACAGAATGATCGAGATCCCAAGCGCCGATACAGTCGCGTGCACGAACAAACCACTACAGATCGCCACGCTGGTAAGCGCGCCATCGCGCATCCCGCCTCGCGTGGTGTTGCGGATCACCAGCAGGGTATCCACCCCCGGGCTCATGGTCAGCAACGTGATGGCTATCAGAAAAGGCCAAAATTGAGCGTCCAGGAACATCGCCCCTCCCAGATAAACGAATCAGGAAAAAATCCCGCGCTTGGCATGCTTAATGGAAATCTGATCATTGAGCGTCCAGAAGTCATAGAGCACCCCGAGTCCCAACAAGCCAAGCGTCAGCAGATACACGAGCCCGGTCCCCCACTTGCCCATGTAGAAGCGGTGAATGCCGAAGACGCCCAGGAAGGTCAACAGCAACCAGGCAAGCGAGTAATCGATGGGCCCAGCCTGGAAGCGCAGGTCCGCCTGGCGATCCATGGCCGGAATCAGGAACAGGTCGATCAACCAGCCGACACCCAGCAGGCCGAGCGTGAAGAACCAGATGGTGCCTGTCACCGGCTTGCCAAAATAGAAGCGATGAGCCCCCAGAAAGCCGAAGATCCACAGCAGGTAGCCGATCAGTTTGCTGTGCGTGTCGTTGGGTGCCGTACTCAGTGTCACCATGGCCACTCCTATTGGTTGATCTAAAAGGCGTTCCCTCCCGCCGCCGCCACCGATGGCGTCACGTGCACCGCTCCCAGGTCGACTTTCTGGACGAGCCCGGTTTTTCCATCTAAAGTGATTTGGCGGGCATCAATAGGGGATGCAATAGCGCCTATCTTGACGCAACCAAGCCCCTGATGCATCATCCGCTGCGTTGGTTTGCAAGTAGAAAGACGTCAGTTGTTGATCGATCCCTTCGAGACTCCCAGTGCGCCTTCCTTCTTTGCCTTACCCACGCACTACGGGCTTCAAGGCATTGGCAAGGCCTATGCCGGCCCAGCACCATCATTTAGTTAGTTAAGGAAATCGACAATGGCAACTGGCACTGTCAAGTGGTTCAACGACACCAAGGGCTACGGCTTCATCTCTCCGGACGACGGCGGTGACGATCTGTTCGCCCACTTCTCCGAAATTCAGGCTGAAGGCTTCAAGACTCTGCAGGACGGTCAGAAGGTCACCTTCGACGTCACTCAGGGCAAGAAAGGTCTTCAGGCCGCCAACATCAAGGTCGCCAACTAAGCGTTGACGAACGCGAACTCGCCAATTGCCTAAGCGTCATGCATTAAGCAAGTGGTAACGAAAAGGTCCACCGCGGTGGACCTTTTTCGTGTCATCCTGACAAGCAGGCCACACATCATTGCTGCTGGTCTTGAGGCTCCTCCAGCTCTTCGAAATCAGGGTTCTCGGCGGTCGGGTCCTGACGTTCGGCCTCCTCGAACTGTTTCTCGATCTCACGCTGTGCTTCCTCGAATTGACGCTCGGTCTCCTTCAGGACCTCCTCGATATCGGACTCTGTGGTTTCGCCCGGCATGGCGCTCTGCTCATCGATCGTACTGGGCTCGCCCAGGGTGTCTTCGGCACTGGGGTCAGGCACTTCGCCTTGTTGCATTGCCGGTTCATCGTCCGTCAAGGTTTCATCATCCGCGGAAGATGGCGAGGTAGGCTCGGTGCTTTCTTGTTCTTCGGTCATCGGCTCGGCGTCACTATCTTCTCCTTGCGTTGATACCTCTTCGCCCGATGAAGCCTCCACGCTTTCCTCGACGCCGTTACCGTTCGCCTCGGCAGCCGTATCGTCATCATCATCGCTACCACATCCCACCACCCCCAAGGACAGGAACAGTGCCGCGATGAAAGGAATCCAGGGTTTATTCGCCATCACATCTTCTCCAGATCATTCATGAAGTCGTCCTGAAATACACGGCGTATTCCAACAGAGCCTGCTCCTACCCTCAAGCAAAGATCTCATTCGCCGATATCTTCATGCCACAGATCGGGGTGCTCACTGATGAAGGTTTCCATCAACGACCGGCAGGTCGGATCATCACGCACCTCCAGCTTCACGCCTCTCGACCGAAGGTGTACCTCGTCACCCATGAAGGTTCGGTTCTCACCGATCACCACATGCGGGATGCCATACAACACGATAGCTCCGCTACACATCGGGCATGGTGACAAGGTGGTATAGAGCACCGATTCACGATACACCGCCGCCCGCTGGCGGCCAGCATTCTCCAAGGCATCCATTTCGGCATGCAGCACGACGCTGCCGCGTTGCTGACGTTGATTGTGACCACGACCGATTATGCGACCCCGATGAACCAACACCGAGCCGATCGGCACACCCCCCTCGTCCATACCCTTCTTGGCTTCGACAATGGCGGCCTGCATGAATTCATCCATGGCGTGATTCCTCCAGTTTGGGTTCAGGTAGCGAACAACTGTCCCTCGATATCGCGGAAAGCCTTGAATTCCAGCGCATTACCGCTAGGGTCGAAGAAGAACATGGTGGCCTGCTCACTGGCCTCCCCCTGAAAACGGATGTAGGGCTCGATCTCGAATTGCACTCCTGCTGCCGTCAGCCGATCCACCAGGGCTTCCCAATCGGCCATCTCCAGTACCACGCCGAAATGCGGCACCGGTACGCCATGACCATCCACCGGGTTACGGTGAACGCCCGTCGTGCCTTGACCAAGTGCTGGATTCAGATGGCAGACGAATTGGTGGCCGAACAGGTTGAAATCGACCCAGCTATCGCTGGAGCGGCCTTCGGGACAGCCCAATAACTCGCCATAGAAACCTCGGGCCTCGTCGAGATCGCGTACCTGCACCGCCAGATGAAAGGGCGTCAACATGGAATCCTCCTGAATCTCCGTCTATGGATATTACTCACATGACATCATGCCGCTCCCTCATGATGCAGGCCAGCCCGTCTTCCACTCCCCGGGCGGTCGATCGTCCATGGTGCCAAGGTTCCCCTACTCGGCCAGAGGCGCAAGCCGAAACTCCAGCACGCTGTCCTCATGACGCAACCGCTCGGCCAGCCGACCGAGATTCTGTCGGTCCAGGGTCTGCAGGGTCATGTGATATTCAAAGACAGTACCTCGCTGGACGAGACGATAGCTCAGCGACTTGATACGAAACCCCTGCTCCTTGATCAGTGTCCGGACTTGCGCTTCATTGAGTGCCGCATCAATGGAAAAGGCCAGCACATGATCGGCGAAATGCTGACTGGGCATGCGTGCTTCGGCCCAACGGAACAGCGATAGCGTCACCAACGTGATGACCGTCACCAGGATTGCTGGAAACAGGAAGCCGATACCGTAGAGAATGCCCAGCGACGCCGTCACCCAGATCGAAGCCGCGGTGGTCAGGCCGCGTACCGTCAAGCCCTCCTTGAAGATCACCCCGGCGCCGAGGAAGCCGATACCGGTCATGATCCCCTGGGCCATGCGCGTGGGATCGGTATTGATCGCCGCCCTCGGCACGGTCGCCGTGAACCATTGGCCCTGGTGAGTGGCGACTACCATCAAGAGTGCCGATGCCAGACACACCAGCGCATGGGTGCGAAATCCCGCAGGTCGGCCATGGTAGCTACGCTCCAGGCCAATCAGGCTTCCCGCCAGCCAAGCCGCTCCCAGGTAAGTCACGATCAGCAGGTGATCCGTCATTGGCGTCATCGTCTCCCGGCTTCCATCTTCAAGAATCAATATGGACATAGTAAGAGTTTGTCGACGAAATATCCCATTTTCCGAATGGAATGCCGACTAACAGACCGAACCTCATTCCCGAAGCCCGGCCTGTCGCACTTCATCAGGCCACGGCCGCTTCCTGCGGCCGTGGCGCCGCTAAGCCAGCGATGCTCCGCAGTGCGGACAACATTGCACCTCGCCGCTCAGCCCCTGCTTCTCCGTTTCTGGCTGAGCCGATGCCAATGTCTCCTCCAGCGATCCGCTCTCGGGGTGGAACGGCACGATCATCCCCTGCTCACGGCGCAAGCCGATATCCCGCAGCAAGTGATCATCGAGATGCGCTACGGCTTGATGGCTGCGATGCTCGCGGCATTTCCGAGCCAAGCGATCGAGGACACGCAAAAAACGACTGAACGAGGTCATGACAAGGTCTCCTTGGTGGAGGCCAGGACCTTATCGGGGACAGGAGATCGGTGAGGAAATCGGAGGCCGCGGTAAGGTCCGCGGCCGATGAGTCAAACTCGAGAGACAGTCCGCGGGCAAGCATGAGCTCGCACACCATGTTTCATGGTGTACAGCCAATTGCTTGATACGCAGCGAATCTGAATCATCATTTCGAGTTTTCGACTATTGATTTGACATTGGTATTGGCTAATTCAGTCAATACCTTTTCATTAAAAGCACCATTCTTGTTCCAAGTCAAGGAAACGCTGAACAAATCGACGAGTGGACTAGGCGTCCCCGAGTAAACCGCAAGGCGCACGGAGTACAGAAGCCGGAGCATATGGGGTATATGACGAACAAGGCCGCCCCATGGGCGGCCTCATCGTTTCCAGTGCGTCGGGTGCGGACTTACGTCGCCAACGCTTTCTCCACCACCTCATAGAGGTTGGGCGAGAGCTCTTCGGCGCGAATGCGCTCGAGTTCGTCCTTCATCAATGCCTGGCGCGCTTCGTCGAAACGCTGCCAGCGCGTCAGCGGAGTGATGATGCGAGCGGCAATCTCAGGGTTGATCCGGTTGAGCTCGATGACCACATCGGTCAGCAGCTTGTAGCCTTCGCCGTCGATACGGTGGAAGTTGACGCGATTCTGGCTGGCAAAAGTGCCAATCAAAGCACGTACCTTGTTGGGGTTCTTCAGCGAGAACGCCGGATGTTCCATAAGGAACTTCAGCCGCTCCAGCACATCGGGTTGCGGCCGGGAGACCTGAATGCTGAACCACTGGTCCATGACCAGCGAATCGTGGGCCCACTTTTCGCCGAACGCCTTGAGCGCCGGGTCGGCAAGGTCGTCCCTCGAGCTGTGGGTGAGCAACGTCAGAGCGGTCCGCACATCGGTCATGTTGTGACCGTCCTCGAACTGCCGCTGGGTCAGGGCCATGGCTTCTTCATCCTCGATGCTCATCAGGTACGACAAGGCCACGTTCTTCAGGCTACGCGCGGCGATCTGTCCAGGCTCGGGCGCATAAGGCACGTCCACGCAGTGGTCACGATACACGGCCATGAACTCGTCGCGCAGGGCGACTGCCAGCGACTGCTTGACGAAGGTGCGCGCGGCATGGATGGCGTCGACATCGACCACCGGCTGCTGCTCGGCGATATAGGCCTCCGAAGGCAGAGTCAGCATTTCCGCCAACACGGCCTTGTCGTCGATATCCGCGGTCAGCAGGGTACGAAAGGCATCGACCACCCGTACGTCCATGACCTTTTCCACCCCGTTGCGATGTGCCGCGATCAGATCGTCCAGAGCGAGCATGGCCAAGCGCTGTCCGGCATCCCAGCGATTGAAACCATCCGAGTCATGCTGCAGCAGGAAAGCCAGATCCTCGCGCCCGTACGGGAAACGCATCTTGACCGGTGCCGAGAAACCGCGCAGCAACGAAGGCACCGGCGCCTCGGCAATGTCGGTGAACACGAAGTGCTGCTCCTCCTCGCGCAGGTGAATCACCGTATCCTTGCCCAGTGAATCGCCCTCCAACGTCATTTCCAGGTCCTCGCCGGACTTGGTTCCCACGAGCCCCAACCGAATGGGAATATGCAGCGGCTGCTTCTCATGCTGGTCGGGTGTTGCCGGCGTGCGCTGGCGCAGGGTGAGATGGTACTCGCCCTTGGCATAGTCATAGTGGCCATTGGCGTCGATCTCCGGTGTTCCGGCCTGGGAATACCAGCGCATGAACTGCGACAGATCGAGCCCGGAGACTTCGCGCATGCAGCCAACGAAATCCTCGATGGTCACCGCCTGGCCATCGAAGCGCGAAAAGTAGAGATCCGTGCCCTTGCGAAAGGTCTCCCAGCCCAGCAGGTTGCGCAGCATGCGCACCACTTCCGCCCCTTTCTCGTAGATGGTCAGGGTATAGAAGTTGCTGATCTCGATATATTGATCGGGGCGTACGGGATGCGCCGTGGGGCCGTCATCCTCGGCGAACTGGGCGGTGCGGAAGAAGGAAACGTCCTCGATACGCTTGACCGGCGCCGAGTTGGTGTCGGCGGAGAAGCTCTGGTCGCGAAAGACGGTGAAGCCCTCCTTCAGCGAGAGCTGGAACCAGTCGCGGCAGGTCACCCGATTGCCCGACCAGTTGTGGAAGTATTCGTGGGCGACGATGCCCTCGACACGCTGGAAGGCAACATCGGTGGCGGTCAACGGGTGGGTCAGCACTGCCGCCGAGTTGAAGATGTTCAGCCCCTTGTTCTCCATCGCCCCCATATTGAAGTCGCTGACGGCGACGATCATGAACAGGTCCAGGTCGTACTCGCGACCGTAGGTTTCCTCATCCCACTTCATGGCACGCTTCAACGACGCCATGGCATGCTCGGTCTTGTCGAGGTTCTCCTCCTCGACCCAGATCTGCAGGGTGACCTCGCGTCCACTCATGGTGGTGAAGCGGTCCTCGACCTGCTTCAGATCGCCGGCCACCAGGGCGAACAGGTAGCAAGGCTTGGGGAAAGGGTCTTCCCAAGTGACGAAGTGCTTGCCATTCGGCAGTTCTCCGCGCTCGACCGGGTTGCCGTTGGAAAGCAGCACCGGCAGGCTCGACTTGTCGCCGATCACGGTGGTGGAGAATGTCGCCATCACATCCGGACGGTCCGGATAGTAGGTGATGCGACGGAATCCCTCGGCCTCGCACTGGGTACAGAACATGCCGTTCGACAAGTAAAGGCCTTCCAGCGCCGTATTGGCCGCGGGGTCGATCTCCACTTCAGTATCCAGCAGGAAACGTTGGGGCACGTCAGGCACGGTCAACGTCCCGGCATCGAGTGCGTATTCTCCAGCTTCCAATTCCTGGCCATCGATAGCGATGCGCAGGAGCTTGAGGTGCTCACCGTTCAGCACCAGCGGCAGGGTATCTTCCTGGCGGTCGGGATGACGCTCGAGATGCAGGCGAGCGACGACACGGGTGGCCGAGGGAGACAGGTCGAACTTGAGCTCGGTGTGCGTGACCCGGTAAGCGGGAGGTTGATAATCGTGCAGATGAATCGGCTGCGGTGCTGACATCAAGGAACGCTCCTGTTCGGTAATCGCCGCTCATTGTACGGCGCCAGGGGCGACTGACTCAAAGCCAGCGGCGGCCGTCGCAATGTCAGCGCTGACGAGGGCGGGTCAGCGTCACCAGCGATACGGCGGGGCGCGGTTCGGGACGAGTGACGATCCATATTCCAAAAAGACCCAAGGCCGCGATCAATGTCATCTTGAGCGCCCAGACACTCACGGTGAAGGCCACCAGCAGCATCGACACCACCAACATGGTGACAGCAATCCCCTTGGCATGACGTGGAATGGCACGTTCGCGTTCCCAAGCCACGATTGGCGGGCCGAAGCGAGGATGGCAGCGAATCCAGCCGGCAAAGCGCGGCGACCCCTTGGATGCCGCCCACACGGCCAGCAGCATGAAACAGGTAGTTGGCATCAAGGGCAGGAATACGCCGATCACGCCCAAGCCGAAACTCACCCCGGCCAACACCAGGTAGAGAGTGTTGCGCATAGGGTGCAGCATATGACGCTTCGGCTGTAGTTGTTGTAGCACCTGGCATTCTCCCTGTGTCTGCCGGCCCAAAATCGAGGCAAGTGTCGTGTAAGCTTGTCTCACTGACGCGCCCAATGGAAATGCGAATGTGCTATCGACGAACTAGGCTCGTTTAATTAACACCTAGCATGCTATGAGTGTAGCGTAAGAAGAAAACCGAACTCTTGCCTGGCCGAGCTGGCATAGGCTTTGATCGAAGTTTGACAGGGAATATTGATACAGGAAGACCGCATGCCGCTTCTCCGCTTCGCCAGGATCACGATACCGGCCCTGCTGGCTGTACTTTGGAACCAGGGTCATGCCCAATCTCCCCCGCTGCAAATCATCGCCACCACCGGCATGATCGCCGACACCCTGAGACAGGTCGGCGGCGAGCATGTCGCGGTGAAAGGCCTGATGGGGCCTGGCGTGGACCCCCACCTCTACCGCCAGACACGCAACGACATCTCGGCCATGACACAAGCCGATGCCGTATTCTGGAACGGCCTGGATCTCGAGGCCCAGCTCCACGAGTTTCTCGAACGCCTGGCGCAACGCAAGCCGGTATTCGCCGTGGGGGAAGCCGTCCCCGAGGAGCGGCGCCGGGCCGATGAGGAATATACCGATCGCTGGGATCCGCATATTTGGATGGACCCCGGTCGCTGGCGCTATGTGGTCGAAGCATCGCGCGATGCCCTGATCGAACTGAACCCGGGGGCAAGCGATGCCTTTCGTGCCAACGCCGATGCTTTTCTCATCCAGCTCCAGGCGCTGGACGACTACGCTCGAGAAACGCTCGCCAGCGTGCCGGCATCGGCCCAAGTGCTGGTCACGGCGCATGACGCCTTCGGCTATCTCGGCGATGCCTACGGTTACGAGGTGGAGGGCATCCAAGGGTTCTCGACCGAAAGCGAAGCTGGCCTGGCACGTATCGAGCAATTGGTGGACTTGCTGGTGGAACGCCAGATCGGCGCCATCTTCGTCGAGTCCTCGGTTCCGGAGCGCAATATACGTGCCTTGGTGGAAGGCGCGGCGGCCCAGGGCTGGGCAGTGGAGATCGGCGGTGAACTCTACTCCGATGCCATGGGCGCGCCTGGTACCTACGAAGGGACCTACATCGGCATGATCGACCACAACGTCACTACCATTGCCCGCGCCCTCGGCGGCGACGTTCCGCCCGGCGGCATGAACGACGAGTTGAGCACCAGCCGCGAGGACAGCCAGTGAAAGCCAGCCGTATCGACGATCCTGCCATTAGCCGGAGTCCACTGGCCATCCAAGGGCTGACTGTAAGTTACGGACAGAAGCCCGTGGTCTATTCCGTGGACTTCATTACGCCCCCCGGCAGCCTGACCGCGATCGTCGGCCCCAATGGCGCCGGCAAGTCGACGATGCTCAAGGCGGCTCTCGGTATCAAGCGCCGCCTGTCCGGCGAAGTGCTCGTCTATGGCGAACCTTATGAGCAGCAGAGCTGCCATGTGGCCTATGTCCCGCAACGCAACAGCGTCGACTGGGACTTTCCCGCCACCGTGCTCGACGTGGTGGTGATGGGCTTGTTTCGCGACCTGCGCTGGTGGCAGCTCACGCGACGCCATCATCGCGACATGGCGCTGGAATGCCTTTGTCGGGTCGGCATGGAAGCCTTCGCCAAACGCCAGATTGGCCAGCTCTCGGGCGGCCAGCAGCAGCGCGTGTTTCTCGCCCGCGCCCTGGCCCAGTCAGCGGACCTGACGATTCTCGATGAGCCTTTCGCCGGTGTCGATGCCGCTACCGAGAAGGCCATCGTGGAAGTCCTCAAATCGCTCAAACGACAGGGCAAGACACTGCTGTGCGTGCATCATGACCTGTCCACGGTGCGCGATTACTTCGACCATGTGCTGCTGCTCAACGTACGCCGCATCGCGGCAGGACCAGTGGACAAAGCGTTCACCGAAAAGACCCTGCAGGAAGCCTACGGCGGTCGACTGAGCTCGCTTCAGCTCGAGCAGATCGTGATGCCGTCAGCCACCACACAAAAGGTCTGAACCATGGATGCCTGGTTGCGAGCCCTGACCTTTTCCACCGGCTACAACACCAGCCTGGTCACTCTGGGGGCCATGCTGCTCGGCGCAAGTGCCGGCATGATCGGCAGCTTCATTCTGCTACGCAAGCGCTCGCTGGTCAGCGATGCCATCAGTCATGCCACCCTGCCGGGCCTGACGGTCGCCTTCATCGTCATGGCGCTGCTGTTCGGCGACGGCCGCTGGCTACCGGGGTTGATGATCGGGGCGGGGCTAAGCGCAGCCTTCGGGCTATGGGGGGTACAGCACATCAGCGAGCGTACCCGACTGGGCGAGGACTCGGCCATAGGTGCCATACTGTCGACCCTGTTCGGCCTGGGCGTGGTACTGATCACCGTCATCCAGGCCATGAATACCGGAGGGCAAGCCGGGCTGACCGGTTATCTGGTCGGTGCCACGGCTGGCATGCTGGCCGGCGAAGCCCAGCTTATCGCCGCATGTGCCCTGCTGCTGCTTATCGCCGTCTTCATGCTGCGCCGCGAGTTCCTGCTGGTCTGCTTCGATGCGGAATATGCCGCCACCAACGGCGTCCGCGCGCAACGCGTCGACATGTTGATGTTGCTGCTGTTGCTGGCCGTGACCGTCATCGGCCTCAAGGTGACTGGCCTGATCCTGGTCGTCGCCTTGACCATCATTCCCCCGGTCACCGGCCGTTTCTGGACTGACCGGCCACTGCGGATGGTAGCCATTGCCGCCATCTGCGGCGCCCTGGCCGGCTATCTCGGCGTCACCCTGTCGAGCGTGCGCACCGGGCTGCCCACGGGACCGTTGATCGTGCTCAGCGCCTTTTTCCTGTTCGTCTTGTCGCTATTGTTCTCTCCCCGACGCGGCATGGTCGCCATGCTGGCCGCCCACTATCGCTTCAAGACCAAGGTGCACTTGCGTCAGGGGCTGCTGGCCCTGGCACGCCAGGAAGCCATTTACGATGCGCTGACCCTGCGAGTACTGCGTCGCCACGGTTTCATCCGCCGCGATAACGTGCCCACCCCACTGGGACTTGCCGCCGCCCGTGATGCCGAGCATGAGGAGCAACTGTGGTCGCTGTATCGCTCGCTGTATCCCGATGAAGCGGCACACCTGGACCACTTGGGACTCGAGCCGATCAGTGACTGTCTGCCCCCGGATACGGTGATGTCGCTCGAGTCGCGCATGCATCCGCCACTCAGGAGCGCGTTGTGATGGCCGATTTCCTGATGCTCAGCTTGGTGCCGCTGGTAGTGGCCGTGATCATCAGCCTGACCTGCGCCCTGCTCGGCAACTTCCTGGTCCTGCGCCGCCAGAGCCTGATCGGCGATGCCATCAGTCACGTCGCCTTGCCCGGTATCGTGGCCAGCTTCCTGATCACCGGTACCCTGGCCGCCTCGGCGATGATGGTCGGCGCCGGTGTGGCTGCTCTGGTCACGGTGGCCATGATCGAGCTGATCAAGCACCTGGGGCGCGTCGAATCCAGTGCCGCCATGGGGGTCGCCTTTACCGCGATCTTCGCTCTCGGGGTGTTGATGCTGGAATGGAACGATGCCAGCGGCGTCCATCTCGATGTCGAGCACGCCCTGTACGGCAACCTCGAAAGCCTGATCTGGTTCGAGGGCCAGCACTGGTTGTCGCTGTTCGACCGCCAGGCACTGGCCGATCTACCACCTCAGTTGGCCCGGGTCACCTGGGTTGGCCTGTTGGTGCTGGCCTTTGTGATCGTGGTCTGGCGGCCACTGGTGGTCGGCAGCTTCGATCCGGCCTTCGCCGCCAGCATTCAGGCACGGCCGATCCTCACCGATCTGTTGCTGGTGGTCATGGTTGCGATCACCGCCATCGCCGCCTTCGAGGCGGTGGGCTCGATCATCGTCATCGCCATGTTCATCTGCCCGGCCGCCGCCGCGCGGTTGATGACCAACCACTTGGGCCACCAGATAGCCTGGAGCCAGGCGTTCGCGCTGATTTCCGCAGTACTCGGCTACGTGCTGGCCGGTTACGGCCCCGGATGGATAGGCGTCGACGCCTCCCTGAGCGCGGCGGGCATGATCGCCAGCATCGCGGGTCTGATCCTGCTACTGGCCTGTGTGTTCGGACCACACCGTTGCCGAGAGAGCAGCCAGGCCGTCAGCGACGCCTGAAACACACTGTCTCACTACCGTGACATATCGATCATTACCGATTGGGCAAGAGTCCATTCGCCGGCCATGGACTTCACTACATCTCGGGAAGGCGTAAGCTGAAAGCATCAACTTGCCGATACGCCCGGAGATCAAGATGCTGCAAGCACTGTTCATTTCTCACGGCTCGCCGAGCCTGGTACTCAGTAACCATCCGGCCCGGGATTTCCTGGCCGAACTGGGCACGCAGCTACCCCGGCCACGGGGAGCCCTGGTGATCTCGGCGCACTTCGAGACACCGGACCTGACGCTGGGCGCAGCAGCGCATCCCGAGACGCTGCATGACTTCTACGGCTTCCCCGATGCGCTGTATCGCATGCGCTATCCAGCTCCCGGGATGCCGGATACCGCCCGCGAACTGGCCCAGGCACTGCAGGCAAACGGGATCGACGCGGCGCTTGACCCGTCACGCCCCTTGGATCACGGCATCTGGTCCCCGCTGTCATTGCTCTGGCCGGATGCCGGCGTGCCACTGCTGCCGGTCAGCGTGCCCATGGCGCTCGATACCGATCGCCAACTGGAGATTGCCGGCTATCTGGGCGAATTTGCCGAGCGCAACGATCTATGGCTGATTGGCTCCGGCGCCGCCACCCATAACCTGGGCGACCGCAAGACGGAATTCGCCGAGCCGGATACCTGGGCACGGGAATTCCATGACTGGGCTCGAGACACCGCCGAAGCCGGCGACGTGCAGGCCCTGGCCGACTGGCAACGTCTAGCACCTCATGCCCGCCACGCTCACCCGACACCGGAGCACTTCCTGCCGCTGTTGATGAGTGTGGGCGCGCTGCGTGGACAAACGATGACCGCGCTGCACGAAAGCTTCAGTTTCGGCAACCTGAGCATGCTGGTACTGGCCAGTGCGGGGTTGGCTACCTCATTGTCCTCGGCTTGAGCACTGCGGCCCATATCGCAGCTCCCCGTTTTGACAGCCCTTCGACACCACCTAGACTTCAAGGGGAAACAATAACTAGTTGGGGGTCAGTATGTTGCATAACAGCATACGGACCAGACTCCTCCGCCTCCGTGGAACGAGCATCACGCTAGGTAGTGCACTCGCCTTGAGCGTGTTCCCCACGGTGGCGGTGTCGCAGGGAGAGCCACCCGAGCCTGAGTTCACAACCGAATACGGAGAAATGTCATTCCCCTCGCAATTTCCTGACGGCACCTCCATCAGCCTCACTCAATGGAGTCACTTCGTGCCGCTCTACGATGAGTGGTTCCAGGAATATGCCCAGCGTTGGGGCGAAGCACATAACGTCGAAGTCTCCGTGAACATGATCAATCTTGCGGATCTGACATCGACACTTTCGGCGTCCATTGCCGCCGGAGAAGGCGCGACGATATTCGAGATGAGTGCGCCTCCCACCGCCTTCATCGACGGCTTGCAATCCCTCGCGGATGTCAACGAGGCCGCGGCGGCGGCGTTCGGCGAACGAACCGGGACTTGTGAACGCTCCAGCTATCTGCCCGTCACCGACATGTGGTACGGCTTTTGCCATGGCTGGGTGCCGGATCCCGGCGACTATCGCCGCTCCCTGTGGGAGGATGCCGGATTCCCCGAGGGGCCACAGACCTATCAGGACCTCCTCGAAGGTGGCACCAAGATCTACCAGGATACGGGCATTGCCGTGGGGGTGGGCATGTCACCGGAAATCGACTCCGAATTCTACGCTCGCGCCCTGATCTGGTCGCACGGTGGTTCGATACAGGACGAAAACGGTAATGTGACCTTCAATTCCCCTGAAGTGCTGGAAGCCGTGCGCTTCCAGAAAGAACTGTTCGAGAATGCCATGACGCCGGAGGTCTTCGCCTGGAATGCGGCTTCCAACAACCAGACGTTCATCGGCGGTCGAGCCTCCTATATCCAGAACTCGATTTCCTTCTATCGCAGTGCTCAGGAGTCGGCCCCGGAAATTGCCGCAGATGCCGGCTTCCGACCTGGACTCAAGGGGCCAGGCGGCGATGTGAAGATGCCCTCTCACGTGTGGTTCATTTACGTGATCCCCAATTACGTCACGGACCCCGACAAGCTGGCCGCGGCCAAGAAGTTCATGCTCGATCTCGAGAACAACTACGCCAATGCCTCCTATTACTCCAAGTTCTACAATTTCCCGGCCTTCCCCTCCCGGTCCGAGCAACTGTTCGCCGAGGGCGGTTGGCTGGACAACGACCCTTGGGACGCGCAACCGCCGGACAAGTTGAACCTGCTCAAGACCGCGGAGGAGTGGACGGCGTGGCTTGGCTACCCGGGTTATGCCAACCCGGCTATCAGCGAAGTATATGAATCCCACCTGCTGTCCAGCATGATGGCGGATGTCGTCCGCGGGCAGAAGACACCAGAAGAGGCAGTCGAGGATACCAACGCGGAAATCGAAGAGATCTTCGCCAAGTGGCGTGAACGCGGCATGGTCGGTGGAGGGGGTAACTGATACCACCTGATGACAAACGCTTATGGCGATTCTGACGACACATGCCCTGAAGAAACATTACGGCCGAATCATCGCCGTGGACGGCGTGGACATGGAGACCGTGGATGGCGAACTGCTCGCTGTGCTCGGTCCCTCCGGTTCAGGAAAAACCACCTTGATGCGCCTGGTTGCCGGACTCGAGGAGCCGAGTTCGGGAAAGTTGTATATCGATGGACACCCGATCATGGGGGTACCACCGCGCAAGCGTAATATCGCCATGGTGTTCCAGAGCTATGCGCTCTACCCGAACATGACGGTGCGGGACAACATCCTGTTTCCGCTACGCGCCCGCAAGATTGCTTCCGATGAGCAAAAGCGCCAATTGGAATGGGTAACTGAAATTCTGGAAATCGCGGATCTGCTCGACCGCCGACCCACCCGGCTGTCGGGTGGGCAAAGCCAGCGAGTGGCCCTGGCCCGCGCCATGGTGCGCACCCCCGACCTTTTCCTGTTCGATGAGCCATTGAGTTCCCTGGACGCACAGATTCGCAGTCAGGCACGCGGAGAGCTGCGGGAGCTGCATGACCGTACGCGTATCACCACCCTCTATGTGACCCACGATCAAACCGAGGCACTGGGGCTGGCCGATCGGATCATGGTCATGGAAAAAGGCATCGTTCACCAGATCGGTACACCGCAGCAACTCTATTACGATCCTGCGGATACGTTCGTTGCTGGTTTCATTGGCGACCCACCCATGAACCTGCTGCAACTCGAGAACGCCATCATCGGCGTGCGGCCAGAGCATTTCCACCTGGCCTCGGAAGCGCCAGGCAAGGAGATAGCCCTGGAACTGGAGATCGAGGTCGAGCACTTGGAATTTCTCGGAGCAGAGTGGCTGATCTACGGTGTGGTTCGCCGTGGGCTTCCGCAACAACACCAGCAACCACGGGTCATCGGCCGCCTACGCCAGGCCGCCATGCCCACCATCGGTACCAGGGAGACTCACCATTTCGTGGTGACCAAGGAAGATGCCTGTTTCTTCGACTCCAACACCGGCTCGCGACTCTCGGAAGCCAAGGTGGCTATCGCATGAAGGAAGGGACTGTAGCCCATGACCGGCCCACGGGCCTGATGGCACGCATGGCATTGGCGCTCGAACGCCCCCGCGTCCTGGGTACGCTCATGCTCGCTCCGGCCGTTCTCTATGTGGTGGCATTCGTGGCCGTCCCCTTCTTCATCGCCATTGCCCTGAGTGTCAGTGACGCCACCGTAGGCAACCCCCAGATAGATACTTTCGTTGGTCTGGACAACTTCATCAGCGTTATCAGTCAGGATGCCTTTGGCATCGCATTGCGCAACAGCCTGCTCATCACCACCCTGACGGTACTGATCCTGCTGGTACTGGCGACCACGGCCGTGGAACTGCTGGCCAGGGAGTTCCGTGGCAAGAGGCTGGTGCAAGTGCTGTTCATGATTCCCTGGGCCATGCCGGTGGCGCTTTCGGCGATAACCTGGCTGTGGTTGCTGGACTCGCAATACAGTCCCATCGACTGGGTACTCGTCCAACTCGGACTTCTGGGACCGGACGGTCCTTTCGGCCCTTCGAGGAACATGTTCTACCTAGGCCGGGAGTGGCTGGCGATCGGCTCGGTGGTCTTCGTGGACGTGTGGCGCACGCTGCCGTTGGCAACGATCATCGTCCTGGCGGGGCGTCTCTCGATTCCGCGTGAACGCATCGAACAGGCCCAGCTCGACGGCGCGGGCTTTTTCCGGGTGCTGTTCCGCATCATCATTCCGGCGTTGGCTCCCGTGCTCACTGTGGCGATTCTGTTCACGGCCCTGTTGGTGATAGGGGAAATGTCCACGATTGCGTTGCTGACCCGGGGAGGACCGGGACACGCTACGCAGATCCTGCCCTACTGGGCCTACCTCAAGGGCATCAACAGTGGTGACCTGGCGCAAGGGGCAGCCATCGCACTCTTCCTGTTCCCGGTACTTCTGGCGGCGGCCATCGTGGCATTGCGCTTTGCCTACCGAGCGGGCAGGGATTGAGGGGGCAACGATGAGAGGCTACCCGCGCAAACTCATCTTCTATGCCGCTATCGTGCTGCTGGTTCTCTTCACCACGCTGCCAGTGCTCTACGCGGTCATCACCATCTTCAAACAAGAGAGCGAACTCTATCGGTTCGGGGCCAATCCCTTTATTTATGAAACCGCCCCTACCCTCGATCACCTGGTCTACTTGTTCACCAGCACGCCCTTTCCCACCTTCGCGATGAATTCCCTGGTGATCGGGCTGTGCGTGGTCGCCATCACCGTGATACTTGCCGTTCCGGCCGCCTATTCCCTGGCACGCCTGACCGGTCATTGGGGCGAGCACTCCGGGATGGCGATCTTCCTGGTCTACCTGATTCCGCCAACCCTATTGTTCATTCCCTTGTTCCGGATCGTGGTGACCCTGGGGCTGGCCAACAGCATCTGGTCGCTGGTACTGGTGCTGCCGACCATCACCATTCCGTTCTGTACCTGGCTGCTGCTGGGCTTCTTCCGATCGATTCCTCGCCAACTGGATGAAGCCGCATTGCTGGACGGCTGCACCCGCTTCCAAGCCTTCTGGAAAGTGGTGCTACCACAAGCATTGCCCGGTATCGGGGCATGCATCGTCTTCGCCTTTTCGCTGTCACTGTCCAACTATATCTATGCGGTGACATTTATCAGCGAGTCGGCATCGCGAAACATCAGCGCCGGCGTGCCCACCGAGCTGATTCGTGGCGATGTCTACTTCTGGCCGTCGCTGATGGCTGCGACGACTGCCGTCGCCATTCCACTGGGCATTGCCTACGGGCTGCTCTTCGACTATCTGGTGCGTGGCTTCCAGAGTGCTGGTGCCAAGGAAGGCTGACGTGCATCACCCGGGTTCGCCCGAGCGATACCTGCCAATAACAAGGCCCACCGTGAGGTGGGCCTGGCCAACGCTATCGACTTATTGCGGTTGGATGGGGATCTCGCGCCGGCGGGGCTGGATCGTGGTGTCACGCGGCAACGTAACGGTCAGCACGCCGTTGCCGAAGGTCGCCTTGATATCCTCGACCTTGGCATCCTCAGGAAGATCCAGCACCCGGCGGAAGCTGCCATAGACGCGCTCGATACGCTGATAACGATCTTCCTTGGTATCGCTTTCCTGGCGCTTCTCGCCTTCGATCATCAGGCGATGATCATCCAGGGACAGCTTGATATCCTTCTCCTCGACACCGGGTACTTCGACACTGATGCGATACTCGTTGTCGCGCTCGGCGATATCCACGCTCGGCCGCAAGAAGCTGCTCATGGTACCGAAGCGGTCGTCAAGACTCGGGAAGCGATCGCCGAAAGTCGGCATACCGAACTGGCGCAGGGTATCGTCCATCCAGCGATCCAGTTCGCGATGCATCTGCCACAACGGTGAAACCGCCGTCCGGCTCGGTTCGACCGCGTGCGTGACCGGCACCGGAGAGCCGGTGTTCTCGCGAGCCTCGCTCTTGAACCAGTTCCACGGAGAAAGTTTCTGCAGGTTCATACGCCACACCTCCTGACGCATCACACAGCGATGAAGTCACTTTTCTTGCAATGCAATATTGGTGGCGCCCGGCCGGTTTTCAAGCCCCAAACTCACAGATCATGACCCAAGTCAAGCCTTGGGCGCTTGCTTCCCATAATTCGGTTTCGTCCGAAAAGTTGCCGAGCGATTGTCCCTTCCCAAGATAATCCCATAGGTAAGCGTAAGATAATTGCGGGTTGATGCGGGCTGAGGAAAGTTGTTGCGGGCTGGGAAATGAAAAGGTGATTTCAGTTGTGCGTGGCGGTGGGGAGCACTTCGGCCACCACTGATCGGCGGAAGATTCCGTTCAGTCCTTCCGGCGCCGCTTGAGAGCCTTCCACTTCACGGCGCTCCAGGCGCGAAGCCAGCACCATGCTCCGTATGAAATGAGCGCCGAGAATCCGCTGGCGACCAGTGCATCCAGGAAGCTGAGTGAGGTGCGCCCGCTAAGCCAGGCGGAGAAGCCTACCAGTGCGGCGACGGCAAACATCAGCCCATAAACCAAAGTCTCTCGCCTTTCCCGCTCCCTCATGGCGGCGATGATCCGCTCCTGGGCGTAGTTATACCCGCACTTCCCACACACATTGGCATTCACCGCGACACCATGCCAGCCGCAGGCCTTGCAGGGCCGCAGATAGGGACTGTCGTTAGGCGGCGAGTACTCCTCGACTCGTGTGTGGTTATGGATGTCGTTGCCGGCGATCTGATGCCCTTCCCCTTGGACAACCTGGTGAACCTGCCGGCACTCAGTCTTTTTCAATCCTTGAATCTCCTGCCAATGCTTACGCCTCCACTGTTTTCTATATTACCTCCGGCGATCTGATGCCCCTCTCCGCTTATATTCTGGCGAACCTCCTCCTTGCCGGAGCCGTCCTTGGTAGGCTGGTTGCGGGGTTCCATACCCCTGGCAACACTCCATTTAGATAGATCCTCACGCTTTGTAGACACTGGGACCACTGGGGTTAACTTCACACCATGCACGGCGATGGGCACATCGGCCACGATATCTATCTCGTCGTAATGCTCGTAGAAGTGCTCAATAACCGTGTCAATGCTTTCTAGGACGGCTGTGCTGGGCTTGGGTTGGCCCTGTTCGAGCTCGCGACAGACTTGCAAGAAACGGCGCACTTCCGGGAGTCCCATCGATACCTCGCCAACGCCGCCGGAGGTGAAGCGCAGAGCCACCAGCGAACCAAAGCTGCGAAGTCTGGCAGTAGGTTGCGCTTCGACTTCCGCCTCCTCCTCGCCATACAGAAGCCATTCGAGAGATACCCCGTAGGGCTGAAGGAAGGCTGCAATCGATGCCAAGACATCGGTCGGTGGAGTTAGGTCTCCACGCTCATATCGGCTGAGGGTGGCCCGTCCTATATCGACGGAATCAGATAGTTGCGCTTGGTTCATGCCCGCAAGCTTTCTTGCGGCGGCCAACCGCTCGCCAAAATGTTTCCGATATGACTCATCGGTGCTTGACATATGTTCCGATCCTACTCATTATGAATATGCATTGATCGTATCTGATTCAACTAAGTGTGAGGGATTCTCCGATGAACAGCAACGACGTTATGCCTGGCCCGGAGCTGTACCAGAAGGTGCGCGGCGGATTCATAGCCCGCGGCACCTCCCTGGCTGCCTGGTGCCGCGAACACGGCCATAACCCTACCAATGCCCGGTCCGCCCTGGTGGGCGCCTGGAACGGTCCCAAAGGCCGTGAGTTACGGCAGCGGCTGGCTGTGGACTCCGGTGTCATTCGTCTCTCCCGATCAGTCGTGTCGGCTTAACGAAACATTAGGCGGCCGTTCTGCGAGGCGACAGTAGCAGCGGCAAGCTTTGTTTGGATGGCAGAACTGAGAGGGGTAGGCAATGACGGGGCGTAATTGGAAGAGTCGACAACCAGGGTCATTGAGGCAGGCAATGGAGTGGTGCCTGGAGCATGCGCGAGTTCGCCATAACCGTTCGGTCGATAACATCGCCGACCTGATGGGGATGGCCAGCAAGTGGGTCATTTATAAATGGCTGGAGAATGGGCGGCTGCCGGCAATCTTGATTCGTCCTTTTGAACAGGCCTGCGGAATCGACTACGTGACCCGCTTCATTGGCCATTCGGGACAGAAATTGCTGATAGACATCCCAACGGGACATCGTGCAAGCAGCTCCGATATCAACGCGCTACAGGCGTCTTTTACAGACGCGGTGGGGCTACTGCTGCGGTACTACGACGGACAGATCGAAGCCGAGGACACCCTAGGTGCGCTCTTCACCGCCATGGAGCAGCTGGCCTGGCATCAAGGCACGGTGCAGAGACGACAGCAGCCGGAGTTCGATTTTGGGGCCGGGGTTGGAGGAGAGATGTGATGCTGGATGTAGCTGAGCTTATCAGGCGGCGCAATCACGTGCTGGGTGGGATCGACCAGTTATCGACCGAGGATGCATTGGCCGTCATGACTGCGGCTATGTGCGAGCTGACAGAGCGAGGCTTGAAGGCTGATAAGAAGGCCTCTTCCAGTGTAGCGCTCGCTTTGGAAAGCGACCCGCGCTCGAAAATCGAGCGAGACCCAGAAATTAGAGATTTCATTCACAGCTTAAAAGGCCGTCGGTCGATCGAGCAGATTGCCGAGGCTTGCCATGGCCGGTTCGGAGATCGGGCGCCTGGAAGGAGTTCTATCCAGCGCTATCTCAAGCGGCTGAAGTATCGCCAAGGTACCGGGGAGGCGCGGGTATGAGCGAGTTGAATCAATCCGTTGGTAAGGCGCTCACGCTGTTCGAGGCACTTGTGGCAAATGGCTTCCAGGGCAAGCCGCTCCTGGATGTTGCAGAGGCAGCTGGAGTCAACCCGACCACAGCTTGGCGCCTTCTAAAAACGCTGGAGGCTCACGGCTGGGTGGTCGAGGTACCTGTTGCCGGCAGCAAGCAGTCACGGTGGCGTGTAGCGACTCGACTGGCCAGCATCGCGCATGCCTACCAGCGTGACGCCCTCGGTCGAGTGCAGGCGGTCCGCCAGGAATATCGCGACGTAACAGGAGAGGAGTTGTTGCATGGCTAAGCAGCCACAAAAGCACGCAGAGCTTCAGGACCAGCTGGAGCATGCTGACCTGGCCGAACGGCAGCTGGATGAGCGCGCCTTGATCGAAGGTGCCGAGCAGGCCGAGCTGGCGCGGTATAGCGAAGCCCGTGACCAGGCCAACCAGCTGTTGGGCCAAGCACGGACGGCGCAGTCATTTGCAAAACTGGCGACCGTCGTCACTTTGCGCACCCTGGCGGAAGTGAAGCAAACCAAGGCATATCGGGCACTTAGAGGCGTGTCTGGCGTGGACTCCCAAGGCAACAAAATCGACGACGTCGGCACTTGGGAGGGTTACTGCCAGGCCATTGGGCGCTCCAAGACTTCCGTGGATGAGGATCTTCGCAATCTGGCCGCCTTCGGGGAAGAAGCCCTGGAAAGCCTCCGGACGATCGGCGCCGGCTACCGAGAGCTTCGCAAGCTTCGCCAACTCCCTGACGAAGAGCGCGAGCTGATCATCCAGGGCGAGGCGGTGAAGATAGAGGACAAGGATGCCCTGGTCGAGTTGATCGAAGACATGGCAGCCCGGCATGCCAAGGAAAAGGACGCACTCAAGAGCCAGGCCGAAGAGAGTCGACAGGAGCTGGAGGCCTCGCGGCGGGTCACCCAGGACAAGTCCAACAAGATCGCCGAGCTTGAGGAACAACTGCATCGCCGCCAGCACCTGACGCCCGACCAGCGGGTGCAGGAGCTATCCGATCGCCTCGAGGCTGAAGGGTTCAAGGCCCGGAGTCTGCTGCTGCCGCTACGCGCGGTAATGGTTGAAATCCTTGACTGGGAAGAAGCCCCTCGTGAGCTGAGGCATGCCTGCGCTCAGCAGGTGGCTCGGTTGCGCATCGAGCTTGATCAGTTGGAGCGCGAGCTGGACCTGGAGCCGGTCGATCTGGATATCGATGACAGCTGGATGCAAGGGGGTGAAACGTCATGACCTCCTTCAGCGCCGATGAACTCCGCCATTTCGATCGCGTCGCCGAGCAGCTTCGCGAGGCACCGCGTGGCCAAAAAGGCCAGATCGTGGCGCGGGCAGCTCAGTTCCTCAGCTGCTCCAAGGATCGGGTCTATCGTGGCCTCAAGGCGACAGGCTGGGACGCGCAGCGGCAGCGGCGGCGCGACCGCGGCGAAAGCCAAGTCAGCCGGGAAGAAGCAGCCACGGTGGCCAGCATCATGCGCCAGAGCACCCGCGACAGCGGCAAGCGACTGCTGTCGATCGAAGACGCCCTGGAGATTGCTCTAGCGAATCCCGCTAGCGGTGTCACCACGCGGGCCTCGGCGGATACCTATGCTCGGGTGATGCGTGAGCATGGCCTGCATCCGGACCAGGTGAGCCGGGCCACCCCGTACACTCAGATGCGCAGCCAGTACCCCAACCACGTGCATCAGTTCGACGTCTCGGTCTGTGTGCTCTATTACCTGGACAAGGGCGGTCTGGCAGTGATGGATGCCAAGCGCTTCTACAAGAACAAGCCAGAGAACGCCGCCAAGGTGGTCAACCAACGTGTGCTGCGCTATCTGATCACCGATCACTACAGCGGGGCATTTTACGTCGAGTACTTCCTGGCCGCCGGCGAAGATCAGGAGACGCTGTTCGAGTTCCTGATGCACGCCTGGCCGGAGCGCGACCATCCGCATGACCCCTTCCACGGGGTGCCGCAGATGATGGTGTGGGATGCTGGCAGCGCCAACCAGTCGCACCTGATCCGCAATCTGCTGGATCAGCTGCAGGTGACGCACTGGGCCCATACCCCAGGACAGCCCCGCAGCAAGGGTCAGGTGGAGCGCACCCATGACCTGGTCGAGCGCGGTTTCGAAGGCCGTCTGTCACTGATGAAGGTGGAAAGCCTGGAGGCTCTGAATGCGGCGGCCCATACCTGGATGCGCCATTTCAGCGCCACCAAGATCCACTCCCGCACCCGCAGCACCCGCTATGGCCTATGGCAGACCATCAGGCCCGAGCAGCTGCGACTGTGCCCGCCTCGGGAGTTGTGCGAGCAGCTACTGCGCACCAAGCCCGAGCCGCGCAAAGTGCGGGGTGACCTGACGATCTCTTACGCCATCAAGGGTTTCGACTCGGCGACTTACTCTGTGGCCGATCTGCCCGGGGTGCGCGTCGGCGAGACAGTGACCGTCACGGTGAATCCCTATCGGGCACCCAATGTGTTCGTGGCCCTGGAGGAGGATGGCGAGCAGATCGAGTGCCTCCCCATGGAGCGCGATGCTGCCGGCTTCTACATGGATAGCCCAGTGTTCGGCGCGAGCTACGCCGCTAAGCCGGATACTGACGTGGACACCAACCGCAAGGCCATGGACAAGGCAGCCTACGGTGCCGAGACCCAGCAGGAGGTCGACAAGGCACGGAGTAAGCGGCAAACGCCCTTCAATGGCGAGATAGACCCGATCGGATACCTGGCAGCCGAAACCCTACCGGCCTTCATGGCGCGCCGTGGAACGCCGCTGGACGTGGCCAAGGCCGCCTCTGTCTCCCTGGCTCCGCTACCGATGATCGAGGCGCTGAAGCGGCTACGTGCGCAACTTGGCCGAGGCTTGACTCCAGAGGAGAGCGACTTGGTGAAACAGCGGCATCCGGAAGGGGTGCCGGAAGACGAACTCGACGACCTGGTGGCCTGGCTGGTTGAACAGCCCAGAGCGCCCAAGGCCGTCGCCCTGGCCCGCTAAGCATGGAGGAATTGGAATGCTTGCAACCCAGACTCAACCAGTAACTGAAGGGCAGTCGAACAGCCAGCCGATCAAGGCGAGAAGGCTCCTAATGGCGCTCGGCGTGCGGCAAGCCGATCTATCGAAGCACGTCGTGCTATCGAGTGGCCGGCACCCTTCCAAGCCCATCATTACCGGCATCCTTGCACGCAATACCTGGCCGGGAAGAACACCGCGGGGATTTCTGCAGCAGCAGATAGCCGATTACCTGCGCCAGGCGGGTGCCAGTGAAAAGGAGATAGCTGTGGCATTTGAGATTGACGACGAGAGCTCCGACCAGGTGCGCCCGATCCGCCAAGATAACGCGCACTCTGGCCGAAGCCCCGCTCCGATCGCCATAGAAGAGAATCAACTACCGGAGAAAGTTATGCTAACACAGACCGCGCGCCGCCATTTCGGCCTGTTCCGCGACCCCTTCATGGACGATGTCCAGGGGGCTGAAGACGTGTTCCTAGCGCCTGATCAGCGCTACATCCGTGAGCACATGTTCAGCACTGCCAAGCATGGCGGCTTCCTGGCGGTAATCGGCGAGTCCGGTGCCGGCAAGAGCGTGTTGCGTCGCGACCTGATCGACCGCATCCAGCGCGAGGAGCACGCCATCACGCCGATTTTCCCTCGCACCATCGACAAGGAGCGCCTGACGGCCAGCGCCGTCTGCGACGCCATCATCGAGGATATCTCCCAGGAGCGGCCCAAGCGCTCGCTGGAAGCCAAGGCGCGCCAGATCGAGCGGTTGCTGACCGGCTCCAGCCGTGGCGGCAACAGCCACGTGCTGATCATCGAAGAGGCTCATGACTTGACCGTCGCGACGCTGAAGTACCTCAAGCGCTTCTGGGAGCTGGAGGACGGTTTCCGGCGTCTGATTGCGATCATCCTGATTGGCCAGCCCGAGCTGAAAGGCACCCTGGACGAGCGCCGCAACTGGCAGGCACGCGAGGTGATACGCCGTATTGAGGTTGCCGAACTCGCACCACTCGACAGCCATCTGGAAGCGTATCTGGCGATGAAGCTCAAGCGGCTGGGCAAAGAAGCCGGGGAAGTTCTCGAAGCTGATGCATACGACGCCATGCGTGAGCGTCTCACGCTTCAGAGCCGCAGCAGCCGGGTCCCGATCTCCATGCTGTATCCGCTCGTAGTAAACAACTTCACAGTGAAATGTATGAACCTGGCTGCCGAGCTCGGACAGCGCAGGGTTAACGCCGATGTGGTCAAGGGAGCCTAATGAATGAATGATACTGCTGTAGCTGCTGCTCAGGTGAGCCGGGCGAAGTTTGATAACGATCTGAAGCAGATGGAGCTGACGCAGAGTGTGGAGGCGCTGGAGGCGCTGATCGATACCGTCTTACGTGCGGGTTACCTGGATGACCTTGTAGGGGCGCACCCTCAGGTCGAGCGGGTTCTATCGATACTCAATGTCTGCCAGGAGAAGGCGGTGCAGGCATCAGAATTAAGCCGGCGGTGCGAGGAGATTTGGGCCGGCTCGGCTAACGGCCCCTAGGAGCCTCTCTAAGGCCCTCAGGGATTCGAGGGCCTAACGGTTCGGCTGAAAATAGTTAAACAGTTCTGAGCGATTTTAAACGGGTTTTAATCGAGGGGCTGCGGCCATGCTCTACCCAACTAAGCTGAAACTGCTGCACGTAGCCAAGAAACAGCTTGGCTTCGATGATGGCGACTGGCGAGACCTGCTCGAAGAAGTGGCAGGTTGCCGTAGCTCACGTGAGTTGGATCTTGCGGGCTTCGAGTCAGTGATGCGCTGCTTGAACCAGCTGGGCTTCAAGTCCACCTGTGCGGCTGGTCCTTACGGTCGCCGCGAGGGGATGGCAACGCCGGAGCAGATCCGGCTGATTCAGCGGCTGTGGAGTGACTATAGCCTAACCGATGAGCCCAGGGCGCTAGATCATTGGCTGGAGCACAGCTTCGGAATCTCCAGTTTGCGTTTCGCCAACGCTGGTACCGCCGGAAAGGCCATCACTGCTCTGAAAAGGATGGTAGCGCGTCGCCAGCAGGCGTAGCGATGCATCCAACCGGGTGCGCCCTGCAAGCCGCTATCGCCCCCCCTCTTGCTCCAGGACGATAGTATCTCGCCAAACCAAGTCCAACCTTCGCTTCTCCCTGGCGCCGACATGAGTCAACTTCCTTCCTCATGCGGGCTCCAATCCTCTCTCCCAGCAGCTCCTCTCAGCTGAAGTCCTTCTTGTTACCCGTGCAGCGCTTCTGCGGTCTTCTATGCGAAGGCCTTCAGCGGAGAGCGCAATGGAACAGAGTTTGGATGAGATCAGTATCGCCGACGCCTGTCGGGATGGGGTAATCACCAGCGAGGAACTGCTAGCGGAGTCTGGCGAGAGCTTCGGAGACCTGGTGCAGGCGTGCGGAGAGATGGCTGCTCGACTGGTCGATGCTTATGGCGGTACTCGCCTCTATGTTCCTTGTCAGCTAGATCCCGGTGGCCGACTGGCACAGGAACTCGGTGAGCAGTCCGCACGGACCCTTATCAGCCTATGTGAGGGGGAAGATGTTGTTGTCCCGCGACTGATGTCGCTGCGTCGAATGATCCGCAACAAGAAAATCGTAGCGCTCCATGCGAATGGTGCCAGCCCCCCCAAGCTCGCCCTGCATTTCAATCTAACGGAGCGGCAGATTCAAAGCATTCTTCGCCGGCATAGAGCCGGGGCAGAGAGAAACACTGTTTAGGCGGTCATTCGACCTTGCCTGATCGAAACGAGTCATTAAATCCAAGTTACGAGGTGTTTAAACGATGGGTATGAATACCAGTCAAGCGCGCGTCATCGATCCTGTACTTAGTGATGTGGCGCAGGGCTACCGTCACCCGGAGCATGTGGGGAGCGTTCTGTTCCCTCGGGTATCGGTGCTGGCGCATGGCGGCAAGATCATCGAGTTCGGCCGAGAGTCGTTCAAGCGTCATAAAACACGGCGAGCCCCCGGCTCCAATACCCGGCGCATCCAGTTTGGTTATGAAGGCAAGTCCTTCGTTCTCGTTCAGGATGCTCTAGAAGGCATGGTGACACTGGAGCACCTACAAGATGCTAGTGAAGTGCCCGGTATTGATATGGGCACGGTCGCGGTCAACGAGGTGATGGACATTCTCTCGCTGGCCCTGGAGATCGAGCAGGCCAATCTCGCCACCAATCCAGCCAACTATGGCATCAACAACAAGATTACCCTGTCTGGTACCGATCGGTGGTCGGACCCCAACTCCGATCCGGCGAAACAGGTCCGAGAGTATCGTGAGGCCATCCGCACCAAGGTTGGGATGCGGCCCAATGTTATGGAGGTTTCGGCTTCTGGCTTCAATGCTCTATGCGAGCATCCCAAGATCCTGGAGCGGTTCAAGTACACCTCTAATAACTCGGTCACGGCTGACATGCTGGCTAAATTGTTCAATCTGCGTCAGCTGGTGGTCGGCGAAGCGGTCTACATGGACGAGGGCAGCGAGGAAATGCACGACGTGTGGGGGAACGCGGCGGTGCTGGCCTATGTGCCCGAGCGAATCGGCTCCCACCGTACGCCTTCATTTGGTTACACCTACGCCTATGAGGGCCACCCCCTAGTTGAAGAGCCCTATGTCGATCGCAACGCCAAGAGCTGGATCTACCCAGTGACTTATGATCGGGCACCGGTTTTGTCTGGCATCGAATCTGGCTTCCTTGTTCAGGACTTGGTTGTTGAAGGTTAATTTACCACGGAGTAATAGCCATGGGTGATTCACGACAATTACTGGGAATGCTCGAAGATTTGAACTCGGCAAGACTTAATAGATGGACAAGCAGTGAACTCGAAAGGTTTTCTCTGCTTTGTCGCCGATGGGCGGCCAGGGCAGAGCAGGAAGTGATGCATCGGAAAATCGCCCAGAGCGGCAAGCCAGCCAACTACTCCGAGCGGCACCGGCTGCGCGAAATTGGTGTCGTCAGCTTCGAGCTTGAATAAGGGGCGTCTTACAACTGAGCCAGGCTGTGAAACCGAGCCTGAGCCTGGATGTAGGATCGCTTAGTAAAAAATGCTATTGAGCTTTTAGAAGGCCCCCATGGAATATCCAAGCGAAAACATCATGCAAGAGAATGCAATGGCAGAGCGTATCGAGCATACCGGCGACAGTGTCATTGTGACGCTTCACGAACCGCTCATCTTTACGGCCAGCAAGCTCGATGGCGAGCGCACCCTGGAACGGCTCACCATGCCCAAAAAGATCAAAGGCAAGCACCTGATAGCCACCGATCAAGCGCAAGGCGAAATGGGGAAGGCCCTCGCCTTGCTCGCAAAACTGGCAGGTATCCCGCGCCATGCCGCACATGAGTTGTCAGGACGAGACATTGATTTGTGCATGGAGGCGCTCGAACCCTACCTGCCCGGTCGCAAAACTAGCGGCAGTGCTGACGAGTGAGCTGCATTGACCACCGGCGCGGTCCAAGCGGGCCGCGTAATCGGGGAGGAACGTACCGATGAGCAGCATGGTAACCAGTATCGTCATGGAGCTGGTGGACCGCGTCACGAGACCGGCGCGGCGAATTCAGCAGACCCTTTCGGGCCTCGGTCGTAAAGCCGGCCTAGACCGCCTGGCGAACTCTGCGCGACGGGTAGGCGCGACGGTCGGCACTTCTATTGAACGCCTTCGCAGCCTGACCCAGGGACTTGCGGTCATGAGCGGCGCGGTCGCGGGGGCGGTATGGGGCACTGAACGGTTGGTGTCCGGGGTCACCGACGTCGGCACTGCCGTGCAGGAGAGTGCCGAGCGGCTGGGCGTGGGCACTACCTGGCTGCAGGAATGGCAAAGTGTCGGTAGGCGATTCGGCGTACAGAACGATGCCTTGGCCGATGGCTTAAAAGAGTTGGGCCTGCGCGCCGATGAATTCGTAATGACGGCCGGGGGCCCAGCTGCCGAGGCGTTCGGGCGGCTTGGCATCGGCATCGAGGAGCTTCGCAAAACTGGAGGACGTACCGAGGCGCTGTTCGACCTGGTGCGCGGTCGTCTGGGTGAGGTGCAGAACATGGCGGCCCGCCAGAGAATCTTTGATGAGATCTTCGGTGGCCAGGGCGGCGAGCAGATGGTAGCCATGCTGGGCGCTACGCGGGAGGAGGTAGAAGCCATAATGCGCTCTGCCCAGCAGCGCGGTGAGATCCTTAGTCCTGAGGAGATCGAGAACTCCCGCAAGTACACCAACCAGATGGGCGACCTGCGAAAGGTTCTGTTTGGCATACAGACCGCCGTGGTGGGCGAGCTGCTGCCGGCAATCAATGGCTGGATCGAGCGCATGGGCTTGCTGGGTCAGGTTAACCGCAAGGCGGTGGCAAGTGACATTGTGGACGGTATCCGCAATATATGGCGCCGCATAGAAATGGTTGGCTCTGCTGTTTCTTGGGCAGCCGAGCGAGTAGGAGGGTTCGGGAATCTGCTGACGATGCTCGCGGGCCTATTGGCCGGCCGGTTCTTGCTCTCCATCGTACGCTCGGTTGGTGCGGTGCTGAGCTTTGGCAAAGAGTTGGCGTTGATGGCTGCTAGGGCTATACCTGCAGCTATTGCTGGCATACGGGCGCTGTCGTTGGCACTCTTGACTACCCCCGTGGGCTGGATCATCACCGCCATAACCGCTGTGGCGGGTGCGGTCTACCTCATCTATCGTCACTGGGATTCGATCGGCCCTTGGTTCCAAGAATTATGGGAAGGCATCACGGCATGGTTCACCCAGGGCATCGGCGGCATCATGCGCGACCTGGCGTCATGGAGCCCTGCGGGGCTGCTGCTGCGAGCGATAGATGAGATATTCAATCTGTTCGGCGCTCGTCCACTGACGGAGGTCGCCAGCGAGTGGATCGATACCCTGCTGGATGGCGTGGCCAACGCTTGGGAGGCGTTGCCCACCTGGGTGGAAGGTCGCTTCGAGGCATTGCGTGAGATATTCGCCAGTTTCTCGCTGGGCGAAATCGGCGGCGCTTGGATCGATAGCCTGCGCACCGGCATCGCCGAGGAGTGGGAGGGCCTGACCAACTGGCTTTCCAGCAAGATCGACGGCCTGACCGCCTGGCTGCCAGATTGGGTCAAGGATGGCCTGGGCATTGAGGGAGCGCCCCAGGCGTCAGGTTCGCCGGAGGCGGCGCTAGGTGCGCCGGTGGGTGGCGATCGTCAGGCAGCACTGCCCGCCCAGGCTCGTGCCGACGTCGGTGGCGAGCTGCGCATCGTGGTGGATTCGGAGGGGCGCCCCCGTGTGGCCGAGGCGCGGCGCAACGGAGGCATGGACTTCAATGTGGAGTCGGGAATGCTAGGGGTGATGCCTTAGTCCAGCGGTGCGATGCTACTAAAGCGAACGATGAACTCGGGCTCCATGACGGAGCCCCTTTCCGTCATGCTGCCTTCATCCCTAAGGCGGCCTGAAAAAGTGACCGCTGTTCCCTCGGATAGCTCGGCCAAGGCCACGTAGAGGTCTGAATCATGCGGAATAAGGGTCTTGGCCTCCATATCTGAAAGGGCGTTGTTCCATGTTTTGAAAACCACCTGGTCATTGCCTCGTATGGTGACGATAGCGTTGCCATCCCCGTTGGTCCCCAGGGTTTCCAAGATGCCCACCCAGTTCGTGACCAAGCCGCCTTCGCCTACAAATTCGCGTGATGCCACCTTTCGCTCCCTGTCAATGCGAGACTGGACAAGTTCATTGGGGGCCTCGTCGTACTGGGCGGCAGCGTCAGCCATGACAGCAAGAAAGTTTCTCTGGTTAGCCGGCATCTCAGCCGCTACCCGCTCGAAAGATGAGAGTGGCTCAGGTTCAGCCTCCGGCTCCGGCTCGGTAGCTGCGACCGCAGCACCGCTATCGCTTTGCTGGGTAGTTGCACCCTCCGTAACCTGCTCTTGATCCTCGCTATCCACAGAGAGCCCAAAGCCTATGAAAGAGACCACGACGATAGCTGAGTAGATGCCGATCGCACTCAGGCGCTTGGGCGAGGGGGACCACGGCAGGGCCCAGCGGGGGTTGATAACGCCAACAATCAGTGCCAGAACGGCAATCAACAGGACGGCAATAAAAAGATCCGACATCAGTTCCCTCTCCATTAAGTTTTGCTTGACGATACCATTGGCCACACCGGCATGCGATTGCAGTGGCAGAAGGCCTCAATAACGCTATCGGCAGAAGCGAGTCGATCCTTACCCTTGGAGCCGAAATGGCACAGCCAGCAGCCTGGGGACGATGTGATCAGGGCGCGGTCGACGGCTGAGGTCAAAGTCAAGCAGTTGGAGATGAGGTAGCTTGAGGTGGCTGGCAGCCCCTATGTCATTTCAATTCTTGGGTTCGCCAGCTCACAGAATGAAAAATACGAATATGGCATTATCGTGCGGCGAGGCGTCGAATTATCGTGCGGCGCTACAAGCGATGGCTAGACAAGGCAAAAATCAGCGAAAAGACGGAGTTTACGTGGTTGTAAATGAGTACTTTGAGCTGATTTTTAACGCCGTATGGGCGAGCGCAGGCAGTTTTCGGACAAACCGGCTCAATCGCGGAAGTTATTAAACTGCAAGGGAAGATCCGGCCCCTGCTCGCCCTTGAGCAGGGCAATCGCCTGCTGCAGGTCATCGCGCTTCTTGCCGGTAACGCGGACCTTGTCTCCCTGGATCTGCGCCTGGACCTTGAGCTTAGAATCCTTGAGCAACTTGACGATCGCCTTGCAGTCCGGTTGCTCCAGGCCCTGCTTGAGTTTGACTTCCTGACGCGCCTTCACGCCGCTGAGTACCGGGTCCTGCTCTTCCATGCAACGTGCATCGATACCACGAGCGATCAGCTTGTTGCGCAATACGTCCAACATCTGCTTGAGCTGGAAGTCAACTTCGGCTTCCAGGGAGACGCTCTCGCCATCGAGGCGATAGCTGGCATCGACACCCCGGAAATCGAAGCGCGTCTGGATTTCGCGGTTGGCTTGGTCCACCGCATTACTGGCTTCGTGCTTGTCGAATTCGGACACGATATCGAAAGAAGGCATGGCACAGAATCTCCTGACTACGAACAGGCGACGATTCTATGCTAGCCAGGCGGCCGTTGCACCCGGGGTCCGCCTAGCCCGCTGCGACCAGCGGCTGCGAGGCATTCTGAAGTGGCTTGGACATCTGCCAGGCGGCACAGCCATCGACATAGTAGTCATCCATCCAGCGCTGCAGGGTGAATCCCATGCGGCGATAGAGTCCTAAGGCCACCCGGTTATCGGCACGCACCTCCAACGTAATCTGGAGCATGTCGCGCCGACGCGCTTCGCGTTCCAGCACCTCGAGCAGGCGACGTCCCAGCCCTTCCCCCCGCGCCTCGGGGTGCACGCAAAAGGAATACAACCGCGCCGAGCGGCTATTGCGACGAAACAGCAACGTGCCATAGCCCAATGGCTGGTCCTCGGTATCCACCACCAACCAGGTCACGGCATTGGCACCGCGCAGCAGGTGAGCCAATTGACGCCGGCTGAAACGGTCACCGTCGAAACAAGTCATCTCCAAGTGACAGAGGGCATCCAGATCGGAAGGGTGCGCCAAGCGCAGTGAGGCAGTCATGTTGTGACCCCGAGGATTTGCGCGAATTGTCGTCGTCATGCCACTGATTGTCACCGCCCCTTTCCATGAAATTATTTCAATTGGCAAGCGTATTGTCGCGACTCCATTGCAAGCGCAATCTAGGCGTCATTATTTCGGCCAATTTGGCCAGGCATGGAAAAGGAAGCTCGCTCACATGTGTCCCTTGCGTATCGTCGTCGACCGCACTGCCGATTGGCGTCCCTACTACCCATCAGAGGACCTGGTCACCGCCAGTGACTATCTGGCCGACGAGCGTCTGTCCGCGGACCAGGATGCCGCCACCCACGTCATCAACTTGTGTGCCGATCTGGATTACCTGGAAACCGGTTACTACGTGTCGCTGCTGGCCCAGGCACGTGGCCAGCGCATACTACCCAGCGTGGAAACCCTCAACCAGCTCTCGCGCAAGGCCCTTGTCGACCTGCAGCTCGATAGCCTGGCACCGCTGCTCGGCGAGCTGGCCAAGCGCGGGACGCTACCCGGCGATACCTTCATCCTGCGCATACTATTCGGGGAATGCCTGCACCCGGAACTCGCCAAGTTGGCCCGACGCCTGTTCGAGCGCCTGCCATGTCCCTTGCTGGAGGCGCGCTTCACCCAGCGCCAGGGGCTGTGGCGACTATCGCGCCTCAAACCGCTCAAGCTCACCGCCCTGCGTGGCGAAGAGCAGGACCTGTTCGCCAGTGCCCTCAACCGTCATTCGCGCAAGGTCTGGCGTACCCCCAAGGCACGCAAGCGCTATCGTTTCGACCTGGCGATTCTGGTCGATCCACAGGAAGCGCTGCCGCCCAGCAACAAGAGCGCCTTGAAGCAGTTCATTCGCGCCGGTCGGCGTCTTGGCATCGACGTCTCGCTGATCACCAAGCGCGACGAGGGGCGATTGGCGGAATTCGACGGCCTGTTCATCCGCGAGACGACCAGCCTCGATCACCATACCTACCGCATGGCCAGGCGTGCCGAACATGAAGGGTTGGTAGTGATCGACGACCCGCGCTCGATCCTGCGCTGTACCAACAAGGTCTACCTGCATGCCCTGCTGCGCGCCAAGGGGATTCCCTGCCCCGACGGCTTGTTGCTCGGTCGCCACGACTTGAAACGCCTGCCCGAGAAGGCTGCCGGGCTGACCTATCCGATGGTGCTCAAGGTACCCGACGGCTCCTTCTCGCGCGGCATCGTCAAGATCGAGTCCACCGAGCAGTTGCTGCGCGAGGCCAGCCGACTGTTCGAGGCATCCGCCCTGCTGTTGTTGCAGGAGTGGCTGCCCACCGAATTCGACTGGCGCATCGGCGTCCTCGACGGCGAAGCCCTGTTTGCCAGCCGTTACTATATGGCTCGTGGCCATTGGCAGATCTACGACCACTCCAAGGGCAAGGTGAAGAGCGGCGGCTTCAGCACCCATGCCCCGAGCGAAGCCCCCAAAGCGGTCGTCAAGGCGGCACTCAAGGCCACCCGCCTGATCGGCGACGGTCTCTACGGCGTCGACCTCAAGCAAGTCGGCGACCGGGTAGTGGTGATCGAGATCAACGACAACCCCAATGTCGACGCCGGCGTGGAGGACGTCGTACTCGGCCCCAGACTCTACGACAGGATCATGGAAGTGTTCCTGGAACGCATGGAGGCCCGGCGGCGACACACCCCGCGCTGAGGGGTTCGCCATGCCCACCGACATGGACTAGCTTCAGACCATGGGGATGCGAGACCTCATGCCATCGTCGTACCAGGGAGGAGGACGACCGTGCGATTCGAGTCATGTCGGTGGATGGCACTCGCCGTGGTGCTACTGGCCGCGTCGGGGTGCGATGCCCCGCTGCCGGAGCTCGACCTGGACGGCCCTACCGCTGAATGGCCTCACTATGGCCAAGGCCTGGACGGCCTGCGCTACTCGCCGCTCGACCAGATTCGCCCCGATAACGTCGCGCAACTAGAGGAAGTCTGGCGCTACGAAAGCGGCGACTATTCCGAAGGCAATGCCGACTTGACGCGCACCTCGCTTCAGGTCACGCCCATCGTGGTCAATGAACGGCTGATCTTCTGCACGCCCTTCAATCGCGTCATCGCCCTGGACCCGGAAAGCGGCGAGGAGCTCTGGCAATTCGATCCCGAACTGCGGCAACGCAAGCTACACGGAGCCTACCCGCTGACCTGCCGCGGGGTCAGTTACTGGCGAGACGACGCAGCCAACGGCGAAGAATGCCGGGAACGTATCTTCACCGGCACCCAGGATGCCGAACTGATCGCCCTGGACGCCGCCAGCGGTCGTCCCTGCGCGGATTTCGGCGATAACGGCCGGGTCGCGCTGCGCGACGATCTCGGCGATGACGTCCCGCCGTGGGAGTACTATGTCACCTCGGCGCCGCTGGTGATCGAGGATCTGGTCATCGTCGGCGCCCTGGTGGCCGACAATGTACGCGCCGATGCCCCGCCGGGGGTGGTACGCGCCTTCGATGCCCGCACCGGGAAACTGGCTTGGGCATGGGACCCGGTTCCACCGGACCAGCCATCTACCCCCAGCGAAGGCCCCTACCGCCGCGCCACCGCCAATGTCTGGGCACCGATGGCTGCCGACGCGGCACGGAACCTGCTGTTCGTGCCCACAGGCAATGCATCACCGGACTATTTTGGCGGCATGCGCCAGGGGCTCGACTATTATTCGTCGTCGGTGGTCGCCCTGCACACCCATGGTGAGCGGGCGGGCGAGGTCGCCTGGCGTTTCCAGACCGTACATCACGATCTCTGGGACTACGACATAGGCGCCCAGCCGACCCTGTTCGACCTGCACACCGCCGACGGCCCAATCCCGGCAGTGGCGGTGTCGACCAAGATGGGGCATGTTTTCGTGCTCGACCGGGAAAGCGGCGAGCCACTGCACCCTGTCAAGGAACGCCCCGTCCCCCAGGGGCCAGCATCCGGCGAATACCTGTCGCCCACCCAGCCCTTCCCGGTCAAGCCGCCGACCCTCTACTCGCCCCGACTGACTCCCGAGGATGCCTGGGGTCTGACCTTCTGGGACCGTGACTACTGCCGCCGGGAGATCGAATCGCGTCGCTCCGAGGGTCTGTTCACGCCGCCAAGCGTGGAAGGCTCGGTACACTATCCAGGCGCGCTTGGCGGCATCAACTGGGGCGGCGGCGCAATTGATCCAAAGACCAATGTGCTGGTGGTCAATCAATCACGCGTCCCCACCGGCGTCACCCTGGTCCCCCGCGAGGAGTACGAAGCGCTGCCCGAAGAAGAAAAGGGTGTTGCCGAAGGCGGGCTGCCAGGCACCACCAAGCTCTACGGCGAAATGCGCGACACCCCCTATGCCGTACGCCGCGAGTTGTTGCTGTCACCGCTCGGCATGCCATGCAGCGCTCCGCCCTGGGGCACCCTGACCGCCGTCGACCTGAACGCGGGTGAGATCCGCTGGGAGATACCACTGGGGTCCACCCGCGGCCAGGCCCCATGGCCGCTGTGGTTCGACATCGGTGTCCCCAATATCGGCGGCCCCCTAGTGACCGCCAGCGGCCTGGTCTTCATTGCCGCCACTCCCGACCGCTACCTGCGTGGTTTCGACCTCGACAGCGGCGAGGAGCTGTGGCGCGCCGACCTGCCCTATGCCGGCCACGCCACACCGCTGACCTACCGGCTGCACCCGGACAGCCGGCAGTTCGTGGTCATCGCCGCCGGTGGACACGCGCTGTCAGATCCCGGGGATGCCATCGTCGCCTTCGCCCTGCCGGAGCCGCAATGAGTGCGTTGACGGAACACTGGATCGAACGCCCCGGCTATCGCCTGCGCCTGTGCCAGGCTGGCGAGCCGTCGAGGCCTCTGGTGCTGTTCCTGCATGGTTACCCGGATAGTCAGCGCATGTGGCAGGAAATCATGTTGCGCCTGGCCGACAGCTACCGTGTCGCCAGCCTCGACTGGCCAGGGGTGCCCGCCGAGGAGCCACGTCAGCCAGCACGACGTTACCGCATCGCCGCCCTGCTCAAGGACATCGAGGCGGTGATCGAGACGCTAGACACCAGCCAAGTGCACCTGGTCGGTCATGACTGGGGCGCCACCATTGGCTGGTCGTTTGTCACCCACCCCCAATACAGCAAGCGGGTACTCAGTTGGAGCTTCATCTCCGGTCCGCATCTGGCGATCTGGCGGCAATGGGCCCGCGAGGAACTCGGCAGCCTGCAGCCGCGGCGCATGTGGCCGGCGCTCAAGCAACTGCTGCGATCCACCTACACCCTGCCACTGCTGGCCTGGCCGCTGGGCGAAAGTTTCTGGCGACTCGGTGGCGTGCCGGCCTGGCGCCTGGTGCTGCGCCTGGCCGGAGTCCCTCACGGCGACCCCATGCTCAACGAATCCCGCATCCAGGTGATGTCGATGGCACTGGGCCCCATGGCGCTGTATCGCCAGAACATCTTCCACCCGCCACCCCTGCCGCCCCACGCCAGCGTGACCTGCCCGGTGCAGTTGATCGTCGCCGAACGCGACCCCTTCGTCTCGGAAGCCGGCTACGCCAACCTCACCGACTACGTCACCGACCTGCGCATCGCCCGCCTGCCCGGCTCGCACTGGGTGACACGCAGCCACCCCGACGAGACCGTTGCGCTGTTGCGGAGTTTTCTCGAAGAGGTCGCCTGAATCGGCCTCGCCCCCTCTACCGCCAGGGCTCCTACACTAATCATTAGAGAAGGAGCGTATACCCGGAGGACCCGATGCAACCGCTAGCGAATTCCATAGCCATGATCGGCAATACGCCGATGGTGCGGGTCGCCAATATGGACACCGGCCCCTGCGAACTCTACCTGAAGCTGGAGAACATGAACCCGACCGGCTCGGTCAAGGATCGCATCGGGCTGTCGATGATCGAGGCCGCCGAGGCCTCGGGCGATCTCAAACCGGGCGGCACCATCGTCGAAGGCACCGCCGGCAATACCGGGCTCGCCCTCGCGTTGGTGGCGCAGCAGAAGGGCTACCGCGTAATCCTGGTGATCCCCGACAAGATGAGCCGCGAGAAGATCTTCCATCTCAAGGCCATGGGAGCCGAGGTGGTAATGACGCGCTCGGACGTGGCCAAGGGTCACCCCGAATACTATCAGGACAAGGCGGCGGCCATCGCCCGGGAGATCCCCGGCGCGATATTCATCAACCAGTTCGGCAATCCCGCCAACCCCCTGGCCCACGAGCACGGCACCGGCCCGGAGATCCTGCGCCAGATGGATGGGCGCCTCGACGCCGTGGTCTGCGGGGTGGGCTCGAGCGGTACCATGACCGGTCTGTCGCGACATTTCGCCAAGGTCGCGCCCGCAATCGAACTGGTGCTGGCCGACCCCGAGGGCTCCGTGCTGGCCGAGTACGTGCGTAGCGGGCAGCTCGGCACCAAGAGTGGGAGCTGGCTGGTCGAAGGCATCGGCGAGGACTTCATTCCGATCATCGCGGACCTGTCCCGGGTCAGCCAGGCCATCACCATCTCCGACAAGGAAAGCCTGCTGTCTGGCCGCGAACTGCTGCATCGCGAGGGGATTCTGGGCGGGACCTCCACCGGCACCTGCGTAGCGGCAGCGCTGCGCTACTGTCGCGCCCAGACCCAGCCCAAGCGAGTGGTGACCTTCGTCTGCGATACCGGCAACAAGTACCTGTCCAAGATGTACAACGATCACTGGCTGGAGGATCAGGGCTTCATCGAGCGGCGCCAGTACGGCGACCTGCGCGACTTGATCCGGCATCCCTATGCCGAGCACGACACCGTGGTGGTGACGCCCGAAGAGCCGCTGACCACGGCCTACGCGCGCATGAAGCTCTACGATGTCTCCCAGCTCCCGGTCATGCAGGACGACCGGGTGGTCGGCATCATCGATGAATCGGACGTGCTGATGGCGGTGTATGGCCACGAGGACCATTTCAAATCGCCGGTGCGCGAGGCGATGATCACGCAACTGCAAGAGCTCAGCCCCAGCGCCACCCTGGACGACCTGGTAGCGGTGTTCCAGGAGGACCACGTCGCCATCGTCACCGAAGGCGACCAATTCCATGGCCTGATCACGCGGATCGATCTGCTCAATTATCTGAGGCGGCGAATCGACTGAACGGAACTGAACGGGAGAGATGGCGATGAAGGACGACAACCAGGACATACCGTATCGGCTGGCGACCCGGGCCATCCATGCCGGGCAGGCGCCGGATCCGAGCACCGGGGCCATCATGACGCCGATCTATGCCACCTCCACCTACGTGCAGGCCAGCCCCGGCCGGCACCAGGGCTTCGAATACTCGCGCAGCGGCAACCCCACCCGCCTGGCGCTCGAGCGCTGCATGGCGGACCTGGAAGGAGGAACGGCGGGCTTCGCCTTCGCCTCGGGCATGGCGGCAACGGCCAGTGTGCTGGAACTGCTCGATCACGGCAGCCATGTGATCGCCATGGACGACCTCTACGGCGGCTCCTACCGCCTGTTCGAGAACGTCCGCCGGCGCTCCGCCGGGCTCGATTTCAGTTTCGTCGACCTGAGTCGCGAGGATGCCCTGGAAACCGCCCTGCGCGACAACAGCCGTATGCTCTGGGTGGAATCGCCCACCAACCCGCTGCTCAAGCTCGTCGACCTGCAACGTGTCGCCGATTTCGCACGAGACCACGGTCTGATCAGCGTCATGGACAACACCTTCGCCACACCGGTGCTGCAACGGCCACTGGAACTCGGCTTCGACATTGTGGTGCACTCCACCACCAAATACCTGGGAGGCCACTCCGATATCGTCGGCGGGATCGCCGTGGTCGCCGATGACGAACTGGCGAATCGGCTGGCCTTCATCCACAACGCCGTTGGCAGCATCGCCGGGCCGTTCGACAGCTTCCTTGCCCTGCGCGGGCTGAAAACCCTGGTGCTGCGCATGCGCCAACACTGCAAGAACGCCCGGACGCTGGCCGACTGGCTGGACGCCCACCCGGCGGTGGAACGGGTCATCTACCCCGGCCTGGCCAGCCATCCCCAGCACGACCTGGCCAGCCGCCAGATGAGCGATTTCGGCGGTATGGTCACCATCGTGGTGCGCGGCGGCGAACCGGCGGCACGGCGCATGCTGGAACGCTGCCGGATATTCTCCCTGGCTGAAAGCCTGGGCGGAGTGGAGAGCCTGATCGAGCATCCCGGCATCATGACCCACGCCTCCATACCCGCAGAGACCCGCAAAAGGCTCGGTATCGAGGATGGGCTGATCCGGCTCTCAGTGGGCATCGAGGCGGTCGATGACCTGATCGCCGACCTGGATCAAGCATTGCAGACCGCCTGCGAGGAACAGACCGATTGAATCGGCTGGTGGAGTGAGGATAGCTACCTGACAGTCAACCAGAGTGGCGACGTGAGGTTATAGCGATTACCGAGGCTTCCGCGAACGCCAATAGCGAGCAATAGTGGGCTTTACGCTGACCCCGTGAACCAAGATCGATAAGGCAACCACCACCAGGGTCAGGTGTATCAATTCCAGTGCTATTCCCTCTGGCAGCCCGTGTTGGATGGCATACATCAGATAGTACAGCGAGCCAATACCACGGACGCCAAACCAGCCCACGAGGTGGCGCATACGCATGGGTGCCCTGCTTCCCAGCAGGCCAAGGTGCACGCTGATGGGGCGGGCGACAAAAAACAGAAACGCCGCGAAGCCAACGGCTCGCCAACTCCAGGAATCCCAGAAGAGCGAACCGCCGATCAGTAAAACAAGCACGATTTCTGCCAGCCGTTCGAGGTGCTCGTTGAATGCCAAGGAGCTTTCGCTCACGTGCACGTGCGCTACTGCTTGCGGTTCATCGTCCAGGCGTGTCTCGACAGGTACCGAGTAGTCTTGTTTTAGGCCGGCCAACTTCAATTCGGTGTGGCGCAAAGCCACCGCGGCACTGAACACGGCCAAAAAGCCCCAGGCATCCACTAACAAGCTGACTCCGTAGGCGAACGCGATCAGCCCCAGGCCAAGAAAGCTTTCCAGAAAGGCAGTGCCCACGAAGGTAGTGCGTATCTTATTTACCAGCCAACCGACACCAACGCCCGCCAAGATACCGATGCCGATACCTGCACCGCTTGCCCAGAACACATCCACTGCCAGCCAGCGCCAACCGGCGTCACCAAGATCGTGCAGACCCAGCAAGCCCAGGCCGAGCATCACGAACGGGAAGGCGCTGCCGTCGTTCATTCCGGCCTCGCAGGTCAATGCAAAACGTAGTTCGTCAGTATCATCGGCGTGACGAACCTGGACCTCGGTCGCCAGTACAGGGTCGGTCGGTGCGACCACGGCACCTAGCAACACGGCAGCCCCAAGGGGCAAAGCGAGCCAATAGTAGCCGAACAGCGCCACTAATCCGACGGTAAGCGCCATCGAAACAACCGCCAGTTGCAGGGGATTGCGCCATCGCTTGAGGGTCACCGGCGCTGGCATTTTTACGCCGGCGCAATACAACGAAATAAGTACGGCGATCTCGGTCAGCAGCTCCAATAAAGCCGACTCTTCCAGTGAATTGAAATGAAACAAGCCAAAGCCCATGGGCCCAAAAATGAATCCGATAAGAAGATACACAATGGCAGAGGTAGCGGGCACTCTTTTGAAATAGGAGAAGGTAAAACCCACTACCAGTAGCAGCGTCCCAATCAATATGAACCAAGTAGCGGTTGTCATAGATTACTCAGTAAGCATGCGTTCATTCGCAAGATCACAGCCAACCGCACGCGACCCGAAAGGATCGGACCAGCATAATCGCGCTCGTTCGTGAACTCGCCTCAACCAGCTAGCCTCGAATCCCTCCCTCGGATACCCATCGCGTCAAAGCCCCTGCGCACCTCGGCGCAACCAGCCATGCACGAAGGCGAGCTTACGGCGCGCGGCGTCCGACAGCACGAAGGGGTAGAGGTCCGACAACCCCATGGAGCGGTTGACATGATTGACCCCCACTGCGAGGGAGGCCGCGACATGGATCAGGCGCTCGGCATCCGGTTCCGAATAGGGGTCCCAACCCGGGCTCGGCAGCTCAGGCGAGGACAGGCCCGCTGCGACGAAGCTGTCGGTAATATCGGTCAGGTGCAGCAGATGCGCGGCGGTCTCGGCCCAGTCCTCATGCGGATGCGCGGAGGCGTAGGTGGTCAGGAAGCGCTGCCTCCAATCGGGTGGAGGGCCGTCATGGTAGTGGCGCTGGAGCGCGGTGGGGTAATCCGCGCGTTCGTCGCCGAACATGGCGCGGAAGGCGTCGAGGAAATCGTCGCGCAGGCTGAGCCGCCACCAGAGCATATGCGAGATCTCGTGGCGCATATGGCCGATCATGGTGCGGTAGGGCTCGTCCAGCGCTTGGCGGCGAGTTACGCGCAGGACCGGGTCCGCCTCAGCCACGCTGATCGTCACCACGCCCTCGACATGCCCCATGAGCACGGGTGTCGGGCCCTCGGCGAGCAGGTGGAAAACGGGGCGCGCGCCAGGATCCTCCGGCCGGAACCAGTGCCAGCGGCCAAGATTGTCAAGCGCCCAACGCTTGGCGGCCTCGGTCTGCGCCCAGTTGGGGATGGCGCCGGGTATGGCGGGGTCTGGGGCCAGCGCCGTCATGGCGCAGGATCGGCAGAAGGCGCCCTGTGCAGGAGCGATCCAGTTGCAACCGATGACCTCCCGGTTAGCGCAGAAGGGCGGCATAGGCAGGAAGGCCCGCGCCTGCGGGTCGTAAGCAACGGGGGTGCCGTCGGCGGTGGCGAGGTTGTCAAACCAAAGCGAGCCGGAACCGACTGGGTTGGCAAAAACGCGCATACAGTAGGGACTCCGGAAGTACGACAGGGCACAAGGCCCGAAAAGTCACGAATTCATACTTCTCTTCTCACAGACGTGTGTCAAATCATTTGGAGCGCTGCCGGATATTCTCCCTGGCCGAAAGCCTGGGCAGGGGTGGAGAGCCTGATCGAACACCCCGGCATCATGACCCACGCCTCCATCCCCGCCGAAACTCGCGAGCGACTCGGCATCGAAGCGGGCCTCATCCGGCTCTCGGTGGGAATCGAAGCAGCCGACGACCTGACCGCTACCGCTCAGCGACGATGTCGATAATGGCCCGCTGCGTCGCGTCGATGGTGAAACGGACCTGATCGCTGGGCACCACGTCTTGCAGCAGACTCGCGGGCTGGACCTGGTAGCTCATCACCATCGGCGCCATGAACCCCGGTATCTCCTCGTGGTCAATGACCAATCGGCCCGCGCGCTTGTCCACGGAGACCACGACGCCGACCCCTTCATGCAGCCGCTTCTCTTCACCCTCTTCGTCGTCCTGTTCCACGTGAGCATGCGTTTCGCCGCCCTCGCCGACGATGAGCCGGCCGTGCATCCCCATCTCGTCATGCGTCTCCACGTGGCAGTGAAACTCGAGGGTGATGTCCCGGTCGGGAGTCACGAACCGGGCAACCTGCGTGTCGGGGCCCGTGAACTCGAGCGTGAACATGGGGTTCAAGCCCGGCAGCATCAGGGCGTGGCGGACCGCATCCTTGTTCTCGAAGACGATCTCCACTTCCTCGCACGGCTCCGCCCGCAGCACCCTGGGCTCGAAGGCGAATACCTCGCCGGCACGCGCGAACTGGATGCCGCCTTGGACGTGAATCCGCCGGAAGGCCCGGGGCTCCTCGCACGCGTCGGCGACGATCTGATGGCCCTCGATGGCGCTGCGTTGCGGTAGGGGGGCCACCGTCGTATCCCGGGCCATATAGTCGAATTCACCGCCCACGGGCTCTCGCTCTGACCACCCGTAGGCATACTCGTCGCGAGTCGTATGGAAGATCTCCGGATCGAAGACGGGGATCTCGCCGCGGTAGTAGGCCGGATCGAAGAATCGATCCAGGCTGGTCGCGACTTCCGGCAGCCCGTCTGGGCCGACGAACTCCTCGTAAGTAATGGCCGTTATATCGCCGCCGGGGCTGATCCCTTTGTTGGTGACGGTGGACTCCACGTGATCGTGCATGAACCACACCCCCGGCCCCGAGGCGTAGGTGTCGTCGCGGCCCGTTCGGAGCTCGAGATCAACGCGCTGCGCAGCCCCGATCGTGAACACGTCCCGTGTGACGCGCGCCTGCGGCGATAGGGGGTAACCGTCCACGTGGGTGAGCACCGGGTGATGGCCGTGGGTGTGGAGGTGCATGGTGCGGGCGCCGGCGTTCAGCACACGCAGCTTGACCCGCTCGTCGGCGTCCACCTCGATCAAGGAATCCCGCAACGTGAAGGGAAAAGCGCGACCATTCAGGAGAAAGATGTTGGGGCGACGCTGCGTGGAGTCGTATTCCCGGTGCATGCGCTGCTCGATCTCGCGGGGATCGTGATAAGCGGCCGGAATGCGGTTCAAGCGTGCATCGATGTCCATGTAGACGAGCGAGTACTCTCGCTGGTAGTGCTCCAGCGCCGCTTGGGTCAGGTCGGTGATGCGCCCCGCCCCCGGAATCAGGCGCACAAACTCGTTATCGGGCCGATTCGGCTCGATAATGAGCATCCCCACGAGCCCCATGAGCACATGCACGTCCGGCTGCACGTGACAGTGGTAGAAATGCGTGCCGGGGTTCTTCGCGGTGAACTCATAAGTGAATGCCTCGCCCGGCTTGACTGGCGGCTGGGTGAAGTCAGGCACGCCGTCCATCTCGTTGGGATGAATGGCACCGTGCAGATGGATCGTATGCGGGAAATAGTGCGTGTTGCGCAGCGTGATACGGACGCGGTCACCCTGCTCCACGCGGATCGTCGGACTCGGGACGCGCGCCGGGGAAACCATGCCCCGTCCTTCAGGGGCGAACACCCAGAAGGTCACAAACTCGCCGGGGTAAACTTCCTCCTGGACTTCGATGATTTCCAGGCTGATGTCCACCTCATCGGCATCACCGTCCCCGTCCAGATCCCGCCCGAGCTGCACGGCCTCGGGGGCGACTCCGGGCAACGCCGTCTCCGCCCCGCGGACCTCGGCCCACACGCCGCCGAAAACAATCAGAGCCAACAGCGTAAGCAGCGGGCGCATGACCATGAGCTCCACCTCCTGACCGCGGGCTGGGGACACCCGCACACGGGCCCCGCCCGCGCGCTTTCAAGCCGTTTTATTGCTGCTCCATATAGTGAAAGTGCAGGATATCGGCCGCGGTGGCGTAGCCCTGCGCGCTGTCGGCCTTGGCGATGGCGCGGGCGTGATCATAAGGTCCCTGCGGCTTCTCGTGGTTATGACGGGCCGCCGTGAGCAACGCCTTGGCGTCGTCAAGCAGTGCGTGCACGAGGGCCATATCCTGCTGATCCATCATCTCTCCCATCCCTTGCATGTCCGCGGACACCTTGTCGATAATCGCCTGGGCCGCTTCGAGATGCTGGGGGCATTCGAAGGCTTTTGCCGGACCGGACAACAATATGAAAAAAGGTATCGCGAAAACGACTGTTAGCGTTGACTTATTCATCTTTCCTCCTCCCGGCGCAATGATGCGACTTTTAGTAACGTGACGTGATTAATTCATATTATATTCCAGGTGGGACAGTTCCTGCCCCTCGCAGAAAGCCTTTTCACAGGCGGCGCATCTCTTCATGTCAGAATTTGCGAGAGAGCACCAATGTTGATCGATTTTTGACCGATGCGAGACGCCTCAAACGTTCTCACACAGCCTCGGTGCGAGATCTTGGTCCAGGCCCCGATGCCAGCGCAGGCCATCGACAAGGGGATACCGACCTCGGGCCTGCTGGCTCAGGTGATGATCGCCAAATACGCCGATCACCTGCCGCTGTATCGGCAGGAGCAGATCTTCGCCCGTGCCGGTGTTGCATGCCGATGAACCCCCGCTGCCGATCGACAACAACGGGGTGGCAGCTTGAAGTCGTATTTGAGTTTCAGAACATAGTCGCATGAGGATAGGCTACTATTTGTTGAGCGCCCTGAACTCAACAAGCAAGTGCACAGCTGCCTCCAGAAAGCGAGGCGATGCTTATTCGCCAGGGCTGGGTACATTTTTCCCACTCGCGCCCTGTTTCTTCGCGATAGATTGAGCCCAGGATTTGTCATCGGTGGCGGCCGTCAAACCCTCCTGATCTTCACCCCGCGCCGGGTTGTATGACAACTCTGTCAACAGTGCGAAATGATCGGAACCAAAGTAAGGCAAACGTTTAATCGAACTCACGGTGAAATGATGACTGTGAAACAGGTGGTCCAACGGCCAACGGAGAAAAGGGTACTTAGCATGAAACGTATTGAACATTCCCCGTCCCACCCGCGGATCCAGTAACCCACTGAGTTTGCGAAACAAGCGTGTAGTAGCTGACCAGGCCACGTCATTGAGGTCCCCTGCCACGACAACAGGCTGATCACTGTCCACGACGCTCCGGGCAACAATCACCAGTTCGGCATCCCGTTCGGCGGATTCGGGGTTCTCCCCGGGGCGGGAGGAGCGGGATGAAGAAAATGCACGCGTACCGGGTCCCCCGTGCGCAACTTGATTTGGGCGTGCATTGAGGGAATATCGTCCTCTACAAGGTATGATATTTCCGTGTCCTCAAGCGGTAAGCGAGAGTACACATGCATGCCGTAGAGATTGTCCAAGGGACATTTCATGCAGTAAGGCATGTCAGTTTGTAGCGTATCGAGATGACGCTGCCACCACTGATCAGACTCCAGCGTCACGAGTACATCCGGCGCGTATTGCCTGACCAGTTTCAACAAAGCGCCGGCTTGCCTGTTGGGTGTCAATACGTTGGCCGTGAGAATGCTGAGTTTGCGGTCGGAGCTGGGTTTTTTTGTCGTTTTAACTTCTGCTCGCCAGAGAACCGTGTATGGCATGATCCACCACAGCTGCCAGGCCAGGCACACCAGTGTGATGTTGATGAGAGCCCAAGCTTGGGCCTTTACAAGGTCAAGCGATATGACTTGTATCAGGATTAATAACAACGCAGTGGCCGCCAGCTGCATGCGGGGAAAATCCATTCCCCTTACGAGCCAATGGGGATGACGCCATAAAGGTAATAGCGTAGCCGTAACCAGCATGCCGGTAGCAATAACAACCAGTATCTTCATGGCATACCCAGCCTTTTTTGTACTACATTATCCGATGTGGTGTTCTTTCGTTCGTTCTTACACTTCCATCAACGTCGTAATTTGTTGGCTAGCCGCCTAACAGTGACTAGACTGCCCATATTATGATTGGATGAACACGCCGGAAGCATTTCCCGGAATATCTCCTTCGGTTCGTCAACCGCCTCAGTCATCTCATCAGCATAGACCGTAGCGCAGTGGGTGTTGCCCCACCTGCTTCCCGGCGCCTATCCTACCTGCGGGCTACCGCCCGCGAGGTAGTGCAGCGAGCCCTGCGCCACGTGAGTGACTCCACCACCACGCTGCGCTGGACATTGTATCAAGGCATCATGACTCGGATGGACTACACGACGAACTACTACACTACAGCCAGTTGAAACCGGCGCATTGGCCGCCCCCATGCCCAAACCACATCGACTGCGTCAAAACCAGCGTCTTCGTAGTAACGGCATAGCTTTTCATTCTCGGCAACACAATCCAACCGTAAGTACTTCACGCCCTGCTCTCTCGCTTGAACCTCAACCCATTCGAGCATCCGCAGTCCAATAGAGTCCCCCTTCATGTCATGGTCAACAGCAAGTGTATGGACGTATATTGCATTCTGACCACCTTCAGGCCAAACATCGGGGTCGCTCGTAAATAACCTCATCATACCAACAACGGTTCCTTCACAATCTGCCACGTAGACAGCGCCGCTTTGGATCTCGCCAGCTACCCATTCGACAGAATATCGAGGCCATTGCTTAAGTCCCCGTGACTCCAACCACCTTATGGTCTTGCTCAATAACGAAAACACCGACGGGATATCTTGTTCGTCAGCCTGACGCACTACGAACTCTTCAAGTCGGAAATGACTCGCCCCCATAGTCATCCTCCTGTAACGCTGTACTTCGTTCGATCCAAGCGCGTAGCCCTGTTCTAAGCGTCTAACGCTGCCATCACCGGTGCCAAACCCACAGCGAAGCGAAAGGGTTGGCATCCGGTGCATGGCTCGGTTATGCATCTGGTACGTCAAGCCTTAACATCAATCCGTCAGGCCCTTCTCCCTGGACAAGACCCGGGACCTTTTGCAACTCTCGGATGATATATTTGGCCTCCTCATATAGGAGCCCGATGCTAACTTTCCACTTTAGATTATAGAACATTCTTTCAGATGAGATGTAGACTCGGACTTGATAAACTTGCGGATTAGTTACTTCCCTGTGGGAAAGGATCATGTTATAAGCGGCGACTGGACTAGGAGGTGTTTTTGCCTTGTAGAGCTTTACGTTCGCTTCGTCGAGATACTCATCGAAATGTTCCAGCGTATTACGGACTTTATGATTCAATATTTCCTTCAGTTCTATATCGCCGATTACGTCCTTTAACCTTCTCGCCCTCTATTTCCTAAGGCGGGATTGCGCTCCAGATTCGCCATTCAGCTTTGCGGATGGAGTTACGACCATCTTCTTTATATTGGCAGCATCAGCAAGGATGGACGCGATTACCGAGTGTAATTCAGGACTAACCTGTAACAGATAACCGCTTTCAGGTACTTTCGCCTCCTCGAAAAGGTGATCTGCTTTCCGTATCAACGAGCTCGCAAGCCACCAAAGCTCATGAAGGTAAAGTGTAGAGAGCTTGCCATTGTCGAAAGTTACGTCCGTCATGTGGCTCCTTGAGACCGCCCTGGTTAAGCTGTTTCGAAATCCAAGGGATGAATACCGTCCAGATTGACAGTGCTACGAGCCACCCAGAGATCATACATATCTTGCATCGCCAACCAGCTTTCAGGGCTGCGCCCGAGAACCTTTGACAGCCGCAAAGACATTTCCGGACTAAAGCCACTATCCCCTTTCTGAAGCCGGGACAGGGTGGAAGGTGAACCCCCCAAACTAGAAGCAAGCTGACGTACACTGATACCGAAAGGCTCGAGATACACGTCCCGAATGAACTCACCAGGATGTGGCGGTATCGAGAGCGACAAGCTGCATACGCAACTTCTTCCTTCGGGAGGCAACGCCTCGAAGGCCCCCCCGCTGTCGAGCATTACCGCAACGGTTGGTTGAAACACAGCATATGAGATGAGGCGGGACCGAAGCCCTGTTGGAGCTGCTTTAGCTACGATTGATAGGTGGGAATGGCGATGAGTGACAGGCTATCTCAGCCGACAGAAAAGGGACATACAAGCTAATCAAGAAACCGCTGGCAGGCATTGTTCACCTCCACAGCGGTTAGCGATGCGTGTCCACAGAAGTGAAGGAAGTCCACTTCCGATCTGCACGGACTATAGTGCAGCCATCAGGAGGACCGATCGGTCAATATCTTTTTGACATTTCCGGTAAATGCCACCGCGCGCACGCCAGTGGGTTTAAAGCCCAACGTGTTCCAGGTCGCTTTGGCCTCTTTATTGGCGAGCGAATATTCCAGAACCAGCTCCTGCGCGCCATGGTGCTCGGCAAAAGCCACCAACTCCCAGAGCATGGCAGTAAAAATACCGCGTTTCCTGAATTCCGGTTCCACCCACACATCATCGATAAACCCGGATTTATCGACCTCCGCGCTCGCCTGCTCCCAAATGCCCTCGTTTCGCCATACGGCCACATCCCCCATGCCCACAAGGCCGTAATCCGGCACCTCTGCCACGATAATCAGCTTGTCCGTATCCGCCAGTGCACTGGCAAGTGCCTCCACCAGCCGTTGACGCTCCTTGGTTTTCAATCGCTGCGTCTGCGCCCCCGCCACATGCAGGGCCAGCTTGGAAAGAAACTCGACCAAGGTAGGAATATCAGCGTCATCAGCCTTGCGTAGCAGAAAGTCACTGTCGTGCTGCTTGGGTTTGGCCATGCAGGGACTCCTCGCCGCCCACCGCGACAAGCGGTGTACATCCAGTGATCAGGTTGTGGGTGATATAGAGAGTATAGATGAGGGTTGGGATTGGGGGAGCGGCTTCGACTATCGCCATATAACTGCATTTTACCGGTGCAATCGGAGAGCGGGAAGGCTTCTTTTTTGGCAACTCGGACACATAACGTTTGAGCTTCAAGTACATAGGCGTTACCGTCCCGAAATTCGAACGTCATGCGCCAATTCTGAAAAAAGCAGGGCTACGCAAGGTAGCCCTGTGGTGTCGGAGCGGAAGCCGGATTATTTCGCGCTTTCCAGTTTGTCAGCCAGGTCCTGGGCCAAGGCCACCATGGTCAGTGTCGGGTTCCATGAACCGCCCTGCGGCCATAGACCGCCACCTGTTACATACACATTGTTGCTGCCTCTGAATCGATAATTCAGGTCCACAGGGGCGGACTCATCTTCACCGATATACAGAGTGGAGCTTTCGTGAACCAGGGCGTCAACCCGTCGATGACTCTGGCTCGGTCGTTCGGAACCCCATTCACCCCGATCCGGGTCACCATGCCAGTATTCAACCTGAGAGGCGCCCTTTGGAGACAAGACCTCTTCCAGGATGCCGAAAGTGGCCTTATCCATTGCGTCCCAAGTCTGAAAATCCTGAGTGTTTTCCGTGACCTGCAACAGTGAATTGGTGGTGACATTGTGGTCCTGATGGTTACGTAAGAACCAGGATTTCGGATTATCATAATCCAGCTCACCCAGCACCGCGCAGACGAATACCACATAGCCTTCGGATGATTGCAGTTGGGCCTGTGACGCGGTTGCCACCACATCCGGCATGTAGCGTAATGCCGTACCTGCGTTCTTCGCTGGGTTCACATCCCATAAGGATGACAGCTGAATATGGTATTGCTGCTCATAGCTGCCGTTGGCCACACCGGCAACATAACAGGCACTCAATTCCAAGTCGCCAAAGCGCCCTTCCGGGTCCAGTTCAGACTTGGGCACCCGTGCCACGATGGAACTGATGAAATGCGCCGAAAAACGCTCTCCCAGCGTTTGGGTATCCGGGAAAGAATTGCGCAGGAGAGTGGTGGGCGGCAGGGTTCCCATGGCCAGAATCAGTTTCGCTTCTCCCAGAGGCAGCACACCTCGGGAGGTTTCCAAAGCCGTGGCCTGACGAGTACCATTGATCTCTTGTTGCTGGATTTTTTCCACTACGCATTCGGTGACAATATCCAGCTTGGCGCCTTTCCCGGCGGCATGCAGTTTGGCCTGTTTATCGGCCAATGCCAGAATATCGCCTGGTGTTGAATACTTCTGGAAGTCGATGCCGTTGACGTTTTCAGAGGCGGACGCCAAAGGCGCGGCCTGCGTCCGGTAAATACCGTCGACGCTTCCTCCCTTTTCTCGTAGCAGAGATTGAATGCATTCCTGAAGGGGGCCGTATACGGGTCGACTTTTACCTATGACGTTTAATTCTTCCGTGCTGCGCCCCTGGTCGATCTGGTCGGCTCTCTGGACACGCAGCAGTTTTTCGGCCGTCTCGAAGTTGCGTCGGGCGGCCTCAATAGTGGCTTGCGGCCAGCCATCCAACTCATCACCATTCGGCCGTGGACACCATGCGCTCCACAGCGTGGAGCGGCCACCGAAGAAAGGCACCATACCGTGTTGCCAGCGAACAGGACCGTCCTGGCCCAGGGAGGTAGAGGCGGACATGGTCCAGGGGAAGGTTTCAGAAAGTCCACCCAAGGTGTCTTTAAAGGGTAAAGGCAGATTCTGGAAATGCTCCGGCAGGAAGAAGGGGCCACGTTCGACCAGTAGAATGCGGCTGTGAGGGTTTGACTCTAAAACGCGTTGGGCAAACGCCAGAGCACAAAAACCGGTTCCCACAACCACGTAGTCGTAGTTATTGCTTGGCGGATGCAGGCTCTGAGTGCAACACTGTCATTGGATTGATGATGGCCCTTCGTGACACTTCGCCATCAGCTCTTCCATCATTTCGATGGGGCACTTGAAGTCGAAACGTTTGCGCGGCCGGATATTGAGTTCGAGGGCAATGGCATCGAGCTC
>NZ_BMXS01000013.1 GCF_014651875.1 Litchfieldella qijiaojingensis
GTCTCGTCACGCTGGGTCTTCAGGGAATGTCGGATACGTTTGAAGCGGTATCCGTTTTTTTCAGTGCTCGCCGCAGAGTCGCCGCACTGAAGCGCTTGCCAGTGTCTTCCTGCAACCGGGCTTGCAAGGTCCGAAGCTGGTGAGGATGTTGCTGCACGAGATCCTGCAACCGATCGACGTCCTGAGCATCCAGAATGGACGGGCGACCGCACCGAGGCTTGTCCACCAGAGTGGAAAGGCCAGCGGTCTCCCAGTTCTTGAACCAGATCGAGATGGTATCGCGTGTCACTTGCAGGATGTCTCTGATCTGATTGATGGTGTACCCCTGATGGCTGAGCAAGATGGCGTGGGCACGACGACGCAAGGCGCGCTTCTCGCCATGGTGATAGGCTGCTGTCAGGACTTCCAATTCCTCGTCGGTGAGAGGAGCAACAAAACGCTGGGCCACCCTTGTCATCCCTGATTGGAAATGTTGGCATAGCATGCAGGAAAACTTATGTAAAGTCACTTAACAACTCGAACCTCAAATCCACAAACAAATTAGCCACACTTAAAGCAAAGCCAAGCCATTATTACCAGCCAAGTCCCATGCTTCAGCCAAAAAGTCGAGTAGATGTGGGCCAGAGTGTCGGAGCGACGGCTTTATTGATCTCCATTCACGCCCCAGGGAGACGGTGAACGACTGTAAGGGCGAGCCGAGCCCGCCCCCACAGTCACTCGGTTAAGTCGAATTACATCCTGCAATCGCGATCGGGCACCTCGAGCTGCTCGGAAGCAATACCGACTACCACATGCCGCCCCTCGCGGATTTCACGCAGGTAGATGTTCTGGATGGGATGATGAGAAGCCGAGAAGCGCATCGGCCCCCGGGGGCTTTCGAGCTCTACACCGGCCAGAGCCTCGATGAGGGCATCCTTGTCTTCTATATTGCCAGCCACCTTGTCCAACGCCTGTGACAGCATCATGCCGGTATCGTAACCATGGACGGCATAGGTGTCGGGCATCACGCCGTAGTTGGCCTGATAAGCTTCGACGAAGGCGTGATTCTCGGGTGTATCCAGCGTTTCGGCGTAGTGCAGGGTGGTCAAGACGCCCTCGGCGGCCTCACCCAGGGCACTCAGGTTGCCATCGGTCAAAAAGCCGGAGCCCAGCAGCGGGATACTCGCGTTGAGGCCTGCCGCTGCGTAATCGCGAACGAAGCTGACGCCGCCGCCTCCGGCGAAGAAGGTATAGACGGCATCCGGCTTCAGGCTGGCGATCTGCGCCAGGTAGCTCTGGAACTCGGTGCTCGGGAACGGTACCAGGATCTGCTCGACGATCTCGCCCCCGACGCTAGTGAAGGCCTCTTCGAACGCAGCGAGGTCCTCCTTGCCGGCGGCATAGTCCCAGGTAATGGTCACCACCTTGCGATGGCCACGGTCGTAAGCGACCTTGCCCATCGGGTAGCTGTCCTGCCACATGCTGTGCGAGGTACGAAAGACGTTGGGCATACACAGTTGGTTGGTGGCAGCTCCCAGCCCGGCATTAGGAATGATGGTGATCGCACCGGTCTGCTTGGCGACGCGCAGCATGCCCATGGCAACGCCAGAGTGTACCGGGCCGATGACGACGTCGACGTTGTCGCCCTTTACCAGGCGGCTCATGTTCTGCGGTGCCCGGGAGGGATTGGCTTCGGAGTCCAGTATCACGTACTCGACATCACGATCGCCGAGTTGTCCACCCTGTTGCTCGATGGCCAGTTTCAGGCCATTGGTGATAGCTTCCCCCAGCGCGGTATAGGTGCCGGTATAGGGCAGCATCAGACCGAGTCTGACGGGATGTTCATCGGCCTGGGCCACCCCGGCCGCAAGGACGTTTACGCTCAACACCGAGGCCATGGCCACTTTCTTGTAGAGTTTTTTCATGTTGTCACCAGAGAATGCATTGTTGTTGGATGGTGGTTGTCGCCAAGGGCCGTCATGAAATGAACGCAGCCGTCTCCTGCCATCCCAATGACGCCATTACCTCTCTCACCCCAGCTCTGGGGTCGTAATTCCAGATCCAGTCGAAACGGTGCTTCAGGTCATCGGCCAATTTCTCTTCATCGCTGCCGATGCCCTCACCGCAGTACTCATAGACCTCACCGGCCTCACGCGAGGTCGTCTGCACCCGACAGGCACGCGGGCGACGACAACGTTCGAATGCCGTCAATACCTGCTCGGCGTTGTCGCGGGTGCAGCGCTCATCCGTCAGCAGGGACGCAAGCACATACGCATCCTCTAGCGCCTGACCCGCACCGGCACCCTGGTGGGGCAACATGGCATGAGCGGCATCGCCGATGAGCAGCACCCGGTCACACACATGGCAGGGCAGCTCGGGCAGCTCATGCAGCGCCCAGCGGGTCGGTTCGGGAATGCAGCGCAGGATGGCCTTCGACGCCTCGCCCCAATCCGCAAAGTCTTCCAGCATCTCGGCCTGAGATACCTCGACCACCCAGGGCTCGCCCGCCGGCAGTTGCGGCTCGGCGGTGCTGCGATCCGAGACGAAGGCGACGACATTGATCAACGTGGATTGCTTTACCGGGAAGGTCAGGATGTGTTTTTGCGGGCCGAGATACATCTGGGGCACGGTGGCAAGACGCGCCTCGACACCCACCTCGGTGAAGGCACGCTTCAGTTCCTCGACCGGCACGAGACCACGGTAAGCCTTGGTGCCGCTCCAGCGAGGCTCTATCGTGCCGTCGCTCTCCTCTGGCAGCACATGCCGGCGTACCGCGGACTTGATCCCGTCGCAGCCAATCAGGATGTCGCATTGAAAGATGGTGCCATCCTCGAAGTCGACCGTGACACTCTCCGGTTCCTGACGTACCGCGGCACAACGCTTGCCGAAATGGGCGATGCCATCGGGCAGGCAGTCAACCAGGGCATCGAGGAAGTCGGCACGGTGGACGGAGGATTGGCCACACCCTGGTGCGATGCTCGCCGCCAGATAGCCCTCGTCGTGCCAGCGTCGCCACTCGAACCAGACATCCTCGAAAGGCTGCGGCGACTTGTCGGCAATCCGGGTGTAGGGCTCCTCCAGCCCGAGCAGGGAAATGCTCCGCACCGCATTGGGACCGAAGGATACACCGGCACCAATTTCGGAAAACTTCGCCGCCGCTTCGAACAGGTTGACCTCAAGACTCTTGTCCCGGGAAAGACCGATCGCCAGGGCCACGCCTCCTATCCCGCCACCGACGATGCCGATGGAAAGACGCTTGTCTCGAGGGACTGCTTTTTCGCTTGGTTGCTGCATGATCGCCGCTCCTGTCGGGGGATGATTGTGGTTATGTGTCACAAGGCTATGTGCCCTCTGCACCCCCCACAACGAAGCGGCTTTCATTCACTGCATAAATGGCGGTAATATCCAGAAAAACCAGATAATTACAAACACAAGACAAGGGCGGGATAGACGTTTGTCTAGCCCTGAAAGGCGGCGATATCACCTTGCCCAGTGGCCCCATGCATCCCGCCACGGCGCTGCCGGAGACAGGCACTTAGAGCTCATTTCACAACCACACCAATGGAGTGGGCTGTTCCGGGGGCAGGCCTTCGCGAAGGCGCTGTGAACCCTTCCCTGGGCGCTACATTTGCCATCCATGGCAAATGACCTTCACTGCGCCCTGCCCCCGGCGCCCATCACCCAAGAGAGTTTGGAAAGGAACTCTTATGCTCAAGCTGTCGGATATCGATATCAACTTGTTGGTGGTGTTCGACCTTCTCTACCAGAAGCGCAACACACAGCTGGTGGCGCAGCATCTCGGTTTGACCCAGCCAGCGGTGAGTCACGCACTGAAGCGGCTGCGCAAGCTGTTGGGTGACGAGCTCTTCGAACGAACGTCCAAGGGGTTGATGCCGACGCCCTATGCCACTCGCATCCACGCCCCTGTCTCCGAGGCCCTCTCCAGCCTGCAGGAGACGCTCAGCCTTTCCCATGACTTCGACCCGACAACCAGCCAGCGCACGTTCAATATCTCGATGACGGATATCGGCGAGATCTACTTCCTGCCCAAATTGATGCTGCGCCTGGCCAGGGAGGCACCGAACGTCACGCTCAGCACCACCCGCAGCCACACTCTCGATATGAAACAGGAAATGGAAGAGGGCAATATCGACTTGGCGGTGGGATGGATTCCACAACTGGGGGCGGGGTTCTATCAGCAGCGGCTATTCGTGCAACGCTATGTCTGCCTGATGCGCGACGGGCACCCCCTGGCCAAGGGTGGATTCTCCCGTGAGGATTTCACCTCGGCCCAGCACATCCTGGTCGTCGCCAAGGGCACGGGGCATGGCAAGGTGGAAGAACTGCTCGCCAAGAGCGGCATCACCAGACCGGTGCGCCTTCAGGTCCCCCACTTCGTCGCCGTGCCCTATATCGTCAGCACCACCGACTTGGTGGTGACCGTCACCAACAAGCTGGCCGAGGCCACCGAGGACCGGTTTTCACTGCGTGCCTACCCTCATCCCCTGGAGCTTCCCGAGGTTCCCATCAACATGTTCTGGCACCGCCGGTTTCACCAGGATCCTGGCAATCAGTGGCTGCGCAGCCTGATCCACGAGATGTTTGCAGAGTCCTGAGGAGCAGCCGGCCGCATCACCGCCACTGGGCAACGCGCCTCATGCAGGACCTCGTGACTGACACTGCCGGCGGCCAATTGCGATAGTCCACTGCGCCCATGGGTCGTCATCACGGCCATGACGTTGGGTTGGTCAGCGAGATAGCTGACGATGGATTCGGCCGGCTCGTAACCGTGCAACACCTCCCAGTCCGCATCGAAGTCATACTCCTCCTTGATGCGGCAAGCGAGAGCGTGGATATAGCCCGATTCCATGATATCGGCATGGCCACCAGGGTCCGACGGCTCAGTCGCGCGGATCCCCTGAGGAAGCGCAGAGGCCTTCACGGCTTCGGTGCCCACCACGTGCAGCAACTGAAGCCCAGCGCCCAACTCCTTGGCCATGGACACGGCCCGAGGCAGCACCGCTTCAGCAAGCTTCGAACCATCGACACAGACCATCAGTGTCTCGACCCGTTCCTGCACCAAGGGATTGAATCGCGGCCCTCCGAGTACCACCAAGGCGTTGGAATGCTGCACGACGGCTGCCGCCACACTGCCCAGGAACAGTTCGGAGACTGGGCGGCGACTATGGGAGGTCATGCATAGCAACGCTTCGTCTGGGTTCGCGGCCAGCTGGGCCAGCACTTGGGCCGCGTCATCTCCCTGCTCGACTCGCAAGCCATCCCGGTACCGCTCGAGTCCTTCCTCGCCAAGTCGCTGCCACAAGGCCTCGCGCCGCTTGTCTACCTGCGTGGCCACGGATGTCAGCACCAACCGGCCATCGAGCTGCCGATTGAGCAGTTCGCCAAGTGCGATGCTCCGCAGAGAGTTTGTCGATTCATCTACTGCCACATGGAGAGTGCGCATCTCGATACCTCGATCACTGTTGTACTTGTTGACGTTGCATGAGGTTCATCGGGTGCCATCCCCCGCTTGCCTGGCCTCGCTATCCGTCGTAAAGCGCCGGTGAAGGGTGTTGTAAGCCAATGCGCCGATGACCACACCCCAGAAGGCCGACCCCAGTCCCAGGAAGCTGACACCGGAGGCCGTGGCAATGAAGGTGATGACCGAGGCTTCCAGGTGATCCTTGTGGGCAGCGAAGGCACTGACGTTGCTAGCAATGGCGCCGATAAGCGCCAGGCCCGCCAACACCGCGACGAACTCGCCGGGCAACGAGGTGAACAGCAGCACGATGGTGCCGGCGAAAGCGCTACCAATCAGGTAGAAGACGCCGTTGGCGACCCCGGCTACGTAGCGCTTGCCTGGATCCTCATGGGCTTCCTTGCTGGTACAAATCGCTGCGGTGATGGCCGCGATCACGGTGGTGATGCCACCAAAAAAGGCCGTTACGAAAGAGGTCAGACTGGTCACGGTGACGATCGATTTGGCTGAAGTGTCATAGCCGGAACTGCGCAGGATCGCCATGCCCGGCAGGAACTGCCCGGTGAGGCTGACCAGCACCAGCGGAATGGCCAGACTGAGGGTGGCGCTCAAGCTCCATTCGGGACGAATGAACTGCGGATCGGCCAGTTGCAGCGTCACGCCCTTCAGGCTGGCGCCCTCCAGCCAGACGGCCAGGCCGATGCCGACGATCAGCAGCAACACCAGACTGTAGCGCGGCGTCAGCCGCTTGAAGAGCAGGTAGGCCAGGATCATGCCGATGGCCAGCGCCGGCACCGATTCGAGCGACACGAACACTCCGACACCGAACTGGAACAGGATCCCCGCCATCATGGCGCTGGCGATGCCCGGCGGGATCATCTGGATGATGCGGTCGAAGGAGCCGGTCACGCCGATCACGAAGATCACCGCCGCCGCGGTGAGATAGGCTCCCACCGCCTCACCCAGCGACAGGTCGGGGAACAGCGTGACCAGCAGCGCCGTGCCCGGCGCCGACCAGGCCGTGACCACCGGCACCTTGAGCCACAGGCTGAGCAGGATGCCCGAGACGGCAGCGCCCAGCGAGATCGCCCAGACCCAGGAGGTCATCATGGCACTCGAGATCTCGGCGCTCTGGGCAGCCTGGAAGAAGATCGCCAAGGGGCCGGAGTAGGATACCAGCACCGCTACGAAGCCAGCGGTGATCGCAGGTATCGACCAGTCCTTGTGGAGTCGCATAAGTGGCTCCCTGTAGAGTGGTGAAATGGAAGGTCAGGCGACGCCGAGGTGGGTGTCGAGGATGGAGGGATCGTCCTTGAGGCCCTGGGCGTCGCCGCTGTAGACCACCTCACCCTTGACCAGCAGGATGTGCTTCTCCGCCACCTCCAACAGGTTGTCGATGTTCTTGTCGACGATGATGCAGGCAATGCCGGAGGCCTTGATCTCACGGATGATCTTCCAGATCTCGTCACGGATCAGCGGTGCCAGACCCTCGGTGGCCTCATCGAGGATGATCAGGTCCGGATTGGTGGTCAGCGCACGGCCTATGGAGAGCATCTGCTGTTCGCCCCCGGAGAGAAAGGAGCCGTCATGGTTGATCCGCTGACCGAGGCGCGGGAAGGTGTCCAGTACCCTCTCGAGAGTCCAGGTGGACTCTCCCCGCTCGTTGGGCCTAGCGGCCATCACCAGGTGTTCGCGCACGCTGATGCCGGGGAAGATGCCCCGCCCTTCCGGTACATAGCCGATGCCCTGGCGGATCAGTTGCCAGGGGCGACGCTTGGCGGTGGACTCCCCCTTGATGCGAACCTCGCCCTCTCGCGGCGGAACGAAGCCGAGGATCGACTTCAAGGTGGTGGTCTTGCCCATGCCGTTGCGCCCCAATAGGCTCAGCGTCTCGCCGGGCATCAAGGTCAGGTCGACACCATGCAGGACATGGCTCTCACCATAGAAGGTGTGCAGCCCCCGGGCATCGATCAAGGGGGTGATCTGTGCTGCTGCCGTCATGCCATTACCTCCTCGTGGTGCCGTCCAAGATAGACGTCACGCACCTTTTCACTGCGACGGATCTGATCGGTGGAACCACTTTCCAGCACGCAGCCGTCCACCATCACGGTGATCCGGTCGGCCAGGCGGAAGACGCTGTCCATATCGTGCTCGATCAGCACCAGGGTGTAGCGGTCGGTGAGGCTCGCGAGCAGCTCTGTGACTTGGGCGGTCTCCTCTCGCCCCATTCCTGCCATGGGTTCGTCGAGTAGCATCAGCGAGGGGGCTGTCGCCAGTACCATGGCGATCTGCAGTTGGCGCTGTTCGCCATAGCTCATGTCGGCGGCGGGCGTGTAGGCCCGATGGACCAATTGGCAGGTCTCCAGCACCTCGAGGGCCCGCTCGTTGACTTCCCGGGCCTGCTGGCGCGAACGCCAACTGGAGAAGACACCGCCCATGTGGATGCGCGCTGCCAACTGGCAGTTCTGCAGGCAGTTGAGTCGCGGGAAGATATTGGTCTTCTGATGGCTGCGGCCGATGCCCATGCGAGCGATCTGCCGCACGCTCTTGCCCTGTATGGGCTTGCCACGATAGCGAACCTCGCCAGCGGAAGGCGGAATCTCCCCCGAGAGCAGGTTGATCAGGGTGCTCTTGCCGGCGCCGTTGGGCCCCAGGATGGCGTGTATTTCATGAGGTTTGACGTCGAAGTCGACCTCGTTGACCGCCACCAGGCCGCCGAAACGACGGGTCAGGCCATGGGTCGCCAGGATCGGTTCTTGGTTCATGACTCAGCCCTCCCTTTCGGCATGACGGCTTGATGGGGGTGGGCGTCGGTCCGGGGCTTGCGGCCCCCCTTCGCCAACCGGCGCAGCAACGAGGTCTTCAGCAGCTCCGCCTTGCCGGGCGGCGCGATGATCAGGCCGGCGATCCCACGCGGCAGCACCAGTACCGCGACGATGATGGTCAAGCCCATCAGGATCGGCCAGTGGGTGGTGAGATGCTCGAAGACGAACAGCAGGATCTCGTAGGTGAAGGCGCCGAGGATCGGACCGAAGATGGTGCCCATACCCCCCAGGATCAGCATCATCAGCACCTCGCCGGAGGTATGCCAGCCGAGCTGGGCCGGGTTGGCGAAACCGTACTGCATGGCGGCCAGCATGCCGGCTATCGCCGCCATCACCCCGGCGATGACGAAGGCGATCAGCTTGTAGCCGCTGGTGGCATAGCCCAGGGCCTGCATGCGGTGCTCGTTGTCATGGATGCCGTCGAGCACCTGACCGTAATAGGAGCGGGTCAACCAACGCAGGAACAGGTAGCCGGCCACCAGCACCCCAAGACAGAAGTAGAAGAAGGTGCGCGGATCGTCGAGGTTGAGTAACGTCGTTTCGCCCACCGCGAGGCTCGGCCGAAACATGATGAAGACCCCGTCCGTGCCTCCGGTGAAGGGCGAGGTACTGACCAGGTAGAAGAGCATCTGCCCGAAGGCCAGGGTGGTCATGATGAAGAAGATGCCCTTGGTGCGGATCACCAGTACCCCCACCACCAGCGCTGCCACGGCTGAGACCACCATCACCAGTGGCAGCATCCACCACAGCGAGGCGGGGCTGAAATCGGGGCTGGCCAGCGCCAGGGTGTAGGCACCGACGCCGAAGAACAGCGCATGGCCCAGGCTCACCAAGCCAACGATGCCCACCAGCAGGTCGAGGCTCATGGCGAACAGCGCCAGGATCAGCATCAGGGTCAGCTTTTCCAGAATGAAGTCGGACTGGCCGCCGAATACGCTTGCGCCCCACAGGGGAAAGGTCGCGACGATCGCCGTCAGCGCCAGCATGATGAAATAGACGCGCTTGGGATAACTGTGCAACATGACTGCCTCCTCAGGCGAAGAGCCCGCGTGGCTTGACCAGCAGCACGGCGGCCATGATCAGGTAGATCACCATGCTGGCGAGACTGGGAATCAGCACCGAGCCGAAGGTCTCGGCCATGCCGATCAGGATGGCGCCCCAGAAGGCCCCCTTGATCGAGCCGATACCGCCGATGACCACCACCACGAAACAAGTGATGAGGATGCTGTCGCCCATTCCCGGGGCAATGGAGGTCAGCGGTGCCGCGATCATGCCGGCGAAGGCGGTCAGCGCCACCCCGACGCTGAAGATCAGCGTGAACAGGGTGCGCACGTTGATGCCCAGGCCCTCGACCATGTCGCGGTTCACCGCGCCGGCGCGGATGATGATCCCCAGCCGGGTATGGCGGATCACCCAGTAGATGGCACCGGCCAGGGCCAGGCAGACCCCCATGACGAACAGACGGTAGACCGAGTACTGCAAGTTATCGGTGAGCTGCAGGCTGGCATCGAAAGGCGCTGGGACCGGTACGCTGTGCACGTCGCCGCCCCAGATGATGCGCTGTGCCTCGTTGAGGACCAGGATCAGTCCGAAGGTCAGCAGCACCTGATAGAGGTGATCGCGCTTGTAAAGCGTATCGAGGAACAGCCGCTCGATGATCAAGCCAAGCACGATGGCAATGGGGATGGCGATCAGGATCGCCAGCCAGAAGTTGCCCAAGCGCATGGTCAGGTCATAGACCAGGTAGGCTCCGATCATGTACATGGCGCCATGGGCCAGGTTGATGATGCCCATGATGCCGAAGATCAGGGTCAGGCCGCTGGCGATCAGAAACAGCAGCAGGCCGTACTGCAGCCCGTTGAGGAGCTGCACGCCGAAAAATGTGAGATCCATGATGATCTCCTCCGCGATGCACGGGACGGGCCGACCCCGTCCCGGAAGTCAGGGGTTCACCGAATCACATGCGGCAGGCATCGTCCGGCACCTCGAGTTGCTCGTAGGCGACATCGACGACGTCGTGCTTGCCGTTGCGGATTTCACGCAGGTAGACGTTCTGGATGGGGTGGTGGGAGTCGGAGAACGTCATGGGGCCTCGTGGACTGTTCAAGTGCACCTTGGAGAACGCCTCGATCAGGGCTTCCTTATCCTCGGTATTACCGTCGACGGCGTACATGGCCTGAGCCAGCATCATGCCGGTGTCATAGCCTTGTACGGCATAGGTATCCGGTAGCTCGCCATAGGCCTCCTCATAGGCCTCCACGAAATTGCGGTTGGCCTCGCTCTCGATGGTCTCGGCATAGTGCATGGTGGTCAGCACCCCATCCCCGGCATCGCCCAGGGCCGCGATGTTGCCCTCCGTCAAGAAGCCAGAACCGAGCAACGGGATACTGTCCTTGAGGCCCGAAGCGGCGTAGTCACGCACAAAGCTGACGCCGCCGCCACCAGCGAAGAAGGTATAGACGGCATCCGGTTTCAGGCTGGCGATCTGCGCCAGGTAGCTCTGGAATTCGGTGCTCGGGAACGGCACCAGGATCTCTTCGACGATCTCGCCGCCGGCCTCGGTGAAGGCTTGCTCGAAGCCGGCGATATCCTCCTTGCCGCCCGCATAGTCCCAAGTGATGGTCACGACCTTGCGGTGCCCCTGGTCGTAGGCGACCTTGCCCATCGGGTAGCTGTTCTGCCACATGCTGAAAGAGGTGCGGAAGACGTTGGGCATGCACAGCTCATTGGTGGCAGCACCCAGCCCGGCATTGGGAATGATGGTGATCGCACCGGTCTGCTTGGCCACCCTCAACATCCCCATGGCCACGCCGGAGTGCACCGGGCCGATCACGAAATCGACGTTGTCTCCCTTCACCAGACGGCTCATGTTCTGGGGCGCCTTGGAGGGGTTGGCCTCGGAGTCCAATTCCACGAATTCGACATCGCGCCCGCCGAGCTGGCCGTCCTGCTGTTCGATGGCCAGTTTCAGGCCATTGGTGATGGCCTCGCCCAAGGCGGTATAGGTACCGGAATAGGGCAGCAACAGGCCGAGCTTGACGGGGTGTTCATCGGCATTGGCGATACTGGCTGCCAGGACACCGGCACCGACCAGAGAAACGACAGCGGTTTTCTTGAAGATGTTATTCATGTGAGTCACCAGGGTTGAGTCTTATGGTTATGGCAAGGCTCCCCCGACCCATCGCAACCGAGGGAAGCGAGGGAATATGGCTTGCGTTGCTGGGTCAGGAAGGCGTCGAGAAGAGGATGCGATCAGGCTTCGGCATCCAATGGTTCGTCGAGATGCGGATCGCACTCTTTGCCGGCGTGGAAAACAGCCTGGATGTCTGAGGGTTCGAAGTACTGGTTGACGGTCATGCTCATTGCCTCATCGTTGTCGTTATACCTGCATCAAGTCCTGGAAAGACGTGGCAGGGGCTCGTCCTGAGTCCGGGTCGTGGACGATATGTTTCCGTCTCTGGAGATGATTCTGGCGGCCGAGGCAAGCTGTCACCAATATCGTTTGAGTTCGCCACCATACCTGAGAGGTATCATCGCCATTCCGAGCTACTTTGATTTGCGGCATTTCAGGGAACTCGTTTGTCGTCCGACTCCCCCTCAACAACTCCCGACTTTCTCCAATGCAATCATGCAGATACACAGGCGCTTCCGGAGCGGAATCAGTGTTGGGGCTGTGTGCGCCCTCCGATCAAGGCGATATACCTGGCCTGTCGGCAGCGATCAGACAGGGAACGGTCATGTATTTCGACGGATCTGCACCTCTCCGGCATCGATGACCTCTGACAAATCGGCGTTATCGACAGGCCATTTTTCGACAAAAGAATAATGCTGCTAGCGTCTCATAGACGAAAAAAAGCCCGTACTGCCTGAGGCGAGTACGGGCAAGGAGGATTTCGGTTCAGTGCTCGATGCAGCGACTGGAAAGCGCGACCAACACAAAACCTGCGCTGCTCAACATGAGATCATCAATTCGCCAACGGTTTTCTTTCCAGGATGAATTCGAAGTCCTTGGTTTCAAAAATCAGCGAGACGAAGACGCCCAGTACCAGGGCCCAGAAGGAAGAGCCGATCCCCAGGATCTGCAGGCCGGAAGCAGCGATCAGGAAGGAGAACAACCCGCCCATCTCGTGCTTGCCCGAGAACGCCATATGCATTGCGGAGGTGATTACACGGAGCAGGGCCAGACCGGCGATGATGGCGATGAAGTAGCCCGGCATGGCTTCGATCAGGCTGACCACAAAGCCATAGAAGGGGGCACCCACCACGAAGATGGCCCCGGCGATCACCGCCGCCACCCAGCGTTTGTCACGGTGACCCGCCTCCGGCGAGGAACAGATGCCGGTCATCGGCGCCGCGATGCAGGTGCTGTGCAGGTTGAAGAAGGCGGAGATCATGGTGCCTAAGCCGCCCACGGCGGTGATGGCGTTGGCCGGCACCTCCTTGTAGCCCATGCCTTTGACCAGGCCCACACCAGCGGGTGTCTCCATCCCCACCAGGATGAGGGCCAGCGGCAGCCCATAGGCCAGGAAGGCGTTTAGGGTGAACTCTGGCACGATGAACTCGGGGAAGGTCACCGAGAACTCCACACCGGAGAAGTCGACGCCGGAGTAGGCCATGTAGGCGATACCGGCCAACATGGCAACGATCAGCGGCGGTATCTTGCGAAGCAGACGCGCCGACAGGAAGAAGGCAAGGATCATGATGGCCGCCGGCAGCATGGCGTTTTCCAGCGGTGCCACCATGTTGAGCCCGAACTTGAGCAGGATGCCGGCGACCATGCCCATGACGATGGGCATGGGGATCAATTTCATCACGATGCCCATCACCCCGGCCAGACCGGCCACCAGGGAGATGGCACCAGCAATCAGGGTCGCCCCCAGGGCAGCCTCGAGCCCCACGACAGGAATGATCGCCGCAAACAGCAACGCCCCGGGAATGGAGTTGGCCATGGGCAGGGGCAGCCGATAGTACGCAGGCATGAAGAGGCCGAAGAGGCCGTTGATCATCAGGTAGCTGATGACCCAGATCATGATGAAGTGGGAATCGAGCCCCGCGGCGGTCCCGGCACTGATATGGATGATGCCGGCGCTGAGGCCGAAGATGCCAGCGACGATACCCGCGCTGACGTTATCGACGTTGAGATCTCTGACGAAGTCAGAGGGCGCATGCCGGAGGCTCACGCCTTTCTCGATATGTTTCACGGTGTGCTCCAGGGGAATTGTTGTCTTTGGAATCGTCTTTGCTTCGTTGGGTGCGGTAGGGCTGCCCGGGAGCAGGCCTCCGGAAGGCCGGCCCCGCGCGAAGGCGCTGTAAACCCTTCCCTGGGCGCTACATTCGCCATCCATGGCGAATGACCTTCGCTGCGACCTGCTCCCGGTGCCACTCACTCATCAGTGGGTTGGAAAGATACGTTAGCCAAGGTCGCCGCCCGCCACCGGCACCACCGTACCGGTGATATAAGTGGAGTCGTCGGAGGCCAGGAACAGGATCGGGCCGACCTGCTCGTCGAGGGTGCCGTAGCGCCCCATGAAACTGGAGGCCTTGGTCTGGTCGATCAGCGTCTGGTACCAGGCCTTCTCCTGCTCGGTCGGCTCGGCATCGTTGCGCGGCGTCTTGCGCGGTGGCGCTTCGGTGCCGCCCGGCGCCGTGGCATTGACGCGGATGCCATGCCCGGCGTACTCGAAGGCCAGCGCCACGGTCATGGCGTTGACCCCGCCCTTGGCCGCGGCATAAGGCACGCGCATCAGGCCACGGGTGGCCACCGACGAGACATTGACGATATTGCCTTTCGACTCCAGCAGGTGCGGCAGTGCCGCCCGGCAGCACCATAGGGTCGGGAACAGCGAGCGACGCACCTCGGCCTCGATCTGTTCCGGTTGGTAGTGTTCATACGGCTGGGCCCAGATGGTGCCACCGACATTGTTGATCAGGATGTCGATGCGGCCGAAGTTCTCATGGACCTGGTTCATGACCTGCTCGGCGCCTTCCCAAGTTTCCAGGTCGGCCTGCAGGGCGATGGCCTCCACCCCCTGCTCCTTGAGTTTGGCGACCACGTCCTGGACATAGTCGGCGCGATCCACCAGCGCCAGGCGTGCGCCCTCCGCTGCCGCGCGTTCGGCGACACGCTGCCCGATGCCCTGGGCGGCGCCGGTGATCACCATTACCTTGTCAGCAAAGCGAGTCATGCTCATGCCGCCTCCCCGGGCGCCTGATTGGGGGTGAATTTCTCGTAGTGGAAGCTCTGCGGCACGATGCCCTCGTCGTCGAAGTGACGCAGCACCGCATCGACCATCGGGGGCGGCCCGCACAGGTAGACATCCACGTCGCCGTCGTGCATCACCTCGGCATCCATGTGATGCGTCACATAGCCCTTGCGCGGATTGCGGCTACCTTCGTCCACCACCACGGTGGTGTACGTGAAGGTCGGCAGCTGCTCGACGAAGGCGTCCAGGGCATCCACCTTGACCAGATGGTCGTCCTTGTTGACGCCATAGATCAGGTGTACCGGCTGATCGCACCCCTTCTCCACCAACTGCTCGAGCATGGAGAGGAAAGGCGCCAGCCCGGTACCGCCGGCCAGCATCAGCATGGGGCGTTTCACATCGCGCAGGTAGAAGCTGCCCATCGGTCCGGTCAGGCTCAGGCGATCGCCCACGGCGGCACGTTGGGTGAGGTAGCCGCTCATCACGCCGCCCGGAATGTTGCGGATCAGGAAGGTGGCACGCTGTTCCCCCGGCTTGGAGCTGAAGGAATAGGAACGGTGCTGATCGCTGCCCGGCACGTCGATGTGGATGTACTGGCCGGGCAGGAAGGTCAGCTCGGCGTCATCATTCAGATCCACGGCCAGCTCGATGCTGTCCTCGGAGAGTTGCTCGACCACGGCCACGGTGCCTTCGATCTTGCCCACCGCTGTCTTGCACAGAGTGGAAGCCACCGGCACCTGGATGACGCAGTCCGAGGACGGCACCATCTGGCAGGTCAATACCTGCCCTTCGGCGGCTTCCTCATCGGAGAGCGCGTCTTCCAGGTAGTCATCGCCCATGTCGAAGGCGCCCTGTTCGCAGTGTCCCTTGCAGGTGCCGCAGACACCGTCGGAGCAGTCCATCGGCAGATTGACCTTCTGCCGGTAGGCGGCATCGAGAACCGTCTCACCTTCCTTGCAGCCGATGAAACGGGTGACGCCGTCCTCGAAGTTGAGGGCAATGGTGTAGCTCATGGTCGTTCTCCTCCCGCACCGAGTCAGACGTGGTAGACGTCGATGACCTGGTGGATGTAGTCGTTGTTCAGCACTACTTTCTTGCTAGTGATCAGCGGGCTTTCCCCCGACACGTCCAGGGTGTAGAAGGAGGTGCCGAAGTAGCTGTCGGTCTGCTTGTAGCGGTGACTCAAGGTATGCCAGTTGAAGCGCAACTCGATCTTGTCGCTGTCCTGGCTCAGCACCTCCAGGTTGCTGATCTGGTGGGTGGTGCGCGGCTCAGGTGTGCTCGCCCCGCTACGCTCGGTCTTGATTCGGTAGACCCGGTCCTCCAGCCCCTCGCGGCTCGGGTAGTAGACCAGCGAGATCTCTGACTGAGGGTCACGGGTCAACTGGTCGTCGTCGTCCCAGGCCGGCATCCAGAACACCGCGTCCTGGCGATAGCACTGAAGCCATTCGTCCCACTGACGATCGTCGAGCAGCCGCGCCTCGCGATAGATGAAGGCCTGGATGTCGTGATAGGCGATACTCATGTCGTCTCCTCCTCTTTTCACAACCGCTTGGCGCTCAGGCCGATGCCGTGGCGATAAACTGGCTGCGCTCTTTGTCGATAGCGCGCAGCATCTCGTGCACCCAATGCTTGTGGTGCAGCACGTAGAGCCCTTCGTCTTCCGGCGACGCTCCGCTCAAGAGCGGCTTCATGTCGATGGCCTGGGCGTTGTCGTCGGCACCCTCGATCCACTGCTTGGCGCCGCGCGACAGGTCGTTCCACTCGGCCAGCTGCCCCTGGTAGCCGTTGTGGCAGCCACGGAACTCTTCCAGATCGTCCGGCGTACCCATGCCACTGACGTTGAAGAAGTCCTCGTACTGACGGATGCGCACGCGGCGGTTCTCGGCCGACTCGCCCTTCGGCGCGAAGCAGTAGATGGTCACCTCGGTCTTGTCCACGGCGATCGGACGCAGCACGCGGATCTGGGTGGAGAACTGGTCCATCAGGTAGACGTTGGGATACAGGCACAGGTTACGGGTCTGGTTGACGATGGAGTCAGCCCGCGCCGCGCCAAGCTGCTCCTCGATCCAGTCCTTCTGGGTGTAGACCGGGCGCACCTCGGGGTTGAGCAGCCGAGTCCACAGCATCATGTGGCCATTCTCATAGGAGTAGAATCCGCCCTGGCTTTTCGACCAGCCATCGGCGTCAACCGCCTTGGTGCCACCGGCATCGTAGTTGCGGCGGTCCATGGTCGATGCGTAGTTCCAGTGCACGGTGCTGACGTGGTAGCCGTCGGCGCCGTTCTCGGCCTGCAGCTTCCAGTTGCCCTGGTAGGTGTACGACGAGGTGCCGCGCAGCACCTCCAACCCTTCCGGCGCCTGGTCGACGATGTTGTCGATGACCTTGGTGGTCTCGCCCAGGTACTCCTCGAGCGGAGCGACATCGTCGCTGAGACTGCCGAACAGGAAGCCCTTGTAGTTGGCGAACCTTGGCAGGCGCGTCAGGTCGTGGGAGCCGTCCTGCTTGAAGCCGTCCGGGTAGGCGCCGGTCTTCTCGTTCTTGGCCTTGAGCAGCTTGCCGTCGTTCTTGAAGGTCCAGCCGTGGAACGGGCAGGTGAAGGTGCCCTTGTTGCCACGCTTGCGGCGGCACAGAGTCGCGCCGCGGTGGGCACAGGCATTGATCAGGCCATGCAGCTCGCCGTCCTTGTCGCGGGTGATGACGATGGGCTGACGGCCCATGGTCACGGTCATGTAATCGCCCGGCTCGGCGATCTGACTCTCGTGGGCCAGGAACAACCAATTGCCCTCGAAGATGTGCTTCATCTCCAGTTCGAAGAACTCGGGGTCGGTGAACATGCTGCGGTGGCAGCGGAAGATGCCGTTCTCGGCGTCGTCGACGACGGCACCGCGGACGCGTTGTTCGAGTCGATCAAGCTGTGCGGTCATGATCCAAACTCCTCGATTGTTGTCATGGTGAGCCCGCCCATGGCGGGCCCGTTCTGGCAGTCAGGGATTCGTGGGACGCGTCAGACCTTGGCCTGGCTGGCCTGCTGGCTCGCCGCTTCCTCGCTCTCCAGGGCACGCGGACGCTTGTGGCGCGTCTGCAGTTCGGGGTCGTCGGTCCTTGCCAGTTCGACGTCGAACACCACCTCGGTGAAAGGCGCTTCCAGGCCGCGCTTGTCAGCCTCGGCCGCATCCTCGATGCGCTTGCCCTCGATCACCAGCTCCTCGCGGGTGGCGAAGGCGAAGTCGTCGAAGGTGTAGGGGTCGCCGGCCAGGTTGATCTGGGTGGTCAGGTGCTTGTGACCCGGCGCGGAGATGAAGTAGTGGATATGCGCCGGGCGCTGACCGTGGCGCCCCAGGGCAGACAGCACCTGCTCGGTGGGGCTGCCTTCCGGTACGCCGTAACCGGAGGGAATGATGCTGCGCGCGCGGTAACGGCCTTCACTGTCGGTGAGGATGGTACGGCGCAGGTTGTACTCGCTCTGCGACGGATCGAAGAAGGAATAGCCGCCCTTGGAATCGGCATGCCAGATCTCGACCTTGGCGCCAGCGACCGGCTGGCCGTCGACGTCACGCACCTGGCCGGTCAGCCACATCACCTCGGCATCGGTATCGGTGCCATCGTCCATGCGTGCGAAACCCTCGGCCTCCGGGGCGCCAGCGACATACAGCGGGCCCTCGATGGTGCGCGGGGTGCCGCCGGTCAGACCGCGCTGCTCATCCTCGGCGTCGAGGCGCATATCAAGGTAGTGGTCGAAGCCCAGGCCCGGCGCCAGGAGGCCGAACTGGGTACCCGCACCCAGGGCGTTGAGCAAGCTCACCGAGGACCAGAATTCTTCCGGAGTGACATCGAAATCATCGATCAGTCGGTACAGATCGGAGAGCAAACGGTGCATGATCTGCTTGGCGCGCTCGTTACCGCCGGCCTGGTCGAGACCGGCGACGGTCTTCAGGAAATCCTGGACTTCAGGGGTGTCGAAGATCTTGACGCTCATGGTGTTATCCTCATCGTTGTCGTTATGCCCACTTGCCGAGGGGCTGGCGTGTCATGTCGTTCAGCGATCGTCGTCGCGGATGGAAGACGGATGGCGACACAGCGGCTTGACGCTGATCTCCATGTAGGGAAAGAGTGGCAGCTTGCTGACGAGTTCCTGCAGCTCGGCGTTGTCCTCGACGTCGAAGATGCTGACGTTGGCGTAGCTTCCGGCCACCCGCCACAGGTGACGCCACTTGCCGGAACGCTGAAGCTCCTGGGAATAGGCTTTCTCGGTCGCCTTGATCTCGGCGGCCTGCTCGGCCGGCATGTCCGGCGGCAGCTTGACGGTCATTTCCACCTGAAACAGCATGTGTCTCTCCTCTTCAGTCTCTACGCGACCGTTGACTTGCGCGACTCAGTTTTTGCGTGCCCTTCAGTGGTTACGGGCATAGTGGGCCAACTTGTCTTCGTCCAGGGTGATGCCGAGTCCTGGCCCCTTCGGCAGGTCGACGCCGAAATCGTGGTAATTCAACGACTCGACGACGATGTCGTCCTTGAGCAATAGCGGGCCGAACATCTCGGTGCCCCAGGCCATTTCGCCCAGCGTCGCCCAGGCATGCAGCGAGGCGGCGGTACCGATGGTGCCCTCCAGCAGGGTCCCGCCGTAGAGGCCAATGCCGGCAGCTTGGGCCACATGGGCCAGTTCGAGGACGCCCTGCAGCCCGCCGGACTTGGCAATCTTCAGCGCATAGGCGCCGCTGAAGCCGCTCGCCGCCAGGGTCAGACCATCGCGGGCGTCCTGTACTGCCTCGTCGGCCAGCATGGGTACCAGGAAACGCTGCGAGAGACGCACCAGACCGGCATGCTCGCGAGCGGGGATGGCCTGTTCGATCAGGTCGATGCCGGCGTCTTGCAACGCAGCGATGCCACGTACGGCGGTGGCCTCGTCCCAAGCCTGATTGACGTCGACCCGTACGCTGGCCCGGTCACCCAGCGCTGCCTTGATGGCGGCCACGTGACGCACGTCATGGTCCACGGGGTTAGCGCCGATCTTGAGCTTGAAGTCGCAGTGACGGCGGTCCTCGAGTCGCTGGAAGGCTTCGTCGATGTCTTTGCGGGTATCGCCACTGGCCAGCGTCCACAGCACCGGCAAGTGATCATGACGCGCCCCGCCCAGCAGTTCGGCCACCGACAGTCCCAGGCGCTTGCCCTGGGCGTCGAGCAGTGCGGTTTCCAGTGCCGACTTGGCGATGCTGTTGCCGCGTGCATGACGCTCCAGGCGGGCACGCAACACATTGAGATTGCCCGAAGGCTGGCCGATCAGCAGCGGCGCGAGATATGTGTCGATGTTGCGCTTGATGCTCTCCGGGCTCTCCGGGCCATAGCTCAGCCCACCGATGGTGGTGCCTTCGCCCAGGCCCTCGATGCCGTCGCTGTGGCGCATGCGCACGATGACCAGGGTCTGGCGCGCCATAGTGGTCATGGAAAGCTTGTGAGGCCGGATGGTCGGCAGATCGACCAGCAGCGTCTCGATGGTTTCGATCACGGATGACATGAGGGCTCCGAATTTCGCCAATCGGGTGATTGAGTGGCAGTTTGATTGCAGCGAGAAGACGGAACCAATATTGTTTGAGTGCTCAGCCATACCCTGGAGGTATCATGGAGCTGCGACACCTGAGGTACTTCTGCGTCGTCGCCGAGGAACTCAACCTGACATGCGCGGCCGAGAGACTGCACATGTCACAGCCCCCTTTATCCCGACAAATCAAACAATTAGAGAGGGAAGTCGGTGCCGATCTGTTTGAACGGGGACCGCGAGGGCTACACCTGACTGCCACGGGACAGTTCTTCCAGCAGCATGCCCTGCAGATCCTGGAGAAAGTCGATGCCACCCTGGATGCCACGCGGCGCATGGCGCGCAGCAAGCGCGTGATGTTCGGCATCGGCTTCGTGCCATCAGTGTTCTACGGCCAGTTGCCGCTACTGGTGAGAGGATTGCGACAAAAGGATAATGTCGAGCTGACCCTGGCAGAGCTGACCACGGTCCAGCAGATCCAGGCGCTCAAGGCGGGACGCATCGACATCGGATTCGGGCGGCTCAGGATCGACGACCCAGACGTGGAGCAGGAGGCATTGTTCGACGAACCGATCATGGCGGCATTGCCGGTCGGCCACCCATTGGAAGGCACCACCCCAACACTGGAAGAACTCGCCGCCTATCCATTGATCCTGTTTCCTGCCAAACCTCGCCCCAGTCTGGCCGATACCATCCTCGGGTTGTTCCGCCGCCACGGTCTGAAAGTCAACGTGATGCAGGAGGCCAACGAGCTGCAGACCGCTCTCGGCCTGGTAGCCTCCGATATCGGCATCACCCTGGTGCCGGAACAGGTGAAGCGAGTGCAGCGCGACGGCATCGTCTATGTCTATCTCGCCGACAAGAACATCACTTCGCCGGTGATCTGCAGTCGACGCAAGGGCGAAGCTCCCTCTCCCATCATGCAGGAGGCCAACGCCATCCTCGAAGTGCTGGTGGAAAATCGCAGAAGCGGGCGCTATCCCTGATTTATCCAGATACGCGAAGGGCGCCACCCATGGGCGCCACCCATGGGTGGCGCCCTCCTTGCGTTGCGCGGGATGTCGCTGGCCGTCAGACACCCAGGTAGTCGAGGATCCCCTCGCCGGCCTGGCGGCCTTCGTAGACTGCGGTGACCACCAGGTCGGAGCCGCGCACCATGTCGCCGCCGGCAAAGATCTTCTCGTTGCTGGTCTGGAAGGCGAAGGGGCCATGCTCCAGCGCCTTGACCCGGCCACGCTCGTCGATGGCAACGTTGTGCGGCTCGAACCAGTCGATGTCGCTGGGCTGGAAGCCGAAGGCGATGACCACAGTGTCGGCGGGCAGGATCTCCTCGGAACCGGGCACCACCTCGGGCCGTTGACGACCGTTCTCATCGGGCTCACCCAGGCGGGTACGCACCACCTTGATGCCTTCGACCTTGTCCTCGCCGATCACCGCCACCGGTTGGCGGTTGAACAGGAACTCCACGCCCTCTTCACGGGCATTGGCCACCTCGCGCTTGGAGCCCGGCATGTTCTCCTCGTCACGACGGTAGGCGCAGGTCACACTGGCCGCCCCTTGGCGGATCGCGGTGCGGTTGCAGTCCATGGCGGTGTCGCCACCACCCAGTACCACCACACGCTGCCCCTCGAAGGAGACATAGTCGGCGGGGTCCTTCTCGAAGCCCAGGCAGTGGTTGACGTTGGCGATCAGATAGTCGAGCGCCTTGTGCACGCCGGGCAGATCCTCGCCGGGGAAGCCGCCCTGCATGTACTTGTAGGTCCCCATACCCATGAACACCGCGTCGTACTCTTCGAGCAACCGCTCGATGGCGATGTCCTTGCCGATCTCGGTATTGAGCCGGAACTCCACGCCCATCTCCTCGAACACCGCGCGACGGCGTTCCATGACGTGCTTTTCGAGCTTGAACTCGGGAATGCCGAAGGTCAGCAGGCCGCCGATTTCCGGATAACGATCAAAGACCACCGGCTTGACCCCGTTGCGCACGAGAATATCGGCGCAGCCCAGGCCGGCCGGGCCGGCACCGATCACGGCGACACGCTTGTCGGTCCAGGTGACCTTGGACATGTCCGGGCGCCAGCCCATGGCGAAGGCGGTGTCGGTGATGTACTTTTCGACCGAGCCGATGGTCACCGCGCCAAAGCCGTCGTTCAAGGTGCAGTCGCCCTCGCACAGACGATCCTGCGGGCATACCCGGCCACACACCTCGGGCAACGAATTGGTGCGGTGCGACAGCTCGGCGGCTTCGAGGATGTTGCCCTCGGACACCAGCTTCAGCCAGTTGGGGATGTAATTGTGGACCGGGCACTTCCACTCACAGTAGGGATTGCCGCAATGCAGACAACGATGTGCCTGACTGGCCGCTTCCTGCGGCTTGAACGGCTCGTAGATCTCGGCGAACTCCTTGGCCCGGGTGCGCGCTTCTCTCTTTTGCGGGTCCTGGCGACCCACGTCGATGAACTGGAAATCGTTGCTCAAACGGTTTGCCATGGTCGTGTCTCCTCCGCTTACTCGGGCCGCCGACGGGATTCGGCAAGCAAGCTGTTGAGGCTTGCCGCCTTGGGCTTCACCAGCCAGAAATGACGAATGAAGTCGCTGAAGTCCTCGAGGATCGCCACACCGCGCTTGGAGCCGGTGTGGGCGACATACTCCTCGATGACCTCCCGCAGGTGACGCCGGTAGGCCTCCATGGTCTCGGTATTGATACGGTGGATCTCCACCAGTTCGTGATTGTACTTGTCGACGAAAGTACGATCCTCGTCGAGCACGTAAGCAAAGCCACCGGTCATGCCGGCACCGAAGTTGACACCGGTCTCGCCGAGTACGCAAACCAGACCGCCGGTCATGTATTCGCAGCAGTGGTCACCGGCCCCTTCGATGACCGCGTGTGCGCCGGAATTGCGCACCGCGAAACGCTCACCGGCGGTACCCCCGGCGAACAGCTTGCCGCCGGTGGCACCGTACAGGCAGGTGTTGCCGATGATCGCTGTCTTGTGGCTCTCGAAGGTGCTGGCCGCCGGCGGCACGATGGTGATCGAGCCACCGTTCATGCCCTTGCCGACATAGTCGTTGGCATCCCCCTCCAGGAAGAGGTTGAGACCACGCGCGTTCCACACGCCGAAGCTCTGCCCCGCCACACCGATGAAGCGTGCGGTGATCGGCGCATCTTCCAGGCCTTCTTCGCCGTAGCGCTTGGCGATCGCCCCGGAGGTCAGCGCCGCCACCGAACGATCGCAGTTGGTGATGGTGAAATCGAACTCACCGCCGGACCTGGCCTCGATCGCCGGCAACAGGGCTTCCAGCACCTCGCGGTTCTTGGCGCCCGGATCGTGCGGCACGTTGCGACTGACCTGACAGAACTGCGGTGCGTCGGCAGGCACGAAGTCGTTCTCGAGCAATGGCGTCAAGTCGAGCTTGCGCTGCGCGGGCGTTTGGCCTTCGATCACCTCGAACAGGTCGGTGCGGCCGATCAGGTCGGTCAGCTTGCGTACACCGAGCATGGCCATCAGCTCGCGCACTTCCTCGGCGATGAAGCGGAAGTAGTGCTTGACCATGTCGACGGTGCCACGGAAATGCTCGTCGCGCAGGTATTGATGCTGGGTGGCGACGCCAGTGGCACAGTTGTTGAGATGACAGATGCGCAGGTACTTGCAGCCCAGCGCCACCATCGGCGCGGTGCCGAAACCGAAGCTCTCGGCGCCGAGGATCGCTGCCTTGACCACGTCGAGACCGGTCTTCAGACCGCCGTCGGTCTGCAGGCGAATCTTGTCACGCAGACCATTGATACGAAGTGCCTGGTGCACCTCGGGTAGGCCCAGCTCCCAGGGACTGCCTGCGTGTTTGATCGAGGTGATCGGGCTCGCCGCAGTGCCACCATCGTAGCCAGAAACGGTGATCAGATCGGCATAGGCCTTGGCCACACCGGTGGCGATGGTGCCAATCCCCGGCTCGGAGACCAGCTTCACTGACACCTGGGCATCGGGATTGACCTGCTTGAGGTCGAAGATCAACTGCGCCAGGTCTTCGATCGAATAGATGTCATGGTGCGGCGGCGGCGAAATCAGGGTCACGCCGGGCACCGAGTAGCGCAGGCGGGCGATCAGTTCGTTGACCTTGCCACCCGGCAACTGGCCGCCCTCGCCGGGCTTGGCGCCCTGAGCGACCTTGATCTGCAGCACCTCGGCATTGACCAGGTAGGCCGGAGTGACGCCGAAACGACCCGAGGCGATCTGCTTGATCTTGGAGCTTCTGATTGTACCGTAGCGAGCGGGATCCTCGCCGCCCTCGCCGGAATTGGAGCGGCCACCAGTCTCGTTCATGGCCTGGGCCAACGCCTCATGGGCCTCCGGCGACAAGGCGCCAAGACTCATGCCGGCGCTGTCGAAGCGTGGCAGCAGATCGTCAACCGGCTCGACTTCTTCCAACGGCACCGGCTCAGGAGCCGCCTTGAGCGAGAGCAGGTCGCGAATGGTCGCGACCGGCCGCTCGTTGACCAGTTGCGCGAACTTCTTCCACTTCTGGTAGTCGCCCTCCTGCACCGCCTCCTGAAGCGTCTTGACCACATCCGGGTTGTAGGCATGGTACTCGTGGTTATGCACGTACTTGACCAAGCCGCCCTGATAGATGCCCTTACGCGGGATCCAGGCATCTCTTGCCAGCAGTTCCTGCTGCATCTGCAGCTCGGCAAAACCGGTCCCCTCGATACGTGAAGCCATGCCGGTGAAGCACAGCTCCATCACCTCGGAGTGCAGTCCCACAGCCTCGAACAACTGAGAGCCGCGATAGGAAGCGAGCGTCGAGATCCCCATCTTGGACAGGATCTTGTAGAGGCCTTTCTGCAACCCCTTGCGATAGTTCTCGCGAGCATCCGCCGGGCTGCCGACGAGCTCGCCGGTACGGTGCATGTCGGCCATGACCTGATAGGCCAGGTAAGGATAGACCGCGGTAGCACCGACACCGAACAGCACCGCCATCTGGTGGGCATCGCGGGCATAGCCGGTCTCGACCACGATATTGACGCGCGGACGCAACGCCTTGCGGCCCAAGTGGTGATGCACGGCACCCACGGCCAGCGCGGCATGAATCGGCAACTGCCCCTTGGCGAGCTCGGCGTCAGAGAGCACCAGGAGCACCTTGCCGCTTCTTGCCGCCTCCTCGGCCTGCTGGCACACCTCGAGGATCGCCTGCTTGAGGCCCTGCTGTTCGGGGTCGTAGGCCAGCGAAATGTGATAGCTGGCGAAGGCTGGGTCGTCCTGGTTGACCAACGCGGTGAACTTGCGCGGCGACAAGATCGGCGTGGTCAGGATCAGGCGATGGGCATGTTCCGGGGTCGCTTCGAAGACATTGAGCTCGGCGCCGCAGCAGGTCTCCAACGACATCACGATCGCTTCGCGCAGCGGGTCAATCGGCGGATTGGTGACCTGGGCGAACTTCTGCCGGAAGTAGTCGGTCAGCAGACGGCTGTGGCGCGACAGTGTGGCCATGGGCGTGTCGTCGCCCATCGAACCCACTGCTTCCTGGCCGCTCTCGGCCAGCGGCCGCAACACCTGGTCGCGCTCCTCGAAGCTGACCTGGAACATCTTCTGATAGACGTTCAGCTCGTCGGTTTCCATCGGCTGGAAGCGCGCCAACTCGGTGAGCGCCGATTCCAGATATTGGGCGTTGTCCTTGAGCCAGCGCTTGTAGGGATAGGCCGACTTGAGGCGGTTGTCGATGTCCTGGGTATGCAGCACCTCGCCGGTCTCGGTGTCGATGCCAAGCACCTGTCCGGGGCCGACGCGGCCCTTGGCTACCACGTCCTCGGGCCGGTAGTCGTAGGTACCGATCTCCGAGGCCAGGGTGATATAGCCGTTCTTGGTGATCACCCAGCGCGCCGGACGCAGCCCGTTGCGGTCGAGCATGCACACGGCGTTGCGGCCGTCGGTCATGACCATGCCGGCCGGGCCATCCCAGGGCTCCATGTGCATGGAGTTGTACTCATAGAAGGCACGCAGTTCGCCATCCATGGTTTCGACGTTCTGCCACGCCGGCGGCACCATCATGCGAATGGCGTTGTAGATGTCCATGCCACCGGTCATCAGCACTTCGAGCATGTTGTCCATGCTAGAGGAGTCGGAGCCGGTGGTGTTGACGATCTCGTCGAGCCCGGTGATGTCGGGCAGCAGTTCGCTGACGAAGTTTTCCTTGCGCGAGTTGGCCCAGCCACGGTTGGCCTCTATGGTGTTGATCTCGCCATTGTGGGCCAGGAAGCGGAACGGCTGCGCCAGCGGCCAGCGCGGTGCGGTATTGGTGGAGAAGCGCTGGTGGAAGACACAGATCGAAGTTTCCAGGCGCTCGTCGCCAAGGTCATGATAGAAGGTCGGCAGGTCCACGGGCATCATCAGCCCTTTGTAGGACAACACCTTGGTCGACAACGAGCAGACGTAGAAATCTTCCTCGTCACGCAGTTGCTCTTCAGCCCGTCGACGCGCCATGAACAGGTCGACATTGAGCTTGGCCTCGAGACGGTCGTCGCCGGCCTCGACGAAGACCTGACGAATACGCGGCAGGCAATCCAGGGCCATGGGGCCGCAGACACTGGCGTCGGTGGGCACGTCACGCCAGCCGTGCACGGTCAGGCCGCGCGCCTCGAGCTCGGCTTCCAATACCTTGCGGGCCTGGGCCTCGCGGGCATCGTCGTCGGGCAGGAAGATGCTGCCCACGGCGAATCCATTGCCCAGTTCGACCCCCAGGGTTTCACGGGCCACGGCACGCATGAAGCTGGCCGGCATCTTCAGCAGCAAGCCACAGCCGTCACCGGTCTTGCCGTCGGCGGCGATGCCGCCACGGTGAGTCATGCAGGTCAGCGATTCGATGGCGGTTTTCAGCAGGTCGTGACTAGCCTGCCCTTCCATATGGGCAATCAGCCCGAAACCGCAGTTGTCACGAAATTCGCCAGGCTGGTGGAGACCTCTCATCATGGGCGTGCCTCACAGGAAAACGAAATCTTGTGTCCAGAAAACTACCGTGTTATTTTTAAAAGTTAACTTTTTATTATTTAGCCTCTATTGCGGCCTGTTTCTGGTGCGAAAAAGGTTGTACAGCATAGCCAGCAGGGCGCCCTCACGCAATTCTCCACCCTTTATCTCACAACAAAAATCGCCATAAATCGGCAGGTTAGCCAACAACACCGAAGAAAACACCTGACAGGTCAATAACTTGGCAGGATCAACGATTTCGTTCTATGAATAGAGATTTTTATGCAAAATCAGCCATTTTCGCCATGCCGATCCTGCATGAGGCATGCGGATTGCTAAAAGCGACCCTTCTCCACGCGAGACGAAAAAGCGCCTCTTCCCCAAGGAAGAAGCGCCTTTTTCTGGCTCGAGCGACGACTCAGCGGCTGAAGGGAACCGCCACTTCAGCCGCGTGGAAACGTCTCTAGCAAGGCATCGAGTTCAGCCTTTGGTGTGGCGTCATGCACGCAGGCGTCGCCAAGTGCACGCAGCAGGATCAACCGCAAGCGGCTATCGAGATTCTTCTTGTCGAGCCGCATGACCTCGAGGAAGTCATCCCGGGTCATGTTGCCAGGCGCCACCCTCGGTAGACCGGCCGCCTCGAGGATAGCGCTGACCCGCACGACGTCATCGTCGTCGAGCCAACCTAGACGATGCGATAGCTCGGCGGCCATCAGCATGCCGGCCCCCACCGCTTCGCCATGCAGCCAGGCGCCGTAACCCTGATGCGCTTCGATGGCGTGACCGAAGGTATGCCCCAGATTGAGTAAGGCTCGTACTCCCTGCTCGGTCTCGTCTTCGGCCACGACCGCGGCCTTGAGGGCACAACTGCGATGAATTGCCTCGCGCAGCATCGCTCCGTCAAGAGCACGCAACTCCTCCATGTGCGCCTCGAGCCAAGCCAGGAATCCGGCATCGCGGATCAGTCCATACTTGATCACCTCGGCCAACCCCGCCGAAAGCTCTCGCTCGGGAAGAGTACGCAAGGTATCGGTATCGATCAGCACCGCCCGCGGCTGCCAGAAGGCGCCGATCATGTTCTTGCCGCGCGGGTGGTTGACCCCGGTCTTGCCTCCCACCGATGAGTCGACCTGCGACAGCAGGGTGGTGGGCACCTGGATGAAGGCGACGCCCCGCTGGTAGCAGGCCGCAGCAAAGCCGGCCATATCGCCGATCACGCCACCTCCCAATGCCACCAGAGTGCAGCGCCGATTGAAGCCAGCGGCTAACAGGGCATCCCAGATGAGGCTTACCGAATCCAGTGTCTTGGTATGTTCGCCGTCGGGCAGCACGACTTCGCGTACCTCGCGATCGCCGGACAGCCCCTGCTTGACGCGCTCCAGGTAGCGTGGCGCCACGGTGTCATTGGTGACGATCATCACCTGACGACCGACCAGGTAAGGCTCGAGCCAACGTGGATCGCCCAACAGGCCGGCGCCAATGTGGATCGGATAGCTGCGCTCGCCAAGTTCGACGTTCAAGGTGAGAGGGGCATCGGATATCGCGTGTGACATGATCAAGCCTTGCATTGCAGTGGGTTCACCAAGCGACCGACCCGGCGCACGATCTCGTTGACCACCGAGCGAGGGCCACGGCGATCGGTACGCACGATCAGGTCGGCAGTTGCACGGTACAACGGGTCGCGTTTGGCGAACATGGTACGCAGGATCTCTTCACGATCGTTGCCACGCAGCAGAGGGCGATTGCGATCCTTGGCGGTGCGTTTTAGCTGCTGCTCGACAGTGGTATAGAGATAGATCACCGTGCCCCGATCGCGTAGCGCTCGCCGATTCACCTCGCGCATCACCGCCCCACCGCCGGTGGCGAGCACGATACCTTGGCGCTGGGTGAGCTCGTCGACCATCTGCTGCTCACGCTCGCGAAAGCCGGCTTCACCCTCGACATCGAAGATCCAGGGGATGTCCGCGCCGCAGCGATCCTGAATTTCGTGGTCGCTATCGACGAAATCGCGCGAAAGCTCGGCCGCCAGCAGGCGGCCGATGGTGCTTTTGCCGGCCCCCATGGGACCGATCAGGAAAAGATTGGGAAAATCCTGCATCAGCGAATTGCCAGCCCGTCCTCGATGATTCTAGGAGTAATGAATACCAGCAACTCTACCTTTTCATTGGAGTCTTGGGTATAGCGAAAAAGATTACCGATGACGGGCAGGTCGCCCAGAAAAGGGGTCTTGAACAGGCTGTGGACCTGCTCGGTGGTCAGGATCCCGCCCAGCACCACGGTTTCGCCGTTGTCGACCAGTACCTGGGTCTCGATCTGATTGGTGTCGATGGCCGGCGCACCCTCGAAGCTCCGCTCGGAAACGGTGTCGTTGTTGATCGCCAGGTCCATGATTATACGATTGTCGGGCGTGATCTGCGGAGTCACCTCCAACGACAACACTGCTTCTTTGAACTCGGTACTGGTGGCCCCACTTGAGGTCGCCTCCTGGAAGGGAATCTCGGCGCCCTGCTTGATCACCGCGGCGCGTTGGTTGGCGGTGATCACACGCGGCTGGGAAATGGTCTGGCTCTTGCCCTCGCTCTCCAGCGCACGCAGCTCCAGATCAAGGAGGATATCGCCGGACAGATAGCCGAAGGCAAAAGTGCTCAAGGGGTTGGCCGCGCTGCCAAGATCCACGGCGAGGCCGGTCCGGGCGCGGTTCAAACCCTGGGGATTGAGGTCACGCGCCACGTTGTCCACCAGATTGTTTACCTCGGGCGGATTGAGCGTATCGCCCGCTCGCTCGCGCGAACGGAAACCGCGAGTCGAACTTGCCCCCCAGTTGACCCCCAACTCACGCGAAGCGCTATCTCGAGCAATCACGATACGCGCCTCGATCTGCACCTGGCGCACGGCAATATCGAGCCGTTCGATGGTGCGCCGGATCTCCTGCATCTGGTAGGCGGTATCCTGGATCATCAAGGTATTGGTGCGCGAATCCACGGCTACCCGGCCGCGTTCGGTGAGCAGACCGAAACCACCGTCACCACGCAGCAATGCGGCCAGGTCCGCAGCTTTAGCGTAACGTACCTGCAAAATCTCGGTCACAAGCGGCGCCAGCCTTTCCAACTGCGCTCGTGCTTCGATCTCCTGACGCTCGAGACTGGCCAGTTCTTCGGCCGGCGCCACCACGATCACGTTGCCCTCCCGACGGCTGGCCAGACCATGGCTCTTGAGCACCAGATCCAATGCCTGATCCCAGGGCACGTCCTGCAGGTTCAGGGTCACGCTACCAGCGACACTGTCGCTGGCCACCAGGTTGAGGCCGGTGAAATCGGCGATAATCGCCAGCACCGACCGCACCTCGATGTCCTGGAAGGTCAGCGTGATGCGCTCACCGGTGTAGGGAAGGCGCTCACTTTCATGGGAGTCGAGAGTAACGGGCGCGGAGTCCGCCCAGGCCAAAAGTGGCAACAGCAGCCCCAGCAGCACACTGGCCAGGCCGCGTATCATGTCATGCATGGCTTCCATTCCCTGCGTTGTTTGCCGTGTCCGGCATTTCGTTTTTGTGATCAGTTGCGGCGACTGGATTCGCCATCCAAGGTCAGGTACCGCGACCGCTCGACCCAGCCACCCTGGCCGGTGGCGATCACCTCGATCAGGAGCACCGAGTCACCGTCAATGTCGACGATGCGTCCGAAATCGGTACCCAGATAGCTGCCGGTGGCCAAACGGTGCACCTGACCATCCGGCGCTCTTACCAGAGCGGAATGCCGCCCTCCCACCACAAGCGTGCCCACCAGTTCCAAGGATTCCAGCACATAGGCTTCCAGCGGCTCTTTCGGCCGTGACAAATTCGGCGCCAACTCGCTGGAGCCCGCTAACGCCTCCTCGGCATCAGGCTGTCTGGCCAGAAAGGGGCTACGGGTATCGGCGTGGTCATAGGTGGCATCAGCGGAACTAGGCAATTCGGGTAAGGCAGGTAAGTCCACCTCGCGGGGATCGACACGCAGCGTCGCCAATTCTCGATCCAGGCGTTCGAGTTCGGGGTCGACACAAGCGACCAGCAGCACGACCATGGCCAGCACCAGTATCCACCGGGACATCATTGCGCCTCATCCCCGCCGCCAGGCGGACGATAGCGGTAAGTCTTCGCCAGCATCGACAGGCGCAGCACCCCTTGGTCGCCAGTTGGTTCGAGCGTGAAATCATGTTGGGTGACAATACGCGGCAAGCTGGCGACTCCTGCCAGGAAGTAGGCAATACGGTGATAATCGCCTCGGACCTGAATGTCGAAGGGCTGCTCGATGTAGAACTCCTGCTCCACGGGGCTGCGCAAGCGAATGATGTCGATCTCGAGCTGGTTGCCGATGGCGGTTTCGCTGATATGGTCGATCAACGCGGGAATCTCCGCGTCGGTGGGCAGCATCTCACGTAAAGCGCTAATACGCTCCTCTAGTTCGGCGACTTGCTTACGCACCACCGGCAGGCTTGCCGCCTGCGCCGCCTTGTCGCGATAGTCGCGCATCAACTCGCGCTCCTGATGCTTGGCATCGACCAGCCCCGCGACCTTGGGCGCAGCCAGATACCAGTGCACTCCGCCGAAGGCCAGCCCCAGTACCAACAGACAACAGAAAAGCTGTAGCGACCATGGCCAAGCGCCCGACTCCTTGACGTCCAGTGCACGCCAGTCCAATTCACGCAGGCGGCGCCACTCCCTCGACAGGCTCATCGCGCCTCCTCTCCAGCAGGTGGGGGCTGAGCCACACTGAGGCTGAAGCGACGCAGGTGCTGACCGGCTTCGCTCTCGACTTCCAAGAGCACCGGAATCTCGAGCACCGTGGTCTTGGCCAGCGCGCGCAATTGATCCGACACTTGGTGGTTGTTCTCGACCAACCCGACCAGAAGCACGGTATCTCCCTGGCGCGACAACCGCGTATAGTGGACGCCTTGCTCAAGGTTTTCGGCAAGATGGTTGAACAGGCGCACCGTCTGCGCGCGCTCATGCTGCAAACGTGCAAAAGCCCCGATACGCGCCAGCATCCGATCGCGCATGCCCTCATACTCGATAATCGAAAGGATCGAGTCATCGAGCCGCACCATCTGTCGCTGAATATGATCGTTGCGTTGCTGTTGCGCGGTGAGCTGCTGGTGAGAGTGATAGGCCATGCCAGCACCGCCCGTTAGCCCCACCGCAAAAGTCAGTATCAACAACAGGTAGAAACGCTTGCGGTGTCGCTCGCGCACGTGCTCCCGCCAGGGCAGCAGGTTGATCTCGATGGTCATGCGCGCGCCCTCATTGCCAACCCGCAGGCCGTCAACATGGCCGGGGCATCGCTCGCCAAGTCAGGTAGATCGATTCGCGAATTGACCTTCATGCGCAGGAAAGGATTGGCGACCGCCACTTCCATGCCGCTCTCCTCGGCCAAGCGATCGACAAGGCCGGGAATCACGCAGGTTCCCCCGGCCAGCACCAGCCGTGTGACCTCATGCTGGCGCCCGGCGGTGTAATAGAGCTGCAGTGAGCGCCCGACCTGCTGTACCAAGGTATCGAGAAAGGGATCGAGCACCAGCGCGCAATAATCCTCGGGTAGACCACCACGCTTCTTGGCCAGCGCCGCCTCTTCAAGGCTCAGGCCATAGCGGCTGCGAATCTCTTCGGTCAGCCGGCGCCCTCCGAAGACGGTATCATGGCTGTAGATGACTCGACCGTCTCGCAGCACATGGAAGGCATTCATGGTGGCACCGATATCGACCAGTGCCACACAGTCGTCATCACCACTCAACGATGGCAACTGATGACGCAATTCACCAAAGACCCGTTCCATGGCGAAAGTCTCGACATCTACCGCTGTCGTCTCCAACCCAGCCTGACGTAGCGCCTCGGCCAGTTGACTGACATCCTGCTGACGACAGGCGACCAGCAGCACGTCCTGCTGGTCGTCATGGTGGGCATTGAGCCCCAGGCGTTGGAAGTCGAAGGCCACTTCACTGAACGGAAACGGGATATGCTTGTCGGAATCGAGTTGGATGCGGGCCTCGATTTCACTATCGTTGAGCGACGCCGGCAGTGTCAGGGTCTTGGTGATCGTCGCGCTGGCCGGCACCGCAACGCTGGCCTGGTGCGTAGTGGGTCGGGCATGGTCGACAGCTCGCTGGAGAGCCTTGACGACCTCGCCCATGTCACGGATACGCCGCTCGACTACGGCCCCTTCTCGCAAAGGGCGTATGGCATAGCTGCCGATTCGATACTGGGCTCCGGCGCGTTTGAGCTCGATCAACTTGACCGTTGCCGAGGTGATATCGACCCCGATCAATCCATTGCTGGACTTTTTCAGTCGTACCAAGGTAGTTCCTTTGCCTGGTCAACGCGGGTAGTCCCCGCTATTGTTCTCCGACCGCTGCATGGCATCTCCAAGCCATACGCAATGAGAGGTTACACGAAATTGCCTGAACTCACACAATCAGGTAACCATGACCGCTTCAACGCTGGTGAGTCTCTTGTCGGGTTCTTATAATACGCAGCTTGATGGATCATCTCGCTCATCGCCGCCGTAACGCTTTCGACCATCACGGATACCGCTACTTCATGAAGTTCGTCAGAAAGATCGTCATCTCGACAGTGTGGCTCGCCCTGTCGCTAGGAACGGCCAGTGTGCTGGCTGTAGTGGGAGCCGCTCTGTATTTCGCGCCGGGCCTGCCGGATGTTCGCCAACTGCAGGATTTCGAACTGCACACACCGTTGCGAGTCTTCACACGGGACGGCAAGTTGATCGGCGAGTTCGGCGAAGAACGTCGCATGCCGGTAAGCTTCGACGAGATTCCAGAGGATCTCGTGCAGGCGCTGCTCGCGGCCGAGGATGCCAGCTTCTTCGATCATCCAGGCGTCGACCCCAAGGGCATCGCCCGTGCTGCGTTCGAACTGGTCGCCAGCGGCGGTGATATCCAGTCCGGTGGCAGTACCATCACCATGCAGGTGGCTCGCAACTACCTGCTGACGCTCGACCGCACCTTTACCCGCAAGATTCGAGAGATCCTGCTGGCCCTGCAGATGGAGCAGGTACTGAGCAAGGAGGAAATCTTCTCGCTCTACGTCAACAAGATCTTCCTCGGCAATCGTGCCTATGGCATTGCCGCTGCCGCCGAAACCTACTACGACAAGTCGCTCGGCGAACTTACCCTGGCCGAAAAGGCGATGATCGCTGGCCTGCCCAAGGCGCCCTCGACTTTCAACCCGCTGGCCAATCCCGAACGTTCGCTGATCCGCCGCAACTGGATCCTGTATCGCATGCGAGAGTTGGGATATATCGACCAGACAGCCTATCAGGATGCCGTGGCCGCCCCGATCACTGCTCGCCGCTTCGCGGTTCAGGTCGAGATCGACGCTCCCTATGTCGCGGAAATGGCGCGGCAGTTCGCTGTCGAGCGTTATGGCGAGGACGCCTATACCGGTGGGTACCGCATCCACACCACCCTCGACAGTGAACTACAGCCCTACGCCAGCCAGGCGCTGACTAGCGGCCTCATCGACTACGATACCCGCCATGGTTGGCGCGGCCCCGAGCAGCGCGACATCCCCGCGAGCCTGGTCGAGGCCCAGGAACGTACCGAACGAAGCGGCCTAGAGGAGGAGCTCTCCGAGTCACCGGAAGTCATGGAAACCGCCCGCCAGGCGGCTCAGAGCAGCCAGACTCGAATCGAAGGCATCAACGGCGACGTCAGCAACTGGCTGCGCGTGCTTGAGCGCACACCCAGCTATGGCCCCTTGGAACCCGCCATCGTGGTGACGAGCGAAGGCCGCGAAATGGAAGTCCTGACACAACAAGGCGAAATCGTCACCCTGGGCTGGGACGGCTTGAGTTGGGCTGGGCGTTACCACACCGCCCGCTGGCACGAAGGGGAACCCTCCTCGGCTGCCGAGATCGCCAGTCGCGGCGATCTGGTGCGCATCCTGCAAAACGAAGACGGTAGCTGGCGACTGTCGCAGCGTCCCGATGCCGAAGGGTCGATCGTGGTATTGGAGCCGGATACCGGCGCAATCCTCGCCCTGCAAGGCGGCTTCAGCTTCTCCGCCAGCAAGTTCAATCGCGCCACCCAAGCCCAGCGTCAGGCAGGCTCGATCTTCAAACCCTTCGTCTATCTGGCGGCGCTACAGAACGGCAACATGAACGCCGCCACCGTGGTCAACGATGCACCGGTGGTGATGCCCGACGCCGGCGATGTCTGGCGACCGGTCAACTCCAGCGGCGACTTCCTCGGCCCTACCCGCCTGCGGGTAGCCCTGGCCAAATCACGCAACCTTGTCACGGTGCGCATCCTGCAAACCCTGGGGCTGGACAACACCCTGGAGTTCCTGAAGGGTTTTGGCTTTGCCGAAGGGCGCCTGCCTCATGGGCTGTCATTGGCGTTGGGCAGCGCCTCCCTGACACCGCTGGAGATGACCAATGCCTACGCCGTATTGGCCAATGGCGGCTTCCAGGTGTCGCCTTGGTTCATCGAGAAGGTGACCCGCGGCAACGACGATGAGGTTCTGGAAGAGGCCAAGCCGCGCGTGGCGTGCCGGGAGTGCGCCGAAGACGCCACCGAGACGGATATCGATGGCGAACACTATCCCATTGCCCCCCGTGTCGCCGACCCGGCAGCCGTATACATTCTGCGCGACATGCTGCGTGGCGTGATCGAGAATGGTACCGGGCGCGCCGCCATGGAATTGGGTCGCCACGACATCGTTGGCAAGACTGGAACCACCAATGAGTGGCGTGATGCCTGGTTCGCTGGCTACAACAGCGACCTGGTGACCACCGTGTGGGTTGGCAAGGACAACAACGAAAGCACCGGCGAATATGGTGGTCGCGCTGCCTTGCCGATCTGGATCGACTTCATGGGACGCGCCCTGGAAGGCAAGCCCGAGGCCATACCGGAACCCCCAAGCGAGATCGTCAGGGCACGAATCGACCCGGAAACCGGGCGCCGCCTGCACGACGACCAGGCCGGCGGCATCAGCGAGATCTTCCATACCGACCACATGCCTGACTACCAGCCGCGTACCATCGAGCGCGAGCTGGAAGACCGCAGTGGTTCCCAAGGGACAGGTACCTACGAAGCCATTTTCTGATACTGACTGCCGCCGGCACGACAAGGATGTCGCGTCGGCGAACACACATTCCTGTCACACTCCGACACCACTGCGCCTACGGCAAACCAGGGGGTTCTTGCCATGCAACGCCTTTTGACCGGCCTGGCGGTCACGACGGTGCTTCTCTCATCAGGTCCTTTGGCACTGGCCAGCCCTTTCTATTCGCCGCCAGCCCCCGAGGAGGATGCCCCCACATTCAGCGGCGATGCCGAACTCGGTTTTACCCGTCTATCGGGCAATACCAACAGCCAAACCCTGATTGCCAAGGGTCGCCTCACTTGGCTGACCGGTGACTGGACTCACACCCTGCGCGGCGAAACCCGCAACGTGACCCGCGACGGCGAAACCAGTGCCGAGCAGTATCTGGTGGCAGGTCGCGAACGCTACGATCTCTCCGGGCCGCATTATCTGTTCGGTTTCGCCCGCTGGGAGCAAGACCGCTTCAGCGGCTTCGATTACCAGTTCACCACCATCGGCGGTTACGGCCGACAAATCCTGGACAGCGATACCCATGATTTGTCAGTGGAAGCCGGCCCTGGCTATCGTATCGACGCCATTCGTGACGACGAAACCGAGGAGTTGGGCGTTGCCTATGGAGCCTTCGCCTATAGCTGGGAGTTCTCCTCTACCGCATCGTTCGACCAGGAAGCGTCCATAGAGGCCACCGATGACAATGTCACTACCCGCTCGTTGTCATCGCTTACCGCCAAGCTGAATTCTCGCCTGGCGCTGCGCCTCTCACATGAGATCAAGCACAATTCGCAGCCCCCTGAGACCGCCGACGCAAGTACCGATCTTACGACCAGTGCCTCGTTGCTCTATAGTTGGTGAGAGGTAAGAAACAAGACGCCGGCCTCCAGGGCCGGCGTTTTTTTGACACACTAGTCAAGCGACCGGTTGCTTAGCCACCATAGACGTCTTCTACGCTGGTCAGCGGGTAGTGCGAAGGATAAGGCTTGCGCGCCACTCCGGAGTCCACCGCGGCCTGCGCCACCGCAGAAGACACCCGGTCCAACAGGCGAGAATCCAGTGGCGCGGGAATGATGTAGCCGCGTCCGAACTCCAAGGAATCGATCTCGTAGGCATCCAGCACTTCCTGGGTCACCGGCTCGCGAGCCAGGTCCTTCAGGGCATGCACCGCGGCGACTTTCATCTCTTCGTTGATGCGTGTGGCGCGAACATCCAGTGCTCCACGGAAGATGAACGGGAAGCCAAGCACGTTGTTGACCTGGTTGGGGAAGTCGGAACGGCCGGTAGCCAAGATCACGTCGTCGCGGGTGGCATTGGCCACGTCGGGATGGATCTCCGGGTCCGGGTTGGAGCAGGCGAACACCACCGGATTGGCTGCCATTTTCTTGAGCTGCTCGGGCGACAACAGGTTGGGCCCGGACAAACCGACGAAGACGTCGGCTCCCTCGATGGCATCATCCAGGGTACGGCGCTCGGTCTCAGTGGCGAACATGGCCTTGTACTGGTTGAGATCCTCACGACCGCTGTGGATCACGCCCTTGCGATCCAGCATGAAAATATTCTCGGCCCTGGCCCCGCAGGACACCAGCAGCTTCATGCAGGCAACCGCAGCGGCACCAGCCCCCAGACACACGATGCGGGCGTCTTCAACTTTCTTGCCGGCGATATCGAGAGCATTGAGCATGCCGGCGGCGGTGACAATGGCAGTGCCGTGCTGGTCGTCATGGAATACGGGAATGCTGCACTGCTCGACCAACGCGCGCTCGATCTCGAAACACTCCGGCGCCTTGATATCCTCGAGATTGATCCCCCCCCAGGTGTCGGCGATACGCGCCACAGTGTCGATGAAGGCCTGCGGGCTCTCGGCATTGATCTCGATATCCACTGAGTTGATGCCGGCGAACTTCTTGAATAGTACACCCTTGCCTTCCATGACCGGCTTGCTGGCCAGCGGACCAAGATTACCCAGACCCAGAATCGCCGAACCATCGGAAATCACCGCCACCAGATTGCCCTTGCCGGTGTACAGATAGGCGTTCTCCGGATTCTTGGCGATTTCACGGCAGGGCTCGGCCACTCCCGGGCTATAGGCCAGGGCGAGATGCTTGGCTGATGTCGTCGGCTTGGTCAGCTCGATGGAGAGCTTGCCGGGAATCGGCTGAGAGTGGTAATCCAGCGCCGCTTGCTTCTTCGCGTCTGTCATGCGTCTTGTCCGGTCCATGTCATGGAGATGTCGCGACAGAATATAGAAAAACCCTCAGCGTCACAACTTACGCCAAGTTATTGTCGCCCCAGGCTTTTAATCGCTTGTTTGAAAGAATTTCCAGATATTTTATACACCTTATGGCAACACGACCTAGCATAAATCAAAGCTTATCCCAATGCCTGTCCGCGACACTGCATCGGCAAAAGCTGTACTACGCTGAGATGGGATGCCCAAGGAAATATCGCCACGGCGAACAACCCGTTCGATTTCAGACGGTCTGTCGCCGCCGGCGTTTCTCGGTGGCTTTATCCATGCCAGCTACTACCCTTTCTTTAGACAATCAGGAGTCCGTTCATGAAAGCACCCGTACGCGTCGCGGTTACAGGTAGCGCTGGACAAGTCAGTTACAGCCTGTTGTTCCACATCGCCTCCGGCAACATGCTGGGCAAGGACCAGCCCATCATTCTTCAACTACTCGATATCACGCCATCCCTTGGGGCACTCGAGGGTGTGGCAATGGAGCTCGGGGATTGCGCCTTCCCCCTGCTCAAAGGCGTCACCTGGAGCGACCAGGCCGAGCAGGCGTTCAAGGATGCCGACTACGCACTTCTCGTGGGAGCTAAACCACGCGGCCCGGGCATGGAACGTAAGGATCTGCTGGATGAAAACGCGGCTATCTTCCAGGTGCAGGGCAAGGCCCTTAACGCAGTGGCAAGCCGCGACGTGCGAGTCCTCGTGGTTGGCAATCCGGCCAACACCAACGCACTGATCGCACAACGCAATGCGCCCGATCTGGCGCCTCACTGCTTCACGGCAATGACGCGCCTGGATCACAATCGTGCCCTCGCCCAGCTCGCCAACCGGATCGACTGCGATACCTCCGACATCCGCAAGCTCATCGTATGGGGCAACCACTCTTCGACACTATATCCCGACGTGAGCCACGCACTGGCAGGTGACAGAGCGATACGCGACCTCGTCGACCAAAAGTGGCTAGTCGACGAGTTCATTCCCGCCGTACAGCAACGCGGTGCCGCCATCATCAAGGCGCGCGGGCAATCGAGCGCCGCTTCCGCGGCGTGCTCAGCGATCGACCATATGCGCGATTGGGTGCTCGGCACTCCAGCCGATGACTGGGTGAGCATGTCCGTCCTCTCCGATGGCAGCTACGGCGTCACGGAAGGGGTGTTTTATTCCTTCCCTTGCCGTTGCAGCAACGGGCGCTACGAGATCGTCCAGGGACTCGAGATCGATGACTTCTCCCGCGACCGCATGACGGCCACGGAGCAGGAACTTCTCGAAGAGCGGGACGTGGTGTCGCACTTGCTGCCCTGAACACGCCCCCACCTGCTGTATCCGCTCCCGATGCTGGCCGTGCCAAATGCAAAAAACCCGCCTCCAAGGCGGGTTTTCGATACGCTAGCGGCAACGGCACATTACGTTGGGACAGCGCTATTGCTTAGCCGCGCTTGACGGCAGCCCCGAAACGCTTGTTGAAGCGCTCGACGCGTCCACCGGTGGTCGCCTGCTTCTGCTTGCCGGTATAGAAGGGGTGACACTGAGAGCAGACATCCAGAGAGAGGTCATGGCCAGCGGTGGAGCCGACTTCGAAGGTCGCACCACACGAGCAGGTGGCAGTGACCTTCTTGTATTCAGGATGGATACCTTGTTTCATCTTTAAGCCTCATGAAGCAGTATGCCGCCACCTGATCCTTGCCAGGCACCGCATACGGGTTGTCTGTCGTACGGGACTTGGATCGTACGGACTCGGACCGATTATCGCCATGCGGCCCACCAGAGGCATGCATGGAGGGCGGCTATTCTAGCAGAGCCAACACCGGAGGCCAATTGCCAGTAACTCCCTCACCCGCGTCTCACCCCACGGTGCTCGGCATTGCCGTGCCCACCCCGTTGCGACGTCTCTTCGACTATCGAGCTGCCTCGGACGTTCCTCCCGGAGGTTGGCGACCCGGCTTGCGAGTCCGCGTACCGTTCGGGCGCCGCGAGGTAATGGGCATCGTCATCGAGTGCCGTACTCACAGCGAGATCGCGCTGGCCGACCTCAAGCCCGTATCGGCCTGGCTGGATGCCTCACCGCTGCCCGACGACTGGCTATGGCTGTGCCGCTTCACTGCGCGTTATTACCAGCATGCCCTGGGCGACACGCTGCACCAGTCGCTGCCGGTGTTGCTACGCCAGGGGCGGCCACTCGAGGCGCGCACCCGGGAACGGTGGTTTCTGACCGCCAGTGGCCGCGATTGCCCTCCCGAGCGGCTCGGGCGCGCCCGCCGTCAGGCCGAGCTTCTGGCGCTATTGCGGCTACACCCTCGAGGACTGACAAGCAATATCATCACCGCTCAAGGATTCAGCCGCGCACAGCTCGACGCGCTGGTCGACAGAGGTCTGATCGAATGTCAGCAGGAGGCCGTGATCGATGGCCCCTCCCCCGGCAGCGGCGGTTGGCTGGCCGAGCCGGCGCTATCACTCAACCGTGAACAGGCCACGGTACTCGCCGCACTGCATGAGGGGTTGGACCGCTACCACCCCTGCCTGCTACAAGGAGTGACCGGCAGCGGCAAGACCGAAGTCTATCTGCAACTGATCGAAGCCGTGGTCGCGCGCGGCCGCCAGGCGCTGGTGCTGGTACCCGAGATCGGCCTCACCCCCCAGACCTTGGCGCGCTTCCGCAAGCGCTTCCGTGTACCGGTGGTCGCGCTGCACTCGGGAATCAGCGATGGCGAGCGCCTCGATGCCTGGCTGGCCGCCACCAGCGGCCGCGCTCCGATCGTGATCGGCACTCGCTCGGCTATCTTCACGCCTCTGGCAAGGCCCGGGGCTATCATCGTCGACGAAGAGCACGACGGCTCCTACAAGCAGCAGGACGGCCTGCGTTATCACGCCCGTGACCTCGCCGTGGTTCGCGCCCATCACCATGCCATCCCTGTACTGCTGGGCAGCGCCACCCCCTCGCTGGAGAGCCTTGCCCTAGCCCAGGCCGGGCGCTACCGCCACCTTCACCTGACCCGGCGCGCCAGCCGTCACCCACCGGCACGCCTGGAGCTGGTCGATCTACGTGGCCGCGCTCGCCAAGGGGGACTGATCGCCCCGACGATCGATGCCATCCGCAAGACACTCACCGCCGGCCACCAAGTACTGGTGTTCATCAATCGACGCGGCTTCGCGCCGACACTGGCCTGTCACGAATGCGGCTGGCTGGCCGAGTGCGACCGCTGCGACGCACGCCTGACCCTGCATCGTCAACCGCCGCAGTTGGCCTGCCACCACTGCGAGCGCCAGCGCCCGCTGCCCGATGCCTGCCCGGATTGCAGCAGTGCCGACCTGCGCCCTCTGGGTGCTGGCACCGAGCGCGCCGAGGAGACTCTGGCTGCCCTGTTTCCCGATGTGGCCGTGCACCGTATCGACCGAGATAGCACGCGGCGCAAGGACGCCTTCGAGAACACGTTGGCCGAAGTCAGACGCGGCGCCCCCTGCCTGCTGGTCGGCACGCAAATGCTGGCCAAGGGCCACCATTTGCCACATGTCACCCTTGTGGTAGTGATCAACGCCGATGCCGGCCTCTATGCCAGCGATTTCCGCGCTCTGGAGCACAGCGCCCAATTGCTGATCCAAGTGGCCGGACGCGCCGGTCGTGCCGAACACCCCGGCCGAGTGATGGTGCAGACCCTGCACAGCGACGACCCGCATCTGCGCTTGCTGGCGGAACACGGCTATGATGCTTTGGCCCGCCAGTTGCTCGAGGAACGTCGTGCCGCCGACCTGCCGCCCTACCGCTTCCTGGCCCTGGCACGCTTCGAGAGTCCCCGCGAGGCCGATGTCACGACGCTTGCAGACACGGCCGCCAGCGCCCTGCGTGACTGGCTGGGCCCGAACTCCAGCCCGGTGCAGTGCCTGGGGCCGGTACCGGCGCCCATGGAGCGCCGCCAGAACCGCTACCATGTGCAACTGATGCTTTCCAGTACCCAGCGCAGCAAGCTTCACGAGGCCAGCGCCTGGCTCGCCGCCTGGCTGGAGAGCAACCGCGAGGCACGCCGTGTGCGCTGGTCGCTGGATATCGACCCGCAGACGCTGAGCTGAAAGACGGGAGACGGGAGACGGAAGACGGAAGACGGAAGACGGAAGACCATATCAGTCTCACTTACCCCCTTTTTCAAGGAGCGCTTAGCACCATTCTTCCCTCTTCCAGCCGCGTAGCGGCGCTCTTACAACTTCAAGCTTACAGCTTGCCGCTTCGCGGCAGGGTTTAAAGCCACGCCGCAATTGCCGATAATGACCCACCATTCGCCCTAGCGCGACGATTCATACCTGCCGCCGCGAGATTCATCTTTGTCATCCGCTCGCGTTGCGCCAGGGTTACAGGACACTCGGGATCTCATGAAAGACACCATCATCTCGCTGCTCGAAGACGCGCTCGCCACCCTCAAGCAGCAGGGCGACCTGCCCCAAGACATCGCACCGACCATCAAGGTCGATGCCACCAAGGACAAGGCACACGGCGATTACGCCACCAACCTGGCGCTGATGCTGGCCAAACCGGCCGGCAAGAAGCCTCGCGAATTGGCCGAAGCGCTGGTCGATGCCCTGCCGGCCTCTTCCGCGGTCGACAAGACCGAGATCGCCGGCCCCGGCTTCATCAACTTCTTTGCCGCCACCGATGCCGCCGCCCAGATCATCCCCACGGTGCTCGACGCCGGCGATACCTTCGGCCGCAGCCTGACCGGGCAGGGCCAGAAGGTGCAGGTGGAGTTCGTCTCTGCCAACCCCACCGGACCGCTGCATGTCGGCCACGGCCGCGGCGCAGCGATCGGCGACAGCCTGTGTAGGCTGCTCGAAGCCACCGGTTACGATGTCACCCGCGAGTTCTACTACAACGACGCCGGTGCCCAGATCAACAACCTGGCGGCTTCGGTACAGGCTCGCGCCAAGGGACTAGGCCCCGACGATGAAAGCTGGCCGGAAGACGGCTATCGCGGCGACTACATTGTCGACGTCGCCAACAGCTATCTCGCCGGCGACACAGTGCACGCGGACGACCGCCATGTCACCGCCAAGGGCGACCCCGACGATCTGGACGCCATCCGCGAGTTCGCCGTGGCTTACCTGCGCCGCGAACAGGACCTCGATCTCAAGGCCTTCGGCGTCGAGTTCGATGTCTACTTCCTCGAGTCCTCGCTGTACGAGGACGGCAAGGTCGAGGCCACCGTAGAGCGGCTCATCGAAGGCGGCCACACCTACGAGCATGATGGCGCCCTGTGGCTGCGCACCACCGACTTCGGCGACGACAAGGACCGGGTGATGCGCAAATCCGACGGTGACTACACCTATTTTCTGCCCGATGTCGCCTATCACTTGGACAAGTGGCAACGCGGCTTCAAAACGGTGATCAATGAGCAGGGGGCGGACCACCACTCTACCGTGACGCGGGTTCGTGCCGGCCTACAGGCGCTAGAGACCGGCATCCCACAGGGCTGGCCCGACTACGTGCTGCACCAGATGGTGTTGGTCACCCGTTCCGGGGTCGAGGTCAAGCTCTCCAAGCGTGCCGGCAGCTACGTGACCCTACGCGACCTGATCGATGAAGTTGGCCGCGATGCCACCCGTTACTTCCTGGTCGCACGCCGTGCCGACTCCCAGCTCACCTTCGATATCGACCTGGCCCGCTCCCAGTCCAACGACAACCCCGTTTACTATATCCAGTATGCGCACGCCCGAGTGTGCAGCGTACTGCGCAAGGCCGAGGCAGAAGGCCTCGATTTCGACCGGGTTCAAGCCATGGATCAACTCGCACGGCTCGATACCGACCAGGAAAAAGCGCTGATGAACCGCTTGGCGCGCTTTCCCGAGGTGGTCGAACATGCCGCCATCTCGCGCGAGCCCCAGCAGATCGCCCAGTACCTGCAGGACCTGGCTGCGGACTTCCATACCTGCTACAACGCGGTCAAGGTGATGGTCGACGACCCCGGCCTGCGCAATGCCCGTCTGGCACTGGGGCTCGCCACACGCCAAGTGCTTCGCAACGGTTTGGACCTGCTGGGCGTCAGCGCCCCAGAGGAGATGTGATCCATGGCCGCTCACAGCTCGCGCCAGGCCAAGCGTAGCGGTGCCACGTCGCGCCGCCGTGCCCCCAAGAAGGCCAGGGGCGGGATTCCCGGCTGGTTATGGGGTGTCGCTGGCTTGGTGGCCGGCTTCTTTCTGGCCCAGTACGTTCAACAGTCGGCGCCCACACCGTTGGCCACGGTCGTGCCCAAGCCACCCTCCAGCACATCGGGGAACACTTCGTCACCCGATGGCGGGGATAAGTCGTCGGCCAGCGAACCGCCCATGCCGACTTTCGAGTTCTATACCCTGCTGCCTGAATCCGAAGTCATCGCGCCGCGCTCGGAAGCCTCGGCACCTCGGCCGCGGGCCTCCACTCCCCCGGCACAGTCCGAACCCGAAACCACCGACGATCCCATCGCCGCTCAACTAGCTAGCATCGACGAGGCGGTGCAACGCAGCATGGCACCGCGCGAGGAGAGCCGCCAGGCTCCCCAGCCCCCTGCCGACAACAGCCGCTACATGCTGCAAGCCGCTTCGTTCCGGGAAACCGGCGATGCCCAGCGCCTGGCCGGCAGGCTGCGTGATTTCGGCCTGCTGGCCAAGATCACCGAGGTCCAGACCGGTGAGGGCGATACCTGGCACCGGGTACAGGTCGGTCCCTACGAAGACCGTCGCGAACTCAACCGTGCCCAGGACCTGATGATCACCCAGGGGATAGAGCCGCTGCTGATTCGCCTGCAGAATTGAGCCAAGCCCGTCACGCTTGATTTTTCGCGGTGGTGCCCGCACCTCCCATAGAACTCGTTACATGGCGCCCGGTCACCGTTTGCGGCGCCGAAAATCATCGGGAGCGCAACTGCTACCGCTCCCCCAAGGAGTCCTCTCCATGACCACGATCGTATCCGTGCGTCGCGGCGACCATGTCGCGCTGGCCGGCGATGGCCAGGTGTCGTTGGGCGACACCGTGCTCAAGGGCAACGCCAGCAAGGTCCGGCGCCTGTACCACGGCCAAGTGTTGGCCGGCTTCGCCGGTGGAACCGCCGATGCCTTCACCCTGTTCGAGCGCTTCGAAGCCCAGCTCGAGAAGCACCAGGGCCACCTGGTCAAGTCCGCCGTGGAGCTGGCCAAGGACTGGCGCACCGACCGCGCCCTGCGCCGGCTCGAAGCCATGCTGGCGGTGGCCGACAGGCATGCCTCGTTGATCATTACCGGCAATGGCGATGTAGTGGAGCCGGAGCGCGGCATCATTGCTATCGGTTCAGGTGGCAACTTCGCGCTGTCCGCCGCCCGCGCTTTGCTCGAGAACACGGAGCTGTCGGCGCGCGAGATTACCGAGAAGTCGCTTGCCATCGCCGCTGACATCTGTGTCTACACCAACCACCACTTCACGCTGGAAGAGCTCTGAGCCATGACCCAGATGACCCCCCGCGAGATCGTCCATGCGCTGGACCAGTTCATCATCGGCCAGCAGGACGCCAAGCGTGCCGTGGCTATTGCCCTACGCAACCGCTGGCGGCGCATGCAGCTCGATGAAGAGTTGCGCAGCGAAGTCACTCCCAAGAATATCCTGATGATCGGCCCCACCGGGGTCGGCAAGACCGAGATCGCCCGTCGCCTGGCCAAGCTCGCCAATGCCCCTTTCATCAAGGTCGAAGCCACCAAGTTCACCGAGGTCGGCTATGTGGGACGCGACGTCGAGTCGATCGTTCGCGACCTGACCGAAGCGGCGATCAAGATGGTTCGCGAGCAGGCCAAGGACGAGGTACGCCACAAGGCCGAGGACGCCGCCGAGGATCGTATTCTCGACGCCCTGTTGCCGCCGCCACGCGGCCAGGAGGACAGCCCACGCCAGGACAGCTCCACGCGCCAACTGTTCCGCAAGAAACTGCGCGAAGGTCAGCTCGATGACAAGGAGATCGACATCGAGATCACCTCCCAAGGCCCGGGCATCGATATCATGACCCCGCCAGGCATGGAAGAGATGACCAGTCAGTTGCAGAGCCTGTTCGCCAACATCGGTCGGCAGAAGAGCGAGACCAAGCGTGTCACGGTCAAGGATGCCTGGCAGTTGCTACGTGACGAGGAGGCCGCCAAGCTGGTCAACGAGGAGGATATCAAGCGCCGCGCCATCGAGGCCGTGGAGCAGAACGGCATCGTCTTCCTCGACGAGATCGACAAGGTGGCAAAGGGACACCAGGGTAGCGGTGGCGATGTATCTCGCGAAGGCGTGCAGCGCGACCTGCTGCCGCTGATCGAGGGTTCCACGGTGTCAACGAAGCATGGCATGGTACGCACCGACCATATCCTGTTCATCGCTTCCGGGGCGTTCCACCTGTCCAAGCCCTCGGACCTGATCCCCGAGTTGCAAGGGCGCCTGCCGATCCGCGTCGAACTCAATGCACTGACGCCGGATGACTTCCAGCGTATCCTCACCGAGCCGTCGGCGTCGTTGACCAAGCAGTACCAAGCGTTGCTGGCCACCGAAAGCCTCGAGATCGAGTTCACTCAGGACGGCATCCAGCGTATCGCCGAGATTGCCTGGCGGGTCAACGAGGGGACCGAGAACATCGGTGCCCGCCGCCTGCACACGGTGATAGAACGCCTGTTGGAAGAAGCCTCCTACAAAGGCAGCGACTTGGGCAGCCCATTGACCATCGACGCCGACTACGTCAACTCCCAGCTCGGCGAACTGGCAATGGACGAGGACCTGTCGCGGTATATTCTATAAGTCACGCGCTTCGGGCTACGAGCCCTCGAAGCTCGAAGCTCGAAGCTCGAAGCTCGAAGCTCGAAGCTCGAAGCTCGAAGCTCGAAGCTCGAAGCTCGAAGCTCGAAGCTCGAAGCCAGGAGGCTACCATGTCTGCCCCCATTCCCACCCATGTGCATTACCACAAGAAAGCCCGTGAACTCGAGCTGACCTACGAGGGAGACGAAAGCTACCGTCTGTCGATCGAGTACCTGCGCGTCTATTCGCCGTCGGCTGAGGTGCGCGGCCACGGTGGCGACACCGCAGTGCTGCAGGTCGGCAAGAAGGACGTGGGCCTGAAGAACATCACCCAGGCCGGGCGCTATGCGCTTAAGCTGCACTTCGACGACGGTCACGACAGCGGCCTGTACAGTTGGGACTATCTGTACGACTTGGCTCTCAACCGCGAGGCGTATTGGGCCGACTATCTGCGCCGCCTCGACGAGGCTGGGGCATCTCGTGAGCCGCAGGGTATCCAGATCAAGCAACTCTGAGACTACGCTTTGTCGAAAACTGCCTGCGCTCGACGACTTTTCGGACAAAGCTTAGCGCCGCTTTCCTGGGCAGGCGCCCGAGGTCAAAGACAAGGCCGGCATGGGGAGGCTACAATATCGCCACCGCCTTATCCTCAACCTCCCAGGACCTTTCCATGGACAAGCGCACCACGACTCACTTCGGCTATCAGGAAGTCCCGATCGAGGAGAAGGCCTCGCGGGTTGCCGATGTTTTCCATTCGGTGGCGGCTCGCTACGACGTCATGAACGACCTGATGTCGTTCGGCATTCACCGACTGTGGAAACGCCTGACGCTGGAACGCGCTGGCGTACGTCCGGGACATCATGTGCTCGATATCGCCGGCGGCACTGGCGACCTCACCCTACAATTCGCGCGCCGCGTCGGTCCGCGTGGCCGGGTGGTGCTGGCCGACATCAACGAGTCGATGCTGCGCGTGGGCCGCGACAAGCTGCTCGATCACGGCGTGGGAGGCAATGTCGAATACGTCCAGGCCAACGCCGAATGTCTGCCGTTTCCCGACAACCACTTCGACTGCATCACCATCGCCTTCGGCCTGCGCAACGTGACCGAGAAGGACGCTGCATTGCGCTCCATGGCTCGGGTTCTCAAACCTGGCGGCCGGCTACTGGTGCTGGAATTCTCCAAGCCGACCCATGCCCTGCTGTCCAAGGCCTACGACGAGTACTCCTTCCGTCTGCTACCGAAGATGGGCGAACTGGTGGCGGGAGATGCCGACAGCTATCGCTACCTGGCCGAGTCGATCCGCATGCACCCCGACCAGGAAACGCTCAAGGCGATGATGGAGGGCGCAGGCCTGGCACGCGTCGAATACACCAACCTCACCGGCGGCATCGTCGCCCTGCACCGCGGCATCAAGTTGTAATGTTGCGCTTGCTCGAACACACCTTGAACACCCTGCTGTCCCGCGACCCGGCGGCCCCCGCCCGCTTGGCAAGGCTCGACGGCGCTCGACTGCTGTTTCGCCTGGAACGCCCCCACTTGGAACTCATGGTCCACTTCTACGGCCAAGGCCTGCATCTCTGCCACGTGAGCGATAGCGATGAATGCGACGCCGATGCCGTGGTCGAGGTCGACAGCGAGGCCTTGGGCCGCTTGCTCGGCGGCGAGTCCATCGAACGGCTGATGTTCGGCGGGCGTCTGGCGGTGCGTGGCCGCACCCAGCTATTGGAGGACACCCGCGACCTACTGTTCGACCTCGACCTTGACTGGGAGGGCGAACTCTCCAAGTGGCTCGGCGACACTCCGGCCCACAGCCTGGCCGAAGGCGTGCGACGTCTGTCGCGTTGGGGGCTACGCACCCGGCAGCAGTTACACGCCGATGTCAGCGAGTATGTTTTCGAGGAAGCTCGGCTGCTACCCGGACGCGCACAGTTCGAGGTACTGCGCGACCAACTGACCGAGCTGGAGGTTGCCACCGACCGTCTGGAAGCCCGCCTGGCCCGGCTGAACCGGCGTCTGGCCGAGGGGGAGGGAGGCCGATGAGCTTGCGCCTGGTGTGGATCTTCTGGGTCATCACCCGCTACCGATTGGATACCCTGATTCCCCTGGAGCGATTGCACTGGCTGCCGCGTTTGATCTTCATCCTCTCGCCACTGCGCCTGTTCCCGGTAGGGCAGCGTTCGCGAGGCGAGCGCCTGCGACTGGCCCTGGAAACGTTGGGGCCGATCTTCGTCAAGTTCGGCCAGATGCTCTCGACGCGACGCGACCTGCTGCCTCACGATATCGCCGACGAACTCAAGCGCCTGCAGGACCGTGTCCCCCCTTTTCCCGGCAAAGTCGCCGAGGCATTGGTCGAGAAAGAACTCGATATGCCGCTGACTCGCGCCTTCGCCGAATTCGATACACGGCCCCTGGCCTCGGCCTCGGTCGCCCAGGTACATGCCGCACGCCTGCACGGCGGCGAGGAGGTGGTAGTCAAGATCATCCGCCCCGGGATAGAGCGCGTCATGCGTCAGGATATCGCGCTGCTGTATCGCGTGGCGCGCCTGCTGCAACGTGTCCCCGAGGCCCGGCGCCTACGACCGGTCGAAGTCGTCGCCGACTACGAATCGACCCTGTTTGACGAGCTTGACCTGCACCGGGAGGCCGCCAACACCTCTCAGCTCAAACGCAACTTCAAGGATTCACCACTGCTTTACGTACCGGGCATCCACTGGCCGCTGACCCACCGTCGCGTGATGGTCCAGGAGCGAATTCATGGTATCCCGGTCGCCGATCTCGATGCACTCCGTGCCCAAGGTACTGACCTGCGCAAACTTGCAGAACGCGGCGTGGAGATCTTTTTCACCCAAGTCTTCCGCGACAACTTCTTCCATGCCGACATGCATCCGGGCAACATCTTCGTTGCCAATGGCAAACCCTACGACCCGCAATACATCGCCATCGACTGCGGCATCGTCGGCAGCCTGACCCGCGAGGACCAGGACTACCTGGCGCGCAACCTGTTGGCCTTTTTCCGCCAGGACTACTATGAAGTCGCCGCCCTGCACATCGAGTCCGGCTGGGTCGGCGAGGGCACCCGCGCCAACGAGTTCGCCGCCGCCATTCGCACCGTCTGCGAACCGATCCTCGAGAAACCGCTCAAGGACATTTCCTTCGGCCAAGTGCTACTGGGCCTGTTCCAGACCGCACGTCGCTTCAACATGGAGGTCCAACCCCAGCTGGTATTGCTGCAGAAGACGCTGCTCAATATCGAGGGACTCGGCCGGCAGCTCTACCCGGATCTGGACCTGTGGAGCACCGCCAAGCCCTATCTGGAGCGCTGGATGAAGGAGCGCGCCGGCCCGCGCGGGCTATGGGATTCTCTGAGCCGTCAAGCGCCGGAACTGGCACGCCAGCTTCCCGAACTGCCGGTACTGGCCCATCAAGCCCTGAACCGTGCCGAACTCGAGCACAAGCAGCGCCGTCGCCAGGCCGAAGCACTCGCCAGCATGCGTCGGCACCTGAGCCATGCCGCCCGTGGGGCGCGTCGGCTGCGCCTGGGGCTGCTACTGTTGGCCCTTGCCCTGGCCTGGCAGCCATTATGGGGCTGGGCAACCATGCAGCCCTGGCCTGTGCTGCTGGCGGCCGCTCTTGGCGTGCTTCTACTGGCCTGGCACTGACCCCACCAAACTCAACGATTGGTTTCTTGATTTCACTCAATGGGGCTTTTGCAATGAACGATATACTCGAACAGCTTGCCGAAGTACTAGCGCAACGTCGCCACGCAGACCCAGCGACATCCTACGTGGCATCGCTGCATTATAAGGGCCTGAACAAGATTCTCGAGAAAGTGGGCGAAGAAGCCACCGAGACCATTCTGGCCGCCAAGGATGCTGCCGACGACGTTGAAGGTCAACGGCAAGCGGTGGTCGCCGAAACCGCCGACCTGTGGTTTCATAGTCTCGTGATGCTGTCGCATCTGGGCATCGATCAACGGGACGTGCTGGATGAACTGGCACGGCGTTTCGGCATTTCCGGGCTGGACGAGAAAGCCGCCCGCACCTCCGATCAATAAAGAGGAAGACACCATGTTAGGTGGCATCAGTATCTGGCAGTTGCTGATCGTACTCGGCATCATCATTCTGATCTTCGGCACCAAGAAGCTGCGCAATGTCGGCGGCGACCTGGGCGGTGCCGTGAAGGGCTTCAAGAAAGCCATGAACGAAGATGGCAAGGACGAGAAAAAGGACGACTCGCAGCAGCGTGTCGGCCATGACGACCAGGATGGCAACACCTACGACGTCAAGGCCGAGCGAAAGCCCGAGGAACAGGACGAACGCAAGTAACCGCCCATGTTCGACATCGGCTTCCTCGAACTGCTGATCATTGGTGTGGTCGGCCTGTTGGTGCTTGGTCCCGAGCGCCTTCCCAAGGCGGCGCGCACCGCCGGGCTGTGGGTTGGCAAGATCAAGCGCACCGTCTCCGGCATGCAGCGGGAGATCTCCGCCCAGTTGGAGGCGGAAGAGCTGCGCCAGAAGCTCAACGAGCAACAAAAGAAACTTGACGAGAGCCTCGGCAAGGTCAAGCGCGACGTCGAGCGTTACGCCGAAGCGGACAGCGATGACAAGGCGCGTTCCGAGACGCCGACCGAGAGTGAAGGCGACAGTGCCCGGCGCCTGGACCATGCCCTCGAGCAGGCCCGGGAAAGCGCGGACGACGATGCCGCCTCGGATAGCTCCGATGTGCCAGCCGCCACACCGCCCCGAGACAAGGAACCCCGCTCCCGATGACCTCGTCGCGTGACCCGCAGGACAAGGACCAAGCCCAGGCACCGTTGATCGAGCACCTGATCGAGCTACGTTCGCGCATGATACGCGCGCTAGTTGCCATCCTGGTGATCTTCCTGGGCCTCTACGCTTTCGCCAACGACATCTACTCCTTCGTCGCCCAACCATTGATGGCGCTGCTGCCGGAAGGCTCGCAGATGATCGCTACCGAGGTGGCTTCGCCCTTCCTGGCGCCGTTCAAGCTGACCTTGGTGGTCGCAGTTTTCATCGCCGTGCCCTTCGTGCTGCACCAGGCCTGGGCCTTCATAGCCCCAGGCCTCTACGACAACGAGAAACGCCTGGCCATCCCGCTGCTGGTATCCAGTGTGGGACTGTTCTACGCTGGCGCGGCCTTCGCCTACTATGTGGTCTTTCCGCTGCTGTTCCAGTTCTTCACCCAGACCGGGCCCGAGGACGTCGCGGTGATGACCGATATCAACCAATACCTGAACTTCGTCCTCAAGCTGTTCTTCGCCTTCGGCGTGGCCTTCGAGATCCCCATCGCCACCTTCCTGATGATCTATTCAGGAGCCACCACGGTGGAAAGCCTGTCGAAAAAACGCCCCTATATCCTTCTGGGCTGCTTCGTCATCGGTATGCTGCTGACCCCGCCGGACGTGATCTCCCAGAGCCTGCTGGCGGTGCCCATGTACCTGCTCTACGAGGTCGGTATCCTGTTCGGGCGGCTGGTAAAGCGAAAGCCCGCCGATGAAAGCGACGAAGATACGGAAAGTGACGAGCCATAAGCTGGAAGGCAGCATCTTGCCACCAGAAGCTAGCATCAAGGGTTTTTCTTCAAGCTTCCAGCCGCGAAGCGGCGCTCTTCCAGCTTCCAGCTCAGTCCATCATCTCATCGAGTTTGTCGACCAACTTGAAGATACCGCTGGCGGTATCGGTGATGCGCTCGGCCAACATATAGGCCGGGGTGGTGACCACGCGGTGCTCGTGGTCGACAACGATCTCGTCAAACTTGCTACTGCGGTGTAGCCCCCCCATGGCACTGATCGCCCCGGCGACACTGGGATCATGACCGACGGTCACCGGGATACCCTCGCCCAGCAGTCGAGGCACCAGCACAGGAGCAATGCACATCAGCCCTATCGGTTTGCCAGCTTCACGAAACCCCGCGATCTTGTCTCGAAGCAGCGGCAAGACCTCCATATCGGCGCCCGCCGCAGCGAAATCCGACAGATTCTTGGCGACTCCGAAACCGCCGGGAACAACGAGCCCATCGAAGTCATCCGGCTCAAGCACCTCCAGTGACTCGATCTCTCCCCGGGCCAGGCGCGCGGCTTCCACCAACACGTTGCGACGCTCTCCCTCCATGACATCGCCATTCAAGTGATCGACCACCTGATGCTGATCGATGTCAGGGGCGAAGCAACGATAACCGATGCCCCGTTGGTCGAGGCGTAACATGGTCAGGGTCGCCTCATGAATTTCTGTCCCATCCTGCACCCCACATCCCGAGAGGATGACTGCGACTCGTTTGCTCATGCCATTCTCCTTGAATGCCCGAGACCCGCCTGTTCCCGACGAAACTCGACAATGGAATCTTTCACTTTAGCAGGTGCGACAAGGCGGCGCTTCCGACACCGTTCGGCATTGATATACTCGTGACAGACGATCGAAATACCATTCACTTACGTTTTCCGAGGTCGGAAAGACCGTTGTTGTCATCTCCTCGTCATATTTCAACGAGATGATGAACGGCAATATCGGTCGCCGCCTTTCGGGTTACCTCGACCGGAGAATTACCTTGAGTCTGTTTACTGCACGTCAATATCCATCGACACGTCTGCGGCGCATGCGTAAGGACGACTTTTCACGACGCCTGATGCGTGAATCGACACTCACGCCAGGCGACCTGATCTGGCCAGTGTTCGTACTTGACGGCCAGGGGCGACGCGAGGCCGTGCCCTCGATGCCTGGTGTCGAGCGTATGTCGCTGGATTTGTTGATCGACGAAGCCCATGAGGCCTACGAGCTCGGCATACCGGCACTGGCCCTGTTCCCGGTGATCGATGCCAGTCTCAAGAGTGAACTGGCTGAGGAGGCCTACAATGCTTCCGGCCTGGTACAGCGCAGCGTACGCGAGCTCAAGGCTGCTTGTCCCGAGCTCGGCATCATCACCGACGTGGCGCTGGACCCCTACACCAGCCACGGTCAGGACGGCATTCTCGACGAGCATGGCTATGTCCACAACGACCGTACTGTTGAGACGCTGCTCAAGCAGGCCCTGTCGCATGCCGAGGCCGGTGCTGACGTAGTGGCACCTTCAGACATGATGGACGGTCGCATCGGCGCGATCCGGGCCGTGCTCGAGCAGGAGCAGCTGCACAATACGCGAATCATGGCCTATAGCGCCAAGTATGCCTCCCGGTACTACGGCCCCTTCCGCGATGCGGTGGGCTCGGCCGCCAACCTCGGCAAGGCCGACAAGAGCACCTATCAGATGGATCCGGCCAACAGCGACGAAGCCCTGCATGAGGTCGTACTCGACCTGAGCGAAGGCGCCGACATGGTGATGGTCAAGCCCGGCATGCCCTACCTCGACGTGGTACAGCGGGTCAAACGGGAGCTCAAGGTACCGACCTTCGCCTATCAGGTCAGCGGCGAATACGCCATGCACATGGCGGCTTTCGAGCAGGGCTGGCTGGATGCCGATGCGGTGCTGCTCGAATCGCTGATGTGTTTCAAGCGTGCCGGGGCCGATGGCGTCCTGACCTATTTCGCCAAGCGAGCCGCCCGGCTGCTCGCACAATGACGGAAGGGACTGCGCCCTTCCGCCAGGGAAATGCTGAACAAATCGACGAGCGAGATGAAGCGCAAGGCGCACGGAGCACAGGAACCGGAGCATATGGGGTATATGTGAGGATTCCGCGCACCGCGCAACGCAGCGATTCACTCGCGCAGGCATTTGTACAGTACTTCCCTAACTCATGGAGGCAAGATGGAAGAATCGCGCAGTCCCGATAACGCTACATCATCGTACTCCAGCGAAACAGCGGGCGAACTGCCGGTCGCGGAGACGAACAATGATCAACCGCTGCGGGTCAATCGTACCCGCACGGGTATCCATGCCAAGTCGCCGCCCTCCTCGGAGACCGACCTGAGCGACCCCACACTGTATTTCAACCGCGAGCTGAGTCACCTGCAATTCAACATCCGCGTGTTGGAGCAGGCTCTGGACGACTCGCACCCCTTGCTCGATCGGCTGATGTTCCTGCTGATCTTCTCGTCGAACCTCGATGAATTCTTCGAGATCCGGGTCGCCGGTCTCAAGCACCAGCTCGACTTGGGGCGTGAGCAAACCGGTGCAGATGGCATGTCGCCACGCCGAGCACTGACAGAGATCGCGCGCATTGCTCACGAGCAAGTCGAGCGCCAGTACCGATTACTCAACGAGGTCCTGATCCCGGCCCTGCAAGAGCAGGGACTGCGCTTCCGACGCCGAAACGATTGGACCGAGGCTCAAGCTGCCTGGGTACGCGACTATTTCGAGGAGGAGATCGTGCCGGTGATCAGCCCCATCGGCCTCGACCCTTCCCATCCTTTTCCGCGCCTGGTCAACAAGAGCCTCAACTTCATCGTCGAGCTCGAAGGCAAGGATGCCTTCGGCCGTGAAGGAGGCCTGGCCATCTTGCCGGCACCGCGTTCACTGCCACGCCTGATCGCCCTGCCAGAAGCGCTGTGCGGCGAAGGCTTCAGCGAATACGTGTTCTTGTCATCGATGATTCATGCCCATGCCGACTCGGTGTTTCCTGGCATGCAGGTCCGTGGCTGCTATCAGTTCCGTTTGACCCGCAATGCCGACCTGTCGGTGGACCCGGAAGAGGTTTCCGACTTGGCCTCGGCGTTGCGCGGTGAACTGCTGGCCAGACGTTACGGCAGTGGCGTGCGCCTGGAAGTGGCGGACAACTGTCCCGATGAGTTGGCGGCCTTCCTGATCGAGCAGTTCGAACTCGACGAACAGGATCTTTATCGGGTCAACGGCCCGGTCAACCTGACGCGGATGATGTCGGTACTCAACGTTGTGGAACGTCCCGACCTGCGCTATCGGCCCTTTACGCCCGGGCTACCCAAGCCACTCAAGAAGGGCGATAGCCTGTTCAGTGCCATCGCCGACGGCGATATCCTGCTGCACCACCCCTTCCAGGCCTTCGCCCCCATCGAGGAATTGCTCGCCGAAGCCGCCCGCGACCCGAATGTCCTGGCGATCAAGCAGACGCTGTACCGCACCGGCGCCGAATCGCCGATCGTCAGCGCGCTGGTGGAGGCCGCTCGCAACGGCAAGGAAGTGACGGTGGTGATCGAGCTTCGCGCTCGTTTCGACGAGGCCGACAACCTCCAGCTTGCCTCGCGTCTGCAAGAAGCTGGTGCGATCGTCATCTATGGTGTGATGGCCTACAAGACACATGCCAAGATGCTGCACATCGTGCGCCGCGAAAAAGGCGGGCTTCGCTATTATGCGCATCTCGGCACTGGCAACTACCACTCCAAGACTGCGCGCCTCTACACCGACTATAGCCTGCTCACGGCCAACGAAAGGTTATGCGAGGACGTGCACAAGGTCTTTCAGCAGCTCTCGGGGATGGGCAAGGCACGGCGCATCGAAACACTGTTGCATGCCCCCTTCACGCTCCACGAACGCATGGTAGCGATGATCGAGCGCGAGGCGACGCATGCCGAGAAAGGCAAACGCGCCCATGTGATCATCAAGTGCAATTCACTGACCGAGCCCCGGCTGATCCGTGCCCTCTACCGCGCCTCCAGGGCCGGCGTGGAGTGCGACCTGATCATCCGTGGCATGTGTTGCCTGCGCCCAGCGGTGCCGGGCATCTCGGAGAACATCCGTGTGCGCTCGATAGTCGGTCGTTTCCTGGAGCATACCCGGGTTTTCTACTTCCACAACGACGGCAAGCCCGAGGTCTGGGCCTCTAGCGCCGACTTCATGGAACGCAACATGTTCCATCGCGTGGAGACCTGCTTCCCCCTGCTCGATAAGAAACTGGCAGCACGGGTGCGCAAGGACCTGGAAACCCACCTGGTGGACAATTGCCAGAGCTGGCTGCTGCAGCCCGATGGCAGTTACATCAAGCAACAGCCGGGCGATGGAGCGCCGATCAGCGCCCAGGAGACGTTGCTCTACGCCTACGCCGCCAAGGCGTAGCAACTTCAGCAAGGACGCAGTTCCTTGGAGCCAGCGGCGCCTTCTCCGCGCGCCGCTGGCCAAGATATCGCTACCGCAACCGCTCGGCCGCCAGGCTCAACAAATGCTCGGTCGTCTCCCAGCCCAGGCAGGCATCGGTGATCGAGACACCGTAGCGCAGCGCACCAGGCGTGAGCGCCTGCTTGCCCTCACGGAGGTGACTCTCGAGCATCACGCCCACTAGGCTGCGATCACCGGCCAGGCGCTGATCCAGAACACTCCGCAGCACCTCACCCTGGCGACGGTGGTCCTTGCGTGAATTGGCGTGACTGCAGTCGACCATCAGCCGTGGTTCAAGGCCAGCCTGTCGCAAGGCCTCGCGACAGGCCCGCACCGCCTCCGCCTGGTAATTAGGCTGGCCATGGCCGCCACGCAACACCACATGGGTGTGAGGATTGCCAAGCGTCTCACGCATGTAGGCTCGACCGTCCAGGTCGAGAGCGAAATGACGATGGCCATGGGCTGCGGCCCGGATAGCATCGATGGCGACGCCGACTCCCCCATCGGTGGCGTTCTTGAAGCCTACGGCGGCTTCCAGGCCACTGGCCATTTCCCGGTGGACCTGCGACTCGGTGGTACGCGCGCCGATCGCCGTCCATGCAAGCAGATCCTCGAGATAGGGAGCGACCATGGGCTGCAATAGCTCGGTGGCCACCGGCAGCCCCAAGGTGGCGACATCGCGCATCACCTCGCGGGACACGGCCAGGCCGTGGGCCATATCATCGCTGCCATCGAGATGAGGGTCGTACGCCAACCCTTTCCAGCCCACGGTCGTGCGCGGTTTTTCCACGTAGACGCGCATCACCAGCAGCAGGCGGTCTTCCACACGTCGCGCCAGCACGCTGAGATTCTCAGCGTATTCACGCGCGGACCTGGGATCATGAATCGAGCAGGGGCCTACCACCACCAGCAAGCGATCATCGCGACCGTCGAGGATGGCACGAATGGCTTCACGGTGAGCTTGGATGCGTTCCCTGAGTGCTACATCCACGGGGAACCGCTGACGTAATTCGTGAGGGGTAGGAAGGCTGTCGCCGCGTGTCGGCGCAGGAACTGCGGCGGGAGTTTCGGTGACGGAAAGCTGGGCAGTCATTGGCTATGTCCTTGGCAAGGTAACGAACATCGGGCTGATGTGCCACCGATGGACTGCCGGCCGGAGGTGGCGAACTGTGCCGACCGGGTGTCGCTAAATCGCCAGTTGCCATAGCCCGCATAATAGTGGGTGAGCATGGCACGGACGATATCAGCGATGCGGTCGAACATGTTCTTTCTCCTTATCAACGAAAAACCCCCGGTCGGGTTGCCAACCGGGGGTGAGAGACTGGAGGAGGCAACCCGTAGTGGGGCGCGCCTCGCGGTTCAGGTCAATCCGACCTCGCCGCCGGCACGCCGGCGCTAAACCAATAGCCCCAATACCAGAATGAACGTCCTGCCAACGGCGCACGCAACGTTACGCCGCAAGCAGGCGTCACGTTGAATGGCTGGTTGGCGAGATCGATGGTCATGGGCTGACTCCAGACGAACTGTCTTTTATCCTACACGGCTGAGCGCCGTTGACAAGCCCGGCTCAGCCCAGAAGCTGCACCCAGCCGATGGTTGCCGGCAAGGCACTCATGCCAACCAGGACAGCGAGTCCCAGGAACACGGACAACAAACCACTTTCGTCCTTGAAGTTAGGATCGTATTCTGTCATTTCCGTCTCTCCTGATAAACCAAAGTCGAGGGTGTGTCATTCTAACGTAGATGGCGGCCGCCATCGACAGGCAGCGTCACACCGGTCACGTAGCGATTGTCAAGCAAGTAGCGCAGGCTCTGGTAGACAACCCCAGGGCCGGGAATCATCCGCATGGCCGATTTGGCCATGGCCTTCTCGGCATAGGCGGCATCGTCGTCCTCTCCCAGCATGACCAACGCCGGGGCGATGGCGTTGACCTGTATGCTCGGCGCGTACATGGCGGCAAACGACAGCGTCAGGTTGTCGAGACCGGCCTTTGTCGCGGCATAGGCGACATGTTTCTTCGAGCCCCTGCGCGCCACATAGTCGCTCATGTGCACGATGTCGCGCAGAGGTTCAGGACAGGCCGCGAGCAGCTCGCGACAGTGCAGGTTGATCAGGTAGGGGGCCTGCATGTGCACCCGGAACAGCCGTTCGAAGTTGGCCCCGGCGTCATCGCCTGGGCTGTCGGGCGTCCAATCACTGGCATTATGCACAATGGCGCGCAGCGTGTCCGTCTCGGTCTTGAGACGCGCGATGAAATCGAGAATCCCCGCTTCACTGGCAAAATCGGCTTGCAGGGTCGCCACGCCGCGACGACGCAACGCTTCGAGTTCGTCCCGCTCACGGCGATAACTGATGATCACCGGGTGGCCGTCGTCGAGCAGGCGTTCGGCGCAGTGACGTCCCAAGCGTCGGGCACCGCCGGTGATCAGGATCGGTGAGGCACTCATGAGCCAGTTTCCCGCTTCAAGCTGCCCACTGTCGGCACCAGGGGCATGCGTGGTGCATAGGAGAAGACGTCCGAGAACACCCGTGAAGCCTCGAGTCCAAGCGATGCCAGCACATCGATGCAGGCATAAACCATTCCGGGTGAACCGGAAACATAGACATCATGTCCTTGGACATCGCCAAGATCGCGCGCCAACACTTTGTCGATGCGTCCCGTATGGCCGGTCACGCGGCTATCGTCGAACCCTTCTTCCACGGCTGCCTCGGTTACGCCGTGGAAATGGAAATTCGAGTAGTCGGCCGCCCACTCCCTGGCCAAGCTTTCCAGGTACAAGTCACGACGCTCGCGCACCGCCCACCAAAGATCGATCGAACGTGATGCGTCCTGCCTCAAGGCCGCCTCGATGATTGCCTTCATCTGCGCGAAACCGGTACCAGCGGCGATCAACACCAGCGGACGGCGACTGGTATCGTCGAGCACGCACTCACCCTGTGGCAAGCGCAGGGTGAGCTGGGCCGCATGCTGCATCATCTCACGCAGGCGTGCCGAATTGGTGCGTTCCGGCCAGTGCTGGATATGCAATTCGAGCGTGCCATCGCCAAGGTGCGCATTGGCGATGGAGAACGGCACCCAAACCCCATCATCGAGCTTCAACTCGAGATACTGACCAGGCGCATGGGCCATGGCCTCGGCGCGGCCTTCCAGATGTACGCGAAAGACGTCCGGGGTGAGATCTTCCACCGCCGTGACTTGGCAGGTCAGGGTCCTGGCCGTCATGGTGTCCTCTTGTGGTTGACAGGGGATGGCCCAGGCAACGTGATACCCAACTCGTCCCAACGAGCCTCCACCCGAGCCTTGATCGTTTCATCCATCACGATGGGCGTGCCCCATTCGCGCTCGGTCTCACCGGGCCACTTGCTGGTCGCGTCCAATCCCATCTTCGAGCCCAAGCCGGCCACCGGCGAAGCGAAATCCAGATAGTCGATGGGCGTATTTTCGACCATTACCGTATCACGGGCCGGATCCATGCGGGTGGTGATGGCCCAAATCACATCCTGCCAGTCACGAGCATCGACATCGTCGTCGAGCACCACCACGAACTTGGTATACATGAACTGGCGCAAGAAGCTCCACACTCCCATCATCACGCGCTTGGCATGCCCCGGATACTGCTTCTTCATGGTGACCACCGCCATTCGGTAGGAACAACCTTCGGGTGGCAAATAGAAGTCTACGATCTCGGGAAACTGCTTCTGCAGGATGGGTACGAACACTTCGTTGAGCGCCAACCCCAGTACCGCCGGCTCGTCCGGCGGCCGCCCGGTGTAGGTTGAATGGTAGATGGGATCGCGGCGATGGGTGATTCGCTCCACCGTGAACACGGGGAAGGTCTCGACCTCGTTGTAATAGCCGGTGTGATCGCCATAGGGGCCTTCGGGGGCAGTATCGTCGGGATGGATGAAGCCTTCGAGAATGATCTCGCTCGAGGCTGGCACCTCCAGGTCGGCATGGCCGCACTTCACCAGCTCAGTGCGCGAGCCACGCAGCAATCCGGCAAAGGCATATTCGGAGAGCGAATCCGGTACCGGCGTCACCGCGCCGAGAATGGTCGCCGGATCGGCGCCCAGCGCCACAGCCACCGGGAACGGCTCCCCTGGATGAGCCTGGCACCACTCCTTGAAATCCAGCGCGCCACCGCGATGCGATAGCCAGCGCATGATCAGGCGGTTCTTGCCAAGCTTCTGCTGGCGATAGATGCCCAGGTTCTGGCGAGATTTGTGAGGCCCCTTGGTGACCACCAACGCCCAAGTCACTAGCGGTGCCACGTCACCGGGCCAGCAGTGCTGGATCGGCAGCCGGTCGAGATCGACATCATCGCCTTCCAGCACCACGTCCTGCACCGGCGCGGAGCGCAGGGTCTTGGGCCCCATGCTCATCACCTGTTTGAATATCGGCAACTTGTCCCAGGCATCACGAAACCCCTTGGGCGGGTCGGGCTCCTTGAGGAAGGCCAAGAGTTTGCCTACCTCGCGAAGCGCCTCCACCGAGTCCTGCCCCATTCCCAGCGCGACCCGCCTGGGTGTCCCGAACAGGTTGCCGAGCAGCGGCATGGCATGACCCTTGACGTTCTCGAACAATAGCGCCGGACCGCCCGCACGCAGGGTGCGATCGCAGATCTCGGTGATTTCCAGATAGGGATCGACCTCGGCGGTGACCCGCTGGAGCTCGCCCATCTCCTCGAGGGCGGCGATGAACTCGCGCAAGTCCTTATACTTCATCCAGTTTCCCGTTACCCGAACGACGAAAGGGGCAGAATAGCATCTGCCCCTTCGATTTTCCGTTCATTCTCCGCCGCCCGCGTCGGTCAAGAGCGCAATCAGCGATGCGAAGACAAGGTGAATTCCCCCTTATCTCCTCTTCATGGCCTCGAAAAACTCGAGATTGGTCTTCGTATCCTTGAGACGATCGATGAGGAATTCCGTGGCCGCGGTATCGTCCATTGGGTTGAGCAGCTTGCGCAGGATCCACATGCGCTGCATCTCGTCCTCGGAGGCGATCAGGTCCTCGCGGCGCGTGCCGGAGCGGCGGATGTTGATCGCCGGATAGACGCGACGCTCGGCAAGCTTGCGGTCGAGGTGGGCTTCCATGTTGCCGGTGCCCTTGAACTCCTCGAAGATCACTTCATCCATCTTGGAGCCGGTATCGACCAGGGCAGTGGCGATGATGGTCAGGCTGCCACCCTCCTCGATGTTGCGCGCCGCACCGAAAAAGCGCTTGGGCTTTTCCAGAGCATGCGCGTCGACACCACCGGTGAGTACCTTGCCCGAGGACGGCACCACAGTGTTGTAGGCGCGTGCCAGGCGGGTGATGGAGTCGAGCAGGATCACCACGTCACGCTTGTGCTCGACCAGGCGCTTGGCCTTCTCGATGACCATCTCGGCGACCTGGACGTGGCGTGCCGGAGGCTCATCGAAGGTCGAGGCCACCACCTCGCCGCGCACCGTACGCGACATCTCGGTCACTTCCTCGGGGCGCTCGTCGATCAACAGCACGATCAGATGGCACTCGGGATTGTTGCGAGTGATCGACGTGGCGATGTTCTGCAACATCAGGGTCTTGCCCGCCTTGGGCGGCGAGACGATCAGACCGCGTTGGCCCTTGCCGATGGGTGCGGTGAGATCGATGATTCGCGCCGTGATATCCTCGGTGGAGCCACTGCCGAGCTCCATCACCAGGCGTTCCTGGGGGAACAGCGGTGTCAGGTTCTCGAACAGGATCTTGTGCTTGGCGTTCTCGGGCTTGTCGAAGTTGATCTGGCTGACCTTCAACAGCGCGAAATAACGCTCGCCTTCCTTGGGCGGACGAATCTTGCCGGAAATGGAGTCGCCCTTGCGCAGGTTGAAGCGTCGAATCTGCGATGGCGAGACATAGATGTCGTCGGGCCCGGCGAGGTAGGAACTATCGGCGCTTCGCAGGAAGCCGAAGCCATCCTGAAGGATCTCCAGCACGCCATCGCCATAGATGTCTTCGCCACTCTTGGCATGCTTCTTGAGAATGGCGAAGATGATGTCCTGCTTGCGTGACCGGGCGAGGTTATCGATGCCCATCTCCCGGGCGATATCCAGAAGCTCCGGCACGGACTTTTGCTTGAGTTCGGTAAGATTCATCGTTTGTTCAGAAATTGCTCGTGTCAGCGTGGCGGCAAGGCGCCGGGAAAAAAGACAGGAGGCGGTGACGATACGCCGCGTGGTGCGTTCAGAGCCCGGAAGGCATTCGCTCTCGAGGTGTGCTCGCCTGATGGCCGTTTCACACAGAAACACCATGAGGCGATACCGGAATCGAGGGAAGCAATATTCATGTCGCCTGACGAGCGGCTCATGATGCCATGCTCATGATCACGAAACGTAATCAGCGGGCTGTCTGACGGCTTGGAAACTAGACCGCGACGCGGTCGGGAAGCTATTCGGAACAGGCGAACGTCTCGATGGTAGTCAAGCGCGCGGACAAACGCAAGCCCTGTACGTATTTCTCCATAGCATTCGAACGGGCCGACCCTCTTTCCGGGTGACGATTGACAAGCTCCCGGGCGCCCCGCAACCTTGACCTATCCAGATCAAAGGAACGCTACATGACCCGTGATACGGCCATGCGCAGGATGCCCGCCCAGGGACCGCGCCGTCTCGCTGCCATCGACCTGGGCTCCAACAGTTTCCACCTCCTGGTCGCCAATTATCTCGATGACGAGTTGCAGGTCGTTGCCAAACTTGGCGAAAAGGTGCAGCTCGCCGCCGGGCTCGATGCCCAGAACCGCCTGAGCGAGGACGCCATAGGGCGTGCTCTCGACTGTCTGGCGCGCTTCGCCCCTTTTATCGACGGCATCCCCCCCGCCCACTTGCGAGTCGTCGGTACCAATGCACTGCGAGCCGCCACCAATAGCCACACCCTCATCGAACGAGCCGAAGCACTACTGGGTCACGACATCGAGGTCATCGCCGGCCGCGAAGAGGCCCGCCTGATCTACCTGGGCGCCGCCCATGCCCTGGCCGATGTGCTTGGCCGGCGGCTGATCGTCGACATCGGCGGAGGGTCCACGGAGTTCATTATTGGCGAGAAGTTCGAGCCGCTGGCACTGGAGAGCCTGGATATGGGCTGCGTCGCCTTCACCAAGCGCTTTTTCGCCGACGGCGAAATCACCGAAAAGCGGTTTCGCAGGGCCGAGCTCACGGCACTTTCCGAGTTGGCCAATATTCGCCGTCATTTCTGCGAACTGGGCTGGGTGGACCCGGTTGGCTCAAGCGGCACCATCAAGGCAGCGGCCGCGGTGCTCGCCACCAGCGGCGAAAGTCCCGAAGGCATGATCGAACGTGAAGGTTTGCTGACGTTGCGCAAGCGCCTGATCAAGTGCAAACAGCTCGATCGGGTCGCCATGGATGGCCTAAAGGAAGATCGTGCAGCGGTCTTCCCCGCCGGCATCGCTATCCTGTGCGCTATCTTCGAGGCTTTCGAACTCGACCATATGCGTTATTCCGACGGCGCCTTGCGCGAAGGAGTGCTCTATGACCTGGCCGGTCGCCATACCGCCGAAGACTCGCGCCTGCAGACGCTAGCCATCCTGCGCAGACGCTATGGTGTCGACGACCGCCAAGCCGACAACGTCGCCGCCACCGCCCGGGAGGCCCTGACCCAGGTCCAGGCGGACTGGCGAATCGACGAGAGTCAGGGCCAGTTTCTCGGTTGGGCCGGCCAGTTGCATGAAATCGGCCTGGCCATTTCGCATAGCCAGTTTCATCGGCATGGCGCCTACCTGCTGGAAAACTCCGACTTGCCAGGCTTCTCCCGACCGGAGCAACAGGCCCTGGCTTTCCTGGTACGTGCCCATCGTCGCAAGTTTCCCCTCAAGGACCTCGACAACCTCAACACCAATCGGACAACGTTGGGCCGACTAGCACGCTTGCTGCGCCTGGCAGTGATCCTCAATCATTCACGCCCCGAGCAGCCGGTGCGCGACTTCCGTTTACGCGCCAGTGGTGACGACCTGCACCTGGAACTCGATGCGCTGGGCGATCAGGCACTGGTGATCAATGATCTCGAGCAGGAGGCCGAGTATCAGCGTGCGGCGGGTTTCCGGCTGTCGATCGAGCCTTCACTGGAAGCAGTCGCCAGCCTACGGCCGTGACCCCACCCTCGGGTAACCCATCTCCGAGCACGGCGACCACGTGGTCGCCGTGCCAGGCCACCAATAGCCGCCCACGCTGCCAAGGGGGCACCGCGTATTCCTGCAGCAAGCGCTTGAGGTCTCGCCGCCCACGTCCCGGCAAACGCAGGCATTCGCCGCCTCGACGCGACCTCAGGATCAGGTTGGCGTCTCCCCCTGGCTCCTTCTCCAACGCGACGTTCAACAGCCCGACCGGGGTCTGCAACGTTGCTCGACCATCCCACTGCTGTTGCCAATCGGCTGGCAAGTCCATCACGGGGGCCTGAAGATAGAGACATCCCCGCCATACACGCGCTTCCCCCCCATTCCAATTCACATGCACCCCAGCATCGTGCCGGGCCTCCAGTTGTTCGATCAGGGTTGCCAGACGCGAGGCAGGAGGCACCGCCAATCCCAAATGTTCGCAGCAATGACGAATCAGCAGCCGTTGGCGCGGTACCGATAGCGAGGTGAGAAACGACAGCGGCAGGCGGGCTGCTTCATTCCCGGCCCGCGACAGATCCTGGGCTGCAAGTTCCGCCAGCAGTGCATCGGCCTCGCCAGCCCAAGTCGCCGTCTGTGCCAGCGAGGCTTCGGCGGTTGGCCAGCGGTGCTTCAGGAGTGGCAACACTCGGTGGCGCAGGAAATTGCGATCCAGGCCGACATCGACATTGCTCGGATCCTCTACCCAGTCCAGGCCACGTAGCACTGCCTCGGCTTCCAGCTTCTCACGCGAAACATCGAGCCAGGGGCGCACGAGATGACGCCCTTGCCAGATCCTCGCGCCGGGCATCGCTGCCAATCCACGCACACCACTGCCACGCAGGGCCGCGAGGAGAAAGGTTTCGGCCTGGTCCTTGCGATGCTGGGCCAGCCATAGCGTTTCGCCGGCGGCCACTCGTCGGGCGAAAGCCCCATAACGCGCCTCGCGTGCCGCACCTTCCCAGCCCAACCCGCTGTCCTTCGCCACCACAACGTGCTCGACGAACAACGGCACCCCAAGCCGCGAGCACAAACGTCGGCTATGGCGCTCGAAATCCTCGGCGGCGACCTGCAAGCCGTGGTGCACGTGCAGCGCATAAATGGGGCGGGGCTGGCGGTGGGCGGCACACGCTGCCAGAGTCAGCAACAGGCTGGAGTCCAGGCCACCAGACAGGGCAACCCAGACAGGACGCCCCGGCGGGGTCTCCGCCAGGGCGTTATCGATCAAGGCTTGAAGTGACATGTGTAAGCTCCCGCTCAGATCGCTCCCGAACGAGGCTCCATCCCAGCTCGCGGACCCGCTTCGAGCGCAGAAAGGCTGCTGATCGGGATAGAGGCGTCGCAAGACTAGCCTCTGACCGATCAGGCAGGCGCTCCATAGCTCATCAGCCGCTCATACCGGCGCTTCAGCAAGGCATCCACATCCATTGATCCCAACCGATCCAGGCTGTCTAGCAGGGCCTTCTTGACACGTTCGGCGGTAGTGATCGGATGTCGATGCGCGCCGCCAAGCGGTTCCTCGATCAGAGTATCGACGAAGCCCAGTTCCTTGAGACGTTCGGCGGTGATGCCCATGGCATGGGCGGCCTCGGAGGCCTTCTCGGCGCTCTTCCATAGAATGGAGGCACAACCTTCCGGCGAGATCACCGAATAGGTGGAATACTGCAGCATCTGCAGTTCATCGCATACGCCAATGGCCAGCGCTCCGCCGGAACCGCCCTCGCCGACCACAGTGGAGACGATGGGGGTCTTCAGCCGTGACATCACCGCCAGGTTGTAGGCGATGGCCTCGCTCTGGCCACGCTCCTCGGCATCGATACCCGGATAGGCGCCTGGGGTGTCGATGAAAGTCAGCACCGGCATCCTGAAACGTTCGGCCATCTCCATCAGGCGGCATGCCTTGCGGTAACCTTCCGGGCGCGGCATGCCGAAGTTGCGGCGCACCTTGTCCTTGACATCGCGCCCCTTCTGATGGCCGATGACCATTACCGGCTTGTCATCGAGGCGCGCCACGCCTCCCACGATGGCGGCATCGTCGGCGAAATGGCGATCGCCGTGCAGCTCGTCGAAATCGGTGAAGATATGCTCGAGATAGTCGAGGGTGTAGGGCCGCTTGGGATGCCGCGAGAGCTGCGAGACCTGCCAGGCCGTGAGGTCACGGAAGATCTGTTCGGTCAGTTTCTTGCTCTTTTCCTCGAGCTTGCCGATCTCGTCGTTGATATTGATCTTGCTATCGTTGCCGACCAGCCGCAGCTCCTCGATCTTCGCCTGCAGCTCGGCAATGGGCTGTTCAAAATCAAGATAGTTGGGATTCATAGAAGTTCAGCTTGTTGGGAGTCTGGCAGCCTGAGGCCACGGCTGTCGTGAAAAGGTCGCAAAAGTGTCAGGCATTATCGCAGCTTGGTCATTTGGCGCAAGGCACACCAGGTGATGAGCGTTTTCATACTCAACGGTACTTGAGGCGTACTCCATCCTGGCCTTCCACATCTCGCAGGGCGATCAACAGCTCGTCGGAGGGGGCGACACGCCACTCTTCGGACAACTCCAGCCAGCCCCTGGCTGCGGTATTGCGATATTCCAGTCGTACCGGCAAGCCGGCACTATCGCGATACGGCGCCAGACTGTCGCGCAGGGTGTCGATCAGGCGACCGTTGGTCAAGGCGCCGTCCACCGAGAGCTCCACCGCTTCGCCGTAGCGGGCCCGGGCCGCGACCATCGGGGTGATCTCCTTGCCACGCAAGCGCAGGCCTCCAGAGTAGTCGTCGCTTGCGACCTCCCCTTCGACTATCAACACCTGGTCGGTGTCCAGGCGGCCACGCAACTGCTCGAACAGTTCTCCGAACAGGGAGGCCTCAATACGACCGGTGCGATCATCCAGGGTAACGAAAGCCATGGTGTCGCCACGCTTGGACTTCATGGTACGCAGCCCCACGACCAGGCCCGCGACCCGCTGCGGTTCGCGCGAAGGCTTGAGATCGGAGATACGGGTGGAGACGAAACGCTTGAGTTCGTGCTCGTACTCGTCGATGGGGTGGCCAGTCAGATAAAGCCCGAGGGTTTCCTTCTCGCCGGCCAGACGCTCCTTGTCGCTCCAGTCACGCACAGCGCGATAATCGGCGTAGGCATCACCAGCCTCCTCATCCACGAAGGCATCGCCGAACATGTCGACCATACCTAGGTTCTGGTTGGTCAAGTTCTGGGCCGCTGCCTTGAGCGCCGCGTCGAGCGCCGCGGCAAGCACCGCGCGAGAAGGCCCCAGGTTGTCCAGCGCCCCGGAACGAATCAATGCCTCCAGGGTGCGTTTGTTGAGTCGCTTGGGGTCGACACGACGACAGAAATCGAACAAGTCCTTGAACGGGCCATCCGCATCGCGAGCTTCAACGATGGCGCCGATCGGCCCCTCACCGACACCACGAATGGCGCCGAGACCGTAGACGACACGATGCTGATCATCGACAGTGAACTTGTAACCACCGACATTGACGTCCGGTGGAGTGACGGTCAATCCCTGATTGCGGCACTCCTCGATCAGCGGTACCACTTTGTCGAGGTTGTCCATCTCGGTGGACAACACCGCAGCCATGAACGGCCCCGGATAATGGGTCTTGAGCCAGGCGGTCTGGTAGGAAACCAGGCCGTAAGCCGCCGAATGCGACTTGTTGAAGCCGTAACCGGCAAATTTCTCCACCAGGTCGAAGATATTGCCGGCCAACTCCTTGTCGATACCGTTGGCCGCACAGCCTTCCATGAAGCCGGCCCGCTGCTTGGCCATCTCCTCGGGTTTCTTCTTGCCCATCGCCCGGCGCAGCATGTCGGCCTGCCCCAGCGTATACCCAGCCAGCACCTGGGCGATCTGCATCACCTGCTCCTGATAGAGGATGATGCCGTAGGTGGGCTCGAGCACTGGCTTGAGCCATTCATGCTGATAGTCCGGATGGGGGTAGGAAATCTCGGCACGGCCATGCTTGCGGTTGATGAAGTCATCGACCATGCCCGATTGCAGCGGCCCCGGGCGGAACAGCGCCACCAAGGCGATCATATCCTCCAGCGAATCGGGCTGCAGGCGCTTGATCAGTTCCTTCATGCCACGCGATTCGAGCTGGAACACCGCCGTGGTTTCGGCCTTCTTGAGCATCTCGAAGGTCGGTCCGTCGTCGAGCGCGATACTGTTGATGTCGAGCGGCTCATGGCCCTCACGACGTCGTACCTCATCGACCATCTCCAGCGCCCAGTCGATGATGGTCAGGGTACGCAAGCCGAGGAAGTCGAACTTGACCAGCCCGGCTTCCTCGATGTCGTTCTTGTCGAACTGCACCACCAGGCCGCTGCCATCTTCCTCGCACAGCAGCGGCGAGAAATCGGTAAGCTTGGTGGGGGCGATCACCACCCCACCGGCATGCTTACCAGTGCCGCGGGTGATGCCCTCGAGCTTGACCGCCATATCCCAGATTTCCTGGGCTTCCTCGTCGTTCTCCAGAAACTCGACCAGTGCCGGCTCCTGTTCCACGGCCTTGGCGAGCGTCATGCCGACTTCGAAAGGGATCAGCTTGGAGAGCTTGTCACCCAGCGAATAGGGCTTGCCCTGAGCGCGGGCCACGTCACGCACCACCGCCTTGGCAGCCATGGTGCCGAAGGTGACGATCTGCGACACCGCATCACGGCCGTAACGTTCGGCTACATAGTCGATGACCCGGTCGCGCTTCTCCATGCAGAAGTCGACATCGAAGTCAGGCATCGAGACACGCTCGGGGTTGAGGAAGCGTTCGAACAGCAGATCGTATTCCAGTGGATCGAGATCGGTGATCTTCTGTGCGTAGGCCACCAGCGAACCAGCTCCGGACCCGCGCCCCGGCCCCACCGGCACGTCGTTGTCCTTGGCCCACTGGATGAAGTCCATCACGATCAGGAAGTAGCCCGGAAAGCCCATCTGAATGATGATGTCGAGCTCGAAATCCAGCCGCTTGCGGTAGGCGGGCTCGTGCTCGGCGCGGGAACGGCCGGCATATATTGCATCGGGCCCCTCGAAGAGCTGGTCGAGACGCTCGGTGAGACCGTCGTGGGAGACCTTGCGAAAGTATTCGTCCTGGGTCATTCCCTCGGGAATCGGGAACTCCGGCAGGGAAATCTCACCCAGGCGCACGTCGACGTTACAGCGCGCAGCGATCATCACACTGTTTTCGAGCGCCTCGGGGATGTCGACGAACAGCTCGGCCATCTCAGCGGGGCTCTTGAGGTACTGTTCCTCGCTGTAGCGGCGCTCACGCCGGGGGTCGTCGAGCGCCTTGCCCTCGCCAATGGCGACACGGGTCTCATGGGCCCAGAAATCCTCGCGGGTGAGAAAGCGTACATCGTTGGTGGCCACCACCGGAGTGCCGGTCTCCATGGCCAGCTCCACCGAGAGGTGAACGCACTCCTCGTCGTACTGGCGTCCGGTGCGTTGCAGTTCGAGGTAGAAGCGGTCAGGGAAATACCGCTGCCACTCGGCCAGCGACTCGCGCGCTTCCCGACCATGGTCGGCAAGCAGGAAGCGACCTATCTCGCCTTCTCGAGCCCCGGACAGGGCAATCAGCCCCTCGTTCTGGGCGAAGATCCATTGCTTGTCGAGAATCGCCACTCCGTGATGCTGCCCTTCGCTCCAGCCACGCGAGATCAGCTCGGTGAGGTTGCGATAGCCTTCGGCATTCATCGCCAACAACGTCAGGCGGTAAGGGTGGCTCTCGTCATGCGGATTGGCCAGCCACAAATCGGCGCTGATGACCGGTTTGAGCCCCTCCCCCTGGGCCGCCTTGTAGAGCTTGACCAAACCGAACAGGTTGGCCTCGTCGGACACAGTAACCGCCGGCATACCCATCTCGACCGTCGTCTTCACCAACGGCTTCAGGCGTACCAGGCCATCGACGAGGGAGAACTCGCTGTGCACGCGCAAATGGACGAAAGGAGGTGTCATGGTCATAGCAAGGCCATTGGGCTCGTGTTTACAAGGAAACGAAGGTCAGAACAATGCGAGTTGCCGCTTGACTGGGGCAAAGGAGCGGCGATGTTCGGCTAACGGCCCCAGACGCTCGAGTGCTGCCAGGTGCTCCGGCGTCGGGTAGCCCTTGTGGCGGGCGAAACCATAGGCCGGATAGCGTGCGTCGAGTTCACGCATTTGCGCATCGCGTACCACCTTGGCCAGAATCGAGGCGGCAGCGATGGCCGGATGACGGGCATCGCCCTTGACCACCGCCTGACCGGGGACATGATGCCCGGGCAAGCGGTTGCCGTCCACCAGCAGATACTCGGCACTCGGTGTCAAGCCATCGATGGCCCGCCGCATGGCCAAGTGCGTGGCATGATAGATATTGAGTTCGTCGATTTCCTGGGCCGAGGCCTCCGCAACGGCAAAGGCCAGGGCCTTGCCACGGATTTCGTCGGCCAGGCGTTCACGCCGGGCGGCGCTGAGCGCCTTCGAGTCCGTCAGACCATCGATGGGACGCGACGAGTCGAGGATCACCGCCGCCGCCACCACCGCGCCGACCAGCGGACCCCGTCCCACCTCATCGACCCCGGCCAATAGCGTGCCGCCATAGTCGATGGCCAATGGTGGATACTCAGTCGGCATCGGCGACCTCCGGGGCCACGCTTTGCGGCAGTCCACGTCCTTTGACCAGCGCTTCGATGGCCTCGGCGGCACGAGCACTGGCGCCACGTTGCAGGGTCTCGTGCATGAGTGCGAAGCGCTCTTCCAGCGCCTGACGTCCGTCCCGGTCGGCAAGTATGACTTCGAGTCGCTCGGCAATGGCCGTGGCACTGGCTGCCTCTTGAATCAGCTCCGGCACCAGCGATTCCCGGGCGATAAGATTGGGCAGCGAAATCCACTCGGTCTTGACCAGGCGCTTGGCCAACCAATGCGTGGCTGGTGCCATCTTGTAGGCAACCAGCATGGCACGATGACACAGCATTGCCTCGAGTGCCGCCGTGCCCGAAGCCAGCAATACGCTATCACTGGCCACCATGGCCTCGCGCGAGCGCCCGTCAAGCAAGATGACATTCCCGACAAGAGACGGGTAATCGGCCAGCAGTGTCTCCAGCTCCTGTCGGCGCTTCGGCGTGGCCGCGGGAATCACCACCTGCAATTCGGGCCGCCGTCGGCACAGACGCTCGGCGGCATCGAGAAAGGTGGCGCCGAGAAAGCGGATTTCGTTGGCACGCGAGCCGGGCAGTACGGCCAATACCGGCGAGTCAGGGGGCAGGCCCAGCGCCTTGCGCGCCGCTTCGCGGTCGTTGACCAGTGGCAACTCGTCGGCCAGCGGGTGACCGACAAAGGCAACCGGCACCTGATGACGGCGGTAGAATTCGGCCTCAAAGGGCAGGAAGGTCAACATGGCGTCCACTGAGCGAGCGATCCCGTTGACACGCCTCTGTCGCCAGGCCCAGACCGAGGGGCTGACGTAGTGAGCGGTGGTGATCCCACTCTCGCGAAGTTGGCGTTCGAGCCCAAGATTGAAATCGGGGGCATCGATACCGAGCATGATATCGGGCCGCCACGCCAGGGCATCACGTTTCAAGTCACGGCGCACGCGAATCAGTCCCGGGAGGTGCTTGATCACCTCGACCAGCCCCATCACCGACAACGTCTCCAGCGGATAGCGGCTGACCATGCCCTCGGCAATCATGCGTGGCCCACCGATGCCACGAAACTCGACGTTGGAGAAACGTGCCTTGAGCGCGCGCATCAAGCCGGCACCGAGGATATCGCCGGAAAGCTCTCCCGCCACCAGGTAGATCTTCAGTCCTCGCGTGTCGCCCACTGCGCCTGACACCTCCATGGCCTAGCGAACGATGCCGCGGGTGGACGCCCGAATCGACGCGACGAAGGCATCGGTCTCGTGCCGCTGGAAACGCGACTCGATCTCGCTCAGCGCCTGGTCGACGGTCAGCCCCTGGCGATAGACCAGCTTGTAGGCCTCGCCCAAGGCCTTGATTGCTTCGGCAGAGAAACCGCGGCGTTTCAGTCCCACCAGGTTCAATCCATGCACCTGGGCCGGGTTGCCGTTGATCATCACATAGGCTGGTGTGTCCTTGGTGATGATCGAGCCCCCGCCAGCCATGGCATGGGCGCCAAAATGACAGAATTGGTGAATGGCCGAGAGCCCACCGAGGATGACGAAGTCGCCCAGGGTGACGTGGCCAGCCAAGGTGACCTGATTGGCCAGGATGCAGTCGTCACCGATCATGCAGTCGTGGCCGACATGGGCGTAGGCCATGAACAGGTTTCGACTGCCGATAGTCGTCTCGTTGCGCCCCTGTATGGTGCCGCGGTGCAGGGTCACGCCCTCGCGGATCACGTTGTCGTCACCCACCACCAGCCAGGTCGGCTCGCCGCCGTACTTCTTGTCCTGGCAGTCTTCGCCCACCGAGGCGAACTGAAAAATTCGGGTACGCTCGCCCAGCCGGGTGGGGCCCTTGATCACCACATGCGGACCGATCCGACTTCCGGCTCCGATCTCCACGTCCGGCCCGATGATGCTGAATGGACCGACCTCGACATCCTCGGCCAGGCGGGCCCCAGGGTCTACGATGGCAGTGGGATGTATCAAGCGACCTTCCTCTCGGCACAAATGATGTCGGCTTCACAGGCCAGTTCGCCTTCCACCGTGGCACGGCAGGCGAACTTCCAGATACCCCGCTTGCCGCGGATCACACTGGCTTCCAACAGCAACTGGTCGCCGGGCATGACCGGGCGCTTGAAACGGGCATTGTCACTACCCACCAAGTAGTAGACATAACCGTCGGCGGGCAACTTGTTGACGGTCTTGAACCCAAGGATGCCGCAAGCCTGGGCCATGGCCTCGATGATCAGGACACCCGGCATGATCGGATGATGCGGAAAATGGCCGTTGAAGAACGGCTCGTTGATACTGACATTCTTGTAGGCGACGATGGATTCGCCAACCTTGAGTTCCTGAACCCGATCGATCAGCAGAAAGGGATAGCGGTGGGGCAGATACTCACGAATCTCGTTGATGTCCATTACCATCGATGCGACCTCTGAAATAACGAAATGCTCACCCGATGGGCGAGCACGCAATGGCGGGTGTCCGCCTCCCTGGCTGGGCGGGGCCATGGATTATAGCGCCCATCCCGCGCCACTCAACGGCTGCGTTGTTCCTTCTCGAGACGTGTCAGTCGCTTGGCGATGTCGTCTAGCTGCTTGAAGCGCACCGCGTTCTTGCGCCATTGAGCATTGCTCATGGCACCGGTACCGGAGGAATATACCCCCGGTTGATGAATCGAGTTGGTGACCAGGCTCATGCCGGTCACCTGCACGCCGTCGCAAAGGGTCAGGTGTCCAGACAGCCCGACCCCGCCGCCCAGCATGCAATTCCTGCCGACCTTGGTCGAACCGGCGATTCCCACGCATCCGGCCAGCGCACAGTGATCGCCGATCTGCACATTGTGAGCGATCTGCACCTGACTATCGATCTTGACATCGTTACCGATGATAGTGTCGCCCAACGCCCCACGGTCGATGCTCGAACAACTGCCGACCTCAACGTCATCGCCGAGGATCACGCCCCCAAGCTGAGCGATCTTGTGCCAGCGGCCACCGTCATGAGCGAAGCCAAAGCCGTCGCCGCCAATCACGCAGCCGCTGTGCAGGATGGCGCGCCTGCCGATCACCACGCCATGGCAGACGGTGACATTGGCATGCAGCCGTGAACCCTCGCCGATCTCCGTGTCGCAACCCACTACGCTTCCAGGTCCAACGATGACTCGATCGCCCAGTCTGACACCGTCTTCGATCACGGCTTGGGGCCCGATCTGCACGTCACGCCCCAGACTCGCGCTCTCTGCCACCACCGCCGTGGGATGAACCCCCGGGACATCGCGGGCTGCCAGCGGATCGAACAGGGCCGACAACTTGGCGTACCCCACGTAGGGATTGTCCATCGTCAGGCAGGCCGTCGGGCAGTCGTCGGCATGGTTGGGGTGCAGCAGGACGGCTGCCGCACTGGTATCGGGCAAAAACTTGAGATAGGCCCGATTGGCCAGGAAAGTGATGTCCTCGGGCCCGGCATCGTTCAGCGTCGCCAAGCCGCTGACGCGCCGAGAGCCATCACCGACCAGCCGCGCCCCCACTCGTCGGGCGATCTCTTCCAGCGTGAAGGCGTGGGCATTGGCATTGTTCATGGGCGTTTCACTGATCAGTGGTCGTGAGCACTGCCTGATGGGCGGCCTTGGTCAGTCGAGCGAATTGAGGATCTGGGTGACTTCGTCGGTCAGGTCGAGGCCGTCTTCGACATGTATCACTGCATTGCGATCCACCAAAATCTTTACGTCATGGCGGCTGATGACCTGATCCACAGCCTGCTGCAACTTGGGCTCGGCTTGTTGCAGGAACTGTTGCTCGGCCTGCTGCTGAGCCTGGGCGATCTGGCCGCGCAGTTGCTGGAACTGGGCACCTTTCTGCTGCAGTTCCTGCTGGGCGGACTGACGCTCGCTTTCCGACATCACCGCGCTGTCCTGCTGCAGGCGCTGTTGCAGTTGCTGCAGTTCCTGTCCCAAGGCCTGGGCCTGCTGTTGCTGACCGCTGATCTGGTTCTGCAACTGGTTCATGGAGCTTTGCGCCGAATCGGTGGCCATCAAGGCCTCGCGCCAGTCCAGCACCGCCACATCCGCTGCCTGGACAGGCAGGGCGAGGATACCGAGCAGGCCGCCACACAGGGCTCCGGTCAATTTACGCATAGGTTCGATCTCCTCGTGATCCGTGATCGCCGGGGGCACCTCAGAAGGTCTGTCCCAGCGAGAATTGGAAGAATTGGGTGTCGTCACCCTCCTTGTCGTTGAGGGGTTCAGCCACGCTGAACGTCAACGGCCCGACCGGTGTCAGCCAGGAAAAGCCGATACCCGCACTGTACCGCAGTTCTCCCGCATCGACACCCGACTCGCAGCTCGAGGTATCACCTGCCAGTACCTCATAACACTCGGTCAGGAAGGTATTGCCCGCATCCACGAAGAACCCGGCCTGCATGGAACGCTGATCCTCGATGAACGGTATCGGGAACAGCAACTCGGCCGAGCCTTCCACCAGCACATTGCCCCCCAGGGTGCGGTCGGTGCCATCGCCGCGCGGGGTCGTACGCGGCCCCAGGGTGTTGCCGGTGAAGCCGCGCACCGACCCCAGGCCGCCGGAAAAGAAGTTCTCGTAGAAGGGATAGGGGTCGCCACCACCCAGGGTGTCGGCATAACCCAAGGTAGTGCCGAACTTCAGTGACCAGGTGTCGTTGAGCGGAAAGAACTGCTGGGCTCGGAAGCGCAGCTTGTAGTACTCGGCATCGCTGCCCGGTGCAGCGGTCTCCAGCGATACGCGCTGATAGTTACCCGCCGTGGGCATGACGCCACGATTGAGGTTGTTGCGCGTCCAACTCGCGGTCAGCTTGAGACTCTGGGCATTGGCACCCTGGTCGTCGACATAGCGCACGATCTCCGAAGCTGTATCGTTGAAGGTCCTGATCGTCAGATCCTCGACGCCGACGCCGAAGTTCAGCCGTGTGAGTTCGTTGATCGGATAGCCGAAGTTGATCCCGCCACCATATGAGTCGGTGGAGTAGGTGGAAATGTCCGAGTCTTCGAAGTCAGTCTTGCGGTAGAACAGGTTATAACCGCGCGAGATGCCATCCAATGTCCAGTAGGGGTCGGTGAAGCCGAAGTTCAGGCTGGTGAAGGTATCGCCACGCTGGGCGCTAAAATTGACCCGATTACCCGTGCCCAGGAAGTTGTTTTGCGACAACGACCCCCCGAAAATGACCCCGGCACTCTGCGAAAAGCCGATACTCGCCGAAATCGAGCCAGAGGGTTGCTCCTCGACATTGTAAGTCACATCGAGCTGGTCCGGCTCTCCGGGCACCGGCTGAGTCTCCACATCGACCTGGCGGAAAAAGCCCAGCCGTTCGAGGCGCTGGCGCGACTGGCTGATCTGTTCGGTGGAGGCTGGCGCGCCCTCCATCTGGATCATCTCGCGGCGCAGGACCTCATCTTCGGTGGTGGTATTGCCGACGAAGTTGATACGACGGACGTAGGCGCGCCGACCAGGGTCGACCACGAAGGTGACATCGACACTGTCACCGTCCTCGCTGACTTCGGGCACCCCATCGACGCTGGCGAAGGCAAACCCTTCGGCACCTAGACGGGAGCGCAGGGCTTCCGACGAAGCGGTGATGTCGCTACGCGAATAGATCTCCCCGGGCTGGGCCTGGACCAGCGAACGGGCCTCCGCTTCCGGGATTTTCAAGTCGCCGGAAAAACGAATATCGCCGAGGCGATACTGACGCCCTTCCTCGACATTGATGGTAACGAATATCTGCGACTTGTCGGGGCTGATCGAAACCTGGGTCGAGGCGATGTTGAAGTTCACGTAGCCACGGTCCATGTAATAGGAGCGCAGGCGTTCCAGGTCACCGGAGAGACGTTCGCGGGAGTACTCGTCATCGGAGAACCAGCCGAAGAGCCAACCCGGCCGATCCTCGAGTTCGAAGACATCTCGCAGGGTTTCGTCGTCGAACGCCTGGTTGCCGACGATATTGATCTGGCGAATCTTGGCCACCGCGCCTTCATTGATGTCGATGTTGACCCGGACGCGGTTCGCGTCGATCTCTTCGACCTCGGCGGAAATGCGAGCGCTGTAACGCCCTTGGGACTGGTAGAGTCCCTCGAGCTCGCGCTGGATCTCTTCCAGGGTCGAGAGTTGCAGCACCTGTCCTTCGGCCAGCCCCACCTCGCGCAGCCCCTTTCTCAGGTCTTCGTCGGAAATCTGCGAATTGCCAGTGATTTGGAGATCGGTGATGAAGGGCCGTTCCACCACTTGAATGATCAGGACGTCACCATCGCGAGCCAACTGGACATCGTCGAACAAACCAGTTCTGAAAAGCTCTCGCGCCGCTTGGGCCAACTCTCGCTCATCGACGCGATCAGTGGTACTGACGGGGAAGGCATTGAAGACGGAAGCCGCGGAAACACGTTGCAGGCCTTCCACTCGAATGTCGGAAACGTTGAAAGGTTCTGCCAGCGCTAGCTGGACCTGTGCGCTGGTAAACAACAGCGCCGCCAATCCGATGGTCTTGAATTTCATGCAGTCGGTTCGCTCGAGTTGGGTCTGCCCGCGTGTCAAACAGGCACCTTATACATTAGGGCGGGTGAATGACAAGGCTGCTGAAGCAGACCTTGGGCTTCCTGCCCCCTAGCGATCGGCCGGACACGACCTCGTACCAAGCCGTTCACAGCCTCATCAAATCGAAGTACAACGCCATCATCATCAAGCCGCCCACCAGGGCCAACCCGATACGCAGCCCCAAAGCCTGGGCTCGTTCGGATACCGGCTTGCCGCGCACCGCTTCGATCAGGTAGTAGGCCAGGTGGCCACCATCAAGCACCGGGATCGGTAGCAGGTTGAGAATCCCCAGGCTAATCGACAGATAGGCCAGAAAACCAATGAAACTCTCGAGGCCGGTGCGTGCCGAATCGCCGGCCACCCGGGCGATGGTGATCGGCCCTGAGAGATTCGACGGAGAAATCAGGCCAACGAACATCTTGCGAATGGCGTCCAGCGTCAACAACGACATCTCGCCGGTACGCGCCAGTGACTGTCCGACGGCTGCCAGCGGCCCATAGCGGATCTCGCGACGGTATCGCTCGGGCCATTCCACCGGCTCAGCCCCCGCACCGATATAACCGATGGCGACACCATCACCGATTTCGTTGCGCCCCGGTGTAAGCTCGATCGTCAAGGGTCGATCATCGCGCATAACCTTCAACGAGAGCGTCTCGCCTGGGCTAGCACGCACCATGTCGACGAAATGCATCCAGTCGTCGACGGGCTCGCCATTCACCTCCAGGATCTCGTCGCCGACCTGCAACCCGGCCTGGGCTGCGGCCTCCCCTTCGAGCACCTGCCCCAATACCGCTGGGTAGGGTGGTCGCCAAGGGTTCACACCCAGGCTAGTCAATGGCTGCGGGGGATCCTGACGCACCAGCCAGTCATCCACCGGGAGCCGATATTCACGGGCCTCGCTCGCCTCTTCGTCGAGGGCGCTCACGCGCAATTCTCCACTGGCGCCGATAGCCGCCACCAACTTGAGATTGATATCGTCCCACGAATGTACCGACTCGCCTTGGACCGCGACGATCTCCTGCCCCGACTGCAACCCACCCTGGTCGGCCGGAGACCCCGGCATCACACTGCCGATAACCGGAACGACCGTACTGGTGCCGACCACGAACAGCAACCAATAGGCGACGATCGCCAACAGGAAATTGGCCAGTGGCCCGGCAACGACGATAGCGATACGCTGCCACACGCTCTTCCGGTTGAAAGCCTGATCCAACTCCTCGGGAGCGACCGACGCCTCACGCTCATCGAGCATCTTGACGTAGCCGCCCAAGGGAATGGCGGCCACGGCGAATTCGGTGCCGTGACGGTCGTAACGCGACCATATCGGCTTGCCGAAGCCCACCGAGAAACGCAGCACCTTGACGCCACAACGCCTGGCGACCCAAAAGTGGCCGTATTCGTGAAAGGTGATCAACAGGCCCAGGACCACGATCACCGCCAACACGTTCTGGATCACGCCCATGGTTCAATCTCCTAGCGATAGCGTTCCAGGTAGCGCTCGGCACGTTCGCGCGCGCGGCGATCCTCCTCGAGGATCGCCTCAAGCTCGGTGGCGGCTTGCAAGGGGGAAGCGTCGAGTACACCTTCCACCACCTCGGCAATGCCGGTGAACGACAAGCGTCCCGCGAGGAAAGCCTCGACGGCCACCTCGTTGGCAGCATTGAGCACGGCAGGGGCAGCCCCCCCCGCATCCATGGCCTCACGGGCCAAGCGCAGGCAGGGAAACGCCTCCTCGTCGGGCGCCTGGAAATCGAGGCGTGCCACCTGAAACAGGTCCAGAACCTCGACTCCCGCCTCGATCCGCTCAGGCCAGGCCAGGCCATAGGCAATCGGCGTTCGCATGTCGGGATTGCCCAACTGCGCGATCACCGAGCCATCGCTGTAGGCGACCATGGAGTGGATCACACTCTGCGGGTGCACGACCACTTTCACCTGGTCGGGCCGAGCGTCGAAAAGCCAGCAGGCTTCAATCAATTCCAGTCCCTTGTTCATCAGGGTGGCACTGTCCACCGAGATCTTGCGTCCCATCGACCAGTTGGGGTGGGCACAAGCCTGCTCAGGGGTCACCATCGCCAAATCGCCGGCCTGCCACCCCAGGAAAGGACCGCCCGAGGCGGTCAACAGCAACTGGGTCACCCCCACCCGGGCCAGCCCGCCGCGATGCTCAGGGGGTAGACACTGGTAAATGGCATTATGTTCGGAATCGATGGGTAGCAGCACGGCCCCATGGCGATCAACGGCATCCATGAACAGGGCTCCGGACATCACCAGAGCCTCCTTGTTGGCCAGTAGCACGCGTTTGCCAGCACGCACTGCAGCGAGCGTGGGTAGTAACCCGGCAGCCCCTACGATGGCTGCCATCACCACCTCTGCATCACTGGCTTCGGCCACCTCGACCAAAGCCGTCTCGCCCGACTTGACCTCGGTGTCGAGGCCGGCACCACGCAATTCGCCACGTAGCCAGACAGCATCCCGTTCATGGCTCAGGACCGCCACCCGCGGACGATGACGCAGGCATTGATCGAGCAAGGCTTCGCGACGCGTCGCAGCGGTCAAGGCATGGACCCGGTAGCGCTCGGGATGCCGTGCCAGCACATCCAGGGTACTGGTGCCAATAGAGCCGGTTGCGCCAAGCACGGTCACCGCCTGGGGACGGTTGGAAGCACCGGTCATGTCGATCCTCGCGTCACCCATGAACCCTCACTTCCAGAGCCATAGCAGAGCGAAAACCGGTACCGCCGCCGTCAGGCTGTCGATACGATCGAGCACACCGCCATGGCCAGGCAATAACGCGCTGGAATCCTTGATCCCCCGCGTTCGCTTGAGCATGCTCTCGAGCAAATCGCCGAGCACCGAGACCAGCGTCACGACCAAGGCGCTCGCCACCAGCAGCAAGGCTTGCCCCAAGCCCAGCGACAACCAGACGGCAAACACCACGGCCAGCAGCGCGGTGGCCGCCATACCGCCCAGCACCCCTTCCCAAGACTTCCCTGGGCTGACGCGAGGAGCCAGTTTGTGGCGCCCATAGGCTCGTCCGGCAAAGTAAGCGCCGGTATCGGCCAACCACACCAGCAACAGCACGAACAGCAGCCATTCGACCCCGCTTTCGCGCAGAGTGACGAACCCCACCCAGCAAGGCAGCAACACCCACAGCCCCATCAACAGGCGACGCGATGGCGCGCCCCACTGCTCCTGTCGCTCGGGGTAGTGCACCACCCAGTAAAGATTGGCCAGCCAGCCTAGGGCCCCCAGCCATAGTGGCCAGGCGTCCTGCACGGCGCCGCTCACCCATAGCAACAGCATGATCAGTGCCGCTCCCGCGACCCCGCTCCAGCGCGCCTTTCGGGACTCGAAGCCGGCGAGGTTGACCCACTCCCATACCCCGGCGAGCAGGATCGCGCCGGTAAACAGGGCGAAAGGCGCACCTCTCAGACCGAATAGCCCGGCCAGCGCCAGCGGCGCCAGGAACAACGCCGTCAGGACCCGTTGCCTAAGCACCCTGCGCCTCGACCTGCTCGTCAGTCATCCCGAAACGACGCTGCCGCTGGCAGAAGTCATCAATGGCCTGGTCCAGGGCGTCGCCATCGAAATCCGGCCACAGCAGTGGCGAGAAATGGAGCTCGGCGTAGGCGAGTTGCCACAACAGGAAATTGGAGAGGCGTTGCTCACCGCTGGTACGGATGCACAAATCGACCGGCGGCTCGTCGGCAAGGGTCATTTCCCGACCGATGGCATGCTCATCGATGTCGCTGGCCTGCAGTTCGCCGGTCTCGATCCGTTCGGCCAGACGACGTGCCGCCTGGGCGATATCCCAGCGCCCGCCATAGTTGGCCGCGATCACCAAATGCAGACCACGATTATCGCGAGTGAGATGTTCGGCGCGCGCGATGTAGCGTTGAATCGACGCCGAGAAGCCCTCGCGCGCGCCGATGACCGACAGCCGGATATCGTGCTCATGAAGCTTCTTGACCTCGCGCTTGAGCGCCATCAGGAACAGCTCCATCAGCGCGTTGACCTCGCCGGCTGGACGCTTCCAGTTTTCACTCGAAAAGGCAAAAAGCGTCAAGGTCTCGATACCGCGCTCGGCGGCGCGACGAATCACGGCGCGGACGGCGTCGACACCGGCACGATGACCACGAACTCCAGCCATCCCCCGAGCCCGAGCCCAGCGGTTGTTACCGTCCATGATGATCGCCACATGGCGTGGCGGCCCACAATGCGAACGCTCGCACTGCCGGGACTTGGAAGACTGCGGTGACGTCATGGGATCTCGCATGCAGATTGGGCGGCGGGCGGCGATATCCGCACTGCCTCAGACCTGCATCAGGTCATGTTCCTTGGCTTCCAGCAGCTTGTCGATCTCGGCAATGTATTTGTCCGTCAGCTTCTGGATATCTTCCACGCCGCGATGCTCCTCGTCCTCGGAGATTTCCTTTTCCTTGAGCAGAGCCTTGATATCGCCATTGGCATCGCGCCGCACATTGCGTACCGCGACCCTGGCGTTTTCGGCCTCGCTGCGCGCCTGCTTGATGTAGCCCTTGCGGGTTTCCTCGGTCAGCATCGGCATCGGCACGCGGATCACGCTGCCGGCCGTCGCCGGGTTCAGCCCAAGATCGGACGTCATGATGGCCTTTTCCACCTTGGGCACCATGCTCTTTTCCCAGGGTACCACCGACAGGGTACGCGCATCCTCGACATTGACGCTGGCGACCTGGTTGATCGGCATCTGGGCGCCGTAGTAGTCCACCATCACCGAGTCGAGGATGCTGGTGTGCGCGCGGCCGGTCCGGATCTTGTTGAAGTTGGCATGCAAGGCATCGAGGCTCTTCTTCATGCGCGATTCGGCGTCTTTCTTGATCTCGTTGATCACGGTTCTACCCTCTATCTATCAGCGTGCCTTCCTTGCCACCCACGACCAGATTCAGCAGCGCTCCAGGCTTGTTCATGTCGAAAACACGAACCGGCATGTCATGGTCCCGCACCAGGCAGATGGCGGTCAAATCCATGACGCCGAGCTTCTGGTCCAGCACTTCGTCGTAGGTCAGGCGCTCGTATTTTACTGCATCGGGATACCTAACTGGATCCTTGTCGTAGACCCCATCCACCTTGGTGGCCTTGACCACCACGTCGGCATCGATCTCGATGCCGCGCAGGCAGGCCGCCGAATCGGTGGTGAAGAACGGATTGCCGGTACCGGCGGAAAACAATACCACGTCTCCGGAGGTCAGGTATCGAATGCCGGTACGTCGGTCATAGTGTTCGACCACACCGCTCATGGGAATCGCCGACATCACCCGTGAACGGATATTGGAGCGCTCCAGGGCATCGCGCATGGCCAGGGCATTCATCACCGTGGCCAGCATACCCATATGATCGCCGGTGACACGATCCATACCCGCCTCGTTCAGGGCGGCGCCGCGAAACAGGTTGCCACCGCCCACCACGATACCGACCTGGACCCCAATCCCGACCAGTTGGCCGATTTCCAGCGCCATGCGGTCAAGCACCTGGGGGTCGATACCGAAGTCATGCTCCCCCATCAGGGCTTCGCCGGACAGCTTGAGCAGAATGCGCTTGTACTTCGACTTGGCACCGCGTTCGGATTTACTGCTGCGCGGTTCCTGGGAGGCTAGGTGATCGGAAGGGGATGGCATGGGCAGGTCTCCTTGACACGTCGAAGGGAATTCTGGCGCTACAATCGGAGGCTGGCAAAACCGCCAGCCGGATACGCGAAGGCGTGCGCTCGCGCGCACGCCATCACGAACCTGAAAGGTCGGACCTCAGCTACGGCGAGCCTGTTCCATCACTTCCTTGGCAAAGTCGACTTCTTCCTTCTCGATGCCTTCACCCACTTCGAAGCGCGTGAAGCCGACCACCTCACCGCCGGCCGCCTTGACGAAGGCTGCGACGCTCTGGTTGGGATCCTTGACGAAAGGCTGCTCGGTCAAGCTGTTCTCGGCCAGGTACTTCTTCAGACGGCCCTGAACCATCTTCTCGGCGATTTCCGCCGGCTTGCCCGCCATATCCGGCTGAGCCAGGATGATGCCCTTCTCCTTGTCGAGCTGCTCCTGGGGCATGTCCTCAGGACGCGCCACGGCCGGGTTGATGGCGGCGACGTGCATGGCGACATCCTTGGCCACCTCGGCATTGGCGCCCTTGAGCACGGTCAACACGCCGATACGACCGCCGTGCACGTACTCGCCGACCAGGCCACCTTGCGGTGCATCGACCACGACCGCGCGACGCACGCTGATGTTCTCGCCGATCTTCTGCACCAATTGCTCACGGGTCTCTTCCAGCTCACCGGCCATGATGGCGGCGACATCCTCGGACTTGTCGGCGAAGACCTTTGCCAACACCTTCTCGGCAAAAGCGGTGAAGTTCTCGTCGCGGGCAACGAAGTCGGTCTCGGAATTGACTTCCAGCATCACCCCATAGCTGCCGTCTTCGGCAACGCGGGTGACGACGGCGCCTTCGGCGGCGGTACGGCCGGCCTTCTTGGCGGCCTTGAGGCCGGAATTCTTGCGCAGGTCCTCGATGGCCTTCTCGATATCGCCACCAGCCTCGGTGAGCGCCTTCTTGCACTCCATCATGCCGAGTCCGGTACGCTCGCGCAGTTCCTTGACCTGAGACGCGCTAATAGCTGCCATGATAGTAACCTCTAAGATTTGACGTCGGTATTCGGGGGGAGACATGTCCCGCTGGCCGGGCTGGGGCAGCGGGAAAAAGGGGGCCGTCGCCCCCTTTCCTCTACCCTGGCTGCCGCGGCGACGTGGCACGGCGGTGCGACAGTCAGGATAGACGCGTCGACATCACTCGGCGACTTCGTTGGTCTCGGAGACTTCGACGAACTCGTCGGGACGGCCTTCCTTCGCCTTGGCGCAGGCATCGGCGATGGCCTGGACGTAGATCTGGATGGCACGAATGGAATCGTCGTTGCCCGGGATCACGTAGTCGACGCCGTCCGGATTGGAGTTGGTATCGACCACACCGATGACCGGGATGCCCAGCTTGTTGGCTTCATTGATGGCGATGCGCTCATGGTCGACGTCGATCACGAACAGCGCATCCGGCAGGCCGCCCATCTCCTTGATGCCACCCACGGAACGCTCGAGCTTGTCCTGCTCGCGAGTCGCCATCAGCACTTCTTTCTTGGTCAGCTTGTCGAAGGTGCCATCATCGTGCATGGCTTCGAGCTCGCGCAGACGCTTGATGGAAACGCGAATGGTCTTGTAGTTGGTCAGCATGCCGCCCAACCAGCGATGGTTGACGAAAGGCATGCCCACCCGGCTAGCCTCTTCCTTGATGATCTTGCTGGCGCTGCGCTTGGTGCCGACAAACAGGATCTTGTTGTTGGAGGCTGCCATCTTCTCGACCACATCGACGGCTTCGTTCAGAGCCGGCAGGGTATGCTCGAGGTTGATGATGTGGATCTTGTTACGGGCACCGAAGATGTACTTGCTCATCTTCGGGTTCCAGTACTTGGTCTGGTGGCCGAAGTGGGCGCCTGCCTTGAGCAGGTCACGCATATTGACTTGTGCCATGGATGACTCCTGAAAATCGGGTTAGGCCTCCATGCACCCCATGGATCCGACTGCCGGTCGCGCCGACAGCACCCGGGACCATGTGACGGTGCATGTGTGTTTTCAAGGCGTTTCTGGATACGCGCTTTACAGTATCGCCGTCGCCGACGCGCCTCTCAAATCAGGAAGCGGCAGCCGGCACAACGATTGCAGGAAAGCGCGCAGCTTTATACCATAGTTCGACGCCGAGTTGAAGTCGCCCGCCCCCAAGGGAAGCGCTGAGCGAATCGTCGAGCGGAGTGAAGCGCAAGGCGCCCGGAGCGCAGGAACCAGAGCATATGGGGTGATATGTGAGGATTCCGAGCACCGCGTAACGCAGCGATTTGCCCGCGCAGACATTTGTGCAGTGTTTCCCAGAATCGTCCGCGGCCGGCACACCATCCCACAGATGTCGAGAATCCATGAACGTTCCCATCAAGACGCCCGACGAAATCGACAAGATGCGCGAAGCCGGCCGCCAGGCCGCCAGCGTGCTGGAAATGATCACCCCTCATGTCAAGGCCGGCATCAGCACCGGCGAACTCGATCGACTGTGCCACGACTTTATCGTTCACGAACTGGGCTCCACCCCGGCCCCGCTCAATTATCACGGCTTCCCCAAGTCGATCTGCACCTCGATCAATCATGTGGTATGCCACGGTATCCCCGATGACGCCAAGAAGCTCAAGAACGGCGACATCATGAACATCGATATCACCGTCAAGACGGCCGACGGCTACCATGGCGACTCGAGCAAGATGTTCATCATCGGCGACAACATCCAGGGCGAGCGACTGTCGCGCGTCACCCAGGAGTGCCTGTACCGCAGTATCGCCCAGGTCAAGCCCGGAGCCCGGCTGTCCGATCTGGCACGACCGATCCAGAGCCATGCCGAGGCCAATGGCTATTCGGTGGTACGCGACTTCTGTGGCCACGGGATCGGCGCGGTCTTCCACGAGGACCCCCAGGTACTGCATTACGACGGCTACGCCCCGGAGGCAGACATCGAACTGGCCGAAGGCATGTGCTTCACCATCGAGCCGATGATCAATGTCGGAGGTTATCGCACCAAGGTTCTGCGAGACGGCTGGACGGCGGTGACCAAGGACAAGAGCCTCTCCGCGCAGTGGGAACACACCCTGCTGGTCACCGCCACGGGGGTTGAAGTGCTCACCGCCCGCGGCGAAGAAGACCTGTCCTTCCTCGGCACCTGACATGTTGCTGCATCACTATCGTTTCGTCCCCGACGACAGCCTGTTCGATGCCGTGGCCCTGCGTGATGCCCTCGCGAGTCATCGCTCGCCCATCGCGCCCTTCAAGGAGGTGCTGCGCTCGATTCAAGCGCGCCTCGACGAGCGTTTCCGCGCCGGCGCCGACATCCGCGACCTGATCCACGGTCGCGCCTGGAGCCTCGACCGTCTGCTGGAAATCGCCTGGTCGCGACAGGCGTGGCCCGATGACAGCATTGCCCTGCTTGCGGTGGGTGGTTATGGGCGTGGCGAGCTGCATCCGCACTCGGACATCGATCTGCTGTTCCTGCTCGAAAACGATGATGACACGCCCTACCGTGAGCCCCTGACCGACTTCATCACCTTCCTGTGGGACATTGGCCTGGAGATCGGCCACAGCGTCCGCTCGCTGGCCGATTGCGAGCGCGTGGCCGCTGCCGACATCACGGTAATCACCAACCTGCTGGAATCGCGCACCCTGGCGGGCTCCGAGCGGCTGCGCGAGGCCATGCAGGCACGCCTGTCCACCGACCGGCTGTGGCCGGCGGATCGTTTCTTCGAGGCAAAATGGCAGGAGCAGATCGCTCGCCACTACCGCTACAACAACTCCGAGTATCACCTCGAGCCCAACATCAAGAGTTCTCCCGGCGGGCTGCGCGACATCCAGATGATCGGCTGGGTGGCCAAACGCCACTTCGGCAGCCAGCGCTACGAGGACCTCGTCGCCAACGGCTTCATGAACGATGCCGAGTTACGCATCCTGAGCCAGGGCCAGGCGTTCCTGTGGCAGGTACGCTATGCCCTGCACATGCTCACCGGCCGCGCCGAGGACCGACTGCTGTTCGATCACCAGCGCACCATCGCCGAGCTGTTCGGTTACCGTGACACCCCCGAGCGGTTGGCCGTCGAGCAATTCATGAAGCGCTACTATCGCCATGTCACGGCGCTCGCCGGACTCAATGACATGCTGCTGCAACACTTCGACGAGGTCATCCTGCGCGGCGAAGAGAAACTCGATACCAAGCCGCTCAACGACCGCTTCGAAATCAAGGGCGGCTATATCCAGGCTCGCTACCCGCGAGTTTTCCACCACCGTCCCTCGGCTCTGCTGGAGCTGTTCCTGTTGATGGCCCAACACCCCGAGATCGAAGGGGTACGCGCCTCGACCATCCGTCTGATCCGCGACAACCGTCATCGCATCGACGATCTGTTTCGCGACGACGTGCGTCATCAGAGCCTGTTCATGGAACTACTGCGCTGCGGCGGTAACGTGGCCCGCCAGCTCAGGCGCATGAACCGTTACGGCGTGCTCGGCAAATACCTGCCGGAGTTTGGCCAGGCGGTAGGGTTGATGCAGCATGACCTGTTCCATATCTACACCGTCGATGCTCATACCCTGCGCCTGCTGAAATTCGTTCAGCGCTTCCGCGAGCCCGAGGGGCGCGAGGATTTCCCGGTGGCGGCAGTGCTGGTCCATCAGCTACCCAAGCTCGAACTGCTGTGGATCGCCGGCCTCTATCACGACATCGGCAAGGGACGCGGTGGCAACCACTCGATCCTAGGCGCCCGCGACGCCGAGGCGTTCTGTGAACGCCATGGCCTGTCGCCCCACGACACCCGGCTGGTGAGCTGGCTGGTAGAAAATCACCTATTGATGTCGAAGACCGCCCAGAAGCGCGACATCTCCGATCCGGACGTGATTCGCGAGTTCGCCACCCAGGTACGCGACGAGGTGCATCTCGATTACCTCTACGTGCTGACCGTAGCGGATATCAACGCCACCAACCCCTCGTTGTGGAACGGTTGGCGCGCCTCGTTGCTGCGCCAATTGCATGCCGAGACCAAGCGCGCCTTGCGGCGCGGCCTGGAGAACCCGCTGGACCGCGACGACTGGGTACGCGAAACCCGCGAGGAAGCCCGTGGCCTGTTGTCCACGATGGGCGTCGACCTGCAGCAGGTCGACCGGCTATGGGATTCACTCGGCGAGGATTACTTCCTGCAGTACGCCCCCAGCGAGATCGTCTGGCAGACCCAAGGCATCCTGACGCACGACGGCACCCACCTGCCACTGATCCTGATCAGCGCCCCTACCGAGGACATGGCCGAAGGTGGCACCAAGGTGTTCATCCATACACGCTCGGTGAATGATTTGTTCGCCGCCACCGCGGCGGCCATGGAGCAGCTTGGCCTGTCGATCCACGACGCCCGCATCGCCACCTCCAGCAACGATCTGACGCTCAACACCTTCATCGTGCTCGACGACGAAGGGCAGCCGATACGCGACCGGGATCGGCTCGAAGAGATCCGGCGCTATCTGGTGGAAGAACTCGACGACCCGGATGACTATCCGCGGATCGTCACTCGCCACACTCCACGCCAGCTCAAGCACTTCAAGGTCCCCACCCAAGTGGTGATCGAGCAGGACCCGGCCAATGAGCGTACCATGCTCGAATTGGTGGCTCCCGACCGCCCCGGCCTGCTGGCCCGAGTCGGACGCATCTTCATGGAGCAGGACATCGCCCTGTCGACGGCCAAGATCGCTACCCTTGGCGAGCGTGTCGAGGACGTGTTCTTCATCACTGACAAGACTGGCCGGCCGCTGACCGACCCCGAGCGCCAGCAGCGTTTACGGGAACGCCTGACCGAGGTGCTCAGCGTCTAGGCTTCCTCTGAAACGTCGACGAACGATGGCCAGACAGTTTTCAGACGAAGCCGAAGTTTGAGGCCCCGGGGGGGCTTCCCTATAATCTCCTGCCTATACATGATGACGCGGCGCACCGCCGGCACCGCGTCCCGATCCACAAGAAGCGCCTCTGCCGGGCGCGGCCAGGACATTCATGAACCCCGATCTCGACGCCTTGATGCCCTATCCCTTCGAGAAGCTCGCCGCCCTAAAGGCCGGTGTCATGCCGCCCGAGGCGCTTGCGCACATCCCGTTGACCATCGGCGAGCCCCAGCACGAGCCATATGCGGCGGCACTGGAGTCGCTACACGCGCATCAACACGAAATGGCCCGCTATCCGGCGACTGCTGGACTGCCGGCGCTGCGCCAGGCGATCGCCACTTGGGCCAGCCGGCGCTTTTCGCTCACCGACCTCGACCCGGATACCCAGGTGCTCCCGGTCAACGGCACCCGTGAGGCGATCTTTGCCTTCGTTCAAGCGGCACTCGATCACACCCACCCAGCCCGGGTCGCCATGCCCAACCCCTTCTACCAGATCTACGAAGGTGCCACGCTGCTGGCCGGCGGCGAGCCGCTATACCTCGACTGTCGGGCCGATCATGGCTTCCGCCCCGACATCGACGCCGTGAGCCCCGACACCTGGCGCAACGTGCAGATCGTGTTCGTCTGCTCTCCGGGCAACCCCACCGGTGCGGTGACACCGATCGAGGATTTCACGCGGCTGATCGAGCTGGCTGATGAATTCGACTTCATCGTCGCTTCCGACGAGTGCTATTCCGAACTCTATCTCGACGAGACAATGTCACCACCGGGCCTGCTTGAAGCCTGCGCCAGCCTGGGACGTCACGACTACCGCCGCTGCCTGGTCTTCCACTCGCTGTCCAAGCGTTCCAACCTGCCGGGTTTGCGCTCGGGCTTCGTCGCCGGCGACGCATCGCTGATCGCCCCTTTCAAGCGTTATCGCACCTATCACGGCTGCGCGATGTCGTTGCCTCTGCAGCATGCTTCCATCACCGCCTGGCAGGACGAAGCGCATGTCCGTGCCAACCGCGACGCCTACCGCAAGAAGTTTGCCGCGGTTACCGAGATCCTGGCCCCGGTGATGACATTCCCCACTCCCGAGGCCAGCTTCTACCTATGGCCAGCGGTCCCTGGCGGCGACGACGAGACCTTTACCCGCGACCTGTACGCGCAGGAACATGTCAGTGTGCTACCCGGCCGCTACATGTCGCGGGACGGGACCGACGGTTCGAACCCCGGTGCCGGGCGGGTGCGTCTGGCGCTGGTCGCCGAGGTCGAGGCCACCGTTGAAGGAGCCCATCGCATTCGCCGTTTCCTCGAACGCCGCTGAAGGAGCCTGTCATGTTGACCCTGTATGGCCTCAAGAACTGCGATACTTGCCGCAAGGCACTCAAGGCTCTGGATGGCAAGGGGATTCCCTACCAGTTACACGACCTGCGCGAGGATGGCCTATCAGCCGCGTTGCTCGAGCATATCCTCACCCGGGTGCCGGTGATGACCCTACTCAACAAGCGCAGCACCAGTTGGCGTAATCTCGACGAGGACGACAAGCAAAACATCGATGCCAACAGCGCCAGGGAGTTGATGCTCAAGCATCCGACGCTACTCAAGCGCCCGTTGCTGGATACCGGCAACGACATTCTCGTCGGCTACCGGGACGGCGATTACGACAAGATAAGGGGTTAACCCCCCCACCTCTCCCATCATGACTCCAGAGGACATTCCCATGCTGAGCTTCGCACTCGGAATCGGTACACAGAACACCCAGGGCGACTGGCTGGAAATCTATTATCCGGCGCCGCTGCTCAACCCTGAGAACGGCTTGGTCGAAGCAGCCAAGAAAGCCTTGGACGCTCCCGAGGGCAATGCCGCGGTAAGCTTTCTGCCCGAGCACTGCAACGAACTGGCCCAAGCGTTTCGCAACGCTGGCAACACAGAGCAGGCCGAACTGGCCGAAACCTTGGCCGGCAGCCAACGTCCGCTGGTGGCCATGTTCCTCGAAAACGATCAGCCTCCGGAATCGGCTCCCGAGGTGTACCTCAAGCTGCACCTGCTGTCGCATCGTCTGGTCAAGCCCCACGGCGTCGACCTGACCGGAATGTTCGGTCTGCTGCGCAATGTGGCCTGGACCAACGAAGGCGCCATCGATGTCGAGGAGCTGCCGGCACGGCGACTCAAAGCCCGCCTGGAAGGCCGCACCCTCTCGGTGGATTGCGTCGACAAGTTCCCCAAGATGACCGACTACGTGGTACCCGGCGGCGTGCGCATCGGCGACACGGCACGGGTGCGCCTGGGCGCCCATCTCGGCGAGGGCACCACCGTGATGCACGAGGGCTTCGTCAACTTCAATGCCGGAACCGTCGGCCCTGGCATGATCGAGGGACGCATCTCCGCTGGCGTGGTGGTCGGCAAGGGTTCCGACCTGGGCGGTGGCTGTTCGACCATGGGCACGCTTTCCGGTGGCGGCAACATCGTGATCAAGGTCGGCGAAGGCTGCCTGATCGGAGCCAACGCCGGCATCGGTATCCCGCTGGGCGATCGTTGCACGGTGGAAGCTGGCCTTTATATCACCGCCGGCGCCAAGGTCGCCGTGCTCGACGATCAGGGGCAGGAAGTCAAGATCGTCGCCGCCCGTGAACTGGCCGGCCAGAGCGACCTTCTGCTACGTCGCAACTCACAATCCGGACGCATCGAGTGCCTGACCAACAAGAGCGCGATCGCGCTGAACGAGGCGCTGCACGCCAATCAATGAGTGTCCCGGCGCCCCGTAGCGGGCGCCGCTTTCCACGTCATCCAGGATCCTTCATGCCCATGCCTGAAAACGCCGCTCTCTCCCCCACGCTGACACTTGCCATGGAGTTGATGCGTCGCCCTTCGGTGACCCCCGACGACGTCGGTTGCCAGGCCCTGATGGTCGAACGACTCGAACGGCTGGGTTTTCACGTCGAGCGGCTACCCTTCGGCGATGTCGAGAACTTCTGGGCGGTGCGCGGCCATCATGGACCGGTATTGGCCTTCGCCGGCCATACCGATGTGGTGCCTAGCGGCCCGGACGTGCTTTGGGAACATCCCCCCTTCGAACCGTGCATCGACGATGACGGCATGCTGTGCGGCCGTGGCGCCGCCGACATGAAGGGCAGCCTGGCGGCAATGATTACCGCCGTGGAACGTTTCGTGACCGCCAACCCCAACCATGATGGCAAGATCGCCTTCCTGATCACCTCCGACGAGGAAGGGCCGGCGATCGACGGCACCCGAGCGGTGGTCGAACATCTGCGCGAAGCACATGAACGCTTGGATTACTGTATCGTCGGCGAGCCATCTTCCACCAGCGAACTGGCCGACACGATCAAGAACGGGAGGCGCGGCTCGCTCGGGGGCGTACTGCACGTCAAAGGGGTACAAGGTCATGTAGCCTATCCACACCTCGCGCGAAACCCCATTCACGAGACCACGTCCGCCCTGGATGCCCTGGTACGCGAACACTGGGACGGCGGCAATTCCTTCTTCCCCGCCACCAGTTTTCAGATCTCCAACATCCGCTCGGGGACCGGCGCTACCAATGTGATCCCCGGCGAGTTGGAGGTAATTTTCAACTTCCGCTACTCCACCGAGGTCACCCACACGCAACTGCGCGAACGCACCGAGGCGATCCTCGACGCCCACGGTCTCGACTATCGCCTTGACTGGACGCTCAACGGGGAACCCTTCCTCACTGCCAAGGGCGAACTGGTGGAGGCCGCATTGGCTGGGGTCGAGGAAGTATTGGGGCGGCGCCCCGAACTGTCGACGGCCGGCGGTACCTCCGATGGCCGCTTCATTGCCACGTTGGGCGCCCAGGTAGTCGAATTGGGACCACTCAATGCTACTATCCACAAGGTCAACGAGCGGGTCTACGCTGCCGACCTGGATACCCTGAGTGATATCTACGAAGCCATCCTCGGGCGGCTATTCGTCTAGGCAAGGGTGAGGGACACCATGCAGCGCTATCCCGATATTGAAATCTACCTGGCTCATGTGTCTCTCGAGCCGCTGAACGCCTGGTTGGCCGAGCGCCTGGATGCGCCGCCCCTGCAGGGGGCCGGCAAGCGCAAGGCACGCACCACCGGCTACGGCAACGGTCGTCGCATCCCCGTACTGCTGGTGGAGCAGGCGGCGGACGGCTACGCAAGCTTGTGGTTCGACAGCGATGCGACGCCCTGGCCACGCGACGTGGACTGTGCCCGTGAAGCCGCTCAGCGGCTCGGATGCGAAGTGCGCTGTTCGTTGGGCGGCTGGCAACCCGGCGACGACCCCGATCGCTTCTGGCAAGTACTGTCCGACGGTACCGAAGGCGCCATCGATTGGCCCGACTCGGGACAGTAGGCCATAAACGACAACGCCCCGCTCACAGGCGGGGCGTTGTCAGAACGAGCAAGGCATTCAAGTAATTACTGTAACATCGTCTGCCTGCAAGCCACGTTCATTCTCGATGACGTGATAACGCACCTTCTGCCCTTCGGCCAAGGTGCGATGCCCCTTGCCGCGAATGGCGCGAAAATGTACGAAGACGTCTTCACCGCTATCACGGGTGATGAAGCCGTATCCCTTGTTGACATTGAACCACTTGACCTCGCCGATCTCACGGTCGTCGTCCTCGACTTCAGCCAGAGTGGCCAGTTTCGGGGTCAACACGTTGACCGCCAGGGTGGCAACCAACAACAACAGGAACACTGCAACGGCCGAGGCCATGTAGACGGCAGCTACCCCACCCAGTTCGAGCGCGGCAAACAGCTCTTGGGACAGGGCACCTCCGGTGAAGGAAACGAACAGGGCAATCAACAATGGAGCGGGCGCGGCAAGCAACAGACTGATCAGACTACAACGAAGCAAGACCTTACGATTCATGGACCTCGAGTTCTCTTATGATGGCAATGGATGAACGATCATGATGAATGCCCAGCAGTACATGCGCCTCTGGGCGTTGATCCATCAGTGAAGGTGTCGCGATGAACGGCAACACGCAACCCGAAGATTCTAGCATGACAAAAGACGACTCGCTCGCGCACTGCTGCGCGCGACTCGACGACCTGGAAAGCCGCATTGCCTATCAGGAACACTGGTTGGAAAGCCTGGACCGAGCCGTGGCAGCCCAAGAGAAACGACTGGCACAACTGGAAAGGCTAAATGAGCTGATGCAGCAGCGCCTGCGCGAACAGCAGCGCACCCTGCAGGAAAGTGACCGCGACGATACCGGCTTTCGCCCCGAGGACGAGATACCGCCGCACTATTGACGAAAAAGGAAGAAGGAAGAAGGAAGAAGGAAGAAGGAAGAAGGAAGAAGGAAGAAGGAAGACAGTATCTGGCTTTTCCCTCCTTCTTCAAAGCGCGCAGCGCCGATCTTCAACCTCCCCTCTTCAAGCTGCGTAGCAGCGTTCTTCCCTCTTTCAGCCGCGAAGCGGCGCTCTTCCGGCTTCTAGCTTAATTCGTCGAGATACCGCTCGGCGTCAAGCGCCGCCATGCAGCCACTGCCAGCGGAGGTGACCGCCTGACGGTAGACGTGGTCCATGACATCACCGGCGGCGAACACACCCGGGATGCTAGTAGCGGTGGCATTACCCTCCAGCCCCGAACGCACCTTGATGTAGCCACCCTGCATGTCGAGCTGTCCCTCGAAAATGGCGGTATTGGGCGTGTGACCAATTGCAATGAACACACCAGGGGCGGCAAGTTCCTTGGTGCTGCCGTCCTGGGTCGACTTGAGGCGCACGCCGGTAACCCCGGTATTGTCCCCCAACACCTCGTCCAGGACATGGTTCCACTCGATAGCGATATTGCCATTCTCGACTTTGTCGAACAGCTTGCCTTGCAGGATCTTCTCGGCCCGCAAACTGTCGCGACGATGCACGAGAGTCACTTTGGAGGCAATGTTCGACAGGTACAGCGCTTCTTCCACAGCGGTGTTGCCGCCGCCCACCACGACAACCTCTTGGTTGCGGTAGAAGAAGCCATCGCAGGTGGCACAGGCCGAGACCCCCTGCCCCATGAACGCCTGCTCGGAGGGCAGCCCCAAATAGCGGGCACTAGCCCCAGTGGCGATGATCAGGGCATCACAGGTATAGGTGCCGTTATCGCCCTTGAGGGTAAAAGGACGTTCGCGAAGCTCGACCTCGTTGACATGATCGAACAAAACCTCGGTATCGAAACGCTCGGCATGCTTGCGCATGCGCTCCATCAGCTCGGGGCCCTGCACGCCGGTATCATCACCAGGCCAGTTGTCGACATCGGTGGTGGTGGTCAACTGACCACCAGCCTGTATGCCGGTGATCAGTAGCGGCTTGAGGTTGGCGCGGGCAGCATAGACGGCGGCGGCATAGCCGGCCGGGCCGGAACCGAGAATGATCAGGCGTTCGTGGCGCACTTCGCTCATGGGGTAGACCTCGTACTTGAGCTGACGGGGAAACCGCTGCATTACGGAACGCTTCCTTAGGCAACGCTTCCTAAGAAAGATGGCATTCAGCGGCCCTGCGGCATGACTTCGGCCCAAAGCCATGCCGCAAAACCCTGTTTGCGGTCATTGTAACCCGGCTTGCCGCACGGATCGCAACGCAAGAGGCGGCCTCTCGGACCGCCTCTGGGATTGCCGAAGGCTTACAGTGCCTGAGAGTGGGCACCCAGGTACTTGGCAACGCCTTCCGCGTCGGCCTGCATGCCTTCCTTGCCTTCTTCCCAGCCTGCCGGGCAGACTTCGCCATGCTTCTGGTGATGCTTGAGAGCCTTGACCATGCGCAACATCTCGTCGACGTTACGGCCCAGCGGCAGGTTGTTCACCACCTGATGCTGGACGATGCCATTCTCGTCGATCAGGAAGGAACCACGCATGGCGACGCCGGCTTCCGGATGCTCGATGCCATAGGCTTGAGTGATTTCATGCTTGACGTCGGCGACGATGGGGAAACCGACTTCACCGATACCACCCTTCTCCGGGGAAGTCTTGCGCCAGGCATAGTGGGTGAACTGGGAGTCGATGGACACCCCGATCACTTCGACGCCGAGTTCCTTGAACTGTGCCAGACGATTGTCGTGGGCGATGATCTCGGACGGGCAGACGAAGGTGAAATCCAGCGGCCAGAAGAACAGCACGCGCAGCTTGCCGTTACTGTCCGACAGCTTGAAGTTCTCGACGATTTCACCGTTCCCCAAAACGGCAGCGGCTTCGAAATCCGGGGCTTGACGACCAACCAGTACGCTCATGCAGATCTCCTTTGAGAGTGAGTGGCTCTTGAGTAAACGTGTCAAAACGGAATCCAGCCTAAGGCCAAGACCAGGATACCGCAATTTAATAAGCCCAATCGGCAATATAGTCAGTGCCTATCCTGCCGTGGACACGTGACCGCGCGATGACCACGAACGATGGTGGACATTCAAAGAACCTCGTCATCGCGGTTCACGATCACACCTTCCAGTTCACCGCTGTGCGGCGATACCGTCACCATGACCTGGATGGGCGCACAACAGCGCGGACAATCTTCCCAGGTCTGATGACTTCCCTGGCTGGCATCCACCAGCAGGTCGAATTCGGTGCTGCAGTACGGGCAGTGGACCAAGTGCGAGGTCAACATTTCCTCATGCATGCTGCGCTCCCGGCGGCAGTGCACCACACCCACACCGAGCCATTCCTAATGGGGGCAGTGCACGATGCTTTCAAGTCGTCATGATTAAGCCGAAGCGAATTTCCGGCCTTCCCTTGTTTCCACAGCATAGCCGTTGATGCCGGCCGGCTGCCCTCTGGGGCAACGCTTGAAAACAGCATCTATCATGACCATGTGATACAAGAGTCCCGCCCGAATGACCCTTCATTCGTCATGAGGAGAAGACCATGAGTGCCGATTCCGCACCGCACACGCTTGCCAGCCTGACCGTGAGCGAGCGCATCTACCATTACTACAGCCTGCCCAAGGCAGCCGAGGCCTTGGGCGATATTTCGCGCTTGCCCGTCACCCTCAAGGTGCTGCTGGAGAATCAGCTTCGCTTCGCTGATGACGAGAGCGTCTCCCGCGACGACATGCAGGCGCTGGTCGATTGGCAACAGACCGCCAGCTCGACCCGCGAGATAGGCTATCGCCCCGCGCGGGTGCTGATGCAGGACTTTACCGGAGTCCCCGGCGTGGTCGATCTGGCCTCGATGCGCGCCGCGGTCGAGAAGCTCGGCGAGGATCCCTCGAGGATCAATCCACTGTCGCCTGTGGACTTGGTCATTGACCACTCGGTGATGGTCGACAAGTACGGCAATCCCACCGCCTTTCGCGACAACGTAGCCATCGAGATGGAGCGCAATCGCGAACGCTACGAGTTCCTGCGCTGGGGCCAGCAAGCCTTCGATAACTTTCACGTAGTGCCGCCAGGCACCGGTATCTGCCATCAGGTCAACCTGGAATACCTGGGCAAGACGGTGTGGACCAAGGAGGAAAGCGGCAAGACCTTCGCTTACCCCGACACCCTGGTGGGGACCGACTCCCATACCACCATGATCAACGGGCTGGGCATTCTCGGCTGGGGTGTAGGCGGTATCGAGGCCGAGGCAGCCATGCTCGGTCAACCGGTGTCGATGCTGATCCCCGAAGTGGTGGGCTTCAAGCTGACCGGCAAGTTGCGCGAGGGCATCACCGCCACCGATCTGGTGCTGACGGTGACCCAGATGCTGCGCAAGAAGGGCGTGGTCGGCAAGTTCGTCGAATTCTACGGCGACGGCCTGGACGATTTGCCGCTAGCCGATCGTGCCACCATCGCCAACATGGCCCCGGAATACGGCGCCACCTGCGGTTTCTTCCCAGTCGACGACGAAACACTGAACTACTTGCGCCTGACCGGCCGCAGCGAGCCCGAAGTGGCGCTGGTGGAAGCCTACTGCAAGGCGCAGGGTCTGTGGCGCGAGCCTGGTGCGGAGCCGATCTTCAGTGACACCCTGCACTTGGACATGACTGATGTCGAAGCCAGCCTGGCCGGCCCCAAACGCCCTCAGGACCGCGTGGCACTCAGTGACATGAGGGCCACTTTCGAAAAACTGATGAATAACGATGGTGAGGAACTATCATCCACCGAGAAAGGACGGCTGTTCTCCGAAGGGGGCCAGACCGCGGTGGGTGTCGAAGCGAGCTATGAGCACCACGACAGCCAGGACGTCGATCTCGACGGTGATGTTTTCAAGCTCAATCCCGGGGCAGTGGTGATCGCCGCCATCACCTCGTGCACCAACACTTCCAACCCTAGCGTGATGTTGGCTGCGGGGCTTCTGGCGCGCAAGGCACTGCGGAAGGGGCTCAAGACCAAACCTTGGGTCAAGACCTCACTGGCTCCTGGCTCCAAGGTGGTCACCGACTATCTGGCCGCTGGCGGCTTCCAGGAAGACCTCGACGCGCTGGGCTTCAACCTGGTGGGGTATGGCTGCACCACTTGCATCGGCAATTCCGGGCCGCTGTTGACTCCTATCGAGAAGGCCATCGAGGATGGCGACCTGACCGTGGCTTCAGTGCTCTCCGGCAACCGCAACTTCGAGGGTCGGGTGCACCCACTGGTCAAGACCAATTGGCTGGCCTCGCCGCCGCTGGTGGTGGCCTATGCCCTGGCCGGCAATGTGCGCCTCGACCTGACCAAGGAGCCACTGGGGGAGGATCAGGACGGCAAACCGGTCTACCTGCGGGACATCTGGCCCTCCCAGGCGGAGATCGCCAAGGCGGTGGAGGAGGTCAAGACCGACATGTTCCGCAAGGAGTATGCCGAGGTCTTCGACGGCGACGAGGTCTGGCAAGCCATCGACGTGCCGCAGAGCAAAGTCTACGAGTGGTCGAAGGACTCCACCTATATCCAGCATCCGCCGTTCTTCGAAGGCATGGGTAAGGAGCCCGCACCGGTGGAGGACGTCAAGGACGCTCGCGTCCTGGCCATGCTCGGTGATTCGGTGACCACCGACCACATCTCCCCAGCTGGTGCCATCAAGCCCGATAGCCCCGCCGGACGCTACCTGCAGGAACGCGGCGTCAAGCCGGTGGACTTCAACTCCTACGGCTCACGGCGTGGTAACCACGAGGTGATGATGCGCGGGACCTTCGCCAACGTGCGCATCAGAAACGAGATGCTCGACGGCGTCGAAGGTGGCTATACCCATGTACCGAGTGGCGAGCAGATGGCGATCTATGACGCAGCGATGAAATACCAGGAGGAAGGCACGCCGCTGGTGGTGGTCGCCGGCAAGGAATACGGCACTGGTTCGTCACGCGACTGGGCTGCCAAGGGCACTCGCCTGCTCGGCGTTCGCGCGGTGCTGGCCGAATCCTACGAGCGCATCCATCGCTCCAACCTGATCGGCATGGGCGTGGTACCGCTGCAGTTCGCCGAAGGCGAGAGTCGCAAGACACTGGGCCTGACCGGCGACGAGACGGTCTCCATCGAAGGGCTCGATGAGCTGACGCCGGGTGGCAAGGTCAAGGTGGCCATCGTCAGCGATAAGGGCGAGAAGAAGTTCGAGGCGCTGTGCCGCATCGACACCGCCAACGAGCTGGAGTACTACCGCCACGGAGGCATCCTGCACTATGTGCTGAGGAAGATGATCGGTTCGGCGTAATCTCGATCACCATTCAAAGCCAAGGCCCTGCCGGGAGACCAACAGGGCCTTTTAGTCGCTAAATGAGCTTCGGGCTTCGGGCTTCGGGCTTCGGGCTTCGGGCTTCGGGCTTCGGGCTTCGGGCTTCGGGCTTCGGGCTTCGGGCTTCGGGCTTCGGGCTTCGGGCTTCGGGCAGAAAACTGCTCGCTGCTCGTAGCTCGCAACTCGTAGCCCTCGGCTCGTGGCTTAGAACGCCCGGCGACGATAACCGCGATAGCGCGGATACCAGAAGTTGCGCTCGATCGCTTCCCACAGCGTATCGTCGTCGCTTCTCAGTGCCACATGATCTTCCTGGGCCTGCCTGGCCACGTCGAAGGCAATGGTCTTGCTGACCTCGCGGATATCGGACAGTGCCGGCAACAGCGCTCCCTCGCCATACTTGACGATGGGCGCGGCATTGGCCAAGGCGTTGGAGGCCGCCATCAGCATGCCATCGGTGACTCGCGAGGCGCCAGCGGCGACCACGCCGAGTCCCACGCCCGGGAAGATGTAAGCATTGTTGCATTGGGCGATACGGTAGGTCTTGCCCTTCAGTTCCACCGGCTTGAATGGGCTACCGGTGGCAACCAGCGCCTGGCCATCAGTCCAGGCAAGGATTTCCTCGGGCGTGGCCTCGACCCTGGAAGTGGGGTTGGAAAGCGGCATCACCAGTGGGTGCGGACAACCCTCCCGCAACGTTTCGATCACCTCGCGGGTAAACAGGCCGCGCTGGCCGGAAACACCAATCAACACCGTGGGCCTGGCGTGACGCACCACTTCCAGCAACCCCCGCTCGCCCCACTCGGCGACGCTGGCCGGCTCATGCGCCAGACGCGACTGGAAGTCGTATAGCCCATCCATGTCGCTGGTCAGCAGCCCGCAGCGATCGATCATGAAGACTCGTTTCCGTGCCTCGGCCTCGCTGACTCCCTCCTCTTGCATCGCCACCACGATCTGTTCGGCTATACCGCAGCCCGCCGAGCCAGCGCCGACGAAGGCAATACGCTGCTCGCTGACCTTCTCGCCCTTGGCCTTGCAGGCGGCCAGCAACGTACCCACGCACACCGCCGCGGTGCCTTGGATATCGTCGTTGAAGCAGCACAGTTCGTCGCGGTAGCGCTCGAGCAGCGGCATGGCGTTGGTCTGGGCGAAGTCCTCGAACTGCAGCAGCACATTCGGCCAGCGACGCTTCACCGCGGCGATGAAGTCTTCAAGGAAGGCATCGTATTCTGCCTGCGAGATGCGCTCATGGCGCCAGCCCATGTACATGGGGTCATCGAGCAGTGCCTGGTTGTTGGTTCCCACATCGAGCATGATCGGCAGGGTATACGCCGGGCTGATGCCGCCACAAGCGGTGTACAGCGACAACTTGCCGATCGGGATACCCATGCCACCGATGCCCTGGTCGCCGAGCCCCAGAATACGTTCGCCATCGGTGACCACGATCACCTTGACGTTGTCCTTGGTGGCACTGCGCAGGATGTCGTCCAGGTACTCGCGATGGGGGTAGGAGACGAACAGCCCCCGGTGGTTGCGGTAAATGTTGGAGAATTCCTCACAGGCCTCGCCCACCGTAGGCGTATAGATAATCGGAAGTATCTCCTCGAGGTGCTCCTCCAGCAAGCGGAAGAACAACGTTTCGTTGTCGTCCTGGATGGCCCGCAGGTAGATGTGCCGGTCAAGGTCGTTCTGGCACTGCCGGTACTGGCGATAGGCACGTTCGGCCTGCTCTTCGATGGTCTCGACGTTATGGGGAAGCAAACCGACCAGGTTGAAGGCGATGCGTTCCGGCAACGTAAACGCGCTACCCTTGTTGAGCAGCGGCATCTCCAGCAGGGTGGGTCCGGCGTAGGGCACGTACAGTGGGCGTTTGGCTGGCTCGTTCATCTCTCGTCTCGTGCTGTTGTCAGGGAATCGAGGTTAGTGGCGCGTCAGTGGAAACGCCCCAGCCCCACGGCTTGGCGAAGGCTGTCCATCAGCGGAGCGGCTTCGGCACGGGCTCGTTCGGCGCCCTTCTGGAGCACATCTTCAATATGGCCCGGATCCTCCATCAGCGCCTGGTAGCGCTCGCGCGGCTCTCGCAGGTGCTCGTTGAGGTATTCGAAGACCTGATTCTTGGCTTCTCCCCAACCGATACCGTCGCGATACTGCTGGCGCATGAACTCGGTCTCTTCCACCGTGGCGAAGGCCGAATAAATCTGAAACAAGGTACAGGTATCCGGGTCCTTGGGCTCGCCCGGCTCCAGGGAGTTGGTCTTGATCTTGCGCACGAGTTTGAGCAGCTTCTTTTCGGACGCGAACAATGGGATGGTGTTGTTGTAGCTCTTGGACATCTTGCGCCCATCGAGACCACCGAGCACCTCCACCTTCTCGTCCACCACTGCCTCCGGCAGGGTGAAATACTGCCCCTTGTAGAGATGGTTGAATCGCCCCGCCATGTCGCGGGCCATTTCGATATGCTGGATCTGGTCACGACCCACCGGCACCTTGTGGGCATTGAACATCAGGATGTCGGCGGCCATCAGCACCGGATAGCCGAACAACCCCATTGTGATGCCCTTGTCGGGGTCCAGGTTGCCAGCGGCTTCGTTTTCCGCCACGGCCGCCTTGTAGGCATGCGCGCGGTTCATAAGCCCCTTGGCACAGACGCAGGACAACAGCCAAGTCAGTTCGGGGATCTCGGGAATGTCCGACTGACGATAGAAAATGGCGTTGTCGGTATCCAGCCCCAGTGCCAGCCAGGTGGCGGCGATCTCCAGCCGCGACTCCTGCACCCGTCGAGGATCCTGACACTTGATCAAGGAGTGCAGGTCGGCGAGGAAGTAGAAGGACTGGACGTTCGGGTCCTGGCTCGCGGCGATGGCGGGCTTGATGGCACCGACATAGTTGCCAAGATGCGGCGTGCCGGTAGTGGTGATGCCGGTAAGAACACGTGTCTTGCTCATGGAATCGGACTGGCCTGATCTCTCGTTTCGATCGCGCCAGTTTACCGTGCTGCCCCGCTCAAGGCGAACAGGGCAGCATTACTTCACCACGCTGGCGGGATCCACGCTCTCCAGTCCGAAGGCCTCGGCCACCGCTGGATAGGTCACCTGACCATCATGCACGTTGAGCCCCGGCAGGAAGTACGGGTCGTCGGCCAGTGCCTGTCGCCAGCCCTTGTCGGCAAGCGCCATGACGAACGGCAGAGTGGCATTGGTCAGTGCCTGGGTCGAGGTTCGCGCCACGGCACCGGGCATGTTGGCCACGCAGTAATGCACGATACCATCGACGACGTAGGTTGGCTCAGCGTGGGTGGTCGCCTTGCTGGTCTCGAAGCAGCCACCCTGGTCAATGGCAACATCGACCAGCACGCTGCCAGGCCGCATGTCCGCCAACTGCTCTCGGCGAATCAGCTTGGGAGCCGCGGCACCGGGCACCAGCACGGCACCGATGATCAGGTCCGAATCGCGAATCGCCTCATCCAGAGCATCGGCAGTGGAATATGCGGTTTTCAAACGTCCCTGATAGCGGTGGTCGAGCACTTCCAGGCGCGGAAGCGACTTATCGAGAATCGTCACCTCAGCGCCCAAGCCCAACGCCATGCGAGCGGCGTTCTCGCCGACCACGCCGCCGCCGATGACGGTTACCCGGGCCGGCGGAACCCCCGGCACCCCCGGCAACAGCACGCCAGCCCCGCCCTGGGCCTTCTCCAGGCTGTGCGCGCCAGCCTGCACCGCCATGCGCCCAGCCACCGCGCTCATCGGCGCCAGCAGCGGCAACCCACCCTGAGCACTGGTGATGGTTTCGTATGCGATGCAGGTCGCCCCACTCTTCATCAGCCCTCGTGTGAGCGCCTCCTCAGCGGCCAAGTGCAGATAGGTGAACAGCGTCTGCCCCTTACGCAGACGCTCGACTTCCTCGGGCTGCGGCTCCTTGACCTTGAGAATCAGCTCGGCGCTGTCCCAGAGTGCGGCTACGTCGGCCTCGAGCGACGCTCCTGCCGCCTCGTAATCCGCATCGGGAAAACCCGCGCCTTCTCCGGCACCGGCCTGGACCCGGACTCGATGGCCACGATTCACCAGCTCGCGGGCGCCGGTCGGTGTCAGCGCCACGCGATACTCGTGGTTCTTGATTTCTTTGGGCACGGCGATCTTCATGGCACCTCCGAACGAACATGTGATATCGCGATAAGACGGCTCTCTCACCCATTACAGCACAATGAGTCAATCACGATAAAATCACATGAAAATTCGCAACAATTTCATGAAAAGCACCCGCAAAACCGGATGAGATCCCGTTAATTCAGCCAAAAACAAGAGGATTTCCGGTCCTCATTCTTTGGGCGGTCGGCGCCCTTCCAAGGAAGCGCTCCTTATCGGTGAAACGTGGGCATGCAATATAGGCAGTCAGGGTTGCCGATGACCACACTTCCAGCAGGCATCGAATACCCCCTCGAGTACCTCGCCACAACCCGGGCAGCGCCACTCGGGGGCAGAGGTGTTCGTCCCCTGCAGGCTTTCCTGGATCAATCGATGAGAACGCTCTGCGTTGTGGGCTGCGACCCAAACCTCGGGCTCGCACTCGGAGAGCGGTAGTTCGCCGGCTCCCCCGCCCAGGGTGAGGTTACGCAATTCAGCGGGAATGCCGGCCGCGGTCAACACATTGTGGATATGGTTGACCAGCAAGGCATTGGGATGGGCAAAGACGCGAACGAATCCGGATTCAGCCATAGTCCATAGTGACAGGAAATTAGCGAGCGCCGCAATTTCCTCGTCAGTCGCGGAAGACACGAACTCCCAGCGCCTTCAAATACGCCGTTTCGGGAATTGCCGGGTGCACCGGATGATCGGGGCCCTGATGGCCTTCATAGATGATTTGGCCATGGCGGTCCTGGTGGCGTACTGCACCACGTACGCACTCGACCAGCCGTTCCGCCGTCAGATGCATCGAGCACGAGGCGGACAGCAGCAGGCCGTCGCGTCCCAACAGGCGCATGGCATCGCGGTTGAGGCGCGAATAGGCCCGTTCGCCGTTGGGAATGTCCTTGCGCTTCTTGATGAAGGCTGGTGGGTCGAGGATCACCACATCGAACTGCTCGCCTTCGGCCTTGAGCGTGGCAAGTGCCTCGAAGGCATCGCCCTCGCCAACGGCCACACGCTCGGCCAGGCCGTTCAACTCGGCATTCTCGGCCACCCGTCCCAAAGCCTCGGCCGAACCATCGATGCACAGCACCTCACGCGCGCCGTGGGCCGCTGCCTGCACTCCCCAGCCACCCACGTAGCTGAACACGTCCAGCACCCGCTGGCCGGCGACCAGGCGGTTCAGCCAGGCTCGGTTGGCGCGATGATCATAGAACCAGCCGGTCTTCTGACCTTCGAGCACCGGTACCACGAAGCGCACCCCGTTCTCTTCCACCATGACTCGCTCAGGCAATTCACCCTGAACAACCGCCACCTGTCGTTCGAGCTGCTCCTGCCGGCGGCCGGAAGAATCGTTCTTGAACACGATCGCGCGGGGCGATAGCACCTTGTCCAGAGCCGCGACGACCTCTTCACCCAAGCGCTCCATGCCCAGAGTGTTGAGCTGCACCACCAGCACATCGTCGAAGCGATCGACGATCAAACCCGGCAACAGGTCGCCTTCGCCATGAATCAGGCGATAATAGGGCTTGTCGAACAGTCGTTGACGCAGCCCCAGCGCTTGGTTGAGGCGATGCACGAGCAGCGAACGGTCGAGTCGGACGTTGGGATCGCGGGATACGACACGCGCACAAATCAAGGAATGCGGGTTGACATAGGCTACGCCCATTGCCTTGCCATTAGCCGCTTCGATCACTGCCTGACTTCCCGGCTCGAAGGTCTTCAGCGGCGTGGCCTGGGTATCGATCTCGTTGGAATACAGCCATAGGTGGCCGGCCTTCAAGCGACGATCGGCATTCTTCTTCAAGCGCAAGCGTTCTGTCACGCGGGACTCCATCGGATCGAAAGCGATAATAGGGATATTCTAACGTACTCGAGGTGGTACGCGCGCGGCGAAACCGCTCAGGTCTGGCAACTGCCGCAAAACACACTGGCACGCTGCCCCAAGGTCACCAGCCTCAGTTCGGACCCGCAGCGTCGGCAAGGCTGGCCATCACGACCGTAGACATTGAGGCGCTGTGCGAAATAGCCTGGCTCACCGGTGCCGCTGATGAAATCGCGCAATGTCGTGCCCCCTTGGGTGATCGCCGCCGCCAGCACTTCGCGCACCGCTGCGGCCAGGAGCTCGTAGCGCTCGCGTGAGATTCGCCCCGCTGCCCGCCGGGGGTCGATGCCGGCCAGGAACAGCGCCTCGCTGGCATAAATGTTACCGACACCCACGACGACGGCGTTGTCCATCAGAAAAGGTTTCACAGCAATGCGACGGCCGCGTGACAGCGTATGAAGTCGCCGTGCGTCAAATTCCGGCGAAAGGGGCTCCGGTCCCAGTCGAGCAAGTCGAGGATCGGCCTCGACGCTGCCCTGCAACCAGTCGAGAAAACCGAAACGACGGGGATCGTGATAGCGCAGGATGACACCGTCATCGAGGACCAGGTCGATATGGTCGTGCTTCCTCGGTAAATCGCCCAGACGGGCGATGCGCAGACTGCCCGACATCCCCAAGTGCCACAGCAGCGCTCGCGACTCGCCAGCTTCACCGGCGACAGGCACCAGCAGATACTTGGCGCGCCGGCCAAGCGTACCGACATGCTGACCGATCAAGGCATCCTCGATCCCTTCCGGCACCGGGACACGCAGACGCCGCTCACGAACGATCACCTCGCGGATCTCGCGCCCCTCGACATGCGGCGCGATACCGCGGCGCGTGGTCTCGACTTCAGGGAGTTCAGGCATGGCGATTCCTGGACGGGGCTCAGATACACAAGAACCCGGCGCGAGCCGGGTTCCGGGGCAGACTCTCGCCTGCGGTAGAAGCCTACATCTACTTACTTGATCTTGGCTTCCTTGTACATCACATGCTTGCGGACCACCGGGTCGAACTTCTTGAATTCGAGCTTGTCCGGAGTGTTCCGCTTGTTCTTGTCGGTGGTGTAGAAGTGGCCGGTACCGGCACTGGACACCATCTTGATCTTGTCACGCATGACGATTGCTCCCTGAAAAATCGCTTAGACGGCTTCGCCGCGCTTGCGGATATCGCTGAGCACCGCTTCGATGCCCTTCTTGTCGATGATGCGCATACCCTTGGAGGAGATACGCAGCTTGACGAAGCGCTTCTCGGACTCCACCCAGAAACGGTGGGTGTGCAGGTTCGGCAAGAAACGACGGCGCGTCTTGCGCTGGGAGTGGGATACGTTATTACCAGTCACCGGGCGCTTGCCGGTAACCTGACATACTTTGGACATGGGAGCCTCCAACCGCTTGGCGAGTTGTTCAAAACCTGTCGGGCAAACCGGGTAGGGCGAACGGCTGGCCACCGCCTAAATGCCCCCTTCATTTAACCCAAGGGAATCAAAGGCTGCACTTTATACCAGAACCGCCCCGGCACGGCAAGCCTCCAAGCGCTGCCCGGTGAACTGAGCGAGCGCAACCAACTCATAACCAGCCGCGTTCAGCGAAGGATACCACCTCCCCATCGCCAACCACGAAATGGTCCAGCACGCGGATCTCGAACAGACCGAGCGACTCCTTGAGCCGTTCGGTGATCCGCCGATCGGCGTCACTGGGCTCAGCAACACCGGAAGGATGATTATGCGCGAAAATGATCGCGCCGGCACCCAATTCCAAGGCCCTGCGGGCCACTTCTCGTGGGTAGACCGATGCGCTGTCCAGAGTACCGCGAAACAGTGACTCGAAGCGGATCACCCGGTGCTGACTATCGAGAAACAGTGCCGCGAACTCTTCATGGCCCAGATGACGGAGCTGCGAGGCCAGGTAATTCCGCACCAACGACGGCGAGGTCAAGGCACCGCCTCGTTCGAGCTGGCTGGCCAAGTGGCGCCGGGAGAGCTCCAGTACTGCCTGGAGCTGCACGAATTTGGCTTCGCCCAGGCCATGTTCGGCGCAGAAACGTGCACGATCGGCTTCCAGCAACTGACGCAAGCCACCGAAGGCGCTCAGCAGGTCGCGGGCCAGATCGACCGCCGAGCGCCCCTTCACCCCGATTCGCAGGAAAATCGCCAGCAATTCGGCGTCCGACAACCCTGCTGCACCCAAGGCGAGCAGTTTCTCCCGGGGCCGTTCGCCCTCGGGCCAGTTTCTGATAGACATGCGTCCCTGCATCCTTTTCTTTTTTCCCCCGCAAACGGGGACGGTCGGCCCTTGGCTACGCAAAGTCCGGCACCGATGGTAAGGTAAGCGTCTAGCTTTCCGTTCGGATGGTGTCATGTCAACACTGCTCGGCAAACGCATCCTGCTCGGCATCAGCGCCGGCATTGCCGCCTACAAGAGCGCCCACCTGGCAAGGCTGCTGAAAAAGGCCGGTGCCGAGGTACGGGTGGTCATGACCGAGGGCGCCCAGGCCTTCATCACTCCGTTGACGCTGCAGGCGCTGACCGGCGAGGCCGTACGCACCTCTCTGCTCGACCCCGAGGCCGAGGCCGGCATGGGTCATATCGAGTTGGCCCGCTGGGCCGAATTGATCCTGGTCGCACCAGGCACCGCCGACTTGATGGCGCGCCTGGCCCATGGCCATGCCGATGACCTGCTGACCACCCTATGCCTGGCCAGCCAGGCCGAGCGAGTCATGGCACCTGCCATGAACCAGGCCATGTGGCGCCATCCGGCGACACAGCGCAATGCCCGCCAGCTCGAGACCGATGGTTGGCGGCTGCTGGGACCGGACGCCGGCGACCAAGCCTGCGGTGATGTGGGGCCGGGGCGCATGCTCGAGCCCGAGAGCCTGCTGGCCGAACTCGCTGCATTCCCCGATACCGCAACGCTTCGCCCCCCCGATGCAAGCGGCTTGAAGATCGCCATCACCGCGGGCCCCACCCTCGAGCCCATCGACCCGGTGCGATACCTGTCCAATCACAGCTCGGGCAAGATGGGCTACGCGCTGGCCTCCGCCGCAGCCGAGCGGGGCGCCGACGTCACCCTGATCAGCGGCCCGGTGAACTTGGATACGCCGCCAGGGGTGACACGCATCGACGTGAATTCGGCCCTCGAAATGTCCGAGGCTGCCAACCGCCTGGCCGAGCACATCGATGTCTTCATCGGTTGCGCGGCGGTGGCCGATTACCGAGTCGCACAAGCCGCCGAGCACAAGCTCAAGAAGACGCCCGGCCGCGACGAACTGACGCTCACGCTGGTCAAGAATCCCGATATCATTGCCGAGATCGCCGCCCGACCTCCTGCCTCGGGGCGCCCCTATGTGGTCGGCTTTGCCGCCGAGACCCGCGACCTTGAGACCTATGCCCGCGATAAACTCACGCGCAAGAAGCTGGACATGATCGTTGCCAACGATGTGTCACAGGATGGAGTAGGCTTCGGGTCCGACCACAATGCCGCCCTACTGTTGTGGCGCGACGCCGACGGCTCCCCTTCGCAGCGTCGCGAATTGCCGACACAAACCAAGCCTGCGATGGCCGCGGCGATCCTCGATATCATTCTCGGGTGTCTGGCAAAGCGCCACGACACCGCATCCTCCTGACAGGAACCGCCAATGGCCGATACCGATACCCTTACTCGCCCGACATCACAGCAGGCTGTGCCCAAGCTGGCCGTCAAGATCCTCGACGACCGAATCCGTGACTACTCTCTGCCACACTATGCCACCACCGGCAGTGCCGGCATGGACCTGCGCGCTCTGCTCGATGCACCGCTCACTCTTGCTCCGGGGCAATGCGAGCTGGTGCGCACCGGCCTGGCCATCCACATCGCCGACCCCGGTCTCGCCGGGATGATCCTCCCGCGCTCCGGATTGGGGCACAAGCATGGCATCGTACTCGGCAACCTGGTCGGCCTGATCGACTCCGACTATCAGGGAGAGCTGATGATTTCGGTATGGAACCGCGGCAACCGAGACTTCGTGCTCGAGCCGGGCGAACGCCTGGCACAATATGTGCTTGTGCCTGTGGTGCAAGCCGAGCTAGAAGTCGTCGACGACTTCGATACCAGCCTACGAGGCGCTGGCGGTTTCGGCAGCTCCGGCCGCCACTGAGGAGCCATTAGTGGCGACCGCACGGTGCCCTCATGCTCAAGGCCCTACCGACATTTCACACCAGCGAAGGATTTGCGCCATGAACCAGGTTCCCGCTTCCATCTTCCGCGCCTACGATATCCGCGGCATCGTCGATGACACCCTCACCGAGGAAAGCGTCGAATTGATCGGCCGCGCCATCGGCGCCGAGGCCGCCGCGCGTGGCGAATCCACTGTCATCGTGGCCCGCGACGGGCGCCTTTCCGGTCCGCGCCTGCAGGCTGCCATGACACGCGGACTCATCGCCTCCGGGCGTGATGTCATCGATATCGGCATGGTACCCACCCCGGTGCTCTACTATGCCACCCATGTGCTCGAGGACAGTGCCTCGGGGGTGATGATCACTGGTAGCCACAACCCGCCCGACTACAACGGTTTCAAGATCGTGCTGAACGGCGAGACGCTGTCTGGCGACGCCATCACGGCGCTTTACAGGCGCATTCAGCAAAACGACTTCACCCAGGGCGCGGGCCACGTTCGTGAGAAGGACGTTCGCGAAGCCTATCTCGAGCGCGTTCTCAGCGACGTCAAGCTGGATCGCCCGATCAAGGCAGTAGTCGACTGCGGCAATGGCGTGGCCGGCGAACTGGGACCCAAACTGGTCGAGCGCTTGGGCGCCGAGACGACCCCGCTGTTCGCCGAGATCGACGGCACTTTCCCCAACCATCATCCGGATCCCGGCAAGCCCGAAAACCTCGCGGACCTGATCCGTACCGTCCAGGAAAGTGGCGCCGACATCGGTCTAGCCTTCGATGGCGACGGCGACCGCCTGGGTGTGATCACTCCCAAGGGCGAACTGATCTACCCCGACAGGCTGCTGATGGCCTTCGCCGAGGACATGCTATCCCGTAACCCTGGCGCCCGAGTGATCTTCGATGTCAAATGCACCGGCAACCTGGCTCAGGTGATCGAGTCGGCCGGCGGCACCCCGGAGATGTGGCGCACCGGCCACTCGTTGATCAAGGGGCGCATGAAGGAGACCGGCGCCCTGCTTGCCGGCGAGATGAGCGGCCACATCTTTTTCAAGGAGCGCTGGTACGGTTTCGACGATGGCATCTACGGCGCCGCACGGCTGCTGGAGATCCTCTCTCGCCAGAAGCTCGACGCCGACGCTTTCTTCGAGCACTTTCCCCAAGACCTGGGTACGCCGGAACTGAACGTTCACGTTACCGACGAGACCAAGTTCGCCCTGGTCGAGCGCCTGGCCCGGGAAGGCGATTTCGGCGCCAATGGCGTCAAGACCACCTTGGACGGCATCCGGGTCGACTATCCCGACGGCTGGGGACTGTGTCGCGCCTCCAATACCACACCGGTATTGGTGTTGCGCTTCGAAGGCAAGGACGAAGCGGCGCTGAAGCGTATCCAGTCAAGCTTTGGCGCCGCGCTAACGCGCGTCGCACCGGATATCGAGCTACCGTTCTGAGTTGATTTCCACGAACTATCCGAGGTGCCGCCCGTATTCCATCCGGCGCCTCGGTCCATGACGAGACACTCCTATGACCGAACAGACGCGCGATCCCCGCCTGGTGGTCGAAGTCCTTTCCGAGGCCCTGCCCTATATCCAACGTTTCTCCGGCAAGACGGTAGTGGTCAAGTATGGTGGCAACGCCATGACCGAGGACACTCTGATCGACTCCTTCGCCCGCGACATGGTGTTGCTCAAGGAGGTCGGCATCAACCCGGTGGTGGTGCATGGCGGCGGTCCGCAGATCGGCGAACTGCTGACCAAGCTCAAGATAGAATCGCGCTTCGTCAACGGTATGCGCGTGACCGATGCCGAAACCATGGACGTGGTGGAGATGGTGCTCGGCGGCCTTGTCAACAAGAGCATCGTCAACTTGATCAACCAGTGCGGTGGCAAGGCGATCGGCCTGACCGGCAAGGATGGCGGCCAGATTCGCGCACGCCAGCTCAAGGTCGAGCACCAGACGCCGGAAATGACCGCCCCGGAAATCATCGATATCGGTCATGTCGGCGAAGTCGAGCATATCGCCACTGACCTCATCGAGATGCTCGCCGAGCGCGATTTCATCCCGGTGCTCGCGCCGATCGGCGTGGATGGCCAGGGCCGCAGCTACAACATCAACGCCGACCTGGTGGCCGGCAAGGTCGCCGAAGCCCTTAACGCCGAGAAGCTGATGTTGCTGACCAATGTCGCCGGCCTGATGAACGCGGCCGGCGAGGTCCTCACCGGCCTGTCGACCACCGCCGTGGACGCCTTGATCGCAGACGGCACCATCCATGGCGGTATGCTGCCGAAGATCCGCTGTGCTCTGGAGGCCGTCAAGGGCGGGGTCAAGAGCGCCCACATCATCGATGGTCGCGTGCCCCACGCCTCGCTGCTGGAAATCTTCACCAATACTGGAGTCGGCACCCAGATTACCGAATCAGGCCGCGGTGACGGCACGCCATAGCCTCCGCCAGGGTTTATCCGAAAAGCGCCGACCATAACGCAGGCAGCTCTCGGACCCCCCCCAATGTTTGCCCCGGAGCGGGGGCGACAGTAGGATGAGCGGACAACGGAAGCATTAGAAGAACACCATGACGCAGGAACCAGTCAAACAAAGTCGCCGCGAGCAGATCCTTCAGGCATTGGCATTAATGCTCGAGGAGGACAGCGGCAAGCGTATCACCATCGCCTCCCTGGCGCGCCAAGTCGGCGTCTCCGAGGCGGCACTGTATCGCCACTTCCCCAGCAAGGCGCGCATGTTCGAGGGACTGATCGAGTTCATCGAGGAAAGCCTGTTCGAACGGATTCGGCGGATCCTCGAAGACACACCCGAGGCCTTATCACGTTGCCAGCAGATCCTCACCCTGTTGCTGGGCTTCGCCGAGAAGAATCCTGGTCTCTCGCGGCTGCTTGGTGGCGATGTGCTGACCGGCGAGACAGCGCGTCTGCGACAGCGCATGAATCAGCTCTTCGAGCGTCTGGAAACCCAGCTCAAGCAGATCCTGCGAGAGGCCGAGATTCGCGAGCACCGTCGCTCGGCGCTACCCGCCTCCAGCGCTGCCAACCTGCTGCTGGCCCATGCCGAAGGCCGCATCACTCAGTATGTGCGCAGCGACTTCAGGCGACGCCCGACCGAGCACTGGGAGGACCAATGGCAACTGCTGTCCAGGCAACTACTGATTGACGTACCGCATGTAGCCAGAGCCTGACCATCGATCGCACAGCCCATAATGACGAAACCCCGGCATTTGAACTGACCGGGGTTTCGCGTCTCTATCTGCTGTCAAAAGCCGTATCGTCGTTCACGCCACCAGCGTGTCACCGATTTGCTGCTTGATCTTCTTCATGGCGTTCTTCTCGAGCTGGCGGATGCGCTCGGCGGACACGCCATAGACATCGGCCAGCTCATGCAGTGTCGCCTTGGGCTCATTCAGCCAACGGCGCTGCAGGATATCGCGCGAACGCTCGTCCAAGGCTTCCAAGGCGACCCGCAAACGCCGAGTGGAGTCTTCCTCCCAGTCGCTGTTCTCGAGCTGCGTGGCGGGATCGTAGCGACCGTCGTCGAGAAAGTGCACCGGCGCCTGATAGCCCTGTTCGTCCTCCTCGCTGGGAGAGGCATCGAAACCGGCATCGTAGGCGGCCAGTCGGCCTTCCATCTCACGCACCACCTCAGGCTTGACGTCGAGGTCCTTGGCGATGGCATCGACCTCGTCGTTGTTGAGCCAGGCCAAGCGCTTCTTGGCACTACGCAGATTGAAGAACAATTTGCGTTGGGCCTTGGTGGTGGCGATCTTGACGATACGCCAGTTGCGCAGCACGTACTCGTGGATCTCGGCCTTGATCCAGTGCACGGCGAAGGATACCAGCCGTACGCCTTGGGTCGGATCGAACCGCTTGACCGCCTTCATCAAACCGACGTTACCTTCCTGGATCAGGTCAGCCTGGGGCAGCCCATAGCCGGAATAGCTGCGGGCGATGTGCACCACGAAACGCAGGTGCGACATGACCAGGCGACGCGCAGCCTCCAGATCGTTCTGCTCGTGCAGACGAAAGGCCAGTTCACGCTCTTCCTCGGCCGACAATACGGGAATACCGTTGACGGCCTGGATATAGCCATTCAGGTCATGGCCTGGTGATAGATGGCCGACAGGCTGAAGACTGGTGCTCATGTGCTTGATGTCTCCCCGTTTGCCCGGTTAGTTGGCTAATGATATCTGCGCTGTATGTGAAAGCAAGATGGCCAAAAGGTTCCCTGTTGCACCGCAAAATCCGCATTTTGATCTCAACGAGGCCGAATCTCTGCCAGATGTCGCCCTACGGCGATCCAAGCCCCCAGCAACCCCAATAGTGTACTGGAAAAAAGCAGAACTGCCGAGCCCATGGCATCCAGTCTTGGCAAGCTGTAGCGAGCGCCATAGCTCTCGGCCAGCGTTGCCACCGGTGTGGCCAACCACTCGCCACCCACGGTCAGCAAGCCCCAAGCCAGCAGTCCGCCACCCAGGCCATACCATGCGCCACTATACAGGAACGGGCGACGCACAAAGGCATGGGTAGCACCGATCAGGGTTACCACCTCGATTTCCTGGCGGCGACTTTCCACTGCCAGACGCACGGTGTTGCCGACGATCAACAGCACCCCGAGCCCGAAAAGCACGCCCAATGCCAAGGTCAGTCTCTGCCCCAGCTCTGCCAGGCGCCGTAGCCGTTCCAGCCAAGCGAGATCGAGACGTACATCCGCCACCCCGGTGACAGCTTCCAACTCACCGGCCAGAACACTCACCGCCTCCGGCGAGGCATCTCGTGGCGTGACCACCACGCTGGCCGGCAGAGGGTTGTCGTCGAGCCGACTCAAGGCGTCGGTCAGGCCCAGCGCCTGCTGGAATTCGGCCATGCCTTCGGCGGCGGTGATCAGGCGCGTGGCTGCCACTGCCGAATGGGCCTGCAGCGCCTCATTCACTCGTACGGCTTGGGCCTCGTCGACATCGGATGCCAGGTAAGCCGTCAACGTGGCGCTCTCATTGAGTTCAGCATCCAATAGCCGCGCGCTATCGAGCGTCAGCCACAAGGCAGCGGGCAATACCAGGGCGATGGCAATAGCCAGCATGGTCAACAGGCTGCCCACGGGATAGCGGATCAAGCGTCGTGCACTGTCGAGGCACATCGCCCTGTGGTGATGCCCCCAGCCACGCAATCGGCTGCTGGTGCGGGTGCGCTGACTGCGGGCACCGCGTCGAGTCTCGCGGACTTCCTGACGACTCATGCGGCCTCCTCGTCAGCCACCAGGCGCCCCTCGCGCAAGCGCAGAACCCGATGACGCAAGCGCGCGATCAGCGCCAGGTCGTGGCTGGCCACCATCACCGTGGTACCGATGCGATTGAAATCCTCGAACAACTGCATGATATCGGCGGAAAGCTGAGGGTCGAGATTGCCGGTGGGCTCGTCGGCAAGCAGCAGTGCCGGCTTGTTGACCACCGCCCGCGCGATGCCAACACGTTGCTGCTCACCACCAGAGAGTTCGATCGGCAGCGCTTTCTCTCGGTGTAGCAAGCCGACCTTGTCCAGCGCCGCCCGCACACGACGGGCTGCCTCGCGCGGCTCGACACCCTGGATCTCCAGCGGCAGCGCCACGTTGGCGTAGATCGTACGGTCGAACAGCAACTGGTGGTCCTGGAAGACAACGCCGATTTGCCGTCGGTAAAAGGGCACCTGGCTGGCATGCAGGCGTCCGATGTCGTGCCCGGCCACCAGCACTCGACCGCGCGATGGCCGCTCCAGGCGCATGATCAGGCGCAACAGAGAACTCTTGCCGGCCCCCGAGTGGCCGGTCAGGAAGACCATCTCGCCACGCCGGACACGGAAATCGATATTGGCCAGCGCCTCGAAACGTCCTCCGTAGCGCTTCCCGACATGCTCGAAAGCGATCATGGATCAGCGCGTCCGTTCGTCACGACTCTCCCCGGAAGCAAAGAGCGCTTCGACGAACTCCTTCGCCGCAAAGGGACGCAAGTCATCGAGCGACTCGCCAACACCGATGTAGCGGATCGGCGTACCGAGTTGCTTGGCCAAAGCGAAGATGATGCCACCCTTGGCGGTACCGTCGAGCTTGGTCAGGGTGATGCCACTGACCGGCACCGCCTCGTTGAAGGTATGGGCCTGGGACAGGGCGTTCTGACCGGTACCGGCATCCAGCACCAGCATCACTTCGTGTGGCGCCGACTCGTCGAGCTTGGTCATTACCCGACGCACCTTCTTGAGCTCTTCCATCAGGTGGCTCTTGTTGTGCAACCGCCCTGCGGTATCCGCGATCAGCACGTCGACCTTGCGCGCCTTGGCGGCAGACAGCGCATCGTAGATCACCGAAGCGCTATCGGCCCCGGTATGCTGGGCAATTACCGGCACCTGGTTGCGTTCGCCCCAGACCTTGAGCTGTTCCACCGCGGCAGCGCGGAAGGTATCGCCCGCGGCCAGCATCACGCTACGCCCTTCGCGCTGGAAATGTTGGGTCAGCTTGCCGATGGTGGTGGTCTTGCCTACTCCATTGACCCCGACCATCAGGATCACGAAAGGCCCTTCGCCCTTCGGCGGCAGGGACAAGGGGATGGCCACCGGGTCGAGCAGTGCCGTTAGCTCCTCCTGCAGGGCACGATACAGCGCCTGGGGCTCGCTGAGCTCCTTGCGCGACACTCGCTCGGTCAGGCGCTCGATGATCTCGGTGGTGGCATCGATGCCGACATCGGCCATCAGCAACTGGGTCTCGAGATCTTCCAGCAGTTCGTCGTCGATCTGCTTCTTGCCCAGAAACAGATCAGCTATCCCGTCGGAGAGGTTGGCGCGAGTCTTGCTCAACCCCGACCGGATGCGTGACAGCCAACTCTTCTTCTCGGCTTTCGGCGCCTCATCGGAAGCGGTGATGGCGGATTCCGGCTCACGCTCGGAGGCTGGTTCAGCTTCCACCTGCTCTGCGGCAGGTATTCCGACCCGTTCGCTGCGCGAGGGCTCGACCGGCGCTTCCTCGCGAGGGCCGTCGTCTGGCGCGGCGTCCTTCTCGTCCTGGGCCTGGCGGGTGGCTTCAGGCTCGGATGTGTCTGGTGTCGTCTCGCCCGCCTCGTCTTGCTGCGGGCCGTGTTCGCTTACGACCTCCGCGGCATCGCCCTCACTCGGCTCGCCCTTCCGCAACTCATCGTCTTCGTGTTCCAGGTCGTGCACCTGTTCCTGGTCGCGATCCCGGATGTCCTTGAGGTCGTCCTGTTTCTTCTTGCGCTTGAAAAGTCCGAACATTGGCGTGATCTGTACTCGAGAACTGAAGAATCGGGTCATCGTACCACTGCGGGCCATGACTGTGGATAACAGGGGCGGTACAATTCGAGGTCATGAGCCATCGTACTGTCTCCCGCCCTCGTCGCGCGCGCCGCCAAGCCCCTACGTCTCACAAGGGGCGCGGGCGGTTGCGCATCATCGGCGGTGAATACCGCCGCCGCTGGCTGCCTATCCTCGACAGCCCGGGGCTTCGCCCCACGCCGGACCGTGTTCGCGAAACCCTGTTCAACTGGCTGGCTGCGGCCTGTCCTGGCGCCCGAGTGCTGGATCTGTATGCCGGCACCGGAGCCCTGGGGCTCGAGGCACTCTCGCGCGGTGCCCGCGACGCGGTGTTCGTCGAACGTGACCCACAGGTGGCCAACGCCCTGGAGGCGAACTTGGCGACCCTTGGCGCCACGGGTCGGGTGGAAACCGTCGACGCCCTGATGTTTCTCGAGCGTACGGCATCCCCTTTTCCACTGGTGTTTCTCGACCCTCCCTTTCGACAAGACCTGGCCGCGGCAAGCTGCGCCGCGCTGGAGACGCATGGCTGGCTGACCGAGAATGCCTTCATCTATCTGGAAACCGAGCGGGAGCACCTTCCCCAGGTGCCCACCACCTGGCGGCTGCATCGCGAAATCCGGGCCGGTGACAGTATTGGGCGTCTCTATCGCCGAACAGCGTCGCCAGCCGACGACGGTTGCTGAGTCGTCATACCCAGCGTACGCTGCGCCCTGATATGCCCCCAGGCATGCCGTCACCGCTGCAATTAAGAATACTAGGAGAACAGGATGAGCACCGAACTCTTCAATCAGCTCGAACAAAAGGTCACCAATGCCGTCGAGGCCATTGAGATGCTGAAGATGGAAGCCGAGGAGTTGCGCGAGGAAAATGCTCGCCTGAAGCAGGAACACGATGAATGGGAGCGTCGTCTCAACGGCCTGCTGAGCAAGTTCCAGGAGCTTGAAGGCAGCGACGCCAGCGCCAACGTATCTTGAGCCCCAAGGAAGCGACGGCGAAACCCTCGAATGCCGAAAGGATTACCTACAGTCGCCGCGACATCAATAGGGCATCCTCCCGCGTGCCGGCATGCCCGGCACGCTCCGCACTCGCGGGATAGTAACCACGGCGACGCCCATCCACCTCGAAGGCCAGTTGGCGATACAGGGCGATGGCGGCGGCATTGCTCGCCCTCACTTCCAGAAGCAGCCGTTCGCTGCCCCAAGCCTCGGCTTCCTCACACAGCCGGATTAGCAGGGCCCGAGCAATACCTTGCCGCCGCACCCACGGAGCCACGGTTATTGCCTGCAGTTCGGCGTCGAAGGGCAGGCGGTATAGGACCGCAAAGCCCAGCAACGACTGCTGTTTCACCTCGAGCGCGCCCCAGGCACTGGCTTGGGGATCGGTCAGGACGGCAGCCAGTTGAGCGGGACTCCAAGGGTGCGGTTGGCCAGCTTGCTCCAGCTCGATAAGCGACGCCAGATGCGCCGCCCCCAGCCGGCACAGGATCGGTTCAGTCATCTCCGCCATCCACCGAATCGTTCCAGGCCGCTCTCCATACCGACAGCAACGGCAGCATTGCGCGTTTGGCTGCAGCGCCCTCGGCCAGCGCCTCGAGTGACGCTCCCCACCAAGCGGGAAGCCCGAGCAGCGACGAGTGCGCATCCTCCACGGCCAGCACACGAGCCAACGCCTCGTCATCGCCGAATACCAGCACGCGCTCGGGATGCCAGCCTTGGCGTCGACGCCCATCGATAAAGGCCCGCAGGCCGTCGCGTGCCTCGTCCAAGGGCGCTTCTACCGGCAACTCGTCCATCATCGGCCAGCGGAACGTCTGGAACTCGGGAGGCGCCTTGAGCTCGATGCCGGCGGCGCGCAGCAAATTGATCAGGAGCCGTTGGGCCATGGCACTGGGCGGCGCCTCGCCCGGGAGCAGCACCAACCAGCGCCGATCGAGGGCGGCTACTTGCAGGGTGAAACGCAACGCCTGCTGCGGTACGCTCGGCGCCGCTTGCGAAGCAGCCATGGATATGGGAGCTTCCTCATCCTGCGGGGCAGGAGAAGCCGGAAGAGAAGACTCGAGTGGTTCACCCAACAGAGCCCGAGCTCGCCGAGACTGACGCGGCGCCGGCTCGCTAGACGGTTCCGGGGCTCGAACTTCGGGCTGGCTCTCGAGCAGGCCGTGCAGGCGTTCGCCGGGGGTTCTGGCCTTCGCCGGCTCAGGCAATTCCCACTCGCACTCGGGGGTCGGCCGGGCATTGGGCAGGCGATAGCGCCCCTCCCAGGCCGTCAGGCCCATCGCCTCGAGATACTGCAGGCGCTGGGGCTCGGTGGTCACGACCCGCCACCGCCTCGGCAATGAGGCGAGTCCGGACGACCGCCACCTCGGGCCTGCCACTCCTCAGGAGTATAGAGGTGCAATGCCAAGGCATGCACCGGCCCCGACAGCTCTTCGGCCAGCGCCGCGTAGATCTGCTGATGACGCTTGACCGGCATCAACCCCTGAAAACGGGGCGACACCAGCGTGACCTTGAAGTGGGTCTCCGAGTCGGCCGGGACGTTATGCATGTGGCTCTCGTTCTCCACCTGCAAATAAGTGGGCTCAAGGGCCTGCAGTTTGTCTTCGATACTCGCCTGAATGCTCATGACTAATGTCTCATCGTCAAAGATCTCCTCGGAAACACGCCGGCAAAATGCCTGAATGGAGCAGTCCCCACATACTCGTTCATTCGGCGCTCCCAGAGGAGAAGAATCCCATTGTAACGACTCACTTCGAGCCCGGCGACGGGCGTTGCGAGCGAGGCTCGCGCTGGGGAGCCGGCGTCAACGGGACGCGCCGCAGGCTGATCACCACAGCCCCTGCCAGCGCCACGCAGCCCAACCACAACGACGCCTGGACCGAGCCCAGGTCGGCAGCCAGAAACACCCCCACCAGCGCCACACCCAGTGACTGTCCCACAGTACGCACGGTACTCATCATGCCCGAGGCATTGGCACTGCGCGCCTTGGGCACACTGCTCATCATCTCGCGGTTGTTGGGCGCCTGAAATAGGCCGAAACCCAGTCCGCACAGCGCGGTTCGCCACAGGCTGTCGATCACGCCGGAATCGGCCTCGAGCAAGACCAGTGATACCAGACCAGCCAACAGCAGTGCCAATCCCAAGGTCGATAGAGCGGCGGGGTTGACGCGATCGGCCAGCCGCCCGGCCAGTGGCGCGGCGAACATAATGGTCAGCGGCCAGGGCGTGAACAGCCAGGCAGTCTGCAACGGTGACAACCCCATCTCCTGTTGGTAGAGAAATGACAGTGCCACGAATGCCAGCCCCTGGCCGATGAAGGCCAACCCCGACACCATCACCGCCAGAGTGAAACGCGGTTCCTCGAACAGCGTCAACGGCAACAGGGGATGGGAGGCGCGTCGCTGACGCCACAGGAAAAGCCACACAGAGGCCCCGCTCACGGCCAGCATTGCCGCGAGCTCCAGCCCGCCTCCGCCGTGCCCCAGGGTATCCATGGCCAGGAAGAAGCTGGCCAGCATGAGCGCCGAAAATAGCGCCCCGAGCATGTCGAAGCCACCGCGGCGACGCGGTTCGGTCGGCAATGCTCGCCATGCCAGCAGCAGAGCGATACCTCCCAGCGGCACGTTCATGGCAAACAGCCACGGCCAGTCGGCCACTGAGAGAACCAGCCCCCCCAGGGTTGGCCCCGAGGCATAACCGGACGCTACCACCAGCGCACTCATACCCATCGCCGCTCCCAGCAAGCGCGTCGGGAAGATCATCCGATACAGGGAAGGGCCGATGGACAGCGTGGCCGCCGCCCCCAGCCCCTGCAGGGCGCGAAACAACAGCAATGCCTCCAGCGTCCTGGACAATGCCGCCCCCAGCGATGCCAAGGTGAACAATGCCAACCCGGCGATGTACAACCAACGCCGACTGAGCAGCTCACTGAGCGAAGCGAACACCAGCAGGGTGGCTGCGCAAACGATCTGAAACAGGCTGAGCACCCATACGGCACGCGAGGGGGCAATCCGTAGATCTCGGGCGATCGACGGCAGGGCGATATTGATCATGGTAGTGTCGATCACCGCCATCAGCGTTCCCAGCACGAGCACCAGCACGGCAATGCGCCGCTCCGGGCCGGGCAGGCCATCGTCGTGGGGGCGAGTCTCGAACAATCTCATGAAGGTGTTTCACCTGCGACAAAAAACCGGCCGTAGCCGGTTCATGGGCATCCTGCGCCCGGAGAACAGCGGAAGGCAAGGAAGCGCTACATAAATCGACGAGAGGCGAGAAGCACAAGACGCAAGGAGCGCAGGGCATGGATTCAGCACTTCTCCCCGCCCCGGTCAGTCTTGATCGGTCTCCAGAAGCAGCGAGTCATCCAGTTCGGCCACCTCGAGCGCTGCCTCGTCATCGAGATCGATGGCCAGGTAACTGTGCTCGACCTGCACGAAGCGTTGGAACAGTGCCCAGTCGAGGATCTCCGGCCACTGCCGCTCGTCTTCTTCCCAGGCTCGCAGTTCGCTCTCGAGAATCTCCATGTAGCGCTCGCGCACGAAGGCTTCGAGCGCTTCAGGCGTGTCCATCTCGGGAATCAGGTAGACGGTGTTCTCGCGGTCGACGTCAGCGAGCGTCAAATCGTCGTCGCCGACCGTCGGCTCCAGGGAGTTGATCCAGTCCACGAAGGCCTGAGTGGGCTTGACGCTCAGGGCGGAGCGGTTGAGCAGCTTCATCGGACTCTCCTCGACGTCGAAACGACGATCATTATGGGCACAAGCACCGCCGGTTACCAACTATTCCGGTCGCATTGCCGGGAATAGCAGCACATCCCGGATCGAGGGGCTGTCGGTGAACAGCATCACCAGCCGATCGATGCCGATGCCTTCGCCGGCGGTCGGCGGCAGGCCGTACTCCAGCGCGCGCACGTAGTCGGCATCGTAATACATCGCCTCGAGGTCGCCGGCCTCCTTCTCGGCGGCCTGGGCGCGGAAACGCTCGGCCTGGTCCTCGGCATCGTTGAGCTCGGAGAAGCCGTTGGCGATCTCGCGGCCGCCAACGAAGAACTCGAAACGGTCGGTGACGAAGGGATTGGCATCGTTGCGCCGCGCCAGAGGGCTGACCTCGGCCGGATATTCAGTAATGAAGGTCGGCTGATCGAACTGCGACTCGGCCACCGCCTCGAATATCTCGGTCTGCAGCTTGCCCAAGCCCCAGTTGTCCTTGACCGCAATGCCCAGGCGGTCACAGGTAGCGCGGGCACCCTCCTCGGTGTCGATGTCGGATTCACCGATGCCATCGCCATGTTCGAGGATCGCCTGGCGCAAGGTCAAACGACCAAACGGCCGTCCCAGTTCGTAGGTCGTGCCCTGATAGACCAGGGAAGTGGTCCCCAGCACGTCCTGAGCCACCTGGCGTACCATTTCCTCGGTGAGATCGAGCAGGTCATGATAGTCAGCGTAGGCCCAGTAGAATTCGAGCATGGTGAACTCGGGGTTGTGGCGCGTCGACAGCCCCTCGTTGCGGAAGTTGCGATTGATCTCGAAGACCCGCTCGAAGCCGCCCACCACCAGACGCTTGAGATATAGTTCGGGGGCGATGCGCAGGTACATGTCGAGATCCAGCGCATTGTGGTGGGTGATGAAAGGTCGCGCTGCCGCGCCGCCGGGAATCGGCTGCAGCATCGGCGTCTCGACCTCCATGAAGCCACGCGCCTCGAAGAAGCGACGGATCGAGGCGATCACTCCCGCACGCACCTCGAAAGCGCGCCGTGACTCGGGGTTCATGATCAGGTCGACATAGCGCTGGCGATAGCGCGCTTCCAGGTCGGTGAGGCCGTGGAACTTGTCGGGCAGCGGCCGCAAGCTCTTGGTCAGCAGCTTGGCCTCGGCCATCTTCACATACAGGTCACCCTTGCCGGACTTATGCACCGGACCACGCCCCGCGACGATATCGCCGATATCCCAGCCCTTGATGTCTTCGAGCACTTCCTCCGGCAGCCCCTTCTTGTCGACGTAGAGCTGGATCTGACCGGAGACGTCCTGAATGACGATGAACGGGCCGCGCTTACGCATGATGCGCCCGGCGACGGCCGCCGGGCGATCGAGCGCCTCCAGCTCGGCCTTGTCCTTGTCACCCAGTTCATCGATCAACTCCGCCGCCAGGCTGTCGCGACGGAAGTCATTGGGGAAAGCGCTCTCGCCAGTTTCGGCGGCCCGTTCACGGCGTGCCGCTAGCTTGGCACGGCGCTCCGCGATTAGATGGTTCTCGTCGTGCTGAGGACTGTCCTGGGAAGAACTCTGGTTCGCCATTACGCTACCTGTTGAAAGTGAATCACAAGCCCTGCTTGAGGCTCGCCTCGATGAACTGATCCAGATCGCCGTCGAGGACTTTTTCGCAGTTGCTGGTCTGCACGCCGGTACGCAGATCCTTGATGCGCTGATCGTCGAGCACGTAGGAGCGGATCTGGCTGCCCCAGCCAATATCGGCCTTGCTATCCTCGGCCTCCTGCTTGGCGGCATTGCGCTTCTGCATCTCCAATTCCCACAGCTTCGCCTTGAGCTGTTTCATGGCGAAGTCGCGGTTGGCGTGCTGACTGCGCTGGCTCTGGCACGACACCACGATGCCGCTGGGTTCGTGGGTGATGCGTACCGCCGAGTCGGTGGTGTTGACGTGCTGGCCGCCGGCACCGCTGGAACGGTAGGTGTCGACACGCAGGTCTGCCGGGTTGATCTCGACTTCGAAGCTGTCATCGATCTCGGGTGACAGGAACACCGACGCGAAGGAGGTGTGCCGACGCCCACCGGAGTCGAAAGGACTCTTGCGCACCAGGCGATGCACACCGGTTTCGGTGCGCAACCAGCCGAAGGCGTACTCACCCTGGATATGGATCGTCGCCGATTTGATGCCCGCCACCTCGCCGGCGGAGAGCTCGACGATCTCGGTCTTGAAGCCGTGATGCTCGCACCAGCGCAGGTACATGCGCAGCAGCATGTTGGCCCAGTCCTGAGCCTCGGTGCCGCCGGAGCCGGCCTGGATGTCGAGATAGGCGTTGTTGGCATCCATCTCGCCCGCGAACATGCGCCGAAACTCGAGTTTCTCGAGACTCTGCTGCAGGTTGGTCAGCTCGCGCTCGACCTCGGCGACGGTATCCTCGTCGTCTTCCATCACCGCCAGTTCGAGCAGATCGGCGCTATCGGTCACACCCTGAGTCAGCTCGTCGATGGTCTCGACCACGGCTGCCAGGGTGGCGCGTTCCTTGCCGAGCTTCTGGGCGTACTCGGGATCGTTCCAGATGTCGGGGTTTTCCAGCTCGCGGGTGACTTCCTCTAGCCGATCCTTCTTCTCGGCATAGTCAAAGATACCCCCTCAGGACGTCTGTCCGCTCGGACAGGTCCTTGATGAGGTTGTTGATCGGATTGATCTCTTGCATGAACGGTTTGCCCGGGATTGTGCTGCAGGGGAAACGGCCGCTACGGTCGGTAAGACACGGCAGCGGCCAAGTAAAGGTCACCATTGTAGCCAAATCCCGCAGCAGCGGCCATCCCGGCTGGCATCGTTCAACGACACGAAACCCGGCCGCAGCCGGGTTCGAATGGAAGGGCGGGAAAGCCTTAGAAGCGATAGTCGACGGAAAGGGCCACCACATCCGCGGAGACATCGTAGGTACCTTCGAGGTTACCCCGGCTCGCGTTGCCGGTATCGGTGGCATCCTGATCGATGTCGACATCCTTACCGAAGACACGCATGTAGCCGGCAGTGATGCCCAGATTGGGCGTCGGCATATAGGTGGCCCCGATGGTCGCCCAGCGACGGTCGGAATCCGGCACTCGAGGCGTGCGAAAGCGACTGCTGGGTACCGGGGTCGGATCGTAGCCCAGGCCGGCACGCAGTAGCCACTGCTCATTCAGCGCATAGTTGGCACCGACCGAGAAGGCCCAGGTGTCATCCCAGTTTTCCTCGGTGACGCTGTCGGGGGTATTGTCATCGAACTCGACCACCAATTCATCGAACGAACTCCAATCGGTCCATTCGGCATTGGCCATCAGCGCAAGGCGATCGGTGAGCTGGTGATACACCCCCAGGTTCAAGGTGGCCGGCGTGGTCAGTTCCGCACGACCGCCGCCGTCGGTCAAAGTGCCCAGAGCCTGGGCGCCATCCAGTACCGCCTGAGACGTGGCATCGGTGGCTCGGAACTTGGCATCACCTTCAAGAGTTAAATCGATCTCGGAGCGATAGCTGGCCCCCAAGCGGGTCTTGTCGGTGACCTGGAACAGGGCCCCAAGAATATAGCCATAGCCCCAGTCGTCACCGGTTACCTCACCAAACCCATCATGCTGCCCCGGCTGCCCGGCACTGGCACCCAAATCGATCGCATTGGACAGCGTGGCATCGGCATATTCCGCACGCAGACCGGCGGCAAGAGATAAGCGGTCGTTCACACGGAAGTTCAGCGTGGGCTGGATGTCGATCGTCACCAGCTCGGTCTCGATGGCGTGATAACGCCCGATCCAGTCCCTGTCGTACTTCGTCGACAGTCCATAAGGTGAATAGATCGCCAGCCCCAGGTCGAGCCGATCGTTAAGCTGGGTCTTGGCGGCGAAACTGGGCACCAACGCGGTCTCACCACCTTGGCGTGAACCGCCACGATCAAAATCGACGCCAAAGTTTGAAGCTTCAGCATTGTTGAGTTCGAAGTTAGCATCAATATAGGCCAATCCACCGGCAACCTGGGTACCGTCGATATTGCCGATCGCCGCCGGGTTGTAGGCCATGAAGCTGACGTCCTCGGCGCCAGCCGCCGCATTGGACAGCGCATTGGCCAGTGTCTTGGCGCTTTGCTCACGGACTTGAAACCCCGAAGCCATTGCCTGGCTGGAGACCAGCGCGGCGGTAGCGAAAACAACGGCAATGGAAAGTTTGTTGAATTTGTATTGCATCGTCTGGCGTCCTTTTCCAGGGTTAGGGCTGGAAGTGGTTACGGTCTTGCCCTACTGGGCAAGGGCGTGCCTTCTCTTTTTGGCCCAAAGCGTCTCACCAATCAAGAGCAAACGTTTGTTTTAATCCGCAAAAACTTAATACTTTGGTATGACGGACTTCCGATTCCCTGAATTTTCATCGACTTAGCATGTCACTTCTCGCACCCTTCAGGATGAGGGTGATCAGGACTTTCCCATGCCACTGGACAAAACAGTTCCAGCTAGCCCGGCGTAAGTCAGGATCGAACCTGCTAGGCTTAAACAAATAGCTGATTTCGGAGGCGCACATGCCCAAGCTCAACGGCGTCCTGGAAACAGCGCTATACGTCGAGGACATGGCCAGGGCCAGGGCCTTCTTCGAGGGGGTGATGGGTCTAGAGGCATTTACCGCCGATCACCGTTTCACGGCTTACGACGCGGGGGCCGGCTCGGTACTCTTGCTGTTCTTGCGCGGGGAGACGCTGGAAACGGTAGTGCTGCCCGGCGAAATGGGCACCATTCCACCGCACGATGGCCAAGGGCGGGTGCACATGGCCTTTGCCATCGCCGCGCGGGAGCTCGAAGCCTGGGAGGCCCAACTCGACGACCACGGCATCGCCATCGAGGGACGCACTCACTGGCCCAAGGGTGGCGAAAGCCTATACTTCCGCGACCCCGATGGCCACCTGCTGGAGCTGGCTACGCCCGGCGTCTGGCCCAACTACTGATCTCTGCTTTCGGCGTGCTCGATCATCAGCTGCAGCGACTCGCGCCCCTTCCAGCGATTGCGTGACAGTTTGTAGGCGCAATGCAGCCGATCGCCCAGGACGAAGGCCGGCACTTCTCCCGGTGTCAGGGCACGGAACCAGATGGCACGCGCAGCGATTCCCTTCTGTGACAGCTCGAGCATCAGGTGATTACCCTCGCTTCCTACGACACGCAGGTTCTCGACCAGGAATTCGCCCTCGAACAGCGGTGCGTCGAACTCACGACCATAAGGAGCGAGGTGCTCCAACTCGTCGAGTGTGGCGAGCGATAGCTGCGCGGGCAGCAGTTCGCCGTCGGTGAATACACAAGGAAAGAGTTCGCGTGCGCCCAACTGCTCCCTCACGGCTCGCTGATCTTGCCCAGGAGCAGTGGACACCCCGTTAGGGCAGTACACTGAACGAGGTGACCCATGGCAAGGCAAGCAGCGTCGATGAAGAAGCCCCGTACCCGTTAGACGAGGCCCTGGCTCTCGCCGACCGTGTCGGTAGCGGTGTACTTCGCCAAGAGCCTGAAGTGATGTACGCCTTCATCCATCAACATCGTCAGGCATTCAGCGCATGTGCTCGGTACTCGGCGTCGCCCGCAGCGGCTACTACGCCTGGCGACAGCGCGATGGCGCGCCGTCGCTCAAGCGCCGTCAGCAGGCGGTTCTCGACCAGCGTGTGGCCGAGGCTTATCACCATCGGAAGGGGCACTCAGGCGCTCCCAGATTGACTCTGGACCTGCATGACGATGGTCTGCCAGTGAAGTCGCCGCCAGCCTCCAGCGGCAAGGCGGCCCGCAAGTTCAAGGCCACCACGACTTCTCGGCACACGCTGCCGGTGGCACTGAACCTGCTGGAGCAGGACTTCACCGCGGAAGCCCCGAACCAGAAGTGGGTCGGCGACATCGTGCGCCACGAGGCGCTTTGGAAACGTGCAGTGATGAAAGAGCACTGCCGTTGGTCTGTCGCAGCAGACCGATAGAAGCTGAGGGCAGCTCGACCTCCGGTACGGGAGCAAGAGCGGCAAGCAGCCCTGACAACGCGGAGTCGTGCCGGCACTGCCAGACGGCGCGGGCTCTGCTATCGAGACAGGACGGTGTACGAGAGGAACCCGCGTCTTAAAGCCCCTCAAGCGAAACCCACCCGCTCTAACCTGGCAGATTCGGGCGGGGTTGCGGCGCGTATCCCTGTAGTTTGGGGAGAACTCGCTCTCCGAAGTATGTCAACGGTTAGCGAGGCCATGGTGAAGGTCTGCGGCGTAACCATGGCGAAGCCGCTGGGGCATAGCGGGGCACCAAGCCTGACAAGCGTTTCCAAGGTGAACGTGGGAACCCTGTCGTCGGTCCCTCACCGCTGCACGGCGGTAGGGAAAGCGCGTAGCCAGCTGATGCCGACGACAGGGGGCGGAGGATCCGTAGTAGTCCGAGGACGGGAAAGCCATCCACATGGCGAAGGGATCCAGCAAGGTTGCATGCCTAATGAAACTCAAGGAGGTCGCGGGTGAATACCGGCGCGCTGTGGCCCAGCCTCGCATTGGCTGAGATACGGGTACTTGGATTGCAGAAGAAGTTGCACCAGTGGGCGCGGGAGGATAGCCAGCGCCAATTTGATGATCTGTTCAACCTGATCTGCGACCCGGCCTTTCTGGTCGTAGCATGGCAACGGGTGGGGGCACGAACCGCAGGCGTGGATGGCGTCACGCCCCGCAGCATCGGGGACGATGCCACTGAGCTGCTGCAAGCGCTACGAGCCCAGCTCAAGGCACAGCAGTTTGCTCCCATGCCGGTCCGCGAGAAACGGATCCCCAAGGCCAACGGCAAGTTCCGGCGGCTTGGGATACCGACCACGCTGGACCGTGTGGTTCAAGCCTCCCTGAAACTGGTACTGGAGCCGATCTTTGAGGCGGACTTCAAGCCGTGCTCGTATGGCTTCCGTCCCAATCGGCGCGCCCAGGACGCGATTGCGGAGATTCACTTTCTCACCTCCCCACCCCGCAACTACGGGTGGGTATTCGAGGGTAATATCCAGGCATGCTTCGACGAGATCGACCACACCGCCTTGATGGACCGCGTGCGTCGCCGTATCGCCGATAAGCGCGTTCTGAGACTGATCAAGGCGTTCCTGCGCGCCGGCATCCTCCAGGAGGATCGCCAGGCGCGAGCGACCATTACCGGTACCCCTCAGGGCGGAATCATCACGTCTCGGACGATGTTGCATACTTTTTCCTTCTGCTGATTTTTCAGTAGCCTCCGAGGGCTGTGAACCAGTGTCGGGCTTGGGGTCAGAATCGGGATCGACTTTGAATACCACTACGATCTCATCCTTCCAGATTTCTATTCGTTTTACCAGGCCACGAATGATCTCCCTTTTCGTCTCAAAGTCCATTGTATTGAGCCGATCACGGACCGTATCCGAAAACTCATCGAGCCGGCTAACCACAAGAAACAGCTCTTGCTGACCCGTCTGCTGACTTTCTGCCTCGGTAATCTGCTGCTCACACAGAGTAATCCGGCTTTTGATATTGGCAAGGCGAGGATTAAAATCTTCTTTTTCAATGACGCCTTCCACGAAGCTGTCAATCAGGCGTGATTTGCTTTTCTCGAATTGATGCTTTTGCTTTTGCAGGGCTGAGACGTCCAGGTTAATGTACTGACCTTCTTCTATGAGATCCAGGCGCCTTTCATATTCATGCTTCAGATGCTCTGGATTCTTGAGAAGATTCACAACCTGCATCCAGACCAAATCATCAAGCCGGCTTGTGCGAATTTGCTTGTTGTCACATACCCGCTGGCCGCCAAAGCGGTAAGCATCAGTGCCAATGCAGCGATAGTAGGCATACTTACGCCCACCCTTTGCCACTGATTGGCTTACGGGCTTTCCGTAATAGGCATAATGACAATGGCCACATACCACCAACCCTTGCAACAGATAGGCAGCCCCTCGACGGCGTAACCTCGCGTATTTCCTGTTCTCCTCAAGTTGCTCTTGTACTGCCGAAAACAACGCTTCACTGACAAGAGCCGGCACGGGGATTTCAATCCATTCATCGCGAGATTGACGGGTAACGGATACGCCTTTCTTGTGAACCTCCGCGCTGTGGCGTGGAGGGCGCATCTTGGATTGAGGGGCGGTCGCCTTGGTCTTCCCAAATGCCGCACGGCCCATGTAGGCCGGGTTCTGGAGCATTCCCCAGATCACACTACGATCCCAATGGCTCTTCCCTGTACGCGTCGTCACGCCTTGCCCATCCAGACGACGGACGACCTCGCCGATGGATAATCGATCCACTCCGACCCAGTGGAAGATTTGGCGAACGACTTTTGCTTCACTGAGTTCGATGGCATAACTATACAGCGTCAACTATCTTGTCCGGTCCAGCGTTAATTAGGTTGGCCGGTTGACGGTGTGCTTATGCGGTTTGCTTCTTGAGTGAGGCTTTCCTCCGGTAACTTTCCCCCGTGCACTGAAGGATGGTGGCGTGATGGACCAGTCGGTCGATGGCGGCGACGGTCATGATGGTGTCCTCGAACAGCTTGTCCCAGTGCTCGAAGTCCTGGTTGGACGTGATGACCAGGCTGTGGCGCTCATAGCGATGGGCGATTAGCTCGAACAATACGCTGCTTTCCTGCTCGGTTTTCCGGACATCCCCCTCCGGGTAGAGCCGCCGGTCACCCGACGGCTCCCCCACAGATCCGGACGAGCGCGATTAACGCATCCGGTTCCTCAAGTTAAGGTTTTGCTCCATAGATGCTGTGTACGATGCGGACTCGTGGAAGTGGAATATGATCCCGCAGCAGCACTGAGAACCGCTCCCATGTGAGCCTATAGCCACGGTCTCGGCGGTTGAGCCATTTACACCAGATTCGCGCCACCTGCATTCGATACTGCTGCAGGCTACGCGCGTTTCCAGTGATACCGTAGTAGGCATAATGACCTCGCATTTTCCGCTGAAGCGTCGCATGCTGCTCCCGTATTGGTAGATGCCGATGTAACCGGCACCACCCAGAGAGCTGCTTGAGGCTCCGATTGAGGCGGTCTTTGGCTGTCTTGCGTTTGACTACCCAGTGTCCCTTTCGCGACCGGCCCCAATAGTGAGTAAAACCGAGGAAGTCAAAGGTGCCCGGGCGCTGGAGTCCATTCGGTCGCCCAAAGGCGACTAAGCGAGTCTTGTCAGGATGGAGCGTCAGTCCAAACCGGGAGAATCTCTTCGGCAGTACTGCCAGCACCTTTTCTGCATCGTCACGGCGTTGGAAGCCGAGCACATAGTCATCGGCAAACCGGACAATAAACCAGCGTCCCTTCAAGTAGTTGGGTACGACGTTCACCATCCACTCATCCAGGACCTCGTGCAGATAGAGGTTACTCAGCAGTGGTGAAATAACACCACCCTGTGGAGATCCCGATTCCGGAAACAGCCTGACACCATCCTCAAGTATTCCAGCCTTCAACCACTTTCCTATAAGTCTTAGTACCACACCATCTCGGACCCTCCGGCGCAGCATATCCATTAGCATACCGTGATCAATTGTGTCGAAATACTTTCTGATATCGGCATCTACAATCCACCTTATTCCCAGTCGCGTACTTGCTTCCCAAATGGTAGCCAGCGCCTCGTGTGCTGACCGCCCTGGCCGAAACCCGAAGGAGTGGTGATGAAATTCACCCTCCAATATAGGCTCCAGCAGCATCACGACTGCCCGCTGCAAGACCTTGTCTTCTAGCGTAGGAATTCCAATGGGACGCGTCTCTTTCCCACTTCCCTTGGGAATATGAACACGCCTCACTGGAGGTGCCCGATACCGTCCAGATTTCACTCGGCACAGGAGATCTTCCAGATTGGCATCCAGGTGCTTTCCGTAGCACTCCCACGTCACTCCATCTATGCCTGGCGCACTGTCCTTCCGCACCCGCACGAATGCCACTTTCAACCAGTCAAGGTCCATGTAGTGGTGCAACGTCGTCAGCCCTTCCCCAGCATACCGCTGCGCCAGTTCTGCTATTCGCTGCTGTTTCGTTGACACAGTCATGTCGTCTCGGTGTACTCGTGTGTTGCCCAACAACGATTCCTCAACCCGACGTCTCCCTTCACTACTCACGGGCTCCCTCGGGACGGTTACCCCGCTTTCTCACGCTACTATGAAGACGCTAAGACTCCCCGTGGTACCTCTCGCCAGGCTTCGTTTCCCTCGCTTGACGATACCCGCCGTGCGCCGCTGGTTTCGCTCTCTCATCCCTTTGCGGCGCCAAGGATAAGAGCCAGGACATTTGCCGCCAGTTGCCCCATCTGGCATTTTCTCAACGGGATACCACGGGGTCTCCCAAGTTCCCAGGGAACCCACGCATACCTTTGCCCTGCTCTTGGACCCCGGCCGGACCCATGTCCCAGGCCATACAGGACATGTGGTGCTGCCCCCGCTACTCGGACGACGAAGGCTCCAGCAATTTCTGTCGTTTCGAGGCTCTATCACACGGCTTCGGTATCCGCTGCCTACGCTTCGTGCCGCCGTTGCCAACGACGACGCAAGGCTCGCTTCCGGCTGGTGGCCAGCCTTTGCCGGGTGGGAGTGTACCCACCGGGTTCCTACAGAAGGTTTCGGTGTCCTAACTTCCCCCTTCTCTGGGCTGCGCTTGGCGCGACCGAGTTCGACAGATAGAAGCGTAAGCTACTGATTTACCTGAAAACGCGGTTTCAAAATTGGCACTACAAGCGCGATGCGGTAGGTGCCGGCAGGCCGATGGCCTCGAAGAGGTCGCGTTGTTCAGGCTTCAGCTTGGTCAGGCCGCTCGCCGTCTCGCGACGGTGGAGCGTGACCTGGTGGAACTGGATCTTGCGGGCAATTTCCAGTGCCCGCGTTGGCGACAGCGGATGATCGCTGGCCTTCAACCGCAGCCTCAGCACCCGATAAAGCACCAGCGCGAGGAAGCAGATCAGCGCATGGGCGCGGATGCGATCCGGTAGCCGGTGGTAGACCGGCGCGATCTCGATGTCGCTCTTCAGCACCCGGAACCCGCGTTCGATGTCGGCCAGCGCACGGTAGCGCTCTACGATCTCCTGCGGGTCGTGATCGGCCATGTTGGTGACCAGCAGCAGCTTGCCATCCAGCATCCGGGCTCGGTCGAGCGCTCGCTGATCGAGCACGTAGTTGAACGTCTCGGCCGTCAGGTCGACCTTGAGGATATGGCCGAGGTGAGCGTCACTGACGGCCTTGTAGAACCTGGCGGTGACGCCGGCATCGGAGAGCTGTCTGCCGCGATAGCGCCGCCCGGCATCTTGGTTATCCAGTTTTTCGAACCACTGGCGAGCGTCGGCCTGCAGCGCCTCGATCTTCTGATCGCGTGCGGCCGTCTGCACCTTGGCGACTTCCGGCCGGTGCGCCACGATCAGCCGATGATCCTGCCATGCCATCTCGCCGTAAGCTTCGCGATTGGCATCCTGGCAGTGCGTCTGATGAAATGCCTTCAGCAGGTCATCGAACTCGCCATAACGGCGCCCCGGCACCGTCAGGATGAACTCCAGGGGGCGATCCTCGATACGCACGGCGGACAGGGCGGCCAGGTTGTCCAGGGAGAGCAGGCCACGGTCGGCGACCAGCACGACCCGCCGCACGTTGAAGCGCTTGACCACCGTTTTGATGGTCGGCAGCAGCGTGCGGGTTTCCGCGACATTGCCATCGAAGACTTCGTGGTGAATGGGCAAGCCTTCCGCCGTCTGCACGACACCGAGCATGAACTGGCGGGCGGTCCCGCCCTCCTTCGACGGGCCGTAGTGGCGAACGTCACCGTCGAGCGAGGTACCGCCTTCTGCCCGGATCGTGGTGAGGTCGTAGAAGACGATCGAGAGTTCTTGATCGATCAGTGGCTTGAGCTGGTGTGCCAGTACGTCGTTGAGCGCTTCGCTGCAGTCCGACAGGGTGTCCATGGTGCGCAGCAGGTGCTGGTGACTGATCGAGGTCGTGTCGACGTCGGGCACCAGCACATCTTCCAGCCAGCGCAGCACACCGAGCTTGGATTCCGGATCACATAGCCGGTTGAACACCATGATCCGCAGCAGCCGCTCGGCATCGAACTGGCGCTTGGTGCGCAGCACGCGTCGGAAGGCATCGTCCAGGCCGAGCTCTTTCCAGAGTGACGTCAGCAGCCAGGTATCACCAACAGAGCGCGCCGGCGCGAAGTCGGTCTCGCCGGTACCTTCTTCGTGCGTCGGCTGGCCGGATACGCGCAGCAGGCCATTGATCAGCGCGCTGGATTCCCCGGCTGTGACGGCTTCCAGGCGTCCCAGCGTCGCGATCACTCGTTGGCGCGACTTGCCGGCCTCGTCGCGGTAGGACTCGACGAGCTTCACGTAGCGGCGCGGCCCGGATTTGGTGACTTTGACGAACATGTCACCACCATAGTCCGCCTACTGAGCTGATAGCAAGGAACCAATAGAAAAACGTGTCACTACAAAGGATTCGGCCGAAATTTGCTAAGTCGCTGAATTCTCAGATCACAGGGGCCGATTTTAGGCCAAAACCGGGCTGGAAGTGTCGAACTCGGGTACCCCAGATCGTCGATGATGAGCACGGCGTACTTGTCGAGACGGGCCAGAGCATCCGTCAGGCGCAGGGCTTCCTTGGCGCGTTGCAGACTTTGTACGAGCGCCGTGGCGGCCACGAACTTGACCCGGATGCCGGCCTCGATCAGGCCATAACCGATGCTGCTGGCGAGGTGGGTTTTGCCGATCCTCATCTTGCGCCCAGCTGATACCTTGGTGAAACCGATTTTCTCAGGTGACGAGCGTTTGAAGGAAAACTCAGTAGTATCCTGCAAGATCAGGATGGGGCCATCGGTGGCCTGGATTCGCAAAGCCGAGGCTGCAAAATGCCCCTCTAGGATCTTGTCCTCGCTGACATTTTCATTGGCGAAGAAGCGATAGGCGGCCTTTGTATTCGCCCAATCCTGAAATGCCGTGGGTAGGGATTTGTCCGGTCGCTCACCGATATCTTCCAGGATCATTCCTAACCTTCGGTTCAATCGTGCGTCACCCAGATTGCATTCTTCATCCACCCAGTGTTGCCCCATATCCACGCCTCTTGCCATGTTGAATGTGCTGTTGGACAACGAAGCACACCGGGCTCCTCTTAATCAATCGAATGCTTATATGGCTGATGACTTGTGGGTAATTGAAAGGTTTGTGGCTCGTATATGGAGTCCTCCCCGTTTGCCAGCATGAGGCGCGATGGACGGTAGGTACGACTGCACACGTATATCCGGTCTCTCTAATGATGCCAGTGGCATCGGACCCTGATGGGCTATCCGCACGTCAGCTCCCAGACGCTTACACGAGCTCTATGGCTCAGCGATCCACAGGGGTTTTCTGACGTCGGTTCGACCTGTTCGCCATCTTGCAGCATGCTCAGCAATCGTGGTGGTGGGTCATAGCTGTGATAAATTCTTTAAAATCAGCTGGCTGTATTTACGCTGCATGGGCTGCCAACGCGGGATCATAGGCTGCCTCATGGCGCGTGATAGCCCAGGCAATGCGTGCTGTCTTGTTGGCGAGCGCAGCGACGGCCACATTGCCATGCTTGCGCTCAGCCAGTTGCCTGATCCAGTGACTCAGACCGTCCTCCTGGTGCTCTACATGGCGGAAAACAGCTCTGGCGCCATGCACCAGTAACTTGCGTAGGTAACTGTCGCCTCGCTTGCTGATACCCAGCAAGTGGTCTCGTCCACCGGTACTGTGTTGTCGAGGCGTCAGGCCAAGAGAAGCCGCAAAGTCCCGACCACATCGGAAAGCCTGGCCATCGCCCAGAGCACCGGCCAAGGCGCTGGCCGTCAGTGGACCGACACCCCGCAGCGACATCAGGTGTTTCGTTACGGGATTGGCTTTCGCCTGCTTCTCGATGCCCGCCGTGACCGTGGCAATGCGGTCATCCAGGTGGCGAAGATCCTCGGCGAGGCCAGCCAGCAGCACGCGGAAGGTATCGGTCAGGCCGTTCCCGGCATCTTCCAGCCAGCGTGGCAAGGCGGTGCGCAGTTGACCGATACCGACCGGAGCCACGAGTCCGTTCTCCCCTATCAGACCGCGTATCTGGTTGGCCTTGGCCGTTCGCTGGTGAACGAGCTCTTCGCGGATCCGGTGCGCTGCCTGGACATCTTGCTGAGCGACGGTCTTGACCGCCACGAAGCGCATGTTCGGTCGGCCCATGGCCTCACAGATGGCCTCGGCATCGACGCGGTCGTTCTTGTGGCTCTTCACGTAGGGCTTGACGAACTGAGCGGCGATCAACGTGACGTGATAACCGCGTGCCTGCAGCTCACGTGCCCAATGGTGGGCGGAGGCACAGGCTCCATGCCGATCACGGCACCGACAGGGACGCGTTTGACGATAGCCACTTGCCACGTGAGTAATTTCCGCGCCACTGCACCTGGTCATGGCGGTCCACGCCATGGACGTGGAAGACGGACTTTGCGATATCGACGCCGACCCGGGTAATGTTCATGGGGAGTTCTCCTCATCCTCAGGCTGGTAAGTGATGCACTCACCCACCAGAGTGGCGCAATGACGCCAGTGTAGGGTGGGGAGGACTCCATCCCATTGCTTACCATGTAGCGGCCGGGCTTATGGTTCAAGGCAATGATCAGGTTGCAAGTGATATTTTGGATAATCGGCTAGCGCTCTCCCAATGAATCTTGTATTGCTTTAACTATTGGAGCAAAAAAGTAGCTGATTATTCGGCGCGTATCAGTTATGGCATCAACTGTTGCTGTCATGCCAGGGCGTAAATAAAAACGCTCTGAACCAGCGTCGAGAAAAGGTTGCTCGGGTTTTATGCTCACAACATAGTGCCACTGGCCCTCTTTGGTCTCACTCGAATCCGCAGCAATATCCGCAACCACTCCCTGAACGACCCCAAACCGTTCAGATGGGAAAGCTTTGAGTCGAATATTAGCCCGCTGCCCAATTTCCATGAAGCCGACATCCTGGTTAGAAAATGTTCCCTCTACTTCTACTTGGGCATCGGTTGGCACGATTCGGAGTAGCTCAGCCCCTGCCTCGGCAATGCCGCCTAAAGTAAAAACCTTTAGCTGATCAACAACCCCAGAAACTGGCGCTTCAAGAGTTGCAGCCTCAACTCGTCGCTCTGAAGCAAGTTTCTTTTCAAATAGTGTTGCAAGACGTGAGTCAATCTTCGCTCTTCTATCAAGCAGAGAGCTCCGAAGTTCAGTGGTAATGCGCCGGCGTTCGCTCTCAATTGCCATGCGCTCGGATGACTTTTGAGCCAGTTCACTCTGGTAGACATCACGCTCACTTTCAAGCTTGGTAAAACCCTCCTGTACATCGAGGAATTCAAATCGACTAACTCCTCCTCGTTGAAGTAATTGCTCGGCGGCATGCAACCGCTCTTCTTGAATCTTGAGGATTGCATTCACTCGTGCGATATTGGCATTGGTGACAGCCTCAGAACGACGATTTTCCACTTCACGTGCATCCACCTGTTCTAGCGATATCAAGAGATCGTTGATTTCGGCCAGCAGCAGCTTTCGCTGCTCTTCGGCAAATGCATGTTCAGCCAATTCTAAGGGAAGACTGAATCCGGCAAGCGCTTGATCGGTAAAACCAGGTGTGGCTGAATCTTTATCAAGAGCAGCTACCATAGCATCGATTCTAGCAACCTCGATCCTCAGGCGATCCTGCTCCGCCTGAATAGTACCCAGATCGGTAAGAGCCTCTGTCGCGTCAAATTCTATCAAAACATCTCCTTGCTCAACCGAGTCTCCATTGTTAACATTAATAGCTGTAATGCTGCCCGAAAACTCAGGCTGAACAACCTGAACACGGCTAATGGGGAGCACTCGACCTTGCCCCTTTGCTACAACCTCGACCTTCAAAACAAACGAAAGCATCAGAATAATTGCGAATACAAAGAGAGTAAAAATAATTGTCGCATGTAGCGTGGGAGACGTTATCTTCATTGGCATAGAACAATTAGCCATCATGGCGCCTCAAAATCAACCACTTGATCGGGATTATCAAAAATGTCTGGGGTATGTGTAATAATTATCAACGTTGCATCCTGCTTCAGCACCTGAAGCTCCTCCGCCATTGTTCGCTGAGTAGCAGAATCAAGTGCACTAAAGGGCTCATCAAGGATAATAACCTTTGGATTCCTAACTAAAGTCCGAGCTATCGCAATCCGTTGCCGCTGCCCCCCCGAAAGAGCAGAGCCACGCTCACCCACCTGTGTATCGAGCCCATGGGGAAGTTGCTTCACAAGAGTATCAGCCGCCGAGATTCGCAGGGCTCTTTCGAGCATGTCATCCGTTGCCACCTCGTCACCAAGAGTGAGGTTCTCACGCACGGTGCCTGCAAACAGATACGGCTCTTGTGGAACGTAGGCAATCTGTGCCCTTACTTCATGCGGTTCATACTGGGCGATATTTTCCCCGCCTAACAACACCTCTCCTTTGTCTGGGACATCGATACCCGAAGCGAGCCGTCCAAAAGTAGACTTACCACTTCCCGAAGGGCCAACAACAAGCGTCAACGTTTTAGGCTTAGCGAGAAAATTAAAGCTTCGCAGGATTGGTGCAGAGGAGGTGTAATTAAATTCAACGTTGCAAAACTCTAAACTCTCTTCAATGTACGGCGACATCTTTGGCAGAGAACCGAAAGACTCCATTGGTGAATTAACGATATCGCCCAATCGCTGCCGTGAGACACGGATATTTTGCCACTCCTCCCATAGACTAGAAAAACGTTCGATTGGCGCGGTCACCTTACCGGCCAGCAAGTGGAAAGCTATCAACTGACCGAGCGTCATTTCTCCGGAAAATACAAATTGAGCACCAAAATATATGATACTGATGGTTATCGCCTGCTGAATAATGAACAGGAGTTTATCGCTCCAGATTTGCAACAAGCCCACACGATACGAGGCATTCAGTGTTGCATTCAGTGTTTGATCCAGCCGCTCCAATATTTTCCTCTCAGCACTCAGCGCCTTGATAGAAGCGATACCTGAAATGCTTTCGACCATCTGACTCTGATGCTGCGCTCCAGCATCAAATTCAGTACGGAGGCGGCGGCGCAAAAAAGGGCCGAAACTGAAGTAGATCAGAAACTGGATAGGGAGCGCTGCCAGAATGATCATTGCTAGCGGCACCGATAATGTTAAAAGAACCGCAATGTAGATGAACACGAAAACAAGATCAAGGAAAACCCCCGTTGTCGTCCCGACCAGGAATGCACGAATGGTATCGGTCTCGCTTATACGAGCCATGCTCTCGCCCACCGACCATTTGCGAAAATGACTGAACGGCAGCTTGAACTGATGTTCAAATATTCGGGCGCCTAGTTCGCGTGTGACGCGGTTAGCAACCAACAATCCCAGCAGATCAGACAACACTTCGAACCCAAGATTAAAAATACTAACCGCCACAAAAATTGTGGCGACAACGAGCAAGGATGCTTCGCGCTGAAAAGGCAAGATACGGTCAATAATTACCTGGAAGATAAAAGGCTCAACCAAGCCTATCAGGCGCAGACAGATTGCCAGGAAGATCAGCTCGATATATAGCGGCGTGAACTTCCACAGCGTCTTGCCGAACCAGGAAAGTGCGATTTCGCCAGTATTGTCAGTAGCCCTGTCAATCATTAGCAATCAACTGCCTCACGTGGTGTAGTGATAACACAGGCATCGGGCAAGGAGTCGGCCTCTGGCGAAACCGCTATGACGGTGAATTCATCTATCTTGGGGAAGGCATTTTTTAACCGCTCACTTAATGAAACTTCGGTCACCGCTTCAAGCTCGTCTATACTATTTTGCACGCGACCAGGATCACCGCCGTCAAGCGAGTTCTGTAACTCGACACCCGCAAGATCAATCACGAAGTCATTGATTTCAGACAAATATGCTTTCAATGGTGCTTTTCGCTCGGCAACATCGCCCTCCAGCCCGGTTTTCTGGAACTTAATATACGCCTCGCGAACGACGCTCTCGGCATCTGCAATCTTACTCGTATCAACCTCCCCAGCCATGACGATAATCCGGTGATCACGAGTAAAATTATCCATCCCTGCTCCAAAAGCATAGCTTGCACGAAGATTCGTTCGCATTGCATTGAACAATACACTTTGATCATCTCCTCCAAGTGCATTGATTAATAATACATCTTCAACCTCCCCTCCTTGCCGCGTGGATGGAACTGGCGCTATGAAGGCAAGGCTTGAAACTTCAGCTTCAGGCATATGAAGTAGAATACGTCGCGGTTTAAAATCCGGCGCAACGTCCCTTGTCATACTCCGACCTTTCTCCGGCAGCCCTTCGAATAACGAATCAAGCGCCAGGCCAGCTGCCTCAGCATCTATTGCACCTGCCACCGTGACCGCTTCAGGGGTACGCGTAAACGTCTCGGCATGCCAAGCAAGGATGTCATCTCGTGCAAGTTCTTCAAACGCATCCAGCCCGTGCAGCGATAACGCATTACGCAAGGGCTGCTCACCAAATACCGCCCAACGAGCCGCCTCAAATCCAGCAGCAGCAGGTTGCGAACGTTCTTCAGTAACGTTCTGCTCAACACCATCGCTTATTCGGTTCAACCATGCCTGATCCAACAACGGCTCACGCAAGTGGGCATTGGCAATCTCGACCACTTCGCTGATGTCATCACGCTCAAAGACCAATTCACCCACGATATGGTCGCTAGCCAAACCGTAGAGACTGCCATCCACATTCAGGTCAGCCAAACGCTCGCCTACATCACCTGCCGGGTACCCCTGAGCACCACCGGCAAGCATCAATTCGGCACCAACCAGCGCCGCCTGTAGCGCGTCAATCTGGATGAGAAGCCAGCGACAATCAGGATGAGAACCGGGGTGTCGCGGCCCCTTCGCTTTTACCCTTCCTTGCTTGGTGCACACGTTGCGTCATTCGAGTCTGTGTCGCTGG
>NZ_BMXS01000014.1 GCF_014651875.1 Litchfieldella qijiaojingensis
AATGATCGATGATCCCGTGACCGGGGCGGTTGAACTGGGTCGCCAGGGCGCGCTCGGCGATGGCCATGCCCACCGCGTTGGCCAGGCCCTGGCCGAGCGGGCCGGTGGTGGTCTCGACGCCCGGGGTATAGCCCAGCTCCGGGTGGCCGGGAGTGCGCGAATGCAGCTGGCGGAAGTGCTGCAGGTCCTCGAGGCCAAGGTCGTAGCCGGTCAGGTGCAGCAGCGAGTAGAGCAGCATCGAGCCGTGACCGTTGGAAAGCACGAAGCGGTCGCGGTCAGCCCAGTGGGGGTTGGCCGGGTTGTGGGAGAGGTAATCGTTCCACAGCACTTCGGCGATGTCGGCCATGCCCATGGGGGCACCGGGGTGGCCGGAGTTGGCCTTCTGCACGGCATCCATGGACAGGGCGCGAATGGCGTTGGCCAGTTGAAAGCGAGTCGGCATGGGACTTCCCCATTGGTTGGTCATTGTCGGGTCAGACGGTTAAGGAAACACTGCATAAATGTCTACGCTACTCAATCGCTGCGTTGCGCGGTGCGCGGAATCCTCACCTATACCCCATAGGCTCCGGTTCCTGTGCTCCGGGCGCCTTGCGCTTGAGCATGCTCGCCGATTTATTCAGCGCTTCCTTTACGGATCAGAGAGTTGCCAGTCGATCCGCGATCAGAGCCTCTAGACGTTCCTGGTCCTCGGCGAAACGACGGATGCCTTCGGCGAGCTTGTCATTGGCCATGGCGTCCTGATTGTGGCCCCAGCGGAACTTGGGTTCGGTGAGTGGTGCCGGCTGTTGACTGCTATCGCCTTCCATTACGATCCCGCGCGCCACCTCGCCTTGGGTGGCGTCTAGCTCCTCGAGCAGGGCCGGCGAGATGGTCAGTCGCGGGCAGCCAGCCAGCGCCAGTACCTGGCCGGTATTGCGGAAGCTGGCGCCCATCACCACGGTGTCGTAGCCGCCCTGCCTGACGCGCTGGCAGACGCCACGCACGAACTGCACGCCGGGGTCATTTTCGGCAGTGAAGTCCTGGCCGGTCGCCTGCTTGTACCAGTCGGTGACCCGGCCAACGAAGGGCGAGACCAGGAATACCCCGGCATCGAAGCAGGCCTGGGCCTGGGCGTCGCTGAACAGCAGCGTCAGGTTGCACTGAATGCCGGCTTTCTCCAGCACTTCGGCAGCGCGAATGCCTTCCCAAGTCGAGGCCAGCTTGATCAGCACCCGGTCCTTCGAGATGCCGTGGCGTTGGTAGCGCTCGATCAGTTCCTGGGCCTTGCGAATGCTGGCCTGGGTGTCGAAGGACAGTTTGGCGGCAACCTCGGTGGAGACGCGGCCCGGTACTACGCGAGCGATCTCCGTGCCCATGGCCACGGCGAGTTCATCGACGGCCTGCTCGACCTGTATCTGGCGCTCGCTTCCCATCACTTTGACTGAAGCGAGTACCTCATCGATCAGCGTCTGATAGCCGGGCAATTCGAAGGCCTTGAGGATCAGCGAAGGATTGGTGGTGGCGTCCTGGGGCTGGTAGCGGCGGATGGCGTCGAGATCGCCGGTATCGGCGACTACCAGGGAGAGTTGCTTGAGGGCGTCGAGTTGGGTGGGCATGACATGGCTCCTGACAGTATGACGTTCAATATCTGCATTATATTTGAACCTATGTTGTTCAAATGATCGATGCATGTGTTCAGTGTGTCAAGTCGTCATAGGGGCGAATTATGCTGTCTTGATGGTGCCTTCTGACAGAAAGTGAATAAGCGCAATGCATATAAATAGTTGATGTTAAATAATTATTTCTGGTTTCTGAGAATGTTTTTCTCAAGACCGATGCTGGAAAGAAGGGGTGTTCTTATGATCAATGGCTTTACAAATGAAATGCTGGTGTTATTTTGATCATAGGATCTGGTCGAGGATGGCCCTCTGGTCAGGTCGATCCCCCTTCACACAGAGAGGTGACAGTCATGTCCAGTCAAGCCAAGCCGCTGCGAGTGGCCATCGGTGGAGACGAGGCCGCCTTCCAGCTCAAGGAAGTGTTGATCGAGCACGTACGCTCGTTGGGGCACGAGGTAGAGGACTTCGGTACCTACAATGCCGAACCGATCCTCTATCCCGATGTGGCGGTGACGGTGGCGGAGTCAATCGCCGAGGGCCGCTTCGATCGCGGGATCCTTGTCTGCGGCACCGGCATCGGGGTGGCGATCGCCGCCAACAAGGTGCCGGGCATTCGTGCCGCCCAGGCTCATGACACCTATTCCGCCGGCAAGGCCAGGACCAGCAACAATGCGCAGATCGTGACCCTGGGCGCACGCGTGGTGGGGTCGGAACTCGCCAAGGACATCGTGTCTACTTTTCTGGGCAAGTCTTTCCCCGGTGGACCTTCCGCCCAGAAGGTGGCCAAGATCAGCGAGTATGAGGCGCGCCTCAGTGGCGGTGAGGTCTGAGTCTTATCAATAAAGAATAATTCTGCTGTGCCGGTGGAGACCCTTTTTCGGACCGGCCTGCCTTTCACCCTAGGGGGCATTTTTCCATGACACGCTTGTTCAATGATCCCAGTGACTTTCCCGAAGAGGCCCGCCTGGGGCTGGTGGCCGCCCATCGTGACAAGCTGATGGCGGTGTCCGGTGGCGTGGTGCGCAGTACCCGCAGCAAGCCCGGTAGCGTGGCGGTAGTCATCGGCGGCGGTAGCGGCCACTATCCGGCCTTCGCTGGCCTGGTAGGCCAGGGGCTGGCCCATGGTGCCGTCATGGGCAATCTGTTTACCTCGCCGTCGGCGCAGCAGGTCTATTCGGTGGCCAAGGCGGCCGACAATGGCGGCGGCGTACTGTTGACCTTTGGTAACTATGCCGGTGATGTGCTGCATTTCGGCCAGGTCCGGGAGCGGCTGATCGCCGAAGGCATTCCCTGCGAGATCGTCACTATCACTGATGACGTTGCCAGTGCTTCACTGGACGAGTTCGGCAAGCGCCGCGGCATCGCCGGTGACCTGACGGTGTTCAAAACGGCGGCTGCCGCCGCGGAGTCCGGGGCCAGCCTCGACGAGGTGGTGGCGGTGGCCAAGGAGGTCAATCGGCGCACGCGTTCCTTTGGCGTAGCCTTCGATGGCTGCACTCTGCCCGGCGCCGAGGATGCACTCTTCCATGTGCCTGCCGGCAAGATGGCGATTGGCCTCGGGATTCATGGGGAACCCGGCATCAGCGAGCAGGATGTGCCCACCGCCGATGACCTCGCCGAGATGCTGGTCAAGCGCCTGCTCGAGGAAGTGCCGGAAGGCGTCGAGCTCAAGGGCGCGCGAGTCGTGCCGGTGCTCAATGGTCTCGGAACCGTCAAGTACGAAGAGCTGTTCGTGGTCTATCGTCGGGTAGATGAACTGCTGCGTGAGGCGGGTGTTGAAATCGTCGAGCCCGACGTGGGGGAGCTGGTCACTAGCCTCGATATGGCGGGGGTATCCCTGACGCTGTTCTGGTTGGACGATGAGATGGAGCGTCTGTGGAAGGCGCCGGCGGATACACCTGCCTATCGCAAGGGCAGCATGGCGCCCGCCGAGGCGCTGGACCCGGCCGAAATGGAAGGCGCCACAGCGCCCGAGATTCCGCCGGCCAGCGAAGATTCGAAGCAGCTCGCCGGCGGTGCGGTGGCGGCTCTGGAAGCGCTGGCCGCCATCATCGACGACAAGGCTGAGGAGCTGGGGCGCATCGATGCGGTGGCTGGTGACGGCGATCACGGCATCGGGATGCAGCGGGGCAGCAAGGCCTGCCTGGAAGCAGCCAGGGAGGCCTTGGACGGTGGCGCGGGTGCCGAAACGGTACTGCGCTGGGCCGCCGAGCGCTGGGCCGACAAGGCCGGTGGTACCTCTGGGGCGATCTGGGGAGTGATCCTGACCTCCATTGGCGAGGCCTTGGGTGACGAACAGCCACTGGCCGCCGAGCGTCTGGCCTCTGGGGTATCCGCCGCTAGTGATAATGTCATGAGCTTCGGTAAGGCTAAGCCCGGTGACAAGACGCTGGTGGACGTATTGGTGCCCTTTGCCGAGACCCTGTCCGAGGCGGTGGCATCGGGTCAGGGCGTGGTAGAAGCCTGGGTGCAGGCCTCCGAAAAGGCTCAGCAAGCCGCGCAGGACACCGCCAACCTGCTGCCCAGGATGGGGCGGGCTCGCCCACTGGCTGAGAAGAGTCTGGGTACGCCGGATGCGGGCGCTATGTCCCTGGCCATGATTACCAGCGCGTTGGTGCCGGTGCTTGAGCGCTGCGAGTAAAACGCCGAGGAAGGTGGCGCCGTTGCTGTCAGCACTTCCACCACCATTACGCTTCGGTCGAGATTCCCACCCTAAGTGGGAATCTCGCGTATTTCGGTATGTTAGGGTGCTCGCCCTCTACGAACCCTCACCGTCTGCCAGGCCCATTCGCTAGGTGGTCTGCGTACCCCTGTCTTTCAGCGACCGTCTTTCGTATAGGCCCTCTCTGTCACTGACGGCCTCAGTCGCTGATCTCTCACTCGTGTCTCCCGTTGCGCTCGCGCTTCAGGACCAGCCTGATCGTTCTCGCCTTGTGGTCGAATATATTGGTCAACATTTGTGGTATTTCGCGCAAATGTTTATTTACAACGCCTGTGTCTGCGCAACATTTATAAATAATCAATATAAACATCAAGTTATGTGATTTTCTTTGGTAGACAAAAGTCGCATTTTGCATTGGTTGAGATAGGAGTACATTGAATTGGTCAACCAATTATGAGGGTGACCAATGAGTGCTTCGTTATCGAGAGTAGAGCCTGGGGATTTGGAAAAGCTGAAGCGGCATGCATATCGCATCCGCCGCAACGCTCTGCTGATGGGGGAGGTTCAGGGCCAGGGTTATGTCGGTCAGGCCCTGGGAGTGGCCGATGTACTGGCGGTGGCCTATTTCCGCCATCTCAAGTTCCGCGCGGATGACCCCGAATGGGAAGGGCGTGACCGTTTCCTGCTATCCATCGGCCATTACGCTATCGCGCTCTATGCCGCGCTGATCGAGGCGGGCATCGTCTCGGAAGACGAGATCGAGAACTACGGCAGCGATAACAGCATCCTGCCCATGTCCGGAATGGCGGCCTATACGCCGGGAATGGAAATCACTGGCGGCTCCTTGGGTCATGGCCTGGGTATTGGCGTCGGCATGGCCCTGGGTCTAAAGCGCAAGAGCAGCGACTCCTTCATCTATAACCTGCTTTCCGATGGTGAGCTGAACGAAGGCTCCACCTGGGAGGCGGCGGCATCGGCCTCGCACTGGAAGCTGAACAACCTGATCGCCATCGTCGACGTCAATGACCAGCAGGCTGACGACAAGTCTTCGACGGTGCTCGCCTACGAGCCGATCGCGGACAAGTGGACGGCATTTGGGTGGGAGACCTGGCGGGTCAACGGCAATGATCTGGAGGAACTGGTTCAGGCCTTTGACGCGGCGGTCAGCAGTGAGTCTGACAAGCCTCGCGTGATCATCTGCGACACCCTGATGGGCCGTGGTGTCCCGCTGCTGGAAGCCCGTGACAAGACCCACTTCATCCGTGTGGATGAAAACGAGTGGAGTCTCGCGCTGGCGCAGCTGGACGACGTTTACGGGATCAAGTGAGGAGACGTGCAATGACGGCCAAGAAGAAGTTGAAGACCTCGGCAATGATTGCCTCCATCGCGGCGGAAGGGCAGCCGACGACGGCGGCTCCCTTCGGACACGCCCTGGTGGAAGCCGCGGCGTCGAATGACAAGATCGTGGGCATGTCGGCGGACCTTGCGAAATATACCGACCTGCATATCTTCGGTAACGAGTACCCCGATCGTTTCTACCAGATGGGCATGGCCGAACAGCTGCTGATGAGCGCCGGTGCCGGCATGGCCCGCGAGGGCTTCATTCCTTTCGTCACCACCTACAGCGTATTCGCCTCGCGCCGGGCCTATGACTTCATCGCCATGGCCATCGCCGAGGAAAAGCTGAACGTCAAGATCGTCTGTGCCCTGCCAGGTTTGACTACCGGTTATGGCCCAAGCCACCAGGCCACCGAAGATGTCGCTATATTCCGTGGCATGCCGAATCTCACCATCATCGATCCCTGTGATGCCATTGATATCCAGCAGTCCGTCCAGGCCATGGTTGACTATGATGGCCCCGTTTATATGCGCCTGCTGCGTGGCAAGGTGCCCAATGTGCTGGATCGCTTCGACGATTACCGCTTCGAGATCGGCAAGGCCAAGCGTTTGATCGAGGGTGGCGATGCACTGATCATTTCCTCCGGCCTGATGACCATGCGTGCCGTGGAAGCCGCCGATGAGCTGAAAGAGAAAGGTGTTGCGGTAACTGTGGTCCACTGCCCGACCATCAAGCCACTGGACGAGGAAACCATCCTCGCCGAAGTGCGTCGCCATACGGGCAAGCCGGTATTCGTCGCTGAAAACCATTCTGTGGTCGGCGGCCTGGGAGAAAGCATTGCTTCACTGCTGATGCGAAACGATGTTCAGGCACAGTTCCAGCAGATCGGCCTGCCAGACGAATTCCTGGATGCCGGCGCATTGCCGACATTGCATGATCGCTATGGGATATCAACTCAGGAGGTGGTGAAAAAAGTAAACAGCTCCCTTGCATAATGCGCATTTATACATTGATAAAACAACGGATAACTTGGAGCAACTACTCATGAAAAAACTGATTGGTAGTGTATTTGTAGCTGGCTCAATGGTCGTCACTTCTTCGGCGTTAGCTGAGCAGACCTTGAAGTTTGCCCACGGTGCAGCAGAGGGCAATCCAAGGTGGGAGGCTTCTGAGCTCTTCGCCCAGCTGGTCGAAGAGTCCACCGATGGTGAGATCAAGATCGATGTGGGTGGCAATGCTCAGTACGGCGATGACATGGAAGCTATTTCCCAGATGCGTCTTGGCACCTTGGCGATGAGTGCTAACTCTCAGGGTGCAACTGCATCTGTAGTGCCTGAATTCAACTTGCTGGGCCTGCCGTTCCTGTTCGATTCACTTCCGACCGCGTGGCGGGTCATGGATGGGGAAGTGGGTGACGAACTCAAGAAGGTCGCCAATGAAAAGGGCTTAGTACTGCTCACTCTGTGGGATAACGGCATTCGCCATGTCAGCAATAGCGTGCAGCAGATCGAGTCACCGGAAGACCTCGAGGGCATGAAGATTCGTACTCCACCGGATGAAATGACGGTTGATATCTTCGAGGCCCTGGGTGCCAATCCAACACCAATGAACTTCTCCGAGCTTTACATTGCTCTTCAGCAAGGTGTTGTGGATGGGCAAGAAAATCCGCTGATGAATATCTACTCATCCAAGCTTTATGAGGTGCAGGACTATATCTCGTTGACTGCTCACAAGTACGAATCGACACCTGTTTTTATAAGCAAAATGGTTTGGGACTCTCTGGCTCCTGATCATCAGGAGGCCATTCAGGAAGCGGCACTGGAGGCCGGTGAATTTCAACGACAGGCATCACTTGAAGCCGACGAGGAGTTGAAGGGGAAAATGATTGAGGCCGGAGTCGAGTTCAACGAGGTCGACAAGCAGCCCTTCATCGAAGCCACCGCCTCGGTTTATGACGCTTGGCGCGAAGAGTATCCCGAACTGGTGGATATGGTCGTTGAGGCAGCCCAGGGCGACGCTCAGTGAGCAGGAGGACGCCGTGATGAAGCTCTCCGAGGGGAGCCGTGTTGGTGAAGTGGCTTCGGCCACTTCACTGATGCTGAGCTCCAAGGCAGCGATCTACCAGCTAGCCAAGTGGATCGCCATCCTGTCTATCGTGGTCATGTTCCTGTCCTTGATGACAGGGGTAATCGTCCGCTACGTCCTGTCCACCAACCTGGGCTGGATCGCGGAAGTTCCTAACCTGTTCTTTCCCTGGCTTACCATGAGCGCCATCGTCGCCGCGGCGGCCAGGAATGAGCACATCGGCATCGACCTGATCGTCGACCATCTGCCGGTGATCGCCCGGCGTCCCGTGATCTTCGCCACCAACGCCCTGGCCGTGATCGCTTTCGGGATGATCGCCTACCGCGGCCTGAATGTCATTGAGATCGCCGGTGGGCAACGGCTACCCATCACCGGGATAGCCATGTCCTGGGCCTACTGGTCGGTTGTGGCCGGATTCGCCGCTTTGGCGGTCGTCTCCTTGATAAACGTCGGTCTGTTGCTGACCGGTCGTGAGGAAAATACCGCATCCCAGGTCTCCCACGGGGAGGAAGAGCTATGACTGTTCATATGTTGCTGGGCTTCATCATCTTCATGCTGCTGGCTATGCCGGTGGGTTATTCTCTGGTCATCAGCGGCTGGGCGGCGCTCTCGGTATTCGGTTCCGTGCCGTCGAGCATGGTAGTAATGAAGATCTTCCAGCCGACCCAGAGCTTCCCGCTGCTCGCCATCCCGTTCTTCATTCTGTCGGGCAGCCTGATGATGTCCGGTAAGCTTGGCCAGAAACTTGTCGGGCTGGCCTCCATGCTGGTTGGTAAGTACCACGGTGGCCTTGGTCAGGTGACCGTCGTTGGCTCCACCGTTTTCGGGGGGGTATCAGGTTCCTCGGTGGCCGAGGCCTCGGCGCTGGGTTCCATGCTGATTCCTTGGCAAAAGAAGGAAGGCTATCCAGGCGCCTTCGGTGCGGCGGTTACCGCCTCGTCTTCCGTCATCGCCGGTCTGATGCCGCCCTCCATTCCGCTGATCCTGTTCGCGGTGGTGTCCAACACTTCCATCGCCTCCCTGTTCATCGCCGCCGTGATACCGGCCTTGCTGCTGGCCGTCGGCATGATGGTTGCTTGCTACATCATCGGCAAGCGCCGTGGTTTCCCCCGTCTCAAGATGAAGCATACCCGGGCCGAGATGAGGTCGACGCTTCTCAGTGCGCTGCCCGCCCTGATGATGCCGGTGTTCATTCTGGTGCTGCTGCGTGCTGGTATCGCCACCCCGACCGAGGTCAGCATCATCGCTGTAGCCTACGCCCTGATGGTCAGCGCCCTGATCTACCGCGACCTGAATGGCACAAGGGTCATGGCGGCCCTAACCAGTACCGTGATCACCACCGGCGTGGTGATGTTGATCATCGCGGCGGCTAACATCATCGGCTATATCCTGACGTCAGGCGGCGTCCCTCAGACTGTTGCCAATTGGGCTTTAGAATATCTCCAACATCCTCTGTTGATAATTCTCGCTATCAACCTGTTGCTGTTGGTGATCGGGATGTTTCTGGATCTGCCTGCGGCCATTCTGCTGTTGGGCCCGACCCTAGTGTCCATCGCCAATGCCATCGGCCTGGATCTGGTTCAGCTCGGCATCATGATGTGCGTCAACCTGAGTATCGGTCTGTTCACGCCGCCCATCGGTACCACCCTGTTCGTCTCCTCGGCTATCGCCAAAGAGAAGATCGGCTCGGTAGTCAAGGAACTGCTGCCCTTCTATCTGGTGGCGCTGGTGGTGCTGCTGTTGGTGTCCTTCGTGCCTGCGCTGATCGTCTACTAAGGAAGTTATCATGAAGAAGGTGATATTCGCGGGACTCGGTTCCATGGGCTGGCCCATGGCCAGCAACCAACTGTTCGTCGCTTCCTCGGAACGCGGCGAGGGAAAGCTCGACGACAGCCAGGTGATACGTACTTACCGGCTGTTGAATGGGACGGGATAAGCGGAGACAGTCATGAGCAGTGAAACGACGGCCAGCTATATGTCCGTAAGTACCGCAGCCTATGATGGTTATGGCTTTCCTGAGATCTTTCCCTCGCTTGCCCGCTGCGGGGTAAAGCAGGTCGAGGTGGCCTTTATCGAGGGGTATGTCGAGGCCTTCTCCGACGACGACTTGACCACCGCCTACGGCCGAGAGCTGCAGGAGGAGATGCGCCGTAACGACCAGGAGTGCCGTTATTTCTCCGGCCATATCGACCTGGGGGAATCGAACGCCTGTCAGCGGCTGGAGGCGCGCTGCCGCTTCGCCTCCGCTCTGGGTGCTTCCTTTGTGATCACCAATGCGGCGAGCCTTGCCTCCAGCGAGATTTTCCTGGCCCAGGCCGATGAGCTGGCCGCCATCGCCAGGCACTACGGCATGCGTATCCTGCTGGAGAACCCGGGCAACCGCGTGGCTAACCTGTTCGACCACTCGGCGCATATCGCCCCGATGCTTAGAAAGCTGGAGACTCCAGAATTCGGGATCAACTTCGATGTGGGTAATCTGCTGTCACATTGTCCGGATATTGACCCTCTGGCCGATGCCTTGGCAGCAGTTTCCTGGGGGGATCACTTCCATATCAAGTCCTGTTCCAAAGTGGCTGAAGGTATCGTCTTCACCCCTCTGGGTAGGGGCGATATCGATGAAGCGCCTCTGCTCAGGGAGCTGATGAAAGAGGGCATCCCCTTTTCCCTGGAGCTTCCTTTCCGTCTGTGTCGTGATCGCGACGCTCAGCCCTGGCGGCTGGATTCAGCAGTACCGATGAAAGAGATCGAGGAAAACATTATTCGCTCGATTCGTTGGATAAATGACATCAAATCGGAGATGTAATCGTCATGACCAAGTTGCTTGAAAACAAAGTCTGCATCGTCACCGGCGCAGCCGGCATCAATGGCATCGGCCTGCGTACCGCCAAGCTGTTCTATGAGCATGGTGCTTCCATTGTTATCACCGATGTGAACGAACAGGCCTGCAATGAAGTTCGCGCTATGTTTGATGAGGACCGCTCACTGGTGCTGGTCGCCAACGTGGTCAGCAAGGATGACTGTGAGCGGGTCGCCAGTGCGGTGCTGGAGAAGTTCGGTCGTATCGACGTTTTGGTGAATAATGCCGGCATTACTCAGCCGGTGAAGTTCGATGAGATTCAGCCGGATGACTATGATAGAATCCTCGACGTCAACCTGCGTGGCATGCTGTACATGTCCCAGGCAGTGACCCCGCAGATGAAGCAGCAGGGTTCGGGGTCCATCGTCAATACCTCATCCGTTTCCGCCCAGCGCGGTGGCGGTATCTTCGGCGGCCCCCATTACAGTGCGGCCAAGGCCGGCATGCTTGGGCTTGGCAAGGCCATGGCGCGGGAGCTCGGCGCCTTCGGGGTGCGTGTCAACGCCGTCACTCCCGGCTTGATCGCCACCGATATCACTGGCGGCAAGCTGGACGACGCCATGAAAGCGAAAATTCTCGAAGGTATTCCCCTGAACCGCCTGGGGACGCCGGAAGACGTTGCCAAGGCTTTCCTGTTCCTGGCCTCCGATCTTTCCGATTATATTACGGGTGCCACGATCGACGTTAATGGTGGCATGCATATCCACTAAGTGATGCTATGCTGCCCTTGGCAGGCGCTGTATAAAGGAGTAGGTGACCTTGCCAGGGGCTGCATTGGGTAATCTTATGAGTGCTATTGATCCGAGTCTTCTTGATAGGCTTAAAGAATTCGTTTCCATCTCCGATTTGTCCAAGGATGGTCGCTTGAAGCTGCCTCCTGAAAGGGCCCTTTGCGAGCATTTCGGCATGCACCGAACGTCGGTGAGAAATGTTCTTTCGGTGTTGCAAAGCCTTGGGTTTATCGAGCGGAAGCAGGGCAGTGGCACCTTTCTCAAGATGCCGGAGCCAATCTTCATTCAGTTATATTTCGAGCTGGCGCTCAGGCTGAATTACATTTCCGTCGATCATCTGGAAACCGCCCGTGAAATGTTCGAGCGAGAAATCGTTCAGGCAGCGGCGGTCAACCATCTCGAGCCGGAACTGGAAAGGCTGCAAGCGCTTTGCGACAAGATCGTCAATTCCACGGATGTGATGGAAGGCCTTCAGGCCGACTACGACTTCCATGAGCAGCTGGCCATCATGGCCAAGAATCCCGCCATTCTGATCATCTTCCAGGGCCTGTCGTCGGTGTTGAAGAAGGTGCTCCATCAGCGTCGTGTGCTGGCGCGGCAGTCGCCGGTGGCCCAGGAAAAGACCAACGAGACCCATATCGCCATCGTCGCCGCTGTGAAGACCCGCCGTCGCGAACTGGCACGCCAGGCCATGGACCAGCATTTCGAGACCTGGAACCAGCAGACCATGCGCAGCTATCGCCAGGAAGCGGATATCGTGGCTGGGGAATAGGCTCGGCGCAGATTGATTGGTGTTACAATAAATACCAGTCGAGCCGCCCGTCTGGGCGGCTCGACTACCTTACTGGGCGGTATAGCCGCCGTCGATGACCAGATTTTCACCGCTGATCATGCCGGAGCCGGGGCCAGCCAGGTACAGTGCCGCCATAGCGATTTCTTCGGGTTCGGCGAAGCGCCGGGTGGGGATCTTCTGCTTCATCGCTTCGCCGACCTCTCCTGCCCAGGCCTTGCGGCCCAGTTCGGTGAGCACCACGGTGGGGGAGATGGCATTGACATTGACCCCGCGCGGCGACCATTCCAGCGCCAGCACCTGGGTTAGGGAAATCACCCCGGCCTTGCTCGCGCAATAGGCCAGGTGCTGATCCAGGGCCACTAGCCCGGCCTGAGAGGCCAGGTTGATGATGCGCCCTTCGCCGCGTTCGAGCATGTGACGCCCTGCCGCCTGGCACATCATGAACACGCTCTTGAGGTTGACCGACAGGGTCTTGTCCCAGTTGGCTTCGGACAATTCCTCTGCCGGCTCCAGCTCCACCACGCCGGCGGAGTTGACCAGAATATCGACCCCACCAAAGGCTGCGATGGCCTCCGTTACCGCAGTCTCGAGGCTGGTCTTATCGGTCAGGTCGGCGATGATGCCCGCGGCGTGTTCCGCATGACCGACTTGAGTGGCGAGTTGCGTGGCGATGGTCGGAATCTCGGGGTTGCGGTCGACAAGCACGACCCGCGCGCCCTGGTCGAGATAGGCCTCGGCGATGGCTTTGCCGATGCCGGCGGCGGCGCCGGTAATCAGCGCCACCTTGCCATCGAGGGAGAGGGTGTAACGAAAGGACATGAACGATCTCCTTGATCGACGGCGAAGCCCGTCACTGTTGGCGCTGGGCGAGCAGTGACTCGACATTGTCGTTGGTCACCACCGTCCAGGGAATGTTGTAGGTATCATCCTGGCCATCGTTCCAGGCCAGGTCCGGATAGGTGGTCCAGGTTTCGGACAGGGGCAGGGCGTCGGCCTTGCCGAGTCTTGCCAGGGCCACGTCCAGCGCTCCCTGCGCCTGGGCAGCGGCATCCTGCAGGATGGTCGCCATCTGGCCTTGTTGGACCGCTTTCAGTGCATCGGTAATACCATCCACGCCGGCCACGGCGATGTCGTCGAGGGAGCGTCCGCTGGCCTGGATCGCCTGGATGGCGCCGATAGCCATTTCATCGTTCTGGGCGATGACGCCGTCGATTTCATCCTGGTGAGAGGTGAGCCAGTTCTCCATCAGGGAAAGGGCTTCGGCACGGGACCAGTTGGCCGTACGTCGCTCGAGGACTTCGATGCCGGGATGCTCGGCCAACACACTGTCGATGCCTTCGGCACGGTCGACCTGGGCAGATTGGCCGATGGGGCCTTCGATGACCACGACCTTGCCGTTGCCGCCGATCTTGTCGATGACTTCTTCGGCTACCATCTGGCCAGCCAGGACGTCATCGGAGCCAACGAAGGAGGCGAGCTGGTCGCTGTTGCAGCGGGTGTTGGAGCCGACCACGGGGATGCCTGCAGCAGTGGCCTGGATGACCGGGCCGACGCAGGCGTCGGCATCGATGGGTACGAACAGGATGGCGTCGTACTGGCGCGTGATCATGCTGTCGAACTGGTTGGACTGGACCAGGGCGTCATAGCGGCCATCGAAGACGGTGACTTCGACATCGCCGCTCTTGACCGCCGGGTGATCTTCCAAGGCGTTGCTCCACAGCTGCATGAATTCCCCCTGCAGACCGTAGGTGGCGGCACCGATACGAACCGGGTCTGCCGCGAAGGCTGGAGATGCAATGGCTGCGGCGAGGGTGGAAGCGGCGAATCCTGCGAGGACCTTTTTCATTGTGATCTACCTCTGTTGAGTCTTGCTGGGGGGAAGGGTCAAGCATTCGACAACCGGGAGCGGTCGAGCATGACCGCGACCACGATAATGGCGCCCTTGACCAACTGCTGATAGAAGGACGACACGCCGAGTAGATCGAGGCCGTTGTTGATGACCCCGATGATCAGCACGCCGAACAGGGTGCCGACGATGCGCCCCTTGCCGCCGGCGAGGCTGGTGCCGCCGATGACCACCGCGGCGATGGCGTCGAGCTCGTAAGCGACGCCGGCCTGGGGCAGCGCCGCGGAAGTGCGGGCGGCAATCATCAGGCCAGCCAGTCCGCACAGGATGCCGGAGATGGCGTAGACGGCGAAGGTGATGCGGCGTACGTCGATGCCGGACAGGCGCGAGGCGGCGGGATTGCCACCTACGGCGTAGACATAACGGCCGAAGGCGGTGTAGCGCAGGGTGAACCAGGCCAGGGCGAAGACCATTGCAAACAACAGCACCGGCACCGGGATGCCTGCCACCATGCCCTGGCCAAGCCACAGGAAGCTGGATGACAGGCTGGAGATCGGCATGCCGTCGCTGTAGATGTAGGTCAGGCCGCGGGCCATGCTCAGCATGCCCAGCGTCATGACGAAGGGTGGGATGGCGAAACGGGCCACCATGACGCCGTTGACGCAACCCAGCGCCAGGCCGGCCCCCAGGCCCAGTAGGATCGGCAGGATCAGCGGGTAACCGGCACTGGTGCCAGCGAAGCTGGCAGCCACCATGGCGGCGAAGGCCATCACCGAGCCTACCGACAGGTCGATACCCCGGGTCAGGATGACGAAGGTCATGCCGATGGCCAGGACGCCGTTGATGGACACCTGGCGCAGCACATTGAGCAGGTTGTTCACGCCGAGGAAGTACGGCGACACCACCGACAGCACAGCGCACAGTACGATAAAGGCAACCACGATGCCGTAATCGCTCATGAAGGTCGCCAGGCTCCGGTGCGCATTGTCCTTGGGTGCTGGGTCGGAAGAGATCAGGGAAGTAGGCTGTGGCATGGCAAGGTTCCTCGCCTCTATGGGGTTTGATGAGTGGGGAGTCGTAGGTGGAGGGTCAGGACGACAGTCGCACCAGGTTTTCCTGGGTCAGTTCGTCGCCTGACAACTCGCCGCTGACGCGGCCCTTGCGGAAAACGATGACGCGGTCGCTCATGCCAAGCACTTCCGGGATTTCGGAGGACGTCATGATGATGGCGCGGTCATCCCGGGCGAACTCGGACATGAAGGCGTAGATCTCGCGCTTGGCACCCACATCGACACCGCGGGTGGGCTCGTCGAGCATCAGGATGCGCGGGTCGGTCTGCAGCCATTTGGCCAGGACCACTTTCTGCTGGTTGCCGCCGCTCATCTGCTTTACCGGCATGTCCACGGAACTGGCCTTGATCTGCAGCTTGTCGACGAAGGGCAGGGTTGCGCGGTTTTCGCTTGGTTCGCTGATCAGGCCGGAGCGTGCCACTTCGGGAATGGAGGCCAGGGTGACGTTGCGCTTGATGCTCGCGTCCATCACCAGGCCGCTGCCCTTGCGGTCCTCGGTGACATAGGCGAAGCCCGCGCGCATGGCGTCGGCGGGACGGCACGGCCGGTAATTATTGCCATCCAGTCTGGCCTCGCCCTGGTCCGCCGGGGAGGCGCCGAACAGGGCGTCGAGGAACTCGCTGCGCCCGGAGCCCATCAAGCCGAAGATGCCAAGGATCTCGCCGGACTTCAGGTGCAGTGATACGTCCCGAAAGGCGCTGCCACGGCTATAACCATCGACTTCGAGCAGGGTGTTGTCGCCCGGGGCGTTGAACTTGGCGAATTCCTCATCCAGTTCCTTGCCGAGCACCGTGGTAATCAGACGACGGCGATCGATGTCGGCCATGGCGCCGGATTCGATATAGGCGCCATCGCGCATGATGGTGTAGTCATCGGCGATTCGATACAACTCGTTCATACGGTGGGAGACATAGATGATGCCGGTGCCCCGGGCCTTGAGGCGCTCGATGGCGGTGAACAAAAGTTCGGTTTCGCGCTCGCCGATGGCGGAGGTCGGCTCGTCCATGATGATGACTCGGGCGTCCCGGGAAATGGCTCGGGCGATTTCCACCATCTGCATGTCGGCGATGCTCAGGCTGCCGAGTTTGGCATCCGGCGCCAGATTCAGCCCGAGTGACTCCAGCAATTCGGCGGCCTGTTCGCGCATGGCGCGGTGGTCGATCAGGCCGAAGCGGCGACGCGGCTCCCGGCCCAGATAGATGTTCTCCGCCACGCTCATGTCCGGCACGGGCTCGAGTTCCTGGCTGATGATGGCAACCCCTGCATTCAGGGCGTCGTGTGGATCATCGAACTGGACTTCGCGCCCTTCCATCCTGATGGTGCCGGCATCGCGCTTGAGGATGCCCATGAGGACATTGAGCAGGGTGGACTTGCCGGCCCCGTTGCCACCGCAAAGGGCGTGCACCGTGCCTGCGCGCAGCGCCAGGCTGCCGTCTACTAGGGCGGGGACGCCGGAGAATGACTTGGCGATGCTTTCGGCGTGCAACAGCAGGGGAGAGGACATGATCCACCTTTGTTCATATGCTCATTGAATGAACCTATGTATGATGGGTTTTCAGTGGTTCGTCAAAGGTGTTGTGGCCATTCATGGTTATACATTAGTCTAATAATAATGCAAATAATTGATTATAAAAGTTTTTCCTACTGATAAGTTTGTATTTTTGGAAAGGGTATTCTTGTTCACTTGATCGTGTTTGAAACATATGATCGGCGTCGAGTGTGCTCTGAGATCCTTTGGAGGGAAGGTGCCCCCTCCCCCATGACGGCTAATCAGGCAGATTAGTGCTCATGCCGGTAGGTCCGGACATAGTGCCGGTGGGAGTAGCCGAGGGTGGGGGCGAGAAGGTAGACCTTCACCGACTTGCCGTCGATCTACGACTGCTTGCTGGGTGGCGTCTTGAAAAGCACGGTTACCTTGGTTCCGGTGGCCAGAGCCTGCCGAAAGGGCTTACCCCACCTTATTCACGGCGGCGTACTAAAAATGAAGATGCGAGTGGTTCGCTCTTGTAGAATCAAGATGTTCCAGCCAGAACATACGAGCGTGGGTTGCCCCACTCACGTGTCTGATCACGACACGTGGGGTTGTGCTATCGTGTCCCGCTTGTCGAGAACTCGAGTCTTGTGGGACCCATGCCATGAATGAGCGTGTCGAGAACGCCGATATCGATCTGATGACCGAAATCGCCACCCTCTACTATGTGGAGGGTGAGACTCAGGAAGTCATCGCCAACCGCCTGGGGATCTCCCGCGTTCGAGTGGGACGCCTGCTCAAGCGGGCCCAGGCGGAGGGTATCGTCGATGTGCGGGTGCGCCAGCACCCTGCCGTCAGTGCCGAGATTGAGCGAGAGTTGAAGCGTCGCTTCGGCATCAAGCGCGCGCTGATCGCGCTGGATCAAGGCGATGCCGACGCCCAGCGTTCGGCGGTAGCCAGCCTGGTGGCGGATCATCTGTCGCGCAGTCTGGTGGAGGGCAGCATCGTCACCGTGGGTATGGGGCGTAACGTCGGCGCGGTCGCCGACAATGTGTTCACGCAGGGCGAGCGAAAATGCTCCTTCGTGTGTGCCATTGGAGGATCCCAGCGTGCCGGCGAGTATATGAATCCCGACCATATCTGCCGTCGCCTGGCGATGAAGTTCGGTGGTGATAGCGAGACGCTCTACGCCCCCGCGTTGGTGCAGAGCACGGCGCTGCGCGACGAGCTCTACGAGAACCACACGGTCAGGCAGACCCTGGACCGCGCTCGTCGCGCCGACTTCGCGCTGGTTGGTGTCGGTGACCTGAGCGAGGACAGCAACATGGTGCGCATGGGCTGGTTCTCACCCCAGGAGATTGCCGAAGCGCGCCTCTCGGGCACGGTGGGCGATATCATGGGCTGCCACTTCATCGACATCCATGGCCGGCCTTCGGCCACGCCCATGCAAGGGCGCGTGATCGGGCTCGGCCTCACCGACCTGGCGCGCATACCCGATGTCATCGCCATCGCCAGCGAAAACACCAAGGCGGCGGGAATTCTCGGCGCGCTGCGTACCGGGGTAGTGGATACCCTGGCCACCAGTGCCACCAATGCGCATACCATCCTGCGCCTGGATGAGGCCACGGCAGCAGCGCACTAGCCCGCCCATAGCGGGGAGCATTCATTGAGATGAAGGTGGTAGACGTTGTGCCACTCAGGCGCTTTCGCCGATCGTCAATTCGAAACCGACGTCAACTTGATCGGCATCGAGAGGACGCCCTTCGATACGTGCAATGACCTGTTCGGCGGCGATGCGGCCGATGGCCTCTCGAGGCGAAGAGATGGTGGTCAGGCGAGGGGAGATGGCCTGACCGATCGGCAGACCGGTAAATCCGCACACGGCAATGTCGCCTGGCACCCGGATGCCGAGGCGAGTGGCATGCAGAATGGCACCCGTGGCCAGGACGTCGTCGGCGAAATGGACAGCCTGGGTATCGGGATAGCGTTCGAGCACTCGTTCCAGGGCATGGCCGCCGAGCTCGAAATCACTGGCAGGAGCCCACTCCAGTAGCGGGGCTTCGACACCGGCTTTCGCGAGCCGGTCGCGATGCCCCTCGTAGCGCAGTCGGGCGCGATAGTTTCCGTCCATCTGGGTACCGGCATAGACGATGCGTCGATACCCCTGTTCGAGTAGGTAGTGGGCCATGCAGTGCCCGGCATCGTAATGTGACAGTCCCACGTTGAGGTCGATGGCGTCCCCTAGTTCCATGATTTCCACTACTGGCTTTTGCCAGCGTTTGAGCAGGCTGGTGCAGCTTTCCTCGTGGCGTAACCCGGTGGTCACCAACGCCGATGACGACCAGCCGAGAAAGGTATTAACCAATTCGGTTTCGCGCTGCATGTTGTAGTCGGTATTGCCCAGCAGAATCTGATAGCCGTATTTCTCGAAGGTGGCTTGCAGCCCTTGGATTACCTCGATGAATACCACGTTGGACAGCGAGGGCACGATCACCGCAATGAACCGCGAACTGGCCGAGGCCAGGCTGCCCGCCACCATGTTGCGCACATAACCGACCCGCTCGATGGCTGCCTCGACCTTGAGTCGGGTGGCCTCACGGACACTGTCCGGTGAATTGAGCACCCGCGATACGGTGATCGACGACACGCCTGCCTCCTTGGCCACGTCGTCGAGCGTAGGATTGTTGGCGCCACGGCGTCGCCGCCGCTCCGTGTTCTTCTTGTTAGACATTGGTCTGACTCCTTTCGACAAACCTTGCATGCCTCAGGAGTATACTCTAAATATGATGTTAGCGCTAACATTGGGCGGCGGATATCCCCGGAGAACAAGAGAGGACATACCAGGATGGAACAGCAACCGCGTAACGATACAGTCGGCGTGATCGGCCTCGGCGCGATGGGCATGGGCATCGCGAATGCCATGCTCGAGGCCGGGTTGCCGGTGATCGGCTGCGACGTATCGGCGTCGGCCCGCGAGACCTTCGAGGCCCAGGGAGGACGAAGTGTGCCGACCCCCGCCGAGCTGGCCCACGAGTGCGAGGTCGTGCTGCTGGTGGTGGTCAATGCCGAGCAGGTCGAGGCGGTGTTGTTCGGTGAACGGGGGCTGGCCGGTGAGTTGGCTCCGGGTAGTCTGATCGTGCAGTGCGCCACGGTGGCGCCGAGCTATGCCGAGGCACTTGGCGAGCGCTTGAAAGCCATGGATCTCGACATGCTGGATGCGCCGATCAGTGGCGGTGCCGCCAAGGCTCGGGCCGGGGAGCTGTCAGTGATGTCGTCCGGCAGCGATGCGGCCTACGCGAAAGGCCAGGCCGCATTGGATGCCATGGCGGCCAAGGTCTACCGCCTCGGTGATACGCCGGGCGTCGGTTCCAGCGTCAAGCTGGTCAACCAGCATCTTGCCGGAGTGCATATCGCCGCCGCCGCCGAGGCCATGGCCTTGGGCATGCGCATGGGGATCGACCCCGAAACGCTGTACGAGGTGATCACCCATTCGGCGGGTAATTCCTGGATGTTCGAGAATCGGGTGCCGCACATCCTCAAAGCCGATTACACCCCGCTGTCGGCGGTCGACATCTTCGTCAAGGACCTCAATATCGTCCATCAGACCGGCCGCGAGCTGCGTCTGTCGATGCCGGTCGCTGCCAGTGCCCTGCAGCAGTTCACCGCCGCCAGTGGGGCTGGGTTCGGTCGCGAAGACGATGCCGCGGTGATCAAGGTCTACCAGCGATTATCGGCTTTCGAGCTACCGGAGGCCAACGACGCGCAGCGGGAGGGAGAGTCATGAGTCTCGTTCTGGGTGCCATCGCCGACGATTTCACCGGTGCCACCGATCTGGCCAATAACCTGGTGCGGGCCGGGATGCGCACCTTGCAGGTCATCGGCGTACCAAGAGGTGAGTTATCGCTCGATGATATCGATGCGGTGGTGGTGGCGCTAAAGTCCCGCGCCTGTCCGGCCCCTGATGCCGTCAGTGATTCTCTCGAGGCACTGCACTGGCTGAAGGCACAGCAGGCGCGACAGATATTCTTCAAGTATTGCTCGACCTTCGATTCCACCGATGAGGGCAATATCGGACCGGTAGCCGACGCCTTGCTGGATGCGATGGGGGCACGCCAGACGGTGATGGTGCCGGCCTTCCCCGACAATGGCCGTACCGTTTATATGGGGCACCTGTTCGTCGGCGATCGGCTGCTCAACGACAGCGGTATGGAGCACCACCCCCTGAATCCGATGACGGATGCCGACCTGGTGCGGGTGCTGTCACGCCAGACGCCGCATTCGGTCGGCCTGTTACCACGCCCGGTCCTGGCCAAGGGGGGCGAGGCGGCGAAGACCCATCTCGATGGTCAGGCGGCACAAGGCGTACGTCATGTGATCTGCGACACCCTGGATGAGTCTGATCTCGAGGTGCTCGCCGCTGCCGTGGTGGAGTTTCCGCTGGTGACCGGCGGCTCTGGGCTCGGCCAGGCACTGCCCGCCGAATATCGCCGCCTCGGCTGGCTGGAAGCAGTCGATAACGCCGGTCGTCTGGCACCAGCCAGCGGCGCGGCATTGGTACTGTCCGGGAGCTGCTCTCGGGCCACGCTGGGTCAGGTTGAGCATTTCCTGGCGACGCATGACGGCTTCGCCCTGGATCCGCTGGCGCTTGCCGAAGGGAATGATCAGATCGAGCAGGCGTTGGCCTTCGCCCGGAAGCGTCTGTTCGCTGCCGGTGGTGGTGAGACGCCGGTACTGATTTACGCCTCGGCGGCACCGGACAAGGTCCGGCTTGCGCAGCAGCGCCTTGGCGTGGCCGCGGCTGGAGAGCTAGTCGAGCGTGCGCTGGCCGGGCTGGCGAAAGCGCTGGTGGCGGAGGGCGTCGGCCGGCTGGTGGTGGCTGGTGGCGAGACTTCCGGCGCCGTGGTTTCCGCATTGGGTATCAGCGAGTTGCGCATCGGCGAGCAGATCGACCCTGGCGTGCCCTGGACCCAGACCTACATCAAGGGACACGAGTCGCCACTGTCACTGGCGCTGAAGTCCGGCAATTTCGGCGGTGTCGATTTCTTTTCCCGAGCCTTCGACGCCCTTCGAGAGGAACGTCTGCCATGAGCGTGCGTGACGACAATCTCTTGCGTGAACAGATCGCCATATTCGGCAAATCGCTGTTCGATCGCGGGCTGACCATGGGCTCCAGCGGCAACATCAGCGTGAGGCTCGATGATGGCGGCTGGCTGATGACCCCGACCAATGCCTGTCTCGGACGCCTCGACCCGGCGCGTATCTCGCGGCTCGACCGCGAAGGGCGATTGCTCGATGGCGACAAGCCGACCAAGGAGAGCTTCCTGCACATGGCAATGTATAGCGAGCGTCCTCAGTCGGAGGCCATCGTGCACCTGCATTCCACCCATTCGGTGGCGGTGTCGTGCCTGCCCGAGATCGACCCCTGCGACTGCATCCCACCGCTGACTGCCTATTACGTGATGCGTGTCGGCAAATTGCCATTGGTGCCCTACCACATGCCCGGCGATCCCACCTTGGGCGATGCGGTCAAGGGGCTAGCGGGCAAGCACAGCGCGGTGCTGCTGGCCAATCACGGCCCGGTGGTGGCCGGCAAGTCGCTGGAGGCGGCGGTGTATGCCACCGAGGAACTCGAAGAGACGGCCAAGCTGTTCCTGCTGCTGCGTGGTCAGAACCCCCGCTGCCTGAGCGATGAGCAGGTTGCCGAACTCGAAGCGCGGTTCCCGCGCGATTGATACAAGACCCCGTTGATACGAGACCAAGAAGGAACCGAGATGACACGACTGGCCGCCAACCTGAGCATGCTGTTTCCCGAGCATGACTTCCTTGATCGCTTTGCAGCGGCGGCGGACGCAGGATTCCGTGGCGTCGAGTATCTCTTTCCCTATACGTTCGAACCGCAAGAGCTACGCACGGCATTGGACGACAACGGTCTGAGTCAGGTGCTGTTCAACCTGCCTCCGGGTGACTGGGAAGCCGGTGAACGAGGCCTGGCCAGCTTGCCAGGACGCGAGAGCGAATTCCGCGACTCGGTGATCGAGGCGATCCACTATGCCGAGGCACTGGACTGCCCGCGTTTACACGCCATGGCAGGCCTGCTGCCACCAGAGGCCGATGCCGCGACTCGGGAGGAGCACCGCAAGACCTATATCGCCAACCTGCGTTTTGCCGCCAGTGAGCTGGCCAAGGTTGGCAAGACACTGTTGATCGAGCCAATCAATGGGCGCGACATGCCCGGTTTCTTCCTGCAGCGACAGGATCACGCTCGCGAAGTGCTGGGATGGGTGGGGGCCGACAACCTGCGTGTGCAGTTCGACATCTACCACTGCCAGATCACCGAAGGCGATTTGATTCGCAACCTGGAAACGCAGTTTCCGCATATCGGCCATGTGCAGATCGCCGGAGTGCCCGAGCGTCATGAGCCGGATCGCGGAGAGGTGAATTACCCGGCACTTCTCGAGCGCCTGGAGGCGCTTGGTTACGACGGTTGGGTGGGCTGCGAATATCGGCCTGCCCACGAGACCCGTGCTGGCCTGGGCTGGGCCGCCGCCTATGGGCTGACGCCATGAATAGTGTGACGACAACAAGGAACACGCCATGCATGTGATGATCACCGGTGCCGCCGGTTTTCTTGGACAACGCCTGACCTCTGCACTGCTCGACAGCGGCGAACTCGATGGTCGACCGCTTTCGCGGCTGACGCTGGTCGATCAGACGGCGCCTGCGGTGCCCTCCGGTGCAGGTGTCGAGATTCGAGCCCGGGCGCAGGACATTACCGTAGCCGGTGCCTGGGACACGCTGCTGGACGAGCATCCGGACGCGATTTTCCACCTCGCTGCCGTGGTCAGTTCGGCGGCTGAATCCAATCTCGATCTGGGGATGACGGTCAACTTCGAGGCCACGCGAACGCTTCTGGAGGGCTGTCGTGCCCGTAAGCTGTCGAACACGCGACTGATCATGGCCAGTTCCGTGGCGGTCTATGGCGGCCAACTGCCCGACACACTTGATGACATGACTGCCCTGACTCCGCAGAGCTCCTATGGCACCCAGAAGGCCATGTGCGAACTGCTGATCAACGACTACAGCCGTCGTGGGTTGGTCGATGGCCGGGTGTTGCGATTGCCGACCATCGTCGTGCGCCCGGGAAGACCCAATGCCGCGGCGTCGAGCTTCGCCTCCAGCATCCTGCGCGAGCCCCTAAATGGTGAGGCAGCGGTGTGTCCGGTGCCCACTGACCTGGAGTTGTTCGTCATGTCGCCTGGTCGTGTGGTCGAGGCTCTGATGCATGGTGCCACGGTGCCCGCCGAGGCGTTCGGCGACTATCGAGGCCTGATGCTACCGGGTATCACCGTGAGCGTGGCCGAGATGCTCGACACCTTGCGTGAGTTGGGTGGCGAGGAAGCGTTGGCACGGGTTAGCCATGAGCCAGATGCACGCATCGAGGCCATCGTGGCGAGCTGGCCCGCTCGCTTTGCGACCCGCAATGCCGAACGACTCGGCTTCGTGGGCGACCGAAACTTGCGCGAGATCGTCGAAGCCTTTCTCGCCGACCCCGCACGACAGGGGTGATCACCGGGTCGCGGCTTGCGCGGCCCGAAAGCACGGTGCCGGTGGTATTCGCCGCTGGCCACCTCCACAAGCGTCAATCCGCAAGAGGTACACAACAATGACAGTACGCTTCGCTCGCAACGCCCTGAATGCCGCCATCGCCGGCGCGTCCACTCTCGCCCTGGCAGCGGTCAGCTTCAATGCTCTGGCTGCCCAGAGCATCACGGTGGGGCACACCACCTCCGACAACTCGCACTATTCGATCGGCGTCGATGCCTTCAAGGAAAAACTCGAGGAACTCAGTGGTGGAGAATTCACCGTCGAGGAACACCCTTCCGGTGCCTTGGGTGGAGAGCGTGACATGATCGAGGGCCTGCAGATCGGCACGCTCGATGCCGTGGTCACCTCCACAGGGCCGCTGGGCAATTTCGTGCCGGAAACCTATGTGCTCGATCTGCCGTTCCTGTTCAAGGACTACGATCAGGCGCGCTGTGTGCTGGACGGCGAGGTCGGTCAGGATCTATTGGCCAAGATCGGCGAACACGATCTGGTCGGTCTGGCCTGGTCCGAGAACGGCTTCCGTCACATGACCAACAGTCAGCGTCAAATCAAGACGCCTGAGGATGCGGCCGGATTGAAGGTTCGCACCATGGAAAACGAGATGCACATGGCAGCGTTCCGGGAGATGGATGTGCACCCCACTCCCATGGCGTTCCCCGAGGTCTTCACCGCCCTTCAGCAGGGTACCGTCGACGGTCAGGAAAACCCGATCCCGGTCATCCTGACCAGCAACCTGTGGGAGGTGCAGGACTACCTGTCGCTGACCGGTCATGTCTACTCGCCGGCGATCATGCTGGCCTCGCCGATACTCTGGGAGGGATTGAGCGAGGAAGAGCAGGGCTGGTTCATCGAAGCGGCTCAGGCGGGAGCCGCGGCGACCCGTGCCGAGGTCTCGCGGCTCGAGACCGAAGGGCTGGCGGAACTTAAGGAGAAGGGCATGACGGTGGTCGAGGATATCGACAAATCACTGTTCCAGGAAGCCGTCGAACCGTCCTACAAGGGCTACACCGACCAGTACGGCAGCGAAATGCTGGATCGTATCCGTAACAACGACTGCTGATCGTTCCGATCTGCCCGCTCCGGTGTCCTTGCCGGGGCGGGTCGACGCAAGGTGAATGTCATGGTGGAACTCTTTTTGCGTGTCGAGCGCTTCACATCCCGCGTGGCGTTGATTGCCGCCGTCCTGATGTTGGTCCTCTCGGTGACCATGGGCTTCTATCAGGTGCTGACGCGCTTCGTTTTCGANCGCTTCGTTTTCGATGCGCCTTCGACCTGGTCCGAGGTCATGGCACGCTCGGCGATGATCTGGTGCGTTTTTCTTGGTGCCGCGGCGAGCTTTCGCGGTGGCTACATGATGGCTGTGGAGGTCATCTACAAGCTGGTGCCGGCGCGCCGCTTGATTCTGGTGGAGTGCCTGATCGTCCTGTGTTGCATCATCTCTCTTGTGGTGCTGATCTATTTCGGTACCGCCATGACCTGGCGGGTGCGCTCGCAGGTGCTCTCGGGGTTGGGGATCTCCATCTCCTGGGCCTATGCGGCCATCCCCGTTGGCGCCAGCTTCTCGCTACTGGCGGTGTTGGCGCGTTTGTTGGCCCAGGCCACCGGTCGTGAGCCGGTCGGTATCGCCGACGCCGATATGCCGTCTACCCAAGAGCAACAACCGGTGGCGGAACCATCGGTCGTGACCCCCTCGAAGCCCGCATCGCCCGCTGTCTCCGACCCGGCGCAACTCGCCAGGAGGGCTCGCTCATGAATGCTGCTATCGGCTTGTCGCTGATCATTCTGTTCGCCCTTGGTGTTCCTATCGCCATCTCGATCATGCTGGCGTCGATCATCGGCATCGAGTTCTTCTCGCGGCTACCGCTGTTGATGGTGCCCCAGCGGATGTTTGTCGGCATCGATAACTTCCCGCTGATGGCGATTCCGTTCTTCATCCTGGCCGGCAACCTGATGGCGGCAGGGGGCATATCACACCGCCTCGTGGAACTGGCTAAATCGATCGTCGGCGGGTTGCAGGGTGGCCTGGCCATGACCTGTGTGTTGACCTGCATGATGTTCGCGGCGGTCTCCGGGTCAAGTGTGGCCACCACCTTCGCCATCGGCTCGATCCTGATTCCGGCGATGGTCAAGCACGATTATCCGCGACCGCTAGCGGCTTCCATTCAGGCCTCCTCGGCGGAGCTTGGCGTGCTGATTCCGCCGTCGATTCCGCTGATCCTGTATGGCGTCAGCACCGACACGTCAATCGGCCGTCTGTTCATTGCGGGAATTGGCCCCGGCCTGTTGATCGGCTCTGCGCTGCTGCTGTTTCTGTTCCTGTTCTGCAAGGTGCGCGGCTACGGCTTGCGTGACCGCGAGGACCGCTCCGATTTCCCCTCGGCCTTCAAACGCGCCTGGGCGGCGCTGCTGATGCCGGTAGTGGTCATCGGCGGCATCTACGGCGGCGTATTCACGCCCACCGAGGCCTCGGCGGTGGCGGTGGTTTATGCGCTGATCGTCGGTGGTCTGATCTATCGCGAGCTGCCCCTCAAGGATCTCTGGCCGATCCTCAAACAGAGCGTGATCTCTACCGCCACGGTGATGCTGATCATCTCGGCGGCGGCGTTGTTCAGCTTCCTGATCAGCCGCTCGGGATTGCCCTCCCAGGTCGCGGCTTGGGTCACTCAAGTCTTCGACAGCCCGGTGACCTTCCTGCTCGCCGTCAACGTCATGCTACTGGTGATCGGCATGTTCGTCGAGACATCCGCCGCCATCCTGGTGCTGGCGCCGATCTTCACGCCGATCGCCATCCAGTACGGTATCGATCCGGTGCATTTCGGGTTGATCATCGTGGTCAATCTGGCGCTGGGCATGTTCACTCCGCCGCTCGGCGTCAATCTTTTCGCGGCCTGTGCGGTGGCCAAGTTGTCAATCGATCAGTTGATTCCCTGGCTGCTGCGTTTCGTGCTGGTGGTACTGGCCTGCTTGATCGCGATCACCTACCTGCCCTGGATCTCGTTGGGGCTGGTCGACTTGCTGTATTGAGGAGAATCCTATGAGTCGCTTACCTGTCACACCCCCCAGTGCGGCCTTGATTGGTGGCGAGTGGGTGACCACACCCCAGACCCTGGGTGTCGAGGCGCCCGCCACGGGCGAGCCTCTGGCCGAAATCGCCCGTTGCCAGGCGGAGCATGTCGAGAACGCCGTTATGGCAGCACGTCAGGCATTCGATGGCCAGCTTGGCGACTGGAGCCGCTGGTCGGCACGCAGACGTGGTGAATGGCTATATGCCTTCGCTGCGGCGATCGATGCCGATGCCGAGACACTCTCTACCCTGGAGTGTGCTGATACCGGCAAACCGATGAGTCAGGCCAAGGGTGATATCGCGGTTTGTGCGCGTTACTTCCGCTTCTATGCCGGTGCCGCCGACAAGCTGCACGGTGAGACGATCCCCTTCGAGGACGGATACTCGGTGATGACTCAACGCGAGCCGTTTGGGGTTTGTGCGCAGATCATTCCCTGGAACTATCCGGCACAGATCTTCGGCCGCTGTGTCGCTGCGGCGCTGGCGGCGGGCAACACGGTGGTGCTCAAGCCTGCCGAAGACGCTTGCCTGAGTGTGCTGCACCTGGCACGTATCGCCACGCAATGTGGCCTGCCGGCCGGTGTGCTCAACGTCATTCCCGGCCTGGGCAATGAGGCGGGCGCGGCATTGGCGGCGCATCCGCACATTAATCACCTATCGTTCACCGGCTCGCCGGCCACCGGCACGCTGGTCACCCAGTCCGCTGCCGCCAATCACGTTCCCGTGACCATGGAGTTGGGTGGCAAGTCGCCGCAGGTGGTGTTCGCCGACGCCGATCTCGACGCAGCGCTGGCGGCGGTAGTGCGCGGCATCATTCAGAACGCCGGCCAGACCTGCTCGGCGGGCAGTCGGCTGCTGGTCGAGTCGTCCTGCTACGACGAGGTGCTGTCGCGCCTCACCCAACGCTTCTCCGAGCTGCGTTGCGACGCCGGTGAGAACGATCCGGATTGCGGGCCGCTGATCAATGCCCGCCAGCGCACCAAGCTCGAGGACCGGCTGACAGCGGCCAAGGCTGATGGCATCCGTGTGGCGGCGGCGGGGCGCCTCGCCGATAGCGCTCCCTCCGGTGGGCACTTCGTGGTGCCCCAAGTGCTGGTCGACATCCCCGAGGGCCACTATGTGGCCTGCGAGGAGTTGTTCGGCCCTGTGCTGACGGTCCAGCGTTTCGAGGATGAAGAAGACGCCGTGCGCCTGGCGAACTCGACCGATTTCGGCCTGTGCGCCGGCGTCTGGACGAACGATGGCGGGCGTCAGATGCGCTTGGCCAAGCGCATTCGCAGCGGTCAGGTGTTCGTCAACAACTACGGTGCGGCAGGTGGCATCGAGTTGCCATTCGGTGGCGTCGGCCGCTCCGGTCATGGCCGGGAAAAAGGCTTCGAGGGCTTGAAGAGCTACACCCAACTGAAAACCATCGCCATCCACCATGGCTAAAAAGTAGCTGCGCTCGCTTACTTTTCCACTTTCGAGAGCGACTTGAATCTTGCAGGAAAAATATCCTGCAAGGGGAGGTGGTTGTGCGCGTGACAGGCGCTTATCGGAGAAAGATGATGACCTACAAGATTGCAGTGTTACCGGGTGATGGAATCGGCCTCGAAGTCGTGCCGGAGGGGCTTCGTGTACTGGAGGCGGCGGCGAAACGCTTCGATTTGCCGCTGGAGTTCGAATATTTCGACTTCGCCAGCTGTGCCTATTACATGGAACATGGTGACATGTTGCCGGATGACTGGCACCGGATCCTGTCGAAATTCGACGCCATCTTCTTCGGCGCGGTGGGTTGGCCCGATACCGTGCCCGATCACGTCTCGGCGTGGGGTTCGCTGCTCAAGTTCCGGCGCGCCTTCGACCAGTACGTCAACCTGCGTCCGTGCCGGCTGATGCCGGGTATCGAGAGCCCGCTGAAGGGGCGAGTGCCGGGCGATATCGACTTCCTGGTGGTGCGCGAGAATACCGAGGGCGAGTATTCGCGCTTGGGCGGACGGGTGTTTGAGGGCACCGAGCGAGAAGTGGTGCTGCAGGAAACCATCATGACCCGGACCGGCGTCGACCGGGTGTTGAAATACGCATTCGAGCTGGCCCAATCTCGCCCCAGAAAGAAGCTGACGTCGGCGACCAAGTCCAATGGTCTGTCGATATCGATGCCTTACTGGAACGAACGGGTCAAGGCGATGAAGGCCAACTTCCCCGACATCGAGGTCGATCAGTACCACATCGATATCCTCACCGCGAACTTCGTACTGCATCCCGACTGGTTCGATGTGGTGGTGGCCAGCAACCTGTTCGGCGACATCCTCTCCGATCTGGGACCGGCGTGTACCGGCACCATCGGCATTGCGCCGTCGGGTAACATCAACCCCACGCGCGAATATCCCAGCCTGTTCGAGCCGGTGCACGGCAGTGCCCCGGACATCGCAGGCAAAGGCATCGCCAATCCCATCGGCCAGATCTGGTGCGGGGCGATGATGCTCGAGCATCTGGGCGAGGTTGAAGCCGGTGCAGCAATCGTCAACGCTATCGAAGCGGTGCTGGAACGCAGTGACACAACCGTGATCACGCCGGATCTGAAAGGTACCGGCACCACCGAAACATTGGGACGCGCGATTGCCGAGGAACTCGCAGTGCGCTGAATACGGATCCGTCATTAAGGAGGACATCAATGAGTCATCCCACGAAGGTTGGCATGATCGGGGTCGGGTTGATGGGGCATGGCATCGCTTCGAGCCTGCTACGTGCCGGCCATGAACTGTGCTTTCTCGATCACCCGGGCAACCAGCCCGTCGACGACCTGCTGGGTGTCGGGGCGGTACGCAAACAGACTGGCCGCGAAGTCGCCGAGGCAACCGACGTAGTGATCCTGTGCGTGACCGGTACGCCCCAGGTGGAGAGCGTACTGTTCGAGCCTGATGGTGTGCTCGAAGGGTTGCTGCCCGGTACCATCGTCGTCGATTGCTCCACGGCAATTCCCAGTTCGACCGAAACCATCGCCGAGAAGGTCGCCGCTGCTGGCGGGCGCTTCATGGATGCGGCGATGACACGCACCCCCAAGGAGGCCGCCGAAGGGCGGTTGAACCTTATCGTCGGCGCCAGCGATGAGCTGTTTCGCGATATCCGCCCGCTGCTGGAGAGCTTCTCCGAACACATTACCCATGGCGGTCCGGTGGGCTCCGGGCACAAGCTGAAGTTGCTGCACAATTACGTATCGCTGGGCTTCACCGCCGTGCTATCGGAAGCGACCGCGGCGGCTCGCAAGGCGGGTATTGCCGACGATGTCTTTCTCGAAGTGCTGGGTAGTGGCGGTGGTGGCGGAGTGGTGCTCGAACGCCTGCGACCGTTCATCGTCGCCGAGGACCCGTCGGGTTTTCGCTTCAGCCTTGCCAATACCCTCAAGGACGTCGGCTATTACAATGCCATGGCCCGAGACGTTGGCGCCTCGCATCGCGTGGCCGAGTCCATCGAGGCGCTCTATCGCGAGATCAACGAACAGGGACATAGCGAGCGGCTGGTACCTGAACTGATCAAGATTCTGGAACATGATTAGCGTGTCGGATATTGGCGAAATAGGCATCCGTACCGATCTGTCCGCCCTTGAAGGCGATTTCGAGCCCATCGAAGGCTGGGTTGTCGCTGTGTGCCATGCATAGCGGCGAGCCGGCCTGGCCGTCAGCGAAACGCCTCCAGCGCTTGAGCGAGTTCGAGATGCTCGGCGGCGTAATCCTCCAGCGTCACGCCTTGAACGGCCGCGTCCCAAGCCTGGCGTAAGCTTTTTACGCCGCTTGCGATACCGCCGGGATGGGCCATGATGCCGCCGCCGGCGCAGAAGATCAGGTCGGTGCTGCCAATGGCCCGGTAGGTATCGACGGCCTGTAGGGCGGTCTGGCCCGAGGAGAATACCGGCATCACCTCACAACCCGGCGCTGGCGGCTCGAACATCGGCGTCAGGCAGCCTCGGGCGCTGGCGATCACGCTGTCGTCGGGTTCGCTGAACTTGTTGCGCAGGCCGTTGACATGGATGTGGTCAACGCCAGCCAAGCGCCACAGTTTCTGATAGGCAATGAAGCTCATGCCGATGTACGGCGAGCGACTGTACAGTCCCCAGCCGGCACGATGACCATGGATAGCCAACCGGCAGTGACGACGTAAGTGCGTCACGCCGGAAAGCCCGACGCTGTTGACGGCGACCATCACGCAGGTGCCACCGGCATTGGCCACGTAGTCGTGGTGATCGCGCATTTCGTCGATGTCGCCGGTGATGTTGAAGGCATACATCACCTTGCGCCCGGTGCGTTCGGCATGGGCATCGATGACTGGCATGACCGCGTCGACCCGCGCCTTGAGCGGGTTGTGCGGCCCGTTGGCCTGCAACTCGTCATCCTTGATGAAATCGATGCCGCCCTCGACCAGTTGTTCGACCACCTCGGCGGTCTGCCTCGGCGAGAGACCGACACTGGGCTTGATGATGGTACCGATCAATGGACGGTTGGGAATGCCGGTCAATTGCCGGGTACCTTCAATGGCGAACTGGGGCCCCGGATACGCCTCGGCGAAGCTCGTTGGCAGCGTCAGGTCGAGTAGCTTGAGCGCCGAGAACTCCTTGAGCTCGAAGAGGTTGCCGGCGATGGTCGACATCAGGTTGGGTAGCGACGGGCCGAGGTTGGCGATCGGCCAGGAGAGGGTGACGTTGGCACGATGGTAGCGTGGTGCGTCGCCGCCCCCTTCCCTGGGGCGCACAGGCAGCGAGGGGCCATCGACACACTCCAGTGGCTCGATGCGCTCGACGATGGCACCGTGGTTGGTACGCAGTTCGTCGGTTTCATTGGTCAGACGGGTGAAGGTACCCGAAGATTGCTCACCGGCCATCACCTCGGCGGCCCGCTCGACGGGATAAGGCGTCTCGATGAAGTAGGTGGCGTAGATACGCTCGTTCATGGTGCACCTTCAGGTGATGCGGCGGATGCTGTCGGCGATCTCGTCACGCTCGAAGACGCGCTTCCAGTCGTCACGCATCAGCATCGGCTTGCCATTCTCGATCGCCTTGTTGCAGGCATCGGAGAACGCGCCGGGCTGCTCGTCGAAGATCACCGCCGAGAGGATGTTCATGTGGCCGAGCAGGAAGTCGCGGGCACACTCATGCGACACGCCACGTCTTACGACCTCGTCCATGGCTTCGCGCATCACCGACAGCAGGGTGGCGCACACTGTCTCGGAAAGCCCCGGCTCGAGCAGTGCCATCTCGTCGACGCTGACCCGGTGGGAACGGCCCACCGGGGCGTAGATGGTGCGCGCAATGCGCTCACCAAGTGCGAAACTCTCTTCCGGCCCCTGCATCAGGGCGCTGACGATATGCTGGGTGGCCTTGTAGCCGCCGAAATAGTCCTTCTTGGCTTCCAGTTCGGTCTCGTCGTTGAAGATCGGCGGGTGGCAGGGATGGGTGACGAAATAGATCAGGTCGTCGCGCCCGGGCAGGTGACCGGCGAAGGGCGCCGCGGCGTCCAGGGTGATGACCATGGTGCCGGATTCCATCATCGGCGAGAGCTGGTGGGAGATTTTCCCGACCAGGGTGTCCGGCACCGCCAGAATGACGACATCGGCGTCGGGCACGGCATGTTCGGCATCGACGCACTCGATCCCTAGCTCTTCCCTGAGACGGACTCGCCCTTGTTCGCTGACTTCGACGTGGCTCACCGAAAAGTCCGAATCCTTGAGGTTGCGAGACAGGCGATAGCCCATCTTGCCGCCGGCACCGATCAACGCGATTGTGGTCATTGGTTATCTCCACCTGGAAGCATGAACTGGACACGGCACGAATTGCCATGCAACTGGTATGATGACATAATGACTAGACCATAAAACGCGACTTTGGTCGCAGTGACGGCGTCGATCAGCGCCAAGTGGGTATGCTGCGACCTGCCCTATGCTTCTCGATGCAGGCCATGTGATGAGTGACGCCCTGAAAATTCCCCGCCGCAAGCTGGCCGACGAAGTCTTCGATCGGCTCTATGCCAAGCTGCTCAATGGTGAATACGCGCCCGGTGAGAGTTTGCCTTCCGAGCGTGAGTTGATGGAGCTTTTCGGCGTCGGGCGCCCGGCTATCCGCGAGGCAACGCAGGCACTGGAACGGCTTGGTCTGGTGTCGATACAGCATGGGCAACGTCCCAAAGTGATCATGCCCACTGCGTCGGGCATGCTGTCGCAGATCGAGCTGACCGCCATGCACATGCTTTCCAGCTCACCACAGTCGCTGGAACACCTGAAGGAGGCACGCGCCTTCTTCGAAGTGGGAATGGTGGCGCGCGCCGCCAGGGTTGCTAGTGATGCGGACATCGCCCGGCTGGAGGCGTTGCTGGAAAAGCAGAGGGCCGAGTTGAACCGCGATGCGGGAGCATTCATCAAGGCCGATATGGCGTTTCATGCCGCGATTGCGGACATCACCGGAAACCCGATTTTTGCCGCGGTGAGCCAAGCGATGCTTGACTGGCTGGCGAACTTCCATGCCTCCCTATTGCATTGGAAGGGCAATGAGCATGTCACCCTGGAGGAGCATGAGCGGATTCTCGCCGCCATCAGGGCGCATGACGAGGCACTGGCGATTAGTGAGATGCGGGATCATCTGGACCGGGCTCGCCGTCTTTACTATCTGACCTGAGGGAAACACTGGATAGCTTCAGGAAGGTTGGTTCCGCCGGTATTGAGCAGCCAACTCGCTTTCAATGTGGTGATATAGGTCTCTCAGTTGAGATGACATGTCCCGACGTGCCTGGCGCTGATCGATGTAGTAGGCGGCGCGTGGCCCCTGGTAGTCCATCAACGTACCGACTTGCTGGAAGCGCAAGCCAGAGAGCGCCAGCAACCTCGCAAAGCGAGGCTCCATCATGGCAAACACATGGGGACGGTCGAGGATCCCGATCAGTGCCGTGGCGGTGAGGAACAGACTGACGCCTATGATGGGAAAGATTTTGATTTCTTCTTCTGTAAAGTCAATGCCTTCCCACTCTTCAGGTGGAGTGTCGTCCTTCTCCAGTCGTCGCCGGAAATGACTGGGTACTGCCAGTCGTGACACTTCACAGATCTGCTTTCTTGGTAGCTTCTTCGGGTGAAGGCTCGGGTGGGTGAGACTGTTTCCGCAATGATATTCCAAGGGTAATACGTTCAGGGGATAGACAGCTTCTTCGTGGGGTATGACCACACGCATACAGCCGGCGATTAATCGAGTGCGACGATGCTCGACCAAGCAAAGAAACGATTTCTTGTCGTAGGCATCGATTTCTTGATGCTCGATGGGCTCTTCCAAAAGTGCTCGATAATTGAGCTCGCGCAGAAAAACGTCGTAGCGAACCTTGAAAGCCAGGGTTCTCTCTTCCTCGGATAGCGCCAGGCGGAAGCGGAAGTGTTGGGAAAATCGGCTGAAGAGATTCAAAACAGTTCCCTTGTCGTGATTCTTCAAGTCACCCAGTGATAGAGGTAAACGAAGGATATGGCTAGCCATTGTTCTTGTGTTCATAGGGCTTGATTCGTCCTGAACCTCATGAAGCGGAGAGAAGCTCTGATATCGGGATGGGAGGTCCCAAGTGGTATCCCTGAGCATAGGCGATACCAAATTGATGAAGCATAGCAAGGATTTCCTCCTGCTCGACGAACTCGGCAATGCTTTTCTTCCCGAAGCCAGTGGCGATTTCGGCAATCGCCTTGACGATCATCTGGTCTTCCGGGCTGTCGAGAAGCTTGCGAATGAAGGAACCGTCGATCTTGATGAAGTCGGCAGGAAGCTGGGCCAGATAGTGGAAACTGCTGAAGCCCGCACCGAAATCATCCAGTGCCACCTGACAGCCGAGTCCACGCAGGGTTTCCAGTATCCGCTGCGCTATGGCGAAATCCGTCACGGCAGCGGTCTCGGTCACTTCGAGAATCAGATGGTCTGCTCTGGCGCCGCTGGTGGCAAGCTCCTGTTCGAGAAATCCTTTCAGGTTTTCGTCATGCAGCGAAGGGCCGCTCAAGTTGACGGCAAGATGGATGCCCCTTTCTTGCAGTTGTTTCAAGGCCATCAAGCTGTTTTTCAATACCCATCGGTCCAGTGCAACGATCTGGCCACTTCGCTCGGCCACGGGAATGAAGTGGCCCGGGGTGACGAGTTGACCGTCTTCATCACGGAGCCGGACCAGGACCTCATAGTGACTGACGCTATTATCGGCCAGGCACATGATGGATTGGGCCATGAGCACGAAGCCGTCATTGTCGAGTGCGTCCCGCAGTCGCTCCACCCAGTAGACGCGTTGCTTCAGCTCTTCTTTCCGGCTAGCCGTGATCGATAGCAGGTGCCAACGCTGGCTGTTCTTGCTCTTGGCTTGGTACATCGCGAAATCGGCACTGGCCATCACCTTGGCCGGCGTTTCGCCATGTTGGGGATACATGGCGATGCCGATACTGGCGATGGCACGATGACGGCGGTTACCGACTGACAGAGTGATGCCTTTCAGGAGAGACTCGATACGATCGGCCACTTCAATGGCTTGGGCTTCGGAAGATCCTTCCAGCAGCAAGGCAAATTCATCGCCCCCCAAGCGTGTGACGATGGACTGATCCTGGAATGCCGAGTGCAGTGCATCGCCGACAAGGCGCAATAACTGGTCCCCCATGTGATGACCGCTGAGCTCGTTGACATCGCGGAACTGATCCAGGTCCAGGAACAGGATAGCGCCATGCCCGTTGGCATTCAGGGAGGCTCTTACGGAGTCCTCGAAAAAGCGCCGGTTGTACAGGTTGGTCAAGGGGTCACGATGCGCCAGCCAGGCGAGACGTCCCTCTGCTTGTTTGCGCTCGGTGATGTCGAGACCTACCGAGATGAATGCGGAGGATTGCGCATCGTTGTTGGGCAAGGGGGTGTGATACCAGATAGTGGTGCGCTGTTCCTCGCTGCTGACACGGAGCACTCTCTCATCATGGGACGATGCGTTATGTGACAGAGAGCCTTGCGAGGCATGCTTGATGAAGATGTCGTCGAATCGTTGTCCCAGTAGCGACCTTGACGACTTGCCCATGACCGATTCCGTGTAGCGGTTGAACATGGTGATGCGACCACTGGCGTCCTGCGTCAGGATGAAGACCTGTGCAGTGTCCAGCAGGCTGCCGATGAAGTCGCGCTCGCGTTGCAATTCTTGAAGGTGCGTCGCCAGTTCTTGTTGTCGGGTCTCGACCTCCTCATGAAGCGACTGGAGCTGATTGGTAAGTCCTAGTGTCGTGTCATCGAGAATATCTATCTCGTCTTTCAGGCGCCCTGTCGCTGGAATGATGGTGTGGCGTACCAAGCCGTATTTGCCGCTGGCCAATGCAGGAAGTACCTGTGCCAGGCGGCGTAGTCTCGCCATGGGGCCCCAGAGAATGGCCAGCAGTAACAGCTCGGCGGCCAGCCAACCAGCCAAGGTATACATCAGGATAGTGCGCGTGTCCTGGGCAATGGCTTGAATCTGGTCGGTGATATCGGTCATGAGCAGGAAAAAGGCTTGTCGAGCCTGGCTGTCATTCTGCTCTATATCGATGGCCGCCATTTCGTAGTACTGGTCTTGATACGTTATCTGCTGGGGAGTTTGTTCCAGACTGGATAACGACAGCGTTTCCGATGCTTCCTGGATGACGGGTAGGCTTTGTCGTACTTGGGTGATAGCCTCCAGCCAGCCACCCCAACCAGCGATCTGGCGCTCGGGGCCGATATCGGCCCTCGAGGCATTCCCGGATATGAACAATGCCAGATCGGTGCCGGTAATATGCTGGACGTCTCGTATGACATCGGCGAGGGATCGCGAGATGACGACAACGCCAAGACTTTCTCCTTCGATGAGCATGGGCACTGCTGCATACTGGTGGCAAGTTTGGGTACAGCGCATGGCGTGTAGTGGCATTTCACTCTGCATCACGGTCTCGACCCACTCGTCGAGCAGTGGTCGAGCGTCGTTCAGGTTATCGCCCCAAGTGGTGTATGCCTGGTCGGTGGCATTGTAGACGATGACGTCGTCGAGTCCGGCATCCAGTTGCAACGTTGGCCATTGGGTGTCGAGAGCGGTTGCGATCTCTTTTCCGTTGCGGGAGGTGAGCGCTTCACTGAGATCGGCCGAGGATGCCACGACACCCGCCAGTAGGCGAAGATTCTCTGATGAATCCTGCAGGGCGTGCTGGATCTCCCTGAGATGGCGTTCGTAGTTCAGCGTTCGGCTGATGTCGAACTGTCGTGTCAAGTTGTGGTGGCTAAGAAACGTCAGCAACGAGGCGAGCCCCAGCAGTAGCAAGCTGGTGACGGCGAAGGCTCGCCATTTCAGGCTGAGTATGGGGTGTCTCGTTAGCAAGGTCATCATGGCTTGGCCCCAAGCGTTCGTAGTATCTAGAAACGCCAGGAAGCCTGGAACAGTAGCATGTTCCAGTATTTCTGCGTGTCCGAATCGGGATTGTCCTGGCTGGGTAGCCAGCCCGTGCCCTCGACATAGTGATACTCTGTCGCGAGGAGCAGGCGTGGATGAACATACCATCGCAGTCCCAGCGTCAGATCCCTGGCGAAGCGGGAATGTGCCGGCCCTGCCCCGGACGCTTCGAAGCGACGACCGGAACGGTCGTCGCGGTCGTTGACCAGTACATCGTAGCGCAGCAGCCATTGCCAATCGCGGTGAAAGCGTCGCGTGTATTGCAGGTACCAGCTTTCACCGGTGGTGTCGAAGTTGACGCCCGGCAGGGCGAAATCGCTCAGCGAGATATGCCGCAGAGCATATTCCGCGGTCAGACTCCAGCGCTCCTCGTCATATTGCAGCGACAGAATCCAGGGTTGAAAGCGCAGCTTTCCTCCATCCCAGGCCGCCTGATGAGACTGGAAAGTGGCATTGACATCGGCCGCGCTCAATGCAGCGGTGAAGCGTCCACCTCCATGCTCGTAGAGCAGTTGGCCGATGAAGGAGGTATCGCTGTCCAGTTCGCCGGGGCGGGAGTCCAGCATCAAGGCCCTGGCAACATCGTCCCCGACCTGAGGCTTGCCGGCGCCGATTTGGGCTCGAAAGGTCCCTACCGGGAGGCGTTTTTCGCCATAGATCGCCATGCCATCGGCAGCCAACCCCAACGACCGGGTGCGATCGAAATAGATCGATTGCGGAAGCAGGATGCTGGGACGAGTGAAGGCAATGTCGCGGGTCTGGTTGTAGAAGCCGAAGGGATTCTTGAACCTGCCGATCTGAGTCCCCAGACGCGTTGTCGAATCCGCAAATGCCTGGTAGTCGACCACGCCATGGTCCAGCTTGGGGCGCATGTCGCTTAGTTCTCCGCCGGCTCGCCGGCTGAGCACCTGAGCGGCCAGCAGGACATTTCGGTGAGGACGGAGCGAGACATTGGCCCCGATCTCCGTGAATTGAAGGCTGCCACCATCCTGGCTGCTGGGGCCGAAGAAATTGTTCTCGTCGGTAATGACCAGCGCCTGGCTGAGAAAGCCGTGCACCTGCAACGTATCCAGCGTATCCAACGAGTCGTTCGCGCTGGCGGGATACATCGGGCCAACCATCAACAACAACGTCAGCAGGCTCGTGCTGGCCCTATTCCATGGGCAAGACATGGACACGCTCATCTAGGTAACCTCGTTCAATGTATCCCACCGCTCCCGGTGTCGTCGCAATGCGTTCCAGCATGTCATCGGGTGTCTCTACCTGCTCCGGCGCCTGGCCAGTACCGGAGAACACCAAGCGGTCCCAGGAAAGCTGGAGCTGGTGTGGGTAGACGCCCAACAGTTCCTTGGTAAATCGTTCGTGCATGGGGTATCGATTGGGCAGCACCACGACATGAATGGCTTGGCCATTCGGCCAGGTACGTTGGCGCATGGCGAAAATCGCTCTGGCAGTATCACGCGAGATCGATGGCGTCTGGACACTGGGATGGACCACCAGCAACAGGTCCGACTCGCTGGCACCGGCAAGGCGGGGCAGCGTGACCAGCCATACCGATACGAGTATGGCGAAGACTGTCCATGGATGGCCTCTAGCTGTCACGCTGATCCTCTTCCAGGCAAGGGAGCATCATCTGGCGAGGGCCCTCGCAGCAGTGATGATCACTCAGTCTGCCATGAGATGTCATCTCATCGACTCACCGTGTTGGTGCCGCAGGGTATGAATTCTACACCGTCGAGTGTATTAACCATCGCATATTACTCAAGGCCTGCAACCCGTACGGGCATAGGTCTTCAACCCTTGTGCACGTCGCGACGACAAACGCCGACATTGGCATTTCGCGGCACCATGAATGCCGTGGGTGAAACGGAACCTATACTACCCTGGCTTAACAAGCCCTTAGCGTAAGGAGACGTTCATGCGAGGACAGCATTGTGATTCGATGTATCCACGGTGGATCCGGGATAGTTTCGTACTAGTGATTCTCCTTTGGCTGGCAGCTTGCGCATCGACGCCGCTATCCCAGCAGGAGATCGCCGATGACATTCAGGCACGTTACGAGGCCGAGCTGTTCTCGCTACCCCTGAACAAGCAGCGCCATTATGCACAGCGGCTCTATCGCATCACCGGAGATGACAAATACCTGCCACTCAATCGAGGCTATGCCAAGTATCTGGTTCCCGGCATCTGCAAGGACATCGAAGGGCTAGCACAACCGGGCTATGCGGCGTTACGCAGTCGGGAAATGGTCGCCGACTACCCCACGCGTACCGCCAAGCAGCGTGCTCGCAAACGGATGCTTGGTGAATGGGGCGAAATCGCCTTCGCTCGCAATCTGCTGTTTAGGCTGGCGCAACTCGACTACTATCGTTTGCTGGATGATGACCGGTTGGTCGATCGCGAGCGGGCGCTGAATTATCTGGCGTCGGTGGATTTCGCTACCTTTCTTACCGATCCGGATGTGATGGCGATCTATGCCGCGCAGGTAGCGAACATCGTCCATTACCTGCATCAGCTCGGTATCGAGGACCTGCGTGACGAGGTGATCGCGGCCTTCCGTGCGCAATATCCTCCCGAGCGTGATGCCATGCTGTCGCAGGAGGAGTATCGCAACAAGGTCTATGGCATGACCCACTTCGTGATCGCCGCCAGCCGTTATTATCAGCAACCGGTGGATGCTCGGGAGTTTGCCTGGGTTTTGAAAGAGTTCGAGGACAACCTGCCACAAATCCTCGAACGGACCACCGAGGATATCTATACCGAAGTCGGCATCAGTTTTCTGCTGGCCGGGCTGCATGATCACCCGGCCATCGAACGGATCAAGGCATCCCTGGCGCGAGCCTACGATCCGCGGGCCCGCATGATTCCCTCGCCCAGCGGTGGCACCGAACTCGATCGGGGTGAGCATCGCAATGTGCTGGCGATCATGCTGCTGCGCTGGCCCGATCGTTTGCACCCAGGGCCGGATCTGTCGGCGCTGGAGTTGGTAATCGATTGGGTGCCCGGGCTGTGGCTGGCCACTTGCTGGGTCCCGGCATCAGCCGAAAACCTTGAAGCTTTCGGCATTCAACCACAGATGAGTCAGGATGCTGGCGACATAGCCCAACAGGATGATCGGCGACCACTTGAGATGTCCCATGAAGGTATAGGAGCCGCGTGCCTGACCCATCACCGCCACGCCCGCGGCGGAGCCCACCGACAGCAGGCTGCCGCCGACACCGGCGGTCAGCGTGATCAGCAGCCAGTGGCCATGTGACATCTCGGGCTCCATGGTCAGAACCGCGAACATTACCGGGATGTTGTCGATCACCGCCGACATCAAGCCGAGGAAAACATTCGCCCAGGTGGCATTCCATTGCGTATACAGTACTTCCGAGAGCATCGCCAGGTAGCCCATGAAACCCAGCCCCCCCACGCACATCACCACGCCGTAGAAGAACAGCAGGGTGTCCCACTCGGCACGAGCGATACGATTGAAGACATCGAAGGGCACCACGCTGCCCAGGCGCTCCAGGGCCTGCCGGTCACCGCGGCGTACCGCGATATTGCGCTTGCGCTCCAGAGAACGGGGTAAGGTACGGCGCAGGTAGTAGCCGAAGAACTGCAGGTAGCCAAGGCCGGTCATCATGCCCAGTACCGGCGGCAGGTGCAGCAGGGTGTGGCAGGCCACGGCACTGGCCACGGTGAGCAGGAACAACAGGATGATGCGCCGCGCGCCACGCTTGAGCTCCACGTGTTCCTGATGGGGCTTGGGGTGGCGATTCGGGACGAAGAAGCTCATGGCCACCGCCGGCACCAGGTAGTTGACCAGCGAGGGGAGCAGCAGATCGAAGAACTCATAGAACTTGACCAGGCCGGCCTGCCACACCATCAGGGTGGTGATGTCGCCGAAGGGGCTGAAGGCGCCGCCGGCGTTGGCGGCGACCACGATGTTCACGCAGCACAGGTTGATGAAGCGGTGATCGCCCTCGGCGACCTTGGTCACCACCGCACACATCAGCAACGCCGTGGTCAGGTTGTCGGCTACCGGTGAAATCACGAAGGCCAGGCTGCCGGTGAGCCAGAACAGGGTACGGTAGCTGAAGCCGCGCTCGGTCATCCAAGCACGCAGGGCGTCGAAGATCCGTCGCTCGTCCATGGCGTTGATGTAGGTCATCGCCACCAGCAGGAACAGCATCAGCTCCGTGAATTCGAGTAGCGTCTCGCGAAAGGCATGCTCGGCGGTGTCGGGCATACCGGCGCCGACGTAGACCCAGCCGATCAGACCCCAGATGATGCCGGCCGCCACCAGAACCGGCTTGGATTTGCGCATCTTCAGCTTTTCCTCGCCCATCACCAGCAGGTAGGCGAATACGAAAAGGACCAGAGCGACCACGCCGACCGTGGAGCCGGTCAGGTCGAGTGGCCCGGTAGCGGCATGAGCGGTAGAGCTGAGCAGAAGGGCGAGAGGAAGCAGGATGAAGAGGGGGAAAAGCCGGCGAGAGATCCTTAGAGCCATGATTGCGTCTATCCGATTTCGCGAGGGTGATGGTGAGGTGCGAGATAATAGCATGGACCTCCATGGCACCGTATTGACACTTAGGTATACCTGATATGATCCCCGCGTCGTAATCGGTGTCGCTGATTGGATAATCTCCGGCGGTGGTTGCCGGTCATTGTGTGGCATCATCTACTCTTGAATATGACAAGGCAGACAACAGCCACGATCGTCCCTACCTTGATGCGCAGGCAGACAACGCATGTTTCTCGATGAATTCCATTCGATTACTGAAGGGCGGGTCCGTATCTCCGCGGAGCAGGCTAGCCACTTTGCCAAAGGAATCGCTGGTGACTACAACCCGATTCACAATCCTCATGCACGGCGCTTCTGTGTGCCCGGCGACTTGCTGTTTGCCTTGGTTCTAGCCCGTTTCGGGCTGTCGCAGCGTATGAGCTTCCGTTTTTTGAGCATGGTGGGGGCCGATGTGCCGCTCGACTTTCGCGAGTGTGACAATGACGGCATCCAGGTAGTGGATACCACCGGCAAAGTCTATCTCGAGGTCGAACGAGAAGGGGAGGGCACCCAGGACATGGCGGTGGTGGAAGCTTTTACCCGACGTTACGTGGCCTTCTCCGGCAAGAATTTCCCGCATTACCTGAAGCCGCTGATGGAACAGCAGGGGGTGATGTTCAATCCCCAGCGTCCACTGGTGATTTACGACAGCATGGGTTTTGCGTTGGATCGGCTGGATGCTCCCGACCCCGGGCTCGAACTGGCGGACTCTTCCTTGACGGTGACCGGCAAGAGGGGCGATGTGCTTTTGGAGTTTCGTCTGACATCTCGGGGTGAGGTCATCGGCAGCGGGTCCAAGAAGCTGGTGGTCAGTGGCCTGCGAGACTACGATCCTGTCGCCATGGAGGCCATTGTCGAGGAGTTTTATCGGCTCAAGGCGGCCCATGAAGCATGCAACGCTTCTTGAACCGATGGCTGGATGCCGGTTTTGGAATGTCCAGCGTCGTCTAAAAGCATGCCGGTCGAGAGAGGGCGACGCATCCTGAAACCATCTACTGCACGAATCGCCGATTCCGTTACACCGTAGCGCCGTGGATGGTGGATCATGAATACCTCTCTCACGCCACTCGTCGAGGCTCTGAGGCCCGGCTCTCCGGATATCGAGATCGCTCGTGCCGTCGCAATGCGGCCGATCATGTCCTTGGCCGAGGAACGTCTTGGCATCCCCCACCATGCATTGATTCCTTTCGGGCATTACAAGGCAAAGCTATCACTCGATTATCTGGCGACGCTGGCCGATCGGCCTCAGGGCAAGCTGGTGCTGGTCACGGCCATCAGTCCCACACCGGCCGGAGAGGGCAAGACCACCACTAGCGTGGGGCTCGGAGATGCCTTCAATCGCCTGGGAATGCGAACCACGACCTGCCTGCGAGAGCCTTCCCTGGGGCCATGCTTCGGCATGAAAGGCGGGGCAACGGGCGGTGGGCGTGCACAGGTCGTGCCCATGGAAGACATCAATCTGCATTTCAACGGTGACTTCCATGCGGTCACATCGGCGCACAATCTCCTAGCCGCGTTGCTCGACAATCATCTCCACTGGGGCAATGCGCTGGATATCGATCCCCATCAGATCGTCTGGAAACGGGCGATCGATATCAACGACCGTGCCTTGCGTCACATTACCATCGGCCTTGGCGGCGCTGCGAATGGCTTGCCGCGCGAGGATGGCTTCGACATCACCGTGGCCTCGGAGATCATGGCGATCCTGTGCCTGGCCCGGGATCTCGGGGACCTGGAGAACCGCTTGGGGCGGATCATCGTCGCTTACAGCCGCGACGGTTCACCAGTCACCGCTCATGACCTGGGGGCTGCCGGGGCCATGGCGGTGCTTCTCAAGGATGCCCTGCAACCCAACCTGGTGCAGAGTCTGGAACATAATCCGGCCTTCATCCATGGTGGGCCGTTCGGCAATATCGCTCATGGCTGTAGTTCGGTGATGGCGACCCGAGCGGCGCTGGCACTGAGCGATGTCGTCGTTACCGAGGCCGGTTTCGGAGCGGACTTGGGGGCCGAGAAGTTCATCGACATCAAGTGTCGGCAATCGGGCTTGTCCCCCGATGCCGCGGTGCTGGTCTGTACCCTGAGGGCCTTGCGATTCCATGGCGGTGCCGACAAGACGAGTTGGGGCATGCCAAACCCGGAGGCCATGCGCCAAGGGTTCGGCAATCTCCGCCGTCATGTGGACAATCTGCAGCGCTTCGGCCTGTCGCCGATCGTGGCCATCAATACCTTCGATTCGGATTCACGGGAAGAGATCGACCTGCTGCAGTCGATGTGTGCCGAGCTCGGTATCCAGGCGGTGGAGACGTCGCACTGGGCACACGGTGGGGCTGGGGCCATGGAACTGGCGAAGGCGTTGAGCGAGCGACTGGAAGCGGGCGGGGCGCCACATGTCAGATGTCTGTATCCTGACATGCTGCCGTTGATCGACAAGATTCGTACGCTGGCGACCGAACTCTACGGTGCCGCCGATATCGCGCTGCATCCTGCTGCTGCTCGTCGCCTCCAGGACTTCGAGGAGATGGGATATGGTGATTTGCCGGTGTGCATCGCCAAGACCCAGTACAGCTTTTCCTGTGATCCCCAAGCCCGGGGGGCCCCCGAAGGACATCGACTGGATGTACGCGAGGTCCGCCTGTCGGCGGGTGCTGGCTTCGTGGTTGCGGTCTGCGGCGACATCATGACCATGCCGGGATTGCCGCGACAGCCTGCGGCCATGCGCATGGGACTCGACGATCAGGGGCATGTCGTTGGTCTTGCCTGAGGCTGTGTTCAGGTCACCACCGTGACAGGACAAGGCACGGCATCGATCACGCGGTGGCTGACGCTGCCGAGTAGATGGTCCTGCCACTGACTCATCCCGCGATGTCCCATGATCAGCACCACGGACCCTGTCTGCTGACGCACGTGGGTGATGATGCCCTCCGCAGGATGACCGGTGACGATATGGTGCTCGACGATGGCAGCATTCAGTTTGCCAAGATGCTTTCTGGCCCGGCTGAAGACGTATCGAGATTCCTGGCGTTCGTTGTCGAGCTGCGATTTGGCGAGGCTGCTGGCCGGGTTGGCTGCATGGCAGAACATCAGGTCCACCGGTGCCTGGGTGGCAAGCGATAGCTCGGCGGCCAGTTCAGCGGCGGCGTCGCTGTGCGGAGATCCGTCGACCGGCAGCAAAATCCACTCCAAGTGAGCGCCCCGGTAGGTCATGTCGTTGTCATGCACAATGGTCACTGCGCCACGGTACTTGTGGACCACAGCATTGCTCACGCTGCCGAGCATGAACCGGCCTAGTTCGCCCACGCCTCGAGAACCCATCACGATCATGCATCCGGGGTGCTGGCTGGCGTAGTCGACGATCACCCGCGATGGATCCTTGACGAAGCTCTCCTCGTGGAGGGTGATTTCCTGAATGGTTTCGTTAAAAGAGGGAGCGAGAACCTCGCGGGCCTTGGCAAATGCCTCGTCAGCGGCCCTTTGCAACACGCCGTGGTCATGATCCACTTCGTGAAGGCGGTTGGCGGGAATGTCGCTGAGTTCCGCCGGATTGAGTGGTTTCACGTACAGCAGTTGCAACGGGACCTCGAGCCAAGTGACCAGATGGCTCGCGTGACGCGCAGCGGCAATGGCCGAAGGAGAGCCGTCCACTGGCACTGCGACCAATGACGTCCGTTTCGTCATGAGTCTCACCTCGCGGACGAAATACCCTCGTTTACCGACAGTTTAGTGTTCCATCGACGGAACGTCAGGCGCTCGTCACAGCTTGGCCAGACGCTGCTCGATGAAGCGTCGCTGCGGTGCTTGTCTTGCCAGCTTCAGGGCATGCTGGAAGGCGTCACTGGCTTCTGTGTATCGGCCCAGCCGGCGGTAGAGTTCACCGCGTGCTGCGTGTGTTGGATGGTAATCGTGCAACTCTCCGCGTGCGAGAATGGCTTCGATCAGTTCCAGTCCGGCTTGCGGACCATCGCGCATGGCGACGGCCACGGCGCGGTTCAGGGCGATCACTGGTGATGGGTCCACCCGCAGCAGGACATCATAGAGGCCGACGATCTGTTCCCAGTCGGTTGCCGCGGCGCTGGGTGCCTCGGCATGCACGGCGGCGATCGCCGCTTGTAGCGTATAGGGGCCAAAACGGCGTGAGCGCAGGGCGTGTTCCACCAGGGACGTACCTTCGTCGATCAGCTTGCGGTTCCATTGACTGCGATCCTGTTCGTCCAGCAGGATGATTTCGCCATCGACAGTAGTGCGTGCGGCCCGTCGCGACTCGTGCAATAGCATCAGGGCCAGTAGCCCCGCCGCCTCGGGTTCCGGCAACAGTTCGTATAACAAGCGGCCCAGACGGATCGCTTCGCCCGAGAGTTCGCTGCGCGTGACGCTTGCACCGGACGAGGCTGAGTAACCTTCATTGAAGACCAGATAGATCACGCGCAGTACGGCGTCCAATCGCTCCGGCAATTCCTCCGCCGAGGGCAATTGGTAGGGAATGCGAGCGTCGCGGATCTTGGTCTTGGCGCGAACGATGCGCTGGGCCAGGGTGGAAGCCCGGGTCAGGAAAGCGTGGGCGATCTCCTCGGTGGTCAGGCCGCAGACCTCGCGCAGAGTGAGCGCTACCCGTGCGTCCGGCGGCAGGGCGGGGTGGCAGCAGGTGAAAATCAGGCGCAAGTGATCGTCTGCCACGCTCGATTCGTCCCAGCCCGGAGGTGTGGCGGATTCGGCTTCCAACTGATTGGCGAGTTCGGCGACCGAGGCATCGTAGCGAGTGTGGCGGCGTAGGCTGTCGATGGCCTTGAATCGTCCGGTGGACACCAGCCAGGCACGTGGGTTGGTGGGCACCCCTTCCTGGGGCCATTGCGTCATGGCCGCGGCGAAAGCGTCGTGGAGCGCCTCCTCGGCAAGCTCGAAGTCGCCAAGCAGCCGGATCAAGGTGGCGAGAACACGCCGTGAATCGTCACGGTAGAGAGTCGCTATCTTCTCGCCTATGGCTGAGTGGGTCTCATGCATCGCTATCCTGCTCCTTGGGTGGCACTTCACAGTATCGGACTCCCTACACCGCGCAACGCAGTGATTGAGCTGCGCAGGCATTTATTCGGTGTTTCATTGGGAGAGATGGCGACTCGGCACTATCCTTGAACCTAGCCATGGGGATGGCGAGCCGGCAGACGGCCGTATTTCCCATGCGGGATATCTCGTTTGTCCGCATTCCAGGAGGAGCATCATGAATACCCTGCGCACCTACCCCGGCAATGGACGGGCGTTCCGCCTGCCACTTTTTCTCGCTTTGCTGTTCGCCTCTGGCGCTATCGCCGTGGCGGATGGCGGTGCCGATCTGACATTCCAGGGGGATGCCAGCTTCAATGGGCCCCATGGCGACCAAGCGATACAGGTGGCGCTGGTCAACACCGATACAGGCGAAGTGGTGGCCCGGGAGTCCGGGACCGTTTCCGGTGCCGACGATCCGGCCTTCTCCTTCACGTTTGCCGACGCCCTCAAGGCCGATACTGCCTACGAGGTGCATTACTGGATCGATTCCAACTTCGGCGGCGGGAGCGCTGGAAGTTGTGACCCTTCGAACAACGATCACCAATGGCGGGTAGCGTTGGATATGGCCAGTGAGGCCGTTACTCATACCGAGTCGCATGATCCAAGCCGCTTGGGAGATGTTTGCGATACCTTCGCCGGTGCCATGTAGGTTGTGTTTCTGGGGGCGCCTTCGGGCGCCCCCGTTCAGACGCTGGCTTCCTGTTCCCGGGGCGTGGATGGCGATACGTCGAGTTCGCGCACCGGCCGTACCTCGACGCTGCCCACACGGGCCGCTGGAATTCCCTCGGCGATCCGCAATGCCTCGTTCAGGTCGGCGGCATCGACCAGGTAGAAGCCCGCCAATTGTTCCTTGGTTTCGGCGAAGGGGCCGTCGGTGATCGAGGTCTTGCCGTTGCGTACGCGTACCGTGGTGGCAGTATGCACACTCTGTAAGGCCTCGGCGGCAATCATCCGACCGCTGGCCTGGATCCGCTCGGCGTAGGCCAGACATTCGCTATCCTCGGGGCTATCGGGCAAGGTGTGCAGGATGCTTTCGTCGCTGTAGACGAGGCAGAGATATTTCATGACCAGCTCCACTCAAGGTTCGAGGTTCAGCATGGCCTTACCGCTGGCCATGTCGAAGGGGGCCGAGAAATGCTCGTGCACCACCAGCCAACGACCGTCGATGCGACGATAACCGGCGGTCATGCGCGTCCAGCCGGATTCATGCTCACCCTTGTCATTGGTACCTCCACAGTTGATGAGGGCGTGGCAGAAGGCGGTATGTCCGTCGGCTTCGATCGTCACCTCATGAAGCTCGAAGGTCATCGGGCCTTGGCACATGGCCATGCACGTCTCCCAATGCTGACGGTAGGCCTCGATACCCTTGAACTGCAGTGCCGCGATGGCGTCGAAGGCGACGATATTCGGTGCATAATGGGTAGTGATGGCGTCGATGTCCTTGGCGCGCACCGCGGCCTGCCAGGATTCCAGCAACTCGAGGATCGCGGCTTCGGCGGACACTTGGGTCGTTGCGGTTTGCATATCGGTTTCCTCTTTCCAGATGACGCGGGGAAAACTTGATGGTGACGGCAGCCTTTCCCTCTAAGACACAGACTAGTCGTCCGACGGGGGGCGGAATCGACATTGACGAAAAAATTTTCCGCTTGAAACGCAAGAGAGGCGACGCCACTCAATCGTATGAGTCGTGAACGCGCAAGGAGCAACCGGATGACTAAGGCAAATCCAATTCCGCGTATCGGCCTGGGCACCTTTCGGCTCAAGGGCCAGGAGGTCATCGATTCGGTGAGCTCCGCCCTGGAACTGGGCTATCGACACATCGACACCGCTCAGATGTATGACAACGAGGTCGAGGTAGGCCAGGCCATTCGCAACAGCGGCATTGCCCGCGACAAGATCTTCCTGACCAGCAAGGTGTGGTACGACCGTCTCAGAAGTGACGACCTGATCCGGAGCCTGGAGGAAAGCCTCGATCGGCTTGGCGTGGAAACGCTCGACTTGGCACTGATCCATTGGCCGTCACCGGACGACGTGGTACCGATGGCCGAAACCATCGGGGCGCTCGATGAGGCGCGCAGGAAGGGGCTGACGCGGCACATCGGTGTCTCCAACTTCACCATCGCCCAAATCGATGCGGCATTGAGTGTGCCGGGTGGTGAGCATATCGTCACCAACCAGATCGAGGTGCACCCCTATCTCGCCAACCGCAAGGTGGTCGAGCACTGTCAGGCCAAGGGGCTGCAAGTCACCGGCTACATGCCGCTGGCAGTGGGTAAGGTGATGAAGGACCCGCTACTGCAGGAAATTGCCGATGCGCATGGCGCGACGCCGGCGCAGATCGCCCTAGCGTGGATCGCCTCTCGCGATATAGTAGTGATTCCTTCGTCCACCAAGCCGGAACACCAGCATGCCAACCTGGCGGCCATGGAGCTCGAGCTCAGCGACAATGAGATCGCCAGGATCGATGCCCTGGATGCCGGCGAACGCATCGCCGATCCCGAATGGGCGCCGCGGTGGGATGACTAGGCTTTATCCGAAAACTGCCTGCGCTTGTCCATACGGCGTTAAAAATCAGTTCGTGAGCGAGTCCAATCAAAATGCTCATTTACACCCACGTAAACTCGCATGCGAGCTCGATCCGTTTTTCGCTGTTTTTTTGCCTTGTGACCCACACGGATGTGGGAAATGCGTGGGCCCGTAGGGAACAGGCCTAGCCCTGGCCATCACTCGGCGACTTTTCGGACAAACCCTAAGCCCTCGTTGCCGATCCCGTTACTGGACTTGCTCCAGTTATCCATACGGATAGATGCTTCGTAGGTGTCGTAATCTCTGGCGACCATCGAGTCGCTGCGTAATACACTATATGTATCCGGAATGGGAGGGCGGTGATGAAACGTCATATTATGTTAGGCATTTTGGTTGGATGGGTTGCATCCTTCAACGTCGCCGCTCAGGAGTTGGCGTCGCCAAGCGGTCCGGTGATACTCTCCGTGAGCGGCAAGATCACCCACTTCAATATGGGCAATGAAGCGCATTTCGATCGCGAAATGCTGCTAGCTCTGGAACAGCGTAAAACGCTCACCCATACCCCCTGGCATGATGGCCAGGTTCGCTTCGAGGGGCCACTGGGTCGTTCGCTGCTGGAAGCCGTGGGTGCGAGCGGCACCAGCATGCGCGTCGTGGCTCTCGATGACTATGCCGCTACCGTCCCGGTAGCCGATTTCCTCGACCATAACGTGATCCTGGCCATGTCTCAGGACGGGAAGCCACTCAAGGTTCGCGATCATGGGCCATTGTTCATCATCTATCCCTTCGATGAGGAGCCCGGGTTGCTCAACGAAGAAACCCTGACGCGCTCGGTCTGGCAGGTCAAGGCGATCGAGATCCGGTAGTCGTTTCCACCAGAAGACAACGTGACATGAAATCGTCCGATTCTCTGCGCTTCAAGCTCACCTCCTGCGCGGCGGTTGTGTTTTTCCTGTCGGCCATAATTGTCGGCGGCATCATCTATTACCGCCATCAGCTGGAGATGGTGGCGAACAAGCTGATGGAGGATGTGGTATGGGTGACCTACCAGTTCGATCGGGAAGTACGCGAGTTGCGTATGGCATTGATCGATGCCTCGGTGACCGATCTGGATGCGATGTTGCTGCGCTATGAGATTCTCTATAGCCGTACTCACTTGTTTCGCCGGGGGCAGGTGGCGGAATTCGTCAATACGTATGATGTGGCTAGCGACGAGTTGCGTGAGGCCATTGCATTGGTCGAAGCCCTGGATTCCCAGTTCCTCGCTTTGGCGGGAAGGCAGGATCTGCTGACGACCACTCTGCGTGCCGGCCTGGCCGAGCAGTTGGTAACCCTGCAGCAGCTTACCGAAACCATCCTGCTGGAATGCAACGCCCAAGTGGCTTCGATGAAAGTGGACGAGCGAGAAACGTTACTGCTCCTCTACGCCGCGGTTTTAGTGCTGATTCTGCTGATCATGAGCACGGGAAGCGTCCTCGTCATGGCCCTTATCAAGGAAAGCCGTGAGCGGGCAGACAAGGCGAACATGCTGAAGGCCCAGTCTCGCGAACTCGCGCAGGCTGTCGCGAACGCCGAAGCCGCGAGTCAGGCCAAATCGGAGTTCATGGCGGTAATGAGCCATGAGATTCGTACCCCTCTCAATGGGGTAGTTGGTGTGGCCGATCTATTGTCGGATGAGTCGATGAGCCAGCAGGGCCATCAGTATGTGCAGGTCCTCAAGGAAAGTGCCAGCGGCTTGCAGGCCGTGATCAACGATATACTCGACTACACCAAGCTCGAGGCCGGATCGCTCGATCTGGACCGTCGCCCTTTCGATCTGAAGGCATTTCTGGATCAGCTATGTGCCGGCTACCGGTTACGTAGCGAAAACGATGATCTCCGTTTCCATTGCCAGTTGGACAGCCGTCTGCCCGACCATGTCGAAGGTGACGTCAACCGGTTACGCCAAGTGTTGATGAACCTGCTCAACAATGCGTTCAAGTTTACTACCGAAGGTATCATCGTACTGAAGGTTGCGGCCGAAGCCGAAGGGGGAGTCAAGTTCACGGTCAGCGATACGGGCTGCGGGATCGATGCTTCCCAGCAACACCGTCTGTTCGAGCCGTTTTCCCAGGTCGACACCTCCATCGCCCGACGCCATGAAGGGACGGGGCTCGGGTTGGCGATATGTCAGCGGCTGGTCACGGCGATGGGCGGCAATATTGGCATGGAAAGCCAGTTGGGTTTGGGGAGCCGGTTCTGGTTCGAGATCCCATTGCCAGGAGTCGAGCACGAGGTTTCTGAGGGCGTCTCCAAGATAACGAATGGCGATCGGTTGCCTCCCTGGCGCGTGCTAGTCGTTGAGGACAACCCTATCAATCAGACGTTGGCGCGAGCCATGCTCGAGCAACTTGGCCAGTTGGTCATCGTTGCTGGCAACGGGCAAGAAGCCCTTGAAACCCTGAACGCCGAGCGATGCGACGTGGTGCTGATGGATATGCAGATGCCGGTGCTGGATGGCCTGGAGACAACTCGGCGCTGGCGGGCTCAAGAGAGTCAAGGGCATCTTCCGATCATTGCCATGACGGCCAATGTCATGCCGGAGGATCGTGAGTGTTGCTTCGAGGCCGGTATGGACGACATCATCTGTAAACCGTTCAAACGCGAGGATTTGCGTCGCATTCTCACGCAATACATGGATGAGTTTGTTGGCGATGCAACACCAAGTGGTAGCGATCGGTCGTTGAGCGACCCCATGCCTCTGGATACCCCGCATGATAAGCGAGTGGTCAGACTTCCTGAACCTGGAATAGCCCCGAAATCCAATAGTACGGCAGTATCCTTATCGACATCGGATGTGCTGGATCCCGAGATCGTGGCTGAGTTGCAGGAATCGTTGGATCGTGAAGTCATCGAAGGACTATTCAGCACCTATCTCACTCGATTGGGTGCTCGCCAGGCCAATATGCAAGTCATGCTCGAACAGGGGGATCGCGATAGCCTGCGCCAAGCGGCACACTCCCTCAAAGGAGCCTCGTCTTCTCTGGGTTGCGCCGCCATGGCACGTGCGGCCTCATCACTCGAGCAGTTGGCATTACACGATGATGTCTCCTCATTGCAACGCCGTATGGCGGAGTTGGAAACCCTGAAGACCCTTACCCGCGATTCCTTGAAATCCGCGCGTTTACTGACTTCTTGAATCACGTGTGGCCAAAAGACGTTCCCAGCGCGGCAACTTGTCAAGGGGAGTGTTCTTTTCCCGCAAGGCACTCAGCCATTGTGTCAGTTCGTTTTCGGGCATTGGGCGAGCAAACAGATAGCCCTGGCCACTGGTGCATCCGGCTTCCTCCAACAAGCGGACATGCGCTAATGTCTCGATGCCTTCACCCACCACGTCGAGATGCAGACGCTTACCCAAATCGACGATGGTTCGGGTAATGGCTTGCGCTTCCTTATCCTTATCGCTAAGAGATACGAAACTGCGATCCACTTTCAACTCGTCGAAAGGGAGGCGATAGAGTTGTGTCATGGAGGAATAACCAGTGCCGAAGTCGTCCAATGCCAGACGGCAGCCATGGTCACGTAGAGCGCCGAGCAGATGACGGGCGTAGCTGAAGCACTGTATTCCGGCGTTCTCCGTCAGCTCAATGGTCAAGCCTTGCCAATCGACACCGTGGTGGGCCAGGGATCGGTCAATGCGCGATAGAAAATCCGGGACCCTCAACAGTCGCGGTGACAGGTTCACCGCCATGTCCAGCTCGATACCTTGAGAGCGCCAGCGGCGCAATAGGTCCAGTGCCATGTCGAATACCTGCCATGTCAGCGGCAAGATGAGCTCGCTCTCCTCGGCAAGTGGAATGAATCGGTCTGGCGAGATCATGCCAAGGGTGGGATGTTGCCATCGCACCAGTGCTTCGACGCCTATTACGTGTCCCGTGGCCAGCTCCAGCTTGGGCTGGTAGGCCAGCACCAGCTCATGCTCGGTAATAGCCCGTTCCAGTTCGGCTCGGGGCAAGGCAGTCTGCTGAGTAATGCCTCGAGCCAGTAGTGCATCGAGAGCCTTGATGCGGATTGGTTTCGGCAGGTGGCCCAGCATGCGAAGCCCTTGGGATCTGCCGGTATGAAGGATATGTGTGACCATACCTTTGCCGCAGCCGCTCAACAGTGCGACGTTAGAACGAAGGCCCAGGTCCTGGAGAAAGTGCATCACATCCAGGCCCGTGAAGGTACCCAAGTCGAAATCCAGCAGGATAAGTTCGACATCCAACCGCTCGGGCTGGTAGGCCAGGTCCTGGAGGCCATCGGCGGTGTCGACCTCGAAACCACGCCGGACCAGTAAGGAGCCGAGCAGAGACTGGATTTCCATATCGTCGTCGATGATCAGTGCTTTCATGCTGGCTCCAGGCTTTTTTCTGTTCGGGAAAGAGTGACGTGACGCTCAAGATTGGCCTTGGAATGACAGGAATTATCGGTGAGTCTCTCTTGGGGAGTCGATATCAACAATGACCGCGATCTGCAGGCAAGCTACCAGCATCTCCAGTCATTAATTTCCTTGTTCGACCATCGCACCTTTTTGAACACAATAGCGCGCCAGATGATATTGTCCAATTCCCTGATTGTGTGAGTATGTGCATGCTATGTTAGGGGATCAGCGTGCATCGCAGGTTCAAAATATCAACGGATGTGTCACCCTCCCCGACACTGCCTCGAAACGAGACGAATTAGCAGATAAGAAAGGAAAGGCTTTGCACTGACATTGTGAGATTTCTGGAAACATACATGTCTCTATGATGATTTATCCTAGTAGCAGGGGAGGCTTCCGCCATGCCAGCCAAGATTCTAGTCAGCGCGTGTTTGCTGGGGGATCCGGTACGCTACAACGGATCGGACAAGCGAATTGATCACCCACTGCTCGCCGAGTGGCAAAGGGAAGGCCTTTTGGTGCCTATCTGCCCGGAAGTCGCCGGTGGTCTACCCACGCCACGGCCTCCTGCCGAGATCGAAGGTGGCGGTAATGGCGATGATGTGCTCGAAGGACGTTTGCGCATCCTCGATGCATCGGGTAACGATGTTTCCGCTCCCTTTATCACTGGGGCTGGTCTGGCGCTGCGGCTTGCCCAGGAGCATGGTTGTCGCTTCGCCTTGCTTACCGATGGCAGCCCCTCCTGCGGCAGCCGGGAGATTCACGACGGTAGTTTCAGCGGTTTCCGCCATTCAGGCGAGGGAGCCACGGCGGCACTGTTGCGCCGTCATGGCATCGAGGTCTTTGCTCATTCCGAGCTCGATGCTCTGGCCGCACGTATTGCTGAAGAGCATTAAACCCGCGCCCCTTGTCATCGACTGGCAATAGTCCCCGGTTAGCGTCCCAAGAGACGTCAAGCGGAGGCTATCGTCATGGGGCGCGAACAAGGGACGCCGTTGTCCGAGGTGGAAGTCGAATATCTATCGCAGCTTGCCAACGGCAATGCGCTGGCCAGGCAGCGCAAGCGGGAACGTGAACGCCGACAGTGGCGCAAGGCTCGGCGCAGGATCAGGCATATCGACGAGAACTCGTGATACCGGTGCGCAAGTCGCATACGACTTTTGGACCTGCCGGGAAGTCGACTTGACTAGCCGGCCTCAGACGTTACGCTCACTGTTTCCGTCACCTTGCAGACCCGACCATGCATCCCCAGAGAGAAATCCTGCACAACGAGCTTCATGCCCGGCCTTCGATCTATTTCTCGGATCCGGCATACCTGCATCATTTCGCCTTTCTCGATGCCGACGGCGTCTGTGACACTATCGTGCGCCGTCTTTGCGAGGCTGCCGAAACGCCGCTGGATACGAATGCCGCCCAGGGGATCATCAAGGTCGATGGCCTGACCATGAAGTGGGAGCGGCATACCGAGTTCTTCACACTCACCATGCTGGTGCCCAAAGGTGAGGGCGGCGAGTATTGGCCCGCACCCCCCGCCGTGCTGGCACAAATCGTCGAGGGCCAACGCGAGGCGCTGATCAATGCCAGCCTGGTACTGGTCGAATCGGAAGCGAGCTGGGCGGGAAAGACCGATGATTACGGATTCAAGGATCCGGCGGGCTCGAATGTCGGCGGTGGAGATGCGACCGTATGGAGCGATTTCCGCTTATCCCCGGAGGGCGTCAATCGGATTCTGATCGTCAACCGCAAGCTCAACGACTATCGACTGGGAAGGATGACGCGTCGGCTGTTGGAGATCGAGACTTATCGCATGATGGCCTCGCTGTCGCTTCCGCTGGCCAAGGAGCTCAGCGTGGAGCTCAGGCAATACGAGCGCGAACTCGGCGAACTGTCGGACCGCAACGCTGCGAACCATCATGAGAGTTCGCGTCCGCTGCTCTATGCCATTTCCTCGCTTTCGGCGCGGCTGGAGCACAGTAGTGCCCGCTCGCGGCAGCGTTTCAGCGCCACCGAGGCCTACGCCAGGATCGTCTTTACCCGCATCGAGGAACTGCGTGAGACTCGGGTGGCGGACTGCCAACGGCTGGGGACCTTCATCCTGCGGCGCTTCCAGCCGACGGTGCGTTATTGTGCGGCGATTGACAAGCGCCAAGTGAGCTTGGCCCAGAGCGTTGCCCGACTCAACGATCTGCTGCGGACGCGTGCCCAGGTCGAGATCGAAGAGCAGAACTCGGAAATGCTGCAGAGCCTGAACGAGCGCACCAGCAGCCAGCTCAAGATCCAGAAAGCAGTAGAAGGGCTCTCGATTATCGTCATCAGCTACTATATCTTCAGCCTGTTCAAGCTTTCACTTGAGGGGCTCGACGCCTTGGGCATGGGTATCGAGCCGCGTCTTGCTGCCGCCATTTTCGGGCCCTTGGGAATCCTGATCATCGGCCTTCTCGCATGGCGGATCTGGAAGGTCAGGCGGCATTGAGGCATGTTGTGCCTTATATAAAGGAAGTACTGAATAAATCGACGAGCGGAGTAAAGCGCAAGGCGCACGGAACACAGGAACCGGAGCCTATGGGGTATAGGTAAGGATTCCGCGTACCGCGCAACGCAGCGATTTGCTCGCGTAGGCATTTATTCAGTGCTTCCCTAACGGACTGCTGGAGACACCATGCTACGCACCCTGCTGGTCAGCGCCGATGGCCTATCACAAACCGGTGGAGAGGAACTCATCGCGCGTTGGGAACAGGACCCAGAAAGCTACATCTGGATCGACCTGCAAGGCGAGGCGATGGCACGCGAGCGAACGCTGCTCGAGGAGTTTGGTTGCCATCCCATGGCGATCAACGATGCGCATCGCGAGCGCCACCCGCCCAAGATCGAGGAGTTCGAGACCCATACCCTGATCATCTACCGAGGTATCTCTTCTTTCGATGCCGAGCTGAATTATCAGCCCCAGCAGATTTCCTTCTTTGTCAGCGATCGTTACCTGATCAGCCTTCACCCTGGCCTGGCCTTGAGCATCGATCGCTTGTACGAGAATGAGGGCAAGGCGTTGTTGCGGATATCGCCCGAGCATGTCGCCTTGAAGATCATGTATATCTCTGCCGGCTTTTATCTGGACAGCCTGCTGGAATTCGAGACCCAGCTCAGCGATCTGGAAGACGAGTTGCAGGCAGCCGGTACCGACAAGCTGATGAGACGGATCATCAGTTTCCGGTCACGACTGGTGAAGATGCGCCGTGTCTTCAATTATCACCAGGGCATCACGCGCGAGCTGATCGCCTACGACTACCGGCATCTTTCGCGTGAGAATGCCGAAACCCTGCACGCCATCAATGACGTCTTCGAACGCTTCGAGCGACTTTATAGCCTGACGCAGATGTACTATGACATTTGCGGCGATCTGGTCGACGGTTACCTCTCGATCTCATCGCACCAGCTCAATAACACCATGCGTATCCTGACGGTCATTACTGCCATCTTCGTGCCGCTGACCTTTATAGTCGGTATCTATGGTATGAACTTCGAGAATATGCCGGAGCTCGGTTTCAAATACGCCTATTTCGTGGTGCTGGCTTTCATGTTAGGCATCGGTATTGGCCTCACGTGGATATTCCGCCGCAAGGGATGGATCTGAGAAGAACTGTGAAGGGGGCAGTTATCGGCTGCCTGGCGAGGTTTCATCCCACGAGGGTTGAGCCACGCTAGTGTCGATTGTCCCTACCACTGAGATAGCCTGTAACACGATGATAGCAACGTGTGAGTCCAGCCCGTTCCCCTACGAGTCCTCGTCGTGGATGGTTGATTAAAACGATAGAACGAATCTTCGTTCGCCATCGCCCATGGGGCGCCACATCGGATGCGCTTGACCAGATCCGGATGAAAATAGATTACTTGCCTGCCCATTGGATCTAACTTTCATCCGTCACCTGACAACGACTGGCAGTAGTTGCTCCATGTTGAGGCCCGCTGTATCCAAGGTGTCGGGAAATCTCACTGGCGGTTTGAAGCACATTGTCCTTCAGCGTGCCATGGATATCTTCCATGCAGGGAAGCGATTCATAATCCGAGACATTGATTGCAGCAACGGCGCGGCCGGTTTCATTCCGCACAGGTGCGGCGACGCTGATGATGCCGGGAGAGATGAATGATCCCGCGACGTATCCCCTTCTCCGTTCCGTTTCGAGACAGCGTTTCAATTCATCCAAGTTGCCCGGTCCATGCCGCGTAACAGCATGGAAATCGTAATTGATATAGAGCTCGGCGAGCTCCTCGTCCGATAGGTCCAATAGTATGGCTCTGCCGAGAGACGAAAAATGGGCCGGCAGGCGCGAGCCCACGTGGCGGTTGCTCGACAGGCGTTGGTGGGACGGGGCGCGATACACGTAAAGCGCATCACGGCCGTCCAATAATCCCATATGTGTGCTCGCACTCATCCTGTCTCTCAGCTCATCGAGCAGCGGGCCTGCTACCTCGACCAGCTCCTGCGAGTGCAGATAGTCGAAACCCAGGGTCAATACCCGTGGACCGAGGCGGTAGGTGGCCGAGTCCTTGCCTCGTAGGAGGTAACCTTCGGCCTCTAGGGTGTAAACCAGTCGAAAGGCGGTTGCCCGTGGCAGACCCAACTCCCGGCCGATATCCGCAAGTCGCATGGACGGCCGCGACCGCCCGAACAACCCCAGTACGGCTAGTCCGCGGCGCAGCCCAGGCACTATGTAGTTCTGGTTCACCTCGCTTGTCTTGTCATCCACGTCTGGTCTCTCCATTTGCATCCTCCTCCTGGCGCAAGCACCGGCTGGCTTCAAGGGCAAGCATCGGGCAGCCCATCGCCTGAAGCAAGCATCGCTCGGAACTCAGTCCATTGTATTTGACAACACCAGAATAGCCTACCATAGTTTCATGTGCGAATCATTGTTACGTATATGAATCAAAAGATAGACCATGCTGGATGCTGTGGTGCACCCACATCGCTTGGCTCAGAACAAGGAGAGCTAGAAATGTCGAATAATCTGCCGAACATCACCGAACCCGCTCGTGAGATTCCTTGCTTGCTTGATGCCGACATCGTCGTCGTTGGTGGAGGCACCACGGGGCCGATGGCGGCTCTGGCAGCAGCGCGCCAAGGGCAGCGCGTTGTACTGATCGAGCGTTTCGGGTCGCTCGGTGGCAACATGACGCTGGGCCTGAACACCAAACCGTCAGGCGTCCTGTCGGGCGGCATCCCCCTCGAGCTCTGGAACCTCGCGCGTTCGGTCGGAGGCGTGGGTGCCGACTATGTCGCCACCACCAAGGTGAAAGACGTCAAGATCGCATCGCCCTGTGATCCGGAAATCATGAAAATGCTGCTCACGCGCCTGCTGCATGAAGCGGGGGTGCGGGTGCTCTTCGAGACAGTCGTGTCGGCGCCGGTCATGGAGGACAACAAGGTTGCCGGCGTCATCATCGAGGGCAAGGGCGGCCGTCAGTATGTGAGTGCCAAGGTAGTCGTCGATTGTTCAGCAGATGCCGACGTCGCGGCCGCTGCTGGTGCACCCTACGTGCTCGGCGATGGCGATGCGCATGCTGTGCAGCCGGTTTCCATGTATTTCACTCTCTCTAACGTGGACGTGAAACGCTTGGCTGAATGGGCCAAGGCCAACCCGGACGAGGTCCCTGCGCGAGCCATACCCGAGAACGATGAGGATCTGGACTACGGCCTGTGGCTGACGGGGTTCAATAATCTGATCAGAGACTACCAGAAAGAAAAGAACATCAAGCTCCAGCGCGACAACATCACCTTGAAGACGGCCAACGGTGTGCTCTATGTGAACGCCACGCGAGTGCTTGGTGTGGATGGGCTGTCGCCACTGGAGATGAGCGATGCAATGCTCGAGATCTACCGTCAGATAGAGGCCTATACAGCGTTCCTGGTCGAGAAGGTCCCCGGCTTCGAGAATGCCCACATCGGACAGATTGCCCCAGTGATCGGTGTGCGTGAAACCCGCCACATACGCGGGGAGTACATGCTGACGGGCAAGGATGTCATCGATTGCGTAGCGTTCGAGGACACCATTGCCGCCGATAACTGTGCCATGGACGTGCACGACGTCAAGGGGGCGGACGTGGACTTCCGGGGGCTCGGACCCTACGAGATCCCCTACCGCTGCCTGGTACCCCTGGACGTGGGTCAACTGCTGGTGGCAGGTCGCTGCATCTCGGCCGACCATGTTGCCCACGGCCGTACCCGTAACATGCCTGCCTGCATGGCCACTGGTCAGGCCGCCGGCGTAGCCGCCGCTGTCGCGGTCGCCTCGGGGACCACCGTCAGGGATGTGGACGTGGCAAAAGTGCAGGAGATACTCCGCAAGATGGACATGCCATTGAAGGCGGAGGAAATCTCTTAAACTTGTGTGGTGACGACCTCATTGCTCACTGGAAGTTCGTCGAGGTCGTCGCCATCTTATCTCGACAAAACCATACCCCGATGCAGCAGCTTTACGTCCACACAGAGGTTGACATGCAGAGACCTGTTGTTTGATAGAAGCGCAGCGAGTGCACAGCAACTGTGGCGTTCGCCAAGTACAACAAGGGGAGGTTAACAAGATGTCGGTTAGCGTACGAAGCGTAACCGCAGTGATGCTGGTCGTTGCCATCTATCACTTCTACATAGCTCTCACAGGCGTTCCCGAGCCCATGATGGTTCGGCCTATCCATGTCAGTGCGCTGATTTTTCTGGGGTTTCTCCTTCTTCCTTTCCGGACCCCTAAAACTGTGGAGAATGGTGCAGAAGAATCCCCTCATGTACCTCACTGGTTTGATTGGGTTCTTGCTATCCTCGGGCTTGTTTCAGCCGTTTATATTCTGAATGACTATGAGCGCATTACCCTACGCTTGGCCTATTTGGATCCGCTGACTACAGGCGACTGGATTGTTGGCGTGGTTACCATTGGACTTATTATCGAGCTGGCAAGACGGGTAGTGGGCCTGGTGCTTCCGATCATCATCGTGGCATTCGGTGCCTTTACCCTCCTTGGCCCATACTTGCCCGGCGTGCTTCGCCACCAAGGGGCAGGTGCCGAGAAATTCCTTGATCATATCTTCCTGACATCGACCGGTGTTTACGGATCGCTTGCTTCACTGTCGCTGTCGATCGTGTTCATGTTCATTGCCTTTGGCGCCTTCCTGCAGGCGGCGGGGGGAGAGCGTCTTCTTTCGCAGATCATCGTGTCCATGACGCGTGGCCGGAAGGGCGGGCCTGGCAAGGCGGCCGTTATTGCCAGCGTGATTTTCGGCGCGTTGACTGGCAGTGGGGCGGCCAATGTCTATGCAACAGGAGCGGTGACGATCCCCTTGATGAAGCGGGCTGGTTATCGTAGAGAGTTCGCGGCGGCTACAGAAGCTTGCGCCTCTCAGCTTGGTCAGCTGCTTCCTCCTGTGATGGGGGCCGCGGCCTTCATCGTTGCCGAGTTCAGCCGTGTCAGTTATGCCTATGTCGCCGTGGCTGCACTGGTTCCCTCCTTCTTCTATGTCTTTGCACTGTATTTCGCGGTTCATATTGAATCGAATAAAGCGGGAATTGGCGTGTATGAGCCAGAAGGAGAACAGATAAGTCTTGGTGATGTCCTGTCGCGCTACTGGCACCTGGCCTTGCCTTTGGTGATCCTGATCGTTCTGCTTGTCATGCGATATACGCCATACTTCGCCGCGACGGTAGCGACGCTTTCTGTCATCCCCATCAGCTGGCTACGCCGTGAAACGAGGATGGGGATTCGGGAATTGGTGGATGCGACTGTGTCCACGATGAAGCGTATCGTCTCGATCGGTATCGTATTGGTCTGCGCTGGAATCGGTATCGCGATCCTTGAGATGACGGGCGTTCCTTATCAGATAACAGGGCTTCTGGTAGATCTGAGCGGTGGCTACATGTTTCCGGCACTCTTGATTGTAGGGGCCATGACGATAGTGCTTGGCTTCGGTATGCCGGTAACCGGGGCATTTCTTATCGCGTCATTGTTCGGCGCGACTGCACTCATGGAATTCGGTCTTGACCCCTTCGTCGCCTACATGATCATTTTCCTGTTCGCCCTGACCGCGAACATTACCCCCCCTGTCTGCGTGGCGACATTTGCGGCAGCGTCGATCGCCGGTTGTAGCTTCACGCGTGCCGGTATGCGTGGCCTCCGCCTCGGTATGCCCGCGTATGTGATTCCGATCGTGATTGCTTATAATCCAACGCTTCTGAATCTTGGAGAACATGGATTCTGGTTCGGTCTCCAGGTCTTCATCAGCACGACTGTTGCAGTCATTGGGCTCGTGGTGTTGATGTCCGATTGGTTCCTTCATCGACTGAATATGGTGCAGCGAGCACTTCTGGGTGTCTCGCTGTTGGCCATTGTCATGCCAATGCCATGGACGGATGTGCTGGCAGCACTCGCTGTCGGGCTGGTGCTTTCCTGGCAATGGTATGATGCAAGAAAGGTGCATGGTTCATCCGTGAATGGTTCACCTTGATTTTGTTAAACAATTACAAATCAATTGGAGTTGTTATGAAAAACATTAAATACGCGTCAGCAGCAGCGGGATTGATGGTCGCAGCCGGCATGGCAAGCTCCGACCGGGTAATGGCCCAGGACATTGATATGACAGCCTATGCCGGCTCCGTCGGCGGCCTTTACATGGAGGTCATGTCGGTATGGATATCGGATTGGGAAAAGGAAATAGACGGTTTGAACATCTCGGCGGTTTCGGGAGGGGGCACGACCAATCCGTTCCATATATCGAGGGGAGCGCCGAACGAGGCAATAGGTATCACCGATACCATCACCACGGCGGATGCCATGGAGGGCACGGGAGATATCGGTGCACGGGCCCCCGATGGCCTGAAAAACCTGCGAGCCTTGGTACGCTTCAATGCGCTGAGCCATTCTGCCTTTATGATCCGTGGTAGCGCATTGCCCGATGGGGTAACGACCGTTGGTGAGCTGTTTGATGAAAAGCCTTCGCTACGGTGGGCCTTTTTCCAGCGCGGCAATCCCGGTGAACTGACCGCTCGACGTTTCCTGGAAGTGTATGGTGTTAGCATCGAGGACTTGAACGATTGGGGTGGGAGTGTTTCGTATAATCCTCAGGCCGAGCATTCGTCACTGATGATCGATGGGCACGTCGATGTCTCGATGGTGATGACCCGCGCGCCTGCAGCCTTCATGCTGGATATGGACGCTTCCGTCAGGGACCTCGTCTGGCTGAAGATCGAGGAAGATATTGTTGACACGCTGATCGACAGTTATGGCGGATATATCAAGGTCGACCATCCGGCAGAATTCTACGATAGTTTGAAAGAGCCGTTTGTGACGGCGTCGGTAGACCATGTGCTTTTTGTGCATGAGGATATGGATGAGGAACTTGCCTATCAATTGACAAAGAGTGTGTTGGAGAATGCTTCCAAGATGCGAAATGCGCTTAAGTCAATGAGCGAATTCTACCCTGAGGAGGTCTGCCATAATACGGGGAGGTTTGAATTGCATGAGGGGGCCGAGCGTGCCTGTAGCGAGCTCGGTTATTTGTGATTAGGTAATGTCCATGGCATACGCAGGTGGCGACCGGCGCACAGTCGGTCGCCGATGCCAGCCCGCGGCTCCCACCATTGTCTCATTGCCAATTTATAGAGTCTCCTTGTTGAAAAAAAGATGCTGGAGTGTTTTATGTGAATGAGGGCATGATGTAATTTCCTTATCTTGGTAGCTCGATAAAGGAGGCTAAGTTGCACAACCCTGTCCAGGCAGTGCCCGTTATCCTGATGAATCGTTTCTTTCGGGTTTTTCTTCCTTTTGCTGCCGGCTATTTCCTCTCCTATCTGTTTCGTAACGTCAATGCTGTCATTGCGAGTGAGCTGGAGTCCGATGTTGGCATGAGTGCCGACCAGCTTGGCCTGATGACGGGATTGTACTTTCTTGCCTTCGCGTGTTTTCAGTTGCCCTTGGGAGTGCTCCTAGACCGTTTTGGCCCGCGCCGAGTGGAGGCGTTTCTGCTGTTAATCGCAGGAGCCGGTTCTCTTATCTTCGCCGTAGGGCAACAACTGGCGACGCTTGGCGTGGGGCGGGCCTTGATCGGTCTGGGAGTGTCTGCTTGCTTGATGGCGAGTTTCAAGGCCTTTTCGTTGTGGTTCGATCCTCAGCGACTACCCCTTGTCAATGGATTCTTGCTGGCTTGCGGAGGGCTTGGTGCGATGAGTGCCACCGCCCCTGTCGAAGCCATACTGGGTATGACGACTTGGCGAGTACTGTTCGTTGGGCTGGCGATGGCCTGTGTCGTGGCGGCGGCCGTACTGTGGTGTGTGGTGCCAGAGAAAACGAATATGGCCAGGGTAGAGCCGTTGAGTCAACAGGTTGCCGCCTTGAATCGCATTCTTCGTAGCTCGGTGTTCTGGCGCTTTGCGCCTGCAGCCATGGTGTTCCCTGGTGCAACCATGGCGGTCCAGGGACTTTGGGCTGGGCCATGGTTACGTGACGTCGCAGGTCTGGACCGTAATGAAGTCGCGCACCATTTGCTCTTGTTGGCATTGGCTACCACAGTCGGCTTTGTTGCCTGGGGAGCACTGGCAGAAAGGATGGCACGGCTGGGCATTGGTTCAATGAAGGTGGCAGGCACCGGTCTAGTGTTGTTCATGCTGTCGGTTATGGTGTTGGCTTGGCAGCCTACCAGCAATGTCCTTCTTTTCTGGTTAATGTTTGGATTATGTGGCTCTTCCGGCACCCTTCTTTATGCGGTTATTACTCCACGTTTTGATGCTTCCCTGATGGGGAGAGTGATCACTGCATTCAATTTAATGGTTTTCCTGGGAGCTTTCTCTTTACAATGGGGTATTGGCGTTGCGATCGGATTCTGGAGTGGGGGATCCGGAACGGCATATACTGCCGAGGGTTACCGAGCATGCTTTAGTCTGGTTGCAGCTTTGCAAGCAACGGCTTTGATTTGGTTGTTGCGGTCTAGGGAATAGTTGAGAGGTTCTGATTGACTACCAGCTCAACAACACCATCCGTATCCTGACGGTCATTACCGCCATCTTCGTGCCGTTGACGTTCATCGTCGGTATCTATGGCATGAACTTCGAGAATATGCCGGAGCTCGGTTTCAAATACGCCTACTTCGTGGTGTTGGCCTTCATGTTCGGTATCGGTACCGGTCTGACATGGATATTCCGCCGCAAGGGATGGATATAGACCGCCAAGGAACGTGGCCGAGCCCATCACGATGTGATGGGCTCGAGGCGAAAGGTCACTTCAAATAGACCTGCCCCTGTTCATAGAGGCTTCGACAATCGCTTGCATCATGGTAGCGGTCTTCGTCGATGTTGATGGAATGCACGCCGGGGCCGTCGAAGCGTGGATCGTCGCACTCCCCATCGTGACTCCATTCGCTGCCGTCGTCGCCCCACTCGATCCCGGAGCTGTCCGACACGGATGAGGCGCTGACGTACCACTCGGGATCCCGTTCGGAGATCTTGACCGTGGCCTCGGTCGACCCACCGGCAAGGGTGCCGACCCAGACGTTGTAGTTGCCCGACGGGGGATTGACCCATTTGATGGCTGGGTTGGTGCCGCTGGACGAGGAGAAATCGTCGTTGCAGTGCCAGTTGCCATCGGCATCATTGACCACCAGGGTGGTATCGGCCGATGCCTCGACATAGACAATGAGTTGGTATTCGCCAGCCTCGAAATTGAGGTCCAGGTCGGGGGCCAGACCGTGGACATAGCCGGTACAGTTGGGGCCGGCCTTGGAGGCGGGAGTATTGCCACCGGCGCTGATCTCGTACTGTTGGGGATCCGGTTGGAAACCGGATGACAGGTTGATGGTGTTGTAACGCGGCGCTTCCTGCCAGTCCAAGGCGTGAGCGGTAACAGCACAATATAAGAGTGGAATGGCCGAGAGTACGGCTATGTATCGAGTCGAAGTCATTATCCTGATCCCTGCGATGTGAATCCGTGTGTCTTGGCACACGACAGTTATCATGCTTAGAGCTGATAAGCATGTCATCCATTAGTATAATGATGTGCAGACATCGGCTCGATCATTCCTCCGTTTTTTCTAATACCCAAGGCTCCAGTGACACTTCATCCTTGCAACTGTCGTCCACGGTCGCCTGGGGATCGTCGAGAAAATCCTGGATCATGGTCGAGCGGCATTCCGTGACGGGGTTGTGCCCCATGGCCTGAAATTCCACGAACTGGAGGTTGGGCATGGTACGTGCTGCATGTTCGCTCCAGCGAGTCCCGCAGCATGGATCCATCTGGCCGTGAATCGCCAGTGCCGGGACATCCGAGACGAGCGGATCGTTGTGTTCGGTGGGCACATCACCGTTGCCACCCCACCAGGCGCATAGCCAGGGCGGCTCGAAGCCCAGTACGGCAGGCTCGCGCTTGACGGCGGCGATTGAATCCTGAGGCGTGGGCCGGTTGGTTCCCATGTCGTTGCAGACGTGGGCCAGGAAGTAACCCAGTGCATAGTTGGGGGCTTCAGGCTCGGGGTCATATTGATCGATCAGGAAGAAATCCTTCAGACGTGAGTAGTCGCCTTGTTCAATGTCGGTGATCAGGCTCGGCAGCACGGCATAGTCGCTGGCCAGCATCAGGTAGAGAGTGTCGAGAAAGGCCGCTCCGTCGAAATAGAGGGGCTTCTCGCTGCCGTCGGGCTCCTCCACCGAAGCGACGAAGGGCCTGCCATCGAGATTGCGGCGTGTCCTGTCGATCGCCAGGAACCAGGCGGGCAGCATGTCTCGGCAGCCTTCGCTCTGTGCAACGCAAAGGGCCAAGGTGTCAGTGAAGGTCTGCTTGGCGGTGTACAACTCATCCACAGGGGCGCGGTTGCGCAGGTTGATGAACCAGGGCCAGCCGAGTATCGCGGCGCGTACGCTGTCCGGGTGATACTGGATGTAGGAGAGTACCGTGCCGCTACCCGTCGACGAGCCGAAGGCGTCGATCTTGTCGTAATCGAGTAAACGGCGAATCTCATCGACATCCCGACTCACCGTGTAGGAGTTGTATTGGGAAACCTCGACCCCTTCCGCGCGGAGTTTCCGATAACAGTTGGCCACGACACCGGTGATGCTATCGAGGCGTTCCATAGGATCCAACGAAGAGGCAATGGCCGGTGTATGGATGATGTTGTGATAGGGAGATACCGCTGCATAGTTGGGGCATCTCAGTGTCGGCTTGGCATGGATGAATCCACGATGATCCATCGTTACCAGCGTGCGATTGCCGACATCCTTGAGCAGCTGTTCCAGGTACTCGCGATTGCCCAGTGAGGAATAGCCGGGACCACCCGGGAAGAAGACGACCGGCACATCGGCACTGCTTTCCCCTGACGCGGCTTCTGCTTCGGGGTCGAACACCGCGACAGGCAACTCGATGATGGTGCCGTTCGGCTCATCCCAATTCTCTTGGCCGTAAAAGGTGTAGCACTGCGCCTGTAGCTCGCTGAGTGCCTGCGTTGCGCACTCCGATGGCTCCAGGCGTGGTACCTGGCCCGATGCCTGGGCGTGAGCGGGAGAATGCCAGAAGACCGCGACAAGCAGCAGTGAAGCAAGTGCAAGGGGGATGAAGAAGACGTGGTGCTGATGGGGGGATGGAGTGAGTTTCATGGTCAGCCACCGAGGTTCGTTATTGGGCTTGTCCGGGATCGCTGACTCTCAAGCTAGCACTGGGGGTGAGGGGGGCAAGCCGGTGTGCGACAAGCTCATGGTGAGGATGCACCGAATAGGGTTAAATGAAGCGGGATGCCTTGGATTCGTCCCCATCGATACCACATCAGTGAGGGAAGGGAGGCCTATGTCACTCCAAACACTATTGGCGGAGCTGGAACGAAAGGGCGAAGAGAACGATGCCCAAGCTACCGAGCGAAGCCAAAAATATCTCAATATCACCCGTGATACCGGCCAGTTCCTTGCGGTACTGCTCAAGGCCATGAGGGCCAGCAGCGTACTGGAAATCGGTACCTCGAATGGCTACTCCACATTGTGGCTGGCTTCGTCCCTTGGCGCGTCGGGCCGGGTCACTACCGTCGAAGCCTCGCCCGATAAAGTGCTCGAGGCCAGCGACAACTTCGCCAGGGCGGGATTGACGCACAAGATCCGGCAGATCGAAGGTTCGGCGGCAAACTATCTCCGGGCGCGGAAGGCGCGCTTCGATGTCGTTTTCCTTGATGCCGAGCGCTCGGAATACCTCGACTTCGCCGACGACGTGATCGAGGCATTGAATTCCGGCGGGGTACTGGTCTGCGACAACGCCATCTCGCATCGGCCGGAACTGGCCGACTTCATGGCCTATATCGAGGGTATGGAGATATTCACGACCTGTCTGGTGCCCGTCGGCAAGGGTGAGTTCGTGGCGTACAAAGAAGCGGAGTGAGAACGGGGGGCATCGGTCTGCTACGGTTATGGCTAGCACACCAGCGATAACGAGGCCTCGACGTCATGATTCATGATCCCGCTGGGCACATCAGCCTGCATCTCAATCCGCAGCGGGTCCGTGTCTGGGTCGGCGACACGTTGATCGCCGATACCCAGAACGCCATCGAGTTGCGCGAGAAGGGCTATCCCCATCGCCAATACATTCCTCGCCAGGACGTCGACATGGAGCGCCTGACTCGCTCGGCTACGGTCACCCACTGCCCATTCAAGGGCGATGCCAGTTATTACTCTCTGGAACTGGACGGAGAGACGCTGACCGATGTTGCCTGGAGCTACGAACAACCGTTCGATGCCATGGCCGATATCGCCGGCCACCTGGCATTCGATGCCCCGCTCGTTCGTCACTCCTTCGATGCCATCTGAGGTGAAGTCACGATGAAAAAACTGACGGGTTCATGCCTGTGTGGAAAAGTGGAAATCCAGGTGCCGGATCAATTCGATTTCATCGGCTACTGCCATTGTTCGCAGTGCCGAAAGTGGACGGGCTCTGCGTTCGCGGCAGGAGGCCTCGTGGATGAGAAGGACTTCTCGATCACCGCTGGGGAACAGTTCGTATCCCGTTACCCGAAATCCGAGGAAACGGAGTTGGGATTTTGCAGTGGCTGCGGCTCGAACTTGTTCTCCCACAAACTGAAGCGTGGCAAATATATCGTTCGCCTGGGTGTGCTCGATGATGCGCCTACGCAACGGCCCAATGTGCATATCTACTGTGCCTCGAAAGCGCCGTGGTTCGAGATCACCGACCAGCTAGATTGTTACGATGAGCTTCCATGAGCATGGCTCATGCGCCAGTACTTACCTTTGCGTCTCTCCACCCGGCCACGACATGGCAGGACGGCTACCATATTGCTGGCACAAAAATGCCGCAGGGCCGTCGGGTGGGGGCAGCTTCAATCGTCGAGAGCTTTGCCTCTGTGGTTGGTGCATTTCTCCGATGACACCGTGAAGGATTTACCATCCCAGTACCAGAGCGAGGCATCTGGGACGTGATCTTCGCTCAGGGACACTCGGCGATAGAGCTGGCAACCCTGACCGTCCGTACCAGCCTTCACCCAGCGGGCTACCACCCGGCCACGCTCATCGAGCATCTCCTGGGGAGGACTATTCGCCATCACCTGGCAGCCTGAGAGTAATGTGGTGCTGAGTAAGGCCACCCCCAGGATGGCCCGCGCATTCATCAGTGGTGGCATTAGAACTCCGCCTGATAGCTGAACATAGCGGCCCAATCATCACTGGCTGAGCTGTCATGGGAAGGCTCGAGAGTGTAGAGGAAGTTGAACTGCAGTTGCGAGCGATCGGAAGGCGACACTGCGTAACCGAACTCGAAATCCTGCTGTCGACCTGAGGGCGTCAGATCGAGCTCGCGCTCTTCACGGATCACGGTACCATCAAGCGTTCGACCCACAGGTACCGACAGTGTAGCCTTGCCGCTATCCAAGCGTTGAGGGTGCCGATAGGTAAACCCTGCTGCGTGTGGGCCATCCTGCCAGAGAAGGCCCATGGCCAGTTCCTCGGTTCGAGCATTCTCGATCGACTGAATCAGGCCGCTGCTCGTATCGGTACCGCCAGTGCCTTGTGCATAGAGGGCGAAGGTGGTGATGGTGTCGGTGACATCGAAGTCCAGCTTCAAGCGCGAGGTGGTCATGCGGCCGTCATCGCCGAGCGAGAGGGCCCCTTGGCCTTGGGCGCCCAGGAAGCCCCCATCTTCCCTAGTGATGCCCATTGCCGCGGTCACGTCCAGGCGATCCGTTGCGCTGTAGGTCATGGAGACATCCGAGTGCCTCGCCGTATACGCTTCGCTCAAGGTCGAGGTGGTGTCGCCGGGATCCCCCTGCCAGTGCCGCAGGCCAAGCTGGAGGTTGTCGCTGAGTGACATGGAAGAGTCGACGCCAATCAGTTGAGACAGGGCCTCCAACGTGCCGCCAGCCTCCTGGAAAGACATCATGGGCATCATCGATAGGTCATCAGAGAGTGCTGACGGGGTCGCCGCATCGCCCTGCAGGTGAAATATGCCAAAGGCATAGTTGCCCGTATCCACCTTGAAGGATGAAGCCATCGAACCCGGCCCCGACTGGTAACGCGAAGCCAGTACCCAATCGTTCCAGGTTGTCATCCGCTGCTCAGTCACTTGCTGCTGCTGAGCCGCCACGCGAGTCATCCGGTTGGCCTGGCGCTCGGCATGGTCATGCTTGGCGACAATGCTGCCAGAGAGGTCCACTCGGTAGTCACGTCCCAGGTCATCGAACGCTGCCACGTCACGTAGGGCAGCGCTATTCCGGTACGCATCCCCGAAGCTCGCAGACAGCGCAGCAGAGCTGGAATAGGGGTCCATTGAGGCGCCGTCGACCGTACTGCCCGTTGGCAGTGACAACGTCCCTTGGGGCTCCAGGGCCTCCTCCAGGTCGAGCTTGCCCTGGCCGAAGTAGTAGTCACCGCAGTTGATGTTTCCACCACTACCGCAGTTGTTGCTGGAGTAGAGCGGTGAGTCCTGGCTAGCGGTGGAGAGGAGCAGCCCGGAAACCTCGGTTGCTGTAAGGTGTGGCCACTTGCCCATGATATCAGCCGCCGCCGCAGTCACTTGTGCTGCCGCAAAGGACGTTCCGCCCCCCAGGCCATAGTCTTGATCCCCTGTGGCCAGCGCGATCTCCGCGAACATTGGCGCTACCAGGAACCGGGACTGCCAGTCGGCATCCTCCCCGGGATAGGCGCTGGCAGGATGGATATCATTGCCATCGGAACCACCCACTATAAGCATGTTCTCGAAGATGCCGTCATACTGGTGGATGGGGTTGCTGGCTTGGATTGCCGCTCCCGTGTTACCCGCAGCGACCACATAGACGGACCCCAAGCCGTTGTTGCTGGTGGTGACCTTATGCAACGAGTCCAGTGAGTTGACCCCGTTGTACGAAGCGCTGGGATGGGGGGCCTCCATGCGGCCCTCGTAACTGAGATTGATTACCCTCGCTCCCTCATCCGCCAGATAGCCGACGCTGTAGTCCAGGACATTCGTCCAAGCCATGCCGACGGAATCATCATTGACCTTGGCAAGGAGCAAGGCACTGTTCGCCATAGTGTCGCTTGCCAGAGATGTAACTGCCGTGCCGTGATCCGGGTCGGTGGTGACATCCGAACTTGAGGTGTCCGCGAGGTTAGCCGTTGACCTGACCTGGTCGGAGAAGCTCTCATGGGTCAGACGAAATCCGGAATCGGCCACCCCCACCAGGATCTCGTCATTGGCCATGGTGATCTCGGGATCCGTGGAGCCGCTGCCAGAGCTATCATCACCTGCTGAAGAGCCATCCCCTCCTGTTCCACCGCCGCCTCCTCCTCCACTGGCACAGGCAGTGAGCAAAGAAAGTGCTGCTATGGTGGCAACGGTGTAGCTCGAGTTCTGCATACCAATCTCCGTATTGGTTGTCTCCATTACTGACGATGGTATCGAGGAGACGAGAATCCAGAACCCAAGTAACAACACGAAGATGACCGCTTTTCTTTGTATTGATGGGACATCTGAGGGAAATTGCGTTTAGGGGCGCACTGAATGAATCGACGGGCGGTTTCAAGGCTAGGTCCGTTCCCGACGGACCCACGCATTTCCCACATCCCTGTGGGTCACACAAGGCGCCGGGAGCTGCACCGAGCCGCGCAGCGGGCGGGGAGATCCTCGATATTCGAGAACTACTGACTCAGGGTCGCGCATGTCGTGCGTGACTATGGCCTAAGCGACCGTGAGCAGGCGCTAATGGATAGCTGTGAGGTCCATGGGAGATTTCTTGGGGCTGGAAGCAGTTCCAGGGGATCACCGCATTCTCGCCCAGCCTGAGGGCGAGAATGCGGGGCAAGTGCTGTCACACTGATTACTGCAGGTGAAAGATTTTCCGTTCAAGCAAGTCGGTGTCCACGTCAAGCTTGTGCAATACAGTCACTTTTTCAGACTTGAGGGTCTCTCGCATGCGCTCTCGACACTTGGCTCCTTCCTCTGACCAGTCATGCTCTTTCTCATAGGTTTCACGATCTGGCCATTGAGCGTAAGCAATGAATTTGCCGTCTTCCGCCCTATGCAGGCGCGAGCCTAGGCTGCCGAAATTCCTGTGGATATACTCCGTCGTTTCTTTCCAGGATTCACGAAACTCTTCTTCCTTCCCTTCTGCAACGTCGAATTCCAGAATGATCGCTAGCATGTAAGTTTCCTTTGTCTCGTTATATTTCGCTCAAATGATTGGACGAGACGTATCGCAAACGGCTTTTCTAAGCTTGTAAACGTTCTTTCCATCCACGAGCACGGACTCGAGCTGGTGGACTCCCACCACGGCGCTGACCGGCAAGTTTGGGATGTTGGCGAGAGGTTGCTTCCAGGGAAGTTCGTCGGTCGGCTCCAACCACTCGATATTTTCCGAGAAACTGCTTACGTCAAACTCGATGGCCAGTGGCTTCTCATTTCTATCTTCCTTGGTTGATGTTTTGATTCTTTCGCTATGGTAAACCTCTCACTTCGAATAACAATACGAATCCGATGAAGAATCCCCACCTTGCAGGCGGACCTGGTGGCCACGGTAGCGCGGGTCGAATTCGAGGAAGAAGTTCGGGTCCAGGCTCATACCCCCTTTCGGCGGCACATCCAGTTTGACCATCCAGCCTTTCACTCCGTCGGGATAGAACTGTTCATCCCAGGCGGCATAAAGCGAATTGGTGAAGTAGACGCGGCGGCCATCGCGGCTGACCTCGACCATCTGTGGTCCACCATTCAGCGGCCCTTCTACTGAGGGAAGCGGCGAACGTCTGACGATGCCACCTAGCCGGACGAAACCGGTGGGCTTGGGATGGTAGGGATCCGTCACATCATACTGACGCAATTCTCCCGTACCCCAGCATGAAACGTACAGGAAGCGGTCGTCGGTCGACAGATTGATGTCGGTGATCAGCGGTGGCACCGCCTTGAAGCCCTTGAGCAATGGCGGCAGGTCGTCCGGCTTGGCGGCTTCCGCCGGGATCTCGATGACCTTCTGAACCTTCCATTTGCCGTTATCCCGATGCCACAGCCATACGGAAGCCGACAGATCGTTCAGGCTCAATACGACACCGACGAAGCCGTAGAGCTTGTCGGGATGATGCGCCGGGCGCAGCTCCAGCACCATCTGGTGTTCCTTGCCGAGATCCAGTGTCTCGAGGTGTCGGCGCTCCTCGAGATTCCAGATGTGCATGCAATGGCCGTATTTGCCACCCAGCAGCAATTGAGGCTCGACACCGTTTTCGATCATGTTCGGTGTCGCCCATTCGCTGGTGACCATGACATCCTTCATGAGATGCCACCAGAAATCGTACGCGAAATACTGATCGCCCCGCTCGGCTTCCCAGGCTCCGCCAAGCTCGAAGTTATGTGCATCCATCAGGAGGATACCGCCCGGGCCTTCGCCATCGGGGGCACCCAGCGCGCTGATATAGATTCCGTCCGGCCCGCAATGGACGGTATGTGGTCGTGAATAGCCGGTTTTCTCGTGAACCTCTTGCGGCTCGATGACCTTATGCAGTTGGGGCGTCTTCGGATCGGGCTGAGTGTCGATCACATGGATTCGGGACGAACGGATACCCGGAACGATGAGATAGCGCCGCTCCATGTGGTGATCATGCCCGGGACACAGGCAGGCGCTGCAGGCATTCCAGCCGAAACGGTGAAGCTCGTCGCCAGCATTCGGCATCTCGAGCTGACCCACAATCTGAGCATACGTCGGCGAGTCGGGGTCGACGTCGACCACGGCCAGCCTATCGGGCTGCGGAGGGGCCTCGACATTGGGCATGGCGACGTAGGCGAGCTTCTCGGGCGGCGCCTTGGCTGCGTCAGCCGGAGACCGATAAAAGCTGGGATCGTGTGCCGTCGCCATATCGCGGCTCCTCACACTTGGCGGATGACCGGAACCATTGGCTACCCGGAAACTTCCCTATTGCCCAACGATAGTCGGCCATCGATAGGGCGGCAAGGTAATGAAGCGTAATGGCTATGCCGAGGCGTCGGACTGCTAATATCCGGAATATCAATGAATTGTGAGCGCAAAGGCTTCGCCGCCACCGAGCGATGCAAGCCAGGCTGAGAATTCTGGCATCACACCGCCGGTGGCATTGCCGAGACAACCTGGGCTCCGCAAAGCGAAGCCCATCGACTGATGCAGGATACCGGTACCGTTCGAGGTTCAGGTGCCGATCTTCCAGATCTGAAGCAGCGGCTCCTTGATGCCATTGCGCCTGGCCACGTACTCGGCTTCGCGCCTCGCATTGGCCGCTTGCTCTACACTCATCGGACCTTCATCCGGCTCGCGTCGTGCCGTGATGATCGTTCGTCCCGCCCAATGTGTCCTGCCGATACCTTGGTGAAAGTGATCAACGTCGGCGGTGTGTTGAATGTGCATGGGATACCCTCCGGCTTGGGGTACATCTGAAGCTTCTTACAACCGAGTCTGTACGCTTTCGACGACAGGCTTATTGAAACATTAGTACACATTAGGTTACATTCAAGGGTCTTCCGTGCTCACTTTGACGGGTGTCGTTATTTGTGCCGGTGTGTGATCGTTGACTACGATCCAGATATCGCCGGTCGTTTGAAAAGCCGATGCCCAGGTGCCTCGCTTCATCGCCAACCGTGTCGTCAAGACATGGGAATGATGTGGTCGTCATTCTCTGCCTGTTGCTCGTGTGGCTGTCTCTGCCACCGGCCATGGCTCAGGGTACGCCACTCCGCGATCAGTGGATCGAGGCGATCGCCGGCTCGCCGTTGGATGAACCGCTTCAGGTGGTATCCGAAGAACGGCGCTACTCCGTGAGCGGCAGTGTTTTTGCCCGCATTCCCCATCCTCTTGAAACGCTGGCCATCGAGCTGCAGTCCGCAGCGGCCTGGTGCGAGATCATGTTTCTCCACCTCAACGTCGAGGCCTGTCTGCATGAGGAAGAAGAGGGCGCCGACGCGACCGGGTTGCACGTCTATGTCGGCAGGCAAGACTACCAACCGCTTACTGAGGCGGAGCGGCTCGATCTGAACCTGCGTCTCGTGGCGGCGTATGACCAGTATTTCGCCACCGTGCTGGAAGGCGACCAGGGCCCATACAGCACTCGTGCTTTCCGTCTCCAGTTGCAGGCAATGCCATATAGCGAGGACGAGAGCCTGGTTCACTTGCGCTACTCACTGGTTTTCGGCTTGCCCGCACGGCTTGCCATGTCGGCCTATTTCACCTTTGGTGGTCGGCATCGCGAGGGGTTTACCGTCGAGGGTTATGAGGCGGATGGGGAGCCACGTTACGTGGGCGGCGTACGCGGCATGATCGAGCGCAATGTCATGCGCTTCTACCTGGCGCTGGAAGTCCATCTCGAGACGCGAATGGTGTCCGAGTCCGAGCGGCTCGACGAGCGCCTGAAGCGATGGTTCGCGGCGACTGAGCGCTACCCGCGTCAGCTCCGCGAGATGGATGAACAGGCTTATCTCGAGCAGAAACGCCGCGAATACGCACGCCAGCAAGCCTTGCGGAGCGAGTGATCCGCACGTGAGCAACTAGACCGCACCACTTAGCCGGTGGCGTTTCCCGGTATCGGTATCGTGCGGGTCACATAGCCCAGCCGCGGTCCGCCGATGCGCACCGTGACCTCTCCTTCGCCCTGGACGATCCAGCGGACATTGGCCTGGTGGCCATTGCCGCGCGAACGCTGGAACCAAGGCATCAGCGACGCCTCACCCAACCCTCGCCCCCAGCCATCCAGGTGACCCAGCGTCTGACGGCCCTTCCCGGGGTCCTGAAGCCGGCAGCCCACGGCACTGGCTTGCGCGTCCACGCCCGTGTTCCATGGCCGTTCTCGAGCGGCATTGAGCCCATAGCTGGGCAAGTAGCCGCGATTCTCCACCGTGACCCGTAACTCCCGATAGCCATCTCCGAGCGGCGTGCAGCGTACGTTCGCTATCGCCAGCCGGGGCACCAGTGCCGCAACACGTAGCCAGTAGGCGACCATGCCGTCGCAAATCGCCGGCAATATCTCGGGTGGCGGGTTCCATATACCGACGACCGGGTCCAGCCCTCCGACCTCCAACTCGCCTAGTTGCGGATGACGTAAGGTTTGCCAGGGGTGGAACAGACGCTGCCGGTTATGTTCCGTATCCCATTGCGCCAGCCATTCCATGTCCTCTCGGTCGAAGGCCGTGTAGTGTTCCACGAAGCGCTTTGGGCGAGGACGGTCCATCCGTTTAAACAGGTCCCATAGCTCGCAGACCAGTGCCACACAGCCCCGCTGATGGTAGGCAAATTCGGTGAGATCGCCATGCAGTGGGGTATCGGGCTGATAGGTGAATTCCTCGTAGCCACTGACGGTGGGATAGCCGACAAAGGATCGCCCCCAAGCAGCCAGTTGCTGGTAGATGGCCAGGTCTCCCTGATCCATGCGGCTATCCGGTGCATCGATGAGCGGGCGAATGAACACGCCGCCGAAGGTATGCAGGTTCAGCCAGGCATAGAGGTTTGGGTGAGCGATGGCGAAATCGATGACGGCGCGTGTCTCGGGTTCGGAGCCGGGATACTGGCCGGCACCGACCTGTTCCGGTTCCGGTTGCCAGCTCCAAGGGAAATTGCGGTTGAAGTCCGGCGTGCCTTGCAGCCATTGGGGCTCGGGGATCGTCTCGCCGTCCCAGTTCTCGATGACCCCTTCGGGATAGAGTTGCCAATAGGGCGGTGGGTCGTCGACCTGGCGCGGCAGCATCAGGCCGGGATACTTGGGTGATGCCACGAAGTCTCCAGCCTCATCATCGATGCGCATGTAACGGCAATGGCCGTCGCCGTCCAAGTCCTTGGCGCGCCAATGGGGCCCGTCGACGGAATCCGGCGTTCGCCGCGGCGCGGAGCGTACGAAACCGCTCTGCCTGAGCACTTGCTCGGCACCATCCGGAGAGATGCGTGGGCATACGTAGAACAGGACGTCTTGCAGGAATTGGCGAAGATGCTCGGGGACATCGCCGGGCAGGGGAAGCGACTCGGTGTGCAGGGCCAGTGCCGCCTCGGCGACCGCCAGCGCGACACTGGAACCGGCCAACTCGGTGCCGTGCATGTTGCCGTCCACCCACACAGCGGGACGAGGGCGCTCGGGCTCAGGGCCAATGGTGAGCACCCAGATCTCCTGCCCCTTGGGGCTAATACCGATGCTTTGCAGATGAGCCAGGTGCGGATAGGCCTGAACCCACGCCTTGAGCTGACGAGTCAGCGCGTCATGGCTCAGATAGCGATGCCGGAAACGGCTATCGTGTACATCCCGTCCCATGTCCATGCCCCCGGTTGGCCATGCCTGGAGACATTATGGCTCAAACCTCAACCTTGCCGCGTAGCGCCTTGGTCTTTCCCTTGCGGGTCTTGTTGTCCACCCGGCGCCGCTTGGAGCCTTTCGTTGGTTTGGTGGCTTTGCGGGCTTTTTGCTGTTTCACCGCACCTTGGATGAGTTCTTTCAGCCGCTGCAGCGCATCTTCCTTGTTTTGCTCCAGCGTGCGGTAGTTCTGCGCCTTGATGATGACGACACCCTCCTTGCTGATGCGTTGATCGGACAATTGCATCAGGCGTTCCTTGTAGAAGGGGGGCAAGCTGGAATGCAGGATATCGAAACGCAGATGTACTGCAGAGGCTACCTTGTTGACGTTCTGACCGCCCGCTCCTTGGGCGCGGATCTGGCTGATGTCGATTTCCCAGTCGGCCAGTTCGACTGTGTTGGAGATACGCAGCATGTCAGCCTCGTCGGTGGTCAGGCCTGGCGGTGCAGTGTGGGCATCATGGCGACCTACCATATCACATCACCTATCAGGGTGATCCTCCTGCGTGACCGTCTCAGGGCTTTATAGGGAGGCGGCACGCTATTTCCTTGAAAATCCTGAGGTTTCGTTGTCTGGGTGAGACAGCGTCGCAAATATATTTGCCAGTTAATGGCAAAAATCTTGTCATTTTACGATTTATGGGCAAATATATTTTCATGTCGCCGCTAGGAGCCTGCCGGATTTGACCGAAAGCCCGGGTTTCGCAGCAGATCAGCGTTAAGTCCGACAGGCTCCCAGGCACCGCCTCCGCCTCAACAACAACACGCGAGGAACCACCCATGAAGACCCTGATCACCGGGGCCGCCCTCGGCCTCTCCCTGACCGTCGCCGCCCAGGCCACTGCTGCCGAACGCTTGCTCGTCGCCACCGACACCGCCTTCGTGCCCTTCGAGTTCGTGGAAAATGGCGAGTACGTCGGCTTCGACATCGACCTCTGGGCCGCCATTGCCGAGGAGAATGGCTGGGAGTACGAGCTGCGCCCGATGGACTTCTCCGGCATCATTCCCGCCCTGCAGACCGGCCAGGTCGACGTGGCCCTGGCGGGCATCACCATCCGCCCCGACCGCGAGGAGGTGATCGACTTCTCCGACGGCTACTACGACAGCGGCTTCACCCTGCTGGTCCCGTCCGGCAGCGACATCCAGAGTGCAGCCGACCTGGCCGGCAAGAGTCTCGCGGTGAAGATGGGCACCTCTTCGGCGGACTACGCCGACGAGCACTTCACCGAGACCGCCATCCGCAAGCTGCCCAATATCGACAACGCCTACCTGGAGCTGCGTACCGGGCGCGTCGATGCCGCCATGCACGACACCCCCAACGTGCTCTATTACGTCGCCACCGCCGGCAATGGTCAGGTCGAGGCGGTGGGCGAGACGATGATGGCCCACGAATACGGCATCGGCTTCCCCAAGGGCAGCGAGCTGGTCGATGAGGTGAATGCCGCCCTGGCCGCGATGCGCGAGGACGGCCGCTACGTCGAGATCTACGCGAAGTGGTTCGGCTCCCGTCCCACCGAGTGAACCCGTCCGAGCCTTCTGTTTCGAGGTGACCCATGAATACCGACTGGTCCGTCATCACCGGCTTCCTGCCGGAGCTGCTCGATGGCGCCGAGATGACCCTCTACATCACCCTGGTGGGGCTCGCCGGCGGCATGGCGGTGGGCGTCGTGGCCGGCCTGATGCGCGCCTACGGCCACTGGACGCTCAACTACGTCGCCATGGCCTACATCGAGCTGATCCGCGGCACCCCCATCGTGGTGCAGGTGATGTTCCTCTACTTCGCCCTGCCGGTGCTGGCCAGCATCCGCATCGACCCGCTGACGGCGGCGATGATCGCCATCGTCGTCAACGCCGGCGCCTATATCGCCGAGATCGTGCGCGGCGCCTTGCAGTCGATCAGCCGCGGCCTAGCCGAGGCGGGGCTGGCGCTGGGCTTGCCGCGCTGGAAGGTGCTGGTCTATATCGTCGGCCCCTTGGCGTTCCGGCGCCTGATCCCGCCACTGGGCAACCAGTGCATCGTCAGCCTCAAGGACACTTCGCTGTTCATTGTGATCGGTGTCAGCGAGCTGACCCGCACCGGTCAGGAGATCATGGCGGCCAACTTCCGCGCGGTGGAGATATGGACCGCCATTGCCGCGATCTACCTGATCATGACCGGCACCCTGACCCTGTTGCTGCGGGTCATCGAGAGGAGGCTGCGGATCCTATGAGCATCATTCAATTCCGCGGCGTGTCGAAGCACTTCGATGAGCTGCGAGTGCTGGACGAGGTCGACCTAAGCATCGAGCAGGGAGAGGTAGTGGTGCTGATCGGTCCCTCGGGCTCGGGCAAGTCCACCCTGCTGCGCTGCATCAACGGCCTGGAGCAAATCACTGGCGGCGACCTGCGGGTCGACGACATCAGTGTGCTGGCCGGCAACGCCCGGCTGCGCGAGATCCGCCAGGAGGCCGGCATGGTCTTCCAGCAGTTCAACCTCTTCCCCCAGCTCACCGCGCTGCAGAACGTCGCCTTCGGGCCGCGTCACGTGCGCGGCAAGAGCCGCCGGGAAGCGGAGGAGATCGGCCTCGAGCTGCTCGACAAGGTGGGCCTCAAGGAGCGCGCCCACCACTATCCCGCCGAGCTCTCCGGGGGCCAGCAGCAGCGAGTGGCCATCGCCCGGGCCCTGGCCGTGCGTCCCAAGGTGATGCTGTTCGACGAGCCCACCTCGGCACTGGACCCCGAACTCAAGCAGGAGGTGCTCAACGTGATGCGCAACCTGGCCGAGGAGGGCATGACCATGGTGGTGGTGACCCACGAGATGGCCTTCGCCCGCCAGGTGGGCTCGCGGCTGATATTCATGGAGCATGGCAAGATCGCGGTGGATGGCGACCCCTGCGAGATGCTCTGCAATCCCACCAACCCTCGGCTGAAGGACTTCCTGCGCCATGTCCATTGATCTCTCATCCCCGGTGGCGCGTCGGCTGGGTTGGCTCGACGCCGCCGGCAGTCACTACGAGATTGGCCTGGCCCTGGGGCGGCGCGGACAGCGCGCGGTCCATGAACGGCTGCTGGATAGCGAGATGTGGCGCACCATCACCCACCAGCGTCATGCCCTGACGGTAGCGCGCATGCTGGCCACCACCCGGGAGCGGCTGCCCTGGGTGGTGGAGGAGCTCGAGGGGTTAGCGGCGGGCCTCGAACTGCCGCTGGAGACGATATTCGCCTGGAACTGCCGCGGTGACCTGCTGGCCAACTGTCCCGATGGCTGTACTACCGTGATCCTGCCAGGAGAGACCCCCTGCATCGCTCACAACGAGGACGGTCTGCCGTGCCTCGATGGTGAGGCCTTCCTGGCCCGGGTGCGGCCCGATGACCAGCCGGGTTTCCTGGCCTTCTGTTATCCCGGCTCGATCCCCGGCCACACCTTCGTCCTCACCGAGGCCGGCATCGTCCAGACGGTGAACAACCTGCGCCTCACCGGTGTGGTGCCCGAGCTGCCACGCATGGTGCTGGCCCGCGCCATGCTGGCCCAGCCCGACCTGGCGGCCATCGAGGCGCTGCTGGCGGCTGCCCCGGTCGGCGGCGGCTTCCACTTCACCCTGGCCCAACAGGGCTTGGCCGAGGTGCTGAGCCTGGAGGTCGGCGGGGGCAGGGTCTCGCGGCGGCGTATCGAGGCGGCCAGCGTGCACGCCAACCATGCCTTGCACTTGGTGGCGGCCCAGATCGTTACCGACTCTTCGGCGGATCGGCAGCGGCGTGGCGAGGCGCTGCTCGCGGGTGGCGAGTGCGACCCCCTGGCCATTCTCGGCGACAGCGGCGGGGCAGGGCTGCCCATCTACCGCCGCGAGGCAGACGACCCCGATCACGAGAATACCCTTGCGACAGGCGTCTTCCGGTTGCTAAATGACGGTATTCATTGGGAAGTGCATGCACCCGGAGACCGTCGACCCTACCATGGCACCTGCTACACCCTCTTCGACTGACCGGCACACAGCGCCCCGCGACCTGGGGGCGCTGCGCGCCCTGTCGCTGGCCATCGCCCGCGGCGAGACAGACCTGCACCTCGGGCCCAAGGCCCAGGAGGTGCTGGCGCAACTGCTCGAGCTGAGCGGCGACCAGGCGCTGCTGTCGATCTCCACCCTGGCCCGGCGCCTGGAGGTCAATCCCTCGACCATCTCGCGCCTGGCCCGGGCACTCGGCTACGAGCGCTTCGGTGAGCTGCAGAGCATTCTGCTCAGCGAGCGCCTCGACGGTTCCCGCTCTTTCTATCGCCAGCACGCTACTGCGGCCTTGGCCGCCGACCGCGGGGACCTGCTCGCCCAGGCCCGTCAGTTGGGCCGCGAGCACTGTCACAACATCGAACGCTTTCTGGACGGCCTCTCCAACACCGACCTGGAGGCCTTCGCCGAGCGGGTGATGGGAGCGGGGCGGGTGCGCCTCTACGGGGTGCGCCAGTTCCACGCCTTCGCCAGTTTCCTGGCCTACGGACTGGCCATGCTGCGCGCCGATGTAGCCCTGCTCGGCGGCAGCGACCAGGGGGTGGCCGAGGGGCTCGCCGCCCTATCGCCGGGCGACGTGCTGATCGCCGCCAGTTGCAAGCCCTACACCCGGCAGGTGGTGGAGGTATGTCGCGCCGCCCAGGACCATGGCATCCGCGTGATCGCGGTGACCGACTTCGCCAGCTCGCCGCTGGTGCGCCACTCCGAGCTGGCGATCCTGGCGCCCCACGAGAGTAGCTTCGTCTCCAACAGCATGGTCGCCTTCGCCGCTGCCGCGGAGTGTCTGGTCAATGCCTGCGCTACCCATGGCGGCGAGGCAGCGGCCCAAGCGCTCAGCCGCCGCGACCTCTTCATCGAGACCCTGGGCATCGAGCAGCCCTGAGGGCCTCACATCTGGGCGAGCAGGTAGTTCGGCTTCCCCACCATCCGGATCAGCCGCAGTTGCTGTTCCAGCCAGTGGGCGTGATCTTCCTCGGTGTCGGCCAGCAGCTGCTGCAGCACGGTGCGAGTCTGGAAGTCCTGCTCCTGCTCGCAGAGGGCGATGGCCTCCTTCAGCGCGTCACCCACCTCGTACTCCAACTGCAAATCGTTGGCCAGCATATCCTCCACGTCCTGGCCGATACGCACCGGGGTGCGGGTGTGCATGTCGGGGGTGCCCTCCAGGAACAGGATGCGCTCGATCAGCTGTTTGGCGTGCCCTTTCTCGTCGTCGAATTCGTGGGCGATGCGCTCGTGGAGCTTGGTGAGCCCCCAGTCGGCGTACATTTCGGCGTGGATAAAGTACTGGTCCATAGCGGCGAGTTCCGCCGCGAGAAGGCCGTTCAGGGCGTCGATGATGTTTTGGTTGCCTTTCATGTAAATCTTTCCATTAGCGCCGGGGGATGTAATAGCCCGGCATCCTATGGTGAATCGCACAAAAGGTCAATTTTCACAATAATTTCAGTGGCTTGAGATTATCTTTGCTTGCGATTCGCATTCAGTTTGCAGGTCGGCCTCAGCCCCCGACGCGGCGCTCCAGGGCCGCGAGATAGTCCCGAATCCGTGCGGCGTTGGTTCCCAGATCGCTACGGCCAACCCGCGAGGCGGAGCGCATATCCACTCGTATGCCGTCATCAGTCTCGCGCAAGCGAATGACGACGTCGTCCTTGAAGCCGAACCAGCGGGTGGTAGCGGTGGCTTCGATGGTGTCTGGGGTTACCGCCACCAGCTCCCAGCCATGGTCCAGCACCGCCGCTTCGGCGGCACTCAGGACAGTGGGGAGTGGTGCCTGAATCACCAATGGCTGGATATCCGGATAGGCCTCGCTCTGTTGTCGGGCGGTGACTTCACCGGGATAATCCACCGCGTTGGGCGCTTCCTCCCGGGCTGAGACCAGTGCCTCGAAGACCGGGGGATCGTTGGTATCGGTGGTGATATCGTGAATGGGCGGTACCTCCTGGGCCCGCTGCCAGAGATGAAAGGGAGTAGCCAACAGCGCTACCGTGCCCACGATCACCAGGCCGCCAACCAGCGCTGTCTTGAGTCGCCGATACCAGATCGCGACAGCCAGGGCGATCAGCCCCACCCCGCCAGCCGCAAGAGCCGTGTAGGCACCATAGCGTAGCGTTGTGAAAGCCTCTCCCAGCGCAAGCGCCCCAAAGCGATAGGCCGCCCCCGCGCCGCCCATCAGCAGGGCGGCCATGGCCAGCAGCACGAGGGCAAACACCAACAGTGTGAGTGGCAGCCAACCACCGCGTCGTGCCGGGTTCATGTCGTGTGGATTCATATCATCTCCTTGCCTGCCCGCTCGATGAGCATGCGGTGTCGCCGGTTTCTACAAGTGGACTATGGCCTGACGACAGTATGGTTCAGCTCATGGCTGGTGGCGGGGGCAGGTGATGCTGGCTTGAGGGTGATAATGCAGGTTGGGCCGCCTAGCCTGTCGTACTGCTTCAGAAGCCACCCGGCAGCTCTTGCACTTCGTCTCTTGCGCGATCCGCGATAAAGATCGCGTACGCTTTCCACCTCCAGCCCAACATGACTGGCTATGCTCCTCAGGTCGTTGGCCCCCAGATGACCCACCACCGGAGTGGCGCTCCAACGTAACGCGGTATGGGAAAGGATCGCATGGGGCGATTGCGGTGAGATCGCCACCACGGCAATTCGGCTGCCCTCATGCATCCGGGTAGATGCCGCTTTCAGGGCGATGTGCGGGTCGGCCATATGCTCCAGCGAGCCGACGAAGAGAATGACATCGAACTGTCCTGGGTGGTGGTCCGGTAGCCGCTCGATAGGCAGGGCATGGAAGGTCAGATTGTCGAAACCCTCCGCTCGACGGCGAGCGAATCCGATGGCAGCTTCGCTTTTGTCTATGCCAACGCCGAGGCGGATCTCGGGGGCTAGCGCGGTCAGCAAGGCGCCGCTCCCGCAGCCGACGTCCAGCACACGAGCCGAGCCCCGTGCATGGCAAAGTTCCGTGATGGCTTCAAGCGTTGCCTCGAATGTGCCGCAGTCGATCATGGTGTGTCTTGCGTCCTATCTATCACTCTGTTAAATCAACCCTCTCCCCCTGATACCCCTTCGCCGCTCAGCCTCCCGCTTCCACTTTTTCTCAGCGTAAACCAATATCGGGCACAAGTGATGCCGATATGTATCAGCTTCCAGGGGCGGTAACTGTGCTCGTGATACGTGTCGTTAGAATATGATGTCGATACCTGATTTAAACGAGTCGTGCTATTCCTTAAAAACAATAAGTCGCCAATTTTCAACGGAATGATCCAAGGAAATCATGTGGCAATTGCTGGAGCGAGACAGTTGAAAAGATGACAAGAAATCTCCTACTAGCCATTTTGAAGTGTTAGATGAGATAACTCGGAAATCGTCATTTACCAGTACAGCTTGCTTGCTCAGCTTCATGAGATGGGGGATGACGACAGGCTCAAGATTATTCAATGGAACATCTGCACCTGCAATGCCAAGGAAAATATCGTCATAGTAAACAGGAAGGGAAAAAGTGCAGATATACATGTCAACCCCCAACATGTCGACATAAGGGCCAATCACATGTCCTGTGCCCTCATCTCTTGGCTTGTAGAACCAAGGCATGTTGGGGTAGTCGTAAAAGGTGTCACTCTGTTCGTCGAGATTAACCTTGAGTGGAATGAAACTTCCTGGCTTGGCTGCTTGTCGCCACCACTCCAAATAAAGTTTTGCATCCGATAAAACATCAGGTGCGGCAACGAATCCTGCCCCATTGATATGAACGTCAGCCGCTAAGATCAGTTGCTTGACCGATGCTTGCAGGATCGCCAGGTCTTTTTTTGATACGCCATGCTTCTGGAGATTGGCATTCTGTATCCAAATCTCCAGAACTGTATTCCTGACTTGCTCCACTGTGTCGAGTATGGTGGAAACCGAAGATTCAATACTCTTGGCACAGAGGAGATCAAGTTCTTCGTCTTCTGCGCCTAAACGAGATTCTTGATCATATGTCATGCTGCTAACTCACGTGGTCATGTCATTTGTCTCAAGCGCCAAGCGAGCATCGATCATGCGCTTCACTTGCTTGTGGCAGAGCGCTGCCGATAACGAGCTGGCCAAGGAACAGTTACCGTTAGCAATGGCATCGGTAATGGCGTACAGCTTATCTGCGTGGGCTTTCAAGTCAGAAGCGTCTAGAGCAGCCATCCACAAGAACATGCCAAGCTCCGACTGTAGCTGCATCTCTGCTTGCGTTAAGCGTACAGACTGGGATACCACCGCAACATTGACATGAAATCTCATATCCGCGCGTCTCTGCTCGGAGCGACCTTCCGCTTTTTCCATCAGCCTCACATGTTGAAACAATAGGTCGACATCGTCGGGGGTCGCTCGCGTTGCAGCTAGCCATGCTGCATAACTGCTGATGGCGGCATGTTCATCAGCATAATCACGAAGGTCAAAGACGCTATAACGTTTGAATTCGTCGATTAGCCTCGCATGAGCGACTTCAAGGTTCGCTTTAACGAAACTTCCACCACTTCTTCCACGCCGGGTTTCCACGAATCCTTGTTCACGAAGTAATGACAGGGCTTCCCTGAGGGTGACGGTGGCCACCCCAAACTGCGAGGCAAGGTCAGCTTCACTGGGGAGCTGGTCACCTTCGGCGAAGATGCCGAGGTCCATTGCCTCAATCAGCCGCCTTACGACTTCCTCGGTTTTCCCTTCGGATCGGATCCGTAGGAATGATGCATCCTGGCTTGAGGAAAAGTAGTTCATCCTGACTTCTCCGAAAGCTCAAAGCTCAAAAATGTCGAGAAACATGGAAGCTCCGAGTCAAGTCATTTGTCGGACGTGTGCAAACCAGCGAGCCCGGCATGGCACCATAGTGTGATGCGCAATACCGGGCAGTATATCACACCATCGGGTCATCAATCCTTGCAGGCTGCCGACCTCCTAACCGAAAGGGTAAGGTAAAGACGGCATCCATTTCTGCCAAACCCTCCTTAGCGAGCCATCGGCGACAATGTCGTCAAGGGCAACGTTTATTCTAGCAAGCCGCTCTGGATTTCCTTTCGCCACGACAGCTCCCCAAGCATTTCGTGTTGGCACCGTGAACGCGATCCTGAGATCGTCCGCCTCGAGAGGCACTAACGCAACATCATCATCGACGAGCGCATCGATGTCACCGCTTCTCAAAGCAAGCACCATATCGCCAAACACATCATCGCTGGCACCATCGAACGGCACACAGATAGCGTTGGCGAACGATTCGGCGAGTTGCATGTTCAGGCTGTTCGCGATCGCTCCAACTCGCTTCCCGGCAAGGTCCTCGGGCCGTGCGATGTCGCTTTCAGCCTTGACCATTACAGATTCATCGAAAATGGCATAGGGCCTGGTGAAGTCACCCAGTGTGGCACGATATTCCGATATTCCTTGACCACAAAGGAGCAGATCACCTTCACCAGCGGCAAGCGCGGGATAGAAATCACCCCATTGCCGATAGATCCACTCGACGCGCAACCCCATCACTTCACCAATGAGCCGTGCAACATCAGCTTCGTAGCCATGGCGGCTACCGTTTTCGTCGCGCTCGAATAGCGGGGGGGCAGGCAAGTCTGCGCATATGACTTTAAGAGATGTCTGATCTCTCACGGCAGATACTCCTTATACATGTCACTCTCCCAATCAGTCACAGCGGCGCAATACCGAGCCCATTCATCCGCTTTCAGTTCGGCGTAGAGGGAGGACATGGCCTCAGGAAATGCGCCCTTGATGACAGGGTTGCTTTCGAAAGCCTGCACGGCCTCGCCCAGCGTCAGAGGAATGCGAACACTCGCGTCGATATCACGTGAATAGCTGCTCGTTCCGATGGCTTTCCCAGGGTCGAGCTTATGTTCGATACCATTTTCGATGGCAGCCAGTAGGGCGACATGTGAGAGATAAGGATTCACGCTTGCATCAGGCAGCTTGTACTCGAGGCGGCCGATAGCGGATAGCCTCACGCTGCAGGTCTTGTTATCCATACCCCAATTGACCTGAGAAGGGGCGAACTGTCCCACATCCCAGAAACGCTTATAGGAGTTTACGGTCGAGGCCATGATGAGCATGGCGCCAGGCGTATGCTTCAGCATTCCACCCAACGAGTAACGTGCGATATCGCTCAAGTGGAGGTCGGTCCGGCCATCCTCTGCGAAGGCATTGACGTCGTCTCGCCACAGGCTGACGTTATGATGGCATCCATTGCCCATTCCACCCGTATAGGGCTTGGGCATGAAGCTTGCCGTGACGCCAAACTCCTTGGCTACTTGGCGACAAATCTGCCGGTAAAGCACGAGGCGATCAGCGGTCAGTTCACAGGAGTCGAACATCCAGTTCAGCTCGAGCTGATAGGGGTCTTCATAGTCTCCCTCGATCATCTCGAACCCCATCTGGGACGCGTAATCGATGACCTTCTGGTAAATAGGGCGCATCAACTCAAGGTTACTGAGCTGGTAGGCTGGACTCGCTCCCGGCCGGGGATTGATTTTCATGGAATCGCCAAGCCAGGACATTTCAGGCTCACACCCGGACTTCAGTCGCATGCCTTGCCGCCCGATGAACTCCTCATGCGCGCGAATCAACAGACCCCGGGGGTCAGTGGGTAGGGGGTGGCCACCAACCTCGGGGCGGTGACCTGGCTCGTAGACGCGGCAAAAGAACATACCAACACTGCTGTCCCAGGGTAACACTCGGAAAGTATCCAGGTCGGGCATGGCGGTGAACTCAGCAGCCTCGGTGCCGCCGCCCATCAGTTCTCCAAAACGGTTGGACTGCATATCGCTGATGGCCGTGCGATGAAACTGGATTCCTTTGGCAAGGTTGCGTTCAAGTTGCGTGGCTGGCACGACTTTGGCAAGTACCTTTCCTCCAAGCGTAACGACTTGGTAATAAATGTACTTGACGCCAGTCTCCCGGATCCGGGACTTGATTTCCTGGACTTTTACATCATCCATGTTTTGTTCGATGTGAAAATTAAGGGCGGTCATGTAAAGAATCCTTTTAGTCTTGTAAGTGCAATCTTATCTAGGATCGTTGTAGGGGTGGTGTTATAAAGCTTCTGAGGCTCCAACCTCTTTCTTGCTTCCAGTCTGCCAGTACCTCACTGCCCAATAGACCATAGCTGTCATGAAGAACGTAGGAAGGCCGGCGCTCATGTAAAGGAAAAGTGGTCCCGGCGAATCGGCCACTGGATTATAAGTCCAGAAGTAGAAGACGCCGCCTAGAATAATGGCGAAATAAGCTCCATAATTGATTCCGTTCTGATAGCGGTAGGCTGATGAGGAGCGGTCATACATTCCCACCATGTCTACACGGTATCGACGAATGATCACCAGCTCGACAACCATTACCGCGCCAATTGCTGCCATTATGAACGATATGTAAGAAAGGAACGTGGTGTAACCATCGTAGAATGTCGGTGTCAGCATCAAGAGCATAGCCGGCAGCGTTGTTGCAACGGCCTTTAACCAGCTCCATTGGGGAAACATGGTTTTGATACTGATGCCTTGTGAGTAAACCAGGATAGTTGCCGAGGTCAGGTTGGCCAAGATAAGTAGAAGCAGTCCCAGGATCCCGAAGAATGGCCCGCCGGCAGAAATCATCCATTTGGCAGGATCATAGACACCGACGAGAAGCGCCGTTAATGCTCCAAGAATGGCTGCGATGTTCAATAACACGCCCCAACCTATAAAACTTCCCCAGACTGCAGTTTTCTCTGTCTTGGCGAGACGGCACCATTGACCGAAATATGCTGCCCAAGAAAATCCCAGTCCGACATTCCACTCGATGGCGGATACCAGCCCACGGTGGGGGTCATCATAGGGAGCTGCCGGCGCGGCGCTGAATGCCTTATCGAGACCTTCTACCCACAGGATATAAAAGATCAGGCCGGCAATAATGGCAAATATGGTGGGAACCCCGACACGGTTGAACAACTTTATCGCGATGGGGCCACGATAGGCGATTAGCCAAGCCACGAGGAAGGCCATGATCGCGAACAATGGAGCGCCAATGGAGCGGTCAACGGCCCATTGTGGGGCATTGAACTCGGCCAGGAGTGTCGTGAACGACTCACCGAGCATGAATGATGCCATCGTCATCCAGCCAAGATTGATGATGGCAAATACGATGAGAAATACATTACTTCCCAGCCACCCAAGTACGACACGCGCACCGATGAAAGTGTCGACGCCATACCTGCAGAAGAATTTGGCCAATCCGAGAAGCAACAGTACGGGGATGGCATTACCGAACAGAATAACGGGGATCGCCTGACTCGCGGGTAGGACGCTCCCAGTATAGCCTCCGATCAAGAAGCTCCAGGCGGCAATCCCGAAGCCCACCATCATCATGACATAGTCTGTCAATCCGAAGGGGCGCTCATTAGCCATGGCCGGTAGCACCCCAAAATGGGAAGCCTCCTCCGCTTGGGGAGTAGTGCTTTTTGAGTTGTCATTCATCTTTTTTGACCTCTCGATAGATTGTTATTGTCCACAAGGTCTATTTCGTCAGAGATTTACAATCAAAGACTCAACACCAGAAGGGCCGATATAAGAACACAGAGCCCTATTGGCATGATCCATTCCGCCAGTTCGATTTCTTTCGGTCGTTCGCCTTTCTCTATTCTTGCTATTCGCTCAGTCAGTTCCTTCTTGGTCTGGTCATCCAGATCGATGTTCATAGCATCACCGTCTCATCTTGTAGGTTGTCATTGTCGTGACACATCTGGTTGTCGATGAGTGCTCATTCGTCCACGATCGTGATGGCTTGCTCTGGGCAAACGTCCGAGGCTTCCTCAGCAGCCTCTCTCAGGCTTTCATCGACATGGGGTTCGTATTGGAGGGTGCCATCTTCGTCGAAACGGAAGATGTCCGGTGCCGCGATGATGCATTGGCCATGGTCCTGGCACTTACCTCTGTCAACGCAGATCTTCATGAGGGCTATCTCCTCTTGTGTCGTTGTTGTCTACCGAGCGTCTACTCCCGGTTCATAGTCGTTGGGTACGTAAAACATATGACTCCATATTTTATGTGTCAAGAAATATGCGTCCACTCCTATCGTATAGGGGCATTTCCCTGGCTGCGGAGGTTTTCTTGATGTGCCATGGCTAGGATTCGGGCAAGAGGATGTGAATCAAGCGATTGATTCTATTGTTAAAATAAACCGTCCTTGCTTACTTCCTATAAAACATTTGACATTATATGTTTTGATTCATATGTTTTGTAGCTACAACCGTCGGGGCTTCCTCCGGAAGCGCGAAATGACAACGACAAGTGAACGATGGGTTTCTATAACATGCTGAAAGATATGTGTTTTTCCAGCCATTTATGGATAAGCGGACGGGCCTGTGAGGCTGTTTCCGGCAAGCAGTTCGATTGCTTGTCTCCGCGTGACGGGAAGCTGTTGGTCCGGGTGGCGGAAGGCGATGAAGATGACATCGGCGTAGCCGTCAAGGCTGCCAGGGCAGCATCGGGTTCGTGGGCGCGCCAGAGTCCCAAGCAGCGTCGTCGCTACCTGCTCCAGCTTGCTGACATCATCGAGTCCCATCAGGACGAGCTCGCTCTCTTGGAAAGCCTTGATACGGGAAAGCCGATCACCCACGCAAAACGTGATGACATCCCCCTTTCGATCAACTGCTTGCGCTTCTATGCCGAGGCCATCGACAAACACTATGACGAAATCGCCCCAACGGCGTCGGATGTGCTGGCCACCATAAGGCGCGAGCCATTGGGAGTCGTCGGCGCGGTCGTGCCGTGGAACTTTCCCCTGATGATTGCCTGCTGGAAGGTGGCGCCAGCCTTGGCCGCCGGCAACACGGTGGTCCTGAAGCCGGCGGAGCAATCACCCCTGACTGCTATCCGGCTTGCCGAGTTGGCGACTGCCGCCGGGTTGCCTGATGGGGTGATCAATGTGGTGCCTGGCTATGGCGAGACGGCTGGTGCGGCGCTGGGCCGCCACCCTGATGTCGACGCAATCAGCTTTACCGGCTCGGGGCCGGTAGGCCGCCTGTTCCTGAGCTATGCCGCAGAATCCAATATGAAGGCAGTCTTCCTGGAGTGTGGAGGAAAGAGTCCGCAAATCGTATTCGACGATGCCGACGACTTGGACAAGGCAGCCCAGGCCGTGGCGCAGGGGATCTGTTACAACCAGGGGCAGGTCTGTAGTGCCGGCTCGCGCCTGCTGGTTCAGCACTCGATCGCCGATGAATTCATCGATCGAGTGCTCTCTCACGTTGATGCCTGGTCGCTAGGGGACCCGCTGGACCCGGCAACCAGGATGGGGGCCCTCATCGAGTCGAAGCATCTGGAACGGGTGCAACGATTCATCGACATTGGCCGTGAAGAAGGCGCAACCCTCATTTCCGAGGGTAAGCGTCATAGTCCTTGTGAGGGTGGCTTCTATTTACCTTCCACTATCTTCGACCATGTCCAGAAGGACATGACTCTCGCTCAAGAAGAGATTTTCGGCCCAGTGCTTGCTGTGACTCGCTTTAAAGACGAGGCCGAGGCATTGGAGCTTGCCAACGCCACCCGTTTCGGCCTGGCAGCGGCCGTCTGGACATCTTCGCTTTCTCGTGCACATCGAATATCGCGGGACATCAAGGCCGGCACGGTCTGGGTCAATAACTATGATGGCAGCGATATTACCGTCCCCTTCGGTGGTTTCGGCGAATCCGGGAACGGGAGAGACAAATCTCTGCATGCTCTCGACAAGATGTCGCAACTGAAGAGCACTTGGATACAGTTCTAACCGGGATGGGGTCATGAAGATTTCTTCTGCCATATTGCTGCTGCATAGCCGACAGGATTCGGCGGGAACGCTACCTGAATTGCTGGACAGCTTGTCCATCGAAGTCGAAATAGCCTATATCGACCAACCACTGCCGACCCCCGCGGAAGAGCAGCTCGTCGTGGTCATGGGGTCCATAGAGTCAGCCTACGACCACACCTTGCCATGGTTAACTCGGGAGCTGAAATGGCTGAAATCGCTCACTGACAGAGACCATCCGGTGCTCGGCATTTGCTTTGGCAGTCAGCTACTTGCCAGGGCACTTGGCGGTGAGACGTACCGTAACCATGCAGCGGAGATTGGCTGGATACCTGTCAGGACTACTGATACTCGCCTGTTATCCAGTGGTCCATGGTTCAACTTCCATTTTGATGCTTTCCATGCTCCTGTCCATGCCACGCTATTGGCCAGTACCGACATGGCGCATCAGGCATTCATTCACCGCAGCCAGGTTGGGGTGCAGTTTCATCCGGAAATCACTCCTGAGATGTTCGACTCCTGGCTGGCGGCATGGGATGCCACTGAGTCTGGACGTGCTTATCTTGCTCGCTCTGGTGATATGCCCCTTCGGCTCAGAGAACAAATCGTCGATCATGAGAAAGATAATCGGAAGAGATTCAAGGAATTTCTGGTAAGTATGATCGAAAGAATGACGGACAGTTGAAAGTGTTTATCATAAAAATGTAAAGGTGAAGTCATGAATATTGCGGCTCAACCACAGTTGGATAGCGACTACCTTGATGTATCTGATCCCAGCTTCGTTATTCACTCTCAAGAAGTGCATGACGCTCGGGAGAGAAACTGGTTCGCCAGAACGAACTATGGTCTCGCCATTCTTCGATATGAAGAAATGAAGCAATTGCTACGTCACCCGAAGCTTCGGCAGGGTAGTGCTGCGTGGCCCCGTCATAACGGTGTGACAGAAGGACCGTTCTCCGATTGGTGGAACCATGTGTTGTTGAACCTTGAGGGAAGCGACCATGCGAGGTTACGCAGACTGGTAAACCCTGCTTTCTCTCCCAAAATGTTGGAAAAGATGAATCCTCGCTTCCAAGCGCTGGCCGAGGAGCTCATCGATGCCATGTCTGCTCGTGGTCATTGCGAATTCATGAGCGAGTTCGCCGAACCCTACGCAGCGCGTGTCATATGCATCATGTTGGGTCTGCCTGAAACCGAGTGGAAAAAAATCGCAGGCTGGTCATCTACCTTAGGTCTCGCGTTAGGTGTAACCCTGAAGCAGGATCTTCCGCGCATCGAGAAGGCGCTGGAAGGTCTTTATCAATATGCCGATCAGCTCATCGATGATCGACTTCGAGATCCTGGCGAAGACTTCGTGACACGGCTGGTGCTGGCTCAGCGTGACGATGACGCCATGAGTCGCGATGAGCTGCGTGTCATGCTGGTACTGCTGATCTTCGGGGGGATGGATACGACACGCAATCAGCTCGGTTTGGCCATGGAGTCTTTCATGCAGCATCCTGAACAATGGGAACTTCTCGCCGAACGGCCCGAGCTTTCCGGCAACGCTGTAGCCGAGGTCATGCGGACCAACCCGACCGTTACCTGGGTAACCCGTGAGGCCGTGGAAGACTTTGAATACCAAGGGCTCTCGATAGCGAAAGGCACGACAGTGCATTTGTTCTCCCAGGCCGCCGGAACCGATCCTCGCGCCATGCCTAGCCCGGAATTCAATATCGCAGAGGAACACCCACCCCATTTCGGGTTTGGTGGAGGTGCACACCATTGTTTGGGCCATTTCATCGCCAAGAGCGATATGAGCATCGCTCTCCCTCTGCTAGCCAAAAGACTGTGTCAGGTACGGCTTGATGGGGATGCGACCTGGTTGCCGCGGAGTGGTAATACTGGTCCTGTTACCATGCCGCTGGCCTTCAGAGTCCGCGCGTGATCACGGGAGGTAGGTCGTATGTCATCGTCGATCGTCATTGTCGGTAGCTCTTTGGCGGGTTTGCGCAGTGCTGAGCAACTGCGCAGCCAGGGTTGGTCAGGACCGATCACCCTGGTAGGGGAAGAAGAGTACTTGCCCTACAACCGACCTCCGCTTTCCAAGCAGGCCCTGGTCGATGCCAGTCGTCAGCCTGTGGAAGCCATGCATGAAAAACTGGCCTTTGCCCTTAAGCCGCGCTTGGGTGAAATCAAATGGCTATTGGGTAGACGAGCCATCTCATCTGATTTGAAGAAGCAGCAGATTGCATTCGATGATGGCAATACACTTCGCTATAGCGGTTTGGTAATTGCCACTGGGCTACGTGCAAGACAACTGCCGCTATCCGGTGGCGAATCACGGCGTTATCGCATCCGCACGTTGAACGATGCCTGGCGACTTGGCCAGGTACTGAAAAAAGGGTGCCGTATCGCCATCGCCGGTGCTGGCTTCATAGGCTGTGAGCTAGCAGCCACAGCTCGCAAGCTGGGCTGTCACGTAACGGTCGTCGATGCCGCTAAAGCACCGTTGATCAACGTACTGGGAAAAGCCTTCTCAGAGGGGTTGCTGGCCTATCATCGTTCTCACGGCGTCGAGCTTTATCTGGACTCCCAGATATCCGAGATAAAGCATGATCCTGACGGTGGCCCCCTGTGCCTGAGGTTGACTGATGAGACGGTTATCGATGCCGATATATTGGTCGAGGCAGTGGGAGCGGCGCCGAACACGGAATGGTTGGTTGGAAACGGCTTAGACCTCGACAATGGTGTGCTATGCCATAGCGACCTGATGCTCCCGGGGTATCCCAATGTCATCGCCGTAGGAGACATAGCGCGTTTCAAGAATCCCCTTTTCGATGACTCACCTCGCAGGATTGAGCACTGGAATATTGCCGCGGAAACGGCTCGATGTGGTGTCGCCAGCCTCTTGTGCCACCTTGAGGGGGAGAGGGCGCCTGCACATGCAGCCCCAAGGCCCATTGTCCCTTCGTTCTGGAGCGATCAGTTTGACGTCAAGATTCAGGGGATTGGCATGCCATCACTTGGCGATACCGTGAAGCCTATCGCAGGAAGCCTGGATGCACCGTTCACTAGTGGAGAGACATTTTCCCTGGGATATTATCGCGATGGGACCTTGATCGGTATCGCATCCATCAATGGAGAAAAGCAACAGCCACTTTATCGCAAGATGTTGCTCGATGAGCGGGAGAGGCTTCAAGCTGTTGGTGCTGCGTGATATCAAGCAGAATATCAAATCCGATTATTGCTGATTGTATCAAGCTTTTCATGGTTAACATTGCAGCGGTCAAATGAAATGAAGATTTGTATATTTGAAAATGGTCTGGTTCCTGATGACCTGAAGCCAGTCCATGGCTCATATCCAGAGATGATCATGCGTTGGCTTAGCCCCAGCCTGCCTGAGGCGATTTTTCATTCATGTTCACCAGTGTTGGGGGAGCCATTACCCTTTCCTGACACCTATGATGGTTACATTTTGTCCGGATCTCGTCATAGCAGCTACGATGAGCTGTTATGGATGCAGCCCATGCGAGCGCTTCTTCGTCAGGTAAAAGATATTAATCGTCCGATATTTGGCATCTGCTTCGGGCATCAAATCATGGTAGATGCCTTTGGAGGCCTGACGCAAAAAGCGAAAAACGGCTGGGGTGTCGGGGTCCAAAAATATTATTCCTCCCTCTCCAGCGAGTGCTTCTCAACAGGAGCATTTGTTTTTCACCAAGATCAAGTTGCAATACTACCTCCTGAAGCCAAAGTGATAGGTGGGTCAGAGCATTGCCCTAACGGTATTATCCAATATGATTTTCCGGCGCTTTCCGTACAGTTTCATCCAGAATTCAGCCGCGAATATGTGAGAGAATTGGCTGTTCGATACTCAGGCTCTACGATACCTGAAGTCACGTGCCGGTCTGCCATCAACAGCTTGGATGAAATCTCGGTCGATAGCTCGCCATTGGCGGCCTATGTTACCGACTTCTTTAGACGGTGGACTGAACCGTCCCAAGTTTTTAGACACTCGGAAGGCATTTTTCCAGCAACGTCAACCAGTGTCGGGCGCAATTGACGGCCGTGTAGAGTGGATGTCCCGAGCTATGCCAACCAGAATAGCGACCTAGACAATGCTATCCGGGCGCTGATCAAGAGAGCCATGACAGCCCAACATCGCAATACCCAGCTTGCCGCACAGGTCAGACAGATCCTCGAGACGGCACCCGAAGAGATGCTGCCGATGACCTACCAGCAACTCGCCGAGATGCTGGCACTAGAGCCACCGCGCACCATCCACCGTGTCGCCTTGGGGCTAGAAGAGCTAATGCGCGAGGACGCCGAGCAGGGGCGGCCCTTCATCGCCGCACTGGTCGTCAGTCGCAGGGGCGAGGGCCTGCCAGCCAAGGGGTTCTTCGACCTCGCCGTCGAGCTGGGACGCTTCCCGGCCGAGCCGGCGCAGCATTCTGAGGCCTACCAAGCCGAGTTCCGTCAGGCCATGGCCCAGCGAGGGTGAATGGGCCTTCTCCACATCCGCTACCGTGGCTGGAAACCAGCAACGGTCGACCGCACTTTGCTAACATGCCAAACTGCAGAATTCGGTTGACTGCTGCTGAGAAGCCCCTGAATGAAGCTCAAGTACCTGACATTGGAGAACTTTCGCGCCAAGCCATCGTTGTCGATGAAGCTGGGGCAGCGTCTGACCCTGTTGATGGGGGCCAATGGCAGTGGCAAGACGACCTTGCTGGATGGTATTGCCATCGGGCTTGGCGAGATCCTGACCTACCTGCCGAGCGTATCCGGCATGACCTTCAAGAAGCAGGGCGACATTCATCAGCGGGATAACCATCTGGCGCCCTATACCCGAATTACCCTGGAGACCTCTCAAGGCCTGGCCTGGGACCGATTGCAAAGGCGCGATAACAGCAGGAAGACGGCTGGCGAGATTCCCCCGGGGCTCGGCGTCAAGGCACTCAAGCAGCATCTGGATAATACCGTCATCGATCCCTGGGCAGCCGGTGAATCCTTCGAGCTGCCTGTATTCGCTTACTATGGCGTCAGCCGCGCCCTACTGGATCTGCCCTCGAGTCGCAAGGGCTTTCCCAAGTCCCACGAACGCTTCGATGCCCTGGCCAATGCACTGAATGCCGATACGCGCTTCAAGTCGGCCTTCGTCTGGTTCTACAACAAGGAGAACGAGGAGCACCGGCTGCAGAAGCAGCACAAGAGCTTCGACGTAACCCTGCCTGAGCTGGATGCCGTACGCCGCGCCATCATGCGGCTGTTCCCCGACCTCTCCGAGCCGCATATCGAGCTCAATCCGCTGCGCTTTGCAGTCAAGCAGCAGGGGGAATGGTTGAACATCGCCCAACTCAGCGATGGCTATCAGACGCTGCTGGGGTTGGTCATTGACCTCAGCTCACGCATGGCGATGGCTAACCCTCACCTGGATGATCCGCTGGCGTCGGAAGCGGTGGTAATGATCGACGAAGTCGATCTTCACCTGCATCCCGAATGGCAACAGCGGGTGGTGGGTGACCTGCTGGCAACCTTTCCCAACACCCAGTTCATCGTCACCACCCACAGCCCCTTCATCGTCGAGGCGCTCAACAACCATCTCAAGCGCAGCCAGATCGACGGCTTGGAGATCCCCAGCGATGATATTCGGTCGCTATTGCCGTTGTCACCAGAAGAGGTGGCTGCCTATTTCATCACGCCTAGCGACGCCCACTCGCTGATGGCCCCCGACGTGGGGCTGCTCGACGACAAGCTCCTTAGCCACTTCAACGATATCAATCGCCTCTACGATGAGATGCGCGATATCCAGTGGGAGCATCGCGCTTCATGAATCTTGGGAAGTACCAGAACTGTGCTTGTCGGAAGATGGGTAATACCCAGCCGCTGTGCCTCGAGGTACTGACGCTCGGTGAGCAGGGCAAGCAAGTCCGTCTGATGCCCAAGGCAGGGGAGCAGGCTGTCGCGGTGGTACTCGATGGCTGCGTATTGTGCGATAACCAACCAAAATGTGATGGCCTTTTCCTGTGGCAGGGCAATCAACGCAACGCCGCCGTACTGGTCGAGTTGAAGGGTGCCGGTGATATTCCCCACGCCTTCGAACAACTGGCCTATATGCAGCGTTATCGACAGGAATATCGGGAGTTAGTGGACTATCTGCATGTCGAAGCCCGCGGGCGCGTGATGGAAAAGGCCGTTGTCGTTACCAATGGCATGCTTTCCAAGCCGGAGCGTGAGCGGCTGGAAGACCATCATGGTATTCGGGTGATGGCAGTGTTGCACTGCGAGGCGACCTCACCAATTCCCGACTTGCGTGATTATCTGTAGTCGATGATTGTGCCCTCAACCTCCATCTCCACCATCCGATGGCTGCTGCAAACTGTGGCTGTAGTAGCCGCCTTGCCAACTGAATGACTGCTTAGTGGGTCTGGAAGAGCCGCCGCATCCATGTCTCCCCGATTGACACTTCCTCGCGTTCATAGAGAGGCTAAGGGCAGCGCCGCATAGGCGTCCCCGTCCACGGAAAGGGCTGCGCCCATTGCTTCATATCGACTACTCCATACGACTCCCAGCCTGGCTGGCGGACACAGGCGCATGGAGGGAATCGTATGACCACTCATCCCCGGCGAGACGCCACGTAACACGGCCGCTTCAACCTCGAACAGCAGCGCAAGCGCGCCACGGAGCTGCTGCCTCATCAGGTGCATCCGCCCAGAATAGTTTCGAGAACCTGGACCTTGATGGTGACGGCCGAATTTCCCGAGAAAGGTTGGTCGTTCATCGCCCCGGCTTCCATTGGCGTGGATCGATCCGGCCCTCGTACATTGGCAGTTCCAGTACTGGGTCGTCTTCTCGGAATTGCGACCATACGCGGTTCAAGCCCGCAGTGCCGAAGGTGCGCACACGCTCCACCTCATCCAGGTTCAGAACATCGGTGAGGATGCCAGAGGTCGCCCCCGGCATCCGCGTGCGGACGTGGCCTTCGGGGTCGACGATGAGGCTCTGGCCCTCGCCGGAGGGCGTGGCCGCGTTCGCGCTGACCATGAACACCTGGTTGAAGATGGCATTGGCCTGCACCAGCACCTGCTCCTGGGCGCGGTCGCAGGTGGAGGTGGCGACCTGGTTGATGACCACATCGGCCCCTAGCCAGGCCAGTTGCCGTACCACTTCGGGAAACCAGATGTCGTAACAGATCGCCAGGCCGACCCGACCTACCCCGGGAATATCGAACACCTCGAAGCGATTTCCCGGCCGATAGGGCTCGTAGGGGCGCCAGGGGAAACACTTGCGGTAGGCTGCCACCCGCTCGCCTTCGGGCGAGTACACCGGTGCGGTGTTGTACAGGTGGCCATCCTCGCCCCGTTCGCAGACCGTGCCCGGCAGCAACCAGATACCCAAGTTGCGGGCGATACGCGCCAGATGCCGGTTACGGGGGCCGTCGATCGGTTCGGCGGCGGCTTCCAACTGCGCACGTCGCTGCTCTGGGGTGCCGGTGGCACCACAGAGATGGATCTCCGGGTAAACCACCATCCTTGGTTGTTCGAACTCGGGCCCGAAGTCGCTCAAGTGCTCAGCCAGCTCGGCCTCGAAGTCCCGTAGCTCGGCGTCCATGCCGGGCTGACGGGAGGCTTCCTGGACCAGCAGGACGGGCAAGTATCTTGGCATGGGGGCTCCATTACAGGTTAGCTTTCACCGAGGCAGGCGCCGGCTCAGGTTCTGATTCGTCAAAGTCGACTTCCGGCGGTTCACGACGGAAGAAACGGGTCAGGTAGATCAGCTGTGCCAGCCCGATCGAGAGCCAGATCAGCCCCAGGATCACCGCATTGATGTCCAGCTTGCTCATCAGCCAGAGGTTGACCAGGGCACCGATCAGCGGCACCACCATGCCCTTGAGGACACCATAGCGGCGCCTGGCATCCTCGTCGTTGCTGACCAGGAAGATCACGGAAAGGTTGACCATGGTGAAGGCGATGAAAGCCCCGAAATTGATGAACGAGGCGGCGGACAACACATCCAGGAACAGGGCGATGATGCCGATGGCGCCGGTCAGCACGATGCTGAATACCGGGGTGTGGAAGCGCGGATGCAGGGCACCGAACAGCTTGCGCGGCAGTACCGCATCCCGCCCCATAGCGAACAGCAGGCGTGAGGCACTGGCCTGGGCGGCCAGGCCGGAGGTGAATTGCGCCAGCACCATCCCGGCCAGGAAGATGGCCCCGAACAGGTCCGCGCCAATGGTCCTGGCAATCTCGAATGCGGCGGAATCGGCGTTGACGAAGTTGCTGCCCGGATGCGCCAGCTGGGTGGTGTAACCTACGAGCACGTATATGCCACCGCCGATCAATGCGGTGAGCATGATTGCCCGCGGAATGTTGCGCTTGGGCTCGATGGTCTCTTCGGTCAGGGTGGTGACGGCATCGAAGCCGAGGAAGGAATAGGCCGCCACCGCTGCGCCCGCGGCAATGGCAGTAAAGCCGGCATCGTCACCGACAAACGGCCCCAAGCTGAACAGGGCGTCGGCGCCGCCGGTCGCGAACACATGGCGCACCGACAGCAGCACGAAGAAGCCGATGACCAGTATCTGGAACATCATCAGCAACGAGTTCACCTTGGACGCCAGCTTGATGCCGTAGACATTAAGGAAAGTGGTGATACCAATGAAGCCCAGCAGGAAGATCCAACTTGGCACTTCCGGGAAGCGCGCGTTCAAGTAGGCGGCGCCAATCAGCCAGATCACCATGGGCAGGAAGAAGTAGTCCAGCAGCACGCTCCAGCCCACCATGAAGCCGACCCGCGAGTCGATGGCCTTGCGCGCGTAGGTATAGGCAGAACCCGATACCGGGTAGGTGCGCGCCATGATGCCGTAACTGTACGCCGTGAATAGCATGGCAACGGTGGTGATGAGGTAGGCCGTGGGCACAGCACCGTTGGTGGTGCTGGCGATCACGCCGAAGGTGCCGAGCACGATCAGCGGCGTCATGTATGCCAGACCGAAAAGCACCACGGCCTTCAGGGATAGAGTTCTCTCCAGTTTGATATTGTTTTCCGACATGATCCGTCTCCAGTACACGTTGACGCCGACGCCGGGCACCTGCCAGGCCGGTACGACGCGTTAAGATGGCAGGCATGGCCTCCACGAATGAGCAGCTCAGTCCCGCAGTTGCCGGTGTTACATGGGCCCGGCTAGACTGCGATATGTAGTAACCACTCTGTTTACAACGTTATTGAGCGGGCGACGGGGGGTATATAACCCCAGCGTGGTATGGTTTTGCGGGCTTGGAATAGGTGAAACACAGCGAACACGACGAGGCTCTGGCCAATACCATCAAGGCCTTGGCGACATCCGAACTGCCCCGTCAGCTCTCCGCGTTGGTGCGGGGGCTGGCCGCCTTCGACAATCTGATCATCATTGCCTATCACGGTGAACACCGACCGACGGTGCTCTACAGGGAATATACCGATCCGGTGGTCTATCTGCCGATGGACAACCAGTACTTGGGCGGGGCCTATCTGCTGGATCCGTTCTACCACGAGCATCTCAAGGGCGATGTGCAGGGCGTAAGACGGTTGATGGATGTGGCACCGGATCACTTCCGGCGCACCCATTACTACAACAACTACTATAAGCAGACCACGCTACTCGATGAAGTAGCGGTCTTTGCCACCATTACTGACAACATTACGCTAACTGCCTGCTTCGGCAGGGACCGTTCCAGCGGCAGCCCCTTCGGCAAGCGCGAGATCCAGGCCCTGCAGCGACACGAGATGAGCCTCAGCGCCCTGCTGGAGACGCATTGGCGGAACTACCGTTCCGAGGATGCCGCCGGGGCGTCATCGGCGCCTCTAGAGAAACGCCTGCGCGAGGCCTTGGAGCAGGAGCACGGCATCCGGCTGAGTCCGCGCCAGGCCGAAGTGGCCCTGTTCATCCTGAGGGGGCATTCGTCCCTGGCCATTAGCCTGCACCTGGAGGTCAGCACCCAGACGGTAAAGGTCTTCCGCCGCCAGCTCTACGCCAAGTGCAACATTTCCTCCCAGGCGGAGCTGTTCGCGCTGCTGATGCCGTTGTTCGCGCGGCTGACCGCACATGGCTGAGCCAAGGTACATGAACGGCAATCTCTCTATCGCCTGGCTGCTCTCATCGTCGATCCACGCGGTGGCACCCCCACTACAGGGCGCCTTCTTCATTCGTGCTGCAAGATATTGATGAGCTTCCCGAAAGGATCGCGAACATAGAATCGCCGCACGCCCCAAGGCTCGCTTGCGGGCCCATACTCGATAGGCACGTTCGCCTCTTCGAACCTTGCCAAGGCCGCTTCGATATCATCCACTTCGATGGACAGATCGGGCACAGGAGTCCCTGAGCCGCCCTCGGTACCGAAACTCACCTGAACGGTCATCTTTTCATCCGAGCCGTACGCACGAAACCAGCCGTGATCCATCAGCAACTCGAGGCCCAGTATGTCTCCGTAAAAGGCTTCCGCCTTGCTGAGGTCCGACGTCGGTGTGTTGGACATGATGCGTTTGACTTCCATGTGCCACCTCGATTGTTATTTTGCACTCCTGAACGTAGTGGCATCGCTTCGGTCGTGCCACTCGAATGACCCAAAAGCCGTTGTTCATGCATAAGTCGACGTCTCGCCCTGATGGACCTGGGCTGGGCCATCCTAGAAGGGCGTCGTTCCTGGCTCGAGCATACCTCTGCCGAGCGCTGGGTGGGCGGCACTCGGATTTCGCCACGCCGTAGAAGCGGAGGGTTTGTGCGCTAATCCCGGCTGACGCCTGCGACGATGCCTAGGCAGGCGAGTATATTGACTTGAACGCGCAGACACGTTCATCTGGATAACGGAGCGCGCCATCTAATCATTGCTCGGCGCCAGCCGCTTCCTTACGCCGTACACTGCAGCCGAGCGTCGCGCCTCAAGCGCAGCATGGTGATGACATTGGTCAGGAAGATCAGGCTTTCGGCGACCGTGCCGCCGATCGAGCCTGCCAGCAGGTTGCTGATGACCCAGCATACGGCCGCCACGGCCAGGGCGACGCGCATGGGTATTCCGCGCAGCATGAACATGCCATAGGTGCCCAGCAGCCCTGCGGCCAGGGCCGGGATATCCCGTGGGCCGCTCCATGTCAGAGCGGCCACCACCAGCGTGGCGAGCAGCATCCACGCCATGACGGCGCGGTGGCGCGGGAAGCGGCGCACCAAGGCGATGCGCAGCACGATCAGTGCCGAAATGCCTGCGGCCACCCAGCTCTGGAAGAGAGCGAACTGCGTGGCGAAGGCGACATTGGCGAACAGCAGCAGGACGAACAGCCGGTCGTCGCGCTTGCTGGCGAATGCCACTATGCACAAGGCCAAGGCCACCAGGCTGACGCCCTGACCCAGCAGCCATCTCAGGCTGAACTCTTCCATGAATCATCCCTTATCGAGGTTAAGGCGAAGTTGGATCCTGGCATGCTAGCACGGCAGTGACGCCATTGGCGGCAGCCCCTCGTTCATGGTATTCACCGCTGCACGGCTCACTTCAGCGCGAGGGTCAAGTTCACCCCCATGTTCCGCACGCCCCCAAGTCAGGGGGCGTGATGACAACGGCCAGGATCGGGTCACATCGTAGCCTCATTCATATAGCCAGGCAGAAACGTTGCCAAGCCGGGGAAGGCAATCAGCAACAGCGCCATGAGAGCCATGATCAGGAACATCGGCGCCGCCGCTTTGGCGATGAAACCAAGACTGTGGTTGGTCAGGCCTTTCATGACGAAGAGATTGAAGCCTACGGGGGGCGTTATCTGGGCCATCTCCACCATGACCAGGACGAAAATACCGAACCAGAGCAGATCGATGCCGGCCGCGTTGAGCATGGGCGTGACGACTGCCATGGTCAGCACCACTGCCGAGATACCATCGAGAAAGCAGCCCAGCACGATATAGACGAGCATCAGCGCCACCAGGAGCATGAAGGGAGAGAGATCCAGAGACCCCACCCACTCGGCGAGGCCGCGCGGCAGCCCGGTGAACCCCATGGCCAGCGTCAGGAACGAGGCGCCTGCCAGTATCAGGGCGATCATGCAGGAGGTCTTCGCTGCCCCCATCAGGCTTTCCACCAGCGAGGAAAAGGTCAGGCTGCGTTGTATGGCGGCAAGCAGCAGGGCACCGACGACCCCGAGGGCGGCGGCTTCTGTCGCCGTAGCGAGGCCGGAGTACATCGAGCCGATCACGGTAATGATCAACAGCGCGACAGGAATCAGCAGGCGCGATTCATAGAGGCGATGTTTCATTGTCATGGCCGGCTCTTTGACAATATTTGGCTTTTTAAGGATTCCCCAGGCCACGACATAACCCATGAACAGCGCGGCCAATATCAAGCCAGGGAGTATCCCCGCGATAAAAAGCTTGGGGATGGACTGATTGGTAATGACGCCATAGACGATCATTGTCAGCGAGGGGGGAATCATCAGGCCAAGGGTGGAGGCGCCGGCCAAGGTCCCCACGCTCATGAAATCGGAATAGCCACGTTTGCTGAGCTCAGGCATGGACATCTTGCCTACGGTGGTCAGCGTGGCGGCGGAAGAGCCAGAGACCGCGGCGAACAGGGTGCAGCCGATGACATTGGTATGCATCAACCGCCCAGGCAGCCAACTGAGCCAAGGGCTTAACCCGCGGAAGAGACTTTCTGAAAGTCGTGTGCGGTAAAGGATTTCTCCCATCCAGATGAATAGAGGAAGGGCCGTGAGCGTCCAGCTCGTCGATGACGTCCAAAGCGTGCTGTACATCGAGGCCCCGATCGGGCGGCCAGTGAAAAACGCGATGCACACGATGGCCACCCCGACCAGGGATAAGGCAATCCAGACGCCGGAGCCCAGCAGTAGGAAAAGGATGAGCAGAAGCGCAATGGCCAGTTCAGTGAAATCCATCAAAGACTCCTCACGGGATGGGTTCCGTGGTTATTGGCGCGTGCGGAACGAATCAAAGCGGCCAGGGTGCGCACGAAATGATCGAGTATCGAAATCGTGAAGGCCGTGGAGCCAAGCGCAAGCAGCGACTGGGGTATCCAGAGCGCCATCGCATCTTGCCCTGATGAGACGTCACCAAACCGGTAGGACCAGTAGGCCGCATCGAAGGCATGCCACGTGATGAAGCCGGCAATGCCGCTAGCGACCAGCAGGCACCACACTTCGCCGATGGGACGAAAGCGCCCAAGCCGCTCCACCAGGAGGCCGACGCGGATATGCCCACCTTCATGAAAGGTATAGGCCGCAGCAAGAAAAGTGCTGGCGCCCATCAGGTAGCCGGCATAGTTGGTGGCGCCAGGCAGGGTCATGCCACTCCAGCGCAGCACCACCTGGACGACGATCACGACCAGCATGATGAAAATGCAAAGCGCGGCAAGATATCCGAAGACCCGATAAAGCTTTTCCAGCCATCTGGCTGCACGAGAAGAGGAGGTGTTCATGGGAGCTACCCCTAGTTTCATCCAGCTAAGCGGAGTCCCCATTCCATGGAATGGGGACGTGAATCGTGCTGTCACTGCATTGCACGATATTCCTCTACCAGTTGCTGGCCTTGTTCGCCGGCTTGCTCTAACCACTCCTCCTGCATCTCTTCACCGATACGGGTGAATTCCGCTTGCAGTTCCTCGTTGGGCTGGTTGATCGAGACTCCTTTGTCGCTCAGCCGGTTCTTGAGAGTATCGGTGAGTTCCCTGGCCTGCTCCTCACCGCGCTGCTCGGCTTCTTCGGCAATGGCCAGGACTTCCTGTCTCGTTTCCTCATCGAGGGCTTCCCACCGGTCCTTGTTGACAAAGACATGGCTGAGGACGAGCCAAGCCTTGGCATCGTAGAAGTGGGGGAGGTAGTCCCACAGCTGATGGTTGTAGACGGGGTCTCCGGAGGATATCAGCGACTGCACCATGCCGGTGGCGGCCGCCTGAGAAAGCTCGGCCTCCTCGATCAGGGTCGGCGTCATGCCCATCAGTTCGGCAAAGCGCGCCGTGGCAGTGTTATAGGCTCGGAACTTGAGCCCCTCCGCATCTTCAGGTGAGTCGATCTCTCGGTCGAAAAAGACGCCTTGCGGAGGCCATGGAATGTGATAGAGAAGCTGAAGGTTCTGCTCCGCCATCAACTCGTCCAGCGCTGGTTTGGTTACTTTCCATAGCTGTGCGGACTCTTCAAAGGAATCCGCCAGGAAAGGTACGGAATCGATACCGTAAAGGATGTTCTCGTTCTGATGGGCAGAAAGGACGTGAACGCCAATCTGTGCCTGGTCGCGCTGAACGGCGCGCTTGATCTGATCGCCGGGAAACAGCGACCCGCTCGGATGAACGCGTATGTCCAGCTCGCCATCGGTGGCCTCACGTACCTGGTCGGCGAACCAGCTTACGTTCTCGGTGATATAGTTATCCGACGGTTGCGGAGAAGGAAGGTCCCAAACGTCGGCGTAGGCAAAGCTGTTTACTGCCAGAGTCAGGGTGGTAATGGCGGCAGTCTTGCTCAGTACATGGACCATGCTGTTGGTCTCCTCTTTTCTAGTTGTAGGGCAGGTGGTCGGGTCTTTTCTCTTGTCGTTGTTATCCATTTTGTCCTCTGGTTCATGGTCAATGAAGCCGTTGGCTATCCCAGGCTTCGTGTAGGGTCGTGGGCAGGCAATGCTTGACGATGCGGTGGCTGGGGGTTCGCTCGAACTCATCCACGATGGCGAGATAGCGTGGGCACTGGTAGGAGGCCAGGCGCTCCTTCAGCCAGAGGTAAAGCTCACGCAGCTCGATGACGCGACCGGCCTTCGGCTTCAGGAAGAGCTTGATCTCCTGCTCACCGATGTCGGCAGCGACACCGATCATCGCGCACTCCTCGACATCGGGGTGCTGCTGGGTGACCGATTCCACCTCCCAGGCCGAGACGTTCTCGCCCCGACAGCGCACGCTATCGGTGATGCGCCCGAGAAAGTAGAGAAAGCCGTCCGAATCGAGCCAGCCGCGGTCGCCGGTATGCAGCATGCCGTTTGCTAGCGTCTTCTCCGTGGCCTCGGCGTTGCGGAAGTAGCCATCGAACAGCACGCCAGGCTGCGTTTCACGGACCACCACCTGGCCTGGTTCTCCTGTCGGTACCGGGCGATCCTGTTCATCGTGAATGGCGATGTCCAGCCAGGGAACGGCACGGCCCACCGACCCCGGCTTTCCTTCGGCATTGAAGGTGGTCAGGCTCGAGGCTTCCGTCATCCCGTAACATTCGCGAATCTCGAAGCCAAAGCGATCCTGCAGTGTCGACCAGATGTCGCTTGGACAGCCCCCTCCCCAGGCGATACGTACGTTATGAGTGGTTTCCAGCTCGCTAGGCGGCTGCTTCAGCAATATCTGCAGCACCCCTCCCAGGTAGTGAATGTGGGTCGCGCCGCTGGCATTGACCTGCTCCCAGAAGCGACTGGCGCTGAAGCGCTCGGTCAGGCTGAGCCGCACATCGAAGAACAGCGGCAGCAGTAGCATCTGGGCGCCGCCAATGTGATAGAAGGGCTCCCATTGGAAGAAGACGTCGCCCGGCTTGATCGAGCACAGCAGCTCGACGCTCTTGAGGGCATAGGCCATCATCGCGTGCGTGACGCGTACCCCCTTTGGCTTGCCCGTCGTGCCGGAGGTGTACATCAAGGCGTACAACTCCGACATGGCAGGCGCCGGTGCGTCCAGCCTTTCCCTGCCGTCCAGGTGCTCGGAGATCGTGTCTTCCCCGCCTCCCAGCAGCAGCGTCTTGCCCGTGAATGCCGCCCCGCTATCGACAACGACCGGCCACATGTCGGCATCGGTAAACAGGACCGCGGGATCGCAGTGCTCGAGAATGTACTTCAATCCATTGCCGCGCTGGCGCGCATTGACCGGCACCCAGACGATACCGGCCTTGGCCAGGGCGAACAGGATAGCAATGGCCTCCGGGCCGTTATGCATCATGACCGCGGCACGCTCGCCTGGGCGAATGCCCAACTCCCGGCGAAGGTAGGCTGCGAGTGCCTCGGCCTGACGGTCGAGCTGTCCGAACGTCAGGGGGCGTTGGTCGAAGCTCCCGAACAAGCGCTCCGGCTCGCGTGCCGCTATATCATGCAGAGCGAGAATGAAACTGGGATCGTTTAGGTTGAATATCATAGCAATCCGATTGTCCTTTGCTTCTGACGCGTCACGTCACTCCAGCGACAGTTGTCAGATCTCCATCATCAACCGTTTCGGCGCTTGAGGAAGAGCTCCATCATGCGTGCCGGTTCGCCCGAGGCGTAGGCCTCACCCTGGATGCGAACCCCCGCTTCAAGGCAATCACGAAAGCCGGGCTCGGTGATCTCCTTGAAGCGCTGACGATCCAGGCGCATCGCAACGGGAGGCTTGTCCGCGAGTTCTTCACCCAGCGCCAGCGCTTCCGGCAGAACCTGGTCGGCCGCGACCAGACGGTTGATCAAGCCAAGGGCATGCGACTCGTCGGCATTCATCAGGCGACCGCTCAAGGTCAGGTCGATGGTGCGAGCGAGCCCCAGGTGTTCGCGCATGATCCAGGGGCCGGTGGTGCTGGCGATACCCGAGTTGATTTCGGGCTGTCCCATGCGGACATCGGCATGGGCGATCCGAAAGTCGCACAGCAGGGCCACCTGGAATGCCGAACCGGCCGCCACCCCGTTGAGCGCGGCAATGATGGGCTTGGGGCTGCTGCGCAGCTTGTCGTAGAGCGCTTCCCACTCTCCCACCCAGCTTTTGGCCCGCTCGGCGTCGAAGGACCGGGTCTCGTTGAGATCCTGGCCGGCACTGAAGGCTCGCTCACCCGCACCGGTCAGCACGATGGCGCCGAGCGAATCGTCGTTGGAGAACTCCTCGAGAGCGGCGATGAGCTGCTGGCGCATCTCGCTGTGCCAAGCGTTGAGGACTTCGGGGCGGTTGAGGGTGATGACGCCTACACGGCCTTGCTTGTTGGTGAGGATGTGTTCGGACATGATTGCCTCTCGGTTGTTTGTGTCTTTGTGATTGCAATGCGATCAATGATGATCTACATTTAATCAATGTAGTTGAATAGCGCGCATTGTAAAACCCAAAATCGACCCGAGAAGCGATTTTTCTCACGGAAAGATCAGGCTAGGGAGGGATAAGGCTTTGAATGAAATAGGGAAAGTGGACCGCTTGATGGTCAAGAGCGTGGTAAAGGCGTTTCGGATCCTCGAGGTCTTCGATGCCGAGCATCCGGCGATGAGTGTCAAGCAACTGGCGGAACGCTGCGATATGGACCGGAGTGCGGCGCAACGCTTCGTCCACACCTTGACGCAGCTAGGCTACTTGCAGCGCAATGAGGAGACGCAACTGATCGAGCCCAGCGTACGTACGCTGGATATCGCTGCGCACTACCTCCATGCGCACCCACTGGTCGACAAGGTTCGCCCCTATCTGCTGAACCTGAGCAAGGAAACGGAAGGTTCGGTCAGCCTGACGATTCTGGACGGGCAAGACGTGGTTTATCTTTCTCGCTTGCTGAGCCGCAACATGCTGGATACCGACATCACCATCGGATCGCGCCTTCCGGCATTCTGCACGGCTCCTGGGCTGGCGATGCTATCGCAGTTGGACGAACAGGAGGCTATGGCGGTCCTGGAGCGGACCCAGCGAAAGGCCTACACGCCGAATACCGTGTACGAGGTGCCTGCGATCATGGAGCGCTTGGCCCGATTCAGGCGCCAGGGATACGCACTGTCGGTAGAGGAGTATTTTCTTTCCGACATCTCTATTGCGGTACCGGTACTGGATAGGCACAACCGACCTCGAGCGGCTGTCAGTATCTCGATGTCCCGGGTGCGGAGCATGCCCGAGGAGGTGGAGCAGAACCTCTCGGATCTGTTAATCGCCACGGCACGACAATTATCCAGGCTGTAACGCCTGCAGGCGCTGCCCGCGCAGGGGGCGGCCACATCTTTGTGGTTTCAGCAATAATGTCCAAGCCTGTGGCTTGGGGTTAGGCCTAAGCTATGCCTGAGTGGCGTTCAGGGAGATGTGGCATGGCGAAACAGTCCAGTCAGTTCGACTACTTCAAGAGTCAGCATATTCCCGAGCTTACGGTCCTCCAGGCGGCGCTGAGCGATTTCAGTTATGACCGTCATGCCCATGAGGAGTACGCCTTCGGCGTCACCCTCGCCGGGCGGCAGGATTTCTTCAGCGGTGGGCAGTTTCATCGCAGCCCACCCGGCAACGTCATCCAGTTCAATCCCGAGGAAGTGCATGACGGGCAGCCGGGCGGCGAAAGCACGCTGGGCTATGTCATGGTCTACGTGCCTCCCACCCAGCTCGAGGCGTTGTTTGCCGATGCGGTTGGATGCGAGCGTGCCGGCAGGTTTAGAAGCAATGAGATCCTGATACCGGATCCCGCCCTACGCAGTGCCATCCTAGATCTGGCTCACTTCGTTACCGGTCAGGTGGGCTCACGCATCGATCAGGAACATGCCCTCTACCAAATGGTGACACGCCTCGTTCAGCGTGCCGGCAAGTTCCAGCCGGGCAGTACGGTAAGCCGACCTGATGCCCTGCTGCTGCGAGCCAAGGACTACATCCTCGCGCATCTGGAGGAGGATATGTCGCTGGACGCTATCAGCCAGGCCGCACATCTATCGAAATACCATTTCTTGCGCCTGTTCCGACAACAGTTCGGCATCACCCCGCACCAATACGTCCTCAACTGCCGAATCAATGCCGCGCGTAATGCCCTGGAGGCGGGCGTCGTACCCAATGAGGTGGCATTCCGTTATGGCTTTGTCGATCTCAGCCATTTCAACCGCCGATTCAAGCGCATCTATGGAATGACGCCGTATCAATACCAGCGCAGTGTCACCAACTAAGGAAACGCTTTACTCCGCTTGACAATTTGTTCAGCGCTTCCCCTGAACGAGGTTCCCCCATGTTAGAGATCGTCGCCTATGCCCTGGGCGTCATGTACACGCCTGGGCCAGTGAACCTGCTCGGCCTGAATGCCGGGCTCAATGGGCAGGCCAAAACCTCACTCGGTTTCTATCTCGGGGTGGGGCTGGCCATGTTGGTACTGTTCATGGTGTTCGGCTGGGCCGGTGCGGCCTGGGTACGCGGTGATATGCTCGCCGTGGTTGGGGCGTTGGGTTGCGGGTATATCTTCTATCTCGCCATCAAGATCGCCCGGTCGAGCATCGACCTGAGCGGCGTACGGCAAGCGCCGCGTGTGCTTCGCTTGCGTGATGGCCTGATCATGCAGTTATGCAACCCCAAGGGCGTGGTAGCGACACTGCCGATCGCGACGATCCAATTTCCCGCCGTAGGAATCCACGGCGTCAGCCTGCTGCTCTGGTCGCTCGGACTGGCCGTTCTGGCGGTCGGGGCGCCCGGCAGTTATGCGCTGATGGGGGCCGTTGTTGGGCGACGAATCGAGAACCCGCAAATTCTCAAGGGGTTCAGCCTCGCGATGGCAGCATTGCTGGTGTGGGTCGCGGTTTCCATCGGCTATGAGCACGTTTGGCTACCTCTCGCGTCTGGCGGAAGTTGATGGGGTGCTGCCTCCATTCCGACATTGCTATGCACTCTGGTGTATGGGGCATGCATCTTTGCCACGACGTGACGGCTCAAGGTGCGCTTTGGCTAGGGGACGTTTCGCGAGTAATCTAGCCGGAGAACAGAATTTATTAGAATATCCGAAAGCCAATCAGGGTTCAGAGGGCCAGGGAAGCGAGATGAGCGGTAACCAGGACTGGGCGTTACGTGCCCCACAATCAATGAAGGTGGAGCGCATGGAAGCCTTCTTCTGCGGATATGGCTTCGAGCCGCACCGTCACGACACCTACGCCATCGGTCGGACTCTGGCTGGCGTGCACAGCTTTCATTACCGTAACAGCATGCGTCACAGTTTGCCGGGCGGCACCATCGTGCTACATCCGGACGAACTACACGACGGTGAGGCGGGAACCGATGACGGATTCCACTACCGTATCCTGTACATCGAGCCGGCCTTGTTGCAGCAGGCTCTTGGCGGCAAGCCGCTGCCGTTCATACCTGAAGGGATATCTCGCGATCCGCGCCTGTACGAGGCCTCTCAGACCCTCATGCAGGGCATGGAGTGTCCTATCGATCCTCTTGAGGAAGATGATGCCATCTATGACTTGGCGCAGGCACTGGCCGTGGTGGCGGGTACGCGGCGTGGGCGTAAGACGCTGGATTACACGGCCGCAGAGCGCGCTCGCGAATACATCCACAGCGCACTGGACAGCACCATCACCCTCGAGGAACTCGAACAGGCCAGCGGACGTGATCGCTGGAGCTTGTCGCGTGATTTCCGAGCGCTCTATGGCACCAGCCCCTACCGTTACCTGACCATGCGCCGTCTGGATCATGTGCGTTCGTTGATTATCACAGGGCAGACGCTAACAGATGCGTCCTTGATCGCCGGCTTCTCCGATCAGAGCCACATGACCCATCATTTCACCCGTGCGTACGGCATCACGCCAGCGCGCTGGCTGCGAATGCTACATCGCCACTGACCCGCCGCTGTCCCTGACATCCGTAGTAAACCTGCACGATCTTACAAGACCACTTCGAATACCTCTCTCTAGACTCGACCCATCTCGTCGCAGCAAGAACCGCTTCGTTCGCGCTCGGCTCGCCCGTGTGGAGCGTCTGCACGTGGCCTTGGCCGGTGCCTGCTGCGCCGGTTTGACCTGTTTGGAAAAGGATTCGCACCCGCTTGCGGGTGTTTCACGCGGCGCCTGAATGGTTCGGCGCCACACAACCAAGAGAGGAAAACGGGATGAACTCCATTACTAGCATCTCCACCATCGGCGGGACTGTAGGCGGGACCGTTGGAGGAACCGTAGGCGGAACGGTGGGCGGCACTGTAGGAGGGACAGTCGGCGGAACCGTGGGAGGAACGGTTGGCGGCACTGTGGGAGGAACGGTCGGTGGCACTGTGGGCGGCACCTTTGCTGTCAGTGGCCTGCCGCTCAATGACCGCCTGACCAAGTAACCGGGCGAAGGCGGTGTCCGGCATCGTGACATCGCCTTCGGGTGACAGTCTCCACGGAACCACGGAGCGTGCCAGTTGAAAACCGCAGTTGAAACCGAAGCATATGTCCTGTCCAAGGACGTAGTTCAGACCAGAGTCGGTGAGCGCTTCGCCACATATCACCGACGACTCGGGGGCCTATTCTTTCTGGACGATGCCGCCCAGGAGCAGCTCCTAAGCTTCCAACAGCCACGCCAGGTGCCCATCAGCATTCTTTCCGGCGATGCCGATAACCGCACCGACGAGCTGATCCAACAGCTGATTGCACGCCGCATCCTTGTTCGACCGAGCGACCAACATGCAACACCCACCGCGCCCTCGACGCTGGAGAAGAAGGTCAACATCATTCAGCTTATCCTCGCCAACGCGTGCAATTTCGGTTGCACCTACTGCTTTGAAGGTGTGCAGGGCAAGGAAATGTCCGCTGAAGACGAATTCAACAAGGTCGACACCTCGCGCCTGATTGCCCGCGAAGGGATCAAGGTCAACATCGAGGATTCGATCTATGCGTCGAAGGAGCGCTTCGACCACCAGTACGACCCGAAGAATCGTTCGATGAAGCCCGCCGACGGCATCGCCTACGTCGAGTCGGCGCTCGCGGTGGCACGCTCCGCCGGCGTGTTTGAAGTGATGCTGCAGTTCTTCGGAGGCGAGCCGCTGCTCAACTGGCGCACCATCGAAGCGGTGCTGGAGCGCTTCGGCAACGGCGAGCGCGACGGCATGACGATTCATTACTCGACCGTCACCAACGGCTCGCTGATCACCGACGAAATCGCCGAAACCTTCGCCAAGTACCAGGTCGCTGTATGCGTTAGCTTCGATTCCCCAACCAGCCCAAGCCGGCCATTGAAGAATGGCGAGGACAGCACGCCGGTAGTGATGCAAGGCCTGAAACTGCTGCAGAAGTACAACAATCGCGTGGCGATCAATGCCGCACTGACCTCGGCCACCTGGAGCGACTTCAACGAGTCCATCGTCGACTTGGCGGTAGATGTCGGTGCGCGGGAAATTGGGGTGGTAGTCGACTTCGACCCGACTTTCTACGCCAGCTTCGGCGCCGAGAATATCGTCGAGCGCCTCTGGCGAGTGGTGGAGTATGGACGTAGCCGCGGCGTGGTGCTCACCGGCTACTGGCACCAAATCTTTCAAGTGATGCTGGGCTTCGACAGTGTCAGTTATCGGGGCTTCAAAAACTGCTCGGCCAAGGGGGCGCAATTCAGTATCGAGCCCAACGGCTCGGTGTTTGCCTGCAAGGCCGGTTCTACGCTGCTGGGTGATATCCGCGACGGGGTAAACATCCTCGATTCTGAGCCCTATCTGGAGCACGCCAGCCTACGGCGCGACAACCCAGAGTTCTGTCGCGGCTGCGAAATCGAGGGGTTCTGTGGAGGACTGTGCCTGGGGCCTCTGGAGAAAAAGTACGCGTCGGTCAGTGCCGTCGAGCCCTCGGCATGCGATTTCTACCGTGGCATTACTCGAAAGCACATCGAATCTCTCAAGCCGTACGAAATTGCCACCTTCGACCTCCAACCTACCTGACCCGAGGGATACGTAGATGCATACCCCCATGGTGCAGCCCCAGAAGCTCTTCTCAGCCCACGTCGACTACCTTCGCAAGGGTTACTGCGTGGTAGACATGCCAGTTATGCCGCGCGACGTTCTAGAGTCCTTCGATAATATGCCGCGTGACTTCCACAGCCTCGGTCGTCTACGACAGATCCGCCTGTCGCAGTACATCGGTTTCTGGGATGAGAGCGAATGGGTCTTCGCCGTCCTGCCCCAGCGCAAGTACATCCAGTCAGCGCGCTACATCAAGCTCGAGGAAGCGGGTGGAATCCCCCGTCACCGCGAGCAACTGGAAGTCGATCCATCGCCACTGATTGCTCGTGTGCTAGACAACCTACCGATCGAGCAGCATGAGATGGTTCAGATCAACGTCAACCAGATTCGCGTCACCGCCAACGCTCAATACCGGGGCGTGACAGTACCAGAGGGACCTCATCGCGACGGCCACGAGTACAGCGTCATCGCTGTCGTTCGCCGTGAGAATGTGATTGGCGGTGAGACCCAGGTGATCGATCCGCTGACCAACGAAGTCGTACATCGCCAAGTACTGGAAGAAAATCAGGCAATCATCATCGACGACGAGCGCTATATCCATTATGCCACCGACATTGAGCCGGCGACCGGAGAATTGGGTTACCGCGACATCTGGGTGATCGAAATCAACCGGTGGGAAAACCGTGCCTACGGTCGGGCACATGAACGCGAGGCGATGGCGAGTGGCAGCTAATGAGCGAAGTACAATCGAGCGCAGGTGACGGAGCCGCACCACCATATGGCAGCAGCAAAGCGGCCACGCTGCGGCGAGTGGCTCCAGCGGCGATTGCGGTTGTGCCGGTCAGCATGCTATTCGGCGTGCTGGCCGTGCGCGCTGACTGGTCACTGCTGGAAGTGGTGGCCATAAGCCTGCTGGGCTTCTCCGGCAGCGGGCAGTTCGCCTTGCTACCCCTCGCCGAATCCGGTGCCGGCTTTTTCACCATGCTCCTGGTCACTGCCTCGATCAACAGTCGCTACTTGCCAATCGCCTATACGTCGGCTGCGCGCCTGCCGTCAGCGGCTGGCAAGCGCGCCTGTGTGGCCCACATGCTGGGCGACGAGGCTTATGCCACGGAGCACGAGCGCGATAGCGGTGCCTGCGTGTGGTGGATTCGTGTCACCATCTTCACCACATGGGTGCTGGCCGGGTTACTCGGTGCGCTGCTTGGTCGAGTTATCCCGAGCGCCTGGCTTGGAGCCGACATAAACCTTGGATACCCCGCCAGCGTGGTGCTGATGTACCTGTCAGCCTCGCAGTTGCGAGCCCGACTTTGGAATAAAGAGCAACGGCGACCGGCGGTATTGGCTGCGGCCGCGCTGAGCGCGGGCTTGGCACTGTTGCTCATCCAGTTGTTCGGGCCGGTGTACTTCTGGATACCAAGCATACTGCTTGCGACTGTGATTCTGGGGAGGGCGTGGCCGTGAGCGGGTCGGTACTGGTGGCGATTGTCGCGCTTTTCACTACCAGCTGCCTGGTTCGTATCGCGCCAGCGTTCATCTCGCTGCAGATCGATCCGCATACTCAGCGCTATCTCGAACGTCTGCTGCCGGCCGCTGTGTTCATCAACTTCGCTGTCTACATCCTATACAGCGAGATGGTGCGCGAACCCGTTCCGGCGTTGGTGTCATTGGTGGTGGTCGGTGCCGTCGCCTTTCTCAACCTGCTGGGGCTGATTGGCACCGCCGTGCTCGGTACCACGCTTTATTTCGTGCTGATACGCATTATTGGCTGATGCAGTCTGACCACCGCTCGACGACTTTTTGGACAAAGCTTAGAGAGTTGGCTGTACGCTCTTGCGGTATTCATCGGGTGTCCCGCCGGTCAAGCGACGAAACATGACAGTGAAGGCCGAGGCGCTGGCATAGCTCCGATCCATACCGGTCCCTGGCGATCCAAGGGCCTTCATCGGCAGGACGGAAGAGCCGGCCTATTCTCGCCTGCTAGGCTGAAGGGACATCCCTCGTGGCGCCGCCAGGATGATGCCAGAGCGAGGGGGAAGCATCGAGTGACCGCAACGGGAGGAGGCCGACCATGCCATCCCGAGAGCGCTATTCCATTGGCTGGCTGCTGGGTGCTGCCCTGGGACTATTCCTGGCGGCACCGCTGTCTGCCGATGATGTCCAGGAAGCCTCTGGTGAGTGGAGCCAGATGGCGCCGCTACCCGAACAACGCACCGAAGTCAGCGTGGCCACCGACGGCGAGCGCATCTTTCTCGCCGGCGGCTTCAAGCAGGCAGGCGAGCGCAGCGCCACGGCGCCGCGAACACTCTTCGCCCATGACCCCGGGGACGATCGCTGGGAGGCCCTCACGGAGCTGCCGCGCGGTGTCAATCACGCCGGCCTCGAGTATCACGACGGCCGGCTCTACGTGATCGCCGGCTACGACGAAGCCACCTTCGACCCCATCGACGACTTCCACATCTATGACATCGACGCGGATGAATGGCGCAGCGGCCCAGCGGTACCCACGCCTAGGGGCGCGTTGGCCACGGCTGTGCTCGACGGACGCATTCACGCCATCGGCGGCACCACGTACGGCAGGGAGGATGTCGGCGCCCACGATGTCTACGATCCGCAAAGCGACGAGTGGAGCCAGCTCGCAACTATGCCCACGCCGCGCAACCATCACCGCGCTGCCGCGATCGACGGTCGCATCGTCGTCCTCGCTGGCCGCGACGACACCACCTTTCGCCTGACCACCAACGAGATCTACCTCTCGGAGGAAGACCGCTGGGAGGAGGGGGCTCCGGTACCCAGCGGACGCAGTGGGGTGGCCGTGACGGTGCTGGATGACTGGGTCTACCTGTTCGGCGGCGAAACCTTCGCGCCCGAGGAGCGCACCTTCGACGAAGCGGAGCGTTACCACCCGGAGGAAGATCGCTGGGAGAGCCTGCCCGCCATGCCCACGGCCCGCCACGGCCTGGATGCAGCCGCGGTGGATGGTGCCATCTACGTGATCGCCGGCGGCCCCGAGGCCGGCTTCGCCTTTTCCGACCTCAATGAGCGACTGATCCCCGACGACTGATGCTCCGCCCCTGCAAGGGCGACGCCTCGTACTTCTCGTTTGGTGATCAGGCCCCCCTTCGGTCATAGCTCAAAGGGCGAATTTTGATGGGGTGTCGATTCCACATGCCCCTTTCGACTAGATCAGGAGTCAAGAGAAATAGCGGTGTCTGCAAATCGATGGAGCTGGAAATGATGAAACTATACGGAACACCCCCGACCCGCGCCCTGCGAGTTATCTGGTTGCTCAACGAACTAGGCCTGGAGTACGAGATGCTCCCGGTAAACATCTTGCAAGGTGAGAACCAACAACAAGACTTTCTCACTCTCAACCCTGCCGCCAAGGTCCCAGTGTTGGTCGACGGAAGCCTCGTAGTAACCGAATCGGCCGCGATCCAACTCTACCTGGCTGACAAAAATCCCCAGGCGGGATTCATCCCGGAGACGGTGGAGGATAGAGCCCAAATGTATCGTTGGATTTTCTTCCTGGTGACCGAGATAGAGCAGCCTCTGTGGCGCATCGTCCGTCACACATTCCTTTACCCGGAAGAGAAGCGATTGCCTCAGGATGTCGACCTGGCGAGGCAAGAGTGCGTGGAGATGCTGGCAGTGCTCGAGCGATACATGGAGAAACGCGAGTTCATGGTTGCCGACCGACTCAGCGTGGCCGACTTTAACGCCGCGTATACACTGGACTGGGCGAACGAAGAGAAGATGCTCGACGGCACACCGAGATTGAGAGAGTACCTGAAGTCGATGTACGCCCGCCCCACGGCTCCGCCAACCATCGCCGAGGCGCTCGCGGCGCTGGAAAGCTAGGCCGTCACCGGCGTGACCGGATGATTGCAACCTCCCCAACCCACTCATCCGCATCACCTCCCTGATTACCGCTTCATCCAGCATTCCACGGCCGATTTCCACTGCGGTGAGCCAATGGCGGGCACGGGTGATGCCGGTGTAGACCAACTCGCGGGTGAGGATGGGGTTGGGGGAATCGAGGAGTAGCAGGGTGGTGCGGGGGAATTCCAAGCCCTGGGACTTGTGGACGGTCATGGCGTTGACAACCGACCCCATGCGAGTTCCTGGCCGGCACGGATGGGTTACTGCTCGCGCAAGGTTGCTGCCGCGTATGCCGCAAAGGCAAGGCCTGCGGCGACACCTGCATTAATCGCAACTACACTTGCCGCAAGCCGCAGGGGTGTGTATGTGATGAGTAGGATCTCTAGGGCGTTATTGGCGTTGTGTCGAGAGGAATAGCTGCCACTTCCGGGCTATGCTTATTTATTAGTCTAGAAACCACAGCCTCTGCCGGGCCCTCGAGGCCTTGTGGAGGGTGGCGGGCATTCACCAACCAATGATGCACCGAAAAGAGGCGCGGCGACCTTATCAATGAATCCCCGTATCGATCGGTGAGGGAGGCTTGATATGAATCCGCAGCAAGCCCTTGAGTTCTCGAAAGAGAAGCATTGCGAAATCGTGGACCTGAAGTTTTCCGACATGCTGGGGATGTGGCAGCATTTTTCCATTCCTGTCAGCGAGTTGGATGAAAACGCTTTTGATGCCGGGATCGGCTTTGACGGCTCGTCAATCCGCGGTTGGCAGGCGATCCATGCCTCTGACATGCTGGTGGTTCCGGATCCGAGAACGGCGGTACTTGACCCCTTCACCGAAGTCGCCACCCTCTCCCTGATCTGCGATATCGTGGATCCCGTTACCCGCGACGCGTACAGTCGTGACCCCCGAAATATCGTGCGCAAGGCGGCGGACTACCTGAAAAACACTGGCATCGGGGATGTCGCCTATTTTGGCCCGGAAGCCGAGTTCTTCATCCTCGACGATGTCCGGTATGAACAGAATCAGCGGTGTGGTTACTACTTCATCGATTCGATGGAAGGCCAGTGGAATACCGGGCGGGAAGAGTGGCCAAACCTGGGATACAAGCCGCGGTACAAGGAGGGGTATTTCCCTGTCCCTCCCACGGATTCGCTGCAGGATATCCGCTCTGAAATGGTATTGACCCTGGAAAAGCTCGGCTATCGTATCGAGGCTCATCACCACGAGGTGGCAACGGCGGGACAGGGTGAAATCGACATGCGCTATCTGGCCATCCAGGAAATGGGGGACGGCCTGATGTGGTACAAGTATGTGATAAAGAACGTGGCCCGCCGCCACGGAAAGGTTGTCACCTTCATGCCAAAACCGGTATTCCAGGATAACGGGACCGGCATGCACGTACACCAGAGCCTTTGGAAAGAGGGTAAGCCGCTGTTCGCCGGCGACGGCTATGCAGGTCTCAGCCCTCTGGCCGTGCACTACATCGCCGGCATTCTCCAACATGCCCCGGCCCTGGCCGCGTTCACCAATCCCACCACCAACAGCTACCGGCGCCTGGTGCCGGGATTCGAGGCGCCGATCAACCTGGCCTACTCCAGTCGCAACCGTTCGGCAGCGGTACGCATCCCCATGTATCAGACCAATCCCGAGTCGAAACGGATCGAGGTGCGGTTTCCCGATCCTTCATGCAATGGCTACCTGGCATTCTCGGCAATGCTGATGGCTGGGCTGGACGGGATTCAGAACCGGCTGGAGGCCGGCGATCCCCTCGACAAGGATATCTATTCGCTGAGCCGGGAGGAGTTGGCGAAAGTTCCTTCGACGCCGGCCTCGCTGGAAGAAGCCTTGGAAGCGCTGCGAAACGACCACGAGTTCCTCCTACAGGGCGATGTCTTTACCCAGGACATGATCGAGACCTGGATCGACTACAAGTTGGAAAACGAGGTGTCCGCCGTGCGCCTGCGTCCCCACCCGTACGAGTTTACGCTCTATTTCGATGCCTGATGGAGGCCGCCAGCCTTGATGGAGGTATACGACCATGCCAACGTATCAATACCGTTGCAAGAAGTGTGGAGAGGAATTCGAGTTGAGCGAGCACATGACGGATCACACCAGTACGCAGCACGAGTGCCCGAAATGCAAGAGCAAGCAGGTTGATCAAGTGATGACGCCGTTCTTCGCCAAGACCTCCCGGAAGAGTTGAGGAAAGCACCCTAACAGGCCTCTGCGAATTCCAGGCTGGCACGGATGATGTGTGGCATCACCAACGCCATCAATTCGCTCTACGCGATCAAGTAACTGGTGTTCGACGAGCGGAGTGCGCGCTGCTCCCTGCCGCAGATGTTGCTCGCCCTGCAGTGCAACTGGGGCCAGAACATGGCGGCGCCGTTCTATACCACCCTGGAAGGTGAGCTCAGGCGTGAACAGGATGCCAAGTTCTACCAGCAGTTGCGCCAGTATGCCCTTAAGGTGCCCAAGTTCGGCGTCAGCGACAATGAGAAGCTGAACGCCTTCGCCCAGCAACTGGTGGGGCGCTGCGTCAGCATCATCCACGATAACTTCAAGAACCCGATTCCGGAGATCGCACAGGCCTATGAGCAGCTCTAGCAGCGCTACGGCGGCACGGGGCGGCCCTTCGAATTTACCGTCACGCCTGGCGTCGGTACCTTCGAGGACAACGTCGGGCTCGGCATGGGGATGGGCGCCTCGGCGGATGGACGCCTGGCCGGTCAGCCCACCGCCGATGACTTCGCCGCCGCGCCCTGGCCGGACGATCTGCCCTTCAACAGCCAGGAGAGCGGCCGGATGCTGCCGGTCGCTCTTTTCGGAGGCGCGGTCACCCTTCATTGGCAAGGCCAGCAGCGACTCCTGCATCAACCGTAACCACACCTGCCGCAAGGCGCTGGGAGGCATGTGATGGGTAGGCTCTCCATGGTGAGAGCGCTCATCATATTTCGTTGATCCTGACATGGACAGGTCAAGAAAAAGTACTAACCTTACTTAACATACGACATAAAACACACAGAACGTACGCAAGGGATTGCCCGTCTATGGTCATTTCCGAACCCCATATCACGTTTCACTCGCATGCCGTCACGACTATTCCCCGCAGCGATGTAGGGATGGCCGCCTCATCCTCGCAGATGTTGCCCCTCCAAGGGGAATGCATGCTGTTGCTATTGCGATGTTTTTGGCGATATGGCGAGGAGTTATGAGTGGGCCGGTGAAGAGACAGCGGAGATTGTCAGGTGGCTGTCGGAAATCGACCCAACGTGGATCTGCCGGCACGATAGCTAATAAAAGAATGCGCGGTCTAATCACTGTTATATTTTGGAAGGGAGAACCGAAGTGAAATTATACAAACTTCACATTGATGGGCTCAGGCGATTGCGATCAGTCGACGTGTTCTTTGGTGACGGAACGTTCTGTATTGGCCCTAACAACTCTGGGAAAAGTTCTGTTCTCGCTGCAATTGATTACTTGCTCTCTGCGAACAAACGCATTCCGGAAACTGAATACTACTCAGAGAGAGATGCCGAAACAGGCGAGACGAAGGTTGTTTCTGACTGCATAGTCATTGAAGCCGAGTTTCGCAACGTGCCAACCGAATCTTCGAATTGGAGAGGTTTCAAGGGAAGGACATTCACTTATCAAGTTGGAGAAGGATCCAGGGAAACTGGAATATCCATTCACTACCGCAAAAGCTATCCGCTCGGAAAAGACGTTGTCGTTGAACTGCGGTCAAAAAAGCGCAGCCTATTACCCCAATATACCGCATGCAAGTCCCCTCAGGATTTTATCGACGCGGGAGCAACTCACCATATATTCGCTGATTTCTTTGATGACCTGTCAAAGAATATTACGGCAAAAGACAAGATCACCCTTGAGGCTATCGATGAACTTTGGGAAGTGGGCGAAGGCGAAGAGTGGTTCCAAAACCCGGGTGGAATCCCAGGGAACGTCCTCAGTCGCCTACCTCGATTCCTGCGAATACCAGCAGAAGCCGCGTCATACGAGATCGAAGATCCAAAGAAAGGCGTTCTTGGGAAGACGCTAGGTGAACTCTTTGAAGATGTTCGTGAAAAATCCGAGAGCTACAAGCAAGCGCAAAAGCACCTTGATGATCTCGCAAAAGAGCTTGACCCGTCAGATGTCCGTTCCGAGTTCGGGAAGATGATGATCGAGCTAAACCAGGTTCTCGGCAGCGTGTTTCCTGATTCTGCCCTGCACGCCACTGCGGACCTTAGCGATCCGAATAAGGCGTTGGTGCCTAGCTTTGAGATCGCAATGTCGAGCAATATCAAGACACCAGTCAGTCATCAGGGTACAGGCATGGTTCGGGCGGCGGTTTTCGGAATGCTACGGTTCAGGCAACGGTGGCTTGCGGAACGCGAAGACAAGTCTGACCGTAGCCTAATTATTGGATTCGAAGAGCCGGAAATCTATTTGCATCCTAGCGCAGCGAATCAAATGAGAGACACTATATATGAGCTCTCCGGGGAACATTCACAAATTGTGGCGACGACGCATTCTCCATATCTGATTGACTTAACAAGGAAGCCAAGACAGGTGCTAAATCGTTTTCGCCATTCAGGTGGGCACACAAGCGCCGCAGCATTCAATGTCAGTGATCGGTTTAATGAGCTTGGTGAAGATGACAAGGTATATGTAAAAATGCTTCTCCGAATCGACGATTATGTAGCGAGGGCGTTCTTCACAAAAACAGTAATCGTTGTTGAAGGGGATACGGAGGATATTGTGATTCGCGAAGCGCTCAAGCGCCTGCCAAATGATACAAGATCAAAGGTTGTTTCTGATTTTGAGGTAATAAAGGCAAGAGGAAAGGCATCTATCGTCGGTGTTGCGAAATACTTTCGTGCGCTCGGGATTGACTTCCGGGTTATGCACGACCGCGATGGCGGAGTAGCTGGAGCTGAGAAATTCAATCAACCTATTGCAGATGCAGTAGGAGATCAAGACCGAGTAATTGTTCTCGCTGAGTGCATGGAAGACGTTCTAGGGTATCCTGTTCCAGCGAGCGAGAAACCATTCAATGCCTACAAGATTGCATGCGGTTGGGGTAATGCATGGGAAGACATTCCTTCTGCACTTCGGAATGTAATGGCAAGATTGTTTCTCGGGTATGTTACGTCGAAATCTAACCAATGCTTTTAGTCGATGCATAAACCGTTGGGTTCTTTCTGTACGACTGAAGCGAATCGTTCGATATCAAAGGAGACAAAGTGACAACAATTGCCTGCCTTGGATGGGGATCCCTTGTCTGGGATCCACGAGAACTACCAATTCAGCGTCAGTGGTTTGATGATGGACCACTCGTTCATGTCGAGTTTGCAAGACAATCACAAGATGGTCGAATAACGCTTGTACTCGCCGAGACCCAAATCCCTGTCCGCTCATTGTGGGCTGTGATGGACGCGACTGAACTCAATTCCGCGAAAGCGCAGCTTCGCAAGCGAGAGGGAATACCGGAGAAAAACGAGGTAAAGCACATTGGCTCGTGGTCTACCCGCCGGGAAAATCCCGTTTTGATTCCCAGCCTCGCTGGATGGGCTGACGCTCATGGCATAGCTCACGTTGTCTGGACCAATCTACCACCAAAGTTCAATGGAAAAGAAACCGTACCATCCGCCGAACAGATTGTGAACTACCTCAGCGAACTCACGGGTGCCAAGCGCAACGTAGCCGAACGCTATATTCGCTTTACGCCAAGGCAGATTGACACAGAATACCGTCGCCACATCGAAGCAGTACTCCAGTGGACGGCTATTGATGCAATATAGTTTCGGAACATCAATGCTGGATAAGTCGCTCCATCAGACTGGCCAAAGGCTACTCTTTTGCCCGCCCGCAGAAATCCAATGTTAGATTAAGTCGCTTTTTCTAAAGCTATACTCTTGGCAAGATGGTAACTTTAGGTTACGCTGATAGAGTAAATTCAGAAGCTGACAATCTAAAGCAGTCATCCAACACGAAAAAGGATATCCAGTTTCATTGACTATGGTGTTATGGACGTTGGTCTTCTCAGACGCCATAGACTCTCGCTCAAGGGAGTAGTAGGTGGTTAGTGGCAGAGGAGACTGGGAAGTAGAAAGAAACAGGATGTCCTTTTTGCTTCTTCCTGCTTTTTAGTTATCAGGTAGCCTAGGATATATGCCTTCTACAGATACTTTGAACGCTTTGAAAGAATGGGATGATCGGCTGATTCAAGACGCTGTCGATCAGCTTAATCAAATTGGTATTGTCTCTGATGAGGATGATCAGAGATTAGCTTCAATTTGGATTGAGTTCTAGGATGAGAGCTGCACAAATTATTTTTGTCAATTCGGATATGAAGGTGGACCCTTACGTAGTTTTGGTAAGTATTTTTCAGGGCATGGTACTGTCTATGCATTGTATGATGAAAATCAGCATGACTTGACGAGCTCAGAGAAATATCTTGCAACTAAGGTGGGTTATTCGAGAGACAGGAGGTTCTGATGACCATCGGTCAATCGGACACCAAAAGTAAATCGCAATCACTTACCTTCGTGGATGTTCCGGAGCTGGTTACCTCAGAGTCATACTTCAAGGGAAGGTAGTATGCAACTGAAAGGTTTCGGGGGCTATGGTTATAGAAGTTATGCTAACCAAGGTTGGCCAAAGTTGATGAGGACATCTACTTTCTTGGATCATGGTGTCGCGGAGCGTTAGTCTGCTCAGATATCACAGCCTCTCGCTCAAGGGAGTAGTATGTAGCAGGGAGTAGCTTGGAGTGGGAAGAAAGTGGATGTTCATTATTTTCTTTGTTCTTAATTGACAGTTTTGCTATCTTGTGTTATTTTTACTCTTGTTCTTTAGCGTTTCTGACTAACAAGTACTGTTTGACTTGTTAGTTTAGTCGGGCGATTAGCCAGACTCAAAATATTGCTTGGTTTTATGACCGCAGATGACTTCTGCGGATCTACATTCGCAAGCTCATTCCGATCCGCAGAAGTCATCTGCGGCCGGTTCAGGTAAAGGACAAACAAAGAAGAAATAACATGAATAGTAGTTCTCAGAATAAAGATCGCCTTCCGGCCCCGGCCTTTCACTCCACTGGCATCGGACCTTTACTATTCTTTCCTTTGACTTTTTGTTGCAGCCAAAAGGCAGCGATGTCGACATGCAAGATAAATAGATGTCTAATGTGTAAAAATGACTCGTGTGGCGCGACGCTAAGTTGTCACAATGAGTTCTGATAGTGCAGATAACTATCACCTTGATGTCCTTTCAAAACTTGATTTGAAAAAATCGCGCTTTGCTCTTTCGACTTCACCGATTGTCCTGCTTTGTGGTGGGAAAGTGAGTGACTCTCCGCATATATCTTCGTTTCGTCATGCTTTAACAAATTATATGCCTCCACCAAGGTATGAGTTTTTTCGGCCAGAGGAAATTACTGACTGGAAAGATGATGGTGTTTTCAATGATCTCCTTGATTTTGAGAAAGAGCTGGGGAGTATATGTTCTTTGGTTGTTGTTGTTCTCGAAAGTGAAGGTGCATTTGCAGAGCTGGGCGCTTTCTCGCAAATGCATGATCTTAAAGCAAAAATTTGCGCGATTAATTCCCAAGAATACCATGGAGAGGATTCATTTATAAATCTAGGGATACTCAGGCATATTAAGAAGGAAACCAAGATTGATGTTAAGGTTTATCCTTGGGATGTAAAAAATCCAGCAAACCTTGAGGATGAAGTTGTTCAGGATGCTATAGATGACATAGGTGAGCAGCTGAAGAAGACACGAAAACCTCATGCATTTAGTGGTGAGAATGGCGCGCATGTCATGGCGCTGATTACTGAGTTTATTAAAGTTTTTGTCGCACTAAAAGAGCATGAGATTCTAGATTATCTAGATTTGCTTGATATAAAGATAAAAAGAGAATCTCTGAGGAGGAAGCTTTTTATCCTGGAAAGGTTTAGGATTATTGTGAAGGGCGTGTATAGCGATTCATCTTTTTATATGAGAAGCGGGACTGATTTTAATAGGATAAAGTTTCATGAAGAAGATGGCTTTGTTTATGATGATTTAAGAATTTCTCTTAGATGTAAAGAGTTATATCAAGCAGATCGTAAACACCGGCATAGGATGCGCGTTATTAAGGCTCAGGAGGGCAGCAATGGATGAATCAAGATTCCGGCAGTTGCTAAAAGATGAGCTTTCTATAAGCTTTTCTGAGTCTGCGCGCCTTATTGCTAGAGCACCTCATGCTTATAAGGTATACAGAATAAAAAAAGTCGGAGGTGGATATAGGGAAATATCTCAGCCGGCAAAAGAAACAAAATTTGTAATGCATTGGCTTGTGGGGAGGTTTTTTGAAAAGCTTCCCGTGCATGAATGCGCTACGGCATACTCAAGTGGATCAAGCATTAAGAAAAATGCGATTATCCACGCTGAAAAGTCTTATATAGCAAAATTTGATTTCAAGGATTTTTTTCCCTCTATAACTAAATTCGATGTAGAGAAGCATCTTGGTTGTTTTAATCGCGAAGAGCTGGATGGGAAGAGTTTAAGTGAAATTGCAAGGCTATGTACGGTAGCAAAGGGTGGTTCCGATAACCTCTGTCTTAGCATTGGTTCACCAGCATCTCCTGTCTTATCTAACTCGATAATGTATGCATTCGATAGAAGGATATATGAATGGTGCTGTGATAACTCAGTGGTTTATTCAAGATATGCTGATGATTTAACTTTTTCTACTAATGTTAAAGGCTTGAGCTTTGAGTTGCCAGAACTTGTTCGTACAGTTCTTGATGGCATTGAATATCCTTCCATATCGTTGAATAATGAGAAAACTGTATTTGCGTCAAAAAAAGGGCATAGACGAGTTACAGGCCTTGTGTTAAGCAATCCTGGGAAAGTATCTTTGGGGAGGAAAAGAAAGCGGGAAATTAGTGCTCTCATTCATAAGTTTTCCGTAGGAGCATTGTCGAAAGAAGACCTTTTGCGCTTGCAAGGACTTCTCGGCTTTGTAAAGGATGTTGAGCCTTTGTTTGTTGAAAAAATGATAAGCAAGTATGGCTATCGCGTGATAGTGAAGATTCTTTCATTCAGAAAGGATTGATGACATAGTAGCCATTGCAAGGTTTAATCATCAAGAGAGTTAAAGGGAATGGAGGGAGGGCGGCAACTAAGTGCTTAATCAAAAGTAATCCTGTACTCACTTCCGTAGTTACTGAGCACTTTGATGACCTCGCTGCATAGCGTGGCGAAGTCTCGATAGGCGGTCAGCGGCAGCCAGCGATATTTGATCTGCCGCCAGAGAATCTCGATCAGGTTCAGCTCTGGCGAATACGCTGACAGGTAGACCAGGTGCACACGATGCGACATCCATTCCAGCAGCTTTTGCCGGAACGCTT
>NZ_BMXS01000015.1 GCF_014651875.1 Litchfieldella qijiaojingensis
CCGAACTCAGTAGTGAAACCGCTCCTCATCGTCAGGCACCTCTTCGAACCCCCAGCCTCCCGCGAGGCCGGGGGTTTTTCATGTTTGGGCATTTCCCTGCAACGAATGCGAACACGCCAGCCTCGAAAGGGGCTGGCGTGTTTGTGCTTCCGTAGCGGTTTTTTCAGCCAACCAGCGTTTCCAGCACTTCGGTCAAGCTATCCATCTCGTCGTCGGTACCGATAGAGATGCGCAGGAAATCGCGCAAGGCTTCGGTATTGAAGTGGCGTACCAGGATGCCGCGCTCGCGCAAGCCGACGAAAAGTTGGGCAGCGTCATGGTCGGGATGACGCGTGAGGATAAAGTTGGTTTGGGAGGGCAAGACCTCGAAGCCAAGATTCATCAGACGGCGCCGTGTACGCTCACGAGTGGTGATGACCTTCTCGCGACAGGCATTGAAGTGTTCACTGTCCTCAAGTGCGGCGATACCCACTGCATTGGCCAGGCTGTCGATCGGATAAGAATTGAAGGAGTTCTTGACGCGCTCGAGGCCTTCGATCAGTTCCCGCGAGCCGAAGGCATAGCCGAGCCGCAAGCCGGCGAGGCTGCGAGACTTGGAGAAGGTCCCGGTAACCAGCAGATTGGGGTATTGTTCGACGAGCGGTACAGCGCTTTCGCCCCCGAAATCCACATAGGCTTCATCGATCAGCACCACGCACTCGGTGACGCGCTCAAGGAGCCTGGCAATGACGTCACGGCCGTGACCATGGCCCGTTGGGGCATTGGGATTGGCAAAGACGATACCGCCACTATGCGCGTCGAAGGCTTCCAAAGGCACTTGCCACTCGTCGCCTAGTGCCAAGGTTCGATAGGCGATGTCGTACAGTCGGCAATAGACCGGATAGAAGCTGTAGGTGATCGCTGGCATCGACAAGGGGACTGATTGTCGGAAGAAGGCCTGGAACGCCAGCGCCAAGACTTCATCGGAGCCGTTGCCGACGAAAACCTGGCCGACCTCGACCCCGTGTTCCCTGGCCAAGGCCTGTCGGAGGGCGAGTGACTCCGGGTCGGGATACAGGCGTAGATGGTCAACGGGATAGTCGTTCAAGACCTTCTCCACACCGGGAGACGGAGGGTAGGGGTTCTCGTTGGTATTCAGTTTGATCAGGCGTTCACGGGGTTGCTCGCCGGGAACGTAAGGCGTCAACTCGTGAACGACTGGACTCCAGAACTTGCTCATGGGCACTCGCTAGAAGGATTGGGACTTTTATCATGGTGACGCCCCCGGGCGCGCCGCGCAAGCGGGAGTCATGCTACGCTGAATGCCTAATTCAGGGATTTGTGGATGATTGGACAGATTCTCGCCACCTTGTTACCGGTGTTTTTGATCGCCGGTTGCGGCACGCTCTATGGGCGCTTTCGCACACCGGATATTCGCGGGCTCAACACCCTGAACATGGAACTCTTCGTGCCCATGCTGGTGTTCGCCGTGCTCGCCGATCGCCAAGCGCCTCTCGAGGAATATGCCACCTTGGCGCTGGGCGCGGCAGTAGTCGTGCTGGGTTCCGGTGTGGTGCTGTGGCCGGTGACCCGATGGTTGCGGCTCGACCCCAAGACCTTCCTGCCGCCGATGATGTTCAACAACTCCGGCAACATGGGGATTCCTTTGCTCGTGCTGGCGTTCGGCGAGGCGGCGCTGCCGGCGGCGGTGGTGGTCTTCATCGTCGAGATGCTGCTGCACTTCTCGGTAGGGCTTTACCTGCTCAGCCCCCACACTCCCATGTGGCGATTGCTCAGGATGCCGATAGTGCTGGCCAGTATCGCCGGACTGGGTGTCAATCTCGGTGGGGTATCGTTGCCCGAGTGGTTCTTGGAAGCGCTGGACATGCTGGGAGGGGTCTGCATCCCCCTGATGCTGTTCGCGCTCGGCGTGCGGATGCTGGATATCGACTTCAGTGACTGGAAAACCGGGGTGCTGGGAGCGGTTCTGTGCCCGCTCAGTGGCTTGATCCTGGCGGCTCCGTTAATCTGGTGGCTGGATATTCAAGGGTTGCAGGCAGCAGCGCTATGGGTATTTGCCGCCTTGCCGCCGGCGGTGCTCAATTATCTGGTGGCGGAACAGTATCGCCAGGAGCCCCACAAGGTGGCATCCCTGGTGTTGATCGGCAACCTAGGAAGCCTGGTGGTCATGCCCCTGGTGTTGGCCATGGTGTTTGCCCATGTCGTCGTTTGACTAACGCTGGCTTTCGAGGCGCTCCAACTGCCGCTCCAACTTGCTCATGGTGTTGAGCAGGTCGCGATACTCACCGGCGGTCAGCGTGGATACCAGCTCGGTTTCCCAGGCATGGGCCTCGGGAATCAGCTTGCCCAGCAGCTCTTCTCCGGCGAGCGTCAGATGCAGGTAATGGACGCGCTGATCGCTGGTGGACTGGGTACGACTAATCAATTCTCTCTCCTCCAGCGACTGCACGGCTCGAGAAACCCGCGCCTTGTCCATGCGCGTGAATTCACAGATCTGCTTGGCCGTCAGCACGTCCCGGTGGCTGAGCCAAGCCAATACCCGCCACTCGGCCACGTTGATCGCGAAGCGTTGGTCATAGATCCGCGACAATGCCTGGCTGATACGGTCCGCCAGGCTGTTCAGCCGATAGGGAAGGAACTGGTTCAGGTCCAGTTCAGGCTTCGCTGGCCGGCTATGATCGTCGGCCTCACCCTTGTCGGAAGCCGCGTGCCGTTGCACATCCGAGTCCATGACAGCTCTCCATCCGCGTCGTCAGTAAAGTAATTGTGGCAGGAGCAGTGCGATGCTCGGGAAGAGCAGCACCAGCACCGCACGCCCCATGCCGGCGAGCCAGAAGGGCGCCACACCATGGAAGATTGTATCGGTGGTGGCATCTGGCGAAACAGCGCGTAGTACGAAGACATTCGTGCCCACCGGTGATGTGATCGGACAGCGATTGCCACTGTCGGTGTGATTGCGATAAATATCTGACATTATAGTTTCTTTTGAAACAAGTTTCATGTTGCTGCATGCCTTTGTTGGCGAGATAGAGGTTCAATGATAAGCCAGTTATCGTCGAACCCTAGAGGGATAGGGTGGCATTGCGACCCAGAGTAGGCTATGGTTTAATTATAGTTTTATTTGAAACTAAAATCTGGGGCCGAGAAAATCCGATGGGCTAGCAGTTCACTCTCTGTCCCGATACCAAGGAAAAGCAGGCCGGTTTCACCAAGAACACCGGGGCTCACTACATTGATCGCACTCGGCGCGATCAGAAAGTGCGGGATTCGCACCCAAATGTGGTCGAAAACCAGTAATCACTCGCTATCCCTGTAATGGGCGTTGGCGGCGACCGGCAGGTGCTGGAAGAGGCTCTGCGCATCGCGGGCCAGGCCGAACCACGATCTTGATTGCGTATTGCGTGAGGATGTCTGCATGAATACCCGAGACCTTGAATACCAGAGTGGTTTCCGCAACCACTTCGCCAGTGAAGCGCTCCCCGGTGCCCTGCCGCAGGGCCAGAACTCGCCGCAGCGCTGCCCGTATGGCCTGTATGCCGAGCAACTCACCGGCTCGGCTTTTACCGCGCCACGTTCCCACAACCTGCGCAGTTGGCTGTATCGTATTCGCCCTTCAGTGGCCCAGAGCGCCTATCGGCCGCTGCCAACGGGCGAGGTGGCGACCGCACCACCGGCGGAGCCCGCCGCCGACCCCAACCAGATGCGTTGGGATCCGCGGCCGATCCCCAGCGAACCCACCGACTTCGTCGACGGTCTGCTGACCGTGGCGGTCAACGGTGATGCCGGCGCCCAGGCCGGATGTGGCGTGCATGTCTATGCCTTCAACCAGGACATGCACCGGCGTTTCTTCTACAACGCCGACGGCGAACTGCTGATCGTGCCGCAACAGGGAACCCTGCGTTTGCGCACCGAACTCGGCGAGCTCGAGGTGAGCGGCGGAGAGGTCGCGGTGATCCCGCGTGGCGTCAAGTTCCAGGTGCGCCTGGGCAAGGGTAGCGATACCGCGCGCGGCTATATCTGTGAGAACTACGGTAGCCCGCTGGAACTGCCAGGCCTGGGGCCGATCGGTGCCAACGGCCTGGCCAATCCACGCGACTTCCTGAGCCCGGTGGCGGCCTATGAAGACCTGTCCGGTGACTTCGAGCTGGTCACCAAGTTCTCCGGCCGCTTCTGGGCCACTCATCTCGATCATTCGCCGCTCGACGTGGTCGCCTGGCACGGCAATTACGCGCCCTACAAGTACGATCTGGCGCGCTTCAACACCATCAACACCGTGAGTTTCGACCATCCAGACCCATCGATCTTCACCGTGTTGACCTCGCTTTCCGATACTCCGGGCATGGCCAACGTCGACTTCGTGATCTTCCCGCCGCGCTGGATGGTGGCCGAGAACACCTTCAGGCCGCCCTATTTCCATCGCAACCTGATGAGCGAGTTCATGGGGCTGATTCACGGCGAGTACGATGCCAAGGCCGAGGGCTTCCTGCCCGGTGGGGCCAGCCTGCATAACTGTATGTCGCCTCACGGACCGGACGCCGAGACCTTCGAGAAGGCTACCCACGCCGAACTGACACCGCGGTATCAGGGCGATACGCTGGCCTTCATGTTCGAGAGCCGTTATGTCTTCCAACCGACGCCCACAGCGCTGGAAGCCGAGTTCCGCCAGCGCGACTACGTCGACGTGTGGGCCGGGCTGCGTTCGCACTTCGACCCCTCGACGCCCTGAGCCAGGATATCCGCACCATAGATGATGAACCTTTGACGACAAGGAATGACCCATGAAACTCGCCACTCTCAACAAAGGCCGCGACGGTGAACTGATCGTGGTCTCCCGTGACCTGACGCGTGCCGTGCGCGTGCCCGGTATCGCCGTCACCCTGCAGCAGGCCATCGAAGATTGGGACAGCCTCGCCCCGCGGCTGGAGAAGGTCTACGCCGCGCTCAATGGCGGTCAGGAAGACGACGCTTTCAATCTGGACATGGCCAAGCTGCACTCGCCGCTGCCGCGCAGCTACCACTGGGCCGACGGCTCGGCTTACCTCAACCACGTGCAACTGGTGCGCCAGGCGCGTGGTGCCGAGATGCCCGAGACCTTCTGGAGCGATCCGCTGATGTATCAGGGCGGCGGTGATCAATTCCTGGCTCCCACCGAGGACATCGAGGCGATCAGCGAGGACCATGGCATCGACTTCGAGGGCGAGATCGCGGTGATCACCGACGACGTACCGATGGCGGTAACCCCGGAGCAGGCCGCCGGCCATATCAAGCTCGTGATGCTGGTCAACGACGTCAGTCTGCGCGGCTTGATTCCCGGCGAACTGGCCAAGGGCTTCGGCTTCTTCCAGGCCAAGCCCGCCTCGAGTTTTTCGCCGATTTGCGTGACACCGGACGAACTCGGCGATGCCTGGCGTGACGGCAAAGTGCACCTGCCGCTCACCGTGCACTTGAACGGCGAAAAGTTTGGCGAGCCCGAGGCCGGCCCCGACATGATCTTCAGCTTCCCCCAACTCGTCGCGCACGCCGCCAAGACCCGCTATCTGGGCGCTGGGGCCATCGTTGGCTCGGGCACCGTCTCCAACCCTGGCCCCGATGGTGGCCCGGGCAAACCAGTCGCCGACGGTGGGGTGGGCTACAGTTGCCTGGCCGAGGTACGCATGGTCGAGAAGATCCTGCATGGCGACAGTCGGACCCCGTTCATGCGCTTCGGCGACCGGGTGCGCATCGAGATGTTCGACCGGCAGGGCCAGAGTATCTTCGGTGCCATCGACCAGCAGGTGGTGAAATATCAGCCAAAATGAGCTCAATACCCCAACCTAAGGAGGCAGGCAAATGACGATGCTCTATGGCTATTTCCGTTCGTCAGCCGCCTACCGGGTGCGCATCACACTGAACCTCAAGGGCCTGGCGTACGACCAGGCCCCGGTCAACTTGGTCAAGGGCGAGCAGCGGGCTGAGGGGTACATCGCCCGCAACCCCCAGGGGCTGGTGCCGATGCTCACCATCGACGACGGCACCCAGCTGACCCAGTCGCTGGCGATCTGCGAGTATCTGGACGAGCGCTATCCCGATCCGCCGCTGCTGCCGGTCGAGCCTGCGGATCGCGCCCGGGTGCGAGCGCTGGCCCAGCTGGTGGCCTGCGAGATCCATCCGCTCAACAACCTGCGGGTGCTCAAGTACTTGGTTCACGAACTGAAGGTGGACGAGGGCGCCAAGTTGGCGTGGTACCGTCACTGGATCGCTGAGGGCTTCACCGCCCTGGAAGCGATGCTCTCCCGCGAGGCGGGCAGTGGCGACTTCTGCCATGGCGATACGCCGAGCCTGGCGGACGTGTGCCTTGTGCCACAAATCTATAATGCTGAGCGTTTCGAGTGCGATCTCTCGCCCTACCCCCGGATTCGGCGCATCACCGCCAACTGCCGTGCCTTGGAGGCCTTCCAGCGGGCGGCACCGGGGGAGCAACCGGATGCGAACTGAGTTATAATAAGCAGGCTAATAAAGCGGGCGCGACGCGGGTCGCGCCCGCTTGTCGTTTGATTGCCAAGGAGGCTCGAGTGCTGAGGCTGACTTCCCCCACCATGGTGCTGGTACTGGCGGCGCTGACCGCGCTGGGTCCACTGGCTACCGACATGTACCTGCCGGCGATGCCGGCCATGGCCGAATCGCTCGGTACCGGCCCCGACCAGGTGCAATTGACGCTCAGCCTGTATATGGCGGGCTTCGCCCTGGCTCAACTGATCTGCGGCCCGGTGTCGGATCGCTACGGACGCAAGCCGGTGTGGATCGCCGGTTTCAGCCTGTTTCTGTTCGCCAGCCTGCTGTGTGCCATGGCGCCGAGCATCGAGGTGCTACTGGTGGGGCGGTTTCTACAGGCCTTCGGCGGAGCCACCGGCCCAGTGCTGGGGCGCGCTGCGGTACGCGATATTCATGGCCCCCTCGAAGCCGGGCGCATCCTCTCCTACATGGCCAGCACCATGGCCCTGGCCCCGGCGCTGGCACCCCTTGTCGGCGCTAGCCTGCTGCTGTTCTTCGGCTGGCAATCGGTGTTCGTGTTGCTGGCGCTCTATTCCGGGGTGATGCTGCTGGTGATGGTATTGGCCATGCCCGAACCGTTGGCGTTGGAGCAGCGCCAGTCGACCCATCCCAGCGTCATCCTGGCCAACTTCCGCATGCTGCTCACCCAGCGTAGCTTCCTCGGCTATACCCTGGTCAATGCCACGGGCTTCTCCGGATTGTTCGCCTACTTGTCCGGCTCGTCCTTCGTGCTGATCGAGTTCATGGGGCTCTTGCCCTTGCAGTATGGCATCGGCTTTTCGCTGATCGTCGGGGGCTTCTTCACCGGCTCGTTGGCCAGTGGTCGCTACAGCCATCGTCTGGGACGCGACCGCTTGATCCTGATCGCCAGTCTGATGTGCGCCCTGGCCGGCTCCGTCATGGCCGTGCTGGCCCTGGCCGCTGTGTATGCCCCTTGGGCAGTAATCGGGCCGCAGGTGCTGTTCCTGTTCGGCTTTGGCATCCTGATGCCGCAGAGCATGGCTGGCGCGCTGGCGCCCAACCCGCAATGCGCAGGCTCGGCCTCGTCGCTGTTTGGCTTCCTGCAGATGACCACCGCTGCGCTTGTAGGCGCCGTGGTCGGCCAGCTCCACGACGGTACCTCGCGCACCATGGCCATCGCCATCAGCCTGGCGGGGATACTGGCACTGATCAGCTACTGGTGGGTGGTGCGGCCGGTGAGCGTGCCGGTGAGGGGAGAGGAGGGAGTCCTAAGTCCTTACAAGTAGTAGGACTGATCGCTCAGACCTGCTTTCCTCGTCATTGTCGTGATGGATGATCGACAGCAGCTTGATCGGCACTTCGTGCAGCTTTTCCGGGCCATGGGGCGTGGCGGCGTCGAAGGCTAGGCTGGTGGCACTGTGTCGGCGGAACGGATGAAGCAGGGCACGTAGCCGCTACCGCTAGGCGCGCCATCAAAGCGAGGAATTGGTGGTTAAAAATCGCTCAATATTCGAGATGGTGGCACCCGGGAATCCGTGACAATCGAGGTGAGCCAATGGCAATCCTCGGGGGTCGCCCATGCCCAAGTCCCTGTCAGTGGTGCTGACTGCCACCCTTCTGCTGATCGCGACGAGCACGCAGGCTGGCCTGCATAGCCATGCACCTTGGGTCGCGAGCGTTACTACGGCGACCGAGAGATCGGTCTCGCTATGGTCCGAGTTGGCTGCCATCGAACTCCCCGAGGTGGCTCCTGAAGAAGTCTGGGTGCGCATCGATCTGAAGCGGCGCGAACTGGCGCTGTTCCAGGGCGAGCAACACATTCTGACGATCCCTTACCTGGCTTTTGGCACGGCCGGGGCCAACCGTATTCGTCTGCAAGGCAGCAGCCAGACGCCTATCGGTGACTTTCGCATCGACAGGATCAACCGCCAGAGTCGCTTCAAGCTGTTTTTCGGGATCGATTACCCGACCCCGGAAATCGCCCATGAAGCCTGGCAGAGCGGCATTCTCAGTGATCAGGACTATCGCGATTACCGAATCCACCGGCTCCAGCACGGTCGCTCTCCGGCCCACACACCGCTGGGCGGCCACATCGGCATCCATGGCCTCGGCAATCGCCCCACCAGGCTCCATCAGATTCGTGATTGGACCGAAGGTTGCATTGCCGTCACCAACACGGAAATCCAGATGCTGGAGCGCTGGCTGGATGTCGGCACACTGGTGGTGATTCGCTGATCGATCATACCGTCTCTGCCTTGCGCTCGAATGCTCTATCCAAGGGATGCATGCAGGAGGGAAGGTGGGGGATAATGATCGTAGATCATTGGTGACGCAAGGAACTGTCCGTCGGCGTCACTTGCCGTTATGCTGTTAGGCAAGTCGCCGTGGAGACGGCGCTTGACTCATTGGTTAGGAGGACTCTCATGCAAGTCAGGACGTTGCTGGCGGGTTCCGCCATGCTGGCCATGTTGGCGGGTTGTGCCGCTGCCCCTACGGATGCGCCATCCACGGCGGATGACGTCGTGGCTGGTGAAGCACATTACCAAGGTACCTTGCCATGTCGTAACTGTGCCGGGATCGATATCGATGTGCGCTTGAAGGGCGACGAGCAAGCTACACCCGAAGAGCGAACCTTCACCTTGGATGCCAGCTACCTGGAACATCCTCAGAATCCCCCCGACGAAAACTATGCGGGGCAGTGGGAGGTACTGAGCGGTACGGCCGCTGACCCGGATGCCACTGTTTATGAGCTGACCCCGCAAGGCGATGGCCAGATCTACTACTTCCTGCGTGTCGATGAGCGCACTCTGGAACTGATCGACCCCGAGCGTCGCCGCTTCCAGAACAATGAGATGCTGCAGTTACAGCGCCAGTGATGTGCGTTGCCAGATGATGTGAGAGGCGGCCAAAAGCCGCCTCTCGCTTTTCTGCCGATTTGAATGGCGGTCGTGCGATTCGGGGAGATTGAGCCTCAATGGCCAAGGCGAAAAGCGCTTTCGTGTGCACCGAATGCGGTGCCGAGTACAGCAAGTGGCAGGGACAGTGCTCGAGTTGCCGGGAGTGGAACACGTTAAGCGAGGTTCGTCTGTCGGCATCGCGTCCCGGAGTGTCACCGGCCGTGACCGGGCGTAGCGGCTATGCCGGGATTGTGTCGCGCGAAGTGGTCGATCTCGCTGCTGTGGATCTGTCCGAGGTGCCGCGCTTCTCCTCTACTTTCGGTGAGTTCGATCGGGTGCTGGGCGGTGGCTTGGTGCCTGGCTCGGCGGTACTGCTGGGTGGCCACCCTGGAGCCGGAAAGTCAACGCTGTTGTTGCAGACCGCCTGCAAGCTGGCCCAGCACAAGCGAGCCCTGTATGTCACCGGCGAAGAGTCGCTGTCGCAGGTGGCGATGCGTGCCCATCGCCTGCAGCTGCCGGTGCGGGGACTGAAAATGCTGGCCGAGACCAGCGTCGAGACCGTGCTTGGCGTGGCCGAGCGCGAGCGTCCGGAAGTGCTGATCATCGATTCCATCCAGACTATGCACCTCGAGGATATCGGCTCGGCACCAGGTGGTGTCGCCCAGGTGCGTGAGTCGGCGGCGGCGCTGACCCGCTTCGCCAAGCGCACGGATACCGTGCTGTTGCTGGTGGGGCATGTCACCAAGGATGGTACCTTGGCCGGCCCCAAGGTGCTCGAGCACATGATCGATGCCTCGCTGCTGCTCGAGGGCGGAGCCGATTCGCGCTTTCGGACCCTACGTGGGCAGAAGAACCGCTTCGGCGCAGTCAACGAGTTGGGCGTGTTCGCTATGCTCGAGCATGGCCTCAAGGAAGTGAAGAACCCCAGCGCCATCTTTCTGTCGCGCAATGAGGAGCAGAGTGCCGGCAGCCTGGTGATGGTGGTCTGGGAAGGCACTCGTCCAATCCTCGTCGAGGTCCAGGCACTTGTCGACGAGTCGGCGCTGGGAAACCCTCGACGGGTCGCGGTGGGCCTGGATCAGAACCGTTTGGCCATGTTGCTGGCCGTGCTGCACCGTCATGGAGGATTGTTCACCGGCGACCAAGATGTCTTTCTCAATGTGGTGGGGGGCGTCAAGGTACTGGANGTCAAGGTACTGGAAACCAGCGCCGACCTGGCGGTGTTGCTGGCGGTGGTGTCGAGCCTGCAGAACCGACCGCTGCCGCGCGAACTGGTGGTGTTCGGTGAAGTTGGGCTGTCCGGCGAGATTCGTCCGGTGCCCAGTGGCCAGGAGCGTATCGTCGAGGCGGCCAAGCATGGTTTTACCCGCGCCATCGTGCCACGCGGCAATGCCCCCAAGGTAGCACCCGAGGGCATGGAAGTGATCGCCGTCGAGAAGCTGACCGAGGCGCTGGAAGCCTTGTGAGCCGGTGCCATGGGTGTGATGTAGAATCAACACATGAGTAACGTTAAGGAGGGAATGATGAGCGCCATTCGCCTGACCCAATACAGCCACGGCGCCGGCTGCGGCTGCAAGATCGCCCCCGATGTACTCGATGGCATTCTCGCCAAGGCGGGCCCCGGGGCCAGTCATTCCCGCCTGATCGTCGGCAACCAGGGGCGCGAGGATGCGGCTGTCTATGACTTGGGTGATGGCCGCGGCATGATTGCCACCACCGATTTCTTCATGCCGATCGTCGATGATCCCTTCGACTTCGGACGCATCGCCGCCACCAATGCCATCAGCGATGTCTATGCCATGGGCGGCACGCCGGTGATGGCTCTGGGGATTCTCGGTTGGCCGCTGGACAAGCTCGGGGCGGATATCGCCGGTGATGTGGTCGCCGGTGCCCAGGCGGTATGCCGTGAGCTCGGCCTGGGGCTGGCCGGGGGCCACTCCATCGATGCCCCGGAGCCGATCTTTGGCCTGGCAGTCAATGGATTGGTCGAACTCAAGCATCTCAAGCTCAACAAGGGTGCTCAGGTCGGCGATCTGCTCTATCTGACCAAACCGCTCGGGGTCGGCATGCTGACCACCGCCGAGAAGAAGGGGCTGCTCAAGGCTGGTCATCAAGGCCTTGCCCGAGAGACCATGCTCATGCCCAACGATATCGGTGCCGAGCTGGCTCGTATCGAAGGTGTGCACGCCATGACCGACGTCACCGGATTCGGCTTGGCCGGTCATCTGGCGGAGGTCTGCGAAGCCAGCGGCGTTGGGGCGCGTATCGATTTCAAGCGCTTGCCGCGACTGGCGCAGGCCGAGGCCTACCGACGTCAGGGTGCGATACCCGGCGGTACCGAGCGCAACCGCCAGGCGCTGGGCGACAAGCTACCGCCGATGGACGAAGCGCACTGGCAGTGGTTATGCGACCCGCAGACCTCTGGTGGTCTGTTGCTGGCGGTGCATCCGTCCTGGGAGGATGATGTCGAGCGAGTCGGTCGTGCCCACGAGCTTGAGCTCGAGCCCTTCGGCGAAGTCGTCAAGTCGCAAGGGCCGGCGTTGTTCGAGGTGCGTGGATGAATTTGCCGTTGATCGAGCCGGATCTCGAACTGCTGCGCGAACGCCGCGTGCTGATCGATGTCCGAGCGCCGGTGGAGTTCGCCCAGGGTGCCTTGCCGGGGGCGATCAATCTGCCGCTGATGGACGACGAGGAACGTCACCTCGTCGGCCTGACGTATAAGCAGGCCGGCCAAGAGGCGGCCATCGAGCTGGGCCAGCGCCTGGTGGCCGGCGGCATCAAGGCGAGGCGGGTTGCCGCCTGGCAACGGGTTCTGGCCGAACATCCCGATGCCATCATCTACTGCTTTCGTGGCGGGCTGCGCTCGCAGGTCGCTCAGCAGTGGCTCGCCGAAGCCGGTTTCGAACGCCCGCGCTTGCGGGGCGGCTGGAAGGCAATGCGCGCCGCGTTGTGCGCGCGCATCGATGCCGCCGCCGAGCGCCCGCTGCTGGTGGTGGGTGGGTTGACCGGCTGTGCCAAGACTGCACTGATCCAGCGTCTCGACAATGGCCTGGATCTGGAGGACTGTGCTCGCCACAAGGGCTCGGCTTTCGGGCGTCACCCGCTAGTGGCGCCGTCGCAGATCGACTTCGAACACGCCATGGGGCTGGGGCTACTGGAGGTCGATGGTCCCTGCGTGGTCGAGGATGAATCGCGCCACATTGGTACGGTCAATGTGCCGCCCACCTTCTGGCGGGCCATGGAACGGGCACCCCGCCTGCGAGTGGAAATGCCCCTGGATTGGCGCCTGGCGCAGATCCGCAAGGACTACATCGACGACCTGTGGGAAATCTACTCACAGCAGTTCGGTGACTGGCTGGGTTGGGCGCTGATGCGCAAGCAACTTGCTTCGGCCTTGATGCGTCTACGCAAGCGGCTGGGCGGTGCTCGGCTGGCGCGACTGCAGCGTTTGCAGGCGCTGGCCTTTCGCGAGCACGAACGGGGCAATCGTCAGGCACACGAAGCCTGGCTGGCGCCACTGTTGACCGAGTATTACGACCCATTGTACCGCCATCAGCTTGAAAAGCATGACCGGACTTTCCTGCATGTGGGTGACTGGGACAGTTGTCTGGAGGCAGCGCGCGATTGGTCGCAGGCCATGAAAGCGAGAAGGTCCGACGCTGGCTAGAGGGCCCGAGAGGGTACGCTGCGCAACCACTGCAACAGCACACGGTCGAGCAGCGAGGCCTGGCGGTCGAAGCGTCGCGGATCAGCGAGGATACTGTCGCGCTGCTGTACATAGCGTTGTTGCCCGTTCGCCTGGCTATCGAAATGTACTGGAGTGCGGTCGAGCAGTGCGCTGGCACTGGCGCTAGTGGCTTCCAAGTGGAATTGCAGGCCGATCACCCGGCCGCCATCCCAGGCGAAGCCTTGCAGCGGGCTGGCAGAGCTCGAACCCAGTGGCAGGGCTCCGTCGGGGAGACCGAAGATATCGCGATGCCACATCAAGGCCTCGAAACGCTCGGGCAGATCGAAAGGACTGTCCGGCGCCAGGGTGATTGCGTGCCAGCCGATCTCGGCGTAGGTACCCCGCGAGACGATGGCACCAAGCCCGTCGGCGAGGAGCTGGGCGCCCAGGCCGATTCCTAGCACCGGTTTGCCACTCTTGAGGGCGCGAGCGAGCAGTTTCTTCTCACGCCTGAGCCAGGAGGGGGTGTCTTCATCTTCCAGGCTGATAGGCCCGTCGAGCACGATCAGGCCATCGCAGTCGTCCAGACGCGGTGGGGCCTCGCCGGCATAGAGATGGCAGCTATTATGACTGTGACCCATTCCGACCAGCCAGTCGGCAAGCCGGACGGGGCCGATATTGGCGTCGTGCTGAAGGAAATAGATATGCATGACCAGTCCATGATGAATAAGCTCATCAGTCACGTCCAGTACGATGTGGACGATGCCCTGGCGATAGTGGGTGGTCGTTGATGAACGAAGGGGGTGAGGGAGGTGCGCGCTGAGTTGCTCGAACAGATCTATACCATTGTCGCGCAGATTCCGCAGGGGCGCGTCACCACCTATGGCCGGGTGGCCAAGATGACCGAAGGCGCTACCGCTCGCATGGTAGGCAGCGCCATGCGCCACTTGCCCGATGGCCATGGTTTGCCGTGGCATCGGGTCATCGCTGCCGACCGCAAGATCGCCGACCATGGCGGTGCAGCGCGTCAGCGTGACAAACTATGCGCTGAAGGGGTGGTATTCGATGCCAATGGACGTGTCGATGCCACGCGACTCTGGCCATGATGTCGGGTAACGCATTTACCGAGGTGTCCCTATGAGTCCTGCCGAAGGCTTTCATCAGTGCCTGCGCCATCTCGACCAACGCCGTCAACTGGCGTTCATGGCAGCGCTTTGCGAGCGTTTGATGCCCAACTATGCCCTCTACGCCGAGCATACGGGGGCAGGCGATATCGCAGCGCTGCGCAATATTCTGGACTTGGTCTGGGAGCATCTGCTGGTCAAGGACGCGAAGATCGACTTCGAGCGTCAGACGGACAAGCTCGCCGAACTCGAACCACCGGCCGATGACGACAGTTTCGGGGCCCGGCGGGCGCTGGAAGCTGTGGTGGCATTGTCGGCGGTGCTTGATGCACTGCGCGGCGATGCTCCGGACGCCGTGATGGAGGTCAGCCTGGCCTCACGCAGTGGCGTCCGCGCTTTCATCGAGCTGACCGAAGGCGAGGATGACGATGCGCGGCTGGCTGCTCTCGTGCGCGACCATCCCCTGATGGCCGACGAGCACGACTTCCAGGACGCGGTGCTCGAGGCAGTGGAGGGCGAGCTCGATCGCGAGGCGCTCAAGCGCCTGCGGCGCCTGGGGCGCAACGGCGGCGTGAGCAACCTGGGGCTGTCGCTGGATTAGAAGCGCACACCACCTGTGATCATCAGCCCTGCGGTGCCGAATACGATCAGGTCGGACTCGACACGCCCCCAGCGTGCTCCGATGCTGGGCAGCACCGCTGGGGCGATTCCATGCCGGTTGAAGGGAATCTTGTCACGGTATTCACCCTTGTAGCCGCGCAATAGCCCGCCGGTGAGTTTGCCGCGTACCTCAAAATCGTTCGTTGGCTGCCAGAAGGGGAATTCCCGGCCGGCATAGAAGTACCAGGTCGGCTGGTTGAAGGAGTTCTTGAACCAGGCGGCGCCCATCAGCCAGCGGTTGGGGTCGTGCAGCTCGATACTGGCCAGATGCTGGTTGTTGGTGTGCTCGTCACTGGAACTGAAATGGTCGGTGTAGAGGCTGGTCTGCACCAGAACATGGTCGAGTTTCAGAGTAGGCTTGGCCTGGAGTTCGAGTGATATCAGCAGACCAATGATCAGGCACAGAAGAACCGGCCACTTGGCTACCGCGCTCCCCTTCCTTGGGAAAAACCTCATTCAAACTCCTTAGAGTCGCATCTCGATGCCGTGCTCGGCCATGTAGCGCTTGGCATCGGGGATGCTGTACTCGCCGAAGTGGAAAATGCTGGCGGCCAGCACGGCATCGGCGCCACCCTCGGTGACCCCGGCTACCAAGTGCTCGAGACTACCGACACCCCCGGAGGCGATCACTGGCACGCCCACCGCGTCGACGATGGCGCGGGTCAGTCCCAGGTCGAAACCGGCCTTGGTGCCGTCGCGGTCCATGCTGGTCAGCAGCAGCTCGCCAGCCCCCAGGTCGACCATCTTGCGTGCCCACTCCACGGCGTCGAGTCCAGTGGGCTTGCGACCGCCATGGGTGAAGATCTCCCAGCGTGCCGGCTCGCCCTTCTGCGATACCTGCTTGGCATCGATGGCGACCACGATGCACTGGCTACCGAAGCGCTCGGCGGCCTCGCGAACGAAATCCGGGTCGTTCACCGCCGCGGTGTTGATCGACACCTTGTCGGCGCCGGCGTTGAGCATGGTACGAATGTCCTCGCAGGTGCGGATGCCGCCGCCCACGGTCAACGGGATGAAAACTTCGCCGGCGATGCATTCGACCATGTCGACCGTGGTGCCGCGGTCCTCGTGGCTGGCGGTGATATCAAGGAAAGTGATCTCATCGGCACCCTGCTGGTTGTAGCGTTTGGCGATTTCCACGGGGTCGCCGGCGTCACGGATGCCGACGAAGTTGACACCCTTGACCACGCGGCCGGCGTCGACGTCCAGACAGGGGATGATGCGCTTGGCTAGACCCATGGCTCAGCTCCCGGATCGGTTGGCTTGCAGTTCATCGCACAGGCGTTGTGCCTCAGCGACATCTAGCGTGCCCTCATAGATGGCGCGGCCGGTGATGGCTCCCAGGATGCCGTCCTGTTCGAACGCGGCCAGGGCTCGCAAGTCGTTCAGGTCAGTGACACCTCCCGAAGCGATCACCGGGAGGCCGCTTTCACGTGCCAATTCGGCAGTGGCCTCGACATTGACGCCGCCCATCATGCCGTCACGGGCGATGTCGGTATAGACGATCGAGGAAACGCCGTCGTCGGCAAAGCGCTTGGCCAGCTCGGTGGCCTTGAGCGTCGATACTTCGGCCCAGCCATCGGTGGCCACGAAACCGTCGCGAGCATCGAGGCCGACGATCACATGGCCGGGGAAAGCGCGGCACATCTCGCCGACGAAGGCCGGCTCCTTGACCGCTTTGGTGCCAATGATCACATAGGACACCCCGGCGGCGAGATAGTGCCCGATGGTTGCAGCATTGCGGATGCCGCCACCGATCTGGATCGGCAGATTCGGGTAGGCGTGAGCGATGGCGGTGACCGCCTCACCGTTGACTGGCTCACCCTCGAAGGCGCCGTTGAGGTCGACCAGGTGCAGGCGGCGAGCACCGGCCTCAACCCAGCGCGCGGCCATGGCCACGGGGTCGTCGCCATAGGTAGTGGAGTCGTCCATTCGCCCCTGCTTGAGGCGAACGCATTTGCCGTCCTTGAGATCGATGGCGGGGATTACCAGCATGTCGTGTCCTCATGGGCGCCAGGTGGGAGGCGCGATGATTCTGGTGGTTGTGACGAACGGCGGTGTCGAGGGCGTCACGATGTCCCGTAGGTGGGGCCGGCTCAAGGCGCCCAATTGACAAAGTTTTCCAGCAGTCTTAGGCCGTCGTTGGCACTTTTCTCGGGGTGGAACTGCACCGCGAAGACGCTGCCACGCCCCACTGCCACATGGGCTTGGGTGCCGCCGTAGTCAGTGGTGCCAAAGATCGTGTCGTCGTCCTGGGCATCCACGTAATAGCTGTGCACGAAATAGAATCGCGCACCATCCTCGATACCCGCCCATAGCGGATGATTGTGGTGCTGGTACACCTGGTTCCAGCCCATGTGCGGTACCTTGAGGCGTTCGCCGTTGGCATCGAGCAGGTCGTCGCGGAAGCGTCGTACCTGGCCTGGGAGAAAGCCGAGGCAGTCGATGCCGCCATTCTCTTCGCTGTGGTCGAGCAGCATCTGTTGCCCAACGCAAACGCCCAGCAGCGGTTTGCTCTGGCTGGAGAGCAGCTCCTGAACCAACCCCTTGAGCTCGGCCTTCTGGAGTTCGCTCATGCAGTCACGGATCGCCCCTTGTCCGGGCAGTACCAGCCGAGTGGCCCCATGGATGCGGCGCGGATCGCGCGTCACCACCACGTGTTCATGGGTGACATGCTCCAGCGCCTTGGCGACGGAATGCAGGTTACCCATCCCGTAGTCGATGACGGCAATGGTCATGATGCGCTCCTTTCAGATGGATCAGCGAAAAACCGGTCTTTCATGTACTGTAAAGCCTACAGGCAACCCTTGGTGGAGGGCATCTGCCCGGCCATGCGCGGGTCTTCCTCCACAGCCATGCGCAGCGCCCGACCGAAGGCTTTGAAGATGGTTTCGGCCTGGTGATGGGCGTTGAACCCCTTCAGGTTGTCGATATGCAGGCTGACCTGGGCGTGGTTGACGAAGCCTTGGAAGAACTCCCAGAACAGTTGAGTATCCAGACGGCCAATGCTGGCCCGGGTGAATTCGACGTCCATGAACAGGCCCGGACGACCCGAAAAGTCAATGACCACGCGGGACAGTGCTTCGTCGAGCGGTACATAGGCATGACCGTAGCGGCGGATGCCGCGCTTGTCGCCGACTGCCTTGGCAAAGGCCTGGCCCAAGGTGATGCCGAGATCCTCTACGGTGTGATGATCGTCGATGTGCAGATCGCCGGCCGCCTTGATCTCCAGATCGATCAGCCCGTGCCGGGCAACTTGGTCGAGCATATGGTCGAGGAAGGGGACACCGGTCTCGCAGGTGAAACGGCCCTGGCCATCGAGGTTCACGCTCACTGTGATCTGGGTTTCCTTGGTATCCCGGGAAACCGTGGCGGTACGCTCGGACATGCTGGCTCGACTCCTGCGCTGGGCGCTGTGACAACGATGAAAACTCTAGAACTTGCCATTATAGAGAATCGGGCGCCCCATCCGCTACAATGCCGACATTGATGGGCGGCCATGTCCCGCCGTCCGGCTTGGGAGAATCACGATGCCGGTAACGCTTCACAAGGTGGACCATGCCTGTTGGGCAGGGGATGCTCAGGTGGCCCACGATCTTTCGCGGATCTATGCCGACGCCCCGGCGGAGCGGCTGCCATTGCCTGCCGACGAGTTCATCCAGCAGCACCTGTCGAGTGGCGGCCTGTTCTGCTGCGCGCGCTTCAACGAGCGTTTGTTGGGCGCCATCGCCGTCATGTGCGACGACGAGGCCTGGTGGCTATCTCACTTCTGCGTGCGCAAGGCCACTCGGCGGCGCGGGGTTGGATCACGACTGCTGGCGTTGGTCGGAGAGGCGGCTTATGGCGAAGGATGCGTGCTGCGAGTGGCGACCTCGACATTGATGATGGGCGATCAGCTTCTGCTTTCACGGCACGGATATCGGCTGGTGGATGGGGGCAATTATTTTGAACTGAATCCGCCGGCGTCACAGGGAGGAAATCAATGAAAGCGCTGTTGCGTACGCTACTGGCCGTGGTCGGTGTGTTGGGACTGGTCATGGTGGCGGCGGTGGTGTACATCACGACCTTCTTCGACCCCAATGACCTGAAGCCACGCTTGATCGAGGTGGTGCGCCAGCAAAGCGGGTTGGAACTAGCCCTGGAAGGGCCGCTGTCCTGGTCGTTTTACCCACGGTTGGGGGTCAGTGTCGAGCAGGCCGAAGCCTGGTTGCCCGACCAAGCTCAGGAAGCGTCGCCCTTCGTCGCTTTCGAGCGAGCCGAGGTTAGCCTGGCTTTCGCCCCATTGCTCTCTGGCGAAATCGCCATCGATGGCCTGACGCTGGATAGCATGCACCTCAACCTGGTACGTGATGAGCAGGGGCGTGGCAACTGGCAAGCGTTGCTCGAGCGTCTCCAGAAACGCGGTGAGGAGGCTGAATCCGCACTGGCACCGGCCACTTCGGGCCCGGGGGGCGACGCGGGGAGCGGCATGGCGGTGGCGCTGAATATTGCCAGTGTGCAGGTGCGCAATGGAGAAATCTTCTATAGCGATCGCCAGGATGGCCATGAGTTGCGAATCGATGAGTTGGCGATCACGGGAACCAACGTCAACCCTAATCGTGCCTTCCCCCTCAAGTCCTCCTTCCGGCTGGCCTCCTTCGAAGACGCCGGCTGGCGGCATGATGATGAGGTCGAGCCCGAACTGGTCAGCAACGTGAGTTTCGAAAGCCGTGTGCTTCTGGGGCTTGTCGATGGGCGTTATGTCCTGGAGAACCTGGTTCTCGATACTCGAACACAGATGGCGGCTGCGGAGGATCGCAATCAACAGGCCAATCTGCAGGCCCGGCAGTTGACTGCCGACCTCCAGGCCAACCGTTATCAGTTCGAGGAAGGCAAGCTCGATGCCAGCGTGTCGCATCCACGTTTGGGCGACAAGCCGCTGCCGTTGTCGCTGACCTTCATGGCGGATGCCGATCTTGCCGCCGAGACCCTGCAGTTACGCGAACTGGAGTTGACCAGTGAGGACAACCTCAAGCTCAGTGGTACGCTGTCGGTAAGCGAATTGCTTGGTGCTCCTCAGTACACCGGTCAGCTCAAGATGGCGCCGATGTCGCTGCGGCCTTGGTTGACGCGGCTGGATATGCTGCCCGAAATGACCAGCGACACGGCATTGAGTGACGTGGCCCTGACCAGCCCGGTGCAGGGGGATGCCCAGCGCTTCGAATTGACCAACCTGACGCTGGTGCTCGATGACAGCACCTTTACCGGGCGTCTGGGCGGCAGCGTCGATGGACAGGCGCTCTCTTTCGACCTGCAAGGCGATCGTCTCGACTTGGATGCCTATCTTCCTCCGTCTCAGACAGTGGCCTCCCCGGACGATACTGCACGGCTGAGGCTGCCTGGTATCGCCACGGCCTTTGCCGAAGAAGAGGGCGGTGAGATGTTGCCGGTGAGCTGGCTACGTGAGCTGACGTTGGATAGTCAACTGAGCGTGAGTCGCCTCAAGGCCTTCGGACTGACGTTCGATGATGCCGACCTGGAGGCTCGGGGCCGTGATGGCCAGCAGCGTATCGAGCGCTTCGAGGCTCGTTTCTATGAGGGAGACCTGGCTGCCAGCGCCGCATTGAACCTGAATCAGGAGCCCATTCACTGGACTTTCAGGCCAACATTGCAGCGAGTGCAGATCGTGCCACTGTTCGAAGCCTGGCGGGGTGAAACGTCGCCCTTGCGCGGTCGCCTAAATCTTGATGGAGAGCTGACATCGCGCGGCAATACCCTCGAATTGCTCAAGGGCAACCTCAATGGCCACACGACATTACGAATAGACGAAGGCGCGGTACTCAACGTTAACGTGTCCCAGGAACTATGCACGGCGGTGGCCACGCTGGAAGGTGAGACCGTCACTCGTGAATGGAGTCCCGACACTCGCTTCGATCGTGCCCAGGCGACGTTGGAGTTCCGCAATGGCGTCGTGCATAACGATGACCTCACGGTCACGCTGCCCGGCATCACCTTGGGGGGCACAGGTGAGCTGAATCTGGTCACCGAGCGTTTCGATTACGGCGCGTTGGCACGCTTCGTGGATACCGCCGATGCGGCCTGTAGCGTCAACCCGCGTCTCGAGCGCCTGCCCTTCCCGGTACACTGCGAGGGCTCGCTTGGCGAGGATCCTGGCCAGTGGTGTGGCTTCGACCGCCAGGCCTTCCAGCAGGCGGTGGCTGAACTGGCTCGGGACGAAGCCCGCCGCCGCGCAGGCGAAGAAGTCGAGGAGCGCCTGGGAGATGCCTTGGAGGGGCTCGATGAGCGTATCGGCGAGGGCGCGTCCGAGGAACTTCATAAAGCCTTGCGTGGTCTTTTCAAGTGAGCATCATTGTAAGCCAGTCTCTGCGCCGACTTCCCAGTCGGCGCTTTTTTTCGTGAAGACAGTATTCCCATGAGCGATTCTCATTTCATCGGCCTGACCCCCGACGAATTTCAGCGCCGGCTGTTGGCCTGGTTCGATCGGTATGGGCGCAAGACCTTGCCTTGGCAGTATGACAAGACCCCGTATCGGGTGTGGGTGTCGGAGATCATGCTGCAGCAGACCCAGGTCGCGACCGTTATTCCTTACTACGAGCGCTTCATGGCGCGCTTTCCCGACGTCCATGTACTGGCGAAGGCATCCCAGGACGAGGTGCTGCATTTGTGGACCGGTTTGGGGTACTACGCAAGGGGACGCAATCTGCACAAGGCGGCGCAAGTGGTGGTGAGCGAGCATGGCGGCGAGTTTCCCGTACACAGCCTCGATGCCATGGCCGGCCTGCCTGGTATCGGGCGCTCCACCGCCGGGGCGATCATCAGCATCAGTACCGGGCGTCGGGCAGTGATCCTCGATGGCAACGTCAAGCGCGTGCTGACACGGCTGCATGGCGTCGAGGGCTGGCCAGGCAAGCCCAAGGTGGAACGGGTGTTGTGGGAGCTTGCCGATCGCTATACCCCGGAGACTCGACTGCCGGACTACTCGCAGGCAATGATGGATCTCGGGGCGACGTTGTGCAGCCGTGGCAAGCCGAGTTGCGCGATATGCCCATTCGAGGATGTCTGTGTCGCCCATGCGCGGGGGGAAGAGCGCCGCTTCCCGGAATCCAAGCCGAAGAAGTCATTACCGGAGCGCCATACCCAGATGCTACTGTTGCAGGATCCGCAAGGGAAAGTCCTGCTGGAGCAGCGCCCACCTACGGGGCTGTGGGGCGGATTGTGGTGTTTCCCGCAGTTCGAGACACGTGAGGCCTTGCGGGCATGGCTGGACACTCATGTGCCCGGTGCCGAGCTCGCCCCCGCCTGGTCTGCCTTTACTCACACCTTTAGTCATTTCAGACTGGTGATCGTGCCGCAGCCGGTGCGCTGTCGGCAGGTGATGGCCATCAATGAGGCCGGCTCGCTCTGGTATGATCCCGGCCAGCCCGCCAGCGTAGGCCTAGCCGCGCCGGTGAAGGAGTTGCTGGGCCGCCTGAATCAGCTTCGCCGGTCAGACTCCCACGACCACCTAACCAAGGAGAGTGCGCCATGAGCCACACCGTCTTCTGTCGCAAATATCAGCGAGAACTCGAGGCATTGCCTTTTCCGCCATTGCCCGGCAAGAAAGGGCAGGAGATCCAGGCCAGTGTGTCGAAACAGGCTTGGGAAGAATGGCAGGCACTCCAGACTCGCCTGATCAACGAGAAGCATCTCAACATGATGGACTCGGCCTCCCGAGAGTACCTGATGGAACAGATGGAGCGCTTTTTCGATAACCGAGAAACCGACCAGGCCGAAGGCTATGTGCCGCCGGGTAAGTGAAGTCCTGTGTCAGACAACTTTTTGAATTGAATGGCCTTGACGTCGCGAAGGCTTTCTAGTTAAATACGTCGGCGTTGGCAGGGGCCAGATAGCTCAGTCGGTAGAGCAGGGGATTGAAAATCCCCGTGTCGGCGGTTCGATTCCGTCTCTGGCCACCACATTGCTGGGGTATAGCCAAGTGGTAAGGCACCGGTTTTTGGTACCGGCATTCGCAGGTTCGAATCCTGCTACCCCAGCCACGTCAACCCAGTTCCCCATGAGCAAGTGTTGCCTGCGCCGGCATAGCTCAGTTGGTAGAGCAACTGACTTGTAATCAGTAGGTCCCGGGTTCGACTCCTGGTGCCGGCACCATCAAAACCCCAGGCTTTACAGCTACTTGCTTGATTTAAAAACCGCCACAATGGGCGGTTTTTTCGTTGTTGCGTAACAAGCTGCGTAACAAATCCACTTTCACTCATCTGTGAGTTAGCAGTTCCTATGGCACTGGAGGGGAAGCAGCCGGTACACGAGGATGACTCAGCCCGTTTGTGCCAACGCGCTATGCTACAGGTGGCCCTTCCAGCAATCTTGGCCAGCAAGCAAGGGGAGGCCTGCCGGGTAGGGCATTATCGTGTCATCCCACCCAGGAGAATGCCGATCATGCATCATCACGACCTGAGTGCCTGGCAGCACGATCACACCTTTGAGCAAGACCAGGTCCGTACTGGGGAGCGGCGCATCTGCATCGTCGTGGTCCTCACCCTAGTGACCATGCTCATCGAAATCGTGGCCGGCCTGCTGTACGGCTCGATCGCCCTGCTGGCCGATGGACTGCACATGGGGTCACACGCGACGGCGCTGGGCATCGCCGCCTTCGCCTATGCCTATGCCCGCCGTCACGCCCACGATGATCGTTTCAGCTTCGGTACAGGTAAGGTCAATGCGCTGGGCGGATTCGCCGGGGCGGTGTTGTTGGCCGGCTTTGCGCTCTACATGGGTATTGAGAGTGTCGCGCGTTTCGTCAATCCCGTGGCGATCGTCTTCGACAAAGCCATTGCCGTGGCGGTCATCGGTCTCTTCGTGAACGGCATTTCCGCCTGGATTCTGGGAGGTGGGGAGCATCATCATGAGCATCACCACGCAGGACATGCCGGCCATTGGCACACGGACCACAACCGTCGCTCGGCCTATTTCCACGTGTTGGCCGATGCCTTGACCTCCCTGCTGGCGATCGTCGCGTTGCTGGCAGGGAAGTATCTCGGTTGGCAGTGGATGGATCCGGCCATGGGTCTTGTCGGAACGGTGCTGGTGACCCGCTGGTCGTGGGGATTGCTGCGCGATAGTAGCCAGGTGTTGCTCGACCGTCAGGTTCAGACGCTGGACCAGGATATCCGTGGCATCCTTGAAAGTGGTACCAGTGACCGGATCAGTGATCTGCATATCTGGTCGATCGGGCCCGGGATCTATGCGGGGATCATAGCACTGGTGTCGGATAAGCCGGAGCCACCCCATGTGTATCGAAGCAAGCTGGAAGTCAGACTCCCCGAATTGGTTCACACCACCATAGAAGTCGAACCATGCACCGATATCGGCCATGTCTCAGCCGCCTAGCCCGTGAATTTTCTCGGGCACGGACAGTACGAATGACGACCATATTGACGGCGGCAACGCCGATGGGGATTACCACGTCGACCAGCACCCCGACCTGAAGCGGGATCGCCGTTTGCTCCAAACGATTCCCGGCATCGGGTCCGCCGTCTCGCTCAGGCTATTGGCGCTCTACCACATTATGTGGCATGTATCTCATTTCTCTGGATATCCGCGAACGCTTCCGCAATGCGTGGTGGTGCGGTGGGACGTGCATACATGCGTTCCAGATATGCGCGCAGTTGCGGATGATCATCAATCAAATTTTGCTCATTTGCCCAGTCCATGAGATAGGCGGTCACACAATCGGCAACCGTGATGCCATCGCCTACGATGAATTGCCTCCCAGCCATATGGCGATCCAGTACAGTGGCCATGTCCACGAAATCCTGTCTTGCGAGTGCGATGTCAGCGGGCAAACGCTTTTCTTCTGGATATAGCATCGTATGTCGAGTGATCCGCCACAAGGGTTGCTCCAGTTCGGTCATCGCAAACATAACCCAGCGATATACCTGTGCCCGTTCCTTGATATCAGTAGGCAGCAATCCCTTGGCGGGATACTTTTCCGCCAGATACAGAACGATTGCCGCTGATTCAGTGAGTACGAAGTCACCATCAACCAATACCGGGACTTTGCCGGCAGGATTGAGGCGAAGAAACTCCGGATGATGGTTCTCCCCTTCTACGAGGTTGACCGACACAAACTCAAATTCTTCACCAAGCTCTCCCAACCCCCAAAGGGCACGAAGTGAGCGGGTGGGGCCAAATCCATACAGTTTCATTTTTGATCCTCCTATGGCCAAGGGCTGGCATCCGGCCAGGCGTGGCCGGTGCAACATTTCTCTATGCCATAGTCGAACGAGGCCTCATGGATTCGACATCGCTGTTGATGTAGGGTCCGTTTCAGATACCTGGATGATCGACTCCACGGCCGTTCGTGACACACGTGCCGCCTCAGGAGGCGGTAAAAAAAGAAAGCGGAAGAGCCGGTAGACCATGCGCTGGGCCGCAGTCGGGGCGGTTTGACCACCAAGGTTCATATGGTCTGCGACCTACATGGTTGGCCACTGACCTTTGGGGTCGGCTCAGCGAGGTGATCTTACCCAGTCATCGTGAATACCGGGTTACGCGATTTTCCTGGCCTCGAAGGCCTCGGGACTGATCAGCCCAATCGCACTGTGTCGGGAGGAAGCGGACAGGTCCCGCCTTAGCCATCCTTATCCAACCGCCGGATCAGTTTGGCTCGATACTCACCCCGCTCGAGCAATAGGCTCAGGTCATGCCCCTGTGCTTGCAAACGGGCACGCAATAGATTGAGACGAGCGCAAGCCTGTTCCCGCTCCTCGCCATGGTCCAGACGGGCAATCAGACTTTCCACCTCGCGGATTTCACGCACCAGCTCTAACTCCGGCGGCAGATAGCCGGCATTTTTCAGCAAACGGTAACCGGCCCGCAGTTCCGCAGGGATCATGCTGTCGTCATCCAGCTCCAGCGGCTTGCCACTACCCGGCAAGTGGTCAAGCTCGCCGTTTTCAAGGGCGTTTTGGATATGGGCTTCCGCCATCTGATCGATCAGGGACATGCAACGTTTCCCCTAAATACGGATAGCGTTCACACGGCCTCTGCCAGGTGGGCTTTTTAGGATTTCCTGCAGACTGTGCCGGAATCGCTTCGTTACCCTTGTCGGCGTGGCACTTCAGCGATGCGAAATTGCCGAGAGTGTCATCGCCACGGATGATGAATGCCACACTCAGGGATGAGGCCAGGGATTGTCCCTTCCTCCTCACCCCGAGATCAAGCGCGCCCCAGGTAGAACTTGGTAATGCAGCGATGGCATGGCCCGGGCGGCGGCGGTCGCCAGCCCGACGGCCAGAGTGCCATTCCCGCATCCCCAGCCAACAACCGCTCCAGACCGAACTGCTTGAGGTAGGTCAGGTCATCCTCACCTTCCGCAGCCTCTACAGTCGATCATAAGCAATTCCAGATCGTGCCGAGAGCCACGATAGGTTTTAGACGAGTCCCTTGAGTTTCCCGAGCTGTAGCTTGGTATCTTTCATGAATTACGCATGGGGACAATATCCATGCTATAGTTCACATATGTACTATGCTCCTGACGGGAGGGGTTTGTCATGAATGCTGAAGAGCTGCTCGAGCGCCCGGATACGACCAGCCCCGAGGCCGGTCGGGTGGCACTGAAATTCTTCTTCAACATCATGGAGCTGTGGGGCTGCACACCAGCCCAACAGCGAGTCCTCCTGGGCGGCATTGGCAATACCACGTACCACAAGTACAAGAAGCTCCCCCAAGTCCGGCTGCCACATGACACCCTTGAGCGGATCTCCTATCTCATGGGTATCCACAAGGCATTGCGGATCCTCTTCAGCAACAGTCCCGACAAGGCCTATGAGTGGGTGCACAAGGCAAATGCCGCACCACCGTTCAACGGCCAGTCCGCGCTCGAGTACATGTTGCACGGTCGGGTCGTTGACCTGGCGGATACCCGTCGCTACCTCGACAGCGTCCGGGGGTAAGCGTGACGGAAACGCGCATCCCCGACTGGCACAATGCCTACCGCATCGTCAATAGCGCCTATCCCCCGATTGCGGTGTTCGAGGATACCCTGGACCCTGAAGACCTGGAATTCGCCTTTGCGATCGAGGCGATGACAAACGACAGGCTGCTCGAGGAGGCCGGCCAGTTGGCACGCGTTCCACCGGATGACCGGGTCTCGGGCCCCGGGTCCACTCCCATCATGGCGGCCTTTACCCACATCGGCCGACCGTCGCGCTTCACCGATGGAACCTATGGGGTCTACTACTGTGCCAGCACCCTGGATGCGGCCATTGCCGAGACCCGTTACCATATGGCCGAGTTCCTCGCGGCGACCCATGAGGCCACCGTCGAGATCACCATGCGCACCTACCTCAATACCATCACCCAGGCACTACACGACGTGCGTGAGGGTTACCCCGAGCTGCATGACCCGGACCCGGCCACCTACTCCCGGGGCCAGGCCTTTGCATTGCGGCTCAGGGCGGAAGGTGCATGGGGGATTCTCTACAACAGCGTCAGGCAGCCGGCACAGGAGTGTGCGGCGGTCTTCCGACCGCCGGCATTGAGCATCCCGATCCAGGGTCCGCACCTTCGCTATCTCTGGGAGGGCAAGGCGCAGGCCATCACCCATGTGCTGGAAGTCGCCGAACGCTAGGCGGGCGAAGGTGGGTTGACAGCCGCTTCGGCTACCATATCATCAAGAGTGTGAGTGCTGCCGGTGGTCTGGTACCGGCACCATAGGCAAGTCCACGAAATCAAGCGCTTGCAGTGATGACAGTCGCCCATAGTGGCGGCTTTTTTGTGCTCTGTGTGGCGGAGAGCCTCGGCACGAGGCATGGCTGCCCCTTGAAATTCCTCTCTGTCATTCGCACATCTACGGCAGCTTCGTAGTGCTTGGCGCTGACGAGGTGTTTTTCTCGTTGTTTAATAATTAGTTATCGGCAATATGCCGGACTGGATCTGAACCCGATCACAAACGTTTTGGAGGTGAACGGATGTCAGTACAGACCGCATCCCGCAATCCATCTCATCATGCGGCTCCGAGCCGCGACCCTTACCCTACGCGCTTGGCTCGTCCCTGGGACTTGCCCTGGATCGACCGTCAGGAGGCGGTGGTCAAGGGCAAGGCAAGCGATGGGCCGCTGACTCAACAACAGCTCGACACATTCGAGCGCAATGGCTTCCTGTTCGAACCCGGCTTCCTGTCGGCGGAAGAAGTGGCAGAGCTTCGTGAAGAGCTGAAAATCCTGCTCGACAGCGATGAGTACGCCGGCAAGGACTTCAGCATCACCGAGCCTGATAGCCAGGAAATCCGTTCACTGTTTGCCGTGCACTTTTTGTCCGAGCGCTTTGCACGCCTGGCCAAGGATGAGCGGTTGATGGGACGTGCCCGTCAGATCGTGGGTGGTGATGTCTATGTTCATCAGTCACGCATCAACTACAAGCCCGGTTTCGAAGGCAAGGGCTTCAACTGGCACTCGGATTTCGAAACCTGGCACGCCGAGGACGGCATGCCGGCCATGCACGCGGTGAGCGCTTCCATCGTGCTGACCGACAACCATCACTACAATGGCCCCTTGATGCTGATTCCAGGCTCGCATCGTGTATTCGTAGCGTGCCTGGGCGAGACGCCGGACGATCACCACAAGCAGTCGCTGAAGACCCAGGAATTCGGGGTTCCCAGCCGCGAGGCGTTGCGTGAGTTGATCGGCCGCAATGGCATCGAAGCGCCGACCGGTGCCGCGGGTGGCCTGCTGCTGTTCGACTGCAACACGCTGCATGGCTCCAATGCCAATATGTCACCGGATCCGCGCAGTAATGTATTCTTTGTCTATAACCGTGTAGACAATGCCTGCGGTGAGCCTTACGCCGCCAAGCGTCGCCGTCCGGCTTTCTTGGCACATGAGCCGGGAGAATTCTGGACGCCTTGAGGAAGACTGACCAAGCGTGAGATGGGGGCAATCCTGACCGGGGCCTCTGCACTGATGCGCCTGCTGCGGTAGACTAGCGTCCGTTGCCGCAAGCAGCGCGTACCATGTCAAGGAGAATACCCGCCATGCGCTTCGTTCCCCGTTTCACCGATGGCCAGGAGTTTCCCCATGCGCTCGGCAAGATCGTTTGCGTCGGCCGCAACTATGCCGACCATGCCAAGGAACTGAACAATCCGGTACCCAGTGAACCTTTGCTGTTCATCAAGCCAGCCACTTGCGCGGTGCCCTTGGAAGAGCCGATCGATGTCCCCTTTTCGCGCGGCGAAGTTCACTTCGAGACCGAACTGGCACTATTGATTGGCGAGCCCTTGACCCGTGCCACTGCCAGTGAAGCCGAGCGTGCGGTAGTGGGCATCGGCCTGGCGTTGGATCTTACCCTGCGTGATGTCCAAGCCCGCTTGAAGGAGAAGGGCCATCCTTGGGAGATCGCCAAGGCCTTTGATGGGGCTTGTCCGTTGTCGTCCTTTCTGAGGTTGCAACGGGTTCCCAACTGGAGTGCCCTGGCCTTCAGCCTCGATATAAATGGGGAACGTTGCCAGAGTGGCGAAGGTGCCGACATGCTGTTTCCGGTGGCCACGCTGCTCTCGGAAATGAGCCGACACTTCACCCTGCTGCCGGGGGATGTGGTGCTGACCGGTACTCCGGCTGGAGTGGGGGAACTGCCCAGGGAGGCTGAACTACACTTTACCCTCACTGGTGGCCTGGAAGTGACTACGCGTGTCCTGGACTAGGTTTTGTCCGAAAACTGCCTGCGCTCGACCATACGGTGTTAAAAATCAGCTCAAAATGCTCATTTACACCCACGTAAACTCCGCTTTCTCGCTGATTTTTGCCTTGTCTGGCCATCGCTCGGCGACTTTTCGTACAAGCCCTAGGGCGTCATGGCGGTAAGTCGTTTCCTGGCACGAGCCCTCGTGGGCTCGTCCATCGTGCTACTCCAGATACGTGTAGCCCCGTAGCCCAGCGGACAGGTCATCGAGGAACAGGTCGCGCTCGCTCTTGGGCAGACCGCTGGCATCGAGCTGGGCGGCCAAGTGGCGACGCAGCACCTCGGCGTCGAAGTTCACGTAATCCAGCACGTCGGCCACGCTGTCACCACGGATGGCATGCGATAGCACCCAGTTGCCCTCAGCATCGAGCGCGGCGTCCACTGAATCGGTGTCACCGAACAGGTTGTGCAGGTCGCCGAGAATCTCCTGATAGGCGCCGACCAGGAAGAAGCCCAGCAGTTTTTCCTCTCCCTCTTGCCACTCCGGCAGTGGCAGTGATGTCTCGACCCCTTGCCCATCGACGTAGAGGTCGATGCGGCCGTCAGAGTCGCAGGTGATGTCCTGAATCACGCCGCGGCGGGTGAGCTCGCGATTGAGCCCAGTGAGCGGCAGTACCGGGAAGATCTGTTGAATACCCCACACGTCGGGAACCGACTGAAACAACGAAAAGTTGACGAACAGCTTATCGGCGAGTTTCTCGGCAAGTTCGTCGAAAATCTCGCGGTGCGCGCGATTACGCGGGTCAAGCTGCTGGCGAAGCTGGGTGCAGCAGGAGAAATAGACGCCTTCCCCCTCGGCGCGTGTGGCAATGTCGGCCAGTCCCATCACGAAACGATCCTGCAGCTCGGTAATCGCCTGCACCAGGTCGTGATAGGCCTCGACCAGACCACGGGGATCATCCATCGCGACTAATCGGTCGTGAACTCGCCACAGTTCATCGACCTGGGGGTCGCCCTGGATGTGTCGTTCAGGCGGCTCGCGGTTCAGGCGCTCCTCGCCGATCACGTTGGTGATCAGCATCGCATGGTGGGCGGTGAGCGCTCGCCCCGATTCGGAGATCAGGTGAGGGTGGGGCAAACCTTCGCTCTCGCAGGCCTGGCGGAAGGCCCAGACCACGTTGCTGGCGTATTCGCGCATCGAATAGTTGATCGAGCACTCGCTACGCGAGCGGGTGCCTTCGTAGTCGATTCCCAGGCCGCCGCCGACGTCCACGGTATCCACCGGCGCGCCCAATTCCCGCAGGCTTTGATAGAAGCGGGCGCACTCGCGCAAGCCGCGTTGGATGTCGCGGATATTGGCGATCTGCGACCCGAGATGGAAGTGTACCAGTTGCAGGCTATCCAGGGCATCGGCCGCGCGCAGACGCTCGACCACACCTAGAATCTGACCGGCGGTCAGGCCGAACTTGGATTTCTCGCCTCCGGTATTCTGCCACTTGCCCTTGCCCACCGAGGCCAGGCGAGCGCGCAGGCCGATGCGAGGCCGAACCTCTAGCCGCTCGGCCTCTTCGAGGATCAGGGACAGCTCCGAGTACTTCTCCACCACCAGATAGACGCGGTGGCCGAGCTTCTCGCCCATCAATGCCAGGCGCACGTACTCGCGATCCTTATAGCCGTTGCAGACGATCAGCGAGGGGCCATCGCCGGATAACGCCAGCACCGCGAGCAGCTCTGGCTTGCTGCCGGCTTCCAGACCCACGCGGTCACGACCGCGTTCCTGGGTGGCGAGGATCTCCTCGACCACGCGACGTTGCTGGTTGACCTTGATCGGATAAACGGCGGTATAGCCGCCCCCGTAGGCCTCTTCGGTCATGGCGGCATCGAAGGCGCCACACAACTGCTCGACGCGATCGTGCAGGATATCGGTGAAACGCACCAATACCGGCAGGCGCAGGCCGGCCTGACGCAACTGGGTCGCCAGCGAGCTCAGCGGCAGGGCTGGGCCGGGAGTTTCGCTACCCAGCGGGAGTACCGTGGCTCGGCCATGATCATCGACATCGAAATAACCGCTGCCCCACTGGTCGATGTTATAGGTTTGGCGAGCGTTGGCGGCAGTGGTGGTCATGCAGGGCTCCGGTCGGGCAGGGGCAAGGCGCCATGTTCCAGGCGTGCCAACAGGATGGTGCGAAATTGGTCCGGATCGTGCGGCGTGAGATCGTGGGCCGGTGGGTCGACATAGACCACCAGCAGTCGTGACAACCAATAGCGCAAAGCCGTCATGCGCAGCATCATCGGCCAGGCTTGACATTCGGCCTCGGTCAGCTCCCGACGTGCCTGGTAGGCCTCGAGAATCACATCGTGGCGCGCCGGATCGAGCCGGCCGTCAGCCTGGGTAGCCCAATCGTTGATGACGATGGCCAGATCGAACAATAGGTCGCCGGTGCAACCGTTGTAGAAGTCGATGATGCCGCCCAGGCGCTCGCCATCGAATAGGGTGTTGTCGCGAAACAGGTCTCCGTGCAGGGCCCCTTGGGGAAGGTCGGGAGTGTCGCCGAAGAAACCTTGGTAGGTGTCGACTTCATCGGCCATCAGAGCTTGATCTTCCGGGGACAGGTAGACCAGCACACGGTTATGCATGGGCACTAGCCAGTGCAAGTCGCGAGGGTTGGGACGGTGGCCGTCGAAGTGGCGCGACACCGCATGCATATGCCCCAGCGTATCGCCCAGAGCACGACATTGCTCGAGGCTGGGGGCCTTGGGTGATGTGCCGGGCAGGCGTGGGAACAGCAGCGCTGGCTTGTCGGCCAGGCTCTGCAGGGCGACTCCCTCGCGGTCGTGTAGCGGGCCGGGGACCGGCAGGCGGTGCTCGTCGAGGTAGTCGAGCAGGTCGACGAAAAACGGCAATTCTTCATGTTCGCCCTGCTCGAACAGGGTCAGCACCAATTCCCTGCGGTCGGTGGTGACGAAATAGGTGGTATTTTCCGTTCCGCTGGTAACGCCCTCGAGATGCAGCAGTGAGCCGGCATCGAAGCGTTGCAGAAAATCGGCGACCTGTGCGTCGCTCAATGGGGTGAATACGGCCATGTGTTTCTCGCCCGGGTTGCCAAGCCGCCTATTGTAGCGTTTTGGTTCGGCGATGCACGATACCTTGTGTCTTTCCCCTTCGGGTGCGTTACCAGGATATCAACACCCATTGTGGCACGGCGATCCGGTCACCTTCCTGGCGCTCGAAGTTGCCGTCGCCGTCGTGGTCCACCAGGAAGTACGATGGGGCGTTGGCAGGCCGGATCTCGATAGCATAGAGCTGGCCGTTGACCCGGTATTCGCGGATGGTGCGATCCTCTTCCTGGCGAATGGTGATATCGGGCTCGACGGACTCCGATTGCTGACCGACCGCCACGGATGCGCTCGCCGTCAGGCAGGCTCCCAAGACGAGGATGGAAACGAGCTTGACTGTCTTCATTGCAACCTCCGTGCGGTCACGCTCATCATGTTCCTTTCAGTGTATGACCCTTTCGAGTGACAAGGAATTCACTTTCTTTCTATAGCGGCGATGGGACGCAGGGCCAGGAACCAGCCTGTTACCACGAAGGCCAGCATGGCGATCAGAATGGTGGCGAAATGCGCGCCAAGATCGATGACCAACCCCAGAAGCGCGGGGGCAATGCCGGTGGAGAACACCATGGCTGCACTCAGCGTCGAACGTACCCGACCCAAGTGTTCGCTTCCCCACAGCTTCACCAGCACACTGGTGGCGATGGGTTCCTGCATGCCCATCGCCAGGCCGCCACCGACCATCAGTGCCCAGATGCCGATATCGCCGCCCAGTACGATGGCGACCACCATCGCCAAGGCGTAGGGCAGCAAATAGAGGCGGGCGAGGCGTGCGGGCCCCAGGCGGTCCACCCAGCGTCCTCCCAGCAAGGCGCCGGGGAGTTTGGCGACTCCCATGCCGGCCAAGGCAAGTGCATAGGTGGAAAGCGAGGCGCCCAGGTCGGCGGTCATCTGTGCTTGATAGATGAATACCCCAGTCATGGTCACCGGCAAGGCCATCAGCAGCGGCAACAGTTGCCAGAAACGCCGCTCACGAAACGGGCGTGGCCCTTGGCGGCGCGTGCGTCGATCCGGCTTGGGTCCCGGTGCCGGAGGCCAGGGGCCACGCAGCAACAGGGCTACCCACAATCCCAGCAGGATCAAGCCGAACAGCCACCAGACCCCCTGCCAGCCGAGCCATATCAGAAGGGCGGCTACCAGAGGGGGTAATGTAGCTTCTCCCAAGGGAAGCCCTAGACTCACCAGCCCCAAAGCGCGACCGCGATTATGGGTAAATTCCCGTCCCGCCAGGGTATTGCCCAGATGTGTCATCATGCCCTGGCCGCAGAAGCGGATCAGGGCGAGCCCCAACAGGCCGGTCAGCCACCAGGGTGACAGGGTCAACAGCAGGATGCCGATCCCCAGGCTGAGGAGAATGCCGATGGCGAAGCGTCGCGGGGCGATCCAGTCGATACTAGGGCCGATGCGAAGCATGGCGAAGCCGGCGCACAAGGTGACGGTGGCGTAAGCGGTACCGAACTGCCCGGCACTCAAGCCCAGTTGCATCGAGATCGGCGCCTGAAACAAGCCGATGAAGAAGCTCTGGCCCAGGCTTGAAGAAAACAATGCCAGAAAGGCGATGCCCAGTAGTCCCTTGTGATCGCGTAGCAGGGTGCGATAGCCCATGATGACTCCCTGTCGGCTCAGGCGAGATAAGAATCCAGCCCATGTTAGCAGGCTAAGTGGTCGAGTGCCTGACGAGTCGCGGTGAGCTGCGTATCATGTGGTTCAATGCCAACGTTCAAGGGAAATGTTCATCATGGCCACCACCCCCATCGTTCTCGTCGACGGGTCGTCCTATCTCTATCGCGCCTTCCATGCACTGCCGGCACTGACCACTTCCAAGGGCCAGCCCACCGGTGCGGTCAAGGGGGTGCTCAACATGTTGAAGCGCCTGATCAAGGATTACCCGGACAGCCCCATGGCGGTGGTCTTCGACGCCAAGGGCAAGACCTTTCGCGACGAACTGTTCGAAGAGTACAAGGCTCAACGGCCGCCGATGCCCGATGAGTTGCGGGTTCAGGTCGAGCCGCTGCATGCTTGCGTGCGGGCACTCGGCCTGCCGCTGCTATGCATCGAGGGCGTCGAGGCCGATGATGTCATCGGCACCCTGGCGCGTCGCGCCACCCAGGCCGGTCGCGATGCGGTGATCTCCACCGGCGACAAGGACATGGCGCAACTGGTCAATTCCCACATCACCCTGGTCAATACCATGAAGGACGAGACCTTGGACGTCGCCGGCGTCAAGGACAAGTTCGGATTGCCACCGGAGTTGATCATCGACTTCCTGGCGTTGATGGGCGACAAGGTCGACAATATCCCCGGGGTGCCCGGGGTGGGCGAGAAGACTGCTCTTGGGCTGTTGCAAGGTATGGGTGGCGGCTTGGACGCCATCTACGCCGACCTCGACAAGATCAAGACGCTGGATTTCCGCGGTGCCAAGACCCTGGCCAAGAAGCTCGAGGAACACCGCGACCAGGCGTTTCTCTCCTACCGGCTCGCCACCATCAAGACCGACTGCGAGTTACCGGTAGGGCTCGACGACCTGGATATCGCCCATCCCGACCGCGAGGCCCTGCTCGAACTCTATCGCGAACTGGAGTTCAAGGGCTGGTTGGCCGAGCTGTTGGAAGGCCAGGACGAGGGGGTCGATGACGTTGCGGGAGGGCGACCGGTAGGCGAGGGAACCGAGGGTGACTCTGCCGCCACCTCAACGAGTGCCGGACGCCAGGATCATATGATTCTCGAACAGGCCGAGTTCGATGCCTGGCTCGAGCGATTGCAAAAGGCCGAGGTGTTCTGCTTTGACCTGGAAACCACCAGTCTCGATTACATGCAGGCCGAGATCGTCGGCGTGGGGCTCTCGCTCGAGCCCGGTGAAGCGGCATACATTCCGCTTGCCCACGACTATCTCGATGCTCCCAAGCAGCTCGACAGGCGAGCCGTTCTCGAGGCTCTCAGGCCGTTGTGGGAGGACCCGGCCAAGGGCAAGATCGGCCAGAACCTCAAGTACGATATCTCGGTGCTGGCCAACTACGACATCCGGGTAGTGGGGCCGCTCACCGATACCATGCTCGAGTCCTATGTGCTCAACTCCACCGCCACCCGCCACGACATGGACTCCCTGGCGCTCAAGTACCTGGGCGAGAAGACCATCAGCTTCGAGGATATCGCCGGCAAGGGCGCCAAGCAGTTGACCTTCAACCAGATCGCCCTCGAGCAGGCCGTCCCCTATGCCTGTGAGGATGTCGATATCACCTTGCGCCTGCACCACGAGTTGCGTCCGCGTGTCGAAGCGGAAGGGCGCCTGGCCAAGGTGCTCGACGAGCTGGAACAACCTCTGATTCCGGTGCTGTCGCGTATGGAGCGCAATGGTGTGGCGCTCGACGGGGAGCGCCTGCTGCGCCAGAGCCGCGAGCTGGAAACCCGCATCCGCGAGTTGGAAGCGCAAGCCTTCGACCTGGCCGGTCGTGAGTTCAACCTGGGCTCCCCCAAACAGCTTGGTCAGATCCTGTTCGAGGAACTGAAGATCCCGGTGCGCAAGAAAACACCCAAGGGAGCCCCGTCCACGGCCGAGGCGGTACTCGAGGAGCTGGCGCTGGACTATCCGTTGCCCAAGGTGATCATGGAGCACCGCGGCCTGTCCAAACTCAAGTCGACTTACACTGACAAACTACCGATATTGATCGATAAGACCACGGGGCGGCTGCATACCAGCTATCATCAGGCGGTCGCCGCCACCGGCCGGCTATCTTCCAGCGATCCCAACCTGCAGAACATTCCGATTCGCACCGAGGAGGGGCGCAAGATCCGCCAGGCCTTCATTGCCCGGCCTGGCTACCGCATCGTCGCCGCCGACTATTCGCAGATCGAGCTGCGCATCATGGCTCACCTTTCCGAGGACAAGGGGCTGCTCGAGGCCTTCGCCGAGAACCGCGACATCCACGCCGCCACCGCCGCCGAGGTGTTCGGCACGGCGCTGGACAAGGTCACGCCGGACCAGCGGCGCAGCGCCAAGGCCATCAACTTCGGGCTGATCTATGGCATGAGCGCCTGGGGGCTGTCGAAGCAGTTGCACATCGAGCGCGGCCAGGCGCAGACCTACATCGACCGTTATTTCGACCGTTACCCCGGCGTGGCGCGCTACATGGAACGCATTCGCTCACAGGCAGCCGAGGACGGTTACGTGGAAACGGTCTTCGGACGCCGCCTCTACCTGCCAGAAATCAAGGCACAGAACCAGGCCCGCCGTCAGGCCGCCGAACGCACCGCCATCAACGCTCCCATGCAGGGAACCGCCGCCGATATCATCAAGCGGGCGATGATCGACGTCGACGCCTGGTTGCAAGGTCTATCAGGCAAGCAGGCCGAGTTCGACGCCTGGATGGTGATGCAGGTTCATGACGAGCTGGTCTTCGAGGTCAAGGAGGACCAGGCCGACGGCTTTATCGAGGCGGTCAAGTCCCGCATGCGTGACGCTGCCTCCCTTAGTGTGGAGCTGGTCGTCGAGGCCGAGAGCGGCGCCAATTGGGACGAGGCGCATTGAGGGAAGGAAAACGGACGCATGTAGTGAAGGGATGAGGCCAGTCCAAAGGACAGAAAGGTCGAGAGAAAAACACGGCCCGCGGCAATACTGCCGCGGGCCATGGGGTACCAGATGTCTGTAAGGCTTAACGCCAGCCGACGCGGTCGAAGATGCGGATCGCCTCGGGGTTGTTCTCGCCCAGGATACTGACGTTGAGGTTGTCCTTCTCGAAGTTGCCCCAGGACTCCAGCGTCGGATCCATCTTCACGCCGTCCACCACCGGGAACTCGTAGTTGCCGGAGGCGAAGACCTCTTGGGCTTCGTCGGAGGCGAGGAACTCCAGGAAGCGGATGGCATTCTCACGGTTGGGAGCCCCGTTGACCACACCAGCCCCGCCGACATTGACATGAGCGCCGCGGCCGTTTTGGTTGGGGAACAGGATCCCGACCCTGTCGGCAGTCTCGCGATCGGCTTCATTGTCGGACTTGAGCAAGCGCACGTAGTAATAGTGGTTGGCCACGGCCAGATCGCACTCGCCGCTGGCGACGCCCTTGATCTGGTCGGTATCGCCGCCTTCGGGCTGGCGGGCGAAGTTGTTGACCACGCCCTGGGCCCACTCCTCGGCGCCCTCTTCGCCGTGGTGTTCGATCAGCGAGGCGAGCAGGGACTGGTTGTAGATGTTGTTCGAGGAGCGGATGCAGATCTTACCCTCGAAGCGCGGGTCAGCCAGGTCCTCGTAGCTCGTGATCTCGCTTGGGTCGAAGTTGTCGCGGTTGTAGAAGATCGCCCGCACGCGCTGACTGAAGCCGAACCACTTGCCTTCGGGGTGACGCATGGACTCAGGAAGACGCTCGGCAAGGACATCGGACTCGATGCTGTCGAAGATGCCGTCTTGCTCGGCGCGCCACAGGCGGCCGGCGTCGACTGTCATCATGATATCGGCGGGACTCGCCGCGCCCTCACGCTGGATGCGTTCGATGAGCTGGTCGGAGTCGCCCTCGAGGATGTTGACCTCGATGCCGGTACTCGCGGTGAAGGCGTCGTAAAGCGCTTGGTCGGAATCGTAGTGCCGTGCTGAATAGACGTTCACCGTGTCGGCGGACGCGCTGGAGGCGAAGGCGGCACCTGCCAGCATGGCGGTGAGTGAAGCAGCGAGACGAGAACGGTTGATCATTGAGCACCTCGTTGGCGTTATGATTGCTTTTTTGACTAGAATGATAATACTTTGCATTTGTGTCTCGTCCATTGAACAGCTTCGCATTGATGCCGTCAACTGGATGTTGGCGCTCGGTTTCGGGACCTGGTAACTAGGGTGGCGTGCCTGCTGAACTTGGATGAAAATTAAACGCAATTTGCTAGTGTTTCGCGTTAACATGAAATGCGTCTTTATCCATCCGGCCGAATCGTCGTGCACCTATGATCAGCCAACTGAACCTGTCAGAAGCCGACCGGGCAACGTCGCGCCAAGCCAGCGTGCTGGCGATGCAGAACGTACGCCATGCCTATGGTTCCCACGTCGCTGTGAAGGATGTCAGCCTGGAAATGTATCCGGGCGAGGTGGTCTGCCTGCTTGGGCCTTCCGGGTGCGGCAAGACTACTCTGCTGCGTATTGCGGCTGGTCTCGAAGTTCTGCAGCAAGGCAGGGTGGACATCGCTGGCCGTAAGATCGCAGTGCCGGGTGGCCGTCACGTCCCACCGGAAAAGCGCAACGTTGGCCTGGCTTTCCAGGACTCGGCACTGTTTCCCCATCTCACGGTGCTTGAGAACGTGACGTTCGGTCTCGAAACCCAGGCGGTTCGACAGCGACGCCAGCGAGCCCTGGAGCTGTTGGAACAATTGGGCATGGCAAGCTATGCCAAGGCCTATCCGCATATGTTGTCGGGTGGTCAGCAGCAGCGCGTCGCACTGGCGCGGGCGCTAGCCCCGGCACCGCAGTTGATGCTGCTCGACGAGCCGTTCTCCAGCCTCGATGCCCGGCTGCGTGACCGGATCCGTGACGATACCCTACACGTGCTCAAGAAAGTCGGTGCAGGGACCCTGCTGGTGACTCACGACCCGGAAGAGGCGATGTTCATGGCTGATCGCATTGCGCTGATGCGCGACGGTCGCATCGTGCAGATGGGTACGCCACGGGAACTCTATTGTGCCCCTCGCGACCCTTTCGTCGTCACTTTTTTCGGCGATGTGAACGAGTTGCATGGCGAGGTCCGGGACGGAGTGGTAAAGACGCCGGTGGGGCCGGTGGAAGCGCAAGGATTGGAAAACGGCACCCGGGCACAGGTGCTGATTCGCCCGGAGGCTCTGCGCGTGATCGAGCTCGACAAGCCCCCGGCATCCCACCGTTACAGCCACGTGATCATGGCCAAGTTGTTGGGACGCACTAGCTTGCTACATATCTGCGCGCATGGAGAAGACGGTCAGGAAGCTCACCTGCACGCTCGGGTGCCTGGGGTCTTTCTTCCTGCGGCGAATCAGCCGGTGGAGATCCGGCTGGATCCTTCACAGGTCTTTGTCTTTCCTGCCAGTCTTGCCGCTCCCGGGGCGTGAACGGCTCATGGCCATGCTGAGCAGAATCACCGGGAGGATGCCTACCGCAACGATGGCCAGTGACGAGGTGGAGGCTTCGGCAAGGCGCTCGTCCGACGCCAGGTTGTGAGCCCTCACGGCCAAGGTGTCGAAATTGAAGGGGCGTAGGATTATGGTCGCAGGCAGCTCCTTCATGACATCCACGAATACCAGAATACCGGCGGCGAGCAGGCTGCCGCGCATGATTGGGGTGTGCACGCGGCGTAGCGTGCCCCCTGCGGTCTGCCCCAGGGTCCGGGCGGCAGCATCCATGGTCGGCGTTACCTTGCCGAGGCTGGCTTCCACGGTGTTGAAGGAGACCGCAAGGAAACGCACCACATAGGCGTAGACGAGAATGAAAGCGGAGCCGCTGAAAATCAGGCCGGCGACGAAGCCGTAGTGCTCGCTCAGGAAGCTGTTGATCGTATCGTCCAGCCAGGCGAAGGGAATCAGGATGCCGACCGCAACCACCGAGCCAGGTATGGCATAGCCCATGGCAGCGATGCGGGTGGCGGTACGTGTGATCGGGCTTGGGTGAAGCCGCACGCCATAGCTCAGGATGAGTGCCAGGCTCACGGCAACCATCGAAGCCAGCGCCGCCAGCGTCAGGCTGTTCCAGGCAAAGTCGAGGAAGCGAGTACCGAACAGGGCATCGCCTTTCTGGATGGCGAGGTGGGCCAGCAGCGCACAGGGCAGCAGGAAGCCGATCAGCACCGGGATGGCGCAAGCGATAAAGGCGCCCTGCGCGCGCCACCCAGCCAGCTGATATTCGGGGAGTCGCTGGTAGCGGCTGGAGGTATGGAAATACTTTCGCTGTCCCCGCGACCAGCGCTCTAGGAGCACGAAGACGATAACGAAGAGCAGCAGGCAAGCGGCGAGCTGTGCCGCGGCCACTTGTTCGCCCATGCCGAACCAAGTGCGGTAGATGCCCGTGGTGAAGGTGTCGACGCCGAAGAATTGCACCGCCCCGAATTCATTGAGCGTTTCCATCAGTGCCAGCGAGACTCCGCCGACAATGGCGGGGCGTGCCAGTGGTACCGCCACGCTGGTGAACAACCGCCATGGGCCGCGTCCCAAGGTTCGGCCGACATCCAGCACGCATACGGATTGCTCGAGGAAGGCCGCTCTTGCAAGCAGATAGACGTAGGGGTAGAGCACCAAGGTGATCAGCGTGGCGGCTCCACCCAGGGAGCGGATGCTGGGAAAGTAGTAGTCACCATGACTCCAGCCGAATATCTCGCGCAGCCAAGTCTGGAGTGGCCCCGAGTACTGAAGGAAATCCGTATAGGCGTAAGCGATCACGTAGGTGGGAACGGCCAGCGGTAGCAGCAGCGCCCACTCGAAGATCCGACTCCCCGGAAAGCGGCACATGACCACCAGCCAGGCAGTACCGGTGCCTATCATGGCGGTACCAAGGCCTACCGTGACCACCAGGAAGAGGGTATTGGCGAGATACCGGCCCAGTACGGTACTGGCGAGGTGATGCCAGATCCCGTTGGTCGGCATGAAGATGTGCAAGAGCACGACTAGCACCGGCAAGGCCACGATGAGGGCGACAGCGACAGTCAGGACCGTCCATGCATTGAAGTGTGACGATAGCTGCCGAGAGACTGTCGTCAGCCAGGTGCTGGCAGAACGCGGCAAGCGGGATCTCCTTCCGGTGGCTTAGCCTGAAACGGACTGAATGCGACTTGATAACGGCTGCAAATACTACCAGTTGGCGCTACGGCTTGCAGCCCTGGTAGCTACCGGATGCATCGCCCGTCATTCAGTGAATGGTGGGCGATGGGAAAGGCATTCAATAGCCGAGTATCAGGCTCGGCAGGCCGGTGATCAGCCTTGGGAAGGCGGCCAGCAGCAAGCAGGCCAGCGCAATCAATGCACAGAAGGGAATCACGGCCTTGTAGAGGTCGACGGTCTCGACGCCTCGCGGTGCCACGCCCTTCAGATAGAAGAGGGCATAGCCGAAGGGTGGGGTCAGGAAAGAGGTTTGCAGCACCACGGCCACCATGACCACGAACCACAATAGATCCACGCCCATATTCTCGACGATGGGCAGCATGATCGGGAAGCTCAGCAGTACGATGCCGGTCCAGTCGAGGAACATCCCCAGGATAAAGACCAGGAAGAGCATCAGAATCAGTGCGCCGGTGGTGCCGCCGGGCATGGCCATGACCAGATCGTGAATGACCTGCATGCCGCCGCCGCGTGAGAAGACACCGGTGAAGGCCGTGGCGCCCACCAGTACCAGCATTACCATGGTGGTAGTCTTGCTGGCCTCGATAAGGGTGCGGTAGCAGGTCCTGAGCGAGCGGTCGCCGAAGATCAGGAACAGCACGAAGGCCAAGGTCACACCGATCGCCGAGGCTTCGGTGGCGGTGGCGATACCGGTGAACAGCGCACCCAACACCCCCAGAATCAAACCCATGGGCGGCACCACGAATTTGGCGAGCATCAGCAGCAATTCGCCGGTGGTGGTGTCGGCGCGTTCCTCGAGGGGAACCGGCGGGCCGAAGGAGGGCTTGATATAGCAGATCACCAGCACGTAGAGGGCATACATCGCGCCCAGCAGCAGCCCCGGTATCAGGGCGCCAGCGAACAGCGCGCCCACCGAGACCGGCGAATAGCTGGCCATCAGGATCAGCATGATACTGGGGGGGATCAGGATGCCCAGGCAGCCACTGGCCATGATCACCCCAGAACTGAGTTCTTTGTTGTAGCCGTACTTGAGCATCGGTACCAACGCGATCATGCCCATCACCGCGATGGAGGCGCCGACGATGCCGGTGGTGGCGGCCAGCAGCACCGAGACGACGACCACCGTCAGGGCCAGGCCACCGTTGAGCCGTGCCAGCAACAGGCGCATGGCGTCGAACATCCGTTCGGTGACGCCGGAGTCGTTGAGGAAGCGCGCCATCAGGATGAACAAGGGGATTGCCACCAGCACATAGTTGTCCATGGCATTGCCATAGATGTTGTTGATGATGGTGCCGAGAATGCGCGGGCCGGGGCCCAGCCAGGCGGCCAGCACGGCGGTGCCGCCGAGCACGAAGGCCAGCGGGTGACCCATGAACAGGCCGATCATCAAGCCGCCGAACATGAAGAGGGTGAGCATTTCCGGGCTCATGAGATCTGTTCCTCCCGCAACTGCTGGATGGCACGGATGACGAGAGCGATGGCCTGCAACAGGATGGCCACGGCGGCGACCACGATGACCGCCTTCACGGGATAGACGGGGATCGCCACGATGCCGTAAGTGGTCTCGCCACGACTGAAGGAGCGACTGAAGAAACCCCAGCCGAAGGTGAGCAGCATCCAGATGAAGGGTACGAAGAAGATCAGGTAGCCGACGATCTCGATCACTGCCTGCATCTTTCTCGACAATAGGCGTTTGAGGATATCGACTTCGACATGCACGCGCTTTTGCAGCCCGTAAGCCGCCATCAACATGAAATGGGCGCCGAACAGCATCTTGGTGATGTCGAATGCCCAGTCGCTGGGGCGACCGATGAAGAAGCGCAGGGCGATATCATAGAGCACCACTAGTGTCGTCACGGCAATCAGCGGTGCGAGGATGCGTCCGAACCAATCATTGAGCCGGTCGATCACGTTGGCGATGGCATTCATGGTCACGGTCTCCCGGAGGCAGCCGCGACCGTCCGAGATAGTCTCGTGACGGCCGCGGTCGAGCCTGGTTACATACAGGCCTCGATCTCTTCGAGCGAGGGCAGGTTGTCGATTCTGCGGCTCATGTTGTAGGGCACCGAGACATCGCGCCAGTTGGCGTAGTTCTGCATGTAGCTGACCATGGAGTGATAGACCTTGGCATGCATCGGGTCCTCGCAGGCGCCTTCCACGATCACCTCGTTGGTCATCTCCTGGATACGTGCCATGTCCTCTTCGCTATAGGTGGAGATCTCGACGCCGGCTTCCTTGAAGGCCTCCGTGCCCTCCGTGGAGGTGCGTTCGGACCATGCCAGCGACCAGGCCAGGGTGGCTTCGGCGGCAACCTTGAGCTTTTCTTGCGTGGCTTCGGACAGTTCGTCCCAGGCATCCTTGTTGATCATCACGCCGAACACACTGGCGGACTGGTGCCAGCCAGGTGTCGCCCAGTAGTCGACGACTTCGGCGAAGCCTGCCTGGTAGTCGACGCCCGGGGTCGAGAACTCGGCGCCATCCACTACGCCACGCTCCACGGCCTGATAGATTTCGCCACCAGACAGCGTCACCTGGGAGCCCCCCAGCCGCTCGAGCACGCGGCCCTGATCGCGACCGGACAGGCGCAGGCGCTTGCCCTCCAGGTCGGCCAGGCTCTCGATCTTGGTGCGACCCATGAAGCCGGATTCGTTGTTGGTGATGCCGTAGGGCAGATAGACCATGTTGAAATCGCCGTAGACCTCCTGATAGAGCTCGAAACCGCCCCATTCCAGGATCCAGTTCAGGTAGTCCACACCGTTGAACAGGCTGGGAGTCGCCGCCAGCGGCGAGAAGGCCGAACTGCGGCCCGCCCAGTAGCCCGGCCAGTCGCCGGACGCCTCGATACTGCCGGTTTCGGTGGCATCGAAGACTTCGGTGGCAGGCATTAGGGTACCGCCGGCGCGGAAGTCGATCTCGAGCTCGTCACCGGCGATCTTGTTCACCGTCTCCACCCAGTGACGATCGATCTCGATCAGGGACAGGTTGTCCGGCCAGGTGGTGGTCATGGTCCACCGGGCCTTTTCCTGGCTGAGAGCTGGTGTCGAGAAGGCGGCCAAGGCGATCCCGGCTGCCAAACCACTTAGTGCGAATTTGATGATAGGTTTCATGTATGCCCCCTTGAATCGGGTTTTTGGGCTGTGACGGCTAGAAAAACTATCCTGGCTCTCGTTGTGGACGAACGAACCATACGCTCGATTAAATTAGCACGTACTGCGGGATATACCGTGATCGGAAGTCTCTCCGGCGGTTGTCGGATCCCTCGCGCGCTGTACCCAAGGCTGAAAACTTGTCGTTCAATATCAACGCACTGAACGGTTCTTTCACGCTGCAGGCCGGCGTAAAAGCGCTGCGGTCAGCGTTGAATGGCCACAAGCTTTAGACTAAAGATTGACCCATTGTCGGAGTTTCCGCATGCCGCGTTCCCAGGATTCCGCACCCCTCGGTGGTGATGCCCCTCAGGCCGAGGGAGGGTCAGATAACGCCTTGGCGACCTCGGTGAGGGCACTGTTAGACTGGCGCGCCCAACTCGCCGCTCGGCGCTGGCGGGGATTGGTGTGGGTGACGGGAGAGGCCACGAGCTGTCGGCAGCGTGCCATGGCACTGTGGCAGGCGGAACGCTGGCAAGCGCCGCTTTGGCTGGCCGGTACGCGACCTGACGAGCTCGCTGTCGACGACTGGCTGCCGGCCGCCAAGGCCCGTACTCGTCTAGGTGGTGAGCAGGACCTGGTGATTTTCGATGCCGTCTCGGCGGAAAGCGGTTTCGATCCCGATGCCTTCGGCGCCCTGTGGGGGACCGTGCGCGCCGGTGGCTTGCTGGTGTTGCTGACGCCCGCCGGTTGGGGGCAGGTCTCGGATGCCGACTATCGGCGCCTGGCCGAGTATCCCTATCGTCCGGAACAGCTCCATGCCCATTATTTGCGGCGCTTGGCGCGGCAATTGGCCGAGTTGGAAGATGTCGCCCGCTGGACCAATGCCGGAGAAGTTGAGCTGCCCACATTATCGACTCCGACAGCGTCGGTGCCAATGGTAACGGATCCTGACTGCGCTACGCATGATCAGGCCGAGGCCGTGGCCCGCCTGACACACTTGCGACGTCGTCGTCCTTTAGTGCTTACCGCTGATCGCGGGCGTGGCAAGAGTTCAGCGTTGGGCATCGCCTGCGCGCGTCGCTTAGCTGCAGGAGAGCGTCTCATCTGGGTCACGGCGCCTCGCCCCGCGGCCGTTGAGCCGGTGTTCGAGCGCTTGGCGGCACTGTGTCCCGAGGGGCGCCGGCAGGCCAATGCCTTCGAGTGGACGCACGATGGCAACGTCCACCGAGTGTGCTTTCTGGCCCCGGACGTGCTATCGGCCAAGGTTGCCGAAGGGGATGTGGAAGGAGCCGGCGGCCTGCTGCTGGTCGACGAGGCGGCCGCGATTCCCGCCCCGGCGCTGGGTCAGTGGCTGCGTCACTTTCCGCGTATCGTCTTCGCCACCACGATACACGGTTACGAAGGCTCGGGGCGTGGCTTTGCGCTGCGTTTCCGAGCCCATCTCGAGCGCGAGACGCCTGACTGGCACCGTTTCCATCTCGAAGCACCGATCCGTTTCGCCGCTGGCGACCCGCTGGAACGGCTGACATCGCGCTTGTTGATGCTGGATGCCGAGCCAGCACCATACGACGCGAGATTGGCATCACGCGAGGCCGAATTCATCGACTGTCGGCCCGATGAGCTGGCCGACGACGAGCCCCGGCTGCGCGAGCTGTTCGGCCTGCTGGTCCAGGCTCATTACCGTACCCGGCCCAGTGACCTGCGTCGCCTGCTTGACGGCCCGGGCACCCGGATCGCTACCCTCGAGGTAGCGCATCACATCCAGGGTGTGGTGGCCTGTGTCGACGAAGGAGGCTTTCCCGAGGAGCTTGCCGAGGCGGTTGCACTCGGCAAGCGACGTCCTCGTGGCCACTTGCTGGCCCAGTCGCTGGCAGCGCACGCCGGAAGTCGTCAGGCGCTCACCTCACGCTTGCGACGGGTCATGCGCATCGCCGTGCATGAGGCATGTCGCCGGCAGGGACTGGGCCAGCGGTTGTTCGAGGCGGAACTTGCCCGGGCCCACGCCGATGGCATCGACCTGCTGGGGGCGAGCTTCGGTGCCGAGCCAGGTCTGATCGCATTCTGGCAGCGTAACGGCTGCATGGCCGTTCGCCTGGGGCTGACCCGCGAGGCTTCCAGTGGCGAGCATGCCCTGATGGTAGTGCGCGGTGTCAGTGACGCCGGCCAGGAATTGGCGCGAGAGCTGCAGAGACGCTTCCAGTGCTTGCTGCCGACCCTGCTGGCCTTCGAATTGAAGACACTCGACCCGGGAGTGGCGGCGGCGTTGTTGGCGGAAAGCTCAGTCGCTGAGCTTACGCCCGAGCAGCTCCGCGACATCGATGACGTGGCACTGGGACAGCGCGAACCGGCGCTGGTGCGCCCAGCCCTCCAAGCCTTGGTACGCCATGCACTCGCTGCGGGAGCGTCGCCGGAATCGGACGATGCCCGATGGCTGGTGGCGGCGCTTTTCCAGGGGCGTGAGACGGCGTGGCTGGCCACGCAACTGGGTGTGCCTGGCCGCCGCCAGGTCCAGGTATGGTTGCGCGACGTCCTGGCGCACTGGCGGCAGCGGTGGGCATAGCCTCGCGCCGCGACTCTGGCCCCTTTTCCCTGTGTAGGGCTGGCGTTAAGGTATGGCAGTCTCCCATCACATAGAAACGTCATGAACTCACACCTCGAACAGCTTGCGCCGCAACCGGTGTGGCGGCTTTTTCGTACCCTATGCAACACGCCTCGGCCTTCCGGCCATGAAGCCGCGTTGGTGGCGGTGCTGGAGCGCTGGGCCGATGAGCACGGCCTGTCCCACGATCGCGATACCTTCGGTAATCTGCGGATACGCAAGCCGGCCAGCCCTGGCCATGAACGGGCACCGGGTGTGATCCTGCAGGGGCATCTGGACATGGTGGCCCAGGCCAACGCCGATCATCCCCATGACTTCACCCGCGACCCCATCGAGACCTATGTCGCCGAGGGTTGGTTGCGCGCATGTCAGACCACGCTCGGCGCCGACAATGGACTGGGCGTGGCAGCGGCGTTGGCGATTCTCGGTGACGAGAGTCTGACGCATGGGCCGCTAGAGGCGCTGTTCACGTTGGAGGAAGAATCTTCCATGGGCGGTGCGCTAAACCTGGCCGAAGACTGGCTCGAGGGAAGCATACTGCTCAACCTGGATTCCGAGGATCGTGGTCAGGTGTATATCGGCTGCGCCGGTGGTGCCGATGTGGTGGTGGAAGCCCAGTTGCCGACCAGTGCCCTGAACGACGACGAACAAACCTGGCAATTGTCGCTGACGGGACTGGTCGGCGGTCATTCGGGCATCGACATTCACAAGGGGCGGGGCAATGCCAATCGCCTGCTGGTACGGGCACTGCGCACGCTGGAAGGCGCTGGTGCACGACTGATCGATTACCACGGCGGGACGCTGCGCAATGCCCTGCCGCGTGAGGCCTTCGCCAGCCTGGCCTTGCCGGTTGACGAAGTCGGTCCCGTGCAGGCGCGCCTGGAAGCGCTAGAGCAGGAACTCAGGGTCGAGCTGAGCGGGGTCGACGAAAAGCTGACCTTGAGATTGACGCCTTGCGCATCACGCGCCGACGAAGCCTTGACCGAAGCCGCCAGTCAACTGCTGGTGAATGCCCTGCACGCCGCCCCCTGCGGTGTCGAACGCATGAGTGTCGAGGTTTCCGGAGTGGTCGAAACGTCCAACAACCTGGGGGTGGTGAGTCTGGAGAACGGTCGTTTCCGCCTCTGTGCCTTGGTGCGCTCGCTGCGCGATAGTGCCACGGCGGATATCGCCGACCGTTTCACGGCGTTGTTCTCTCTGATCGGTGCCCGTACCCGCGTGGAAAACGCCTATCCGGGCTGGACGCCCAACCCGGAGAGTGAGCTGTTGGCGCGCTTTCGCCGTCTGCATCGGCAGCGGCTAGGCAGCGATCCCGAGGTCAAGGTGATCCATGCCGGCCTGGAATGCGGCATCCTGGGCGGCAAGTACCCGCACTTGGAGATGATCTCCTTCGGTCCGCAGATCCGCGGCGCTCACTCGCCCGACGAGCGGGTCGAGATTGAATCGGTCGCGGAGTTCTGGCAACTGCTGCGGGTGCTCATCGAAGACTTGGCCAACGATCAAGCCGCCTGAAGACTCCCGCCCGCTGGAAATCAGCGGGCGGTGACGGATTCAATAATCGCTTCTAATGGTGACGATTGGCACTCCACCCACCGTCACCAGCGGTACGCTGGTAGAGTGGTGGCGGTGGCGGCGAGGCGCCAGATAACGCGGTTCCTCGTGTATGATCACGTGCTTTTCGATGATCCGCGATGGGCGATGGTGCCGACGGTGCCAACCACCATGGCGAGGGCTGCGGTGGAATCTATCGCCCTTGTAATGCTGCCCGTGATAGTGATGATGAAAATTCTGGTGATAGCCGCCTCGTCGGTCATGCTCGGCGAGCGCCGGCGTGGAGAGCGCCAGGGCCAGGCCGATCCCCACCAGCAATGCTGTCAGTCGTGTGTATCGCATGGGGTGTCCTCCGTTCTGCGACTAGATATATCACCCCTCGCAGCTCCCTATTCAGTAGTATATCCGCCGATCATCGGCAGTCGAACGGCGTTTTCTAATATGGCGGCGACTTCCTCGCTCTCTCCATAATTTGGGATCGGAACGCGAAAACGCCGCCCCGAGCGGTTCGGGGCGGCGCTGTCATGCCGGTCGATGAGGGAGGGCTCAGCCCAGGTAGGCGTTGAGCATCCACACGGTCTTTTCCTGCTCGCGAATGTAATCGCTGACTTGGGCGGCGGTGCCTTCGTCGTCGGCATCCGAAGCCAGCGACAGGATCTCGCGTTGCAGCTCGATCAGGGCCTGGTAGCCCTTGACCACGCCACGCACGCAGGCTTCGCCGTCGTGGACGTTCTTGTCCTCGTGGATCGAGGCGATCTCCACGTAGTCGCTGTAGGCATGCACCGGCTGATGGCCCAGGGTCAGGATGCGTTCGGCGACCTCATCGACCTTGGCCAGCAGATCGGTATAGAGCTCCTCGAACTTGGTGTGCAGTTCGAAGAAGTTCGAACCTTTCACGTTCCAGTGATAGCCGCGCACGTTCATGTAGAAAATCTGGTAGTTGGCCAGCAAGGCGTTGAGTTTTTCGGCGAGCTGGCTGGCACTGGCTTCGTGCAGGCCGATGGCATTGGTGTCGGACATAGGGATGCCTCCTTGATCCTGTTAAGTGAAGTTGGTCACGAGTCTAAGCCCATGACCCGGCTCTGATAAGCGAAATCTCGCCATCGCCGCTATAGTCCCCATCAATGATATGGAACTCGTTCAATGACTTGCAGGCGGCACTGGAGGCTTTCAAGCCTTGTGATGCGGCTGGCTGGCGGCGGCGAACAACCGGATCACGCTTTCGGCACGTTCAGTGAGCAATACGCTGCACTGGCTCAGAGCCTCGCTGAGAGGCATTGGGCCATCGGCCAGTGCAAAGGCTGCAGTGACGCCTTCAGCATAGGCCGCCTGCCAATGACGGCCCAAGCGTCCGGCCAGGACCACGCAAGGCACACCATGTTGCTTGGCGGCCCGAGCGATCCCGACTGGCGTCTTGCCCGCCAGGCTCTGGCCGTCGAGCTGTCCCTCGCCAGTGATCACCAAGTCGGCGTCCTCGAGCCGGCGAGTGAAGCCCACCTGTTCCATGACCAGTTCGATGCCGGGGCGCAGGGCGGCGCCCAGAAACGCTCGGGCGGCGAAGCCCATGCCTCCCGCCGCGCCGGCCCCGGCCAGGTCGCGGTGATCCTTACCGAGCGCGTTTGCCGCCAGATCGGCGAAATGTCCCAGGGCCGCGTCCAGGAAGGCGATATCATCCGGTGTGGCGCCTTTCTGCGGGCCAAAAACCGCGCTCGCCCCGTGCTCGCCGAGCAGCGGGTTATCCACATCCACGGCAGCTTCGACCTCGAGTGCCGCCAGGCGCGGATCGAGCCCCGACAGGTCGAGTTTGGCCAGTTCCGCCAATGCTGCGCCACCCGGAGGCAGGTCGTGGCCGTGACGATCCAGCAAGCGGGCGCCGAGGGCCGCAAGCATTCCGGCTCCGCCATCGTTGGTGGCGCTGCCACCCAAGGTCAGCAATAGCCGTTCGGCACCGGCATCCAGTGCCTCTCGAATCAGCTCTCCGACCCCGAAGGTGGTACTGTGCAGTGCGGTGCGTTCCTCGCGTGCGAGCGGTTGCAGGCCACTTGCCTCGGCCAGCTCGATGAAGGCCGTGCGGGTACCGGGATGCCACCCCCAGGCAGCGGTGCGAGGGCGCCCCAAGGCGTCTCTGACATTGGCCTCGCGTCGTTCGGCAGCGGTGGCGGCGAGCAGGGCGTCGAGGGTGCCCTCGCCGCCGTCGCCCATGGGGCTGAGGCAGATTTCAGCGTCGGGCAGCGAGCGCCGGATGCCCTCGGCGATGGCCCGGGCGGCATCGCTGGCAGGCAGGGCGTCCTTGTAGCTGTCCGGGGCGACCAGAATGTTCATGGATATTTCCTCCGCAGGGGTGATGTGCTGCCGAACGCTCGCTGTCCGTCGTGGTCTTCCGGATACTAACCCACCACTCACCTGCATGGTCGATGGGGTGTAAACTTCGATCAAGACCTCCAGTGGAGAATTCTCATGCGACTCTGGGTCTTGTCGGTGGCATTGGGACTCGTCGGATGCGCCAGTGGTCCGGCCACACTGCCGTCGAATCTCTCGACGCCGGTCGCCGAATGCCGCTGGGAGCAGCAGCTTCCGGGTGCCAACGCTAACCGGCGCGCGGTTACCGCGCTGGAAGCCCAGGGCTTCACGATCCGTGATACCAATAGCGAGCTGGGGCTGGTCAGTGCCGAGCGTATCCGGCAGGTGCCGGGTTATTATGGCCGCTATTACGACCCTTGGCCCTTCGGCTGGTATGGCGGTTATGGCTTGGGTTTTGGACGCCATCGAGGTAGCGGCGTGGCGATCGGTTACCACCATCGCCTGGGAGGTGGCTATGCCCAGCGACAGGAACGTGTCTCGGTGGTTGCCGATGGCGAATGGGTACGGGTTTCCCAAGACGTGCGCGTCGTCGATATCGATGGCGTGGTGCGTGAAGGCAGGAACGCCAGCAGCGCCGAATTCTGTCGCGAATTGCGCGCGGCCATGGAGACGCCGGGAGAGGAAGAAATGTGATGCTTGCGCGCGTTCTGTTGTGTGTCGTCGTGATGGCGCTTTCGGCCTGTGCCACGACGCCCACTCCGGTCGAACCCCGTACGATGACGCTGGCAGCCGACCAGGCGGAGGTATTGGAGACCGCCGTTGCCATGCTGGTCGAGCGTGGTTACGTGATTCGCCACGCCGATCCCGACTTGGGGCGTGTCGAAGCGGTATCGGCCGCCTGGCCTGGCTATGAGGTAACATTGCAGGTCGATGCCGCGGAAGGCGACAATAGCCGGATCTCGTTCAGCGGACGGCGTGGTCGTCAGCCCTTGGCGCCGTATAGTCTCGACCCATTGCTGGTCGATTTGCAGGCACGGTTGGGTCTGGCGCCGTGACCTTTTCTTGACATTAGTGAGTTCGAAAAGCTGATGGCTAGTATTCATTTCCGGCCATGCGGAGCGGCATTCGCTCTTGTCGTGGCATTGATATTGGGATGGAGCGGGGTGGCTCACGCCCATCCGCATGGCTGGATCGATCTTGGCGTCCGCGTGATCCTCGATGATCAAGGGCGTGTCGAGGCATTGCGCCAGCGTTGGCGTATGGACCCTTTCTATAGCTTGGTGATTCTCGAGGAGCTGGAGGCAGCCGAGGGTGACGCCAGCATGGAGGCACGTCTCGATCAACTGGGCACGGAAATCCGCGATAACCTGGCTCCTCGACATTACTTCACGGAACTTACCCATGCCGGACAGCAAGTCGCACTGGGAGAGGTGAGCGAGTATACGGTGATGGAGCGAGGTGGCCGCGTCGAGTTCAGTTTTCTACTGCCGCTGGAGGCCCCCTTGGCGTTAGAGGGGGAGGTCATGCGCTATCAGGTGTTCGACCCCAGCTACTATCTCGAGGTCGTGCACGAGGCGGGCGATGACGAGACCCCGCTCGAGGAGGCTCTGGTCGTGGTCGGTTCCGACCTTGCCTGCACGACCAGCATCGAACCTGCAGATCCAGATCCCGCCAAGGTCGCCGAGGCCGCCATGCTCGATTATGACGATCAGGCCGAGCCTGGCTTGGGCCGCTACTTCGCCGAAACCGGGGAGGTGGCATGCGACGGTTGAGTCGTGCGGCGAAGGTTGGGAGCGCTCTGCTGCTCGTACTGGTAGGGTTCGTGCTGTATGCCGCCACACAGGGCGGCATTGCTTCGTTAGGGTTGCAACTGGTGGTCTGGCAACGCGACCTGCACCGTGTCCTGACCCTGGCCATCACCGATCTCTCTGGCTCGCCTTCACCCTCTGCCTGGGCGATGCTGCTGGGTGTCAGCTTCGCCTATGGAGTCTTCCATGCCGCAGGCCCCGGCCACGGCAAGGCCGTGTTGACCACTTATCTGCTGTCTCAGGGCGGAGCCAAGCGTCGTGCCCTGGCCCTATCCTGCGCAGCGTCGCTGTTGCAGGGGTTGGTGGCCATTGCCCTGGTGGCGGTACTGGTCCACGGCTTGGGGTGGCTGACGCGTCAGGCCATGGGCTCGGTGGCCTGGGTCGAGCAGGCCAGCTTCGTGATGGTCACCGTGCTTGGGCTGTGGCTGTGCGGCCGGGCGCTGCGCCAGCTTCGCCAACCCATTCCGGTGTCTTCGGCTGTACCCCACGCTGAACCGCACCCTGCTCATCATGCTCACCATCCAGCGCATCATGAGCATGGCTGCGGGTGTGGCAGCGTGCATCATGTCGACCCGGCCAAGGCCGGCGATTGGCGCACGGCACTGGTTACGGTGATGGCGATCGGCATGCGGCCCTGCAGCGGTGGGGTACTGCTGCTGGGAGCGGCATCGCTGCTCGGGCACTTCTGGGCTGGCGTAGCGGCGGTACTGGTCATGGCGGCCGGCACGGCGTTGGCGGTATCGCTGCTGGCGCTAGCCAGTGTCATGGCCCGTGGCTGGGTGGAGCGCCGCTTGGCGAGCCGCGGGGGAGCCGGTCGCGCCAGGCGTGCCGTTGGCTGGGCAGCACTGGGCGGTGGGATGGCCATTGCACTGCTCGGGATCTCGCTGACGATGGCTGGTGTTTCCAACCCCGGGGCGCCGCTATTGAGCGAACCGCCTGCGCATGATGCCAGTGACTCGGCGCCACGCAGTAATCCCTTCGCTGGTGGTTGAGGGAGCAGAACAGGTTCTGTCTGAAAAGTCGGCGAGCGAAGGCCAGGCAAGGCAAAAATCATCGAAAAAGCGGAGTTTACGTGGGTGTAAATGAGCATTTTGAGATGATTTTTAACGCCGCATGGGCAAGCGCAGACAGTTTTCGGATAGAACCTAGCCAAGGTCCAGCCCCTGGATCTGAGCCAGTACCAGGTCGCGCATGGCGGCCTGGCCTTCAAGGTCGTAGGAACGAGCCTCGCCATGTCCCCACACTGGCGCGGGCCAGGCCGCGTCATCCGTCTTGCGCACGATAACGTGGAGGTGCAGTTGGGCGACCACATTGCCCAACGTGGCGAGGTTGAGCTTGTCGCCTTGCGTGGCATCCTTCATGACACGGCCCACTTCTGTCGCCTCGTGCCAGAGCTGGACCTGGTCCGACGACGACAGCTCGAAGACCTCGCGAATGCCGGGGCGGCGCGGAATCAGCACCAGCCAAGGGAATCGCGCATCGTTCATCAGGCGAACCTGGCACAAAGGCAGATCGCAGACCGGCAGGCTATCGCTCTCCAGGCGGGAGTCCAGGCGGAAATCGTCCATCGGATAGTCTCGCGAACAGAAAGTCACTCTCGGTTTTACCGCGTTGGCCGGTGAGATGCCAGGGTACGCAAGGACAGGGATGTGGATATGACGTTTCAAGAAGGGCTGGCGCTGGTCGCGATAGGCGGCGTAGCGGGTTTCATCAATGTACTGTCGGCGGGCGGTTCGATGCTGACCTTGCCATTGCTGATGTTTCTCGGCTTGCCGCCCCAGGTGGCCAATGGCACCAATCGTGTGTCCATCGTGTTGCAGAGTGTGGCGGCGGTCGGCAGCTTCCGGCGGGAAGGTGCCAGCCATGTCGGCTTGAGTCTGCGACTGTCGGTGCCAGCGGTGGCCGGCTCCGTGTTTGGGGCCTGGCTGGCCATGCAGGTCAGCGACACCTTGTTCGAAGCAATCCTGATTTCGGCCATGGCGGTGGCTTCGGTGGCCATGTTGTTGCCCCAGCCACGCGTCGACACGCGACCGCTTTCGTCGCAGGACCTGAGTCCAGCACTCTATCTGGCGATGTTCGGCATCGGCGTGTATGGCGGTTTTCTCCAGGTCGGGGTCGGCATCCTGTTCATGGCGGTGCTCTACCGCATGCTCAGGATCGATCTGGCTCAGGTCAATGTCTTCAAGGTCTTCATCATCCTGGTCTACATGCTGCCGGCACTAGGGCTTTTCGTGTATCACGGTCACGTGCGCTGGGGCTATGGCCTACTTCTGGCCGTCGGCAGCATGGCTGGGGCCTGGCTGGCGGTAAAGGTCAATATGGGGCCGCGTGGGGCGGCCTGGATCAAGTGGCTCACTGTTGCCGTCATCGTCACCATCATCCTGCGCTTGCTGCTGGGGTAAGTTGGATAATTAGTGCTAATTTGTAGAAAGACGACTTTCCGTCACCATTATTTGGCCAAGGCGCGAGGAAACGACGATGAAACGACTAGTATCCCTGTTGCTGGTATCGCTGTTCACCCTGTCGCTGCTTAGCGGCTGCAATACCATGCGCGGTATGGGACAGGATATCGAGCGAGGTGGTGAAGCCGTGCAGGATGCCTCTAACGGCAACGACAACGGTGGTGGTGGCTACTGAGCGATTGCCGTGCCCGCGGCTTGCTGCCACGATTCCGAATGGGGCAGGCTTCGGCCTGTCCCGTTTGTTTGCCCCCTTGGGCAAAGGACGTCATATGAGCTTCAAACCCCTTTCTCTGCTTGTCCCGATGTTGTTGATGGCTTGCAGCACTGGTTATCAGCAGCCCGTGGGCCGTGAGGAAGCGCCACCACCGCCCAGGGTCGACGACGTTCCCAACGTCGATGCCTGTGGCGCTCGGCCGGTGCAGGATCGCATTGGCCGTGCCTTCAGCGATTTGCTGAGGGAGGCCATCGCCGATGAGAGTGGCGCCGAGCGCGTGCGGGTATTGCGCCCCGGTGATGCGGCGACCATGGACCATCGTCCCGATCGGTTGAACATCCATCTTGATGAGAACGACGTCATCGCCCGCATTGAATGCGGCTGACCGGCCGCTTGCTCTTTGTGGTCAACCCAGGATGAAGATCACGCAGGCTGCGGTCATTCCTCCCATCAGCCCATTGAAGATTCGCCACGAACGTTCGCTCTTTAGCAGGCGACCGATGGCCAGACCGAATCCGGCCCACAATGCGATACAAGGCAGGGCTATCAGCTCGGCGAAAGCCGCCAGCAGCAGGGCGTTGATCAGAGTATCACCGCCTTGGGGCAGGAAGCCCGCCATCAATGCCAATCCCATGACCCAGGCCTTGGGATTGGCAAATTGGAAGGCAGCAGCCTGCCAGAACGTCAGCGGGCGACCCTCGCTCTCGGCGCGCAAGGTGGGAGGAGGCGCGGTGGCGATCTTCCACGCCAGGTAGAGTAGGTAGGCACTGCCGACGATTCGCAACGATGTCTGCATCGATGGGTAGCGCTCGAAAATCAGCCCCAGACCCAACGCGATGGCGGAGAACAGCACGAAGCAACCGCCCAGGATGCCCAGGATATGTGGCATGGTCCGCCAGAAGCCATAATTGGCTCCCGAGGCGGTGAGCATGACATTGTTGGGACCGGGTGTGATGGTCATTGAGATCATGTACAGCGCTGCCGGTCCCAGGAAAGCCAATCCCTCGATCATAATTGCACCCATACAATTTTGCTTTGTTGGTTCCTTTCCAGGCGTTTTTTGAGCATAATGGGTGCAATTGTGGCGTCAATGGATTTATTGTCACCATGACAATTTGGTTGCCCGAACTGTCCGAGCAAGGGCCGCGCTATCGTGCCATCGTCAATGCCATTACACAGGCCATCCAGCGCGAACGATTGAAGCCGGGGGAGCGGCTGCCGCCTCAGCGCCGCTTGGCCGACGCCTTGGGAGTCACGGTGGGCACGGTGACCCGTGCCTATGCCGAGGCCGAGCGCCAGGGTTGGTTGATCGCTCGCGTCGGAAGTGGCACTTACGTCCGTGAGAGCGATGCGCCAACGGCCATCTTTCGCCAGACGCTTCCCGGTGATGATCAGGAACTCGTCGACCTAAGTCTCAGCCTGCCGCCGCCACACCCGAACCGCCCCCAGGGACTGGGTGAGGCACTCGGTGCCATTGCGCGCGATCCACTGGCGTTGGGGGAGGTCGTGGCTTACCAACACGAGCAGGGTATGACTCGGCACCGTGAAGTGTTGGCCGAGTGGATGACGCGACTGGGAATCGCCATCGATGCCGAGGAATTGATCGTCACCCAAGGTGGCCAGCATGGGATTTTCCTTGCCCTCCAGGCGTTGGCGCAGCCGGGGGAGCGTATAGCCGCTAGCATGCTCACCTATCCGGGGCTGATCTGTGCCGCGCAGCAACTGCACTTGAAGACGCTGCGAGTTCCCTTGGATGAGGAGGGGATGGATGTCGAAGCGTTGGCCCGGCTGTGCATTCAGCAGCCGCCGCGGCTGGTTTATGTCACGCCGGATCAGAACAACCCCACCGGTGCCTGTCTGTCGGAGACGCGGCGTGCGCGGCTGGCCGAGCTGGCTCGCGAATACGACTTCTGGATCGTCGAGGACGGCGTCCAATATCTCCCTCCTGAAGAACGGGGCACGCCACTGTATCGGCTGGCGCCAGAGCGGACGCTGTACCTGTTCAGCACCTCGAAGGTGATCGCCGGTGGTTTGCGTATCGGCACCCTGCGCGTGCCTGACACATTGCGCGAGCGGCTGGCGACTCTGCAGCGTGCCCAGAGCTGGATGGTCCCTCCGCTGATGGCCGAGGTAGTATGCCGCTGGATCGATAGTGGTGCTGCCGAGCGGCTGCTGGTCTGGCAGTTGGAGGAAATGGACGCCCGACAACGCCTGGCACGAGACCGACTGGCGGCCTACCGACCCAGCGGCCGGCCCCATGGCTTTCATCTGTGGCTGGAATTGCCGCCGGGGCAGCGTGCCGCGCCCCTGATCGAGCAGCTCGAACGGCGACATGTGCGGGTCACCAGTGCCGAACCGTTCTGTGTTGGCAGCGAACCGGCCCCACAGGCGATCCGCCTGTGCGTAAGCGCTGCCACTAGTCGCGACGCGTTGTCCAGGGCGTTGGATACGTTGGTCTCGCTGTTGGAGTCGCCACCGGCCATGCCGTGGCGAACCCTGTAACGTACGGTCGCGTCAAATGCCCGTTTCTCCGCCGGTAGTCATCAGTCGTATTTGTTGCGCCATTGCTTGACGGCGATCTGTTCCTTGAGCATCTCGAGCATATCGAGCAATACCTGTTCAGTGATCTGGTCGGTGTGCGGATCGACGTGCAGCCAAGCATCGAACCCGCTGTCGGCTAGGCGTTCCAGCAAGGCGCTGAACTCGGGTGAGCGCAGTCCCTCCGCGGCTTCATGGACCAGGCGACAGGCAATATCGCTGAGCGAGGAGTCCAGGGCGTTGGCGAGTTGGCTGCCCAGGGGCAGGCGCTTGAGACGTTGAATCTCGCGGCTCTCTGCCAGGGTACGGCCTACCAGGGCGCTGACGTAGCGCATCAGGTCGGCACGGTTATGGGCATAGGCGGTGCCCGCCATGTCTTCCAGGCGGCGAGTGACTTCATGGATCAACTGCTGCTTGCGCGGCATGATCACGTCATCAGCGAGGCGCTGGGGTAACGACTCGCTGGCACGAATCTGGTCCTGGGCATTGCTCAGCAGGCGCAAGGCGATGCGGTCCGAGAGCTCCTCTAAGAGAATGTCATAATACTTGGCATACACGGCATAGAGCCACCAGCGACGGACGTCGATCAAGCCCAGGCGTTGCAGGCGATGCAGCAGCGACACGACACGCAGGATACGTAGCAGCCGGAAGCCGCCTACCGGAATGCAGCCCAGCACGTCGTACCAGTACACGAAAGGGTAGAAGAACCAGCGGTGATAGCGGCGCTCGGCAATGGCGACCGCCCAGCCCAGCAGCACGTCGAGGATGAATACCGCCACGAACGCCAGGTCGATGGCAACGAAGTTGGCATGCACATATCGGTCGTAGGTATCGTGCAAGTACGGCGCCATGGCCTGGAATGCTGCATTCAGTGGAGGCAACAGAAACAGACTGTCGAACAGCAACAGCGCCAGGTTGGCGATCACTAGCGCGATGATCAGCAGGTCCCAAACCAGGTGGGCGCGTTCCCGAACCAAGTTTAGCGGGCGAGAGAGCGATGATGGCATGGCGCCTCCTTGTGCCGACTCTCTTTCCAGCCTAGAGAGCGATGATCCGCTTGCCCAGATTGTCGCCGTCGAACAACCCGACCAGGGCGCCGGGCACTGCCGCAAGGCCCCCCTGCACCATGTCCAGCCGCCAATGAAGTCGGCCGCTCGTTACCCGAGGTGTCATCTCTTCCAGGAAGGTCTCGAAATGTGCTTCATAATGCGGCGCCACGAAGGGAATCACCGCCACGCCGCGTTCTCCGAGCCGATTCAGATTGGGCGGTGCACGACGCGGGGTCTCCTGTTGGTATTGGCTGATCAGCCCGCAGACGATGACGCGTCCCCCCGGTCGCATGGCTTCAATGGCCGCAGCGAAGCTGGTCCCGCCGATGGTCTCGAAATCCAGGGTCAGTCCCTCGGGGGCGGCGCGTTGCAACTGCGCGTCGAAATCGGGCGCACGGTGATCGAGCACGCACTCGAAGCCGATGCCGCGTAGCCAGTCGCGTTTATCCTTGCGTCCGGCAGTGACGATCAGCCGTGCACCGGCCTCGCGAGCGAGCTGCGCGGCAATCGAACCCACTGCACCGGCGGCGGCGCCTACCAGAACGCTATCCGCGGGGCCTGGCTTGCCGAGCAATCGCATGCCCAGCCACGCGGTAAAGCCGGTCATGCCAAGTGGATGCAGCCAGGACAGGGGTGGAGCACCCGGCGGGGCATGACGCAGGCCATCTCCCTCGTGTGCGACCCACTCCTGCATCGGCAGATGGCCCACCGCCCAGTCACCGCGCGACCAGCCTGGCAGCCGGCTTTCTTCCACCTTGGCTATGGCATAGCCAGAGAGCAAGCTGCCCGCTTGCCAATGGGGAAGATAATCATAGCCTTCCGGTTGCATACGCGTGCGCATGTAGGGGTCGACGCTCATGAAGCAGGTCCGCAGCAGCAAAAAAGCGTCGTCAGCCCGCGGCGGGGCGATCTCCTCGAGCCTGAAATGTTCCTTGGCAAGTCGCCGCGTTGGGCGCTGAGCCAGAGTCAGGCGCTGCATGGCTCGGCCCGGTTACTCATAGGCCTTGTCTGAAAACTGCCTGCGCTCGACCATACGGCGTTAAAAATCAGCTTAAAATGCTCATTTACAACCACGTAAACTCGTGCGCGAGCCCGGTCCGTTTTTCGCTGATTTTTGCCTAGTCTGGTTGTCGCTCGGCGCCTTTTCAGACAAGCCCTAGGCTTGGCCGATAGGTTGTTCGGCATAGTGATCTTCATGGGTGCGTCGCGCCTCTTCCTCGGCCTGCTTGCGCAGCTTCTTGCGCAATGCCGCCTTCTCGAAGCGCAATTTCTGCAAGGGGGTCTCCAGGCGCAGCGGCGGAACCTCGGCTGGTCTGCCGTCGGGATCCACGGCGACCATGGTCAGGTAGCAACTGTTGGTATGCCGGATCACCTTCTCCTGAATGTTCTCGGCGACGACCTTGATGCCGATTTCCATCGAAGAACGGCCCACATGGTTGACCGAGGCCAGGAATGTCACCAGTTCGCCGACATGGATCGGCTGCTTGAAGAGTACCTGGTCCACCGAAAGCGTTACCACGTAGCTGCCCGAGTAGCGGCTGGCACAGGCATAGGCGACTTCGTCGAGCTTCTTGAGAATGGCGCCACCATGGACCTTGCCACTGAAGTTGGCCATGTCGGGGGTCATCAGCACGGTCATGGTGAGCTCGTGCTGGCGGGGGAGGTCATCGTAGGTCACGACTGGCGTGCTCCTGAAGTGGGAAATCTATATCCAGCATAACGCGTCGCCCCGGGCCATGCATGGCTCGGGGCGACATTCCGGGTCTATCTCCGACCTTCAAAAATAGGTTAGGCCCAAGGAGATGATCGCGCCGGTAATGAAAAGCTGGATCAGGCAGAAGCCCATGATGTCCTTGGCCTTGAGACCGGCGATGGCCAGTACCGGTAACGCCCAGAAAGGCTGCAGCAGGTTGGTCCAGGCATCGCCCCAGGCCACGGCCATGGCCACACGAGTGATGTCGGTGCCCAGCGCTTCGGCGGCGGGCAGCATGACGGGCGCTTGAACCGCCCACTGGCCGCCTCCGGAAGGGACGAACATGTTGACCACCCCGGCACTGAGGAACGACCAGAAGGGTAGTGTCTCGGAGGTGGCGAAGGAGATGAGGCCCTTCGACAACGTCTCGGCCAGCCCCGATTCAACCATGATCGCCATGATGCCGGCGTAGAAGGGAAATTGGATGACGATGCCGGCGCCTCCCTTGATCGCCTCGTGCAGGCTGTCCAGAAGCCGACGGGGCGTACGGTGCAGGACGATAGCCAGGGACAGGAACAGGAAGTTGACGATGTTGAGGTTCAAGCCACCACCGCGTAGCAGGAAGTGATCGAGCAGGAACAGCAAACCGGGGATACCGACCAGCCAGGCCAGGATATAACTGTTCTCCAGATATTCGGCGGGTCGCGAGGTATGCCCGAACGGTTTCGGTGCATCGTCGAGCAATGCCGGATCGACATGCACGCTCTCCTGCTCATCGGGCAGCATCAGGCGGTTGACCAGCGGAACGACGATGAACAGGCATGCCACGATGGCCAGGTTGAAGAATGAGAAAATGGTGGAGCCGGTGCCAATGACGCCGATTCTGTCGACGGTGAAATGGCCATCGGTGGCAATGGTCAGCGGGATGGAGCCTGCCAGGCCGCCATGCCACACGATGAACCCTGAATAGGCGCTTGCGATCAGCAGCCGATAGTCGACGCGAATCTGACGAGCCAACTCCTTGGCAAACAAGGCACCGACCACCAGCCCAAACCCCCAGTTGATCCAACTGGCCACCAGTGATACCAGGGTTACCAGCACGATGGCGCCACCGGCGTTCTTGGCCAGTGAAGCCAAACGCTGCAGCAAGCGCTTCACGGGTGGAGTATTGGCTAGCATGAAGCCCGTAACCAGCACCAGCAGCATCTGCATGGAGAACGTTAGCAGGCTCCAGAACCCATCGCCCCAGTAACGCATCACCGCCAAGGGGTTCTGACGTTCCACGGCAATGGCGGCAGCAGCGGCGACGATGGTCAGCAGCAATACAAAGATATAGGGATCGGGAAGGTACCGCTCGACCAGCCTAACGGCGGGCCGGGACAGGAACTTGAGCATGGTATTATCGCTTTTATTGATTTAGAGAGTTCCAACCTGGCGCCATAACCATGCCTTGCACGCTCAGCATCGGTCAACGCTATGCCTCGTCACCCAGCGTGTGCGGCGGAAGTGCAGATAATAGCCGGCCAGGGTCATCGAGCGCACCAGTGTGAAGGTGGTAAAGGCCAGCCAAAGGCCATGATTGGCCAGTGGTAGGGTCAGCCACCAGACCGGCAGATAGACCGCCAGTCCTGCGAAGATACTGTTGCGCATCTCGCGGGTTGCGGTGGCGCCGATGAACACCCCATCCAGCAGATAGCTCCAGACGGCAACCAGCGGCATGGCTACCATCCAGGCCAGGTAGTCGGCAGCGATAGCGCGTACCTCGGGCAGGTCGGTCAATAGCGCGATCAGCGCGTTGCCGCCCAAGGCGAAGACGAGTGCGGCGCCACCAGCGGTCAGCAGCGAGAAACGGGTCGCGGCGCGCACCACCTGTCTAAACTCGTCCCAGCGACGCCCGCCCACGGCGCGCCCGGTCAGGGCTTCGGCGGCATGCGCGAAGCCGTCCAGGCCATAGGACGTCAGCATGATGAACTGCAGTAGTACGGCATTGGCGGCCAGCACGGTATCGCCCAAGCTGGCCCCTTGAGCGGTGAAGAAGGCCATGGCGAACAGCAATCCCATGGTGCGCACGAACAAATGAGCGTTGACCTGCCACAATTCGCCGTAGGCGGCGAACCGGAGGATCCGTTCACGAAGGAAGCGGCCTTGCAGCAGTTGAAGCTGACGAGTGACCAGCCACAACCCGAAGCCCAGGGCGGTGTAGTCGGCGATCATCGAGGCCCAGGCCACGCCATCGCTGGTCATGCCCAGGCCGATCACGAACACCAGATCGAGCACGATATTCACGCCATTGGTCAGCACCAGGATGGCTAGCGTCACTCGCGAATTCTGCTGGCCGAGAAACCAGCCGAGGATGGCGTAGTTGGCCAGCACCGCCGGCGCCGAGAGGATGCGTATCTGGGCGTACTCGGCAGCCAGTGCGGTGGCAATTTCACTGCCGTCGAGCAGCCACAGACCGAATGTGATCAACGGCCGGGAAAACACGATCAGCAGTAAGCCGATGACCAAGGCCAGCAGCAACGATTGACCGAGCAGGTTGCGTATCTCGGTATCGTTTTCGCGGCCCACCGCCTGGGAGGTCAGGCCGGTGGTGCCCATGCGCAGGAAGCCGAAGCCCCAGTAGAGAAAGCTGAACAGCGTCGCCCCCAGCGTCACCGCCGCCAGGTAGCGCGAGTCCGGCAGATGGCCGACCACCGCGGTATCGACCAGCCCTAGTAGTGGCACGGTGATGTTCGACAGGATGATCGGCCAGGCCAACAACCAGATGCGGTGATGGGAGGAAGACGAAGATGGGGCGGGCATCGGGGATATCCTTGTCGAGGCCGGGAGAACGCGAAACGCCCCGCGTCCGGCGGGGCGTTCAGTGGGTACCGGGTTCGGCGTGGCTCAGGCGGCGGTGATGATGCGGTATTTTTCCATCAGCTCGTCGTGGGTCTCGCGGTGGCCGGGGTCGAGCGGGATGCAGTCCACCGGACAGACCTGCTGGCACTGGGGCTCGTCGTAGTGACCGACGCACTCGGTGCACAGGTTGGGATCGATGACATAGATCTCTTCCCCGGGTGAAATGGCACCGTTGGGGCATTCGGGTTCGCAGACGTCGCAGTTGATGCACTCGTCGGTGATCATCAGGGCCATAAGGCTACCTCAATGCTTCCTGAGCCTCTAATACTTTAGCGTAGCACTCAGGTATTGTAATGCCTGTCGAGCGCTTCGACGACCTTGGGATGCACGTGCTGTGAGACGTCACCCCCCAGGCGGGCGATCTCGCGCACGATGGTGGAAGAAATATAGGAGTTCTCGAGCGCAGGGGTCAGGAATACGCTCTCGACATGCGGCGCCTGGGCACGGTTCATGTTGGCGAGCTGCAATTCGTACTCGAAGTCGGAAACCGCGCGCAAGCCACGCAGGATGATGCGTGCTCCCTGCTGTTCCAGCAGTTCGATGAGCAGACACGAGAACCCGGTGACTTCGACATTATCCAGAGGGGCTACGACCTCGCGCGCCAGCGCCACCCGCGTGTCGAGATCCAGTGCCGGCTGCTTGCCGGGGCTGGCGGCGATCGCCACCACGACCTTGTCGAACATCCGCGTGGCGCGCTCGATCAGGTCATAGTGGCCGTTGGTGATGGGGTCGAAGGTGCCGGGATAGACCACGATATTCATGGAGCTTCCTGTGTATCGTCACTCTTTGACGGAACCGAAGGGGTTGTCGACGGACAGCGATACTGGTTGAGCATAGCCGGGGATTTGGATGCGCTCGGCGCTGACCTCGAGTTCGGGCCCTTCCAGCACGCCTTCGCCGAAGCGATAGAGTGCCTGGAAATGCCCTTCGTCGGCCCGGCGTTCATAGGCTCCAGCGGCATCGAGGATCGCTTCCCGACGGCCCTTCCAGGCATCGATGGCGGCTTGGCCATGGCGCTTGACCAGCAGCCGCTCGGTGACATCCGGCGACAGCACCAAGCCAGTGGCATTGTTGCCACCGAAGCCTTTGGCGTTGATGAAGGCGGCATCGGCGTCGAAGGCCATGGGTGTGCGCGAGAACCGCAGGCGCTCGGCATATACATCCTCGGCAACCGCGTCCAGGGTAGGGATGCCCGGCAACAGGCCATGGGCGAAGCTGCCCAGGGCGCTGGCCAACTGGTCTCCGGCGGCGCTGCCTTGGGAGTGACCGACGAAGGCTTTGACCGCCACTACCGGCCATGACTCGATGCCGTGAGCGCGAGCGATCAGGTCGAAGACATGTGATTCCGTCACCCGGTTCTTGGGCGTGCTGGTGCCATGGGCATGCAGGAAGGTACGTTTCCTGAGCGCCTCGGCGCCAAGCATCTCGCGTGCCAGCGCCGCAGCCTTGCCCAAGGTGATGTAGTTGCCGATACCCGGGGCCGAGATCGAGCGTTTCCAACCATCGGCGTTGGTGAAAACGCCGGGGACGGCGCCGAGGATCTGGGCGCCGGTTTCCAGTGCCAGGGCATCGTCCATCAACAACAGGAACTGGCTGGCCTCGGCGATGGTGAAGCCACAGTTTCGAGCAAAGGGGCGACACGCACGCTGATAGTCGGCATCGGTCAACAGTGCGAGGGCATCCAGCGCCTTGAGGCTCTCGTCATCGGCCAACGCGCCCATGGCCCGGAAGCCTTCGATGATCTCTGGAGTGATCGGCGCATCCGAGGTGCCCACCATGACCACGCGGCGGCGACCGCTGGCGATGTCTTCGATGCCCAGGCGCAGGTTATAGAGAAAGGTTGCGCAAGCGCCTTGGATGGCACCGGTGGCGCCAACACTGCCAAGCACATAGGCGTTGAGGAAGTCGGCCGGCATCTGGCTGTAGCCTAACGGCATCTGCTTGGAAGTGGCGCGCTGCCCCGAAACGAAGCTCTTGAGCAGGCCACCCCACCCCTCGTCGTCGAGCTGACCGATGGAGTTGCCCGCGTAGACGGCGATGGCGTCCGGGTCGAGACGGTCGCGCAGGGTCTCCCACTCCAGGCCGCTCTGGCCCAGGCAGTCGGAGGCACCGAAGATCGCCATCGACAACCCGCGTGGATGATGCACGCTGCGATAGAAGCGGCTGGGCTCGAAACCACTGGGTAGCTGACCGGCGGCACGCACCAAAGCGGGACGGCGTTCGGGCAACATGACCTCGAACGGGCCCGCGGGTACGGTCACTTCCAGCGTATGTCGGTCGAGTTCGCGGACCTGCCAGGTCTCGGGCAAGTCGTCGGGCAACTGGCGGCGCCGCACTTGAAAGGTGTGCGGTGAATCGAACGACAATAGCGCCTGACGGTTGGCGGGGATGCCGTCGGCATTGAAGCGCGGATCCTCGATACGACGGATCAGGGAGTGGTCGAGGACTTGCTGGCGATAACGGGTAGCGAGCTCCGCAGCGTCGAGAACCTCCCCGTTGGCGTCGCGCCATTGGCCATCGTCATGATGGATAACCAGGCGCATCATCGCCGCCAGCCCGATCAGGGTACGGGTCTGGTCGTCCTTGTGCAGGGCATCGAGTACCGTACGACGATACGCCTGATGGCCCGAGGTTCTGCCGGCGGCATTGACTCCGCCCATGCCGACAATCACCGGTAACTGTGACAAGCCGCGTTCCTCGTTGTGCTGTTGACGAGTCATATTGTCGATTGGGTGACGCGATGATAGCACCGGCGTCGCCATGGCGTCATGCGGGCCGGCTAAACGATAGCCGCCGAAATAGGGAAACTTAGTGTAAAACGAGTGTTTGATACCGGCGAATGACAGCGGTATCATGAAGCGGCTGTTTGAGTCATATGAGTTGTTGTTGGCGCATCTCTTAAGGGGATGCGCCGTTTTTTCACTCCCTTTATTATTCTGCTGGACTTTACGGGGCCTGGTAACATGACAGCGTCACAAGCCCATTTTTGCCCGTTATTGACGCTCATGCATGTCGCTTCCCGTCCTATAACCACCAACCAGACTGGCCCCCACGAGCACTTGGCTCAGCGTGTCAGCCGTGCACTGCGGTATCCGTTGCGCAAGCCGGTGGCCGAGCATACCCACGAGGCCTTCGAGCTCGCCGGGGATTGGCTCGGCAAGCGCCGCCTGCCCTTGATCCTGGATGCCGGTTGCGGGGTGGGTCTATCGACCCGCGCCCTGGCCCGGCAATATCCCGGTCATGCGGTGATCGGGGTCGATCGCAGTGCCGATCGGTTGTCTCGCGAGCATGGCAACTTGCCCGACAATGCCCTGCTGGTACGTGCCGATCTGGTAGACTTCTGGCGCCTGGCGCTGGCAGCCGGCTGGCGGCCCGAGCGACACTTCCTGCTCTATCCCAACCCTTATCCAAAGGCGGCGCATCTCAAGATGCGCTGGCATGGTCACCCGGTCTTCCCGGTCATCCTTGCGCTGGGTGGCAGGCTTGAGTTGCGCTCCAACTGGCGGCTGTACGTCGAAGAGTTCTGTCTGGCGCTGAGCCAGGCCACGGGTATCGAGACGGTGGTTGAACGCTATGTCCCCGAGGACGAGTACCTGACGCCATTCGAGCGCAAGTACCATCTCAGCGGCCAAACGCTCTGGCGTTGTCGGGCCATCTTGCCTTACGCTCCCGGTTTGCCGCCCGCCCTTTGACGGTCGAAGGATCCGATCATGGTTTATATCTACCTGGGACTGGCGATTGTCGCCGAGGTCATCGCCACCAGCGCTCTCAAGGCGTCCAACGAGTTCACCCGCCTATGGCCCAGCGTGCTGGTGGTGGTGGGGTATGCCATTGCGTTCTATATGCTGACGCTAGCCCTGCGCACGCTGCCGGTGGGTATCGCCTATGCCTTCTGGGCAGGGCTCGGTATCGTGCTGATCACCCTGATCGGCATTCTGATCTATGGCGAGACGCCGGATTTGCCCGCCGTTCTGGGGCTGGCGATGATAATCGGCGGCGTGGTGGTCATTCAGGTGTTTTCCAAGGTTTCCGCTCACTAAGCCCTTGTCTGGCTTTTCAGACACGATGGGCCTGGTGCGGCGTATTTTTGTCTTCAATACGACGATAATCGTGGGATTTTGCATGTTGCGTCTAGTGTTGCCCTTTTTGCTCTGCCTGTTGCCACTTACCGCGTTGGGTGCGGGCTTTTCCCATCTTTCCCGGCTTGCCGAAGAGGGCTTCGCGATCGGCGCCCAGGCACGCCTGCTGGATGACGGCGAGGTGCTGGGAGAGATCGGCGCGGAGCGCCAGTTGTCACCGGCGTCGGTGTCCAAGCTGTATGTGTCGGCAGCGGCACTGCAGCGCTGGGGGCCGCAGCATACCTTCACCACGCGGCTGGTCTCGATTGGCGATATCGATGCTGATGGCATCCTGCAGGGCGACCTGGTGATGGAAGGGGGCGGCGACCCGGCATTGGTGTCGGAAGATCTGTGGCGGCTGGTTCAGGAACTGCGCCAGCGTGGTGTGCGGGGGATCAATGGCCAGTTGGTGGTCAGCCAATGGCGCTTCGGTCCGGTGGAGTGCATTACCAAGGATCGCTGTCAGTCACGGGACCGGTCGGCGAATACCTATAGCGCATTGCTGTCCTCGGCGGGGGTCAACTTCGGGAGCTGGTGCATGAAGGTGGCACCTGGCCCCCAGCCGGGCTCCCCGGCGCGGCTGTCGAGCTGCGATACCGTGGAGCCTACCACCGACGTCGACAATCAGGTCTCCACCGTGGCCGCCGACAAGACCACCGAACTCGATGCCGAACGGGTCACTGGAAACAATGGCGATACCATGGTAATTCGCGGCCGGATCGCCGTGGACGACCTGCCGCGCTCGGTCTACCGCTCGAGCTCCGACCCAGCGGTCCAGAGTGCCCAGACCTTGCTGGCACTGCTCGAACAGGCGGGAATCACCGTCGATGGCGGCTATGCCACCAGTGCTACCGCACCACCCCCCAATGCCCGCCAACTGGCCGCGGTGGATGGCAAGCCACTGCAAGAACTGCTGCTGCGTACGCTCAATTATTCCAACAACTTCATGGCCGATATCTTGAGCCTCAACCTGGTGGAGACGCCGCGCGCCTCCCTGGCCGACGCCGGTGCAGCACTGGAGCGGTTCGCCCAGGAGTTGCCGGGCCACGGCCCTTTGCGTCTGCTCAGCGGTAGTGGCCTGACCACCGAGAACCGCACCTCCGCACTAGGCGTCAATGCCCTGCTGGAATACATGTATCGTCGACCGTCACTGTTTCCCAGCTTCGTCGCTGGCCTCCAGTCACCGGTCAATGGAGTGATGCGCTTCATCCGCCGTGGTGGCGACATCTTCCAGGATCATGTGATGCTCAAGACCGGGACACTCAACCAACCGATTTCGGTACGCTCCGTCGGTGGTTACTTTCGCACCCAAAGCGGCCGTTGGGGGGTGTTCACGGTGTTGGTCAACGGTACTGCCAATACTCCCTACCTGAGCTGGTCGCAAGTGCTGGATCCGCTGGCCTCGGATCTCGAGGAGATGATCCTCTCTCGTTGAGGTCAACGCTTGGGGTTGATCAGCACTCGGCCATGTACCTTGCCGGCGAGCATCGCCTCGGCTCGTTCCTCGATCCTGTCGAGGCCGATTTCATCGACAGCCATGCGCTCGAACAGGCCATTGGGCAGGGCGGAGAGGCGATGCCAGGCGGCCCGGCGATGCTCGAAGGGAATCATCACGCTATCGGTGCCAAGCAGCGAGACGCCACGCAGGATGAAGGGCATCACTGTGGTCGGCAGGTCGGTGCCGCCAGCGAGTCCCACCGCGGCGACGAGGCCGTGATATTCCATTCGTGCCAGGACATTGGCCAGGGTAAGCCCGCCCACGCTGTCGATGGCACCGATCCAGCGGCCCTTCTCTAGCGGGCGAGGCTGGCCTTCGAACTCGCTGCGGTCGAGGACTTGCCGAGCGCCCAGACGCTCGAGCCAGTCGTGCTGCTCGATCTTGCCGGTCACCGCGTGCACCTCGTAACCCAAGTGATGCAGGATCGATACCGCCCAACTGCCCACGCCGCCAGTGGCGCCGGTCACCAGCACCGCGGATCCGGCGGGCAAGCCGGCTGCTTCCAGGCGCAGCACACAAAGCATGGCGGTCAGGCCGGCAGTGCCCAGCAGCATGGCCTTGCGCATCGATAGTGGCTGGGGACAGGGCACCAGCCATTCCGCATCGACGTTCATGGTCTCGGCGTAACCGCCCCAGTAGCGCTCACCGACGCCCCAACCGGTCAGGATGACTCTGTCGCCGGGAGCGTACTGCTCATGATGCGATTCCCGCACGGTACCGGCGAAGTCGATGCCCGGCACGAAGGGATAGTCACGCACGATCTTGCCCTTACCGGTGACGGCCAGCGCATCCTTGTAGTTGAGATCGGAATAGTCGATGTCGACACTCACCGCTCGGTGCGGAAGGTCGGTGGAGGCAAGATCGATGACGCGGCAGCGTGGCGCTTCCTCGTGGAGCATGAGAGCACGGGGCATGGCGAACTCCTCAAAGCAGAACATCCTGATACCCTAGCCCTGCCACTGCAGTACCGCCAACGCGACGATGCGCTAACATGCCAGCCGTTCAACACTTTTTGCTAACATCCCGCTACACGTCACCGCCTGGCAAAGCCGGCAACCGATAAGGGCTATGCGATGAAACCTGGTCATACCGGATGGCGTCATCTGGTGTATGCGGCACATTACTCATTCAAGGGCCTGCGAGCGGCCTACCGCAACGAGTCGGCGTTTCGTCAGGAAGTCGGCGTTTTCCTGCTACTGTTGCCCATCGCCATCTGGCTTGGCCGGAGCCCGGTGGAATGGATCCTGCTGATCGGGAGCTGCCTGCTGGTGCTGATCGTCGAACTACTCAACAGTGCCATCGAGAACGTAGTCGACCGAATCGGTTCCGAGCATCATGAGCTCTCTGGGCGTGCCAAGGACATCGGCTCGGCGGCGGTAATGCTGGCCTTGTTGATTCCCGGGATCACCTGGGGGTTGCTGGCCTGGCAGCGTTTCTTCATGTAGCAGCGTTCCCAAGGGTGCCGAATAGGGCGCCACTTCGCTATGCTGGGGCCATGAGTGTTGTTTTTCTTTGCCCTCAAGCCACGTGAGATGCCCATGGCGCTACCCGATGATTATCTACCGCTGACCGACATCCCCGAGCCGCTCCGCTCGGCGCTTGGCAAGACCCGGCAGCGCCTGGACGAGTCACTCGAGCGGGCTGACTCCGTGGCGTCGATGCAGGACCTCGACCCGCCCAGCGAAAGCTGGCTGGCGCTGGCGCCGACACGTCGCGAGGAACTCGCTCGAGTATTGGTGATTTCCGACTTCGCCGCCGAGACGCTGGTGCGCTATCCCGACTGGTTACCGAGCCTGGATGCCAACGGGGAGTTGGACGAGGCGCCGGATGCCGAGACGCTGGACCAATGGCTTGCCGAGGCGCTGGAAGATATCGAGGACGAGGCCGGCATGCAGGCGGTGATCCGTCGTTTCCGTCGTGCGCGGATGCTGGGCATTGTGTGGCGCGACCTGGCTCGTCCCGAGGGAAGTGGCATGTGGTCGACCGCCGCCAGTGGGTCGTGCCTGGCCGAGACCTGCCTGGAGGGTGCGTTGGCCTGGCTCGAGGAGTTTTTCGCGCCGCGCTGGGGGCGCCCGGCACCGCGTGCGGATGGCGGCTCGCAGCGCCTGGTGGTGTTGGGCATGGGTAAGCTGGGGGCCGGTGAGCTCAACTTGTCATCGGATATCGATCTGATCTTCGCCTTTCCCGAGAAGGGCGTGACCCGCGGCGGCAAGCGCGAGTTCGACCACCAGGAGTACTTCACCAAGCTGGGCCAGAAACTGATCGGTGCGCTGGATGCGGTGACCGCCGATGGCTTTGCCTTCCGCGTCGACATGCGCCTGCGCCCGCTGGGCGATGGCGGCCCGCTAGTGGGCAGCTTCGCCATGCTGTCGAGTTACTATCAAGACCAGGGCCGTGAATGGGAACGCTACGCCATGCTCAAGGCCAGGCCGGTGGCCGGCGACTGCGAGGCCGGCGCCGAATTGCTGGCGAGCCTGCGTCCCTTCGTGTATCGCAAGTATCTGGACTTCGGCGCCATCGAGTCGTTGCGCGAGATGAAGGCGCTGATCAACCGCGAGGTCAAGCGCAAGGGCATGAGCGACAATATCAAGCTCGGGCGCGGCGGTATCCGCGAGGTGGAGTTCGTGGTCCAGGCCTTCCAGTTGATTCGTGGTGGGCGCGACACCGAACTGCAGGTCACGTCGCTGAAGACCGCGCTCGAGTGCTTGCCGATGCTCGACCTGCTACCCCAGGAAGTGGTCGACGAACTGTTGCCGGCTTATGTATTCCTGCGTGACCTGGAACATGCCCTGCAGGCGCTGGAGGATCGCCAGACCCAGGCACTGCCCGTGGATTCCCTCGACCGTGAGCGGGTGGCATTGGCGTTGCGCATGGAAGACTGGCCGGCGGTGATGGCCCGACTGGACGAGGTGCGCGAGCAGGTACGCGGCCACTTCGACGCGGTGATCGCCGACCCGGAAGAGGAACTCGAGACCTCACCCGGCCGGGAGCCGGGGGATATCGGTGAGGGGGTATCTCTCGATGAATGGCGAGCGCTATGGCGAGGAGAGCTGGGGCGTGGTGAAAACGGTGACGAAGCCTATGACATGCTGGAGAGCGCCGGCTTCGCCCAGCCCGATGTGGCGGCCAGACGGCTGAACGATCTGCGCCATTCGCGCCAGGTCCAGAGCATGCAGCGCATCGGCTACGAACGCCTGGATGCCCTGATGCCGATGCTGCTGGCCGCCATCGCCGACAGTGAGCATCCGGATCGGGTGCTAGAACGGGTTCTGCCGCTGATCGAAGCCGTGCTGCGGCGCACCGCTTACCTGGCACTGCTGCGCGAAAATCCCGATGCTCTCGAGCACCTGATGCGGTTGTGCGGTGCCAGTCCCTGGATCGCAGAGCAGCTTGCCCGCTATCCGATTCTGCTCGATGAGTTGTTGACTCCGACCACCCTGTACACGCCTGCCGACAAGGACCGCCTGGCCGACGAACTGCGCCAGGAGCTATCGCGCATCCCCGAAGACGACGAGGAATCCCAGCTCGAGACCTTGCGTGTCTTCAAGCATGCCCAAGTGCTGCATGTAGCGGCCTCGGACATCGCCGGGGCGCGTCCCTTGATGAAGGTCAGCGATTACTTGACCTTCATCGCCGAAGTCGTGCTTGAACAGGTGCTGGCCATGGCCTGGAAACACTTGGTGCGTAAGCATGGCTATCCTCAGCGCCGCAATGGCGAAGCGGAAGAAACCCATTTCATTATCGTGGGTTATGGCAAGCTGGGTGGCATCGAGTTGGGCTACGGGTCGGATCTGGATCTGGTCTTCATCCATGACGCCGACTCCCAGGGTAGTACCGATGGAGAGCGCCCCATCGACAATGCGGTGTTCTTCACTCGCTTGGGACAGCGCATCATCCATCTATTGACCGCGGTGACACCCGCCGGAGCGCTTTACGAGGTCGACATGCGCCTGCGTCCTTCGGGTAACGCAGGGCTTCTGGTCACGACTCTGGACGCCTTCGCCGACTATCAGCGGCATCAGGCCTGGACCTGGGAACACCAGGCCCTGGTCCGGGCTCGGGTGGTGGCCGGCGATCGCGCCCTGGCCGAGCGTTTCGAGGCGGTGCGTCGCGAGATTCTGGGGAGTCGACGCGATCCGGCGACGCTACGCGAAGAAGTGGTCAAGATGCGCCAAAAGATGCGCGATCACTTGGGTAGTAGCCCCGAGGACCAGCAGGGGGGGCGTTTCGATATCAAGCAGGATGCCGGTGGTATGGTCGATATCGAATTCCTGTGCCAGTATGCAGTGCTCTCCATGGGCCACGAGACTCCCGATCTATTGGCGTGGAGCGACAATATTCGTATTCTGGAGACTTTGGAGTCCAGCGGGCGATTGCCCGCCGAGGATTGTCATCGTTTGCGCGAGGCGTATCTGGCCTACCGCAATGCCTCCCACCGTGCGGCATTGACCAAACAGGAGGCCCGCGGTGAAGGGGATACCTTCGACGAGCATCGTCGTCATGTCAGCGAACCCTGGACACGGCTACTGGAATCTCCGACTTGAGCGGTACGACCGGGGAGCGGCGTCGATAGCCTGACTGGCGACTGTCACGTTACGCATGACCGTTAAGTGTAAAGTTAAAGTAAAGAAGGAAGACCCTTATGTCGATGGCTGACCGCGACGGCCTCATCTGGTTCGACGGTGAACTGCTTCCCTGGCGAGATGCCAAGGTCCATGTCCTGACCCATACCCTGCACTATGGCATGGGCTGTTTCGAGGGAGTGCGTGCTTACGCCACCGAACAAGGGACAGCGATCTTCCGCCTCAAGGAACACACCAACCGCCTGTTCGATTCGGCCAAGATCCTGGGCATGCCGATGCCGTTCACCAAGACCCAGATCAATGACGCTTGTCGAGCTGCCGTGCGCGAGAATGACCTGGAAGAGGCCTACCTGCGCCCCATGGTGTTCTTCGGCAGCGAAGGCATGGGCCTGCGAGCCGACAACCTCAAGACCCACGTGATCGTTGCCGCTTGGGAATGGCCGTCGTACATGTCTCCGGAAGCCCGTGAACTCGGCATCAAGGTGCAAACCTCATCGTTCACGCGTCATCACGTCAACATCGCCGTGACCCGCGCCAAGGCCAACGGCCAGTACATCAACTCGATGATGGCCCTGGCCGAAGCCCAGCGCGGCGGCTACGACGAGGCGTTGCTGCTCGACCCACAGGGCTATGCCGCGGAAGGCTCGGGCGAAAACCTGTTCGTAATCAAGGACGGCGTCATCTATACACCGATGCTGACCTCCTGCCTCAACGGCATCACCCGCAACACCGTATTGCACATGGCCGAGCACCTGGGGCTGCCTCTGCAAGAGAAGCTGATCACCCGCGACGAGATCTATATCGCCGACGAGGCCTTCTTCACCGGTACCGCCGCCGAAGTATTGCCGATCCGCGAACTCGATGGTCGCACTATCGGCGAGGGGCGTCGTGGCCCGATCACCGAGAAGGTCCAGTCGCTGTACTTCGATCTGGTGCGTGGCAAGCAGGTGTTGAATGCCGAATGGCTGACGCCGGTGGCGTAATTCAGTAGGGTCAGTATGGTGAAGCAAGACGCCCAGTCGATATTATCGGCGGGGCGTCTTTGTTTCCGATGGATTACAGCCGGGCCAGCGCCGCTTCCAAGCCGCTCAGATCGATGGCGGTCACCACGTCATCGGGAAAGGGTGAGACCGTCGGGTCGGCGGTGATGCCGACGAAACGGGTGCCGTTGGAACTGGCGGCGCGATAGTCGTTGTAGGAGTCGCCGATCATCACCGTCCGCCGGGCGTCATGGGCATGGCGGACCAGCAGGTTGCGCAGCCCGGTGGCCTTATCGGGCGGTGCACCGATCACCTCGTCGAAGAAGTCAGCCAGTCCTCGACGGTCGACGATCTCGCGCAACTCCTGCTGCGGCGTGGCGGAGAGCAGGTAGAGCGGCAGCCGCTCGTGCCAGCGATCGAGGAACTCCAGCGCGCCGGGAATCGCCGGAGCATCAAGGATACGCGCCTCCATGGTTTCCTTGAAGCGTTGGCATAACTCCTTGATACGTGCTTCGCTCGCTTCGCGGCCCAGGATGTGCGACTCGATATGGCGGAACTTGACCTCGCGGGGCTGTCCGCCACGCCGGTTGAGGTAGGCGCGCACGGCCTGGCGATCGGCTTCCGGCTCGTCGTCGTAGAGCGCGGCGAAGGCTTGGCGTTTCAAACTCGCGGAATCGAGGATGACGCCATCGAAATCGAAGACCAGCACACTCTGCGGGTCGGCGAAGAAGTCACTCACGGCACTCTCTCCCCAGCAAGACGCCACAACGCACGCCGACGCGGCCCTGTGGGGCCGCGTCATGCATGGCTTCCGCGTATCACTGACTGCGCTGGAATTGCCCGACCACCCATCCCTTGACCGGGGTATTGCCCAGCAATACCAGCACGATCACGCTGGTCAGTATCAGTGACAGCGGGTTGGTCACCAGGGCCAGCAGGAAGGCGCTGACGCTGTCACCCACCGAGGACATCGCCTGGCGATAGGTCTCGTCCAGCAGCGGACCGAGGATTACGCCGAGGATAATGGGGCCCATCTGGAAGCCGAAGATCTTCAGGAAGTAGCCCAGGATACCGAAGCCCAGCATCCAGTAAACCTCGGTCATGTTGCTGTTGAGGGAATAGGTCCCCACCACACACAGCACCAGAATCAAGGGAATCAGCAGTGCCTTGGGCAGTTCCACCACCTTGGTGAAGATCTTGATGCCGGTGAGGCCGAAGATCAGCAGGAAGATGTTGGCAAGCACCAGGTTGCCGACGGTGAACCAGAAAATGTGCGGTGTCTCGATCATCAGCATCGGGCCGGGGTTGAGGCCATGGATGACCAGGGCACCGATGATGATCGCCGTTACCGCATCGCCGGGCATGCCCAGCGTCAGCATCGGTACGTAGGCGCCGCCGACTGCGGCATTATTGGCGGTTTCGGGGGCTACCAGGCCTTCGTAGGCCCCTTGGCCGAAGGGCTTCGACGGGTTCTTGACGGTGCGCTTGGCATGGTCATAGGCAAACAGCGAGGCGATATCGCCACCGGTGCCCGGCAGCGCGCCGACGATCACCCCGATGACCCCGGTACGAAGGGATAGCGGTAGATATTTCAGCACCATGCTGAAGGCGGGAATGATCTTGTCGACCTTCTGACGGACCGGCTCCTTGCTCAGGAAGTGCAGCTGGTAGAAGGCCTCGGCGACACCGAACAGGCCGATCATCACCACCACGTAGTGGATGCCTCCCATCAGGTCGATACTGCCCATGGTGAAACGGCCTTGGGCAGTGACCGGGTCCATGCCCACCAAGCCGATGATGCCGCCCAGTGCCACAGAAAAGATGCCGCGTGCCAGCGACTTACCGGACAGGGTGCTGACTAGCAACAGACCCATGACGGCGATAAGGAAGTAATCGCGCGGGGCGAACTGCAAGGCCAGATCGGAAAGGACCGGCGCGGTGCTGGCCAGGATCAGGGTGCCGAACAGGCCACCGATCACCGACATCACCGTGCTCAGACCGATGGCGCGCCCGGCTTCGCCCTGTTGAGCCAGCGGGTAGCCGTCGAAGGCGGTGACCACCGCCGAGGGGGCACCGGGAATATTGAGCAGGATGGCAGTGCGCGAGCCGCCGTAGACGCCGCCGCAGTAGATGCCCACGATCAGCGCCAGGGCGTGGTTGACGTCCCACGAGAAGGTGAAGGAAATCAGGATGGAGGCTGCCATGGTCACCGAAAGACCGGGGATGGCGCCAACATAGATACCTGCCAGGGTGCCGATGGCGGTCAGTGCCAGCAGTTGCGGGTCCAGCCAGGCCATCAGCAGGTAGGAAATAGTATCGCTCATCTGGGGCCTCGGGAATCAGGGGAGATAGACGCGGAAGACCAGGGTGAACAGCACGTAGATCACCGCGATTGCCACTGCCGAGATGATCAGTGAACTGACGATCTTGCCTTGGCGCAGATAGATGAATGTCAGCGCCAGGAACGCGAAGGTGCTGACGAAGAAGCTGAACGGCTGGATTGCGGCAAGATAGGCGACCGCCAGCGCGCAGAAGACCAGCACGTTGATCGGGAAGTGCTGGCGCAGAAAGCTGGTGAGTTCGTCCAGCGGGCCCCGGGTATTGGGTTTTTCCTTGCGACGATGGTTAACCAAAACCGCGATGGACGAGGCGATCATGATCAACGACAGGCCAATGGGAAAGGCACCGGCCGAGTTGATCGAGGAAAAACCGGTAATCTGATAGGCCTGATAGAAAACAGCGCCACTGAAAAGCAGCAGCAGCCAGTCGAAGGCGCGTTCGCCGGCCTGCAGTCTTTCGGGTTTCTTGCTCATGGTGGTGCTCCAGCGGGGAAGGCGGATCAGAGCCCGCCTCCCCCTCATGCCCTCAGGGCTTGGATGATGCCGTTACGGACGCGGAATGCCGAGTTTCTCGGGAGAGGTTTCGACGGCGCCGGCTTCATACATGGACCAGGCGGTCACCGACTGCCAGTTATCCAGGTACTGCTGCGCTTCGTCCCCGTTGAGGTTCAGCGGCTCGGCGCCGAAGTTGCGCAGGAAGTCCTGGAACTCTTCGTTGTTCACGGCCTGCTCATAGGCGCCTTCGAGGGTCGCCTTGATGTCGTCCGGCGTGTCCTCATGCGCGAAGACACCCCAGAATGGGCCCCAGGGCAGGAAGGATCCGATATCCGGCAGTGCGTCGGTGATCGGCGGCACGCCGGGCAGCGATTCGAGTTCGTTCTGGGTCAGCACCGCCAACCCCTTGAGCTGGCCACCGAGGATCTGCTCCTTGGCGGCGGCCAGGCTGAGTGGCATGAAGTCGATGTGACCACCGAGCAAGGCGGTGATGCCGGGGCCGTCGCCACCGAAGGTCACGGTGCGTACGTCCAACTCGTCGACGGCGTTGACCATGGCATGCACGGTACTGGGAAGGCCACCGGCGCCGGTGCCGCCCATGCGCAGGGTACCGGGATTCTCTTTGGCCGCCTCGAGCACGTCCTTGAAGCTGTCATAGGGGCTGTCGGCCGGCGCGGCGATGACCACGAGGCCCTGGCCGATGATATTGACGGTATGCATGTCGTCATAGCTGAAGTCGGCCAGCCCCATCAGTTGGTAGAGCTGCGGGTTCTCGGCGCCATACAGCAGGTTGTAGCCATCTGGACGCTGGCGCATGACATGGTTCATACCGATCACGCCGGTACCGCCGGGGCGGTTAGTCAGCACGACGGTGGTGTCCAGGATTTCTTCGACGTGCGGGGTCAGGCTGCGTGCGACGTTATCGGTGGCACCGCCGGCCCCCCATTGAATGGTGCCTTGGATGTTGCGTTCCGGGTAATCAGCCAGGGTCGGGGTGGCGAATGCCATGGCGGCCGCGGAAATGGCGATGCCCAGCGCTAGCGGTTTGAACATGCTGTAATCCTCCAAGTGCTGCTGTTTATTGTGTGTTGGTCTTGTCCCGGTCGGGCCAGAGCTCACCCGCGATGAGGTTGGGGACTGCCAACCTTTGTGTTCGTATTTCGAACTTACGTGCTACTGGCGAACAAGCTAGGATTCCTGCTGCGGCCTGTCAATGCAGAATTGGCTGACCTAAGACCAAGGTCGAAGACAAAAACACTGCCATGATGTCATATCAGGACATGGAGAGTGTAACGCCAGATTGACGGTAGGGGGGCGATTCATGACTTCTATAGTCGTGGTACGAGAACTGATGAACGAGACTTGCTTCGTCCCCCTTATTTTCGTGCATAATGCGAACTAAAGGGCGCTATGCGAACGTATTGGCGCCACAAAAGCCTGGCCGACGACCGATCATGCCACGGTCGACCAAGGGCACCGCCCCCACCGGCTATCAGGAGGTCTGGATGCGAGCCATTGCCACTGTCTCCCTTAGTGGAGACCTGCGAACCAAGCTCGAAGCCATCGCACGAGCGGGCTTCGATGGCGTGGAAATCTTCGAGAACGACCTGCTGTCGTTCGATGGAGCGCCTGCCGACGTACGCAACCTGTGTGAATCGCTGGGTCTCAAGATCCTGGCCTTCCAGCCGTTCCGAGACTTCGAAGCCATGCCCGAGCCACAGCGCAGTCGCAACATGCAGCGGGCCGAGCGCAAGTTCGACTTGATGGAGCAACTCGGCACCGATTTCCTGCTGGTATGCAGCAACGTCTCGCCACAAGCCAGCGACGATCTCGATCAGGCTGCGGCCGACTTGCGTGAGCTGGCCGAGCGCGCTGCCAAGCGTGGCATTCGCATCGGCTTCGAGGCATTGGCATGGGGTCGGCACATTTCCGACTATCGCGACGCCTGGGAGGTGGTGCGGCGGGCTGACCATCCTTCCCTGGGGGTGGTGCTCGACAGCTTCCATATCCTCTCGCGCGGCCATGACCTTTCCACCATCGGCAAGATCCCAAAGGACAAGATCTTCTTTGTCCAGGTGGCCGACGCACCACTGCTGAACATGGACATCCTGCAATGGAGCCGTCATTTCCGCTGTTTCCCCGGCCAGGGCCGGCTGCCGCTCAAGTATTTCATGGCGGCATTGGCCAAGAGCGGTTACGACGGTCCGCTGTCGCTGGAGATCTTCAGCGATGCCTTCCGGGCCGCTCCCACCGAAGCCACGGCGCTGGATGGTCTGCGTTCGTTGATTCTGCTCGAGAACCTGTTGCCGAATGGGCCCTGGGCCGGCAGCATCCCCCCGGCACCGCGCTACAACGGCATCCATTTCATCGAGTTCTCTCTCGACGAGGACAGTGCCGCGCCGCTCGGTGAGTTCATCGGCGCACTGGGCTTTCGCCATGTGGGGCGCCACCGCTCGAAGAACGTCGAGCTGTGGAAGCAGGGCGACATCCACCTGGTGCTCAACTTCGAAACCGACAGCTTCGCCCATACCTTCCGCCTGTTGCACGGTATCTCGGTATGCGCGGTGGGCTTCCGTGTCGATGATGTCGACAAGGCACTGACGCGAGCCAAGACCTTCAAGGCCCAGCTGTTCCGCGGCCTGGTCGGCGAGGGCGAGATGGAGATCCCGGCCGTGCGCGGTATCGAGGGCAGCCTGATCTATCTGGTCGACGACGAGGCCGCCGAGGATCGCCAGTGGCGCACCGATTTCGAACTGTTCGATCAGGCCAGCCGCGATGAGGCCGGATTGACCCGCGTCGATCACCTTTCTTACGTGCTGCCGGCGACCCAGATGCTGGGCTGGCAACTGTTCTATCACACCGTGTTCGGCTTCGAGGCCGAGGCCGAGCACGAGATCGTCGACCCGCACGGGCTGATGATCAGCCAGGCGGTGACCAGTCCGGATAGCTCGATTCGCCTCCCGCTGACCATCTCCCAGGCGCGTGACACCCTGCCCGGACGCTTCCTCAGCGAATACCAGGGCGGAGTGCAGCAGATCGCCTTCGCCAGCCACGACATTTTCGCCAGCGTGGACGCCCTGCAGGCACGGGGTCTGCCGCTACTCAAGATTCCTGGCAATTACTACGACGATCTGGAGGCGCGCTACGGTCTCGACGAGGAACTGCTGGAGGCCATGCGCTCACGCAACATCCTCTACGATCGCAATGACGAAGGGGAATTCTTCCATGCCTATACCGAGACGTTTTCGGGGCGCTTCTTCTTCGAGATCGTCGAGCGGCGCGGCGGCTATCACCAGTTCGGCGCGGCCAATGCAGGGATTCGGTTGGCGGCCCAAGCCGCTCATTCACGTTGAACAGAGGTAACACGATGCGACTCGGTTTGATCGGTAAAGCCATCATGAATTCCAGCTCGCCGGACCTTCACGTCAGGCTCGGCAAGCTGACCGGCATTCCTGCTACCTACGACCTGTTCGACGCTAACGAGCAGCCCATCGAGTCGCTGGAAAGCCAGGTGCGCAAGGTCATCGCCGAAGGCTATCGCGGCGTCAATGTCACCTTTCCATGGAAAGAGGATGCGGTGAAGCTGGCTGATCGGCCCACCGAAGGGGCGCGCATGGTCGGGGCTGCCAACACCCTGGTATTCGAGAAGGACGGCATCGTCGCCGAGAACACCGACTACACCGGTTTCATGAGCGGCTTCCGTGCCACGCTGGGCGAGCGCAAGCTGGGGCGGGTGCTGCTGATCGGTACCGGCGGGGTGGGCAAGGCGGTGGCCTTCGGCCTCGGTAAGCTGGGTGCCGAGGAAGTGAGGCTGATGGACCTCGATGAAGCCAAGTCGCGTCAACTGGCCGGTGAACTGGAAGCGCAGGGCTTCAAGGCCTCGGTCGTTACCCAGGAGCGGTTGGCCGAAACGGTGGAAGCCTGCGATGGCCTGGTCAACTGCACGCCGATCGGTCATGAAAAGAGCCCCGGCTGTCCGCTGCCCAAGGAGCTGATCAAGGGGCATCACTGGGTCTTCGATGCCGTCTACGTGCCGGCGGTGACCGAATTCATCACCGCCGCCAAGGCGGCCGGTGCCAGTGTGATGAGCGGTGTCAGCCTGTTCGTGTTCCAGGGCGTGGACGCCTTCAAGCTGTTCTGCGAGGATGCCGAAAAGCGTGCCGCCGCCGATGAACAGGCCGCGACGCTGTTCGCCCACTACAAGCGGGAACTGCTGAAGGAGAACGAATGATGAGCGCGGGCAAGGTCCTGGTTCTGCACGGCCCCAATCTCAACCTGCTGGGTACTCGCCAGCCGGAAATCTACGGCTACGAGACGCTGGAGGACATCAACAACGGCCTCTACGAGAAGGCGGCGGTCAACGGCTGGGATATCGAGTGCCGGCAGAGCAACCACGAGGGCGAACTGATCGACGCCATCCACGCTGCCCGTCAGGACGGCACTGTCGCCATCATCATCAACCCGGCGGCCTACACCCACACCTCGGTGGCGATCCTCGATGCGCTCAACACCTTCGAGGGCAAGGTGATCGAGGTGCATCTGTCCAACGTGCACAAGCGCGAGAGCTTCCGGCATCACTCCTACGTCTCGCTGCGTGCCGATGGTGTGATCGCCGGGCTCGGCAGCCAGGGTTATCACGCTGCCTTGGATGCCTTGATCAAGACCGCTGAGTGATTTCCGCCACGAATTTCCATACCATCGAGCCCGCCTATTGGTGGGCTCGCGGTTTTCAGGGTGACGTTCCCTTGCGCGTGGCCAGGTAGATCCCCGCTCCGACGATCAGCACCGCACCCAGGTAGGTCTCGAGTCGCGGCACGTCGGCGAAGAACAGGTAGCCGAACAGCGAGGCCCAGACGATCTGGATATAAAGGAAGGGAGAGACCAGCGAGGCCGGGGCGAAGCGCATCGACAGGATCAGGCCGAACTGGCTGGCGGCTCCCAATATGCCCACGGAAACGAAAAGAGGGAGATCGCCGAGGGCAATGGGCGTCCAGAAGGCTGGTACTACCGCACTGCTGACCAGGGCGCCGGCCAGGCCGGTATAGAACAGCGAGGTCAGCGGATGGTCACTGCGTCCGAAGCGCCGTGTGCAGAGTTGGTAGAGAGCGAAGCATAGCGTCATGCCGAAGGGCAGCAGGATGGCCGGCTGGGATCGCCAGTCGATGGGCCCGACGGCAATGACGACGCCGATGAAGCCCACCAGCACCGCCATGCCGCGCGCCGGCGTGACGCGCTCCTTGAGCAGTGGCATGGCCAGCAGGGTCACCAGTAGCGGCGAACTGAAGTTGATCACGTAGACCTGCAGTAGAGGCAACTCGCGAAAGGCCAAATAGGCGAAGGTACTGGCCGCAAGCAGCAACATCCCCCGCAGGCACTGTCCACCCAGCGAGCCGCTGCGCAGCAGGTCGCGGCCCCGTGGCAGACCCAACCATAGAAGATATCCCGCCAACACCAGCATATGGCCGGCGTAGCGTGCCCAGACCACCTGGATGGGCGAGTAGTCCTGACCCAGTGTCTTGACGCTGGTATCCAGCATCACGAACAGCAAGCCCGCCGCCAGCATGCAAACGACGCCCAGCAAAGGACGGTCTGCCGGCAAGGTGGTGGTGGACGAGTGAGACATGGGCCTCCTGCCAGTAGGGGCATCCCTGAGAGCGATACCAGTGAGAAAGATAGCTGGCTAAATAGTCTACGGCCAGATCGCCCGTCCTTCAAGTGAACAAAAGTTCGTCATTTGAACGCTGTAAGCTCGGAAGTGACTCAGGATCGAGCCTATCTCACCTCGCTGGGCCTGGGTTTTCTGGGCGCGTTGGGCATCGTCGATGCCGCGCAACCGCTGCTCGACGGCCTGGCCGAAAGGAGTGGTGAGCTGGTGCGCCTGGCGGTCGCCGAGGAACTCGCCGGTTCGGCCTCGGCTTCCAACCTGCTGCGGGGTGGGAGCTAGTCGTTCGACAAGGCGGATGCTGGTTCACGGATCGCTCCAATCCACCTGCCAACGATATCGAGGAGGTTTCAGATCACGTTTCGACCAACCGCCGCGCCTTGTCTAGCGCCATACGGGCGCGCTCCAGAGCACTAACCCCCTGGTTGCGCAGCCCCTCGGTGGGGATCTCCAGGCTTAGAAGTATGTCCGCAGGCAGCAGCGCCAGCATGCCCTTGAGGTCGATGTCGCCGTCACCGGGGAACCGGCGCTCGCTACGCGCCTCGCGGGTGATCTCGTCCACGTCGTCGGGAATCGAGCCGGCAACGTCACAGAGCTGCACGTAGTGCATCCATTCGTGGGGGACCTTGGCCAGGTCCTCCAGGCGGCTGGCGGAACGGTTGAGGTGGAAAGCGTCGACCAGCAAGCAAGCGTTGTCGTGGCCGGCCTTGCGTACGGCAGCGACGATGCGATGAGCCTGGAGCAGGTTCTTGACCCCGGTCCAGGGCATGAACTCAAGATGCGGATAAAGGCCGTAGGGACGAGCCAGTTCGCACAAGGCGGCGAAGTTGTCGAGGGTGCGGGTTTCACTGTCATCGTTGCCGGCCACCAGGATCTCGCTGGCACCAAGCTCGGCGCCGACCTCCATGAAACGCTCGAAGTCCGCCTTGACACGGGTCTCGGACTTGAGGCGCAGGATCTCGATGTCGGCCACCTGGATGCCGGTGTCGCGGAGCCTGCGGCAGGTCTCGCGCAGCAGCGCGGCATCGGTCAGCAAGGGAAAGGTTGGCTCGTTGGGCGTCGCCGGGATGGGGCGCAGGCCGACATGGTCGTAGCCGGCCTGGGCCGCGACCTCGACCATGTCGGGAGGCGAGAGTTCGAGAACCGTCAAGGCGGCCAGGGAATAGCGATGTTGGCTCATGGATATCTCCCTTCAGTCGCGGAGGCGGAGGCCACCCGCTCGGTCGATGAGCCGTCACGCTGGCCAGCGGCATGGCAGCCGGCGATATAGCCGAAGGTCACGGCGGGGCCCAGGTTGATGCCGCCCGCGGGGTAGAAACCGCCCATGATGCTGGCCATGTCGGTGCCCACGGCATAGAGACCGGGGATCGGCTCCCCCGACTCGTTGAGTACCTGGGCATGCTCGTTGGCCTTAAGGCCAGCGAAGGTGCCGAAGCAGCCCGGCACCACCTTCACGGCATAGAACGGTCCTTCATCCAGCGGCGCCACACAGGGATTGGGCTGGTGAGAGGGATCGCCCTGCTTGCGGTTGTAGGGAGTAGAGCCACGGCCGAACTCGGGGTCCTCGCCGTGGCGGGCGTACTCGTTGTAGGCCTCGATAGTGCGCTTGAGGTCTTCGAGGTCGATGCCGCAATTGTTGGCCAGTTCCTCGATGGTGCGGCCGGCCTTGAGATAGCCCTTGCGGATCCAGTGCTTGAAGGGCGCCGGTGCCGGGCGGGTGATTCCGATACCGTAGCGGCGCTGAAAGCGATGGGTGCAGATCAGCCAGGAGCAGACTTCCTCGCCTTCGTGCACCGCCTTGATCATGGCGTCGACGTAGTCATAGTAACCGTGAGCCTCGTTGACGAAGCGCTTACCGCTTCGCAGCACGCCGATGATGCCGGGCTTGCCGCGGTCGATGATGTGCGGGAAATGGCCCTCGCGGCCGCCGCCGTAGGGCACCCGCGACACCGGTGCCCAGGCCACCGGCGAGTAGAGGCTGGTATCGACCTGGCCGCCCACGGCCTCGCCCAGGCGCAGGCCGTCGCCGCTGGCGGATTCGGGTGGCAACGCCCAGTGTTCCTTGCCGGTAGGGGTACGAGGGAAGAGCTCGCGGCGGCGTTCGATATCGTTGGGGAAGCCGCCGGTGGCAAGTACCACGCCACATCGGGCACGCAGCGTCACTTCACCTTGTGGGGTGTCCACTACCACGCCGGCCACACGCTCGCCGTCCTCGATCAGTCGCTTGGCCGGTGACGACACCCAGGTTTCCACACCCATATCGTCGGCGGACTTGGCCAGCCGCCCAATCAGCGCCACGCCGTTGACCAGTTGCATGGCGCGTCCGTAGCGGGCCAGGTCATAGAGATGACGCGTGAAGCGCCGGGTCACGTGCAGGAAAGACGTGAACGATCGGGTGAAGGTCAGGAAAGCCATCAAATCCGGCCCAGCCTGAATCGGCATGCCCAGGAACGCGGTCTCGGGCATGGTCTTGCGCAACTTGTGGATGCTCTTGCCCAGTTCACGACCATCGAAGGGTGCGGCGATCACCGAGCGGCCACCGGTGCCGGCACCAGGGGTATCGCCGTGGATATCGGCGATGGCGTTGCCGTCGGCGAACTGCAGGGCGGTGTGTGTCTCGAAGAAGCTGACCATCTTCGGGCCGGCATCGAGGAAGGCGTCGATGCGCGCGGGATCGTAGCGCTCACCTAGCTCATGGCGCAGATAGGTGCGAACCGTCTCGGGGTCTTCATCGATCCCGGCACGCTTGGCCAGAGGGTTGAGCGGTACCCACATCCAGCCGCCGGACCAGGCGGTGGCACCGCCAAGAACGTCGTCTTTCTCGACCACCACGACCTCGAGGCCGTGGTAGGCGGCGGTGACCGCCGCCGACATGCCGGCAGCACCGGAACCGACCACGACTAGGTCGCAGTCATGAATCTTGTCGCTCATCTAGAGGTGCCCCAGTTCTGGAACCGAATTCAGGAACAATCTAGAACAGTGTCTTTTGTTCTGCAATGCGTACGAGTGTTCGTAATGTGGCCTCTGGCATTTCACAGCATGAAGCAGGCGTATCTGGACACTGATCAGGAAACGACGAACAGCGAGCTGGTCTGCAGCAGCCAGATCATCAGGCTGATGGTGAGGAAGGCGGCCAGGGTGGTCACCATTAGGGTCGCGGCGGTGATCTCGCCTAGCCCGTAACGCTGACCGAAGATCGGGTAGACGCTTATCATCGGGGCGCTGGCGAAGAGGATTCCGGTGGTCATCAGTACCGGGTCGATGGTGGGCAGGGCGAGGAAGGCCAGCAGCACGGCCAAGGGGTGGGCGATCAGCTTGCCGATCGCGATCTGTGTCACGTCTCCGGCCATGCCTCGCGCCTTGAGGCCGTAGAGGGTGCCGCCGATCACGAACAGCGCCGTGGGGGCCGCCGCCGTGGCCAGCATATCGATGGCGCGAAATAGTGGTGCCGGCAGGCTCAGCCCCGAGAGCGCCAGGGTGGTTCCAACGAGGATGGCGATAATGATCGGGTTCTTGAGTAATTGCCGGATCGTGCGTATCAACACGACTCGCGTGCTGGCACCGCGCTGGGAGCTGACCTCGGCTAGGGTCAAGGCGGCCGGGATCACCAGCAGGTTCTCGATCAGGAAATTCAAGGCCATGGCGGCCACCGCGGGTGAGCCTACCACTAGTGCCGCCACCGGGTAGCCGATGAAGCCGCTGTTGGAGGCCGACATGCCCAGCGCGTATAGGGCACTGGCATCCAGTGGTTTGCGCTGCAGCCGTCGAGCGATGAACAGGGCGGCAAGGAACACCACCAACGAGCCAAGTCCGTAGGCAAGCAGATAGTAGGGGTTGAAGATCTCATTCAAAGGGCGACTGACCAGCGCCCTGACGATCAGTGCCGGCAGTGCGCAGTGGATGACGAAGACGCCGAGGCCGCGAATCTGCGGCTTGTCGATGATGCGGATGTGGACCGCGAGGTAGCCCACGCCCACCAGCAGGAATATCGGTAGGGTGATGCCGAAAATATCGGGCACTCGTCGTCCTTAACTGCGCTCACTCGCAATACTGGAAGTAAAGGTCCCGTGGATCGATAGGACTGCGTTCAACTGACATTGGCACGGATCAGCCGCGCCTTTTCCTGCAGCAGTGGCATGAAGGTCCGCGTCAGGGTATCGAGATCGATGCGCGCGGCATTGGTACTGATGTTGATGGCGCCGAGCAAGCGGCCATTGGCGTCGAAGGCCGGGATGGCCAGCGAGCGCAGGCCGGAATCCATCTCCTGGTCGACGATGCAATAGCCTTGCTGGCGCACCTTGAGGATGCACTTGCGCAGCTCGGCCTTGTCGGTGATGGACTTGTCGGTATAGGCGGTGAGGGTCACGCGTTCGAGATAGGCGTCTAGCTCGGCATCCGGCAACTGAGCCAGCAGTACCCGTCCCATCGAGGTATGCGCCGCGGGCAGACGGGTGCCCACCGACAGGGTGATGGCCAGCAGCCGGTGCTTGGCCGCCGAACGGGCCACGTAGATGACGTCGTCGCCGTCGAGCACGCCCAGCGACGAGGACTCGCCGATCTCGGCGGTGATATCCTCGAGATATTGTTGGATTACCGTGCGATAGTTGTTGGCCGAGAGGAATGCATAGCCCAGTTGCAGCACCTTGGGCGCCAGTTCGAAATGGCGCTGCTGCTTGCGTACGTAGCCCAACGCATGCAGCGTCAGCAGGAAGCGGCGAGCCCGTGCGCGGTTCATACCGGTACGTGCGGCGACCTCGCTCAGCGTCATGCGCGGGTGGGCGCCGTCGAAGGCCAGGATCACCTCCAGCCCGCTGGCCAGGGCGGTGACGAAGTCACGGTCCTCGGGGGTCAAGGTGTCATCGTGCCGTTGTACTTCCATCCTTCGCGATCCTGATCGAGTTGCGTGTGTCGATGACTCCAATCTAGCATAACGTTCGAACTACGAACACTTGTACGACTTATGGTGGAGAGCCCGAGATGCCTGCTACCTTGATCCAGCATCCTTTCATGAGTCAGGGGGCGCTAGGTGACTGTAACGCCGATGCCTTGGTTGGGGCCATGCTGGAGTACGAGCTGGGACTGGCCGACGTTCAGGAGGCCCATGGCGCGCTGCCCGAGGGAACCCACCAGGCCCTGGCCAAACACCTGCATGGACATGCCTTTGATCTCGATGCCATCGCTTCGGGTATCGCCAGCGGCGGCAACGCCGCCATTCCCTTCGTCAAGCAGGGACGTGCCGCCTTGCCGGCTGAGCTCAAGCGCTACTGGCATCAAGGCGCCACCAGTCAGGACGTCGTCGACAGTGCCCTGATGCTGCTGCTCAAGCCGCGCCTGGCCTCGATCGACGGTCTGTTGCAACGTTGCCGCAGCGCCGCCATCGTCCTGATGCAGGCCCACGACGAGACGGTGATGGTGGGCCGCACCCTGATGCAGCAGGCATTGCCGATTACTTTCGGGGTCAAGGTCGCGCACTGGGCACTGGGGCTCGAGCAGGCACGCCGGCGCCTGCTCCCGCTGGCGGAAAGCGGCTTGCCGGTGCAGTTCGGTGGTGCCGTTGGCGTGCACTCCGGCTGGGACGATCTGGGGCTCGATTTCATGGATGCGCTGGCCGCACGGTTGGGATTGGCGGCACCGGTACTGCCTTGGCATACCGACCGGCAGCCGATCCATGCCCTGGCTACTGCCTTGGACGCGGTGGCTGGCGCGGCCGAGAAGGTAGCGCTGGACGTGGCTCTGCTGACCCAGACCGAGATCGGCGAGGTGGCCGAGCCTGGCGGCGAGGGCATGGGCGAGTCGTCGTCGATGCCCCACAAGCGCAACCCGGTGCGTTGTGCGCTGATTCGCGGTGCAGCTCGCCAGGTACACGGTCACGCCACGGTGATTCTCAATGCCACGGCACAGCCTTTGGAACGCGGGCTCGGTGAATGGCATGCCGAATGGGCGCCGTTGATAGACAGTACGCTGCTGGTGGAAGGCGCGCTGGAGCAGCTTGCGGTATTGCTGGAAGGGCTGGAGGTACATCCCGATGCCATGCGGCGAAATCTGGAAATCACCGGCGGCGCGATCATGGCCGAGCCGGTATCGCGACTGCTGGTGCCGATCGTCGGCCAGGACGCAGCCAAGCGCATCAGCGCCGAGGCCGCGGAGACGGCGCGCCGGCAGGGGCTGTCCTATGCCGAGGTATTGAAGGCCCACTCCGAGGTGAAAGGACGTGTCGAGGTCGAAGTATTGGAAGAAACGGCCTCCCCGGCATCATACATTGGTAGTAGCAAGGCTCAGGTCACAAGGGCCATTGCCTGGCTGAAAAACATCTAACCGATTGTTACGTAAGAACTTCGCGTGTGGCGATATTCAGGGAAGGCTTGCCTTCCCTTTTTTTGTGGTTTGACGAAACAGTGATTGGAGATTAATTTGTTCGTATTACAAACCTATGTTCACTAGCCGAACATTGGCATCGAGCCAAGATGCAACGTTCGACCCTAGGGCTGGTGAATATCGTATCGACCACCAAGAGGCGAACCATCATGGCCGAGTTCCTTAGCTTGCATGACGCGGTCGCGCGCTACGTCGAGGACGGCGCCACCGTGGCCATGGAAGGCTTTACCCACCTGATTCCCTTCGCCGCGGGTCACGAAGTGATCCGCCAGAAGAAGCGCGACCTGACCCTGATCCGCATGACCCCCGACCTGGTCTACGATCAGCTGATCGGGGCTGGCTGCGTGAAGAAGCTGATCTTCTCGTGGGGCGGCAACCCCGGCGTTGGCTCGCTGCACCGCCTGCGCGATGCCGTGGAGAAGGGCTGGCCGCACAAGATCGAGATCCTCGAGCACAGCCACGCCGCCATGGCCTGTGCTTTCGAGGCCGGGGCTGCCGGTCTGCCGCTAGCGGTATTGCGCGGCTACGTGGGCAGCGAACTACCCAACGTCAACGACCAGATCAAGTTCATCGAGTGTCCGTTCACCGGCGAGCGCCTGGCGGCGGTACCGTCGATTCGCCCGGACGTGTCCGTCGTCCATGCCCAGAAGGCCGACCGTAAGGGCAACGTGCTGGTGGAAGGCATCATCGGCGTGCAGAAGGAAGCCGTGATGGCGGCCAAGCGCAGCATCGTCACCGTCGAGGAGATCGTCGACGATCTGAACACGCATCCCAATGCCTGCGTGATCCCCGGTTGGGCGATCAGCGCCGTGGTCGTCGCGGAGAAGGGTTCCGCACCCTCCTACGCGCATGGCTACTACGATCGCGACAACCGCTTCTACAAGGAGTGGGACGCCATCGCCCGCGACCGCGATGCCTTCACGAAGTGGCTTGAGGAAAACGTCTATAACGCAGGAGGACAGTCCTGATGAGTCTCGAATATACCTCCGCGGAAATGATGACCGTCACCGCCGCGCGTGCGCTGGAAAACGGCATGACCTGCTTCGTCGGCATCGGCTTGCCCAGCGAGGCCGCCAACCTGGCGCGCCTGACCCATGCCCCCGAGGTGGTGCTGATCTATGAATCCGGCACCCTGCAGACCAAGCCGGATGTATTGCCATTGTCGATCGGCGATGGCGAACTGTGCGAATCGGCGCTGACCACTGTCTCGGTGCCGGAGATGTTCCGCTACTGGCTGCAAGGTGGTCATATCAGCGTGGGCTTCCTGGGCACCGCCCAGATCGACCGCTATGCCAACCTCAACACCACCCTGATCGGCGACTACCATGATCCCAAGGTACGCCTACCGGGCGGTGGCGGGGCGCCGGAGATCGCCACCAACGCCCACGAGGTCTTCATCACCCTGAAGCACTCCAAGCGCACCTTCGTCAAGGACGTGGACTTCGTCACCACCCTGGGCTTCGGTCGTGATGGCAAGGGCCGCGACGGCGTGCCCAACATCGGCAAGGGCCCGACGCGGGTGATCACCGACCTGTGCGTGATGAAACCCGACCCCGAGACCAAGGAATTGGTGGTCGTGTCGCTGCATCCGGGCGTGTCCCGCGAGGACGTGATCGAGGCAACCGGCTGGGAGATCCGCTTCGCCGACCAACTGGAGTCCACTCCCGAGCCCAGCGCTCATGAGCTTGAGGTGTTGCGCGAACTGAAGGATAGGACCGATCGCAAGCACGCAGGGGAGGTCTGAGGAGGCCGTATGAGTAACGTCTATCTGTGTCATCCGCGGCGCACCGCCGTGGGCCGCTTCGGTGGAACGCTCGCCAGCGTGCGTCCCGACGATTTCGCCGCCACCATCTTCAAGGCGGTGCTGGCCGAGGCACCCAACCTCGACCCCGCGGCCATCGACGAGGTGATCATGGGCTGCGCCAACCAGGCCGGCGAGGACAACCGCAACGTGGCACGCATGTCGTCGCTGCTGGCGGGTCTGCCGACCTCGGTTCCCGGCACCACCATGAATCGTCTGTGCGGTTCGGGCATGGACGCGGTGGGCACCGCTTTTCGTGCCATCAAGGCCGGCGAGTTCGAGCTGGTCCTGGCCGGTGGCGTGGAATCCATGTCCCGCGCGCCCTACGTGATGGGCAAGGCCGAGACCGCCTTCTCGCGCACCCAGGCCATCGAGGACACCACCATCGGCTGGCGCTTCATCAACCCGCTGATGAAGAAGCAGTATGGCGTCGACTCGATGCCGGAGACCGCCGAGAACGTCGCCGAGCAGCACCGCATCTCCCGCGAGGACCAGGACGCCTTCGCCCTAAGCTCCCAGCAGAAGGCCGAGCGTGCCCAGAAAGAAGGCCGCTTTGCCGAGGAGATCACGCCGATCGAGATTCCGCGCCGCAAGCAGGAGCCGCTGATCTTCGATCAGGACGAGCACCTGCGTCCCGGCACTACCCTGGAGAAGCTGGCCAAGTTGCCGACCCCGTTCCGCGACGGCGGCAGTGTCACCGCCGGCAACGCCTCTGGCGTCAACGACGGCGCCGCGGCGATGCTGGTGGCCAGTGAAGCCGCTGTGGAACGGCACGGGCTCAAGCCCATGGCACGCATCCTGGGTATGGCCACCGCCGGGGTGGAACCACGCACCATGGGCATCGGTCCGGTGCCGGCGGTGCGCAAGCTGCTGGATCGCCTGGGTATCTCGCTGGACGAGATCGACATCATCGAGCTCAACGAAGCCTTTGCCTCCCAGGCCCTGGCCTGTATGCGCGAGCTGGGCATTGACGACGACGACCCACGGGTCAATCCCAACGGCGGTGGCATCGCCCTGGGCCATCCGCTGGGCATGTCCGGGGCGCGCCTGCTGCTGACCGCCGCGCATGAGCTGCACAAGCAGAACAAGCGATATGCGCTGTGCACCATGTGCGTGGGCGTGGGGCAGGGGATTGCGACGCTGATCGAGCGCGCCTGATAAACAAGAAGGAAGAGGGAAGGGATAAGACGGAAGAGAACGGTCACTGGATCCTCGAGACGCATAGCGTCTCTCTTCCTTCTTCTAGCTTCTAGGGGCGCAGCCCTGTTCTTCCTTCTTTCATGCATGTCCGCGCCGAAGCTTCGCTCGGCGCTTCGCTATGGGAGAGGCTCCATATGGCATTTCTGACTATCGATGGCCGCAGCGTCGCCTATCGCCTGCTGGGCGCCGAGGCGAATCCACTGGTGTTGCTGGCCCATCCATTGGGCATGACCCAGGCGGTGTGGGACGACATCCTGCCGACCCTGCTGCCGCGCTACCGGGTACTGACCTGGGACCTTCCCGGCCATGGCGCCAGCCAGGCCTGGCCCGAGAGTGGCGGCGAGATCACACCGGCCGCGCTGGCGGACGAGGCCCTGGCTTTGGCCGAGCATGCCGGGGCGTCACGCTTCCACTTCGTCGGCACGTCGATCGGTGGTGTGGTCGGCCAGCAGTTGCTTGCCGAGCACGCCGAGCGTCTGCTCTCGGCAACCCTGACCAACACCGGTGCGGTGATCGGCACCAGTGAGCTGTGGACGACGCGTGCCGGGCGTGTCCGCGACGAAGGCTTGGCGGCGATTTCCGGCGAGATCGTGCCGCGCTGGTTTTCCGCCAAGCGGTTAAAGGCGGAACCGGCTCTGGAAAGCGGCTGGCGCACCCAGATGGCGCGCACCGATAGCGAGAGCTATGCGCGGCTGTGCGAGATGCTGGGACGCACCGATTTCCGCAGCAAACTGAAAGGGCATGGAGTTGAAGTGCATCTACTAGGTGGCAGTGACGACGTGGCCACGCCCCCCGAAACCCTTCAGACCCTGGCCGCCGAATGCGGTGGAGCGCCGCTGGAGATCCTCGAGGGCTTCGCTCATGTGCCTTCGGTGGAAGATCCCGAGGCCATGGCCAAGCGTCTGCGCCTGTGGCTGACCAAGGATCGCCCGCAGGTCGGCGAGCAGGGCGTGTCCTATGACGAAGGTCTCGAGACCCGCAAGCAGGTGCTCGGCGAGGATCACGTCGCCCGGGCCGGTGCCGGGGCAACCAGCCTGGACGCGCCCTTCCAGCAGATGATCACCCGCCTGGCCTGGGGCGAGCTGTGGGGCAACGACGACCTGACTCGTCGCGAGCGCAGCATGATCACCACCGGTATTTTGGCGGCGCTGGGCCGCGAGGAACTGGAACTGCACCTCAAGACCGCCAAGCGCATTGGCCTGAGCGAAGCCGAGCTGCGCCAGGTGCTGATGCACGTGGCCATCTACGGCGGCGTGCCGGCGGCCAACCATGCCTTTGCCATGGCCAAGAAATTGGGCTGGGGCGAGTAACTTCGCCCGGATCCTCCTAGTCCCCATAGAGAAGACCGCTATGCAAGACGATAACAAGCGCTTCGTGGAACGCGACCGTAACTGGCATCCCCCTGCCTATGCCCCTCGCTACAAGACCTCCGTGGCGCGCTCGCCGCGTCAGTCACTGGTCAGCCTGCAGAAGCCCAGCGTCTCGGAGCTCACCGGCCCCGACTTTCGCCACCTGCGCATGGGGGCCCATGATAACGACCTGCTGCTTAACTTTCGTGAAAACCCCGCGCTCGAAGGACAGGCCGGTCTGCCGATCGGCGAGCGAATGATCATGTTCGGCCGTGTGGTCGACCAGTTCGGCAAGCCGGTGCCGCACACCTTGGTGGAGATGTGGCAGGCCAACGCCGGCGGGCGCTACCGCCACAAGAAGGACAGCTACCTGGCACCGCTGGATCCCAATTTCGGTGGCGTGGGCCGCTGCCTGACCGATGAGCAGGGCTGGTACCGTTTCCGTACCATCAAACCCGGGCCCTACCCTTGGCCGAACGACATGAATAGCTGGCGCCCGGCGCATATCCACGTTTCGGTGATAGGCCCGTCTATTTCCACCCGCTTGATCACCCAGATGTACTTCGAAGGAGATCCGCTGATCCCGATCTGCCCCATCGTCCAGACCATCAATGACCCGGATGCGGTCGAGACCATGATCGGTCGTCTGGACATGTCGCGCAGCAATCCCATGGACTGCCTGGCCTACCGCTTCGACCTGGTGGTGCGCGGCGAGCTGCAGACCTATTTCGAGAATCAGTGACAGGGGGCGCAAGACCATGAAACAGCCGAACACCGTACCCAGCAGCGAGCTGATGCTGCGCGAAACCGCTTCGCAGACCGCCGGTCCCTACGTGCATATTGGCCTGGCGTTGGACGTCGCTGGCCTGCCCGAGCGCGAGGAGGAAATCTGGAACCAACTGGCCAAGCCGGAAGCCGAGGGCGAGCATATCGAGGTGGTGGGTACCGTCATCGACGGTAACGGCGACCTGGTGCGCGATGCCCTGATCGAGGCCTGGCAAGCCAATGCCAAGGGCGAGTACCAGCCCGAGTTCGACCTGCAGAAGCCGTTCAACAGCTTCGGGCGTACCGCCACCACCGCCTCCGGCGACAGCGAATGGACCCTGCATACCATCAAGCCTGGCGCCGTGACGCGCAGTGACGGCAAGGTCATGGCACCGCACATCAACCTGGCGATCTTCGCCCGCGGCATCAACATCCACCTGCAGACCCGTCTCTACTTCGAGGACGAAACCCGGGCCAATGCCGTGTGCCCCGTGCTCAATGCCATCGAGTCGCCGGTGCGCCGCCAGACGCTGATCGCCAAGCGCGAGGAGGCCGATGGCAAGATCCGCTATCGGTTGAACATTCGCCTGCAGGGTGAGGGGGAAACCGTCTTTTTCGATTTCTGAGCCGGTATGGCCAGCATTGTGCCAAGCGCCGTCACTCCCAAAGGTGGCAGCGCATTCGTCGGGCGGCGTAAAATTGAGCCGCAAGGCCGAATCTGCTACTCTGTCGACCCATCCTGGCGCGGTTTCCTGCTGTGCCTTCTGATCACGTTTCGACAGGTTTTCCATGACACGATATATCTTCGTGACCGGCGGCGTTGTGTCCTCCCTAGGCAAGGGCATCGCGTCGGCATCGCTGGCGGCGATTCTCGAGGCGCGCGGCCTCAAGGTCACCATGCTCAAGCTGGATCCGTACATCAACGTCGATCCCGGCACCATGAGTCCCTTCCAGCATGGCGAAGTGTTCGTCACCGAGGATGGCGCGGAAACCGACCTCGACCTGGGCCACTACGAGCGCTTCATCCGCACCAAAATGACCCAGGGCAACAACTTCACTACCGGCCGTGTCTACGAGCACGTGCTGCGTAAGGAGCGCCGCGGCGATTACCTGGGCGGCACCGTGCAGGTCATCCCGCACATTACCGATGAGATCAAACGCCGTGTGTATGCCGGTGGCGATGACTTCGACGTGGCCCTGGTGGAGATCGGCGGCACGGTCGGCGACATCGAGTCGCTGCCGTTTCTCGAGTCGATCCGTCAGATCAGAAGCGAGCTGGGCGCCAATCGCGCCATTTTCATGCACCTGACCCTGGTGCCCTACATCAAGACGGCCGGCGAGACCAAGACCAAACCGACCCAGCACAGCGTCAAGGAGCTGCGTTCGATCGGTATCCAGCCGGACATCCTGATCTGTCGCAGCGAGGTCGAGTTGGAAGAAAGCGAGCGACGCAAGATCGCGCTGTTCACCAACGTCGAAGAGCGCGCCGTGGTGCCGCTGCAGGATGCCGACACCATCTATCGCATCCCGCTGATGCTGCATGAACATAGCCTTGACGAGATCGTCTGCGACAAGCTGCGCCTCGAAGCCGACGAAGCCGACCTATCGGAATGGGTCGGGGTGCTGGATGCCAAGCTCAATCCGCTGAAGTCGGTCAATATCGCCATGGTCGGCAAGTACATGGACTTGCTCGATGCCTACAAGTCGCTCAACGAGGCGCTGATCCACGCCGGCATTCAGGGGCGGGTCAAGATCAATATCGACTATATCGACTCCGAGGACATCGAACGCCATGGCACCGAGCGCCTGGCCGGCAAGGACGCCATCCTGGTGCCTGGTGGCTTCGGCGAGCGTGGCGTGGAAGGCAAGATCGCCACGGCCCGCTACGCCCGCGAGAACAACGTGCCCTATTTGGGGATCTGCCTGGGTATGCAGGTGGCGGTAATCGAGTTCGCACGCCATGTGGTGGGCTGGGTGGACGCCAATTCCACCGAGTTCACCCATGACACCCAACATCCCGTGATCGGCCTGATCACCGAGTGGATCAATGCCGAGGGCAAGATCGAGCTGCGCGACGAAGCCTCCGACCTCGGCGGCACCATGCGTCTCGGTGGCCAGGTCTGCCACCTCAAGTCTGGCTCCAAGGCCCACGAGGCCTACGGTGCCGACGAGATCGTCGAGCGCCATCGCCACCGTTTCGAGGTCAACAACCAGTTCGTCGAGGAATTGGAGCAGGCCGGGTTGGTAGTGTCGGGCAAGAGCGTCGACCAGTCGCTGGTGGAGATGATCGAACTGCCGAATCACCCTTGGTTCGTGGCTTGCCAGTTTCATCCCGAGTTCACCTCCACGCCGCGCGATGGGCATCCACTGTTCTCCGGCTTCATCAACGCGGCGCTGGAGCACAAGAACGAACGGGCTCGTCAACATGCCCAGGCCCAGCCGCAGGGCTGAGGAGGTTGCATGCAAGCACAGGATACCGTCATCGAATTCGCCGGCCTCAAGGCCGGCAATTCATTGCCGCTGATGCTGTTCGGCGGCATGAATGTACTCGAATCCCGCGAATTGGCCATGGAAGTGGCCGAAGCCTATGTCGACGTGACCGGCAAGCTGGGCATTCCCTATGTGTTCAAGGCCAGCTTCGACAAGGCCAACCGCAGTTCGATCCACTCCTTTCGTGGCCCGGGGCTGGAGAAGGGGCTGGAGATCCTGGCCGAGGTCAAGGAGCGCTTCCAGGTGCCCGTACTGACCGATGTCCATGAGCCGTGGCAGGCCGAACCGGCGGCCCGGGTCGCCGACATCATCCAGCTGCCGGCCTTCCTGGCCCGCCAGACCGACCTCGTCGTGGCCATGGCCGAGACCGGGGCGGTGATCAATATCAAGAAGCCGCAGTTCCTAGCGCCTCACGAGATGCGCCATATCATCCGCAAGTGCGAGGAGGCCGGCAATCGACGGCTGATCCTCTGCGAGCGTGGCTCCAGCTTCGGCTACAACAACCTGGTGGTCGACATGCTCGGCTTCGGTGACATGAAGCAAACCGGCTACCCGGTGTTCTTCGACGTCACCCACTCGCTGCAACGCCCCGGCGGGCGTGCCGACAGTGCCGACGGCCGGCGCGCCCAGGTTGCCGAACTGGCCCGCGCGGGTGTTGCCGTCGGCCTGGCCGGACTGTTCCTCGAAGCCCACCCCGACCCCGACAACGCCAAATGCGATGGCCCCTGTGCCCTGCCTTTGGATAAACTCGAACCCTTTCTCACCCAGCTCAAGTCACTTGACGACCTGGTCAAGGGCTTCCCGGCGCTGGAGATTTCCTGAGCGGAGCCGTGAATCACCGACTCAATCAAGATCAACGCTGACTCACTAAAGGATCACACCACCATGACCAAGATTGCCGATATCCGCGCCCTAGAGGTGCTCGACTCGCGCGGCAACCCCACGGTACAGGCCGAGGTGACGCTGGAAGGCGGTGCCAAGGGCGTGGCTTGCGCACCCAGTGGGGCATCGACCGGGTCCCGCGAGGCACTGGAACTGCGTGATGGCGACAAGTCCCGTTACCTGGGCAAGGGCGTGCTCAAAGCCGTGGATGCCGTGAACGGCAAGATTCGCGATCGCCTGCTGGGAATGGATGCTCAGGATCAGCGCGCGCTTGACAATGCCATGCTCGAACTCGATGGCACCGACAACAAGGCCAACCTTGGCGCCAACGCCATTCTGGCTGTGTCGCTGGCCGCCGCCAAGGCTGCCGCCGTCGACAAGGACGTCGCACTCTACGCCCATATCGCTGAGTTGTTCGGCCAGCCGGGCCAGTACCGCATGCCGGTACCGATGATGAACATCCTCAATGGTGGCGAGCATGCCGACAACAACGTCGACATCCAGGAGTTCATGGTCCAGCCGGTGGGGGCGCCGAACTTCCGCGAAGCGCTGCGCATGGGAGCCGAGATCTTTCACACACTGAAGAAGGTACTTTCCGCCCGCGGCCTGTCCACATCGGTGGGTGACGAGGGCGGTTTCGCTCCCAATCTGGCGTCCAACGCCGAGGCCCTGGAAGTGATCAAGCAGGCTGTCGAGGATGCCGGCTATACCTTGGGCAAGGACGTGACGCTGGCGCTCGACTGCGCTTCCTCCGAGTTCTACAAGAACGGTCAGTACGACCTGGCCGGCGAGGGCAAGACCTACGATGCCAATGGCTTCGTCGAATACCTTGCCGAACTTTGCGATCAGTACCCCATCGTCTCCATCGAGGATGGCATGGACGAGTCCGACTGGGCCGGTTGGAAGGCGCTCACCGACAAGTTGGGCGATCGTGTGCAACTGGTCGGTGACGACCTGTTCGTCACCAACACCCGCATCCTCAAGCGTGGCATCGATGAGAAGATCGGCAATTCGATCCTGATCAAGTTCAACCAGATCGGCTCACTGTCCGAAACCCTGGACGCCATCAAGATGGCCCAGGATGCCGGTTTCACTGCGGTGATCTCGCACCGTAGCGGCGAGACCGAAGACACTACGATTGCCGACCTGGCTGTGGCCACTTCCGCTGGCCAGATCAAGACCGGTTCGTTGTGCCGCTCCGATCGTGTCGCCAAGTACAACCGCCTGCTGGTGATCGAACAGGAACTCGGTGACAAGGCAGCTTACCCCGGTCTCTCCGCCATCAAGGGTCAAGGCTGACTTCCCGCCCGGGTGAAGGCGCTGGTCGCCTTCACCCCCTCCTTCCTCATCTCCTTTCCCCTCGATATGTCCGGGCGTCAGGCCGAGTGCAGTCCGTACCTTCTTCTTTCTGGCGTCGCTCTTGTAAGATATATCTTCATTTTTTGTAAGACATTTCCTACAAATTTCCGTCGATCCTGACCATATTGATCAAAAAATGATCGATTTTTGCGTTGCAAAAACCTATATATAATTGATTTTTAAGATGTTTTATAAATTTGTGCCGTAACGAGTGCCTGTGAAGGCCACAACCCCCCCGGTTGAGAAGTCTTGCATAAATGCCACAATGACATTGGGATTTGGAGAGGCGAGGAACGCTTTTCCGGCAGGATGCAACGGGATGCTAGTCGTGGTGCGCCAAGTGCGACAGGACGCCGCCTCTTGGCAGGGACGTCACCACAGGAGTTCGGGCAGAAGGATCTGCCCAAGGGAACGGCTGGGAGCGGGCGACCTTCGGGTCGCCTTTTTCGTGTCTGCCGGCAAGAACCGCCGGCCAAACGGAAACGCCGAATGTCATGGACATTCGGCGTTTGCGTATTCGGGATTGGTGGAGCTGCGTTTCCTCAGCGTTCCAGGTATTCCAGCTTACCCGACTTCCCATCCCACTCTTCGGCGTCTTCGGGCGGGTCCTTCTTCTCGGTGATGTTTGGCCACACTTCGGCCAGTTCGGCATTGAGCTCGAGGAAGGATTTCTGGTCGTCGGGCAACTCATCCTCAGAGTAGATGGCCTCGGCGGGGCACTCCGGCTCACACAGCGCGCAATCGATGCACTCGTCGGGGTGGATGACCAGGAAGTTGGGCCCTTCATAGAAGCAATCCACGGGGCACACTTCGACGCAGTCGGTGTATTTGCACTTGATGCAGTTTTCGGTGACGACGAATGTCATTGGTTCTCCCTCATCGTGATCGGCGCGGCGATACCGAACGCGCCGACACCTGGATAAGCCGGGTTATAAGCGGGTGCCAGTATTATAAGCCGCTATTCTAATGGCGACACATTCTAGTCGCGCCACCAATGCCTGGGCAAGCCACGCCCCAGGCCGTTTCCAGACCGATTCGGCATGCTTTCATGCCGCTTTTCCTCATGCTGGTAGCTATAGCGCTTCACGCCAAGTGTAGAGCAGCTCCAGCGCCTGTCGCGGCGACAGGCCGTCGATGTCCAGCGCGGCCAACTCGTCAAGCAGCGGATGCGGGGTACTGGCGAACAGATCGGCCTGCTGTGGCGGTGCCGATGGCTCGCCCGGCAACGCAGGATCGGTAGTCGCCACACGCCGGTTTCCTTGGTCGACTTCGTGTTGTTCGAGGCTGGCAAGCTTCTCCCGTGCACGGGCGATCACCATCTGGGGGACGCCGGCGAGCTGGGCCACCTGCAGGCCATAACTCTGACTCGCCGGTCCCTCTTCGACCCGGTGCATGAAGACGATGCCGTCCTTGTGTTCGGCGGCGGTCAAGTGGACGTTGGCCACGCTCTCGGCCTGTTCGGCCAGGGCGGTCATCTCGAAGTAGTGGGTGGCGAACAGGGTGAAGGCTCGCGAGCGGGTCAGGTGTTCGGCACTGGCCCAGGCCAACGACAGACCGTCGAAGGTGCTGGTGCCGCGGCCGATCTCGTCCATCAATACCAGGCTATGGTCGGTGGCATTGTGCAGGATGCTGGCGGTTTCGGTCATCTCGACCATGAAGGTGGAGCGGCCGCCGGCCAGGTCGTCGCTGGAGCCGATACGGGTGAAGATGCGATCCACCGGGCCGATCTCGGCATGATCCGCCGGCACGAAGCTGCCAGTATGCGCGAGCAGGGTGATCAACGCCGCCTGGCGCATGTAGGTAGACTTGCCGCCCATGTTGGGGCCAGTGATCACCAGCATGCGCCGGGAGTCATCGAGAACCAGGTCGTTGGGCACGAAAGGGGCATCGCTGACGTGTTCGACCACCGGATGACGGCCGCCGCGAATCTCGATGCCCGGGGTCTCGGCAAGCCGTGGGCGCACGAAGTCCAAGGCCAGAGCACGTTCGGCGAAGGCTGCCAGCACGTCCAGGGTAGCCAGGGCGCGACCGCTGGCCTGCAGTGCCTCCAGGTCGGCATTGAGGGTATCGAGCAGCGACTCGTAGAGCAGCTTCTCGCGCGCCAGGGCACGGGTCTTGGCCGATAGCGCCTTGTCTTCGAACTCCTTGAGTTCGGGGATGATGAAGCGCTCGGCGTTCTTCAGCGTCTGGCGGCGGATGTAGTCGCTGGGCGCTTCACTGGCCTGGGCGCGAGGAATCTCGATATAGTAGCCATGCACCCGGTTGTAGCCGACCTTGAGCCCCGGCAGGCCGGTGCGCTCGCGCTCACGTGTCTCGAGCTCGACCAGGAATTCGCCGGCATGCTCGGCCAAGCCGCGGTATTCATCGAGTTCCTTGTCGAAGCCCGAGGCGATCACTCCGCCGTCGCGAATCACCACCGGCGGATTCTCGATCAAGGCTCGGGTCAGGGTATCGGCGAGCTCGGGGTAGGGAAGGATATGGCGCTTGAGGTCGTCCAGCGTCGAGCCTTCGTCGAAGCGTGCCAAGGCCTCCTGCAATTCGGGCAGGGTATTGAGCGCGTCGCGCAGTCGGGCCAGGTCGCGAGGCCTGGCGCTGCGCAGGGCCACGCGAGCGAGGATACGCTCGATATCGCCGATCTGTTTGAGACTGTCGCGCAGTGGCACGAAGCCCTCGTCGTCGAGCAGCAGTTGCACTGCTGCCTGGCGTGCGCCAATTTGTGCATGGTCGCGAAGCGGCCGGTTCAGCCAGCGTTTCATCAGCCGCGAACCCATGGCGGTGGCGGTGGTGTCGAGCACGCTGGCCAGGGTGTTGTCGGTGCTGCCACCAAGGTTCACGTCGATTTCCAGGTTGCGACGGCTTGCGGCGTCGATCACCACCGCGTCATCGCGGCTCTCGACGCCGATGGCGGTGACGTGAGGCAGGCGTGAGCGCTGGGTGTCGCGGGCATAGTCGATCAGCACCCCGGCAGCGGTGATGGCGACTTCCAGATGGGCACAGCCGAAGCCGCGCAGATCCTGGACCTGAAGCTGATCGCAAAGGGTACGCGTGGCGGTCTCGAGGTCGAGCAACCAATCGCTCTGGCGGCGCAGGCCGCTGCGATCGGCCAACGCCGGAGGCAGGTCGAGGCCGTCGGCGACCAGCAATTCGGCGGGGTCGAGGCGCTGAACCTCGGCCAACATCTCGGCCTCGCCATCGATTTCCAGGACACTGAAGCGGCCGCTGGAGAGTTCCAGCCAGGCGATACCCCAGCGCTCGCCCCTGGCGTGCAGTGCCACCAGCAGGTTGTCGCGGCGTGCATCGAGCAGGGCTTCGTCATACAGGGTGCCAGGGGTGACGATACGCACCACCTTGCGCTCCACCGGCCCCTTGGCGGCATTCGGGTCACCGATCTGCTCGCAGATGGCCACCGACTCGCCGGCCTTGACCAGCCGTGCCAAGTAACCTTCCACGCTATGGTAGGGCACGCCGGCCATGGGGATCGGCTTGCCCGCCGACTGGCCGCGCTGGGTCAAGGTGATGTCGAGCAGGGCAGCAGCGCGTTTGGCATCTTCGAAGAACAGTTCGTAGAAATCGCCCATGCGATAGAAGAGCAGTACGTCCGGGTGCTCGCGCTTGATCTTCAGGAACTGACTCATCATCGGCGTGTGCTGGGCGCTGGCCTGTGACATGGGCGTCCTTGTATCCATGGAATCGTCTCGCGACAGAGTCTGCATTCGGCTGCAAAAGGCATTATTCTACGCCGATGAATCCGTCGCGTCAGGACCACTCTGCCCAACTATAGGAGTTGCTATGGACGTGTCCGTCGCCAGCTTGAGTAACCTTGACCTGACCACCTTGGCCGAGCGGCTGGGTGAGCTATGCCGGGCCAAGGGAGTGCATGTCACCGCCGCCGAGTCCTGTACCGGTGGCGGCGTGGCCAGTACGATCACCGACGTGGCCGGCAGTTCCGACTACTTCGAGACCGGCTACGTGACCTACGCCAATACTGCCAAGACCCGGCTGCTGGGAGTCCCCGAATCCTTGCTCGAGGCTCATGGCGCGGTCAGCCGCGAAGTGGTTGAAGCCATGGTCGCCGGCGCGTGTCGTGACAGCGGCGCACAATGGGGCGTGGCCATCAGCGGTGTCGCCGGACCTGGTGGCGGCAGTGAAGCCAAGCCGGTGGGCACAGTGTGGTTGGCGTGGGGCGATGAGCGGCGTCAGGAGGCTGAGCATTACCTTTTTTCCGGTGACCGCCGCGCGATACGCGAACAGGCGGTGCGCGAAGCACTGATCGGGTTGATCGTGCGGCTCGACGCCGGCTGAAAAATTCGCCATACTGCCCGACATCGACTACTGTGCAACCATACAGTGATTGGCTCGCTGCCCGGCTTGGTCAATCGCGACGCAACGTAGCGTTCGTTCCCGTTTCGAGATTTTCAGGAGGCCATCGATGGCACAGGACGACAACCGTTCCAAGGCGCTGAATGCCGCCCTTTCACAGATCGAACGTCAATTCGGCAAGGGCACCGTGATGCGTCTGGGGGATACCCCACGGGTGGTGATGCCGTCGGTTTCCACCGGCTCGCTGGGGCTGGATATTGCGCTGGGTATCGGTGGCTTGCCCTATGGTCGGGTGGTGGAGATCTTCGGACCGGAGTCCTCGGGCAAGACCACCCTGACCCTGTCGGTGATTGCCCAGGCCCAGAAGCAGGGCAAGACCTGTGCTTTCATCGATGCCGAGCATGCGTTGGATCCCAGTTACGCCGAGAAGCTCGGCGTCAACCTCGACGACCTGCTGGTCTCGCAGCCGGACACCGGTGAGCAAGCCTTGGAGATCTGCGACATGCTGGTGCGCTCCGGTGGTGTCGACGTGATCATCATCGACTCGGTGGCGGCGTTGACCCCGCGCGCCGAGATCGAGGGCGAGATGGGCGATTCCCACGTCGGCCTGCAGGCACGCCTGATGTCACAGGCACTACGCAAGATCACCGGTCACATCAAGAACGCCAACTGCATGGTGGTGTTCATCAACCAGATCCGCATGAAGATCGGGGTGATGTTCGGTAGTCCCGAAACCACCACTGGCGGCAACGCACTGAAGTTCTACTCCAGCGTGCGCCTGGACATCCGCCGCACCGGCTCGGTCAAGGTCGGCGATGAGGTCACCGGTAACGAGACCCGCGTCAAGGTGGTCAAGAACAAGGTGGCGCCACCGTTCCGTCAGGCCGAATTCCAGATTCTCTACGGCAAGGGTATCTACCACGCCGGCGAAGTGGTCGATCTCGGTGTGCAGTGCAACCTGATCGACAAGGCGGGTGCCTGGTACAGCTACCAGGGCAACAAGATTGGCCAGGGCAAGGCCAATGCCGCTCAGTTCCTGGAGGACAACCCGGCGGTCATGGACGAGATCGAATCCCAGATTCGCGCACAACTGCTGGCCACCCTCGAGCCCAAGGAAAAGGAAAAGGAAGCCGAGACCGTGGCAGAGGGCGATCGCGACGACGATCTGCTGTAAACCATGTTGGAAAGCCAGGAAAGCCAGGCCTCGCCCTCGCCCTACGACGACGCCATCCGGCTGCTGGCTCGGCGCGAGTACTCACGCGCCGAGCTGGAAGCTCGGCTGGCAGCCAAGGGGCACGATGGCGAGGACGTGGCCGCCTGCCTCGAACGACTGGCCGAACAGGGGCTACAGAGCGACACCCGTTTTGCCGAGCACTTCATCCGCTCGCGGGTGGGGCGTGGCCAAGGGCCGTTGAAGATCCTTGCCGAGCTGGGTAACCGGGGCATTGCCAGTGAGTTCGCCCGGTCGGCCCTGGCCGAGTACGAAGCCAGCGAGACTGTCGATTGGTACGAGCTTGCCTGCGACACACTGGGCCGGCGTTTCAGCTCGCCCGGCGATACCCCCAGCGAACGCGCCCGGCGCGAGCGTTTCCTGGCCGGGCGCGGCTTCGACTTCGATCAGGTGCGTCACGCCCTGTCCCATGCCTGGGACGCATGACACCTTGCATACCCCCCACTGAAAGTTCCTTGACGACTGCGTTATAATAATGACCCTTGCGACGACGCCGGGCAGCGCCATGGCCTGGTTGTGGGCGGATTTGCTGGTAAGCACCGCCTGCGTCATTACGCTTATCGTTACGGATTACCTATGAAAAGCGCAGACATCAGACAGGCCTTTCTGAATTTCTTCGAGGAGCAGGGGCATACCGTCGTGCCCTCCAGCTCGCTGGTGCCGGACAACGATCCGACCCTGCTGTTCACCAACGCCGGCATGGTGCCGTTCAAGGATGTCTTCCTGGGACGTGACCCGCGCCCCTACGTGCGCGCCGCCTCGGCCCAGCGCTGCGTGCGCGCCGGCGGCAAGCACAACGACCTGGACAACGTCGGTTATACCGCGCGTCATCACACCTTCTTCGAGATGCTGGGCAACTTCAGCTTCGGCGACTACTTCAAGCGTGATGCCATCCGCTTCGCCTGGACTTTTCTCACCGAGCGTATGGGGCTGCCGGCCGAGAAGCTGTGGGTGACGGTGCACATCAGTGACGACGAGGCCGAGCGCATCTGGAAGGACGAGATCGGCGTCGATCCCGAGCGCTTCTCCAAGCTCGATGAGGACAACTTCTGGCAGATGGGCGATACCGGCCCCTGCGGGCCGAGCTCGGAGATCTTCTACGACCACGGACCCGAGGTATGGGGTGGTCCTCCCGGTAGCCCCGAAGAGGATGGTGACCGCTACATCGAGATCTGGAACCTGGTGTTCATGCAGTTCGATCGCGACGCCCAGGGCAACATGAACCCGTTGCCCAAGCCGTCGATCGACACCGGCATGGGCCTGGAGCGCGTCGCCGCCGTGCTGCAGGGCGTGCATTCCAACTATGAGATCGACCTGTTCCAGAATCTGCTGAAGGCTGCCGCCGAGGCGACGGGGCATGCCGATACCACGACCCCGTCACTGCGCGTGATTGCCGACCATATCCGTTCCTGCGCCTTCCTGATCGTCGATGGTGTGCTGCCCTCCAACGAGGGACGTGGCTATGTCCTGCGGCGCATCATCCGTCGCGCGATTCGCCACGGCCACAAGCTGGGTGCCAAGGAGCCGTTCTTCCACAAATTGGTGGCGGCGCTGGATGCCGAGATGGGCGAGGCCTATCCCGAGCTGCACCGGGCGCGCGACCAGATCGAGAAGGTGCTGGCCAAGGAGGAGGAGCAGTTCGCACGTACCCTCGATCATGGCATGGGCCTGCTCGAAGAGGCGCTTGGCGAACTCAAGGGCGACGTGTTGCCTGGCGAGACAGTGTTCAAGCTCTACGATACCTATGGCTTCCCGTTCGATCTGACTGCTGATGTGTGCCGTGAGCGGGGCGTGACCCTCGACGAGGTCGGCTTCCAGCGTGAACTGGAAGCACAGCGTGAGCGCGCCCGTGCCGCCAGCCAGTTCGGTGCCGACTATACAGCGGCGCTGGAACTCGAGGGCGAGACCACTTTCACCGGTTACGACAAACTCGAGGATACGGCCAAGGTCGTCGCCCTGGTCGATGGCACAGGCAATGCGCTGGCGGCGTTGGAGGAAGGGCAGCAAGGGGGGGTGGTGCTCGACCGTACACCGTTCTATGGCGAATCCGGCGGGCAGGTGGGTGATACCGGCTATTTGCACGTTGATGGCGGTCGTTTCCAGGTTGCCGATACCCAGAAGCAGGGGGGGCACCATTTGCATCATGGCCTGGTGATCGAGGGTCGGCTCGAGGTCGGGGCCACGGTCACTCCACAGGTCGATGCCAGTCTGCGTGCTGCCACGGTGCGCAACCACTCAGCCACTCACTTGCTGCACAAGGCACTGAAGATGGTGTTGGGCGAGCATGTCCAGCAGAAGGGCTCGCTTGTCAGCGCTGAACGCCTGCGCTTCGATTTCAGCCACTTCGAGGCCATGACCCCGTCCCAACTGGCCGAGGTGGAGGCGATCGTCAACGCCCAGATACTCGAGAATGCCGAAACACGCATCGAACACATGAGCCTCGACGAGGCCAAGGCCAAAGGGGCGGCGGCGCTGTTCGAAGCCAAGTACACTGACAGCGTACGCGTGTTGACCATCGGCGCCGACGATTTCTCGATCGAACTGTGTGGCGGCACCCACGTCAAGCGCAGCGGCGACATCGGCTGCTTCCATATTGTCTCCGAAACCGGCATCGCCGCTGGAGTGCGGCGTATCGAGGCCATCACCGGCGAAGCGGCCCTGGCTTACTTCCAGGAGCAGGAGGCACGCCTGTCACGTATCGGCGAGCGCCTGAAGGCCAAACCCGAACAGGTGGAGAGCCGGGTCGAGTTGCTCGTCGAGCGCAACCGCACCCTGGAGAAGGAGCTCGAACGGCTCAAGGCCAAGCTGGCCAGTGCCGCCGGCAGCGATATGCTCAGCGAGACTCGCGAGGTGGCCGGCGTCAAGCTGCTGGCCAAGCAGCTCGAAGGCGTTTCCGGCAAGGAACTGCGTGGCGTACTCGACCAGCTCAAGCAGAAACTGGGCTCTGGTGTGATCGTGCTGGGTGTCGCCGACGGCGATGCTGGTAAGGTCAACCTGATCGCCGGGGTGACCGACGACCTGACTGGACGGATCCGCGCCGGCGAACTGGTCAATCATGTTGCCGCCCAGGTCGGCGGCAAGGGAGGCGGGCGTGCCGATATGGCTCAGGCTGGCGGCAGTGATACCGAGGCCTTGCCCCAGGCGCTGGCCAGTGTGCCGAGTTGGGTCGAAGCACAGCTCAACTGATTCATTCCAGGCCGGGCAGCACATGCTCCGGCCTTTTGCTATCCAATCATTCGTTCGGCCTCGGGTCGAACCAGATCAGGGCAATCCCTATGGCGCTATACGTACAGAAATTCGGTGGCACCTCGGTGGGTTCGGTGGAGCGCATCAAGGCCGTGGCCGAGAAAGTCAAACGGTTCCGTGACGATGGTCACCAGGTGGTGGTGGTGGTGTCGGCGATGAGCGGCGAAACCAATCGCCTGATCGACCTGGCCAGCCAGATCAACGACGAGCCCACTCCGCGTGAAATGGACATGCTGGTTTCCACCGGAGAGCAGGTGACCATCTCGCTGCTGGCCATGGCGCTGCACAAGCTTGGAGTGCCGGCGACGTCCTACACCGGCGCCCAGGTCGGTATCCAGACCGATAGCGCCCACACCAAGGCGCGTATCCAGCGTATCGAAACCGAGGACCTGCGCGCCGACCTGGACGATGGCCAGGTGGTGGTGGTGGCCGGTTTCCAGGGGGTCGACGAGGATGGCAACATCACCACCCTGGGCCGCGGTGGTTCGGACACCACCGGCGTTGCCTTGGCGGCAGCGCTGGGGGCCGATGAGTGTCAGATCTACACCGACGTCGACGGGGTCTACACCACAGACCCCCGTGTCTGCACCAAGGCGCGGCGCCTGGAAACCGTAACTGTCGAGGAAATGCTCGAGCTGGCCAGCCTCGGCTCCAAGGTGCTGCAGATCCGCGCCGTGGAATTCGCCGGCAAATACAATGTGCCGCTGCGCGTGCTGTCCAGTTTCGAGGATGGCCCCGGCACCCTGATCGTCGCTGACACAGATGAAGAAGAGGACTCCATGGAAGAACCGCTGATCTCCGGTATCGCCTTTACCGCCAACGAGGCCAAGCTGACCCTACTCAATACCCCGGATGTCCCGGGTGTCGCCTCGCGCATTCTCGGCCCGATCGCCGATGCCAACATCGAGGTCGACATGATCGTGCAGAACGTTGCACCGGTGGGTGACTACACCGACTTCACCTTCACCGTCGCCAAGAGTGACTACAAGCAGACCATGAAGATCATTCAGGAACAGGTGATTCCCGACCTGGGTGGTGGCGAATTGCGTGGCGACGATAACATCGCCAAGGTATCGCTGGTCGGTGTGGGCATGCGTTCTCATGCCGGCGTGGCGTCGAAGATGTTCCGTGCCCTTGCCGACGAAAACATCAATATTCGCATGGTATCGACTTCCGAGATCAAGATCTCGGTTGTGATCGATGAGAAGCATATGGAACTCGCTGTACGTGCACTGCACCAGGCATTCGGGCTGGACAAGAGCGACATCGAGGCCGAATAGGGAACGCCTAAGGCGCGAACAGGTTCTACGCTTATAGGGGATGTCGCCGGACGCCTGTTTCGACCTTGTTTCAACGGGAGTGTCGGGTGTCATGGAGCCGGCGCATTTGGCCTTGGGTCATGCATATCGCATAATGCCCTGTCGCATGTCTGCTGGCCGTGCGCATCCCGTTGCTATAAGTCTGAGAAGGAGATCAGCCATGCTCATCCTGACCCGCCGAGTCGGCGAAACCCTAATGATCGGTGATGACATCACCGTGACTGTGTTGGGGGTAAAGGGGAACCAAGTCCGAATCGGTGTCAATGCGCCTAAAGATGTCGCCGTGCATCGCGAAGAGATCTATCAGCGCATTCAGCGTGAAAAGACTGAGGGCGATGAAGGGGACTCCCAGGTGTGAAACTCGCCTTGGTCTTGCCAAGGGGAATCGCGTGGGGCCGGTGAGGGGATCGCACCTCACCGGCTTTTTTCCCGTTTATGTGGCATGTCACCTCGGCAGTGACCACATGGCAGGATGCAAGGAAGGAGTAAAAAGTTATCGTGGAGGTTGGACAATGACCTTCCGAAACGGTAACATACGCGCCGTGTTGATGAGGGAGAGATGGCCGAGTGGCTGAAGGCGCTCCCCTGCTAAGGGAGTATGGGGTTTATAGCCCCATCGAGGGTTCGAATCCCTCTCTCTCCGCCATCCCCGCTCCGCAGGGAGTGGTCGTCGACACTGAAGACTCGCGCCCGTAGCTCAGCTGGATAGAGTACCTGACTACGAATCAGGTGGTCGGAGGTTCGAATCCTCCCGGGCGCGCCATCTTCATGCGGACGAATACCTGCCAAGTCTTCGTTCAGTTATCAGCGGCACAAGGCATGAAGTCGGTGTGTGTTGACACCGGTAGCATGTGAATTGTGATCGTTACCCGCGCCCGTAGCTCAGCTGGATAGAGTACCTGACTACGAATCAGGTGGTCGGAGGTTCGAATCCTCCCGGGCGCGCCAGATTCTTGACCCGTCCTTTCGAGGGCGGGTTTTCTGCTTTCCGGGAACCCGCCGGAGATATCATTTCGCTAGCCGAGTCGGCAACGTGTCGCCTGACAGGAACGTGAGGCAGACCGACTCCGCGATCGTTCAAGGCGCCGTCTCGTGACTGGCGCCTTCTTTTTTGTTCGGCAGCCAGCGCCATGGCTTGGCGGGCATTGCCAAGGGGGGGATGCTAGGCTGCAGTGTGACAAGTCGGTGAGGGAGGGATGTCGATGGCAGTCGTCCGCTCTTTTTCACTATGGGCAGTTGCGGTGATTCTGGTCGCATTGGGGGGCTGCTCTGAGCCCGATTCGCCCCAGGTATCACCTGACACGGAGGCGCTGACCAAGGAGCCGGCCACCATCGTTATCACCATGCAGGATGATATGACGTTTGATCCTCGCCGCGTACAGGTCCCGAAGGGCGCGGTGGTCGAGTGGGTCAATCGTAGCGACGTACCCCACACCACAACGGCAAGAGTCGGCAACGAGCCGCTTGAACGGCTCCCCGAGGGCATCGCCGGCTGGGATTCCGGTCTGCTGCAGAACGGTGAACGGTTCCGCATGAAATTCGACACCCCCGGCGAATACCAGTACGTATGCACCCTGCATCTCGCCAATAACATGGTGGGGCGCATCGAGGTCCTGCCTGCTGGGGAGCAGGATTGATGCGCATCCTCCACCCCCTATTTGTGCATCTGCACATCGCCTTCTTGTTGATGGCGTTTTTCGCCATGTATCTGTGGTTGTTTCGTGGCCTGTTGACCAGCGTGTTCGAGGATCGCCTCTATCGCCTCGCCCGCACGGCCACCTGGTTGGGGGTGATGACCATCGCCCTATCCATGATCGCCGGTCTGCGCGATGCGTTCTTCGGGACCATCGTACGGGTTTCCGGGCCGCTTGGCGGTTGGATCGTGATCAAGGTCATGCTGTCATCCCTGCTGCTTGTCATCTATGGCACATTCCTGCGTCAGAGCGCTAAGAAGCGCAGTTACCTGCAGGAGGAGCGACGGGTCATGGCCTGGTGCCTTGTTACCCAGTTCGTGGGTATTGTGCTGGTGGCTGTCATCACTACGATTGGAACCATGCTGGTTTACTATCAGGACAAGGTGCCGCGATTGCCGGCACCCTTCTTCTCATGAGTCGACATCCCGCCAGGGTGGTCATACTCGGGGGCGGATTCGCCGGGTTGTATGCCGCCAGTTACCTCGTGAGAGCCGACCTGCCGGAAGGTGCGGTCGAGGTCACGATGATTTCTGACAGGAACTACTTCACCTTCTTGCCGCTGCTGCCCGAGGTGGTGGGAGGGATGCTTGGCGAGGAGGAAGTCGCATTCCCGTTGCGCGCTCATGCGCGTCGTGTCGGATTCCGCTTCCTGCGCGCAGAGGTTGAGAGTATCGAACCGCCTGCGCGGCGGGTCCACACTTCGCTTGGTGTTGTCGATTATGACTTTCTCGTCATCACCCTGGGCGCACGTGCCAACTATTTTGGTAATGAGGAACTCGCGCGCAATGCCATGCCACTAGTGTCGATCCAGGATGCGCTAAAGCTCAGAAGCCATCTCCTGCGCACCGTCGAAGCCGCAGCGCAGGAGCGTAGCGCTATCCGGCGTGGCGAGTTGCTGAGCTTTGCCGTGGCCGGTGGCGGTCCCTCGGGCGTGGAGGTCGCAAGCGAGATCCTGCGTATGCTGGACCGCGTATCACGCCGCGACCACGGTTTGACCGAGCGCGTGCGCCTCACCTTGGTTCATGGTGGTGATCGTATCCTGCAAGGCTGGGACGAGACGCTAGCCGACGAAGGTCTGGAGCTCATGCGCAAGCGGGGAATCGATGTACGCCTGCGCACCCGTGTTGAGGGCTTCGACAACGGCACGGTGCAGGTCCGGCTGAAACAGCCCGCCGCTGAGCCTGGCCGCTTCCGGGCGGAAGCCCTGGTCTGGACCGCCGGCACGCGTCCCGCTACCAATCCGCTGGCGAAGGAAGTCCTGGACTCCGGTCATCTCCCGGTCGATGCTACCTTGCGCGTGCTCGGACAGGACCGGATTTTTGCCGCCGGTGACAATGCACGACTCGACGATCCGCGCAGCGGTCACCCATATCCGCCAGTCGCGCCGATTGCGATCAGTCAGGGAATTCGCGTGGCTGCCAACATCGAAAACGCCATCGTCGGGCGTGATCTGGAAGCCTATCATGCCTACCATGCGGGCAAGATCGTCTCCCTCGGCGGCGGGCAGGCGTTGGTGGATATCCTGGGCTGGCGTGCCGGGGGGCGTACCGCCTGGCTGCTCTACCGGGCTGTCACGCTTTCCCAGCTGGTGGGAGCTCGCAATAAACTGCGTACCCTGACCAGTCTCATGATCAATCGCCTGTTTGAGCCTGCCGATATCTTCGACTGAGAGCAAGGCGGTTCGGCACAGGAGTAAAGTCCTTTTTTGTCGCACCCTTTTTTCTCACTTCCCCTCACATTGCTGGCCCGGCAGTTGATCGAAAAATCCTGTAAACCAATTGGCTGTGCCATCATCATGGCATTTGATGCAACAGCCGGGTTAACGCCTGGATGGGACGCTTCAGTTGGGCGGGTGCTTCTACCTGCTAGACTATTTCATCTGGAGAAGAATGCTCAGGACCTTGGCCGTGCCTGAGAGGGGTGGCCTATGCATTCTAATCGAATCAGTCTCTGTGCCTTGCTGCTGTGGCCGGCGATGGCTGCGGCGCATGAACCGCACGAATGTCCACAGGGTTTTCCGGACACACCGGTGATGTCGGGCCATCTGGAGCAGACGAACATCGCCGATGGGCTGGTTCCGTTCGAGACGCTTGTCGACCGGGGGCGCGAGTTGTTCGTTGCCAAGTTCAACACGTGCGACGGCCAGGGTCGACCTGCCACGACGGGCACCGGCGAAAAGCGGGTGCCGGACGCCCCCAGCTTCCTTCGTACTTCGGCGCCCGACGCGAATGCCTGTGCAGGCTGTCACAACGAGCCCCGGCCGGGCGGCGCCGGCGAGTTCGTCGTCAACGTGTTCGTGCTGGCGCAGGCTCGGGATCCGGTGACCGAGAGCGTCAGTTCCGAGTTCAGCAACGACCGGAACACGCTGGGCATGTTCGGCTCCGGCGCGATCGACATGCTGGCCCGTGAGATGACAGCCGATCTGCAGGCACAGGCCACGGAGCTGCCCGACGGTGACAGGGTTCTGACGACGAAGGGGGTGGATTTCGAGGTGACCCTTGCCGGCGGTGAGGCGGTGGCGAGCCGCGGCGTCGACAAGGACCTCGTCGTCAAGCCGTTCCATCAGGCGGGGGTTTCGCGATCGATCCGTGAGTTCACGGTGAATGCCTTCAACCACCACCATGGCATGCAAGCGGAGGAACGATTCGATTTGAATCCGGGCAAGGGCTTCGCCCCTGATTTCGACGAGGACGGCGTCAGGCGCGAGCTGTCCGTGGGCGACATCACGGCCGTGACACTCTTCCAGGCGGCCCTGGGCGTGCCCGGACGGGTGCTGCCGGCAGATCCGCGCAAGCGTGCCGAGGTCGAGCGGGGTGAGCGGCTGTTCGCGGATATCGGCTGCGCCTCCTGCCACCTGCCGGAAATGCGTCTGGAAAGTCGGATGTACACCGAACCGTACGCCCTCAACTTGGTTGGCACCTTCAGCGACACGGCGCAGTCGGTCACCTTCGATCTCACGCGCGACGGCGAGAAGCCACGCCTCGAACAGGCGCCGCGCGGTGGGGCCACCGTCCGCGCTTATACCGACCTGAAGCGTCACAACCTCTGCGACCCGCCGGATACGGCGAACGCTATCCGCTTTTTCTGCAATGAGGAGCTGGCCCAGCACCGATCCAGCCAGGATGGACGGCCGGGCACCGAATTCTTCATCACTCGCAAGCTGTGGGATATCGGCAACTCGGCGCCGTATGGCCATCGCGGCGACCTTACAACGATTACCGAAGCCATCCTGGTGCACGGTGGCGAAGGCCGCGCCTCCCGCGATGCCTTCGACGAGCTGCCCCACGAGGATCGCGCGGCCATCGTCAATTTTTTGAAGACGCTACAGGTCCTGCCGGCCGGTTCGCCCCGTGAACTGACGGAAGCCTGGCGCTGACACGATCACACCGCTCGGCATCTCGACACTGCCACTGGACGCCGTCGTCAGTCCCTCGCTTCATGGGCTGTTTTGAGGGGATGAACAACTGCAGGGTCATCAGGCGAATTGGTGCTGTAAATCGCCGTGTCGACTTGAGCAGCATGTGTCTGGCGCCTTGAGTAGGCCATCGAGAAAGGTATCGAGCTTGGTCAGGCGGCGCAATGCCTGGAAGCGTCGTGCCGATTCGACATCACGGGCGCGCATGTGATTCAACCATTGTTTAAGAAGCGAAACCACGATTCGCTCGGGGAGTATGCTACGCTGCAATGCAGCATAGCTGCCGAGTATCTCGCTGCGAGCTTGCCAGGTCGTGTCGGCAAGGCGCTGCCCTGTTCGCTGCCAGTGACGAATGCGTGGAGCCAGCCAAGGGTCGGCAAGCGCTCCCCGGCCGAGCATCACGTCCTCGCAGCCTGAGAGAGTGCGAGCCTTCCAGTAGTCTTCGAGACTCCAGATATCGCCGTTGGCGATCACGGGTATGGCGAGATGGCGGCGAATTCGGCCGATCCACTCCCAGTGCGCCGGGGGACGGTAGCCTTCGTCGCGAGTGCGTGCATGGACGACCAGTTGGGCGGCGCCGCCGTCCTGCGCGGCTCGTGCGCAGTCCAGGGCCAAGCGGCGATCGGCGAAGCCCAGGCGAATCTTGGCGGTTACGGGGATGGCGCCGTCGACGGCACGATATACAGCGGTTACGGCTCGGCATATCCTGACGGGGTCTCGCAACAGCGAGGCACCGCCGTCGTGGCGATTGACCAGCTTGGCTGGGCAGCCGAAGTTGAGGTCCAGGCTCGTGGCACCGAGTTGCAGCGCCTGGCGTGCGTTGGCCGCCAATGCTTCCGGGTCGGAGCCGAGTAACTGCAGGTGTACTGGAATGCCACTGGGAGTGGCCACACGGTCATGGGAGAGTTCAGGGCAGTGCTTGAGAAACACGCGCGGCGGCAGACGAGCATCGACCACGCGCACGAATTCGGTGACCGTCCAGTCGAAACCGGGAGGCACGGTCAGTAAGGCCCGGGCATGGACGTCGATCACGCCCTCCATGGGTGCTAGGCCGATGCGGCCTCTATGTAGTAAATTAACAACCTGCTGCTCAACCATGGTGCCATTGCATTGTGGGAAAAATCAGGCAGGTTATTGTACCAGCCGAAAAGCGCTGTAGGTCAGAAGCTCCACCACTATGGAGCAGAGCTAGAGGAAACGAATAATGCTGGATACCGAGTTGTTACTGGAAGGCCTGTATTTGATGGTCTTCGGAATGGGATTCGTCTTCGTCTTTTTGACCTTGCTGGTGATCGCCACGACCTTGATGTCGAAGGTCGTCGGGCGCATGGCGCCGGCGCCGGTCAGGAGCGCGGGCGCTAACCCTGGTCGTGCTCCGGCACCCACTCGGGATGACGACGACTTGATGGTGGTGATCAGTGCTGCCCTGCACCGCTACCGCCAGCGGCACCGCCGCTGAGCCAGGCCTCTTGCCACGGGGCCGCGCTATTGCGCTCAAGCTTCTCTCAAGAGTTATAAGGATAAGGTCATGAGTGAGACCAAACGCCCATTGGGCATCACCGATGTAGTGCTGCGTGACGCGCATCAGTCGCTGTTTGCCACCCGCCTGCGTCTCGAGGACATGCTGCCGATCGCCGACAA
>NZ_BMXS01000016.1 GCF_014651875.1 Litchfieldella qijiaojingensis
CGTAGTCGGCGCCGAACAGGTCGCAGGCGCGCTCGATGGCCAGGGCCTCGACCTTGTCGACGAACTCGCAGCCACCGTAGTAACGCTTGCCCGGGTAGCCTTCGGCGTACTTGTTGGTCAGTTGGGTGCCCTGTGCCTCCATGACCCAGCGACTGGCATAGTTCTCGGAGGCGATCAACTCGATATGCGCCTCCTGACGAGCGGTTTCTTCAGCAATGGCGGTAGCCAGGGCGGCATCGAAGGATGCCAGGCGGTCGTTGTGGGCAAACCCATCACGGTGGGACATGCGAGCCTCCAGAGATTGTTGTCGTGGCCGGGAAGCAGTCGTTATTCACTATGCCATCCTTGCGGCGATGGTATTCCTTGCCCTGTGGGGCAAGATGCTTGGCGACGTCACGACCCGATGCGTTTGCGACACGAGTGTCGCCCCTCGACAATCCATTTCGTTTTTCTGGCTGACCGACACGCTCGGTTGCATCTTCGCAGGCTAATTAACGACAATACGCGCCTATCGCGTCGTTTTCCCTCATTTCAAGGATATTGCCCATGCTTGCCGAACTCTTCGCCGTGATGGCCCCGGTCTTCGTCGGCGCGAGTCTCGGTTTCCTATGGATTCGAATGGGTCATGCCTACCCGGTGGAGTTCGTGACCAAGCTGGTCTTCAATATCGGTACCCCGGCGCTGATCCTGGCCTCGCTGTCCGGTGCAGAGATCGATGCCGGCAGTTTCGGACGTACCATGCTCGGCACCGTATTGGTCCTGGTAGCCATGGGGTTGCTGACATTCGCCATGGCGCCGCTGCTGCGCAAGGACTGGCGGGTGCTGCTGTCGCCGATGATGTATCCCAATACCGGCAACATGGGCCTGCCGGTCACACTCTATGCCTTCGGCACTGCCGGTTTCGCCTTTGCCATCGCCGTCATGGTCACGGTGTCGCTGGTGCAGTTCACCTTCGGTACCGTGATGACCAGCCGCAGCGGTAAGCCGCTGAGGACGCTGGCGCGAACCCCCAACGTCTATGCCATCCTGATTGCCCTGGCCATCCTGCTGACCGACACCTCACTGCCCCTATGGCTCGATAACACCCTGGACCTGATGTCCGGTTTCACGGTGCCGCTGATGCTGATCACCCTCGGGGTGTCACTGGGTAGCATCCAGGTCAAGAGCCTGCGCTCCGGGGTCGGTTTCAGCCTGCTGCGCACCCTGGCGGCGGCACTGCTGGCCTCGGCGATCGGCTTCCTGCTCGAACTGCCACCGATGGCGCACAGTATCCTGGTGCTGCAGATGAGCATGCCGGTTGCCGTCTTCAACTATCTGTTCGCTCAGCGTGCGGGACGCGAACCCGCCTATGTCGCTAGCCTGGTGTTCTGCTCGACGCTGCTGTCGTTCCTTTACTTGCCGCTGCTGCTAGCCTATCTAATGTGAAGGCATTCGAAGCGGAGGCTCACCATGGCGCAGGATTCCGAAACGAAGCGATTATCGGTGCAGCACCACGATACGTTCCCGCAGTCACAGGAGCAGCACGCGTTGACACCCTGGCTGACGCCATTCCCAGGCCTATCCCTCACCGTCATCTGCGCGGAAATCACCTTGGGCAAGGACGAGGCGTACCTGAAAGCGGAACGCCACCAAATGGAGAATGGCCGAGTGACGACGGAGAGAATGGAGGGTCATGTGCCTCCGGCCATGTATCATGAGGCATGGCAAATGGCGGCACGGCAGGCGGAAATGATCGGCGAGTGCATGTATCAGCAGATGCGGTTGTTCATGCCGTGGCTGCCAAACTCACGGCGCTGAGCTATTCCTCAGGAACACTCGACATGAACGTCAACGACGAACCGCAAGCGGTTCGTCGTTGGTGACATGGGCATTATTGGATCAACATGTGCTCGCGACGCAAGGCGTCCAGATCACCGGTCAATTCCATGCGTTCCAGAATGAAATTGACGGTATCCTGAAGTCGTTCGGCGTCGGCTTGTATCAGATAGGCGAGTTGGCTTTTGGTAAATGGCTCGTCTGCCAATGGTGCTGCCAAGTTTTCGTCGGCGTTGGCGTAGAAAATGGCTTCCGGGCTGTCGGTAATCATCACGTCGACTTCCTTGGCCGCCACGGCGGGAGGAATATCGAGATTGTGCTCGATGACGACGACCTCGGCCTGCTGAATGTTGCCCTTCACGAAGGCTTCGTTAGTCCCTCCGGGGTTGACTCCGATCCTGACATCCGGTTGATCGATATCCTCCAACGAGGAGAAGCGATCCGCACTATCGACATGTACCAATGGCGTCTTGCCATAGGTCAGGTAAGGGTGTGAGTATCGTGCCTGTAGCTGACGGGAAATGGTACGGCTGATGCCGCCCATGCCAATGTCATATTCGTCGGCCTTGAGATCATCCATCAACGTCGGCCAACTGGTTTCGACGAACTCGACTTCCAACCCCATCTCTTTGGCCAAATATTCCGCCATGTCGATATCGAAACCTTCATATTCTCCTTCGTCGAGATAGGTGAATGGCTTGTAGTCTCCGGTGGTCCCTACGCGTAGTGTGCCACTGTCGAGAATGGCATCGAGATCACGCGCCGAAGCACTCAGACTAGTGGCCAGCAGCAGCCCGATAACAATGAATCGAAGCATGGGAAACTCATTCCTTATGATTGTTGGTGGGAAAACCAAGCGACTCGATCGAGGGTGTTTACAAATAGTAGTTTGTAAACACCCTCGTCCAGCTTCTTCAATGTCAGATATACCCAATCAAGCGTCAAGTGCAAGCACCTGAGCGCTGGTTTCTCGCACCGCCATGCCTTGTACTACCCAAGGCATGGCCAACCAGGCTTCACTTCCGAAGTCTCTGCTAGTGTGTAAGGACATGTCGTGACAGGGAGTCGACCATGAGCGATTTCGTCGGAGTCTCTCGATGGCTGGTCTTGTCCGGCACCTTGCTGGCTGGCGGTGCATTGCTGGGCACGACCCAGGCAGCGGAAGTGACACACGCAAGGATCGATAGCGAGCTTCACGACTTTCGCTTGGTCCGACTGGCCTCGGGGCTGGAGCATCCGTGGGCCACGGCGTTTCTGCCCGATGGCCGTTATCTGGTCAGCGAACGATCTGGACGTTTGGCCCTGATCGACGAGGACGGCGGCATCACCCGTTTGGAAGGCTTGCCGGAGATCAATGTCCAGGGTCAAGGCGGTCTGCTGGATCTGGCACTGCATCCCCGATATGGCGACGGCGAGCACGATTGGGTGTACTTCAGCTATTCCAAGCCTGGCAATGGCGGCACCGCCACGGCCATCGGCCGGGCACGCCTCGATGACAACCGCCTGACAGACGTGGAAGACATCTTCGTTCAGGGTCGCTATTCGCGACCCGGCCGTCACTACAGCGGACGACTGGCCTGGATGCACGATGGCACCCTGTTGCTGGGCATTGGCGATCGTGGCGTCGACCCTGACCGCGCGCAGGACAAGCGCGACCATGCCGGCAGCGTACTACGCTTGACCGATACCGGCGCGGCCCCCGAGGACAACCCCTTCGTCGGCGACGGCTCGGCACTCGAAGAGATGTACACGCTCGGCAACCGCAACATCCAGGGCCTGACAGTGGCGCCTGACGGCACGATCTGGGCCACCGAACACGGCCCACGGACCGGCGATGAAGTAAACCGTATCGAGGCCGGGGTCAATTACGGTTGGCCGGAGGTGACGTTGGGTCGCGACTACGCCACCAACCAGCCCATTGGCGCAAATTCACTGCCCGGCATGCGCGACCCCCTGCATGTCTTCGAGGGACGTTATGCACCCTCCGGGCTGGCCTATGTCGACAGTGAGCGTTTCCCCGACTGGAAGGGCGACCTGCTGGCTGGTGGTCTACGTAGCGAGAAGCTGATCCGGCTGCGTGTGAACGGCGGCGACGTGAGCGCCGCCGAGGTGCTGCTGGAGGGAGAAATCGGACGCATCCGCGATGTACGTCAGGGCCCCGACGGCTACATCTACCTGCTCAACGACCGTTCGAACGGTGGGTTGTATCGTCTGGAGCCGGTGGAATGAGTGGCAGAAAGTGACGGCGCGCCCGATGGGGCGCGCCGGATGGTATCAGTATTCCACCACTACATCACCGACGGGCTTGCTGCAGCAGGAGAGGATATACCCCTCTTCGACATCCTCGTCGGTGATGCCGCCGTTGTGTTCCATTTCGACCTGGCCCGACGTCAGGGGAACACGACAGGTGCCGCAGATACCCATGCCACAGGCCTTGGGAATGTGCAGTCCCAGTTTGGCAGCCGCCGAATGCACCGTCTCGCCGGGGTGGATGCGCACGCTCTTGCCGGTGGCACTGAACTCGACACTGATCAGGTCGGCCACGTCGAATTCTTCGGCCTCGGCCTCGGCCTGTTCGACATTCTCGAGCACCTCTTCCTGGACCTCCACCGGCGTGGCACCGAAGGATTCCTCGTGGTAGTGGCTCATATCGAAGCCGTTGTCGCGCAGCAAGCGCTTGACGGCGTTCATGTATGGCGTGGGGCCACAGCAGAATATCTCGCGGTCCATGAAATCGGGCGCCATCAGCTCCAGCATGGACTGGCTCAGATAGCCGCGGAAGCCGGACCATGCTTCGCCCAGCTCATCGCTGCGCTCACAGACGATATGCAGCTTGAACTCGGGAATCCGCGAGAAGATATGCTCGAGTTCACGATGGAAGATGATGTCCCTTGGGGTACGCGCGCTGTGCACGAACTCCAGGTCGACGGCAGCGTTGGTGTCGAAGAACCAGCGCGCCATGGACATCAACGGCGTGATCCCCACCCCACCCGACAGCATCAGGATCTTGTCGGCCGGATAGTCGATGGCGTTGAAGATGCCCACCGGCCCGTGAACCGCCAGTTCGTCGCCGACCTTGAGATTGTCGTGCAGCCAATTGGAGACCTTGCCGCCCGGCACGCGCTTGACGGTGATCGAGAAGCTATAGGGCACCGACGGAGAACTGGAGATGGTGTAGGAGCGCATGATCGGCTCGGCATCGATCTCCAGTTCCAGGGTCACGAACTGTCCCGGCTTGAAGAAGAACAGCACCGGTTGCTCGGCCATGAAGCAAAAGGTACGAACATCCCAGGTTTCCTGGATCACCTTGACGCACCGCACCAAGTGACGGCCGTTGGTCCAGGTCTGGGTAGTTACCGGATTGAGGAAGCTCGTTGTCATTGTCGTCTCTGCCTGGCTGGGCTGCACCATCGGTAGGCCTCCAATGCCTGGGGGCCCTCTCTTGATGAGCGCATTTTGCGCCATGCACCAGGGCCTCAACTTGTCTGTCAACGACATGAGCATATCCCTGGAATCCACCGGCAGGTCAGATTTTTCGCTACCGCGTCGTTGGTGAACCACCTTGTGTCGTCGGCAGACAACTGACCAGAGTCGACGTGATCCAAACTCGCCGAAAATCGACGGCATGACCGACAGGACATGCCCATCCTGGCCTCTCACGACACCCCTAACAACCATTATTCGACCTGACCGCGGTGGCGACCGCCGCGACAGCCATGCAAGAGGATGCTGCTGCCATGACCCCGATGTCCACTCCACGTCTGGACGACCCCCTGGCGCCGGCCCGCGAGGCCACTGCCGAGATGCTTGCCAATCGCCAACGCAACTTCTCTCTGCCGCAACCGTTCTACAACGACGCTCGTTTGTTCGCCCTGGACATGCAGGAGATCTTCGAGAAGGAGTGGCTGTTCGCCGGCATGACCTGCGAAATTCCCACCAAGGGCAGCTTCATGACACTGGAAGTGGGCGAAAACCCGGTGATCATCGTGCGCGGCAACAACGGCGCGGTCCATGCCTTCCACAACGTGTGCCGCCATCGCGGTTCGCGGTTGTGCCTGAAGGACAAGGGCAAGGTCGCCAAGCTGGTCTGTCCCTACCACCAGTGGACTTACGAACTCGATGGACGACTGCTGTTCGCCGGTAGCGACATGGGCGAAACCTTTGACCTCGGCGCCTATGGTCTCAAGCCAGTCCACGTCAAGACCGCCGGTGGCTACATCTTCATCAGCCTGGCCGAGCAGCCGCCGGCCATCGATGACTTCCTGGTGACGCTGGAGCACTACCTGTCGCCCTACGACATGGACAACGTCAAGGTGGCGGTGGAATCGAGCATTGTCGAACAGGCCAACTGGAAACTGGTTCTCGAGAACAACCGCGAGTGCTACCACTGCAACGGCGCCCATCCGGAGCTGCTCAACTCGCTGCAGGAATTCGATGATACCGATGACCCGCGTGCCACACCGGCTTACAAGGCGCTGGTCGAGCGCAAACAGGCCGACTGGGATGATCAGCAGGTTCCCTGGCAGCTCAAGCGCTTCGGCAAGCGCAACCGCCTGACCCGCACTCCGTTGCTGGACGGTACGGTGTCGATGACCATGGATGGCCAGCCGGCGTGCAAGAAGCTGATGGGACGCCTGATCAGCCCCGATATGGGCTCGCTGCGCATCCTGCACCTGCCCAACTCCTGGAACCACTTCATGGGCGATCACGCCGTGGTGTTCCGGGTCATGCCGCTGGGCCCACAGCAGACCGTGGTGACCACCAAGTGGCTGGTGCACAAGGATGCCGTGGAGGGCGTCGACTACGATCCCGAGCACATGCGCAAGGTGTGGGACGCCACCAACGATCAGGACCGGCAACTGGCCGAGGAAAACCAGCGTGGGATCAATTCCAAGGCCTACCAGCCCGGCCCCTACTCCGAAACCTATGAGTTCGGGGTGATCGACTTCGTCGATTGGTACAGCGAGCGCATGCTCGAAAACCTGGAACATACCGCGCCGCACCTGCGGCTCGCCCAAGGCTGACGGGATTTGTAATCGTTCGCCAACTCCGCATGATGAAAGGGCCCGCCAGTGTGCGGGCCCTTTTCATGTCACGAATCCAGCGACGCTGGAGCCGGCCTGGACGTCTCAAGGAGAACCTGCTGGGATAGTATGGGTCATATGCGTACCGTACCTGTCCTGCTCGCAGGTTGTCGTCGTCAACCACGAGAGTCCAATGCGTCTACGCAACATCATCATTCTCACCGTTCTCGTTCCCCTGTTCCTCATCCTGCTGGTCTTCAGCCTGGTGGCGATCAAGTCACTGGAGGACAACGTCCGCTCCAAACTGCAGAACGAAGTCCAGATCATCACCCATGCCATTGGCACTTCACTGAGCTATGCCCTTGAGCGGGACACTCCGGAAGCGCTGCAGGAATCACTGCACTCGGCGTTCTCCTTCCACCGCATCTATGGCGCCTATGTCTTCGATACCAATGGCCAGAAGATCTATGGCCTGGGCCTTGGCGAAGAGCTCTTCAAGCCGGAGGACATTCGCAAGGTGGCGGAAAGCGGTGAGGGGCTCGGAGCCTATCGACAGCATGAGCGCTGGAATTACTACTCGGCACTGATGCCACTGACCACTCCCAGCGGCGAAACCCAAGGCGTCCTGCAGGTCAACCGGCTCAACACCGGGATCGAAAACTATACCGGTTTCATCAGCATCGTCGCGGTGCTGGTGTTCACCTTCGGCGCCGCCGGCATCGTGCTGACCATCTGGTGGGGCTTTCGCCACTATATCGAACGCCCCATCAATCGGTTACTAGGGGTCATGGAGCAGATCGAGAAAGGCGATCGCAGCTATCGCGCCGCCATCAAGGGACCCGTGGAATACCGCAAGCTGTCGATGGCACTCAACGGCATGCTCGACGCCATGGCTGCCAAGGATGCCGACATCGAAGCTCGCCAGCAGAAGGAAATCGAACTGGAGCAGCGCTTGCGCAAGTCGAAGAAGCTCGCTGAACTGGGTGTCCTGGCCGCGGGCGTGGCTCACGAGATAGGCGCCCCGCTGACCGTGATCAACGGGCAGGCGCAACGTTTGGCCCGCCGCAAGACGATTGGCGATGATGAACGCGCCAAACTCGATCGTATCCGCAACGAGGTCGAACGCATCGTGGTCATCGTGCGGCATTTGATGGAACTCGGCCGCCAGCATAACGTGGAAAAGGAACCCTGCCGCCTGACCGATATCGTCGCGAATGCCCGAGAACTGGTGGAAGACGAGCTGACTGCCCAGCAGGCTCATCTCGAGGTGGATCTGGACGATCCCGACGCGACCCTGATGGCCAACGCCCAGCAGCTTACCCAGGTGGTGACCAACTTGCTGCAAAATGCCCTGCAAGCCAGTCCGGGCGGCAGGATACGGCTTCGCGCTCGCCGTCATGACGGCGAACTGCATCTGACGGTCGAGGACGACGGCCCCGGCATTGCCGATGCCGAAAAGAGTCAGGTTTTCGATCCTTTCTTCACCACCAAGCCGGTCGGCCAGGGTAGCGGTCTCGGGCTGTCCATGGTGCATCGTATCGTCAACGATCATGGCGGCAGCATCGGCGTCTTCGACAGTGCCCTCGGCGGCGCTGGCTTCGATCTGACCCTACCCTTGAAAGAAACCCAGCCAACGGTATAGGGGCCATGTCATCGTCAGTTCCAAGGAATACCAGGAGGTCCCGTGCAAGCACCCATACTGATCGTCGAAGATGACCCCGCTACCCTAGAACTGCTCGTGGAAGAATTGAGCGACGCGGGCTATCCCACCCAAGGGGTGGAAAGCGCCGAGGATGCCATTGCCACCCTGAGTCACAGCCAGGTCGAACTGATCATCAGCGACGTGCGCCTGCCCGGTATCAGCGGCATGACCCTGCTGGAAAACCTGCGCCGCGACGATAAACCGGTCGGTTTCATCGTAATCACGGCCTTTGGCACCATCGAGCAAGCCGTGGAAGCCCTCAAGATCGGCGCCGACGATTTCTTGACCAAACCACTCGATCTGGAAAACGTTCGTGAAGCGGTCTTTCGCGTACTGGAAAACCGTCGTTTGACCTCGCGCTTGAACAATGCCGACCACCAGAGCGTGAATTTTCATGGCCTCGTTGGCGCCAGCGAGGTGATGCAGTCGCTATTCCATGATGCCTCGCGGTTGGCCAAGAGCGAGGCACCGATTCTGATCCTCGGGGAAAGCGGTACCGGCAAGGAGCTGCTGGCACGCGCCATCCATGCCGAGAGTCCGCGCCAGGGAGCTCCCTTCGTCGCCGTCAACTGCGCCAGCATCCCATCCGAACTGATGGAGAGCGAATTCTTCGGACATGTAAAGGGAGCCTTCACCGGTGCCAGCGAGTCACGCCAAGGCCTGTTCCAGGCCGCCGCGGGTGGCAGCCTGTTCCTCGACGAGATCGGCGAGATGCCGACGGCGTTGCAAGCCAAACTGTTGCGCGCCCTGCAGGAAAAGACCATACGCGCAGTGGGCGCCGAGAAGGAAGATAAGGTCGACGTGCGGATCATCGCCGCGACACACCGAGATCTGGAAGAGGAAATCAAGAACGAGAACTTTCGCAGCGACCTCTTCTATCGCCTGGAAACCTTCTCGTTGCGCATTCCCCCGTTACGTGAACGCGAGGGCGATATCGACCGGTTGGTGGCGGCTCTGATCGACAAGCACTCCGAAGCCCAGGACAAACCCATCAAGCATGTCGAACCCTTGGCCTTGCAGTCCTTGCTGACTTACTCCTACCCAGGCAACGTCCGCGAGTTGGAGAATGCCATCATGCGGGCCGTGACCTTGGCCGAGGACGGCGTATTGAGCCATGCCGACCTGCCCGAACGGATTCGCCAGCACACCAATGGCAGACCTGCCGTGACCGACAGCGACTTGATGCCTGACGAGTATGGCGATCACTGGCCACGTCTCGAGGATGTGGAAAAACGCTATATCCAGAAGGTCCTGGAAGCCACTGGCGGCAACAAACGGCGCACCGCCGATATTCTCGGCATCGCTCGCAAGACCCTGTATCGGCGTCTCGAGGAAGATGAGGGCTAGAAACGACATCGCCCCCGATAACCTTCGGGGGCGATGCGTCACATCCTTGTGAAAAGACGACGTTCCTCATGGTGGGCCGGCACCATTCCTTGTCGTCCATGCTCTCCTCGTTGAGGACTTCCTTTTTTCCTCTTAATTAGCTTCCTCCCAAGGCTCCGATGTTTCTTCCTGGGGCAAGGCTTCGCCACCACTACCGAAGCCTGCCTCGTCACCCTGGGGTGGCAAACCCGATTCCGTGCCGGACGTGTCTGGCCCCGCTCCCGGTGCCGGTTCAGTCTCCGGCATGGTCGGGTCGGGTTCCGATCCTGTTCGAGAATCGGATGCTCCAGAGGGATCGGGCGCTTCCTGCCATTCAGGGTCGCTCTGTCCAGACGCTTGTGGATCGTATTCCGGTTCTTCCATGGAAAAAGCCATCGGGCTGGCGAGCAGGCCGAATGACACACAGAGAATTCCGATCCTCTTGAGCAGTTCGTTGGACATCATGATCCTGTCTACCTCCTTGATAGCGATGACTTCGCCTGGTTGCAGCCACCAGACATGTTCCGCTCCCTGCGCCATCCCTGGCTACTAATCATCCCTGGCTACTCTCTTGCTGTTGCTGCTCTTGCTGTTTCTGTTTCTGTTGCTGTTCTTGCCCATCCTCCGCCATGGACTTTTGGGACGACTCCTCATTCATGCCGGCGTCACCTTGCTGCATACCGGTATCCTCTTGCGGCGTGCCGACATTGCCTTCCTGCATTCCAGAATCCTGCTCGGTGGGCTGATCCGTGGACGACTGGTTTTCCATGGGCGGCATATCGTCACCACTGTCACAGCCTGCAAGCGACAGCGAACCAAGCATCAAGGCAGCGACCGACAGCATCGCCATGAGCTTATGATGAGACCTGCTGCGATGTTTCATCCTTGCCTCCTGGGTTGCCTCTGTACTTGCCCAAACACCAGCACAGGACATGCCAACCCTGGCCACAGGCATATAAAAAACTTTAACATCAACAAGATACCAAAAACGGCACTGCACCATTTTAGTCCGATCGGCGCATGCGCAAGGCATTCAGCATGGCGCTAAATGACACATGGGTCAGAGTGCCTCTGTGCAAACGGCAACGCCCCGCTCGACACAAGGTCGGGCGGGGCGTGCGTTCACAGTGTCGTGAAATGGCGAGCGACGGTCAGCGCAAACCTGGCAGCAGGTAGCGTTCAATGGCGGAGCGCACCGAAGGCAACATGACGTCGGTATGCTGCATCAGCTCGCGTACCAGATCCTGAAGTCCCAGAACACCCACTTCCGCATGCTTGCGCAACGCCAGACGCGCACACGTTTCGGGGCAGGCCCCCTCGGGAATCTGAACTCCCAAGGCCACCAGCCGGCTGCGGAAGTCATCCCCATCGATCAGATCGACGATCATCATCTGCCTGTCCTCCTCTATATCCCCTCAGGGGGAGACGGCCTCTCGAGCTGCCGCCTTGGACAACCGGCAGGCGGCGTATTTGAACTCGGGGATCTTGCCGAACGGGTCCAGCGCCGGGTTGGTGAGGATATTCGCCGCCGCCTCGGCATAGCAGAACGGCACGAATACCATACCCTCCGGCATCAGCGAGTCGGCCCGCGTGCGCAGAGTGATCTCGCCACGCCGGGTGGTGATGGTCAGCGGATCGCCCGGCTGGACCCCGAGGCGCCTCAGCTCGCTGGGTGCCAGGCTGGCCACGGCCTCGGGCTCGAGGTCGTCGAGTACCCGGGCCCGACGGGTCATCGAGCCGGTGTGCCAATGCTCGAGCTGGCGCCCGGTGGTCAGCACCGTGGGGTAGTCGGCGTCGATCGGCTCATCCGGCGGCAGCGGCAAGGTGGGACTGAACTTGGCCCGGCCGGACGCCGTTGGGAAAGCATCCGAGAACACCACATCCGCTCCGGGAGCATCGTCCGCCGGACAGGGATAGGTCACCGAGTCCTCGCGCTCCAGGCGTTCCCACGAAATATGATCGAGCGACGGCATGCCACGCGTCATTTCGGCGAACACATCACGAGGATGCTGGTAGTTCCAGGGTAGACCGAAGCGCTTGGCGACTTCCTGGATGATCCACCAGTCGGGCTTGGCATCGCCCGGCAGCGGCATCGCCTGACGCCCCATTTGCACCTGACGGTTGGTATTGGTCACGGTACCATCCTTCTCCGGCCAGGCGGAGGCCGGCAGGATCACGTCGGCGAACTGGGCGGTCTCGGTGACGAACAGGTCCTGCACCACCAAGTGTTCGAGCTTGGCCAGGGCGGCACGCGCATGACTCAGATCCGGGTCGGACATGGCTGGATTCTCGCCCTGGATATACATGCCACGGATGGTGCCATCGTGAATGGCCTCCATGATCTCGACCACGGTGAGTCCCGGCTTGTCGTCGAGCTTGGTATTCCACAGCTCTTCGAAGGCGCTGCGCACCTGGGCATCGGAGACCGGTTGGTAATCGGGCATGACCATGGGGATCAGGCCGGCATCCGACGCCCCCTGAACGTTGTTCTGGCCACGCAGCGGGTGCAGGCCGGTACCGGGTCGCCCAGTATGGCCGCAAGCCAGCGCCAGCGAGATCAGACAGCGGGCATTGTCGGTGCCGTGGGTATGCTGCGAGATGCCCATGCCCCAGAAGATCATCGCCTTGTCGGCCTTGGCATATTCGCGCGCCACCTCACGAATCGCTTCGGCACTGACACCGCAACTCTCGGCCATGGCCTCCGGCGTCAGGTCGCGCACGTGCGCCTTCAATGCCTCGAAGCCCTCGGTGTGGGCATCGATGTACTCCTGGTTGTAGAGCTCCTCGGTGACGATCACGTTGAGCATGGCATTGAACAGCGAGACGTCGCTGCCCGGCGTGAAGCGCAGTGCCTTGTGAGCATAAGCGCCCATCGCTTGCCCACGCGGGTCGATGATGATCAGCTTGGTGCCGCGCTTGGCGGCCTGCTTGAAGAAGGTCGCCGCCACCGGGTGGTTCACCGTCGGATTGCAGCCGGTAAGGATCACTACGTCCGCTTCCTGCGCCTGCATGAACGAGGCGGTTACCGCCCCCGAACCGATGCACTCCATCAACGCTGCCACTGAGCTGGCATGGCACAGGCGCGTACAGTGGTCGACATGGTTGGAGCCGAAACCGGTACGTACCAGTTTCTGGAATAGCCAGGCTTCCTCGTTGGAGCACTTGGCACTGCCGAAGCCGGCCAGGGCATCGGGGCCGTGGGCCTTCTTGAGATCGACCAACCCCTTGGCCGCCAGGTCCAGGGCTTCATCCCAGCTCGCTTCGCGGAAATGGCTCAGCGGCTTGGCCGGATCGAAATCCGGATCGATGCCTTTGGGAACGCCCTCGCGACGGATCAACGGCACGGTCAAGCGCGAGGGATGGCGCGGGTAATCGAAGCCGAAGCGGCCCTTGACGCACAGGCGGTTCTGGTTCGACGGCCCATCGCGGCCTTCGACGAACAGGATCTCGTCGTTCTTGACGTGATAAGTGAGCTGACAGCCAACCCCGCAATAGGGGCATACCGAATCGACGGTCTTGTCGGCGACCTTGGAGTCGCCATGCCCTTGCTCGTCGATCAGGGTGGCCGGCATCAGCGCCCCGGTCGGACATGCCTGGACGCACTCGCCACACGCCACGCAGGTGCTATCTCCCATGGGATCGTCGAAGTCGAAGACGATCTTGGACGCCGCACCGCGATTCGCCAGGCCGATGACGTCGTTGACCTGTACCTCGCGACAGGCTCGCACGCAGAGGTTGCACTCGATACAGGCGTCGAGATTGACGTTCATCGCCGAGTGGGTGGTGTCGTGGGTCAGGGAGCCTTCACGGGCGACGACATGGTGCACGGTAGGTTCCGAACGCGCCTCACGCGACGGCAGGCGCTCCTTGACCGCCGTGGCATCGATGGCCAGTTGATCGGCCATGGCCCAGAAGTGACTGGAGCGGTCGGGGCTGTCGTCACGATCAGGCTGATCGGCGATCAGCAGTTCCATCACTCCTTCGCGGGAAATGCGTGCGCGTTCGGAGGTGGCACTCTTGACCACCATACCGGGTTTGGCTTCGCGCAGGCAGCTCGCCGCCAGCGTGCGTTCGCCCTCGACCTCGACCATGCAGGCACGGCAGTTGCCGTCGGGCCGGTAGCCGGGGGCATCCTTGAAACACAGATGCGGAATGGTCTCGCCAGCGCGTTTGGCCACCTGCCACAACGTTTCGCCGGGATAGGCGCTGACTTCAGCGCCGTCGAGGGTCAGGGTAAAGGCGTCGGCCTGAGCGGATGCAGCCGGGGATAGTGCGGTGTTCATGGTCGGTCTCCTCTACCCTCAGCCTTTGACGATAATGTTCTGCGCGGCCAGCGGCTCGCGAAAGTCCTTGAGCAGCCCCAGTACCGGGTTGGGGGCCGCCTGTCCGAGGCCACAGATCGAGGCGTCCATCATCACCTGAGACAACCGTTCGAGCTCGGCGGCGTCCCATTCGTCGCGTTCGAGCAGGGTCAGCATCTTCTCGGTGCCCACGCGGCACGGCGTGCACTGGCCACAGGACTCGTCGGCGAAGAACGCCAACAGGTTGGCCACTGCCGCGCGCAGGTCGTCCTGATCGGACACCACGATCACCGCCGCCGAACCAATGAAGCAACCATGCTCCTGCAGGGTGTCGAAGTCGAGCGGCACATCGGCCTTGGACGCCGGCAGAATCCCGCCCGACGCCCCGCCAGGCAGATACGCCAGGAGCTGGTGGCCTTCCTGCATGCCACCACAGTACTCTTCCAGCAGCTCGTTCATGGTGATACCGGCCGGTGCCAGATGGACACCGGGACGCTTGACCCGTCCCGAGACCGAGAAACTTCTGAGCCCCTTGCGGCCATGGCGACCATGGCCGGCGAACCACTCGGCGCCACGCTGCCAGATCAACGGGATCCAGTAGACGGTTTCGACGTTATTGACCAGGGTCGGGCGGTCGAACAGGCCTCGCTGCGCCACGAACGGCGGGCGGTGGCGCGGCTTGCCGGGCTTGCCTTCCAGCGACTCGATCATCGCCGACTCCTCGCCGCAGATATAGGCGCCGGCGCCACGCCGCATCACGATATACCCTGCTTCGACCAGGCCGGCTGCCTCCAGTTCGGCGATGGCTTCGTGCAGCACCCGGTGCAGGCCGGGATATTCGTCGCGCAGGTAGATATACAGCGCCTCGGCCTCCACCGCCCAGGCACTGATCAGGGCACCCTCGAGGAAACGATGCGGAGCGCGCTCCAGATAGTAACGATCCTTGAAGGTTCCCGGTTCGCCCTCGTCGGCATTGATGGCGCAATAACGCGGTCCGGGTTCCTGACGCACGAAGTACCACTTCTTGAAGGTCGGGAAACCGGCACCGCCCAGTCCGCGCAGGTTGGCGGTCTCGAGCGTCTTCATCAGTTCATCCACGGAGACCTGGCCATCGCGGCACTGGCCGAGCAGTTCATAGCCGCCCTCGCAGCGATAGTCTTTCAGATGCTGCCAGTCGATGGCCTCGGGATGGAAGTGGTGGGTATCCAGCACCGCCTCGACGGCCTCGCGCGTGGCGTGATTGACATGCCGATGGCCGACTTCCACCACTGGCGCCATTTCGCAACGGCCCATGCAGGGAGCGCGCAGGACGCGCACCTCGGCCGGGTCGACACCGGCTTCGAGCTCGGCTTTCAGTGTCGCGGCCCCGGCCAGTTGGCAGGACAGCGAGTCGCAGACACGAATGGTCGTGGCCGGCGGCGGCGTCTGGTCGTCATGGATGACGTCGAAATGAGCATAGAAGGTCGCCGTCTCGTAAACCGCCGCCATCGGCAGGTTCATGAAGGCGGCCAGTGCCCGCAGGTGGCGTAACGAGAGATGGCCATGGGTATCCTGGATGACGTGCAGATGCTCGATCAGCAGGTCGCGGCGACGCAGGCTGGGCTCAGCCCGCTCGTCACCGATCAGGGTTCGTAGTTCCTCCAGCGCAGCGGGGTCAAGGTCACGACCACGGGGCTTGCCCCGGAAGCGACGGGAGGGGGTCACGGTCTGGACGGTCATGGCGCGTGCTCGTTTTTATCGATAATGACATACCCGCATGGTGGCACCAGCGTTTATCGGAGGCAATCGTGCTGGCCCCGAGCGCCTGGCGAACGCCGAGAAAGGATACGCGTGCGTCGCTCTCGGCTACCTGGACAGGGGGCGCGGATACTTCGGGAAACAAAAAAATACCTATACCTTCTGACAATTCCAAGCGCTGTCCATTACGTTGATCAGGGAAAGTGTTTTTCCGTCGGAAACGGGGTCGACGACATGCGCAAGACATTCTTGAACATCGGTACCACGTTGATCGCTGCCAGCTTCGCGGTCAGCGGACATGCTGCCGAAGAGCCGCAGGAACCACAGGGATTGTATTCCGCCGACACCATCCTCGATGCCGACGTCTACCTGTCCAGCAACCTGGAGGAGAGGGTCGGCGAGGTCGAGGATATCCTGTTGGACGATGACATGCGGGTGCAGTCCCTGGTCATCGAAAGTGGCTCCACCCTGGGGCTGGGCGGTCGCGAGATCGTCGTTGACAACGGAAATTATCGCCTGGAGACCGTTACCGAGAATGACGGCGATACCGCTCACCGAGTCATCGTCGATGTCTCCGCGGCCGAACTGGATGAAATGCCGGAATACAACGCCAGCTGGTGGGATGAGGCCAGGCAACGTGCCCGAGAGGCCTGGGAAGCCACTCGGGAAGGTGCTGAAAGCGCCTGGCAGCGTACCCGAGAAGGTGCCGAACGTGCCGCGGAAACCATTGACGAGAGAATCCGTGGCGGCGACGAGCAATGACACACGAATCGCCTATCGATTCGCCTATCCTCGAGCCCACCTGAACGGTGGGCTCGGTCATTACTATAAAGCGCGAGTAACATACCGCATCACATCCCGCCAGACATGTAGAGGTCGCTTTCACGACACTACGCGCACCGGGATGCCCCAAGAATGCGTTAACTGAATCCACCAGGCGTCGCTCGGCGGATTCGGTCGACAACAACAAACGAGGGTATCCCATGAGACAAGATGACGACCCCGTCCTGACACCCGGTCAGGACAACAAACAGGTTATGGGGCTGGATTTCCATAACCCGGTGTTTCCGCTTTCCGCCATTGCCATCCTGGCATTCATCATCTATGCATTGGTCTATCCGGAGGTGGCCAACCAGCAACTCGGCGCCGCACGCGGTTGGTCGATCGAACATTTCGACTGGCTGTTCATGATCGCCGGCAATATCTTCGTGGTGTTCTGTATTGCATTGATCTTTCTCCCTGTCGGCAAGATTCGCCTGGGAGGCCAGGACGCTCGTCCCGAGTACTCGCGAGTGTCATGGTTTGCCATGCTGTTCGCCGCTGGCATGGGTATCGGCTTGATGTTCTGGAGCGTGGCCGAACCGGTGGCCTATTACACCGACTGGTACGGCACGCCGTTGAACGCCGCCGCCGGCACCGCCGAAGGCGCCAGCGCCGCCATGGGCGCAACCATGTTCCATTGGGGACTCCATCCCTGGGCGATCTACGGTGTGGTGGGGCTGTCGCTGGCCTTCTTCGCCTATAATCAAGGATTGCCCCTGACCCTGCGTTCAGCGTTCTACCCGCTCCTCGGTGAGCGTACCCGCGGTTGGATCGGCCATATCATCGATATCGTCGCCGTACTGGCCACGATCTTTGGCCTGGCCACTTCGCTGGGCTTCGGCGCCAGCCAGGCGGCCGGCGGGTTGGCCTATCTGTTCGATGTTCCCAATACCATTGGCACCCAGCTCGCCATCATCGTGGTGGTTACCGCCGTGGCGCTGTTCTCGGTATGGCGCGGCATCGACGGCGGGGTCAAGCTGTTCTCCAATATCAACATGGTGATTGCCCTGACACTGCTGCTGTTCGTGGTGCTTACTGGCTCCACCCTGCTGTTCATCAACGGCCTGTGGACCACCACCGTCGACTACGTGGCCCATATCGTACCGCTGTCGAACTGGATCGGTCGCGACGACCAGACCTGGTACCACGGCTGGACGGTCTTCTACTGGGCCTGGTGGATCTCCTGGTCACCGTTCGTTGGCATGTTCATCGCACGCGTCTCGCGTGGCCGCACGGTACGCGAATTCCTGACCGCGGTACTGGTGGTCCCGACCGTGGTGACCATCGTGTGGATGACGGCCTTTGGCGGTACCGCGCTGGAACAAGCTGCCAACAACGTGGGCGCGCTATCCGAGGGCATCAGCGACGTGTCGCTGGCAATGTTCCAGATGCTCGAGCACCTGCCGCTGACGATGCTGACCTCGACCCTGGCCATCGTACTGGTGCTGGTGTTCTTCATCACCTCGTCGGACTCCGGTTCTCTGGTGATCGACAACATCACCGCCGGGGGCAAGACCGATGCGCCCAAGAGCCAGCGCGTATTCTGGGCAACCCTGGAAGGTGTGATCGCCGGGGTATTGCTGTATGGCGGTGGCAGCACAGCCCTCAGTGCGCTGCAGGCAGGCGCCGTGACCACTGGCCTGCCTTTCACCCTGGTGTTGCTGGTAATGTGCTTCAGCCTCTACAAGGGGCTGCACCAGGAGCAACGTCAACTGGGATTGACCGCGGCCACCTGAAGCGTTGACCCATCGTGCCGGTAAGCAATACCGACCGGTTTCGCCTACCCTGCCAGGGACGGCCCGTTCAAGGCTTCCCTGGCATTGTCGTGACTAAGTTACCAAACTGATTGGACAAACCCACGACTCATTCCGGTATGGTATGGAGGCCACTCATCGCATTCAGCAGGCTGAAGGAGACACAAGAATGGAGAAAAAAACATAGTCCGGGAAGACTTATCCAACCCGACTTGAGCGATGCAGTTACCTGAAGTCACTCAGACGGAGATTCCACTGTGGCAAATCATTCCTCTCAACAAACAGCCAAGGGGCAGAACGCAGGCTCCGAAGGCATACCCGCCCCTGACGGGCCGGCAAACCTCATCGATACCGACTACGTGATCGGCCAGGACAATATCACCGCCAGCCCCTTGGGGATCAACGTCGACCTGCATGGCAAGGTCTTCACCTTCTCCTCGCTGGTGATCCTGTTCTTCGTGATCATCACACTAGCCCTGCAGGATGAGATCGAACCCATCTTCGATGCCATGTTCGGCTTCCTCACCGGGAACCTGTCGTGGTTCTTCCTACTGGCGGCCAATATCTTCGTGGTCCTCTCCATCGTGCTGATCTTCACCCCGCTGGGGAAGGTTCGGATCGGCGGCATGCATGCCAAGCCCGACTTCAGCTACCTGGGCTGGTTCTCCATGCTGTTCGCCGCCGGCATGGGCATCGGCCTGATGTTCTACGGTGTCTCCGAGCCGATCACGCACTTCGACACCGCCCTTGGCGGCACCAGTATGGAAAACGGCGCACGCACCGACTGGGCGCCGCTGGGTGCCGCCGCCGGTAATGCACAGGGCGCGATATCGCTGAGCATGGCCGCCACCATCTTTCACTGGGGCCTGCACCCATGGGGTATCTATGCCGTGGTGGCGCTCGCGCTGGCGCTATTTGCCTACAACAAGGGGTTACCGCTGACCATGCGCTCGATTTTCTACCCGATTCTGGGAGAGCGTATCTGGGGTTGGCCGGGGCATGTCATCGACATCCTGGCAGTGTTCGCCACGCTGTTCGGACTGGCCACCTCGCTGGGGCTGGGCGCCACCCAGGCCACGGCGGGGCTCGGCTACCTGTTCGGCGTGCCCGCCACCAACACCACCATGGTGCTGTTGATCATGGGCATTACCGCCGTGGCGCTGGTCTCGGTGGTGCTCGGCGTCGACAAGGGCGTGAAGCGGCTCTCGCAGCTCAACATGATTCTCGCCGGTTTGCTGCTGCTGTTCGTGATCCTCGTGGGCCCGACCCTGATGATCGTTACCGGCTTCTTCGAGAACCTGCTCTCCTACGCCGTGAACCTGCCGGCGCTGTCCAACCCCTTCGGGCGCGAGGACGCCAACTTCTCCCAGGGCTGGACGGCCTTCTACTGGGCCTGGTGGATCGCCTGGTCGCCGTTTGTCGGCATGTTCATCGCCCGGGTCAGCCGTGGCCGCACGGTCCGCGAGTTCCTGATCGCCGTGCTGCTGGTGCCCTCGGTGGTCTCGGTGCTGTGGATGACCTCCTTCGGCGGCACCGCCATCGACCAGGCCGTCAACCAGGGCTTCGAAGGCGTCCGGGAGGCAGCCCTCGAGCTGCAGCTCTTCCAGATGCTCGGCCAGCTGCCGCTGACGGCCATCACCTCCTTCGTGGCCATCGTGCTGGTGATGGTGTTCTTCATCACCTCCTCCGACTCCGGATCGCTGGTGATCGACTCGATCACCGCCGGCGGCAAGGTCGACGCCCCCAAGCCGCAGCGGGTGTTCTGGGCCACCATCGAAGGCGCCATCGCCATCGCCCTGCTGTTGGGTGGCGGCCTCACGGCCCTGCAGACGGCGGTGATCACCACCGGCCTACCCTTCACACTGGTGTTGCTGGCCGCCTGCTACGCCATCGTCAAGGGGCTGATGAGCGAACCCAAGGCTGCCTGACACAACAGCCCGCAACAAACACGACAGGCGGCCTTGTGGCCGCCTGTCGTGTTTTCCCACTCGCCTCCCGCCAGAGGCCTTCTAGCTCCATAATTCCCCGACCGGCGTATCCCACTGGTAGCGGTTGGCGATCTGCGCCTGCAGCAGTTCCGCCGTGGCTAGCGCATCGATCAACGCATGGTGGCCCTGATAAGCCGGCAGACCATAACGCAGCCGGCTGTTGTGCAGACGAATGGATACCGGCGGGCGCCCCATCCAGCGCCGAAACCGTGCCCAGGGTGATTGACGGTGCAGGCGTGCCTCCAACGACATGGTGTCGATCACCGGAAAGCGCACCCCCTGCCCCAGGCGCGCCTTGACGGCAGTATCGAAGAACGGCCTTTCGATATGGCGGTAGTGCACCACGGCCAGTCGACCCGCCAGCATGGCCAGCACTTCCTCCAGGATCTCTTCCAGATCGGGGGCTTCGGCGATCTCAGAATGAGTGATGCGATGAAAAGTCACCGATTTCCGACTCAAGGGACGAGGTGGCCGCACCACCCAGTAGCGGCGCTGAGCCAGAAGAATGCGCTGCAACGTGAAGGGAACCAGGCCGATGCTGACGATGGCGTGACGTCGCTCGTCGAGGCCGGTGGTTTCCATGTCCATGGCGACCAGGGGCGCCTCACCGATCGGCGTCTCGGGTGCCAGGCTGCCGGCGGCGAAGAAGCGTGCCAAGCGTGGCTCACGAGCAACGGCGGCGCATCGTATCATGTATTCCGACCAGTCTGGCCGCGATTGCTGGGGGAGGCGAAAGGAGGGCATCGGATCAGAGCGCACGACTCGTGGTGGGAATGGGATAGCGGTATTTCAGGAACTTCTGGGCATTGCTCAACACCTGGAAGGCATCCTTGAGATTGTGGCGCTCGGTATCCGAGACATTGCCCGGCTCGATATTGTTGTCCGGCACCCGCTCCTCCTCGATGTCGATCACCTGGTGGCGAATGCGCACCATGGCGATGAACTCCAGTGCATAACGGATCTTGTCACCGGTGCCCGCCGGCAATAACTGAGTCTTGGCAATGTCATCGAGGCGATCGAAGGAGTTCTGGGCCCGAGAACCACAGGCCAGGGCGTGTACCCGGATCAGGTCGGTCATCGGTGCCGTGCCGCGCCGCTTGAGGTTGATGGAATTGTTCTGCTTGCCATCCTTCTCCATCACGAAGGTGCGGAAGAAGCCCAGTGGTGGCGTGCGATTGAGCGCATTGCGTGCCATGGCCGCCAAGAAGTACGGACTTTGCGACGCCTTTTCAGCCACCAGATCCTGCAGCTGCTCGACGAAGGCTTCTTCGCCGTAAACACTGTCCAGATCGAAAAAGATCGAGCTATGCAGCAGGTGCTCCGGGTTCGGATTGTCGATCCAGTCGCTGAAATAGCCCTTCCACACCCGCAACGGCTGCCGCCATTGCGGGTTAGTGGCCATGATCCCTCCCTTGCAATAGGTATAGCCACAGGCATCCAGACCATCGCTGACTCGCTTCGCCAGTTCGGCGAAGTAGTCGTCGTGGCGCTGCGGATCGAAGCTGTCATCCAGAACCAGCGCGTTGTCCTGGTCGGTGACGATGCTTTGCTCGTTGCGCGCCATGGAGCCCAATGCCATGAAGCAGTAGGGAACCGGTGGCGGCCCCAGCGCTTCCTGAGCCAACTCCAACAATCGTCGGGTGAAGCTCCGCCCGATGGTCGACAGCGCGCTACCGACCATCTGTGAGTTGGCACCGTCCTTGACCATGCGCACGAAGGCGGCTCGCACTTCCGGCTCTAGACGCCCCAGGCCTTGGGCATTGGGCTGACTGTAGATGTTGCTGACCAGATAGAGACTGCTGTGCGTTTCATAACGGATGATGTCCGACAGATGCAGCACCCCTACCGGCCGACGGCGGTACAGTACCGGCAAGTGGTGCACGTTACTGCGCAACATGTAGAGCATCGCCTCGTGCACCGACTCGTCGGAGCGGATAGTAATGAGATTCTCGGTCACCACATCGCCGACCGGCGTGGTGGCCGATAGCCCCTCGGCCACTATCCGGTTGCGAAGATCCTGATCGGTCAATATTCCCACCAACTGCCATTGGCGGCCCTTCTTGTCGGTAAAGGTGCGGCGGGGGTCGTCACCCGGCTCGGCGATGACCAGCACTGCCGAGACGCTTTCCTCGTTCATGCGCCTCGCGGCTTCCTGTACCGATACGCTCCGGTCGATCAGCAATGGGCCGCGAGTGACTAGCTTGCGGACCCGAGTGAGCATCATCTCGTTGCTCTTGCGCTGCTCTTCCACCGTCGACTTCAAGCGAGGTCTATCCAACTCGACGAAATCGGCGAAGTGCTCGTCCGCCTCGCAGAGGTGATGAAAGACACGCTCGGGAATGTAATAGATCAGGGTATCTTCGATGGCACGGGCGGGATGGCGTATGCGGTGATTGCGCAACAAACTGAAGTGCCCGAAGATATCGCCCTCGCCCAGACGATTGTAGAGATCGCCATTGCGGCGGTAGATCTCCACCGCACCACTGCGGATATACAATAGGTCGGAGATGGTGTCGTCCAGCTTGAGAACATCCGTGCCCGCCTTGAAATAGGCCACTTCCACTTGGCTGGCGACCTCGTCGAGCAATGCATCGGGGAGGCTGTCGAAGGGAGGGAAGCGCCCCATGTGCTCTCGTATTTCCAGTAGCTCGACGTCCATGCACGACTCCTGCCCAGACAGACTATGACGCCAGTTTGAAGCGCCAAACGGTGGGTGTAAAGCGTGCCTTGCCTACCAGATACGCGAAAGGCCACCCGCAAGGATGGCCTTTCATATTGACGCTGTCGGTCAAAAAACCGACGACGATCAGCTTATGACTGCTCTATTGCTGCCCTGCCATCTGCTGAACTCGTTGCATCAATTCAGGGTCCTGCTGAATAGCGTGCCCGATTGCATTGAAGGTCTCTACGTCCAAGCCGCTACCCTCAACGACCTTGACCATCTCATCGTTGGCTTCCATGCGAATTTCCTGTTGGCTGGCCTCGTCTTCGGCTGCCTGAAGGCGTTCGGTGTACTCCTGCGAAATCACGGCGATTTCCTGAGAGGCGTCGGCGAACTGCTGAAGCTGTTCATCGCTGAAGTCCTGTGCCGGAGCGGCCTGGGACTGTGTGGGGTCTTGCGCGGGATCTTGCTGGGCAAAAGCTGCCTGAGCCGATACCAGGCCCGCTGTCAGCAGGGCGGCGGAAAACAGAGCAGTCATCCGTTGCATGTGATACCTCCAAGGGTGTGACAGTGAATGTGCCCTAGTGTGACGGCCATGAGTGGCCTAGGTTCAACACTTTGTTGTAACAAATAGATACATGAAGTTATTCCAAACTTACATACGTCACTATTTTGCGACATTTAGTCCCTCTCATGTCATCATCCCAGTCCCTTTTCTTCCGCCATTGCTAATCAACGGGTAAGGTAGGATTTTCCACGGCTTCTCGAAAGACAAGGACTGCCCACATGTCTGCCTCTCGAACGTCCTCACTCGCCATCGCCGCCATGCCGGCCTTATTCGTGCTGCTGTGGAGCACCGGCTTCATCGGTGCCAAGTTCGGGCTTCCTTATGCGGAACCCTTTACTTTTTTGTTCGTGCGTTTCGTGCTGACTCTGGCATTGTTGATTCCCCTGGTATTCCTGCTCAAAGGCGGCTGGCCGAAAGGCCCACGGCTGTGGGGGCATATCGCTGTTTCGGGTCTGATGGTGCATGGTGCCTATCTGGGCGGTGTCTTCTATGGCATCTACCTGGGCATGCCGGCAGGGCTGGCCTCGCTGCTGGTCGGCCTGCAACCGCTGCTGACCGCGGCCTTGGCCCGGCCACTGCTCGACGAGCGCTTGAGTCCATCCCAATGGACCGGGCTGGCTCTGGGGCTGGTGGGTATCACGTTGGTACTGGGTAGTAAGCTGGACCCAGGCGATGGTGGACTGTTCCACGGCTTCGGGCTGGGCGCCTTGGCCAGTGTACTGGTCGCACTGTGTGGCATCTCCTGTGGCACTCTCTACCAGAAACGTTACTGCACGGGGATGCCACTGCTTGGGGGCACAGTCGTTCAGTATCTAGGCGCCGGAGTGCTACTGGGGCTCGGCGCCCTGCTGCTCGAAGAGCGGCATATCGACTGGACGCCCACCTTCATCCTGACCCTCGGCTGGCTGGTGCTGGTATTGTCGATCGCCGCCATCCTGTTGCTGATGGCATTGATCAAGCGTGGCGAAGCCTCGCGCGTGGCCAGTCTGTTCTATCTGGTACCGCCGGTCACCGCCCTGGAAGCCTGGTGGCTGTTCGACGAGGCGCTGCCGCCCATCGCCCTGGTGGGCATGGCCGTCGTATTGACTGGGGTCGTGATGGTAGTGAAGGGCAAGCGAACCACCTTCAAGAAAGGCGCCGCGGATACGACCAAGAGAGCGTAGGCCGAGCAGGTTGGAGAGAGTGCACGTAAACTGTGGCTGACCCGGGCACGGGCATCAGCCACAGCAACGTCCTGAATCAGGAGCGTCCTGGATCAGGAGTTTCCTAGCGCAGTACCGCTTCCTCCTTGAGCAGCTTGTAGATCGCCTCGGCGCCCTGTTCCGGCGTCACGTCGGACAGCACTTGGCCGCCCCCCCCCTCGGCCTTGGCCGCGGCGGCCTTGAAACGGTCACGGGCCGAGGCCGCCTTGACGATCTTCAACCGCTTGGGTCGCTTGCGAGCAGCTTGCACCGTCCAGTCGTTCGAGGCTTCGTCGAATACCGCAGGAGCCTCGGCAAGGCGCATTTCACCTCGGCGTGCCGGCCCGTAGGCGCTCTGCCGCGCGGCCGATGCGGCGCCATCGACGGTAACGATGGCCGGCAGGCGCACCTGAAGCCGACGACGCTGACCTCGAGGCAGGGCCTGGAGCAGGGTGGCAACGCCATTCTCCACCTTTTCCACGTTGGCCAAGCCGCTGACCATCGGCCAGCCCAGACGTTCGGCAAGTAGATAGGGCAACAAGCCGGAGCCTTCTCCCTGTTCGGCACGTTCGCCGGTAATCACCAACTGGGGCTTCGCTTCGCTCAGGGCGCTGGCCAAGGCGGGAATCACATCGGCACCCGGCGGTTGCTCGACCAGGGTCAGGGCTTGGAAGCCCATGCCCAGATAGCCCCGCAGCGCGCCTTCGCTCTCCTCGTCGAGTACTCCCGCATGCACTAGCGTAATACGCGACTTGTCGAGGGACATGGCCAGCTCAACGCCCCGGGCATCCTGGTCGGCACGACGTGCGCGACCGGTCAGCGGATGTCGACCGATGGACACTAGAACCGCAACTTCGAGCGCCCCCCGGGCTTGAGCGTCAGGGGCTTGGGCCTCAGGCTGCATCGCGTTTCTCCTCTCGTTGCTGCGCCACCAGATCGACTAGTGCCGCCAGGACCTTAGCCGAGTCACCGATCACTGCCAAGTCCGCACGCTTGATCATGTCACACCCCGGATCGAGGTTGACGGCTATCACCTTTTCGCAGCTCTGGATGCCCTGCAGGTGCTGAATGGCACCGCTGATGCCCACGGCTAGGTAGACTCGAGCCGTTACCCAGGTTCCGGTAGCACCCACCTGCCGATGGCGCGGCATGAATCCGTCGTCCACTGCCACCCGCGATGCCCCTTCGGTCGCCCCCAGCACCTTGGCGGCATGATGGAATCCATCCCAGTCCTTGACGCCATTGCCGGCGGAAAGAATGAACTCGGCTTCCGCCAGCGCCACCCCGGCCGGGTCGACGGCCACCTGGCCCAGATCCTCGATACGCCCCAACTGTGAAGGCAATGCCTGCGACAAGGCCATCGGCTGCGCCGCATGACGGGTCTCGGAAACCGGCTCGGCACACTCGGACAAGGCCAAGGCCACACGCGGCAATGCGCGCTGTATATCGGTGGTGCCCGCCGCTCCACGAGCGGTGCAGCGCCATCCCAATTCGCAGGTGTCGTCCATCTCGATCTGCCAGACACCAGTGGCAGGCCGCTCCTGGATGCGAGCCGCCAACCGCCGCCCCAGGTCGGCACCGCCCAGCTTGGAGTCGGGCAGCAACCAGTAATACGGGGCAAGCTCACGCTCGATGGCACTTAGAGCCGCCAGGCGTGTCTCCGGTGTATAGCCATCGAACACCTCTTCATCGAGATGCAGCAGACGATCGACACCCGCCTCACCGAAGCCATCCTCCTTGTGACTACCGAAGACCACCGCCAGCACGGCTCCTTGCCGTTCGCTATCGGCATCGGCCAGTTGCCGGGCCAGGCCCAGTAGGTCGCGGTCATGAGACGATAGCCGTCCGCCGGGCATATCCGGCACCACGGCGACCAGGAAGGCCGGTGCCTCGATCTCGACATGGCGCCGGTCATCGGCTGTCGTGGTCGAATGCCCGGCACCTCGTCCCGCTGTGGGGGCCTGCTGGACTCCACTGCGATCGATGCGCTTGATGCCATTGGGGCCGATGAAACCCAAGCCATGGGGATTCTTGCGTATCACCCCATTGGGCCCCATCCACTCCGTTGCCACGGCCGTTCCTTGTCCCAACTCGAACAACACCCGTTCGTGTTCGGGATGCAGACGGTTCCGGGCGATCCATTCCTTGCGCGGATCGCGACGCAAGATCTCGGTCATGATGCCACCTCCTTGATCGCGATGCGTGCCTCGCCGGTGGGTTGAGCGCGTGCTTCACTCTCCGGTACCAGGGCATCGGCCACCAGCTCGGCGATGTCGCGGATCTCGGCAGTGGCATCCACCACCCCCTCGAGCATGGCGGTACACTGCGGACAGCCGACTGCCACCAGCTCGGCACCGGTCTCCTTGACGTCGTTCATGCGCATGTCGGGAATCCGCTGCTTGCCGGGAATATCGGTGATCGGCGCTCCGCCACCGCCGCCGCAGCAGCGCGACCGGAAACCAGAGCGAGCCATCTCCGCCACTTCGATGCCCAGCGCCCTGAGCACATTGCGCGGCGCTTCATATTCGCCGTTATAGCGCCCCAGGTAACAGGGGTCGTGGTAGGTGACCTTGCCACCCTTCCAGGGCGCGAAATGCAGACGCCCCGCCTCGTACAGTTCGGCAATATAGGTGCTGTGGTGGAACACTTCATAGTTGCCACCCAACTCGCCGTACTCGTTCTTGAGCACATGGAAACTGTGCGGGTCACAGGTGACGATGCGTTGGAAACGATACTGCGACAAGGTGGCGATATTGCGCTTGGCGAGTGACTGGAATGTCGCTTCGTCACCCAGACGCCGTGCCACGTCGCCACTGTCGCGCTCCTCGTTGCCGAGCACCGCGAAGTCGACGCCAGCACCGCGCAACACCTTGATCAGGGCACGCAACGTACGCTGGTTGCGCATGTCGAAGGCACCATCACCGAGCCACAGCAGCACATCCGCTTGCTTGACGTCCCGCATCACTGGCAAGTTCAAGTCCGCCGCCCAGTGCATCCGCGAGCCGGGTTCGAAGCCGCCGGGGTTGTCGGTGGCGATCAGGTTGTCGAGCACCTCGGCGCCCTTGTTGGGCGTATTGCCATGTTCCAAGGTCAGGAAGCGTCGCATGTCGACGATGGCATCGACGTGCTCGATCATCATCGGGCACTCTTCGACGCACGCCCGGCAAGTGGTGCACGACCACAGCGTCTCGGCATCGACCAGTGCCTTCCCCTCGCGGGCCACGATAGGCCCATGCGGGTCGCCGTGATGCTCGCCGACCGGTTTGTCCGGATAGGGGCTGCCGGCATAGTTGGCATCGCTGCCGCCGGTCATGCCAACCACCATGTCCTGGATCAGCTTCTTGGGATTGAGCGGCTGACCGGCGGCGAAGGCCGGGCACACCGCTTCGCAACGACCGCACTGCACGCAGGCGTCGAATCCGAGCAACTGGTTCCAGGTAAAGTCGCTGGGCGTCTCCACGCCGAGCGACACCTTGGGATCGTCCAGATTCAGCGCCTTGAGGCCGGTGGAACGACCGCCACCGAAGCGCTCGGCCCGGCGATGGAAGGCCAGGTGCAGGGCGCCGGCAAAGGCATGCTTCATGGGTCCGCCCCAGGTCATGCCGAAGAACATCTCGCCCAGGCCCCAGGTCACCACCGCGGCCAGCGCCACGGCCAGGATCCAACTGCCGAAATCCGCAGGCAATACACCCACCGTCGGCAGCGTGATCAGGAACACGCTCAACGAAAAAGCCATCAGGCTCTTCGGCAAGCGCATCCAGGGTCCCTTGGACAAGCGCGCGGGCGGGTTGCGGCGTCGCCTGGCCACGAACAGGCTGCCGACGAACATGATCGCACTGGCCACCAGCAGCGCCCAGCCGAGCACACCCTGCGCCAGTCCCAGACCATGCACCAAGATCATCAACACCGCTGCCAGCACGAAACCGCCGGCGGTGGCCACGTGAGTGTTGGACATCACCTTGTCGCGCCCCACCACATGGTGCAGATCCACCAGATAGCGACGCGGCATGGCCGCCAGCCCTTTGAGAATCGGGACAGGCGATGGCCGTCCCTGGCGCCACAGGCGGATACGCCGCCAAGCGCCGATCACCGCCAGCCCCAGCGCGGAGAAGATCAAAATCGGCAAGAGGGTCTCGAGCATCTCGCTCACCTCGCAAACTAGCAATTGTTATCGACGCCGTTCGGTCAAGGACGAGGGAAGCGTCTCGCGCCACGCATTCGCTGCTACCGAACCTCGGTTGGCAACCTGCGGTCACGGCGTGAAAGGGCCATCCCTGGCCCCCACGCCTCTGCCGTCATCCCAACGGCAGGACCGCGTCACTGCACCTCGGTTCGGGCGAATGCTGAGAGCGCTTCGCCACTCCCCTCTTCCTTCTTCTGTCTTCCGACTGGGTGGTTAGAAATCCTTGCAAAGGCGCAGGGCATCATAGATAGCCGCATGCGTATTGCGCGGCGCCGTGCAATCGCCCAACCGGAACAGCAGGAAGCCTTCACCCTCTTCCGCCAGGCACGGCTGCGGCTGGATGGCATACAGCGCGTCGACATCGATCTGACCCCGGTTACGCGACTGCTCCTTGAGTGCGTAATAAAGGGCTTCATCGGGACGCACGCCGTTCTCGACCACCACTTGGTCGACCACCCGCTCTTCCAGAGCGCCGGTGTACTCGTTCTCGAGCACTGCCACCAGCGAGTCACCTTCGCGATAGACCTTATGCAGCGCCAGGTCGGAGGTCATGATCACCTCCTTCTCGTAGAGGCTGCGGTAATAGGTCGGGAAGGTGGTGCCGCCCACCGCCGCACCCGGCTTGATGTCGTCGGTGACGATCTCCACCTTGGCGCCCTTGTCGGCCAGGTAGTCCGCCGCCGAGACGCCGGAAAATTCACAGATGGTGTCGTAGATCAGCACGTTCTTGCCCGGCTCGACGGCACCGCTGAGGATGTCCCAGGTGCTCACCACTAGGCTCTCTTCCGAGTTCTCGGAATAGCCCCACTCGGGGAATTGCGACAGGAACGGCTGCCCGCCAGTGGCCAGCACCACGATATCCGGACGCAGGTCGGCGATCGTCGCCTCGTCGGCCAGGGTTCCCAGGCGCAGATCGACGTTCAGGCGCGCCAGCTCGAGCTGATACCAGCGGGTGATACCGGCGATCTGATCACGCTGCGGCGCCTTTGAGGCGATGGTGACCTGTCCGCCCAGACTGTCCTTGGCCTCGAACAGGGTCACGTCATGGCCGCGCTCGGCAGCGACACGCGCCGCTTCCATGCCGCCAGGACCGCCACCGACCACGACCACCTTGCGCTTGGGCCCTTCGCTCTTCTCGATGATATGCGGCAACCCCATGTATTCGCGGGACGTGGCGGCGTTCTGGATACACAGTACGTCCAGCCCCTGATACTGGCGATCGATGCAGTAGTTGGCCCCCACGCACTGCTTGATCTGGTCCACCTGGCCCATCTTGATCTTGGCAATGAAGTGCGGGTCGGCGATATGCGCCCGGGTCATGCCAACCAGGTCGACATAGCCACCTTCCAGGATGCGCTGTGCCTGGTTGGGATCCTTGATGTTCTGGGCATGGATCACCGGCACGCTGACCACTTCCTTGATGCCCGCCGCCAGGTGCAGGAACGGCTCCGGCGGATAGGACATGTTGGGAATCACGTTGGCCAGGGTGTTGTGGGTATCGCAGCCCGAGCCGACCACGCCGAAGAAATCGAGCATGCCGGTGGCATCGTAATAGGCGGCGATCTGCTTCATGTCCTCATGCGACAGACCATCGGGATGGAACTCGTCACCGCAGATGCGCATGCCGACCACGAAGTCGTCACCAACCTCGGCGCGCACTGCCTTGAGTACTTCCAGACCGAAGCGCATGCGATTCTCGAGACTGCCACCCCATTGATCGGTACGCTTGTTGACGCGCGGGCTCCAGAACTGGTCGATCAGGTGCTGGTGCACGGCGGACAGCTCGACGCCGTCCAGACCACCCTCTTTCGCACGCCGCGCCGCCTGGGCGAAATCACCGATGATGCGCCAAATCTCCTCTTCCTCGATGGTCTTGCAGGTCGAGCGGTGCACCGGTTCACGGATCCCCGAAGGCGACACCAGGGTCGACCAGTCGAACCCGTCCCAACGCGAGCGGCGCCCCATGTGGGTGATCTGGATCATGATCTTGCCGCCATGCTTGTGCACCGCATCCGCCAGGTTCTGGAAGTGCGGAATGATGCGATCGGTGGACAGGTTCACCGAGCTCCACCAGCCCTGAGGGCTGTCGATGGAAACCACCGAGGAGCCGCCGCAGATGCACAGACCGCAGCCGCCCTTGGCCTTCTCCTCGTAATACTTGACGTAGCGCTCAGTGGTCATGCCGCCATCAGTGGCATAGACCTCGGCGTGAGCGGTGCTCACCACCCGGTTGCGGATGGTCAGCTTGCCGATTTCGATCGGTTGGAATAGTGCTTCGAATGCCATGACGAACGGTCCTCAACCCTGCTGGTCGGATGAAAGCGGCTTGGTGATGAAATAGCCCACCTCGCAACCCTCCTCGGCAGCGCTCTGCGTCTGCTCGGCAACGGTACGCAGGCTGCTGCCGCGGGCGGCGAGGATCTGGTCCATGGCCCCGGCGAACCAGCCGGTGAACATGTACTCGACCTTGCGACCCACTTTGCCCAATTGATACACGAAGGCGCTGTGTTCGAGACGTACCCGGACGGTGCCCGCGTCCAGATCGATCTCCTCGGTGATGAACTTGCCCCAGCCACGCTGGGACAGACGCTTCATGTAGTGCTCGAATACCGCCTCACCTTCCAGTCCGTGCAGTTCGGCTTCCTTCTCGCACCAGTGCCAGGCGCTCTTGTAGCCGGCGTGATAGAGAATCTCGGCATACTTCTCCGCACCCAGCGCCTCTTCCACGGCGACATGGTTGTTGATGAAGAAGTGTCGCGGTACGTAGAGCATGGGCAGGGCATCGGTGGTCCAGACACCGGTTTCGCTATCCACTTCGATGGGCAGTTCGGGAGCTACCTTGGTCACAGTCGTATTCCTCGGAATAATAGTTGTTTGATTTGGCTTCGGGCTTCGGGCTTCGGGCTTCGGGCTTCGGGCTTCGGGCTTCGGGCTTCGGGCTTCGGGCTTCGGGCTTCGGGCTTCGGGCTTCGGGCAGTAGTGTTGCTCGTAGCTCGTAGCCCGTGACTCGTAGCTGGCCGTCATTCGCCCCAGACGTCACGTAGCACCCGTACCCAGTTCTCGCCCATGATCTTGCGCACCACGGGCTCGCTGAAACCGCGACGCAGAAGCGCCTCGGTGAGGTTGGGGAACTCCCCGATGGTGCGGATACCCTCCGGATTGATGATCTTGCCGAAGTTAGTCAGGCGACGGGCGTAGCCCTTGTCGTGGGTCAGCCACTCGAAGAAGTCCTTATCGTGGCCTTGGGTGAAATCGGTGCCAATGCCGATGGAATCCTCACCGACGATGTTCATCACGTACTCGATCGCCTCGACGTAGTCGTCGACGGTGGCGTCGATGCCGGCACGCAGGAAGGGAGTGAACATGGTCACGCCAACGAAACCGCCATGGTCGGCGATGAACTTGAGTTCCTCGTCGGACTTGTTGCGCGGATGCTCCTTGAGCCCGGATGGCAGACAGTGGGAGTAGCAAACCGGCTTCTTCGATTCGAGGATCACCTCCTCGGAGGTCTTGGCGCCGACATGCGACAGGTCGCACATGATGCCGACCCGGTTCATTTCGGCTACGATCTCGCGGCCGAAGCCGGAAAGACCACCATCACGCTCGTAGCAACCGGTGCCCACCAGGTTCTGGGTGTTGTAGCACATCTGCACGATGCCCACGCCGAGCTGCTTGAAGATCTCGACATAGCCGATCTGGTCTTCGAAGGCATGGGCATTCTGGAAACCGTAGATGATGCCGGTCTTGCCCTCTTCCTTGGCCCGGGTAATGTCCGCAGTGGTCCGCACCGGGCGTACCAGGTCGCTGCACTCGGCCATCAGGGCGTTGGACTTGACGATATTGTCGACGGTCGCCTGGAAGCCTTCCCACACGGAAACAGTGCAGTTGGCGGCGGTCAGGCCACCGCGACGCATATCCTCGAACAGCTCGCGGTTCCACTTGGCGATGATCAGGCCATCGATAACGATGGCGTCGTTATGCAGCTCTTGAGGGGTCATGGTCAGCTCCGGACAAGTGACAAGGCTCAATGACATCTTGCCGGCAGCATATCCCTCGCTCCCCTCATCACGACGCTTGGAAACGACCGGGAAAATTCCAAAAGCGTCACGCGTGTCGCAATCGCGATGACAGCGCCTCGCTAGAGCTGCTGGAGGTAGGCCTCTCCCCCCAAATTGCGCATCTGCTGGCGGATCCAGGCACTACGACGTTCCACATGGTAGTTGGGGCGGGAAGCACTCCAGCCACGGGGGTTGGGCAGGATCGCCGCCAAACGGCTGGCTTGCGCCTCGGTGATCTGATGAGCCGAAACGCCAAAATAGTGCTGGGCGGCAGCCTCCAGGCCGAAGACCCCGCTATCCCATTCGACGATATTGAGATAGACCTCAAGGATGCGCTCCTTGGGCCACAGCAACTCGATCAACATCGTGAACCAGGCTTCCAGCCCCTTGCGCACCCAACTGCGACCGGTCCACAGGAACAGGTTCTTGGCGGTCTGTTGGCTGATCGTGCTGGCCCCGCGCAGCTTGCCACCATTACGACTGGCCTCCCAGGCGCGTCGCATCTCGTCGACGTCGAAGCCATGATGCAGGGGAAAACGTTGATCCTCGGCGGCGATGACCGCCAATTTGGCATTGTTGGATAGTTCCGCCCAAGAGCGCCAACGATGTTCGATGGAGATCGGCTCACGCGAGACCCAGGATTGGATCTTGCGCTCGACCATCACCATGGATCCGAACACCGGCACGACCCGAAACAGCAATACCAGCAGTATCGACAGCGTGACGAAGCCGATCAGGCCAAGCAGCAATGCGCGCTGTGCCCTACGCAACCACCCTTGCGTCATGAACAAACCTTCTATGGTTACCAAGCGAGTCAAGACAATCCGCCCAGTATAACAAGGCCGCGCCCCGAAAATCGGGGCGCGGCATCGACACAGGATGGTGCATGAAGCCTATAGCGGAACACTGGCGTAGGTTGGCTCTCCCTGGGCCTGAGCCAATGCCAGCACGGCACTGGATACGAGATCCTGTGACGGCGCCCCGACCTGCGTATGCTTGAGCAGGGCGTCCTGCTCGGCACCCAAGGGGACGCTGCGCGTGGTTTTGGCACCGATGGCCAGCCGTTCGTCACGCGGTGGAATGCCGAAGTACTCGCGATAACACTTGGAGAAGTGCGGGGTAGAGACGAAGCCGCAAGCCGATGCCACCTCGATGATCGACATCGGGGTCTGCTTGAGCAACTGACGCGCCCGGGTCAGACGCAGTTTGAGGTAGTAGCGCGACGGCGAGCAGTGCAGGTACTTCTGGAACAGCCGCTCGAGTTGGCGCCGCGACACATCGACGTAATGCGCCAACTCATCGAGGCCGATGGGCTCCTCCAGGTTGGCTTCCATCAAGGCGACGATTTCCAGCAACTTGGGCTGAGTAGTGCCCAGCACGTGCTTGAGCGGCACCCGTTGCTGATCCTGTTCGCCACGCACCCGGTCGCAGATGAACATTTCCGAGATGCCCGCCGACAGCTCGCGGCCATGGTCGCGACTGATCAGGTTGAGCATCATGTCGAGCGGCGCAGTCCCCCCGGATGCCGTGGCACGATCGCGGTCGATCGAGAACAGGCGGGTGGTCAGTGCCACACGTGGAAACGCCTCCTGCATGGCAGCCAGGCACTCCCAGTGAATGCTGGTCTCGAAGCCGTCCAACAATCCGGCCTTGGCCAATGCCCAGCTACCAGTGCAGACCGCTCCCAAGCGACGCGACAAGCGAGCCTGGGACTGCAACCAAGCGACATGTTCGCGTTGCACACTGCGGTGCGGACCCACTCCACCACAGACGATCACCATGTCCAACGCCAGGGGCACTGTGGTGGAAACATCCGGTGTGACCTGCAGGCCATCGCTGGCACGTACCGGTGCACCATCCAGGCTCAAGGTATACCAGCGGTACAGCTCACGGCCAGCCAACTGATTGGCCATGCGCAGCGGCTCGATGGCCGACGCCAGGGATATCAGCGTGAAATTGTCCAGCAGCAGAAATCCCAGGGTCTGGGGTGCCGGAGAAGAACGGGACGCATCGGGAGTGGTTGCCATGGGTGAAACTCCTGGACGGTTGGTCTGTCACGACCGTCGAGCGCGACTCGACGACCTCGTTGTCGTTGTTAGGTGCGTATACGACTTGAGACCGCCGGTACGAGCCATCCATCGTTCTCGCTTGTCGCAGTCAGGCAAGTTCTGCTCGCAATGTAACCTCTGTGTCGTATTTTGACATGACAAATTTACCTATCGACAAGCAAATGAACATTGCATATAGACAATGACGTCGCATATGGATATGCCAGAGTCGTCTGAACGCACAGAAGCGAGAATAAAAAAGCGCCGACGACAGCGGCGCTTCGATAGGAAAGGGATCGCCCGAATGGGCCTCACTCCTTGTCGCGGAGCCGCTCGGCGTGATAGCGCAAGTGATCCTCGATGAAGGTGGCAATGAAGAAATAGCTATGATCGTAGCCAGGCTGACGACGCAAGGTCAGCGGGTGGTCGTGTTTGGCGCATACCGCTTCGAGCCGTTCAGGACGCAATTGCTCCTCCAGGAAGTCGTCGGCCTCGCCCTGATCGATGAACAACGGCTGGCGTGACGCCCCCTTGGCTACCAGTTCGCAGGCATCGTACTGGGTCCAGGTACCGGGGTCGTTGCCCAGGTAGTTCGAGAAGGCCTTCTGCCCCCAGGGGCAGGTGCTGGGATTGACGATCGGCGAGAAAGCCGACACCGCACTGTAGCGCCCGGGATGACGCAGTGCCATGATCAATGCCCCATGCCCGCCCATGGAGTGGCCACTGATCGACTCCCGACCATTGATCGGGAAATGCTGGCGCACCACCGAGGGCAGTTCGTCGGCGACGTAGTCGTACATGCGGTAGTGCTTCGCCCACGGCTCCTGAGTGGCATTGATATAGAAGCCGGCGCCAGAGCCGAAGTCGTAACTGTCATGCTCACCGGGCAGATCCAAACCGCGTGGACTGGTGTCCGGACACACGATGGCGATACCGAGTTCGGCGGCGACACGTTGCGCGCCAGCCTTCTGCATGAAGTTTTCGTCGGTGCAGGTCAGCCCCGACAACCACCACATCAGCGGCACCCGCTCGTTCTCGGCCTGAGGCGGCAGATAGATGGCGAAGATCATCTCGCAATCCAGCGCCCGGGAGTGATGCTTGTAGCGCTTCAGCCAGCCGCCGAAGCTCTTGTTGGCGGATACCAAGGAAAGCGATTCGGACATGGTCATAAGGACTCCTCTTGACAACACCGCCCCACCGGGGAAACACCAAACGAATACCTCCGCGAGTCGCTCGGCGATTCATTCGAAGTTTCCCATCGGCAGGGGCGGTCGACCAACGATTATCCCGCCTGGGCAATAGCGAGCATGCCCTCAGTAGTGCAGCACGCTACGGATGCTCTTGCCGGCATGCAGCAGCTCGAACGCCTCGTTGATCTTCTCGAACGGCATGTCGTGGGTGATGAACTCGTCGATCTTCAGCTCGCCGTTCATGTACCGCTCGACATACCCCGGCAGCTCGCTGCGGCCCTTCACGCCGCCGAACGCCGAGCCCTTCCACACCCGGCCGGTCACCAACTGGAACGGCCGCGTGGAGATCTCCTCGCCGGCACCGGCCACGCCGATGATCACCGACTCCCCCCAGCCCTTGTGGCAGCACTCCAGCGCCGAGCGCATCACGTTGACGTTGCCGATGCACTCGAACGAGTAGTCGACCCCGCCGTCGGTCAGATCGACGATCACCTGCTGGATCGGGTCCGAGTAGTCCTTGGGGTTGACGAAGTCGGTGGCGCCGAACTGGCGCGCCAGGTCGAACTTGTCGGGGTTGACGTCGATGGCGATGATCCGCGCGGCCTTGGCCATCACCGCGCCCTGGATCACCGCCAGACCGATGGCGCCCAGGCCGAACACCGCCACCGTCGCGCCCGGCTCGACCTTGGCGGTGTTGAGCACCGCACCGATACCGGTGGTCACCCCGCAGCCGAGCAGGCAGATCTTGTCCAGCGGCGCCTCCGGCGAGACCTTAGCCAGCGACACCTCGGGCAGCACGGTGTATTCGCTGAAGGTCGAGCAACCCATGTAGTGATGCAACTGCTGGCCATTGAGCGAGAAGCGCGAGGTGCCATCGGGCATCACCCCCTTGCCCTGGGTGGCGCGCACCGAGCTGCACAGGTTGGTCTTTCCCGACAGGCAGAACTTGCACTGGCCGCATTCGGCGGTGTAGAGCGGGATCACATGGTCGCCGGGCTTGAGGCCGACCACCCCCTCGCCGACCTCCTGGACGATGCCGGCGCCCTCATGGCCCAGCACCGAGGGGAACAGGCCCTCCGGGTCGGCCCCGGACAGGGTGTAGGCGTCGGTATGGCAGACGCTGGTGGCCTTGATCTGTACCAGCACCTCGCCGGCCTTGGGGCCTTCGACGTCGATTTCGGTGAGTTCCAGCGGCTTGCCAGCTTCCAGGGCAATCGCAGCGCGTGATTTCATCAGGCACTCCTGATCCGTGAACGGCGATAATGGTGAAAACCGATGCCGGCAAGCCGCGAATGACGCGCTTGCCGGCACATGACATCTTTTTCAGTCTAGGCGAGCCCACGTTCGAGAATAAACTGCGTTAGACTCATAAGATTATTGCCTGCCAGCAATAATTAAGAAGGAGAAAGACACGCATGCATCGCTGGGATCGTATCGAGGCCTTCACCGAAGTGGTCCGCTTGGGCACCTTTTCCGCAGCGGCGCGCCATCTCAAGGTCTCCAATTCGCATATCAGCCGCCTGGTCGGACAACTCGAGAACCAACTCGACATGCAGCTTCTGTATCGCACCACGCGCCAGATCCGCCTCACCGATGCCGGCGCGCGCTATTACGAGCACTGTCGCCACCTGCTCGATGGCTTCCGCGAAGCCGAAGCCGCCATCAACGATCTGCAGACCAAGCCCAAGGGAATACTCAGACTATCTTCGGCGACGACTTTCGGTGAGCGTTACATCGCCCCCTTGGTCAACGACTTCCACCGCCTGCACCCACAGCTAGAGGTGCACATGCATTTCACCAACCGTCAGGTGGAAGTGATCGACGAAGGCTACGATATCGCAATACGTATGGGCGTACTCAAGGACTCGACGCTGATCGCCCGACGCCTGTGCGAGAGACGGGAATACGTGGTCGGTTCCCGAGCCTACTTCGAGCAGGTCCCGCGCCCGCACTCGCTAGCCGAGTTGGCCAGCCATCGCTGCCTGATCGGCTCCCGCGACAGTTGGTTGTTCGAAGTCAATGGTCAGCGCCGCGAAGTCCGCATCCACGGGCACTGGCAGGCCAATTCGGGGCCGGCCATCCTCGATGCCACGCTAAAGGGTTTGGGCCTGGCCCAACTGCCGGATTACTATGTCGAACCGTATCTCCAGTCAGGAGATCTGATCTCGGTACTCGAAGCCTTCCAACACCCCGATACGGCGGTATGGGCCGTCTACCCCCGCCATCGGCACTTGTCGCCCAAGGTACGTCAATTCGTCGACTTCCTGGTCGAGCATATCGGCGAGATGTTGCCGGGAAAGCGGTGAGCGGTGGCATACAAAAAAAGGGCGCCTATTCGGGCGCCCAAGTAGGGTTGAACGAGAGAGGAAATCGAGTTCAGAGCGTCAGCATTCTATGGCGTTCACTGCCAGACCGCCGCGAGAGGTCTCCTTGTACTTGTCCTGCATGTCGGCCCCGGTGTCGCGCATGGTGCGAATCACCTTGTCAAGCGAGATAAAGTGGGTGCCGTCGCCTCGCAGTGCCATCTGAGCGGCATTGATGGCTTTCACCGAGGCGATGGCGTTGCGCTCGATGCAGGGCACCTGCACCAGACCGCCCACCGGATCGCAAGTCAGGCCCAGGTTGTGCTCGAGGCCGATCTCGGCGGCATTTTCCACCTGAGCGACCGAGCCCCCCATGACCTCGGCGAGCCCCGCCGCAGCCATGGCGCAGGCCGAGCCCACTTCACCTTGGCAGCCCACTTCAGCGCCGGAGATCGAGGCGTTCTTCTTGCACAGAATGCCCACTGCCGCGGCGGCGAGCAGGAAATCGACCACATCGCGCTCGCTGGCATCCGGCTGGAATTTCATGTAGTAATGCAGCACCGCCGGGACGATGCCCGCCGCTCCATTGGTCGGCGCGGTGACCATGCGGCCGCCGGCGGCATTCTCTTCGTTGACCGCCAAGGCGAAGACATTGACCCAGTCCATGGCCGAGAAAGTCGAAGCGATCAGGCTGGGACTGTCTTCCACGGCCAGCAAGCGCCGATGCAGCGCAGCAGCACGGCGCTTGACGTTTAGCCCACCAGGCAACACGCCCTCGTTGTGCAAACCGGTCTCGACACAGTCCTGCATCGCTTGCCAGATCTTCCACAATCCGGCCCGGATCTCGGCTTCGCTTCTCCAGGCCTTTTCGTTTTCCAGCATCAATTCGCTGATGCGTAGACCATGCATCTGGCAAAGTGCCATCAGCTCGGCGGCACTGTTGAAATCATAGGGCAAGGAGGTGGTGTCGGTGTCGAGTTCGCCGGCCTGAGCCTGGACCTCGTCGATCACGAAGCCACCGCCCACCGAATAATAGGTGTTGCTATAGAGTTCGGAACTGTGCCCGTGAGCAATCAAGCGCATCGCATTGGGATGATGCGGCAGGTTCTCCTCGAGCAACTGCATGTCGCGCACCCACAGGAAGGGAACCGCAAGCCGATTGTCGAGCAACAGCGTCTGGGATTCCAGCAGCTCCTCAATGCAAGGCGAGATGATCGCGGGATCGACACGGTCGGGCCGTTCGCCCATCAATCCCATGATCACCGCGCGATCCGTACCATGCCCGATACCGGTGGCTGACAGTGAACCGTACAACTTCACCTCAATGCGAGCCACCCGCTCGAGCAAATCACGCTCGCGCAGTGACTGCACAAAATCATAGGCCGCCCGCATGGGGCCCACGGTATGCGAACTGGACGGCCCGACACCGATCTTGAACAAGTCGAACACACTGATGGACATGGGTAACCTCGCGGACGCCTACAGGCGTTTCATCAATATAGCTAAACCGAAGCGATTCCAATGCTGCCCTTACGGGCCATTTACGCTATGGTGGTCTCATAGCCCTTGGTGGACAACCGAGAATATCTTGCCTTTCGTTTAGAATGACTAAACCATGAGCCGCACTCTCAATGCCCAGACTCATGCCTGGCTGAAAGTCTTCGCCATCAGTGCCCGACACCTGTCATTCACTCGCGCCGCCGAGGAGTTGCACGTCACCACCGGCGCGGTTAGCCAGCAGATCAAGCAGCTCGAAGAGCGCCTGGGTTTCAAACTGTTCCGGCGCCTGCCGCGCCGACTGGAGCTGACCGACGAGGGCCGCCGGCTGGCAGCGGTGGTCGACGAGGCCTATCAGTCGGTGGGCCTGGAAGTGAAGCGCCTGCGTTCGGGGGTGATGAGCGGTATCCTGCGACTTCGCTCGGTGCCCTCCTTCCTGACCAAGTGGCTGATGCCACGCCTGCCCCGCCTGCAGGCTCGCTTCCCCGACATCGAGCTGCATGTATCGGCCGAAGACAGCAACCTCTCGTTGCGCGACGGTGACTTCGACCTGGCGCTGGATCTCAACGACGGTCACTATCCAGGACTACAGATCACACCGCTGATGGACGAGATCATCTTTCCCGTCTGCGCCCCAGGACTGATGCGCGGCAAGCCGCCCCTGCACCGGCCGGAAGACCTAGCCTATTACCCCTTGCTGCACGATGTCACCGCCTGGCGTGGCAGCCACGACTATGCCGAATGGGAGCACTATCTACGAGCCATCGCGGCCCCGCATGTCAATGTGCGCCGTGGTTATACCTTTAACCGCAATCAGTTGACCATGGAAGCGGCAATCGCCGGCATGGGTGTGGCCATCGCCAGACAGACACTAATCACCAACGAACTCAAGACCGGTGCCCTGATCGCGCCTTTTTCACAACGCGTGGAAACCGGCAAACGCTACGGCATCGTGCATGCCCAGGGCGCACTTGACGACCGACGCGTGCGCGCCGTGCACGATTGGCTGGTGGAAGAGGCCCGGCGCAGCACGCCAACCGGGCAAGCCATGACAGTCACAAGCGCGTGACGATACAATGACATTCAAGTTCAAAGATTTGTCTTCTTCGCGGAACTCCCCTGATGCCACCTACGCCCTTGCCGCCGCCGACTTCCATCGGCTTCGGCGCGACTTGCCTTCGCGCTGCCTGCTACATCCTGCTGATCGCCGCCATGATGGAGGGCGTCCATTACGAGGCGCTATACCTCAAAGGCACTCGCTTCAGTGAATATGGGTTCACCGAACTGGCAGAGATCATTTTCCTGACCGTCATCTCCGCCCTGCTGCTGTATGTACGCCACGTCCAAAAGGCGTTACCTACCGTCACCTTGCTGATGTTCGCCTTCGTTTTCAGTTCCTTGATCCGCGAACAGGATCACTTTCTCGATCGGTACGTCTTCGACGGTGCCTGGCAGACCCTGGTGACATTGGTGCTTGTGCCATGTCTCACACTCGTGATCATGCGCCGCAGGCGTTTCGTCGCCGAATTCGTTCACTACAGCAACACCTTTTCCTTCGGGCTATTCGCAGCCGGCTTTCTGACCACCTATGTCTTTTCGCGCCTCTATGGACGCAGTGAGATGTGGATTGCCATCTTCGAGGACGACTATCGACGCACCTTCAAGGACGCTGCCGAGGAAGTCACCGAACTACTCGGCTACAGCCTGATTCTAATCGCGGTGATCGAGATGGTGTTGTTGGTACGGCGCTGGCGGGCACAAACTTAAAGCCCGCCTTTTCAGGCACAAACGAGAAACGCCCACCGGTTTGGCCGGTGGGCGTTTCTCGTTGCATACCCTTAAAGGGGATTATTCGTCGAGGAACGAACGCAGCGGTTCGGAACGCGACGGATGACGCAGCTTGCGCAGCGCCTTGGCTTCGATCTGGCGGATGCGTTCGCGGGTGACATCGAACTGCTTGCCGACCTCCTCGAGGGTGTGGTCAGTGTTCATGTCGATACCGAAACGCATGCGCAGCACCTTGGCCTCGCGCGCGGTCAAACCACCAAGTACGTTGCGAGTGGCCTCGATCAACCCCTCGCCGGTGGCCGAGTCGATGGGCAGCAGCATGGTGCCGTCCTCGATGAAATCTCCCAGGTGCGAATCGTCGTCGTCACCGATGGGGGTTTCCATGGAGATCGGCTCCTTGGCGATCTTGAGCACCTTGCGGACCTTGTCCTCGGGCATCTCCAGACGCTCGCCAAGCTCTTCCGGCGTTGGCTCGCGACCCATCTCCTGCAGCATCTGCCGCGACACGCGGTTGAGCTTGTTGATGGTCTCGATCATGTGCACCGGGATACGGATGGTACGCGCCTGGTCGGCGATCGAGCGCGTGATCGCCTGGCGAATCCACCAGGTGGCATAGGTCGAGAACTTGTAGCCACGACGGTATTCGAACTTGTCCACCGCCTTCATCAGACCGATATTGCCTTCCTGAATCAGGTCCAGGAACTGCAAGCCGCGGTTGGTGTACTTCTTGGCAATCGAAATCACCAGGCGCAAGTTGGCCTCGACCATTTCCTTCTTGGCCCGACGCGCCTTGGCCTCACCAATCGACAGCTTGCGGTTGACCTCCTTCAACTCGGCGACCGGCAGTTGCACCATGTCTTCCTCAAAGGCGATCTTGCGCTGGGCCCGAGCGATATCGTTGCGGAACGGCTCGAGTCGCTCGCTGAACTTGGCATTTGCGGTCAGGAATTCATCCATCCACTCGGCGCGCGACTCATTGCCAGGGAACGATTTGATGAAGGTCTTGCGCGGTACTTTGCCCTTCTTGACGAAGACCTGCATGATGACCTTTTCCTGCTCGCGCACCTGCTCCACGCTGATACGCACCTGCCCCACCAAGCGTTCGAAATGCTTGGGCACCAGCTTGATCGGCGAGAACAGCTCGGCCAGACGTGCCTGTTCTTCTGCGGCCTTGGGAGCCCCCCGACCATACTTCTCGATGGCAGCCTTGGTCAGCTCGTTCTGCTCGCGAATCTGTTCGAAACGCGCCCTGGCTTCCTCAGGGTCCGGCCCCCCTTCGCTGCCGCTGGTGTCCTCGGCGTCGCCGTCTTCGTCGTCGCCTGTCTCACTATCGGCATCCTCGTCGAGCTCGGCCACGGGCTCCGGCTCGGGCTCTTCGGCCTCGGCCACGCCAGGAATACCTTCGTCAGGATCGATGAAACCCGAGAACAGGTCGGACAGACGACCGGGAACCTCTTCGTCCTGAGTCGCATCGTAGGCTTCGAGAATCGAGTCGACGGCACCAGGCAGGTAAGCCAGCGCCGACATCACCTCGCGGGTACCTTCCTCGATGCGCTTGGCGATCTCGATCTCACCCTCGCGGGTCAGCAACTCGACGGTACCCATTTCGCGCATGTACATGCGCACCGGATCGGTGGTACGGCCGACGTCGCTTTCCACCGCCGCCAGCGCCGCCACCGCCTCTTCGGCGGCGTGCTCGTCGGGGGAATGATCGGCCATCATCAAGGTGTCTTCATCCGGGGCTTCCTCAACGACACTGATACCCATGTCGTTGATCATGCCAATGATGTCTTCCACTTGATCCGGATCGGCGATATCCTCGGGAAGGTGGTCGTTGACCTCGGCATAGGTCAGGAAGCCCTGCTCCTTGCCGCGCGCGATCAACTCCTTCAGACGTGACTGCTGCTGCGCATTTCCAGCCATAGAAACCCTATCTCGACGAAGAAGAATGAAGCACCCAAACGTATAGGCGGAAAAAATCCGGTAAGCCGATCAGTATAGCGGCTTACCATGCTTGTCCGCCAGCGCTCCATTTGCGCCGACGCTCAGGTGTGTTAGGTTGTTCGGTTGCACTCGTGGCCGGATCAATCGAACGTATGCCCCTTAGATGGTGATAATGGGCAACAATTCAACCCCAGCCACACATTCCTTCAATTGCTTGCGACGCTTCCTGCGCCTTGGCTCAACGGCTCAGTGCCGTCAGTAACTCCTTGAGCCGTTGTCGGTCTTCCCTCGTCAGCCGCTCCCCATTGCGCTCCCTGGCAAGCAGCGAGTCGATTTCGCTCTGCGGCGTCCGGCGCAAGCGCTGCTGGCGAAAATGTTCGACCAAGCCATCCAGCTCGTTGGCGCGCGCCTCGCGCGGGATCAAGAGCTCTCGCCGCGCTAGTTCGACCAGTCGCTGCCCTTCCACGCGACCATGGAAATGCGCCAGCAATACTTGCGGGCTGCGATAGCCACCCGCCCGCAACAGCTCGATGACCTCCACGCACAGCGCCCCATCAGGCTCATCGGCGGGGCACCATTCCAGCGTCTCGGGCAACCGTTCGACCAGACGTGGCTCGTGCACCAGCAGTTGCAGGGTGCGCCCCACCAGCCCCAGCGCCCCGGCGGCACGCCCGGGGATGTGCCCCTTCGACGGCTCCTCCCGCGATTCGAATGCCTGCGGAGACGAGCCACCATCGCGCTCGACCTCATATGCAGCACTCAGCGTCAGCAGAGCTTCGAAGCGAGCCTGGTCGACTCCGCTGCGCTTGGCTAGCTCAGCGAGCAACATCGACTTGAGTACCCCCTCCGGCAACCGCTGCAACGCTTTCAGCACCTGACTGGCAAAGCGCTCGCGATCTTCGACTCGGGCCAGATCGCGACCGAGCGACGCCTGCTCGAAGAGAAACTCCGACAATGGGCTGGCACAGGTGATGCGATCAGCGAAAGCGTCGGCACCCTCGCGGCGCACCAAGCTGTCAGGGTCCTCGCCCTCGGGCAGGAACAGGAAGCGCGCCTGGCGGCCGTCGATCATCAACGGCAACACCGTTTCCAGAGCGCGGTTGGCCGCCTGACGCCCGGCCCGATCACCATCGAAACAGAACACCACCTCGCCGACCAGACGGAACAATCGGCTGAGGTGCTCTTCACTGGTCGCGGTGCCAAGCGTGGCCACGGCATTGCGAATACCGAACTGCGCCAGCGCCACCACGTCCATATAGCCTTCGACGATCAGGACTCGCTCGAGCTGTCGATTGGCCTGACGTGCCTCGAACAGGCCATACAGCTCGCGCCCCTTGTGGAACACCGGTGATTCCGGCGAGTTCAGATACTTGGGCTTGGCATCGCCGAGCACTCGCCCGCCAAAGGCGATGGTGCGCCCCTTGAAGTCGCGGATCGGAAACACCACCCGGTCGCGAAAGCGGTCATAAGTGCGTCCGCTGTCTTCGCGCTGGACCAGCAACCCATACTCGACCTGTACCGCTTCGGGGATGCCGCGCTCGCTCAAGTGACGCTTCAACGCCTCCCAGTCGTGGGGGGCGTAACCGATGCCGAACTCCGCCTGGACCTCGGCGGAGAGCCCACGCCGCTCGAGATAGGCGCGTGCCGCACCGGCTTCGGTCATCCTGAGACGCTCGCGGAAAAAGTTCGCCGCCAGTTCCAGCAGATTGACCCCTTCCTGGCGCTTGCGTTCCCGAGCCTGGGCTCGAGGATCATCGGCACCCTCCCGTGGCACCTCCATCCCCTGGCGGGAAGCCAGCTGTTCCACCGCTTCCGGGAAGCGCAGATTGTCGTACTCCATCAGGAAGCGCAGCGCATTGCCATGAGCCCCGCAGCCGAAACAGTGGTAGAACTGCTTGTCCTGACTGACAGTGAACGACGGAGTCTTTTCCTGATGGAAAGGACACAGCCCGGAATAGTTGCGCCCGCTCTTCTTCAGCGCGACACGCTCACCCACCACCTCGACCACATCGACCCGAGCGAGCAGATCATCGATGAAACGTTGCGGGATCTGACCAGCCATAGGCGGTGAACTGTCCTGGGTGGCGAAAAAGCGGGAGCCGAGATCGTGCACGAAAAAACACAAGCGGCCACCTCCCGGCGGCCGCTTGGCGTCCCTCTTGAAACGACTCGATCACTTATACGAGCCGTCTCCAGTACGGATCAGTACAGCCGTTCGAAGCGCTTGCGTTCACGCTGCAGCTTCTTGGCGTGACGCTTGACAGCCGCCGCCGCCTTGCGCTTGCGTTCCGCAGTCGGCTTCTCGTAGTGCTCACGGCGACGCACTTCGGACAGAACGCCGGCTTTTTCGCAGGAACGCTTGAAGCGACGCAGAGCGACGTCGAACGGCTCGTTATCACGTACTTTGACAGAAGGCATTAAGCACTCACCTACCTTGAAATCATGAGTTCGGTTCGAACGCACACCTTGAGGGTACCGTATACGGCTTGCCACGACGCTTGGACGGTCGAGCGTGGGCAGAGACCGTGGTCGCGAAGAAAAGCAAAGACGAAAAGGAATCCCTAGGTGCACGACCCAGTCTTACAGCGGACAGTATTGTAGTCCCGCTTCAGGGGCTTTGCAAATAGCGCCCTGCCCACGACAAGCAAAAACGCGTAGAATGGACGCTTGTCATGCAGCATTCCAGGATTTTCCACTTATGCGCGTTTTGGGGATCGAGACGTCGTGCGACGAAACCGGCGTCGCCCTTTATGATACGCAAGCCGGTCTGCTGGCCGATGCACTCTACAGCCAAATCTCCATGCACGCCGAGTACGGCGGCGTGGTACCGGAACTGGCGTCTCGCGACCATACCCGCAAGCTGTTGCCGCTGATCGAGGAAGTGCTCGCCAGTGCGCAACTGAGCCGCAGCGATCTCGACGGCATCGCCTACACCGCTGGCCCAGGGCTGGTCGGTGCACTGATGGTCGGTGCCGCCACAGCGCATGGCATGGCCCGGGCGCTGAACATCCCGGTGCTTGGCGTGCACCATATGGAAGGCCATCTGCTGGCGCCGATGCTCGAGGACGCCCCTCCGGCATTTCCTTTCGTTGCCCTGCTGGTTTCCGGCGGCCACACCCAGTTGGTGGAAGTCCGCGGCCTGGGCCAGTATCGCCTGCTCGGGGAGTCGGTGGATGACGCCGCCGGTGAAGCCTTCGACAAGACCGCCAAGATGCTCGAACTCGACTACCCCGGCGGTCCGGCCGTGGCGCGCCTGGCCGAGCGTGGCGACCCCACGCGCTTTCGCTTCCCCCGACCGATGACTGATCGCCCGGGGCTGGATTTTAGTTTTTCGGGCCTCAAGACCCACACCCTGATTACCGCCAATAGGCTACGCGAGGCCGGTGAATTCGACGAACAGGGGCGCGCCGATATCGCCCGCGCCTTCGAGGACGCCGTGGTCGACACCCTGGTGATCAAGTGTCGACGCGCCCTGGACCAAACAGGACTCAAACGCCTGGTGGTAGCCGGGGGGGTCAGTGCCAATGTCCGCCTGCGCGAACGCCTGGAGCAGGAAACCGCCAAGCGCGGCGCCCAAGCCTTCTATCCGCGAGGTCGTTTCTGCACCGACAACGGCGCCATGATCGCCTATGTTGGAGCCCAACGCCTGCTAGCCGGAGAGCGCGACGACAGCACCATGAAGGCCGTGCCGCGCTGGCCATTGGCTGAGCTCATGCCTCCGGCGGCCTAGCGCTTCGAATCATCCTGCCGCGAAGGCTGCTGCCGCATGCCCAAGCGATTCTCGCGTCCACTGCCCATGCGGCGTATGTTCCATACATGCCGCGTCAGGACCAGTAATGCAAAGGCCAGGACCACCAGCACGTAATCTCTGGCCAGCCACAGACTGAGCAGGGGGGCAAGCGTGGCACTGGCCAACGAAGCAATGGCAGCGGTACGCACCCGCCAGGCCAACAGCGCCCAGCAAAGGGCGCAGCACAACGCCACCCAAGGAGTGAGCACCAGTAGAACCCCGAAGGCGCTGGCCACCGCCTTGCCACCGCGAAACCGATGCCACAGTGGATAGCTGTGACCCAGCAATACTCCCAACCCGACCAGGCCTTGGGCCCAGGGCGGCAGCCCCACTCCTTTGGCCAGCCATAACACCGGCATCCCCTTCACAGCGTCCAGTACCAGCGTTGCCAAGGCCAGGTGCTTGCCATGCAGACGCAACACATTGGAAAAACCGGGATTGCGCGACCCGGAAAAACGTGGATCGCGCACGCCGGCCAAGCGGCACACAGTCAGCGCCCCCAACCACGAGCCACTGAGATAGCCCGCCACCAGCAGGGCAAGGGTCGTAGGCAACAGGGGGTAAGACGACATGGCGACGCTCTCGACGGCTCATGGCAAGACGTCATGATTCTGCCAGGCGAGAGGGCATTGCGATAGGCAACCGCGCCAATGGCGACGGATGAACGGCACTTCCTATCGTGCGAGCGCCGGGTACCGTACAATTGATGGCCTGCATTCCAGGCACACGAGGGGAAGGAATCGGACATGGACCGCGTGTTGATCGAGTCACTGGCCGTGGACACCGTCATCGGGGTCTATGAATGGGAGCGCCACATCCAGCAACGGCTGGTGCTGGACCTGGAGTTGGCCACCGACATCCGCCCCGCGGCGCGCGATGACGACCTGACGCTGACATTGGATTACGCTGCCATTAGCGAGCGTATCGTCGACTTCGCCGACAAGCACTCCTTCGGCCTGGTGGAAACCTTCGCCGAACGACTGGCGGCGATGCTGCGCGAGGAGTTCGCCATTGCCTGGCTACGCTTGACGGTTCGCAAACCTGGAGCCGTACCCGCCGCCGCAGCAGTGGGCGTTTGCATCGAACGAGGGGAATGCTGATGACCCGGGTGGCAGTCAGCATCGGCAGTAATATCGACCGCGATCATCACGTTCGGGTATGCCTGGACGCACTGCAAGCCAGCTTCGGCGAGCTCTGGGTATCGCGAGTCTTCGAGAGCGTACCGGTCGGCTTCGAGGATGGACGCAACTTCTATAACCTGGTGGCGGTATTCGACAGCCAGCTCTCGGTGGGCGACCTTCAGGCTTGGGGCAAGCGACTGGAATACGCCAACGGCCGGCGCCCAGACAGCCCCAAGTTCAGCCCGCGCACTCTGGATATCGACCTGCTGACGGTGGGGGAACTCACCGGCATCCACGACGGGGTTCAACTGCCTCGTGACGAGATCACCCGTCATGCTTTCGTGCTGCAACCCCTGGCGGAACTATTGCCCGATACGCCCCACCCTCTCTGCGGCATTCCTTACGCCGACTTGTGGGCCACGTTTCCCCGCGACAGCCAGGCATTGTGGCCAGTGGACTTCGTGTGGCAAGGGCGTGTCATTTCCCGGGCGGCATGACGAGATCCAGGGCTAGGACTTGTCCGAAAAGTCGGCCGAGCGATGGCCAGACAAGGCCTAAGAACGGCTGGAAGCCAAGGCGTCATCGATCACTTCCCGACGGCGGCGACGCAACTCTTCTCCCAGTGCCTTGCCCTTGAACCCCTCATCCAGCAGCGCCTGCGGCAGAATCTGCGCAGCCAGCCGCCAGGCCAAAGCCAAGTCGGTGGCTAGCTCCGGGTTTGCGAGACTGACCAGCGCCACTTGGGGCGCCACTCTTTCGGCACGTCGCCAGGCATCGATACCGTCGAGCCACGCCATGACGCGTGCCCCTTCCAGGAGGGCGGGAGCGGCCAACCACAGCCGGTGTGTCAGGGCAGTCTGGTGAGCCAGGTCGTGATAGGCGCGCGGCAAGCGCAGCCGTTCGCCCAAGCGCCGACGCTCCTCGTCATCGAGATGTTCGCACAGCCTGGCCCATCGCCAGCGCTCCCACTGCCCATCCTCTTCAGGCAAACGGTGCAGACGTGCCAGCGCCTCTTCCAGCGCCCTGCAGTCGCGCGCCAGTTCCGGCATCAGCACGGACAGGGCACCGCAATCACTCAAGGCGCGGAAATAAGCTTCGGGGTAGGGTTCACCCAAGGCCTTCTCGGTTTCGACCCAAACTCGCTCGGCCACCAGGTGGTGTATTTCACCGCTTTCGACGAGCTGGCACATCAACGCCCGAGTTTCTTCGGCGATGGCGAAGCCCAAGCCTTGATAGCGAGCCAGGAATCGAGCGGTACGCAGCACCCGTAATGGGTCCTCGACGAACGCTGGTGACACATGACGTAACAAGCGCGCTTCGAGGTCGCGCGCGCCGCCATACGGGTCGACGAGGTGACCGGCCCGATCCTCGGCCATGGCGTTGATGGTCAGGTCGCGTCTCGCCAGGTCATCTTCCAGGGTCACGTCTGGGCTGGCATATACCTGGAAACCGGTGTAGCCGTGCCCCTGCTTGCGCTCGGTACGCGCCAGCGCGTACTCCTCATGGGTCTCGGGATGCAGGAACACCGGAAAGTCACGCCCCACCGGCTTGAAACCGCGCTCCCGCATGGCCTCGGGCGTGGCACCGACCACCACCCAATCGTTGTCATAGACCGGCCAGCCCAGTCGTGCGTCGCGCACCGCACCGCCCACCCGATAGACTTCGAGCCCGGCGAGACGAGGGTCGTCCTGACTCATGGTCGCCTACTTCGCGATGCGAGACGGATGACTCACTGCCCAGTCGCTGAACCCGCCATCCAGGCTATAGACACGGTCGTAGCCCTGCCCGGACAGCCAGACCGCTGCCTGCTGGCTGGAGTTGCCGTGGTAACAGACCACCACTAGGGGTCGCTCACGCGGCGCCTCGTCGAGCAAGGCACCGACACTGGCATTGTCCAAGTGACGGCTGCCGGGAATATGCCCCTGAGCGAAACTCATGGGATCGCGAATGTCCACCAAGGTCAGAGGCTCCTCGGCATCCAGCCATCTGGCCAAGGTGGCGGGGTCGAGATGATCGAAGGCGTTCTGGCTCATGGGGCGTTCTCCTGCAGCGATCGCTGAGAGGGTGTTTGCTGGACAAACATAGCGAATGGTCACGATTGATGAGAATGTCGAGGTTCGCTGACGCGCTCGCCTGTCGTCAGATTCAGAGCGGTCAGACTGCCGCCCCAGACACAACCGGTATCCAGCGCTTCGGCCCGTACCCGGCTTCCGGGGGTACGCCCTTGCAGGGCTGCCCAATGGCCGAAGAGGATTCGCGGATCGTCACTACGCGGGAACGTGAACCAAGGAGCGAAGCCCGCCGGCGCCGAGTCCAACCCTTCCTTGGCGGAAAAATCCAAACGTCCCTCGGCATCGAGGAAACGCATGCGCGTGAAGGCATTGACGATAAAGCGCAGCCGTTCGATGCCATCGAGGTCATCGCGCCATCGCGACGGCTCATTGCCATACATCCGCTCGAGAAAAGTGCCACCGGTATCGCTCGATAGCCGTCGCTCGACTTCCCTCGCCAATTCGATAGCCTGAGAGAGAGGCCACTGGGGCAGCAGCCCGGCATGGGCCATCGCCCACTCTCCCTCGACCAACAGCAGTGGCCGGGATTGCAACCAGTCGAGCAAGATACCACTGTCCGGTGCCTCGAGAATCGCCGCCAGGGTATCCTTGCTCTTGAGATCGGCGCCGCCCCGGGCCACGGCCAGCAGATGCAGGTCGTGGTTACCCAGTACGACTTGCGCCGCATCACCGAGCGCCATCACCTCGCGCAGACAGGTCAGCGACTCGGGACCGCGATTGACCAGGTCGCCGACCAGCCACAAACGATCCCGGGCGGGATCGAACGCCAGACGTTCCAGCAACGCCAGGAACTCGGCGTGGCAACCTTGCAGGTCTCCGATCGCATACGTCGTCATGCTGCTCCTCTTCGTGACGGTCAGTGCACCTGATTGGGGCCGGCCAGGCGAAACGGGGAAATCCTGACCTCGAAGGCCTGTTGCGAATGGGCCTCAACGCAGGTGTAGGCCCCCTCCATGACACCTACCGGGCATTCGAGCACCGCCCGGCTGGTATAGCGAAAGGTCTGCCCGGGCCCGATCAGCGGCTGCTTGCCGACCACGCCCTTGCCGCGTACCTCCTGAACCTTGCCACTTCCCTGAGTGATCTTCCAGTAACGCGCCAGGAGCTGCACGCTATGCAGCGAGTGGTTGTGCACGGTAATCGCATAGCTGAACACATAGCGCTGCTCGGCCGGCGAGGACTCTGCCTCGCGGTAGGTAGGCTCCACGTGTACTCGGATGGTCGCCGACAGATCATTGGCGGAATCCTTCATGACACGCCTCCTGCCAAGTGATTGGCGATACGCACGAACTCCTCTACCGTTAGTGTCTGCGGTCGCCGGCCGGGATCGATGTCCAGTGCCGCCAAGGTGGTGGCGTCGATATGACCCTTGAGATTATTACGCAGCGTCTTGCGTCGCTGGGAAAACGCCTGGCGCACCAGATCGAACAATTGGCGCTCGTCGCTGGCCGGGTGCGGCAATTCGGCATGGGGCGTCAGACGCACGATCGACGAATCAACCTTGGGCCGGGGCACGAAGGCCTCCGGCGGCACCACGAACAACGACTCGACCCGGCAATGATACTGAGCCATCACCGACAGCCGCCCCCAGTCGGCACCGCCGGGGCTGGCCGCTAGCCGCTCGACCACCTCCTTCTGCAACATGAAGTGCATGTCGGCGATGGCGTCGCCGGCATCCAGCAGATGCACGATCAAGGGAGTGGAAATGTTATAGGGCAGATTGCCCACCACGCGCAGTGGGGGACCATTCCCCCTGAGTTCGGCGAAGTCGACCTTGAGAGCATCGCCCTCGTGAATGATGAAGCCAGGATAGTTGAAGAACTGCACCCGGAGCCCCGGAATCAGATCCCGATCGAGTTCGATGACTTCGAGATGTCCCGTGGCCTCGAGCAAGGGCTCGGTCAGCGCCCCCTGGCCAGGGCCTATCTCCACCAGCCGTTCTCCCGAGCGGGGGCCGATGGCGCGCACGATACGCGAGATGACACCAGGGTCACGCAGGAAATTCTGGCCGAAGCGTTTGCGAGCCCGGTGCATCGGAGGGCGAGAAGACATGCGCTCAGGTGTCCTTTTCAGGTAACGGTCGAAAAAAGAAACGGACCAAGGGCTCAACCTCCCCGCCGCGCCATCTCGGCGGCGAGCGCCACGGCGACTCTCAGGCTGCCCGGATCGGCGATGCCCTTGCCAGCTAGATCCAGCGCCGTGCCATGATCCACCGAGGTGCGCACGATCGGCAACCCCAGGGTGATATTGGCGCCACTTCCAAAACCAGCATACTTCAATACCGGTAGCCCTTGATCATGATACATGGCCAGCACCGCATCGGCGCCCTCGAGATGACGGGGGGTAAACAGCGTATCGGCCGGCAACGGCCCCTCGAGATCGAGCCCCTGTTCACGCAACCGCGCCAGCGTCGGCGTGATGATCTCGAGCTCTTCCCGGCCCAGGTGCCCATCTTCACCAGCATGGGGATTCAGGCCACAGACGACGATGTGAGGAGCGTCGATACCGAAATGACGGCGCAGGTCGCCATCGAGGATCCGCAGTACACGCTCGAGACGCGTAGCGGTGATGGCGTCGGCAACCTCGCGCAGCGGCAAGTGCGTGGTGGCCAGGGCCACCCGCAGTGCACAGCGAGGCTCCCCGGCCACCCTTCCATGCAGCGCTGCATCGGTGGCCAGCATCATCACTACCTCATCGACGCCACAGGCATCGCGCAGATATTCGGTATGCCCAGTAAAGCCGATATGACCGCCGTCGATGATCGCCCCCTTGTGCACCGGCGCGGTGACCATGGCGTCGGCATGGCCGTCACGGCATGCGGCGATCGCCACATCGAGGGTTTCCAGCACATAGGCGCCGTTGGCTGGCTCGAGTACACCGGGATGCGATGGGACACGCAAGGCAACCGGCCATACCGGCAGCACGCCGGGGCGAGGATCCCGCGGCATGCGACCGGGGGCCGACACTTCGATCTCGATACCGAGCCCCAGGCGCTCGGCGCGCTCGGCCAACATCCCGGGATCACCGATCGCGACCAGCGTGGCCGGCAGCGGCTTGCCCGAAGACGCCAGCATCAGCGTCAGTTCCGGGCCGACACCAGCCGGCTCGCCGGTGGTCAAGGCCACCATCGGCGTATTGGAAATGGAAGACGTCATCGAGACCCAACCAACGTTAGAGACGCTTTTCGATGAAGGCGTCGGCACGAATTTCCTGCAACCAGGCTTCCAGCTCATCGTTCACCTTGCGCTGGAACAGGGTTTCCCGCACCTGGCGACGCTGTGCTTCGCGGGTCACGTCCTGCTGACGGCGCTCGTCGACGACGATGATATGATAACCAAAACGAGAGCGCACCGGCTGGGAGATTTCCCCCACCTCGAGGGCATTCATGGCCTCTTCGAAGGCCGGCACCGTCTGCCCCGGGCGCAGCCACCCCAACTCCCCGCCATTGAGTGCGCTGCCACTGTCGTCGCTGAACTGCTGAGCCAAGGCGGCGAAATTCTCGCCATTGACCAGTCGCTGGCGGATCTGGTTGGCCAGCGCCTCGGCACGCTGCTCATCACGATTGGGAGTGGTCTCTATCAGGATATGCCTTGCGCGGTGCTCCCGGACCACCGCCTGTTGCGCTCCGCCTTCACGATCGACGAGCTTGACCAAGTGAAAGCCACTGGTGCTGCGCAACGGCTCGCTGACCTCGCCGACCTCGAGGTGCGGTACGACATCGGCGAAGAGACTTGGCAGTTCGCCGTCACGGCGCCACCCCAGGTCGCCACCGTTCAGCGCCTGGCCACCGTCGGACTCAGCGGCGGCCAACTCGGCGAAGTCGGCACCTGCCGCTAGTTCGCTGGCGAGTCGCTGGATCTTGTTTTGGGCCTCGCTCACCTCTGAACTGCTCGGTGACTGAGGCAAAGCCACCAGGATATGCGCCAGACGATAGCGGGCATCCCGGTTGGCACCCTGGCGTTCCAGATAACGATCGACCTCACGGTCAGAGATATTGACACGGCTGGCCACACGGCGCTGCTGCAGTTGACGCATCAGCATCTCGCGGCGGACTTCCTCGCGCACCCCCGCCAGCGTCAAGCCATCGGCCTCCAGTGCATCGGCGAACTGCTCAAGCGTCATGCCATTGCTCTCGGCGATACCACGCACGGTACGGTTGAGTTCGGTATCGTCGACGCTGAGGTTGGCCTCCTCGGCCATCTGCAACTGGATTTCCTCGAGAATCATGCGATCCAGCACCTGACTGCGCAGGGCCTGCTCCGAAGGCGGGCTAATGCCGCGCCCAGTCAACTGGCTACGTGCCTGTTCGACCCGCTCTTCAAGCTCGCTGGCCATGATGGCCCCTTGGTTGACCACCGCCACGATGCGGTCCAGTGGCTGGATGGCCTGCGCCAGCGCCACCACGGGCGCCAATGCCAAGGCGAGCGCCAGGCCCAGCGGGGCGAGTATTCGACTGCGCATAGATTCCTCGTTCATGTCATTTCGGTTGATCGTCGCCACCGGGCATCTCAGAAGGCAGTGGCCCGATAGCCGGGGATGGCTTCTTCGAAATAGGTGTCGGCTCCTTGCCCCACACCGCCAAGTCCCTTGAAGACGAAGCGCAGGAAGATACCACGGTCGGTGAAATCGTCCTCAATGGTATTGGCGGTATCGTTATCCTCGATCCACTCCCGCCACACGAGCTGCACGCCGTAACAGCAGTCGTTCCATTGCACCCCGGCAAGCTGATCCAGAGCCCGGTCGTTGGTGTTGTCGTAGAGAAAGCGACCGATCATGTCCACACGCGGATTGAGTCGATAAGCGAAGGAAACGTCGTAATCCTCGCGGTTGAAGCCCAGCCGATCCTCCGCGTCACCGGAAGGATCGAACCCTTGGAGCTCCCAACGATAGCCAAGGTTCAACACATGCCCGCGAGGGTCACGATATCGTAGTCCGACCGAACTCCGCTCGGTGCGGCTGAGATCGTCGTCGTACAGCCACTCGTAGCGGGTGCTCCAGCGGTCGGTGACCTGCCAGTCGAGCCGCGTGACCACTGGCGAGCGCTCACGGGTAGCCTGATAGAACCGCTCGAAGTTACGCTCGGGAGGCAGGGTATCGGGGTCCCCGGCTATGTCGATCGTACGGTCGTCGAAGAACACCGCCTGCCCCACCCCCAGGGAGAAGCGCTGGCGGCCGGTATCGTCCTCGAGAAACCGGGTGGTGGCCGCGTAGGAGAGGCGGTTGAGGTCGCCGACACGGTCCGAGCCGGTGAAGCGATATGGCGACCACAATTGATTCCAGGAGAACGCCCGCTCGTCAGTGTCGAAATCGGGGAACTCGCTCTGGTCGCGGGTCGGCACGTAAGCATAGTTGAGTCGCGGCTCCAGGGTCTGGAGATAGCCCTCGCCACGGATGTCGAGCTCACGCTCGAAAATCAAGCCGGCATCGACGGTCGATACCGGCACCGTGCGTGACGGCGTCGTGTCGAAGTCGGTCTGGCGCTCGCCATAATCGAGCTCGTAGGCGGTATGCAGCATCTCGACACGCGGCTCGAGAAAGCCCCAGCTCGGCTCGGCGCGCCAGCCCACTGCCGGCGACAGGTGCAGCCGGCCGCCAACGGCCGACTCGCGCAATGGTACGCGTGTCTCGTCAACGTCACGCCAGAAGTAGGTGGCGTTGGAGCGCCACTGTTGATAGAAGCCGTTGTCCTGGCGCCAGCGTGCATTGGCGGTCAGGCTCGGCAGCCGGTAGAACGGCTTGTTGCGATCGAGCAGCGGCTCCTCGAGTTTCTGGAAGCCTTGCGCACGCGCCTCGAGCTGCCACAGGCTGCCACGATAGTCGAGCCGTGCCAGGCGCAGCAGATTGTTGGTCTCGCGCTCACCGAAGCTGCGCCCGAAATCGTCGAAGTAACGGCCGTCGCTGGCGCTGCCATAGCGCAGGTTGTAGCGCAAGCGTGGCGAGAAGCGACCGACATGTTGATAGTCGACGTACCAACGGTCCTCGCCCTCGAAGCGTCGCGAAGAGACATCGGGGTCTCTGTCGCTGCCCCCTTTGTCGCTGGACAGGAAGGCTCCCTCGAACGTACCGGCATCGCTGGGGAACAGGTAACGGAATTCCCCTCCCAGCAACAACCCATGCTCGGTGAGCCAGCGTGGGGTGATGGTGGCATCATAGTTCGGTGCCAGGTTGAGGTAGTAAGGCTGGGCGTAGTCGAATGAATCGCTGGACAGCCCCAATGCCGGCCACAGGAAGCCGGTCTGGCGGCGGTCATCGATGGGGAAACGCACCCAAGGCCAGTAGAAGACCGGCACCCGACTGACCTCCAGGCGCGCATGACGGGCCGTACCGAAACCACTCTCACGATCGAGCACGATATCGTTGCTGACCAGGCGCCATAGGTCGTCGCCCGGCTCGCAGGTGGTGAAACTTGCCTCGGTCAAGCGATAGCGACCATCTTCCAGGCGCTGCAGCCGCTGGGCATCGCCCCGCAGGCGATGGTCATGAACCACATAGTGGGCCGTATCGACTTGGGCGGCATCGCTTTCGAGGGATACCTCGGCATCATCACCGCGCACCAACAGGCCTTGATCGCGCAATGCCAGCGGGCCCGAGGCGAAGGCACGGTCGCGTTCGGCATTGACCCGCACCTGGGGCGCTTCGAGCTGACTGTCGTTACGACGCAGGATCACTTCGCCGCCGAGAATCGTCTCACCATCCGCACCGTAGCTGGCGGTATCGGACACCGCGCGCACCTGTGCGGGAACGTCACCGGGCGGCAGCCGGTACTCGGGCATCACGTAACGACCGCGACACAGTGCGTCGGGGGGCACGTCCTCTCCCCACGCTTGCCAATCCAGCATGCCGGCGGGCAAGGGCTCTGGAGGTGCGGCCAAAACAGGGCTGATCGACAGGCCGATACCACTTACCATTCCGGCCAGTACAGTCCAGTAGTGTCGCTTGCCCATCTTCCTCGGTGTCCTTGACGAATGGAATCGGTATTATACAGGCCGCACGTTGCACGTCTTCCCTGCATAGCCTCGCCTTGAGCACGGCAGGGGCCAGCATGCGGCGCTGCCATCAGTCCGTCAACCGAGATCACCCGAGCAAGGACCGAGGATGCTACAGGCCACTCCCCCCGAGCGACTCGACAAGATGCGCCACTGGATCGCCCAGCGCCAAGCCCTGGCCCCATCCGACGTCTCATTGCGCCTGGCCGCCGGCGATGCCAGCTTTCGCCGCTATTTCCGCCTGACGCTGCCCGACGGCGGCACCCGTATGGTGATGGACGCACCGCCGTTCCAGGAAAGCGACAACACACTCCGCTTCGTGACCATCGCCCAGGAATGGCGACGGGCGGGGCTCCCGGTACCGCACCTCTACATCGCGGATCAGGAAGCCGGCTTCGTGGAACTCGAGGACCTAGGCGACACCGCTCTGCAACAGAACTTTACCGGCATCGACGACCCGGCGACCCTGGCCTGGCACGAGCGTGCCATCGAACTGCTCGAACGGCTCCAGTCACACGCGCCGATCGCGACACTTCCTCCTTATGACGAGGCGCTGTTGGGACGCGAACTCGACCTGTTTCCCGAATGGTGCCTCGAGCGACTGCTGGGTATCACTCCCCCCAGCACCTGGCATGAGCTGCGCCAGACCCTGATCGATGATGCCCTGCGACAGCCGAGCGTCGCAGTGCATCGTGACTTCGATGCCATGAACCTGATGGTCCGCGATGATGCCCTGTATCTGATCGATTTCCAGGATGCAGTGGCCGGCCCACTGACCTACGACCTGATCTCGTTGTTGCGTGGCCGTTACTGCCGTTTCAACGAGGCTCGCTACGCAGCCTGGATCGAGGCCTTTCGTCGGCGGGCAATCGCTGACGGCCGCCTGGATAGCGACATCGATACCGAGACATTCCGCTACCTGGCCGACGCCATGGCCGCCCAGCGCTCGCTCAAGGTACTTGGCATCTTCTGCCGGCTGACATTACGCGACAACAAGGCCGGCTATCTGGCACGATTGCCACACTTCCTCGCTCACTTGCAGGACAGCCTGGCCCCTTGGCCAGTCTTCGATGACGTCAGTGCCTGGCTCGTGGATTCCTTCGCCCCAGCGTTGAATGCCGAGCTACAATGCCGCGGCATCACCACAGGAGGGGCATCATGAAGGCCATGATCCTTGCCGCTGGCCTCGGCACACGCATGCGCCCCCTGACCGACCATTGCCCCAAGCCACTGTTGCCGGTGGCCGGCAAGCCGTTGATCGTACATCACCTGGAACGCCTGGCCGCGGCCGGCATCCACGAGGTGGTGATCAATGTCAGCTATCGTGCCGAGCAAATCATCGACACCTTGGGCGATGGCCACCAGCACGGGATTTCCATTGCCTGGAGCCGCGAGGACTCGCCGCTGGAAACCGGCGGAGGCATTCGCCAGGCACTGCCCCTGCTGGGTGAAGCCCCCTTCCTGCTGGTCAACGGCGACATCTGGTGCGATGCCGATTTGAATGATCTGCCGCAACTAGGCAACGACCTGGCCCACCTGTGGCTGGTCGACAACCCCGATCATCATCCCGAAGGCGATTTCCATCTCGATACCAACTGCCGAGTGCACGAGTCAGGCACGCCGCGCCTGACCTTCGCCGGAATCAGCCTGATCGCCCCGGCGCTGGTCGCCGACCGGCCACCCGGCGCTTTCGCCCTGGCCCCGCTGCTGCGTCGCGCCATCGCCGACGGCCGCGTGGGAGGCCGCCACCATCGCGGCCAGTGGATCGATGTCGGCACTCCGGAGCGTCTGCGACGGCTCGACGCCTGGCTGAGCGACACGAACCAATCTCGCGGCTGAGCCCGGTGCCCCAGCGGTGCTATGCTGCGCCCATAGCGATAATGACATTCACCTCTACCAAGGAACCCCTGCCCATGAAAGCCAGTATCAAGTGGACCGATGGTCGCCAGTTCGTCGCTGAGTCGGGGAGCGGCCATAGCGTGGTCATCGACGGCCCCCCCGAGCACGGCGGACGCAATACCGGTCCAAGACCCATGGAAATGATGCTGATGGGCATGGGCGCCTGCACTGCCTTCGACGTGCTGCAGATCCTTGAAAAGTCGCGCGCGCCGGTCAGCGACTGCGTGGCGAGCCTCGAGGCCGAGCGCGCCGACGAGACGCCTAGCGTGTTCACCAAGATTCACGTGCACTTCACGGTCAGCGGCACGGGGCTCAAGGAGGCCCACGTCAAGCGTGCCGTGGAGCTATCCGCGGAGAAGTATTGCAGCGCCTCGATCATGCTCGCCAGAGGCGGTGTCGAAGTGTCACATTCCTATACTATTGTCGAGGACTGAGCGAAGTGAGGCGGTCGGCCGCGACCGTGACAAAAAAATCTTCTCGGGCGGGTGCGCCGCCCGCGCGGGATGTGCATAATACGCGGCTTCGTTCACCAACGAAGACGTAGATTCATGATGCCGGAATATCCCGTTCGGCCATGGATTTCTCGTTTTCGATGTGGGTTCCGGCGCAGGCTCGTCGGGTAGCACTCACCTACCATCAGGGAGGCTCGGAAGTGACCGATAATCTCCGACTCCATGGGTTCAACAACCTGACCAGCTCGCTGAGCTTCAACATCTACGATATCTGCTATGCCAAGACCGAAGAGCAGCGCAAGGCTTATATCGACTATATCGACGAGCTGTACAACGCCGAGCGCCTGACGCAGATATTGAAGGATGTGACCAATATCATCGGCGCCCATGTGCTCAATATCGCTCGCCAGGATTACGAGCCCCATGGCGCCAGCGTGACCATCCTGATTGCCGAGCACGAACTGGACGAGACCAATCCGGAGCAGGTCGAGCCAGGGCCGGGTCCACTACCGGAAACCGTGGTCGGCCACCTGGACAAGAGCCATGTGACGGTGCACAGCTATCCCGAGTCGCACCCCGACAACGGCATCAGCACCTTCCGCCTGGACATCGACGTCTCGACCTGCGGCATGATCAGCCCGCTGAAGGCGCTGAACTACCTGATCCACAGCTTCGACTCCGATATCGTCACCATGGACTACCGCGTCCGAGGCTTCACTCGCGACGTCGACGGCAAGAAGCTGTTCATCGACCACGACATCACCTCGATCCAGGACTACCTGGCCGAGGACACCAAGAACGCCTACCAGATGGTCGATGTCAACGTCTATCAGGAAAACATGTTCCACACCAAGATGCTGCTCAAGGACTTCGAGCTGAACAACTACCTGTTCGGCACATCGAGCCGCGACCTCACGTTCGAGGAAGCTCGCAATATCGAGGACCGCCTGCGCAAGGAAATGCTCGAGATCTTCTACTCGCGCAACCTGGACTGAGACGGAAGACGGAAGACGGAAGACGGAAGACGGAAGACGGAAGACGGAAGACGGAAGACGGAAGACAAGGATAGCTTCGTCCAGGAATCGAAAACCCCGCCAGGCACAGCTTGACGGGGTTTTCTTCTTTCTTGCGCCTTCCTCTCTTACCCCTCAGATTCGATAAACGCTCTTGGTCATCACCTTGGACATCAGACGCATGCCCAACTTCACCGGCAATGGGAAGCGTGCGCCACCGGCTTCCAGCGCCCAACGTTCGTGATGGGCCTCGTCCTCGCGCATCTGCTCGAGTATCTTCCGCGAGCGGCGGTCGCCGGCAGGCATTTGTCGCAGGTGATCGTCGAGATGCTTGCCGACCTGCTCTTCAGTGGCGGCGACGAAGCCCAGACTGACCCGGTCGCCCACCGCACCGGCCACGGCACCCAATCCGAAGGAAGCGGCATAGAACACCGGATTCAGCACGCTGGTGTGGCCATGCAGCTCCTGTAGGCGGGCATCGCACCAAGCCAGGTGATCGATCTCCTCCTGGGCAGCCTGTTCCATCTGCTCGCGCATGTCCGCGAGCTTGGCGGTCAACCCCTGGCCCTGATAGAGCGCCTGGGCGCATACCTCGCCCGTGTGGTTGATGCGCATCAATCCCACCGCATGCTCGCGTTCGGCCTCGTTCATCGGTTCGTCGACGATATCCGTCGCCGGTGACGGCCGTGACGGCTGGGCCGCGTGGGGCACCAGGGTTCGCAGCACGGTATCGAATTGATGGATCAAGCGGTCGGCACGTGAAAGCTGACGCGTCATGGTGGCATCCCTGTGGCTGATGGCAACCATTCTACCTTGCCCTTGGCTCGGAATGAACGAGGCCCCGAAAACGGGGCCTCACGGTAAACAGGATGCACCGATGCGTCGTCCGCTTGATTCGCCGCGCCTCGTTCGGGTCGAACGGCGCCAGCTACCCAGCCGGCCATGTGAAGCGCCGACCGCCCATCAGGTGCATATGTATATGGTAGACCGTTTGGCCGCCCTTTTCATTGCAATTCAGTACCACTCGATAGCCATCCTCGGCAAAGCCGTATTCCTTGGCCAGCTTGGCCGCAGCGAACGACAACCGCCCCACCAGCGGCAGATTGTCTTCCTCCAGATCATTCAAGGTGGCGACATGTTGCTTGGGGACGAGCAGCACATGAGTCGGCGCCTGGGGATTGATGTCGTTGAACGCCAGAACATCCTCGTCTTCATAGACGATGTCGGCGGGAATATCGCGATTGATGATCTTGCAGAACAAGCAGTCCATGGATCACTCCAGTTCGAATTGAGGCTGAATGATGCCGTCAGGGCAAGAGGTTACCCTCGCACGGCACTGTTGTCAGTCCATATGCTCTGTCATCGGTGCCAGACAGGGCCCCGCTTGCCGAACTAGACATTGGTCGAAAGCCTGTTGACCTACCATCAGGAGCCACCTAGCCTGCGAAATGTTGACGTTAACATTTATGTGATGTCAGCACCCACTCACCCCACAAGCGATACAAGAACAAGCCTGGAGCACACCATGACATTCCGCGAGATCACAGGATATTTCTGCAAGACCGCCCTCATCGCCGCCTGCTCGGCCACCATGGCCACGGGCACCGCGGTGGCCGATGACCATAGCCTGAAAATCGGCATGTCCTTTCAAGAGCTCAACAACCAGTACTTCGTGACCATGCAAGAGGCGCTAGAGGCCGCTGCCGATAGCCTCGGGGCCGAGCTAATCATCACCGATGCCCGCCATGACGTGGCCAAGCAAGTCAACGACGTCGAGGACATGGTCCAGCGCGGCATCGATATCCTGCTGCTCAACCCCACTGACTCGGTGGGTGTCGAAACGGCGGTGCTGGCCGCCGAGCAAGCCGGCGTAACCACAGTCGCGATCGATGCTCAAGCCAACGGTCCCGTGGACGGCTTCGTGGGCTCGAAGAACTTCGACGCCGGCTACAAGGCTTGTGACTACCTGGCCCAGCAACTCGGCGGTGAAGGCCAGGTAGCCCTGCTGGACGGCATTCCGGTAGTGCCGATTCTGCAGCGCATCGAAGGCTGCACGGCCGCCCTCGACGAATACACCGGCATCGAGATCGTCGACAAGCAGAATGGGCGCCAGGAACGCACCCATGCCATGACGGTGACGGAGAACATCATCCAGGCTCATCCCGATCTCAACGGCCTGTTCAGCGTCAATGACATCGGTTCCCTGGGGGCGCTGATCGCCATCGAAGCCGGCGGCAAGGACATCAAGCTGGTCAGCGTCGACGGTCATCCCGAAGCCATCGAGGCAATCAAGCGTCCCGATTCCGCCTTCATCGCCACCTCGGCGCAATACCCCCGCGACATGGTGCGCCTGGGTCTCGGCCTGGGCCTGGCCAAGCACTGGGGTGCCAGCACCGCACCCGCGGAAATTCCCATCGATGTGGAACTGATCGATCGAGAAAAAGCCGCCAACTTCAGCTGGTAATCCCTACCGCAGACGCTGACAACGTGTGCCGCCAGCGGCGGCACACGAGGGTATCCCCATGACACCATTACTTTCCCTGAGACACATCTCGAAGTCGTTCCCCGGGGTCCGGGCCTTGCACGATGTGTCGCTCGATGTCCACGCCGGCGAGGTGCATGCCTTGCTCGGCGAGAACGGGGCCGGCAAATCGACCCTGATGAAGATCCTCTGCGGTATCTACCGCCAGGACGAGGGCAAGATCGTCATCGACGGCAAGGCCTGCGACTTCCACGGCTATCAGGATGCCCTGGAGGCCGGTGTGGGCATCATCTTTCAGGAATTCAGTCTGATCCCCGACCTGGATGCCGTGGATAACATCTTCCTGGGTCGCGAACTGCGCAACGGTGTCGGCCTGCGCGATCGCCGGCGCATGGAACGGGAAGCCGCCAAGCTGTTCACGCGACTCAAGGTATCGATCCCGCTGGATTGCCCGATCGCCGAGCTGAGCGTCGCCGACCAGCAGTTCATCGAGATCGCCAAGGCACTGTCGCTGAATGCCCGCATCCTGGTCCTCGACGAGCCGACCGCGACACTGACACCGAGCGAAGCCGACCACCTGTTCACCATCATGCGCGAGTTGCGCGACCAAGGGGTCGGCATGGTGTTCATTTCGCATCATATGGAGGAGATCTTCACCATTTGCGATCGCGTCACTGTGATGCGTGATGGCGAGAAGATCGATGATTGCGACATCGAGTCGACCACCGCCGATGACTTGATCGAAAAGATGGTCGGCCGGCGCGTCGAGAACATCTTTCCCGAGCACCGCTGCGATGCCGACTGGAAAGATGTGGTGCTGGACATCGAAGCTCTGCGCCTCGACACCAACAGTCCCGAACACTCGCTCAAGCTGCACCGCGGCGAGATCCTCGGCTTTGCCGGCTTGGTGGGCTCCGGACGGACGGAACTGGCCATGGGACTGATCGGCGCGACCCGTCCCGCTTACGCCAGGGTGCGCGTGGAAGGCAAACCGGTCAGGCTGCGCCATCCCGCCACGGCCCTCGAGCAGGGCATCGGTCTGCTGCCGGAAAGCCGCAAGACTCAGGGGCTGATCCTGCCGTTCTCGTGTCGCGACAACATCTCCTTGAACAATATGACGCAATTCCGGGGGGCGCTACCACTGATCAAACGACGCCAGGAATCACACACCGCCGGTAAATTGATGCAAGCAGTCCGCGTCAAGGCGCCCAGCCCCGAAACCCCGGTGAGCGATCTCAGTGGCGGCAACCAGCAGAAGGTAGTCATTGCCCGCTGGTTGGGCCATCAGTGCAAGGTCCTGATCTTCGACGAACCGACTCGCGGCATTGACGTCGGTGCCAAGTCCGAGATCTATACCCTAATGAAGGAGCTCACCGCCCAAGGCGTGTCGATCATCATGATCTCCTCGGAACTACCCGAAGTGCTCGGCCTGTGTGACCGCGCCGCAGTTTTCTACCACGGCAGGATTGCCGCCGAACTGCAGGGCAAAGACCTCAACTCACAATCCATCATGCATCATGCCACGGGGGGACTCAGCTCATGAGCCAGCTCGCCTCAACACCTGGCACCGCCTATCAGTCACTCAGCCTGCGACTGGCCCGGTGGCGCCGCACCCCTATCTTCTACCCACTGATCGGTTTCATTGTCGTGTTCATCGCGATGGCGGTGATCAATGACAACTTCCTGACTTCGAGCAACATGGTCAACCTGGCTCGCCAAGCGTCGATCATCGCCATCATCGCCGCCGGAATGAGCCTGGCCATTCTCACCGGGGGTATCGACCTGTCGGTTGGTCCGGTGATGGCCCTCTCGGGTACGGTCATGGCCGGCCTCATGGTCGCCGGCGTCCCGCCAGTACTGGCCATCGTGATCGGGCTACTGGTGGGTGCCGCCTTCGGCGCCGCCAATGGCGTCTTCGTCGCCTTCGCCGGCATGCCACCGATCATCGTAACCCTGGCTACCATGGGCATCGCCCGCGGGCTGGGGCTGATCTATACCGGGGGTTATCCCATTTCCGGCTTGCCTCAGGAATTCGCCTTCTTCGGGCGCGGCAGCCTGGCCGGCATCGAGATGCCGATCCTGATCATGATTGGCGTCTATGCCATCGGCTATGTACTGCTCAGCCATACCGCCACTGGCCGTTACCTGTATGCCATCGGCGGCAACGAGGAAGCCACCCGACTGTCCGGCATCCGTGTCTCGCGCTACAAGCTGCTGGTCTACACCCTGAGCGGCACGACCGCGGCCATTGCCGGACTGATCCTGACCTCGCGCCTGATGAGCGGCCAACCCAATGCTGGGGTCGGCTTCGAGCTCGACGCCATCGCCGCCGTGGTACTGGGCGGCGCCGCCATCACCGGTGGTCGCGGCATGATCCTCGGCACGCTGGTTGGCGCCCTGCTACTCGGCGTCCTAAACAACGGCCTCAACCTGATGGGAGTATCGCCATACCTCCAGAACGTCATCAAGGGCTGCATCATCCTGCTGGCCATCTACATCAGCCGCAAGCGCACGCCTTGACCCTCGTGCGTCACCAGAAAACGACTCGTTCCATCCACGACATATCGGAGCTCTATCATGCCCCGCCAGCAAGACCAGATGAAAGCCGTCGTCTGCCACGGCCCCTACGATTACCGCCTGGAGCAGCGCGACATCCCGAGCGCAGGCCCCAATGAGATGATTCTCAAGATCGTCGCCTGCGGCATCTGCGCCAGCGACTGCAAGTGCCGCTCCGGCGCGGCGATGTTCTGGGAAGGCGATGCCCCTTGGGTCAAGGCCCCGGTAGCCGCTGGCCACGAGTTCTTCGGCGAGGTCGTCGAACTCGGCGAGGGCGCCGGAGAGCACTTCGGCGTATCGCTGGGCGATCGCGCCATCGCCGAGCAGATCGTGCCCTGCAACAAGTGCCGCTACTGCACCTCGGGCAAGTACTGGATGTGCGAAGTGCACAATATTCACGGCTTCCAGCGCGTGGTTGCCGAGGGAGGCATGGCCGAGTACCTGAAGGTTGGCCCGACCGGCCGAGTGCACCGTATCCCCGAGTCAGTCAGCGATGACGATGCCTCCTTCATCGAACCCATGTCGTGTGGCATCCACGCGGTCAACCGCGCCGACATCCAGTTCGACGACGTGGTGGTGATCGCCGGTGCCGGCGCCATTGGCCTCGGCATGGTCCAGGCCGCCCACCTCAAGACGCCGCGCAAACTGATCGTGGTCGACATGGTCGACGAGCGCCTGGAACTGGCCAAGACGTTCGGCGCCGACATGGTCCTGAACCCCGCCCGCAACGACGTCGAGGCTGAGATCAAGGCCGTCACCGACGGCTACGGCTGCGACGTCTACATCGAAGCCACCGGAGTTCCGGTGGGGGTGACCCAAGGCCTCAACGTGATCCGCAAGCTGGGGCGCTTCGTCGAGTTCAGCGTGTTCGGCAAGGAAACCAGCGTCGACTGGTCGATCATCGGCGACCGCAAGGAACTGGATGTGCGCGGCGCCCACCTGGCGCCCTACACCTATCCGATCGCCATCGACCTATTCGCTCGCGGCCTGATCACCTCGAAGGGCATCGTCACTCACCGCCTGTCCCTCGACGACTTTAGCCACGGCTTCGACCTCGCCGACTCCACCGACTCGATCAAGGTCATCCTCAAGCCGTGAAGGAGATCGACATGGATACCGTCATAGGCATCGATATCGGTACCCAGAGTACCAAGGCCATGGTGATCGATCGCCATGGCCGGATCTTGGCCCAGCATAGCCATGGCTACCGCGTCGACACCGCCAGGCCACTTTGGGCCGAACAGTGGCCGAACGTCTGGTGGGATGCCGTGCTCATCTGCATCCGCGCCTGCCTGGCAACCCCCGGGATAGATCGCCGTGGCGTCAAGGGTCTGTGTGTCAGCAGCCTCTATGGTGGCTCGGGAATTCCGGTCGATGCTGACATCCGCCCCGTGCACCCCTGTCTGATCTGGATGGACCGGCGCGCCGAGGCCCAGGTCCAGTGGGTCAAGGAGCATCTCGACCTCTCTCGCCTAGAAGCCGTCACCGGCAATGGGGTGGACAGCTATTACGGGTTCACCAAGATGATGTGGCTCAAGGCCGAGCGCCCCGAAGTCTGGTCACGCACCCGCTACCTGCTGCCGCCCAACAGCTATATCAACTATCACCTGAGTGGCGAAATCGCCATCGATCACAGCTCGGCCGGCAATATCGGCGGCATCTACGACCTGGCGGCGCGCGACTGGTCAGCGGAAATGATCGATGCATTGGACCTCGACCGAGACAAGCTACCCACCCGACTGGTCGAGTCGGGCGCGACTGTCGGCGGCCTGCTGCCGGCGCTGGCCGACTCGCTAGACCTGTGCGATGGCATCCCCGTGGTCGCCGGTGGCGTCGATGCGGCGATGGCCACGCTAGCGGCGGGTGCGACCCGGCCCGGCAATCACGTCGCCATGATCGGCACCAGCATGTGCTGGGGAGTGATCAACCAACGCCTTGATGCCGGGCAGGGGTTGATCAGCATGCCGCATGTGCTTAACGGTGACCGAGACCTGTATACCTTTGGCGGTGCCCTGACCGCCGGAGCGTCGGTCAGCTGGTTCGTCGATACCTTCTGCGGCGAGGACAAGGCCGCCGCCGGGGATGGTAGCAGCGTCTTCGAGCGTCTCGAGTCGCTTGCCCGTGAGCTGCCCCCGGGTGCCGATGGCCTGCTGTTCCTGCCCTATCTGATGGGAGAGCGCAGCCCGGTATGGGATGCCCATGCCAGTGCCGGTTTCATCGGCCTCAGCCTGTATCACCGCCGCCACCACCTGTATCGCGCCGTGTTGGAAGGCGTGACCTTCGCCCTGCGCCACAACATGGAAGCGGGGGTGCGGCAAGGGGTAACCCTCGACCCCCGACTCATCGTGGTCGGCGGTGCCACCCAGTCGGATCTATGGATGCAGATCATCTCCGACGTGACTCGCATGCCGGTCTACACCTACCGCGAGGATGTGGAGGCGGCCCTGGGGGCCGGCCTGTTGGCAGGACAGGCCATCGGATTATTCGACCTCGACCAGCCCTTGCAGCATGGAACCTTGATCGAACGTGCAAAACCATCCGACGAGGCAGCGCGTCGCTACGAAGAACTCTTCGCGTTGTATTGCCAGCTCTATCCGACTCTCAAGCCAGTCATGCACCGGCTCAATACGATCAGCTCAGCAGTGACCGATTGAAGGACGCGCCATGAACTTCGAACTCCAGGAAAAACGCATACTCGTCACAGGAGCGACCAGCGGTATCGGGCTCGATATCGCCTGGTCGCTCACCGAACTCGGCGCAGAGCTGGTGCTGTTCGGTCGTAACCGGGACAAGCTCGTCGAACTCGAGCAGGAGTTGGGAGCACGTACCCTGGCACTCGACATTACCGATGAGGCCGCGGTATCCGAGGCCTTCGCCGAGATGCCCGCCCTTGATGGTCTGGTCAACTGCGCAGGCATCTCGCGACTCGAATCCGCGCTTCGGGTGAGGGCTGAGGACCTGGACGCCCTGATGACCACCAACGTGCGTGCGGCCGCCATCGTGGCCCGAGAAGCGGCGGCCAACATGCTCGCTCATGGACGCCATGGCAGCATCGTCAACGTCTCCAGCCAAGCGGCCATGGTCGCGCTCGAAGGTCACCTCGGCTATTGCGCATCCAAGGCCGCCATGGATGCCATGACACGCGTACTGTGCCTCGAGTTGGGGCCGAAGGGCATTCGCGTCAATAGCGTCAATCCGACGGTAACCCTGACGCCCATGGCCGAACGTGCCTGGTCGGATCCCGCCAAGCGAGATCCCATGCTTGCCGCGATTCCCTTGGGACGCTTCGCCACCCCCCGGGAAGTTGCACTGCCGGTGGCATTTCTGCTGAGCCGGTCCGCTTCGATGATCAGTGGTACCTGCCTGCCTATCGATGGTGGCTATACCGCCCACTGATATCTTGTTATCCGGCCATCCCAGTCCCCTTTTCTTATCTCCAATGGAACCCGACGATATGCCTTCTCAGCTCGACACCCTGAAATGCTTCTCCCTGGTGGTAGCCGATACCGGCGATCTCGACGCCATCCGCCGTTACCAGCCCCAGGACGCCACCACCAACCCCTCGCTGATTCTCAAGGCCTTCGAATTGCCCGGCCATCAGGCGCTGATCGACGAGGTGCTCGCGGCGATCAAGGCGACGGGCGGCGAGCGCCAGCCCCAGGTCGAGCAGGCCGTCGACGAACTCGCCGTGGCCATGGGCGCGGAGATCGCCCGCGCGGTACCAGGCCGGGTGTCCACAGAGGTGGCCGCCCGACTGTCCTTCGACATGGAAGCAAGCATCCGCAAGGCCCACGAGCTGATCGAGCGCTACGAACGACGCGGCGTGGCGAAGGACCGGGTGCTGATCAAGCTGGCCGCGACCTGGGAAGGCATCCGTGCCGCCGAGGTGCTCGAGAAGGATGGCATCCAGTGCAACCTGACACTGCTGTTCAGCGACGCCCAGGCCCAGGCCTGTTTCGATGCCGGAGTGTTCCTGGTCTCGCCGTTCGTCGGCCGGGTCAGCGACTGGTACCAGCAGGCGACCGGCCAGGACTTCACTGCCGATACCGACCCCGGCGTGCAGTTCGTGCGCGGCGTCTGCCAACGGGTCAGCCAGGGCGGTTACGACACCGTGGTGATGGGCGCCAGCTTCCGCACCACCGGCCAGGTACTGGCGCTGGCCGGCTGCCCGCGCCTGACCATCTCGCCGACCCTGCTCGAGGAACTGGCCGCCACCGATGGTGAGGTGAAACCTAAGGTGCTCATGACCCGTAGCGGCGGCCCGCGCCCGGCAACGCTCAGTGAACCCGAGTTCCGCTGGGGCCACAACCAGGACGCCATGGCCAACGACAAGCTGGCCGAAGGCATCCGTCGCTTCGCCGAGGACCAGGAACGTCTTGAGGACCTGATCGCGGACCGGCTGGCGAGCCTCTGACCCGATAACCGCCTGACCCTAACCGCTTCGTGCTTTCCAACGGTCACGGCTCGAGTGGTCAAAAGGGCGATGGACGCTGCACGGTGGCGGGCGGAAGCCCCCACCTCCGGGACTAGCGCAATAGAGTGGCAGAGATCACGACCTCGCGGGCGGCAGTGGCGGGGTCGTCGATCTGCTCGAAGAGCAATTGAATCGCTTCGTGTCCCGCCTGGTAGGTATCATGAACGGCACACGGCACCGATACATCGAAAATATCGGCATATGGAAGGCGATCGACACCCACCACGAGAACATCGTCCCGGGAAACATGGGCATCGTGCAAGGCGCGCATCGCACCCAGCGTAATCAGTTGGTTAAAACCGAAGACGGCTTGGGGAAGCGCACCTCGACGCAGATAGTCGGCCATGTCGCGGTAAGCCGGTTGAAGGGTGTAGTCACCCGGTCGCTGTTCAAGCGTCAAGGTGACACCAGCAGCGTCATAGGCCCCCTTGAGACCAGCCAGGCGTTGTTGCGTGATCTGCGAGCCACGAGGGCCAGTCAATGCCAGCACCTGCTGGATGCCTTGCTTCACCAACTGCTCGCCGAGCAATCTTCCCGCACGGTGGTTGTCCAGTACGACGCGACTAAAATCAGCAACGTTCAAGGTACGGTCCAGCATCACCACCGGCAACCTGGCCTGACGCAGTCGATCGAGATAGACGGGACGATACTCCGCATCGTCGGAGACGGGAGACAGGATGATACCAGCCACCTGGTAACTGAGGAGGGTCTCGATCGCCACTTCCTCGAGTTCCGGCGCGCCATCAGTATCGATGAGCATGATGGTGTAGTTCTGCTTCTTCGCATCACGCGAAATCGCCTTGATCACCTCGCTATAGAAGGGATTGTCGACACTCGCTGTGACCAGGCCGATCAAGCGATTCTCGCGACTTCTGAGGTGGCTGGCGAAAGCGTTAGGGACATACCCCAGTTCCCGAGCCGCGGCGAGAATCTTTTCTCGTGTCTCCGGCTTGACCTTGTCAGGTTTGTTCAAGGCACGCGACACCGTCATGTTGGTCAAGCCCACATGCTTGGCGATGTCGGTAATGGTCACCTTATTGCGTCTTGCCATGCCTCACCCGAGATGCCAAGCCAGTTCAGCGAAAACGTCGCTGAGCAAGCAGGTGCCGCACCAACGGTGCGAGAATCAGTTCCATGGCCAGTGGCATGCGGGCTCCCGGCACTACCAGTGTATGCGGGCGACTCATGAAGGAGTCCTGGATCATCGCCAGCAGATAGGGGAAGTCCACCGTGGAGGGATCGCGGAAGCGGATCACCACGAAGGACTCGGCATCGGTGGGGATATCCTGGACCTCGAAGGGGTTGGAAGTATCCACCGTAGGGACGCGCTGGAAGTTGATATGGGTACGCGAGAACTGCGGCTGGATATAACGCACATAATCGTGCATGCGCCCCAGGATGGTATCGATTACCGCCTCCTGGGAATAGCCACGCAGCTTGGTGTCGCGGTCGATCTTCTGGATCCACTCCAGATTCATGGTCGGAGCCACCCCGACCAGCAGATCCACGTGGCGGGCGATGTCATGCTCGGCGGACACCAACCCGCCATGCAGGCCCTCGTAGAACAACAGGTCGGTGCCACAGGGCAGCGGCTGCCAGTCGGTGAAGGTACCGACCCGGTGGCCACCCTCGATCATGCGCTTGTCTTCGGCATGGATATAGTGTCGATAGGTACCGGTGCCATGCTCGCCGTACTCTTGGAACAACGCCTCGAGCCGGTCGAGCAGGTTAGCTTCAACGGCGAAATGCGACAGTTCGTCCTTGCGCTCGGGTTCCTCGCGAAAGATCCGCGCCAGTTCATCCTTGGTATAGCGATGAAAGGCGTCGCCGTCGACCATGGCGGCATGCACGTCCTCGCGGGCAAACATGCGCTCGAAGGTACGCCGGACCGTGGTGGTACCGGCCCCCGAGGAGCCAGTCACAGCGATGATCGGATATTCCCGCGACATCAGACAACGCTCCGAGTCAAGTCTCTCTGGCGATGGCCCGATGGGCGATATCGCGCCGATAGTGCGCATCAGGCCAGTGAATGGCCGATACTCCCCGGTACGCCGTATCGCGTGCCTGCGACACGCTCTCGCCCAGGGCAGACACACATAGCACGCGCCCTCCACTGGTGACGACTCGGCCTTTGTCGTCATGGGCGGTACCGGCATGGAACACCTTGCAATCGAGGCTATCCACCGTGTCGAGCCCTTCGATGACATCGCCCTTGCGATACTCTCCAGGATAGCCACCGGCGGCCATCACCACCGCAACGGCTGGGCGAGGATCCCACTCGCAACGCTCGCCGGCCAGGCGCCCCTGGGCACCGGCCAGGCACAAAGAGGCCAGGTCCGATCGCAGGCGCTGCATGATTGGCTGGGTCTCCGGGTCGCCGAAACGACAATTGTATTCGATGACCTTGGGTGCACCTTCAGCATCGATCATCAAGCCGGCATACAGAAAGCCGGTATAGGGATGGCCCTCGTCGGCCATGCCGCGTACGGTGGGCAGGATGACCTCGTCCATGATCCGTTGGTTCACCTCCGGCGTCACCACCGGCGCCGGCGAATAGGCTCCCATGCCGCCGGTATTGGGGCCAGCGTCGCCGTCGAGGGCACGCTTGTGGTCCTGACTGGTGGCCATGGGCAATACGGTCTTGCCATCGACCATGACGATAAAGCTGGCCTCTTCGCCCTCCAGGTACTCCTCGATCACCACACGTGCCCCGGCATCGCCGAAGGCATTTGCCTCGAGCATGTCACGAATCGCGGCCTCCGCTTCCTGCTCGGTCATGGCCACGATCACCCCCTTGCCGGCTGCCAGACCGTCGGCCTTGATGACGATGGGGGCGCCTTTCTCGGCCAGGTAGGCCAATGCCGGCTCCACGGCGGTGAAGGTCCGATATTCGGCGGTTGGAATACCATGACGGGCCAGGAAATCCTTGGTGAAGGACTTGGAACCCTCGAGCTGAGCCGCGGCCTGAGTGGGACCGAAGATGGCCAGACCAGCAGCCTGGAAACGATCGACCACCCCTGCGACCAAGGGTGCCTCGGGGCCGACGATGGTCAGGTCGATTCCGATGCGGCGGGCGAAGGCTTCCAGCCCCTCGAGGTCGCTGGCCTCGATCGCCACATTGGTCAGCCCCGGGTCCTGTGCCGTACCGGCATTGCCCGGGGCAACGTAGACCTCTTCCACCTGCGCGGACTGAGCGACTTTCCAGGCTAGGGCATGTTCGCGGCCACCGCCGCCGATGATCAGAACCTTCATCTGGGAAACCTTGATCGATGGTTATGGAAAATCGGCGTATTATGCCAGAAAGTGATCGCCTCTTCCCGCGAGCTTCGCACGCTCAGTCTTCGTCGTCGTCCTTGCGACTGCGCTGATTGATGGTCTGCTGCCAGAAGCGCATGTTTTCCTCGGCCAGCTCGCGCATGAGCTCCATCGGCGAATGCTGCATGGCCTGCTGCCACTGATCCTGCATGCGCTGCTGCTGTTCCAGCATCAGGCGCGTGCCCTGCTCCAGATAACGCGCCAGCGGCAGCGGTTGCGACATGGCATAGACACGGATCAACTGCTCCAGCAGGCCGTTGGAGAATACTTCGGCTTCGCTGTCGGCCTGCTCCTGTTCGATGATGATCGACAACAGGATCGTTCGGGTCAGATCCTCACCGGTCTTGGCATCCTCGACGCGAAACGGCACCTCATCCAGAATCAGCCGACGCAGGTCCTCGAGGGTCACGTAGCGGCTCTGCTCGGTATCGTAGAGCCGACGATTGGCATATTTGCGAATCACGCGCACGGCGCTGCTCCTGATTTGTCGTCTTTGCTGCTATTGTGCACCGCGCTAAGCTTTCAAGCCAATCCGCGTGCATCGAGTCCCCATGAACCTGATCCTGCTCGCCGCCCAAGACCTTCTCGACGACCACTGCGCCGTGGTTCGCGACCCACGCCGCCTGCGTCATCTGCGCGAAGTGCACCGCGCCAACGTTGGCGACGAACTGACGCTGGGCGTGGTCGGCGGCAAGCTCGGCCGGGGACGATTGACCCAGCTCGACGCCGACGAGGCACGATTCGAGGTCGATCGACTCGATCAATCCCCTCCCCCACCACTGCCGGTGCACCTGGTACTCGCCCTGCCACGACCGCGCATGCTGGCACGCTCACTGGAACATGTCACTGCCCTGGGGGTAAAGCAAATCACCTTGTTGCATACCCGGCGGGTGGAAAAAAGCTACTGGCAATCCCCGGAACTCAGGCCCGAGAAGATCCATCAGCACCTGGTGCTGGGGCTCGAACAGGCTCGTGACACCGTACTGCCCGAGGTGAACCTGGCGACCCGCTTCAAACCCTTCGTCGAAGACCGCCTGCCCGGCCTGCTCGAGCATCGTCGTGGGCTACTGGCCCACCCCGGCATGCGCGATGCCTGTCCGCGTGGCATCGACGAGCCCACGTTGCTGGTTATCGGCCCGGAAGGCGGCTTCATTCCTTATGAAGTCGAGCGGCTGCTCGAAGCCGGCTGCCATGGCATTCACCTGGGCGGACGCATCCTGCGCGTGGAAACGGCGGTCACGGCGCTGCTGTCACGACTGTTCTGACTGCAGCCGTTCCAGCAATCGCCGGGTGGCGAAGCCATCCGGTATGTGGTCGATGCTACGCTGGTATTCACGCAGCCCGCGACGCGTATTGGGGCCCATCACCCCATCCGGCGTCCCGGTATCGAAGCCCTGGGCGTTGAGCCGCTGCTGCATTTCACGCACCTGACTGCGCGACAACGGTTGTTCGTGACGGGGCCAAGACTGGGCTACCGTACCACGCCCAGCGATTCCATCGGCGAGCGTCCCCACCGCCAGAGCATAGCTGGTGGCGTTGTTATACCGCAGAATGGCCCGGTAATTGGGGCCGACCAGAAACGCCGGACCCTGCGCACCGGCGGGAGCGATCACCGAGGCAGAATCGAAATTCGGCAAGGCCCCGCCAGCCAAGGGACGCACACCCTGTGACGCCCACTCCTGGCTGGACAGGTGGGTGGAAAGCTCGGTCCGGGAATAGTCGAAGCCATCCGGTAGCACGACTTCCCCCCCCCAGGGCTGACCGGAGCGCCAGCCGGCCTCTGCAAGATAGTTGGCGGTGGAGGCCATGACATCGGGAATGCTGCCCCAGATGTCACGGCGTCCGTCACCATCGCCATCCACTGCATGACGTTCGAAACTGGATGGCAGAAACTGGGTATGCCCCATGGCCCCGGCCCACGATCCCTGCATGCGCTCACGACTGATATCGCCTCGCTCCAGGATGCGCAGCGCCGACATCAGCTCGTTGCGAGCGAAATCCGGGCGACGGCCGTCATACCCCAGGGTGGCCAGCGCATCGATGGTCGAGAAGCTACCGAAATTGCTGCCGTAATTACTCTCGATCCCCCAGATGGCCGTCACGATTTCCCGAGGCACACCGTAGCGACGTTCCATTTCTCGAGCGGTGTCGCCATGCTCGGAGAGCTTGGCACGCCCTTGGTCGATCCGCGTCGATGATACGGCGATATCCAGGTATTCCCAGATCGGACGTACGAACTCCGGCTGCGAGCGATCAAGCTCGATGACTCTCGGTTGGTAGCTCACCCTGTCGAAGGCTGCCGCCAGAGTGGCTTCGTCGATGCCTTCGGCACGTGCGCGGGCACGGAAATCGGTGACCCAGGCCGCGAAACTGGCAGGTCGCACGACCACTTGGGAATCGTCGACTGCCGCGGATGCGGTAGCGGGGGAAGGCGTCGTTTCGTGCGCCTGCGGCGTGACCTTGGCGGCCGCCGGCCGGGAGCCTTCAGGAGTGGCCTGGCAACCGGCCAGGGCCATCAACAGCAGCGATGGGATCAGAATCTTGCGCATGGTCATCCTTGTGAGCGTGCTCGTCAGGCCGGACGAAGGGTGCCGACCGTCCGAGTCGCGAAGAGGTCGGTGCATGATAACTCGGCTCACCGGGTGTCGGAATCCTGAGGCAGGCGTTGCGCGTTGGCCTTGGTTTCCAAACCGCTCTTCAACTCGTGGGTCAGGGGGTCGTAGTTGGGACGCAGCTCATCCTTGACCGTGCCGCTCCACAACTTGGTTCCCAAGAAATAACCGGCGCGCCCGATGACATGAGCGGCAACCGGCGCTGTCATCAGCACGAAGACGATGACACCGAAGGCCCTGGCAACCACCGCCACCTCGGCGAAATGCAGTGCCACGGCCAGCATCACCAGTGCCACACCCAGAGTGGCGGCCTTGGTGGTGGCATGCATGCGCGTCAACAGATCCGGCAAACGCAATACCCCTACGGCCGCCAGCAACATGAAGGAGGCTCCGGTGAGCAACAACGCCCCCTTGATCACCTCAATCATCCTGCGGTCCTCCGCGTTCCAGAAAGCGGGCGAAGCCAATGGACGCCAGAAAAGCCATCAACGCCATGACGATGGTCACATCGAGAAAGCTGGCCACGTCGGTCATGATGGCGATGACGCCAATGACGCCGACGATCAGCGTCGAGAACAGCTCCAGCGCCACCACCCGATCCGGTAGCGTTGGTCCTTTGACCAGACGTACGAACGCCAGGCACATCGCCAGCGTCATCAGCGCCAGGGTTATGCCGATCACGATGTCCACATGACCTCCTCGGTGCGTAACATCCTTAGCGAAACAGCTCCAAGGCACGTCGCTCTAGCTCTGCCAACCCTCGACGCAACTCCGGCTCATCATCCAGGAACATGGCATGGATATACAGCACCCGGCGGTCGTCGGATACGTCCAGGCTCAGGGTACCGGGTGTCAGCGAGATCAGGTTGGCGACGAAAGTGATCTCGAATTCGGTCTCCGCCTTGAGCGGCATGGCGATCACGCCGGGCTTCATGTACCAGGGCGGCGTCACGATGTCGAAAGCCACACGCAGATTGGCCTTGACCAGTTCGCCCAGGAAGAAGCCGACGAACATCACAATACGCGGCAAGCGCTGGGAGTAGCCGTCCAGTGCCTCGACCTGTGACTGAATCAATGCCAGGGTGACATAACCGAACACCAGACCCGCGAGTAGATTGGGGCCACTGAAATCGCCGGTCAGGACCACCCAGGCCAAGGCCAACAACAGATTCCAGGCCGCGCCGATCATGGTGTCACCCCCGTCGAACGCCCCATGACGGCCTCGATATAACGCGTGGGGTCCAGCAATTGCTCTGCCGATGCTTCCGCCAGGGCATAGATAGGCTGCCCATAGAGGCCGATGAACAGGGTACACAGCGCCAGACCGACGATAGGCAGATACATCTGCCACAGTTCGCGTTGGCCGATGGGGGCGACTTCCGGCTCATCCTTTCGAGTCTCGGGTGGCGCCTTCCAGAAGACCTCGGCCCAGATCTTGATCATCGAATACAACGTCAACAGCCCCACCAGCAAGGCAATGAAGGTCACGCCATAGGCCTCGGTCTCGATACCGGCCCGTATCACGATGAACTTGGCGAAGAATCCCGACAGCGGCGGCACACCCGCCAGTGACAACGCCGGGATCAAGAACAGTACCGCTAACCAGGGATGGCTCCGATATAGCCCACCCAGCCGCTTGAGCTCATAGCTGCCACACAGGCGGTTGACGAAGCCACTGACCAGGAACAGATTCGTCTTCACGATGATGTGGTGCACGATATAGAAGACACCGCCAATGATCGCCAGCGGCGTGAACAGCGCCAGGCCCAGGATCATGTAGCCGATCTGGCTGACGATATGGAACGACAGGATACGCCGGAACTCGAACTGAGCCGTCGCGCCCAACACCCCCGAGAGCATGGTCACCCCAGCCCCCCACAGCAGGATCTCGTGGGTATAATCGGGATTCTGGTTGAAGATCAACGTAAAGACCCGGAACAGGGCATAGACCCCGACCTTGGTCAGCAGACCGGCGAACAGCGCCGATACCGCCACCGGCGGGGTATGGTAGGACGCCGGCAGCCAGAAGAACAACGGAAAGGCGGCCGCCTTGATACCGAAGGCCACCATGAACATCACGGCCAGCACATCAACCATGCCGTTCCCCTCGACCTGCCCAAGGCGCTGGGCGATATCGGCCATGTTGAGTGTCCCCACCAAGCCATAGAGCAGCCCCACCGCGGAGAGAAAAATCACCGAAGACAGCAGGTTGAGGGTCACATATTTGATGGCGCCCTCCATCTGCGCCTTCTCGCCGCCGAGGATCAGCAACGCGAAGGACGCCACCAGCATCACCTCGAACCAGACGTAGAGATTGAAGATATCGCCGGTGAGAAAAGCCCCGGCGACGCCGGCCAGCAACAGATGCATCAGTGGGAAGTAACCGAAGGCCTCATGGCCACGCCCGGTAGTGGCCAGCGAATAGAGCGCTACCGCGAAGCCGATGATGCCGGTCATCACCACCATGATGGCACCGAGCAGATCGGCGACCAGGCTGATACCGAAGGGAGCCTGCCAGTTGCCCATCTGCATGACCAGGATGCCGTGCTCGCTCACCGACGACAGCAACCACAGGCCGCTCACCAGCAGACTGCCGGTACCGGCCACGGCGACGAAGCGCTGCACCAAACGCTGCCGCCAGAACAGCAGCGAGACCACTCCCGACAGCAACGGGATCAGGATGGGCAGCGCGACTTCAGTGCTCACGTATCGGTATCCTTCATCTTGTCCAAATCGTCGGCCTTGACGATCTCGTAGGCTCGGCGAATCAGTACCACGGCGAAGGACAGTACTCCGAAAGCGATCACGATGGCGGTCAACACCAACGCCTGCGGCAAGGGATCGGCGACTTTCCCCAAGGGCTCGGCGAGCCCCTCGGGCACCAGGGGTGGCGCCCCCCGGGTCAAGCCGGCAGAAGTAAAGATGAGTAGATTGGCCGCGTTGGACAGAAGCATCAGACCGATCACCAACTTGACGATCGAGCGGCGCAGCATCATGTAAATCGCCGCCGCATAGAGAATGCCGATCACCACGGCCATCAACGGTTCCATGGCTTTCCTCCATTGCCTATCACCGGTCGTACCTCAGCCGTCATCCCGGCCTCCATCCATCAGCCCCACCACTGCCGTCAGCACCGAACCCAGCACCACCAGGTAGACGCCGATATCGAAAATCAAGGGGGTCGAGAACGTGAAACCGATCAGCGGGATCGTCCACCACTGGGCGGTCATGAAGGGCTGGCCGTGCCACCAGGCAGGCAATGTCGAGGCCACCCCAAGGAAAAGCCCCATCCCGATCAGGTCCTGGGGGGCAACCCGCAGCATGGCACGAGTCGCCTGAGTGCCATAGGCGAACATGTAGAGCGCGAACGCGCCGGCCGCCACCAGGCCGGCGATGAAGCCGCCTCCCGGTTCATCATGGCCACGCAGCAGCAGGAATACCGAAAACAGCAACTGCAACGGCATCAGCAAGCGTGCCGCGACGCTGAGAATCAACGTACCCGACCTAACCATCCCTAGGCTCCTTTCGTTCGGGTTGGCGTCGAGCATCGTATTCATCGACGTGGAAGCTCAACATGGCGTAGACCCCGATGGCCGCCAGAGCCAGCACGAACACCTCCCCCAAGGTATCCAAGGCACGAAAGTCGACCAGGATCACGTTGACGATGTTGTGGCCATGACCCTCAGGCTGACTGTTGGCAATCATGTAATCGGCAATGCTCGGGAACAGTCGCTCATCGAGCACCGTCAGTATCAGCAACGTCATAAGCAACCCCGTGGCACCGGCGACCACCAGATCGCGAACCCGCTCCAACGTGGTGGACAGGCTGGCGAAGCGCGGCAGGCGAAACAGCACCAGGATCAACAGGATTACCGTGAGGGTCTCGATCAGTAACTGGGTGATACCCAGATCCGGGGCACTGAAGATCACGAAGGTCAGGGCGATACAGAAGCCCATGACGCCGACCGAGGCCACTGCGGCGAGCCTCAGGCGCATGATGCAGGCAGTGACCGCCCCAGCCACCATCAGTCCGGCCACCAGCGCCTCATGAAAGCGGACATCCAGGGCGAAGGAAAAAGCCAACCCATGCCGGGACCACAGGGTATAACCGGTCAGGCCGACCAGTACCATCAGGGTCATGACCAGATAATTGCGGATATAGCCATTCTGCAGCATGCGTGTCTGCCAGACGGAGATCGTCACGATCAGATCCATGATCTTGAAATATCCCATTTCCGGACCACGCGCGAACAACGGCTCCAGGGACCGCATCCAGATCCGCCAATAATCCCAGTAGCGAAAGATCAGCAGCCCTAGCACCAGGCTCACCAGCGACAGCCCCAAGGGCAGGTTAACGCCGTGCCATAGAGATAGCGAAGCCGGCAGCGGCGCACCGTTCACACTGCTGGCGGTGGCTCCCACCAAGCCGGACGCCAGCCCAGGCATCAGCCCCAGCAACAATGACAGGCCAGCCATCACCAGCGGACCAGCAAGCATCTCGGGAGGCCCTTCGTGCGGCGCCCTGGGCATTTCGCGCCTATTCCCGAAAAACGGCCGTAGCGCGACGATGGCAGCGGCGGCCAGAGTCATCACCGCCGCTGCCAGACTCAGCGCCGGCAGCAAGACTGTGAAGCGTTCGGCGTGCAGAACAGACGTGAACATCAGTTCCTTGGCAGTGAAGCCGAACAGCGGGATTACCCCACCCAGCGACAATGCCGCGACGCCGGCGCAGGTGGCGGATACCGGCATCACCCGACGCAACCCGCCCATGGCCGAGATATCCTTGGTGCCGGTTTCATGATCGAGAATGCCCGCGACCAGGAACAACGCCCCCTTGTACAACGAATGTGCCAGCAGGAAGGTACCGAAAGCGATCATGGCCTCTTCGGTACCGATACCCAGCAGCATGGTCAGAGTGCCCAGCGCCATGATCGTGGAATAGGCCAGCAAGGACTTGATGCCGGTATGACGCAGAGCCAGGAAGGCTCCCGTCACCATGGTTACGGCCCCGAACAGCGACAGCAGCGTCACCCAGGCTTCTGTGCCGCCCATGCCTGGCTGCATGCGTGCCAACAGATAGATGCCGGCCTTGACCATGGTCGCCGAATGCAGGTAGGCGGAAACCGGTGTCGGTGCCGCCATGGCGTTGGGCAGCCAGAAGTGGAACGGGAATTGAGCCGACTTGGTGAAGGCACCGGCCAGCAGGCAGAGTAGAATGGGCAGGTAAAGGGGATGGGCGCGCAGGGTATCGCCTTGGGCCACCAGCGTCTGCAACGACCAGCTTTCCCCGACGACGGCCAGCATGACCAACCCCGCCATCAGCGCCAGGCCTCCAGCGACAGTGACGAACAACCCTTGCGATGCTGACTTGCGGGCCTCGGGGTCGGTATGGTTGAAGCCGATCAGCAGATAGGATGTGATGCTGGTAAGTTCCCAGAATACGAACAGGGCTACCAGGTTGTCGGCCAGCACCAGGCCGAGCATCGACATCATGAAGGCCACTAGCACCACATGGAAGCGAGCCAGATCGGGATGCCCCTTGAGGTAAGCGCTGGAATAGACCAGCACGAAGACACCGATCACACTGATCAGCAAGGCGAACAGCAATGCCAGGCCATCGAGCAGGAAGGTCAGTTCAATGTCCAGGCCCGGCACCCAGGCTTGCTCGAATACCAACACCTCGCCGCCGACCACTGCCGGCAGTTGAGCGAACAGCCACAGCGACAGGGCGGCAGGCAACAGGGCCATCACCAGGCCGGCACGGTCACCGAACCAACGGTGCAGCAGCGGCGCGAAGGCCGCCAATACGAAGCCTCCCAATACGGCCAGTTGCATGCCCCTTGGTCTCCTGTCACCGTATCCCGATCCGGCATTGCCAACGCCTGCTCCAGGCTGTCGAAAAAAGTGCCTGGTCACCGTTCGCAGCGGCACTGCGCTCCCATCTAGAGCAAATTAGACTCTATCGATTCACATCGATGGTAATCAACAACTGGATCGGAAAGCCTGCGTGTCCGTTTCCTTTACGATAGAGTATGGCGGCGTCGATAGGCTCAATCACACCCCTATTTCGATGGACCCACGCAGGACAATCGATCGATGACATTGCTTTGGATTCCCTTGTTGACCCTGCTAGGCGTGCTGGTCCCCGCGCTCACCGCAAGACGTGGGCGCGGCTTTTGCACGCTAGCCACGGTAACGCTACCGGCCATGGCCCTGCTCCTCACCCTGAGTCAGGTGCCCGCTTTACTCGACGGAGAGCTTCCCCGCGTCGCGCTTAGCTGGATTCCCAGCCTAGGGCTTGACCTAGCCTTCCGTATGGACGGCCTCTCCCTGATGTTCGCCACCTTGATCCTCGGTATCGGCCTGCTGATCATCCTTTACGCCCATTTCTATCTCTCGGCAGGGGAGCCCTACGGCCGTTTCTATGCCTATCTGGTACTGTTCATGCTGTCCATGCTTGGCATCGTGATGGCCGACAATCTCCTGTTACTGTGGATATTCTGGGAGCTGACCAGCCTGTCGTCCTTTCTGTTGATCGGCTATTGGTCACACTGGACGGATGCCCGCAAGGGTGCCCGCATGGCCATGACGGTAACCGGCGCAGGGGGGCTGGCGTTATTGGCAGGCTTCCTGTTGCTGGGTGATATGGTCGGCAGTTTCGATCTGGGCGTAGTGTTGTCCAGTGCCGATGTCATTCTCGCTGACCCACGCTATCCCGTCATGCTGGTGTTGGTGCTGCTTGGTGCCTTCACCAAATCGGCGCAGTTTCCGTTCCACTTCTGGTTGCCACACGCCATGGCGGCACCAACGCCGGTCTCTGCCTACCTGCATTCGGCAACCATGGTCAAGGCTGGCATTTTCTTGATGGCGCGCCTGCATCCGGCACTCGGCGACAGTGAGCTGTGGGGATGGCTGGTGACCCTGACCGGTATGACCACTTTCCTGTATGGCGCCTGGTTCGCCCTGCTCAAGACCGACCTCAAGGCCATCCTGGCATTTTCCACCGTTAGCCACCTTGGACTGGTCACCGCGTTGCTGGGTATCGGCAGTCCCATGGCGATCCTCGCCGCGCTGTTCCATATCCTCAATCACGCCACCTTCAAGGGTGCGTTGTTCATGAGCGCCGGGATCATCGACCATGAAACCGGCGCCCGTGAGCTCGGCAAGCTGGGCGGATTGCGCCGCGCCATGCCGATCACCGCCTTGTTGACCACCATCACCGCGGCGTCCATGGCCGGGGTACCGTTGCTCAACGGTTTCCTGTCCAAGGAGATGTTCTTCACCGAGACCCTGGATACGGCGCTGCTGGGCGGCCTGGGCTGGCTGCTGCCAGTGCTGGCCACGCTCGGGGGCATCCTGTCGGTGGCCTATTCCCTGCGCCTGGTACATGGTGTCTTTTTCAAACCCGCCAAGGAGGTTCCTCCCAAGTCTCCCCATGAGCCGCCACGCCTGATGCGCGCGCCAGTGGAGCTGCTGGCCACCTTGTGCGTCGCCGTGGGACTATTCCCTGCGGCCCTGGCCACCGGGATACTCGATCTGGCCACCCGCGCGGTACTGCGCGAGCCGCTCGACTTCCACCTTGCCATCTGGCACGGCGTCAACCTGCCACTGGTGATGAGCCTCGCCGCCCTGGCTGCCGGGATCACCGCCTATGGTCTGCACTCGAACATCCGACACTTTGCCCGCCAGTTCGCGCCAATAGATGCCCGACTGGTTTTCGAGGGGACTATCCAGTCCCTGGTCGCCCGCACTCAAACGCTAACCCACCGGCTGGAGAACGGCTCGCTGCAACGCTACATGAGTCTGCTGCTGGGCACGGCACTGCTGCTGGCCACCCTGGGGCTGGTCGAACTGCCTGAGCTCGCCGGCGACAAGCCCACCCAACCGCTGGATGCCATGCTGGTGCTGGGCTCGGCGCTGATGATCTTCGCGGCGTTGGGCACCGCGATCACCCATCGCTATCGCCTGATCTCGCTGCTGATGCTGTCGGTGGTGGGGCTGGTGGTATCCCTGACCTTCGCCCGCTTCTCCGCACCCGACCTGGCGCTGACCCAGTTGTCGGTGGAGGTGGTGACCATGATCCTGCTGATGCTGGCGCTGTTCTTCCTGCCACAGAAGACGCCACAGGAATCTTCGGCAAGCCGCATTATCCGCGACCTGGTCTTGGCCGGCACGCTAGGCATGGTGGTGGCAAGTCTCAACTACGCAGTACTGACTCGTGAAATCGACAGTATCGCCGGTTTCTTCATCGCCAACAGTGTCCCTGGTGGCGGTGGCCACAACGTGGTCAACGTGATTCTGGTCGATTTCCGCGGTTTCGATACCTTGGGCGAGATCACCGTACTGGCACTGGCCGGCCTGGCGATCTTCAAGCTGCTGAATCGCCTGCGCTTGTTCATGCCTCATAGTGATGGCGAGGGGCGGGTCTGGTCGCCGGACCGTTATCCGATGATCCTCACCACCGTATCCCAGGCGCTACTGCCCTTGGCGCTACTGGTCGCGGCCTTCATCTTCCTGCGCGGCCACAACATGCCGGGTGGCGGTTTCATTGCCGGCCTGGTCACCGCCGTGGCATTGATCCTGGTGTACATGGCGCGTGGCGTGGAATGGACTCAGAACCGGCTCGATTTCCCCTACCAGCCGGTGGCCATTGGCGGGGTGGCCGTCGCCACCCTCACTGGGCTGGGGAGTTGGTTGTTTGGCCGTCCTTTCCTGACCTCGGCATTCGGTCACTTTCATATCCCGCTGGTCGGCGATATCGAGCTGGCCACCGCCATGCTATTCGACTTGGGCGTTTACCTGGCGGTGGTTGGCGCAACCCTGATGATCCTCGCCAACTTGGGCAAACTGACCACACCGCATCGCCCGACCAAGGAGGCGCCAGCCGTTTCCCGCAAGGAAACGCCAGCACCTCCCAGCGAGGAAGCGCCTCTGATCCTCGACACCGAGAAGTCCCAGCGCCCCAGCAAGGAGAAAGCCTGATGGAAAGCCTTTATGCCATTACCACCGGCATCCTTACGGCCTGCGGCCTGTTCCTGACTCTGCGCGGTCGCACCTTCCCCGTGGTCGTCGGCCTGACGCTGCTGTCCTACGCGGTCAATCTATTCCTGTTCTCGATGGGCGGGCTGACCACCAACGGAGCGGTCATCATCGATGGCCCCAGCAACTACGCCGACCCTCTGCCCCAAGCCCTGGTGCTTACCGCCATCGTCATCGGCTTCGCCATGACCGCCTTCGTGGTCATCCTGGCGATGCGCGCCCGTGGCGACCTGGGCAATGACCATGTCGATGGCGGAAAATTCGAGGAGTTTCGGGAGGACCGTCGATGATGCAGCATCTGGTCATTCTGCCTATTGTGCTGCCATTGGTGGCCGGTGTCGTCTTGCTGCGCAGCCGACAGGGTAATACCCATCACAAGCGTGTGATCGGCGTCAGTGCCACCGTAGCACTGCTGGCGGTAGCCATTGCCCTTGTGATCAAGGCATCGAGTGGCGAGGTGACTTACTATGCCGTGGGCGACTGGCAGCCACCCTTCGGTATCGTCATGGTGCTGGACCGCCTCTCGGCACTGATGATACTGCTCACGGCGATCCTGGCACTGGGTTGCGTGGTATTCGCCTGCGCCGGCGACGATGAGCAGGGCAGCAACTTCCATGGCCTCTTCCAGTTGCAGTTGATGGGCATCAACGGTGCCTTCCTGACCGGCGACCTGTTCAACCTGTTCGTGTTCTTCGAGGTGCTGCTGCTGGCCTCCTATGCCCTACTGATGCACGGTGGTGGCAAGGCACGCATTCAGGCCGGCGTGCACTATGTGGTCCTCAATCTGGCCGGATCGTCGCTGTTCCTGATTGCCGTTGGCGTCCTCTATGGCGCCACCGGCACCCTCAACATGGCCGACATGGCCGTACGCCTTAGCGAACTGAATCCCGAACGCGCCGGGCTGGTCAGTGCCGGGGCCCTGCTGCTGCTGGTGGTGTTCGGTCTCAAGGCCGCCATCCTGCCACTCTACTTCTGGATGCCGCGCGCCTATGCCGCGGCACCGGCGCCAGTGGCGGCACTGTTCGCCATCATGACCAAGGTGGGAATCTACGCCATCCTGCGGGTCTATCACCTGGTGTTCGGCGATCATGCCGGACCGCTGGCGGCCCTGGAGCAGCCTTGGGTATGGTGGCTGTCACTGGCGACACTGGTGGTAGCGGCCATTGGCGTGCTGGCGGCACGCGACCTGCGTTTGCTGGTCGCTTATCTGGTGCTGGTGTCGGTGGGTACCCTGCTGGCAGGTATCGGCATTCACACGCCCCAGGCCATAAGCGCTCTACTTTTCTATCTCGTGCACACGACCCTGGTGACTGGCGGCTTGTTCCTGCTCGCCGAACTGATCGGCTTGCAACGCGGCAAGGCCAACACGCGCCTGGTCAAGGGCCGTCCCCTACAGAACGGAGGCCTGCTCGCCAGTCTGTTCTTCCTCAGCGCCGTGGCCGTGGCGGGACTACCGCCACTCTCCGGAGCGATCGGCAAGGCACTGCTGCTCGATGCCACGCCGGCGGACCACCAGCCTTGGCTGTGGCCGATCCTGCTGGGCGCAGGCCTGTGCTCGCTGGTCGCCCTGTCGCGTGCCGGCTCGACACTGTTCTGGCGTAGTCACGAGGGCGAGCCCAACCGTGCCCCATTGACACGACGCCAGTTGTTCGGCGTGTCGTGGCTGCTCGGTGCCTCGCCCTTGCTGGTGATACTGGCCGGTCCGGTCAGCGATTATACCCAAGCCACGGCCGAGCAATTGGCCAGCCCCGACCCGCATATTCAGGCGCTGCTGCCTGAAGCTGTTGCTGGAGGTGATACATGATCACACCACGCTCCTGGCTGCCTACACCTCTACTGTCGATCCTGCTGCTGATCGTATGGTTGTTGTTGGTACGCAGCCTGTCCCTCGGCCATATCCTGCTTGGCGCCACCCTGGGTGTCGCCATCCCGTTGCTGACCCGACGCTTCTGGGACGATCAGCCGATGGTCAGAAAACCCTGGCTGCTGCTGCGTTTCATGTTCCGTGTATTGATCGACATCATCATCGCCAACCTCCTGGTTTCGTGGATCATCATCAATCCCTGGCGGCGTTCCCGCCCTGCCTTCATCGAGTATCCGCTGACGCTGGAGCACAGCTTCCCGATCACTCTACTGGCCAATACCATCAGCCTGACCCCTGGTACGGTCTCGGCCAATCTGCGCATGGATGGCAGAACGCTGCTGATCCACGCCCTGGATGTGGACGATGAAAAGGCCTTGGTAGAGGAAATTCGCGAGCGCTACGAGCAGCCACTCAAGGAGATCTACGAATGCTAGATACGGCACTGTGGATCAGCCTGGCACTGATCCTGATGGCTCTGGCTCTGAACGTCTATCGTCTCATTGTGGGCCCGGACATGCCCGATCGTCTGCTGGCGCTGGATACCATGTATGTCAACTCCATCGCCCTGATCGTGCTGCTAGGGTTGTGGCTTAATACCAAGACCTATTTCGAGGCGGCATTGCTGATCGCCATGCTTGGTTTCATCAGTACCGTAGCGGTCTGCAAGTATCTGCTACGCGGCGACATCATCGAATAAGCCGAGGAAAGGAACACGACATGACCTATTACGTGATTCTGGAAGGTGTCATCGCCTTTTTCCTGGTCGCTGGCGGCGCCTTTACCTTCATCGGCTCGCTGGGCATGGCTCACTTTCGCGATTTCTACATGCGCTTGCACGGCCCCACCAAGGCCACCACCATGGGCATCGGCAGCACTCTAGTCGCCTCGATGCTGTATTTCGGGGTTATTGAAAGTCAGCCGGTCGTCCAGGAAATGCTGATCACCCTGTTCCTGTTCATCACCGCACCAGTGTCCGCACACCTGCTGGCCAAGACCGGGCTTCACCTGCAATTGCGCCACGCTGACAAGACTCGTGGCAAGCCGGTCGAATTGCGCAAGGAAGAAATTGGCGAGAAGCCGGTGCCACACCCCGACAAGGGGCATGGCTGACACAGGGCGCTACGCGCCGGTTACGAGTCGCGGGCCTCGGGCTGCGAGCCCCCGTAGCCGTAGTTCTTAGCTCGTAGCCCGAAGCTCGTCGCCCGCGGCCTTTATTACCAGCCGCGGGTATGCTGCTCGACCAATTGGCTCAGCAGCTCGATGTGCTCGGGGCGGTCATTGAGCGCGGGAATGTAGCGATAGGTCTTGCCGCCGGCACCGAGGAAGTTGTCGCGGTTCTCAACTTCGAGTTCCTCCAAGGTCTCGAGGCAGTCGGCGGCAAAGGCAGGGCTGATGATGTCGACCTGTTCGATCCCCTCACGTCCCCAGGCCTTGAGCGTTTCATCCGTGTAGGGCTTGAGCCATTCCTCGCGACCAAAGCGTGATTGGTAGCTCATCAGCCATTCGTCGTCGGACAGCTCCAGCGCCTCGGCCACCAGACGGCTGGTGGTCTCGCAATGACGTGGATAGGGATCACCTTCCTCGGCATAGCGCTGGGGAATGCCATGGTAGGACAACAGTAACCGGCCCCGTTCCCCGCCGTGCGCCGCCCAATGTTCGCGAATGCTCGCCGCCAGCGCCTGAACGTAAGCCGGGTGATCGTGATAGTCGCGCACGAAGCGCAGCTCTGGGAGATGCGGACAAGGCGTCAATGCCCGGGCCAGACCATCGAACACCGCTGCGGTGGTCGAACGCGAGAACTGCGGGTATAGCGGCAAGACCAGGATGCGCCCCACACCGGCCTCGCGCAGGCGCAAGCCACTTTCGCGCAGCGAAGGGTTGCCATAGGTCATGGCCAGTTCCACCGGGATCGTCTCACCATAAAGACGCTCCAGCGCCGCGGCCAAGGCACGCTGCTGACGTCGACCGATCGCCAGCAGCGGCGAGCCTTCGCCCGTCCAGACCGCCTGATACCCCTTGGCGACACGCCCCGGGCGAAAGCGCAGAATCACTCCATGCAGAATCAGCCACCACAGCGGACGCGGAGCATCCACCACACGCTTGTCCCACAGGAATTCGCCTAGATAACGGCGTACGGCATCCGCGGTCGGGGCATCGGGGGTTCCCAGGTTGACCAGCATCACACCGAAACGGGGGGATGGCATGATCGCCTCCATGCAAGGAATGATGGCGGCATTGTACCAGCCCGGGTGCCGATCAATGGAATAAAGTTATACTATCAATGTCATTCGTATAACTTCTGACCAACCTAGGCTCCCAAATCCGGATAGTCGTCAAAACACCAGTGGCATGCGCGAAGTCAGAGGATCGCGATAATGGGTCTCACGCCCGATCATTTCGTCGTGGGGATCGTGCTGTACCAGATAGGCACGATGGATGCCGGAGCGATTGAGTTCGAGATAGACGTCCTCGAGTGTGCGGAACAGCATCGGCTTGCCGCGTTGGGTCAGCATATGTCGCTTGCCTTCGACATCCTCCAGTTCGATCTGGTAGAAGCGGCTACCGGTATGGGTAATCACGCGAATCTCGAAATTGTCCTGATGGCCGACAAAGGCCTTGAAGTCCTGAAGTTCCATGAAACTTCCCTCCTGGAAAGCGAGTTGACCGTCACAGCATATCGATGGGCCAGCATGCCAGCGCACGATGACAACCTTGTGTCCCTGTGACGTTAGGAGTGTGACCTTTGTCCAACCCACCAGGTTCCCCGGCTACTGATAGCTGGAGGGATCGATGGCCTTGCCCAGGGAGTTGCGGTCGACCCACTTGCCGGCCTTGGTTTCCCGATAGCGGAACACCACCCGGTCACCGATCTGCACCGGGATCTCGGCCTCCTCGGTTTGATAGCTATAAGTTTCGCCATCGACCACCAATCGATAGCGATAGAGGTCCGGCATGCCCAGCCACTCCTTGAACGGACCTTCGCGCTCGATTTCCTGCAGTTCCCCTCGAGCCTCGAGCTTGGGAGTACGCTTGCCGCGACGAAATCCGCCTGCCATATCCTCTCCTTTCGATACCGGTATTGAGGGGCGGCATTATAAGCCCCGTGCGATCAGGCTCAAGCATGTCCGGCTCGTCAGCCCCGGCCAAGCGCTCACTCGCCGAAATGCTGGCCGTAGCTGTCGGGCGCCAAGTCTTCGAAACGCGTGTATTTGCCAATGAAGGCCATGTGCACGGTACCGATCGGCCCGTTACGCTGCTTGCCGATGATCAGCTCGGCCAAGCCCTGATTGTCGGGGTTATCAGGATTATAGACCTCGTCGCGATAGACGAAGGCAATCAGGTCGGCATCCTGCTCGATGGCGCCGGACTCGCGCAGGTCGGACATCACCGGGCGCTTGTTGGGTCGCTGCTCCAGTGAACGGTTTAGCTGCGACAGGGCGATCACCGGACAGCCGAATTCCTTGGCCAGCCCCTTCAGCGAGCGTGAGATTTCGGAAATCTCGCCGGTACGGTTTTCGGAGAAACCGGGGATCTGCATGAGCTGCAAGTAGTCGATCATGATCAACCCGATGTTGCCATGCTCGCGAACCAGGCGCCGAATTCGCGAACGCATCTCGTTGGGCGACAGCGCCGCGGTATCGTCGATGAACAACTGCTTGTCCTTGAGCAGATTTACCGCCGAGGTCAGCCGTGGCCAGTCCTCATCCTCGAGTTGCCCGGTACGCACACGGGTCTGATCGATGCGCCCCAGCGATGAGAGCATGCGTAGCATCAAGGCGTCGGCGGGCATTTCCATGGAAAACACCATCACCGGCTTGTCGCTCGAGATCACCGCATGCTCCACCACGTTCATGGCGAAGGTGGTCTTGCCCATGGATGGGCGGCCGGCGATGATCACCAGGTCCGAAGGCTGCAGGCCCGAGGTCATGTCGTCCAGATCGCGGAAGCCGGTGGAAAGCCCGGTCATCTCGCCCTGCATGTTGAACAGCTCGTCGATGCGGTCGACTGCCTTGGCGAGTAGCTCGCTCATGCCGACCGGACCACCGGACTTGGGGCGATCCTCACTGATCTGGAATACCAGCCGTTCGGCTTCGTTGACCAGCTCGTCGGAGGGTCGACCCTGGGGAGCAAAGGCGCTCTCGGCGATCTGATTGGCGGCCTGGATCAACTTGCGCAACGTGGCGCGCTCATGAACGATGTCGGTATAAGCACGGATATTGCTCGCCGAAGGCGTATTGCGCGCCAACTCGGCCAGATAGGCCAGTCCGCCCACGGTATCGAGCTGATCGCGGTTCTCCAGTGCCTCGGAGAGAGTCACCACATCGAGTGGCTGACCGCTTTCGGCCAACGCGGCCATGGCGTTGAACACCAGGCGGTGTTCGTAACGATAGAAGTCGCCTGCCACGAGGCGCTCGGAGACCGTATCCCAGGCGCCGTTGTCGAGCATCAGCCCGCCGAGCACCGATTGCTCGGCCTCCAGAGAGTGCGGCGGCACCTTCAGCGCGGCGGTTTCCTGATCGAGCTCGACGGTTTCGTTCATGGTGGCCAAGGATCCTCGACGGTACGGGAAGCGGGGCTCATTCTACCCCAATAGCCCATCGCACCCTATGCTCCCTGAGCCACGTCGACATGAAAATCCCCGTGGGGGGCATCACACCGCCCACGGGGAAAGATCGAAACAGTGACGCTGCCGTCGCGACACGACCACGTCGCCGTTACTAGCAGTATGGCTCGAATCTGAATTAGAACCAGGTTTCCATCTGCACCCCGAAGCTCCACTGCTCGCCGGTGAAGCCCTCCGTGCCGAAGGAGTCGCTGTCGCTGAAGTCGTTCAGCTCGCCGGTCCAGTCGGTATAGGAAGCGAAGGCACGAATCTCGGGACGCTGCCAAAAGCCGCCCACCTGGGGCTTGAAGGTCGGTGCGATGGTCAGCTTGCCGAAGTCGCCCCTGACCGCGTTACGGCCATCGAAGCCTTGCGGGTCGAGATCCATGTACTGGTAACTCGCCTCATACTGCATCTCGAAGTTCTGGGTGATTTCGTTGGCCAGGCGCACATTGAGACCGGCCCATTTGTAGTCGTCACCCTGTACGAAACGGTCATCGCTGGTCTCGGCCAGGATAGACGGTGCGATACGCCAGCGCGGTGCCACGTAGGTGGTACCGTACAAGCCGATACGCGTCGCCTGGGCATCGTCGGTCAGATTGCCGTCAGCACCAATGACCTTGGCTTCGGCACCCAAACCTCGGCCGTGGATCAACGCCGCCTTGAAGTTGCCCTCGCTCAGGCCGAAGAAGCTGTCGCCGTGATAAGCGACCATGGTGTGGAAACCGCTGTTGGCTGCTGTTTGATCGGCACCAATATCTCGCTCCTCATTGTCCGCGGCGGACAGACCGCTGACCATCCACTGCCAGTTGCCGAAGTGGTTGTTGGCGGTCAGCGTCAGGTTGTCAGTCTCGGCGTTGCCGGTATCGGCATCTTCCTTGAGATCCAGGTCGCTGAAGGTACGACCATAGAGTGAGAAATTGGCGCGCCAGTTGTCGGCGAGCTGTACGTCGTAGATCCCGGCACCGGTTCCGGCCAAAAACACGAAGTCGCTGTCGATCCAGTGGATATCGAAATTATCGCGATCGAAGCGCTTACCGGCCCAGATAGAGGCATGCTCGAAGGCTCCGGTGAAGCTCGGCAATTCGCTGAACTCGGCGTAGACCTGGCGTACGTTGAGATTCGACTCGTCGGCGGTCCAGTCATTGCTGGTGGTCACGCCATCGGCAATCATGGTGGTATATTTGGCCTTTGCACCGTTCTCGTACTGGGTCCTGTAATTGAGGACAGCCTCTGCGTAAGTATCAGGCTCGTTACCCAAGCGGCCCACGGCACCGCCCAACGGTCCTGCCGGTGTCACGTAAGGGCCACCGGGAAGACTCTTGCCATCCTCGCCAATCAGCAGACCGGAACGCGCATAGCCGTTGAAGGAGAAGCCCTCTTCGCCACTGGCCCGACGCTCGACCTTGGCCAAGCGCTCTTCGACCTCTGCGTCGCTGAGGCGCGACTCGGCCTGCTGCTCGGCCAGTGCCGCCCGTTGTTCGGCGGCCTCGGCACGCTGCTCGGCAGCAACGATGCGGGCCTCGAGTTCAGCCAGGCGTTGCTCGAGGCTGGCGGTATCGGCGGCGGCAACGCCACTCACCCCGAGGCTAACGGCGGCAATGGCGGCAACGAGTGGGGTTCTGAGCATAGCTGCATTCATTGAAGCGAATCCCTTTATGGTTGTTTTGGTAGTCAGGCGAGGAACTTGAAGCTTAATCGTTTAAGACGAAGGTCGTACGACAACCTCGATCAAGCTCCTCACATCCTTCTCTCCGGCATTGGACGTGATGGAATCTTCCAACGTCAGCGCCAACTTAATCGTTTAAGCCGTGAATCGCAAAAAGAAAAAAGTAATATTACTACCAATGTCTAATCGGCAAATACGAGCGCAGCTCAGCCAAGACGCAGTGGAACCTCGGCCAACTGCCAGGCGGCCACCAGTTCACGGGCCTTGGCACCGACCTCCGCGGCACTTCGCCCGGGCTTGTAGAGCGCGCTGCCAAGTCCGGCGCCAGCTACACCGGCGGCCCGCCACTCGCCAAAGTTGCCGGCATCGATACCACCGACGGCATAAAGTTCGGTGCCCGAAGGCAGCACGGCACGCAGCGCTTTCATGCCTTCGATGCCGACCTGTACCGCAGGGAATAGCTTGAGACCGCTGGCCCCGGCATCCAGGGCATCGAAAGCCTCGGAGGGAGTGACGATCCCTGGCAATGACACCATGCCCAGACGCCGGCTCTCCTCGATCACCGCAGGCCGGCAGTTGGGCGAGACTACCAACCGACCACCGACGGCGTGCACCTCGCGCACCTGGGAAACGTGCAATACGGTACCGGCCCCGATCAGGGCGCGTTCGCCCAGTGCTTCACTCAGGCGACGAATGCTCTCCAGCGGCTCAGGAGAATTGAGAGGGACTTCGATGCGCTCGATACCGGCGTCGAGCAGCGCCTCGCCGACCTCGACGACTTCGTCCGGGGTGATACCACGCAAGATACCGATCAGGGGAAGAGACATGGGGAACTCCATTCATTCATGCTTGACGGTGCTTCTAGCTAGTGCCAAGCCAGCCAGCACCGCCCTTTCGTTGTCGATGACCCGGCTGGTGTACCCCAAGGCTTCCAGCGCCAGCGCATAGCGATGACACAGTGCCTCGGCGCCGATCAGACACACCTGCTCACTCTCGTCCAACCCACCGAGAGCCCCCGCCAGTTCGAGGCCGATCACTAGACCGGAAAGGCGTGCCGCCAAGCATGCGCCACGGGCTTCCCCGCCTGGCAGCCGTTCATCGAGCAGGTCGCCGGCACGAATGGCGAACAAGCGCTGGGTGAAGCGTGTCGGTTCGGTGCTGACATCTTGCACCGCGGTCACGAAAGCCTCGCGACAGGCTGAATCCGCAAGGTCATCCTCACTCAGCGAATGCGACAGCACCGACTGTTGGGCCAGCAGGCGGAACAGTTCACCGCTCATGAAGGTTTGGAAGCCAAGCAACTCGCCCACAACGAGGCGTGCCCACTTGGCATGAGTACCGGGCAGGCAGACTCGGCCCGAGAATTCCGGCTCGCGGGCCACCAGGCCGGCGAGTTGGGTCTCCTCACCACGCATCACGTCGAATTCTTTCCCCGTCTCGTCGCGATGCTGGCATAGGCCCGGCAACAGGCGGACCTGCAAGCGCGGGTCCTGAACCGATGGCACTACCGCTCCCTCGGCCAAGGTATCCAGGCGGGCCGGCACCACGAGATAGGGTGCTTCCCGCCAGCCCTGACGAGCCCCTGCCATGCCGCAGACGATCACATCCAAGGGATCATTCTCGGGCAACCAATCGCCCAAGACGTCCAACAGCGTTGCCTCGTATTGCGTCGAGCTCAGGCCCAGCATGCCCCGCTCCGTGCCACGGTGAGCCAGTACCTCGTCGGCATCACTCATGGCCCAGACGCGTAGATTGCTCGAGCCCCAGTCCACGGCGATCCACGCCAGGCGCTTACGGGTGGTCATGCTCGCCTCCCTCACCATTCGGCGATCGAGCCATCTTCGTGGGTCCAAACCGGATTGCGCCAACGATGCCCCACCTTGGCGCGCTCCTCGACGAAGCTTTCGTCGATCTCCACACCCAACCCTGGCCCCTGAGGAATGGCACAGAAGCCGTCCTCGATCCTGAGCGCGTTCTTGTCGACAAGATAATCGAGCACGTCGTTATCCTGGTTGTAGTGGATGCCCATGCTCTGTTCCTGGATGAAGGCGTTATGGCACACCGCATCCAATTGCAGCGAAGCAGCCAGGGTCAGCGGGCCAAGCGGGCAATGCGGGGCCAGGGCCACGTCGTGAGCCGACGCCAGGGCGGCGATCTTCAGCCCCTCGCTGATACCACCGCAATGCGACAGATCCGGCTGCACCACGTCGACCATGCCGTCACGCAGCAGGTCACGGAATTCGAAGCGAGTATGAAGTCGCTCCCCGGTAGCGATGGGGTAGCCGAGCCCGCCGGCGATCTGCTTCAGACACGGCAGATGCTCCGGCGCCACCGGCTCCTCGACGAACATCGGGTGGAAAGGCTCCAACTCGCGCAGCAGGGCCTTGGCCATGGGCCGGTGCACGCGACCATGGAAGTCGATGCCGATTCCTACGTCCGGCCCCACCGCTTCGCGAGCCTCGGCTACGCGCGCCACGGCATCATCGATCTTCTGGTGCGAATCGACGATCGCAAGTTCGGGGGTGCCGTTCATCTTGAAGGCGGTGAATCCCTGATCGACAAGCGCCTTGGCGCCGTCGCCCACGTCGCTGGGGCGATCGCCACCGGTCCAGGCATACATGCGCATCCGGTCGCGCACCGCCCCCCCCAGTAGCTGGTGTACCGGCACTCCCAGGTCACGTCCCTTCAGGTCCCACAAGGCTTGATCGATCCCGGCAATGGCCGACATCAGGATCGGCCCGCCACGATAAAAACCGGCACGGTAGAGAGTGTTCCACAGATGCTCGATGCGATGAGGATCCTGGCCAACCAGGTAGTCGGCCAACTCGTGTACCGCAGCTTCGACGGTCGCGGCACGTCCTTCGATGACCGGCTCGCCCCAGCCGTAGCAACCTTGATCGGTTTCGATCTTGAGAAACAGCCAGCGCGGGGGAACTTGCCAGGTCTTGAGGCGGGTGATTTTCATAAGCCGGGTCCTTGCAGTTCAGGAATGGAAGAGGAGCTTGCGACGGTGCTGGACGCCTTGCTCAGATCGTCAGCGGTACGTTCGAGCACCTGAGCCGTGGCCAAACGAGCCGCCTGGGGTTGGCGCAAGCGTATCGCCTCCATGACCCGGCGATGACGCTCCAAGCTATCGTCCAGGTCGCCAGCCCGGCGCTGCGAATGCTGGATCAAGGCAATGATCGACGGCCGCAGCAGATGCCCCATCTGGCGCCAAACCAGGTTGTGACTGGCGCGGTAGACTGCGGCATGGAAAGCCACATCGCATTCGGCGTGCTCGTTGCGCCGCTTGGGGTCGCCGGCGCTGTCACGCATGCCATTCCAGGCCCGCTCCAGGCGCGCAAGGTCTTCGGCATCGGCGGCTTGCGCGGCGAGTTCGGCGACATGTGGTTCGGCCGATAATCGAAACGCGAAGATCTCGCGCATCAGTTGGGGGTGTGTTGTCTCCAGCCCTGTCATCCAGACACTCATCTGCGGATCGAGCAGATGCCAGTCACCGATCTCGCGAACCCATGAGCCTCGTCCGGCGCTGCGCTCGATCAGACCGGCACTGGTCAGGCTGGCCAAGGCATTGCGCACCAGGTTGCGGCTGACAGCGAAATGCCGACACAAATCCAACTCACGGGGAAAGCCGTCGCCAGGGTTCCAGTGACCCGACAGGATGGCTCGGGCCAGTACCGTGGCCAATTCCCGGGCGTCAGCATCTGGCGACAACGATGCCAGCGGGGATAGGGACATATCGGGCCCGTTCTCCTCATGAAACATGGACAAAACAATTGTCTGATAAATACTATTAAATGTCTGACATTTTGACAAGCCCGAAAAAAGCGCAAGGAGTCAAACTCCTTGCGCCCTTCGCTGCGTCAGGCGACGACCATGGCTTACTCGGCCACGACCACCACGCGAACGCTGGCACTGACTTCGGCATGCAACTGCAGCGCAATGTCATATTCGCCGGTCTGGCGAATCGGGCCTTCCGGCATGCGCACTTCGCTCTTGGCGATGTCGATGCCGGCCTGGGCGATGGCCTCGGCCAGATCACGCGGCCCAATAGAGCCGAACAGCTTGCCTTCGTCACCGGCCTTGGCGACCAGCGACAGCTCGATTTCGGCGAGCTGGGCAGCGCGGGCTTCGGCCTCGGCCTTGCGCTCGGCGGCATGCGCCTCGAGCTCGGCACGCTGAGCCTCGAAGGCTTCCACGTTTTCTTTGGTCGCCGGTACGGCCAGGCCGTAGGGCACCAGATAGTTGCGGCCATAGCCGGGCTTGACGGTGACCTTGTCACCCAGGCCACCCAGCTTGCCAATCTTGTCGAGCAGAATGACTTCCATCTCGTTAACCTCTTGTCAGTCGCTGCGGGCTATGCGCGCGCGAATATTCGCGAGCGTATCGATAAAGGCCAGCAGCAGCACGATCAGAATCATGGGCCAGGTGGTCACCAGCAATACATAAAAGGCCACCAGCCAGAGCCCGTTCATCCCCTTGAGACCAATAACACCATGTATCAGCGCAATGCCCGCCACCAATAGCGGCACCCAAGCCAGCATCGCCAGCGCCGGAAACCCAAGCACCATCCCGACCACACCCAGGACCACCAGCAAGACCAGTTCCCTGGGCGAGAGACGCAGCGCATGGAACTCCTCGCGGAAGCCGCCGGGGTTGTAGAGGCCGGCCTGCCAGTTCCGTGCCAGAGCCAGGCAAACCACCGCAGCCAGCAAGACGATCAGCCCGGTGACGCCACCGATCAGCAACGCCGCCAATTGTTCGGTGGCAACCCCCTGACCGGCGAGATCCTGGAGCATGCGATCGATCTCTGGCGAGCCCTGCCGCGCCTGCTCGAGCAGGGGGCCAGCGCCGCCTGGCGGCAAGAAGATGCCCAGTTGCACCATCCCGGTGGCGGCCAGCGCGCCGGCTATCAGCGCCTCGCTCCAGCGCATGCGCGAGCGCAGTACCACCGCCATCAGCGTCACCAGCAGGACACTCGCCAACGGAATGGCGTCACCTTGCATCCACCACCAGCCGGAAGGCACGGCGGCACCCAGGATCACCGGTGTAGCCGGAGCCAATCCACGACGCAGCGTCACCAGTGCGGCAATGGCGGCACTGAGCCAGAACAGCCAGGGCACTACGGCCGCGAGTGCCGCCGCCCCCGCCGCATAGGGAGTGCCGCGCATCAGCCAGCGGGCGATCGGGAGCATCACGCGACAGGCTTATTGGTGGCTATCGGTATACGGCAGCAGCGCCAGGTAACGTGCCCGCTTGACGGCGGTGGACAGTTGGCGCTGATAACGGGCCCGGGTACCGGTAATGCGGCTTGGAACGATCTTGCCGGTTTCGGTGATGTAGGCCTTGAGCGTATCGATATCCTTGTAATCGATCTGCTTCACGCCTTCAGCGGTGAAGCGGCAGAACTTGCGGCGACGGAAAAAGCGTGCCATTGAAGAATCTCCTCTGGACGTGCGTTATTGGGCTTCAGCGGTTTCGGTGGAGCGCTCGCGGGGCTTGTCTTCGCGACGCGGACGCTTCTCTTCCGCCGGTTTCATCATCGGAGAGGCTTCGGTGATGGCTTCCTTGCAGCGCACGACCAGGCTACGGATGATGGCATCGTTGAAGCGGAAGATGTTCTCGATTTCCTCGAGCGTCTCGCCACTGCATTCGACGTTCATCAGCACATAGTGGGCCTTGTGGATCTTGTTGATCGGATAGGCGAGGTGACGACGCCCCCAATCTTCCAGACGATGCACGGTACCACCGCTCTCGGTGACGAGGCTGGTGTAACGCTCGACCATCGCCGGAACCTGTTCGCTCTGGTCCGGGTGAACCATGAACACGATTTCGTAGTGACGCATGGGTTCTCCTTACGGTTTGGCAGCTTCCGCGTGAGGCTCGATGCGCTCCGGGGAAGCAAGGAGGTGATAGTAATATACGCAAATGCCCGCTCAAGGGTCGAACGGGCGCTAGCATTCTAAAGATTAGCGGATGGGTTAGCAAGCTGGAAGCTGGAAGCTGGAAGCTGGAAGCTGGAAGCTGGAAGCTGGAAGCTGGAAGCTGGAAGCTGGAAGCTGGAAGCTGGAAGCTGGAAGCTGGAAGCTGGAAGGCAGCATATTGCCCCTGAAGTTCGGATCAAGGTTTTTTTCTTCTAGCTTCCAGGCGCGGAGCGCCGCTCTTCAAGCTTCAAGCTTCTTTGCCTGACCGCCTCGAATAGACAGATACCGGTGGCCACCGAAACGTTGAGGCTGGAAACCTTGCCGGCCATGGGCAGTTTGACCAGGCCATCACAGGACTCGCGGGTCAGGCGTCGGAGCCCCTTGCCCTCGGCGCCCATCGCCAGCGCACATGGCCCGGTATAGTCGCCCTCGTAGAGGCTGGCCTCGGCCTCGCCGGCGGTACCGGTGATCCATACCCCCCGTTCCTTGAGGCGTGCCATGGTTCGGGCCAGGTTGGTGACCTGATAGACCGGCACCACCTCGGCAGCGCCGCAGGCCACCTTGCGCACCGTGGCATTGAGCGGCGCGGCTTTGTCCTTGGGCACGATCACGCCATGCACGCCAGCGGCATCGGCACTGCGCAGGCAAGCGCCGAAATTGTGCACGTCGGTGACGCCGTCCAGGATCAGCAATAGCGGCGGCTCGTCCCTCGTCCAGGCACCCAACCTAAGCCACAACGATTCCTCTCCCTCCGCGGCGAGCGGCGCACAGAAAGCGACGACCCCCTGGTGGGCCGCGCCCTGAGCCAGGTCATCAAGTGCCTCGCGCGATTGGGTGCGGATACGCGCGCCGCCCGAACGAGCCCTATCGACCACTTCGGCCAGGCGTGACGCCGCACCGCCCTCCTGAATCCACAGTTCGCGGGGCGCTTCGTCGCGCTCGAGCAGCGCACGCACGGCATGCACGCCATATACTACATCGAGCCCTCCCGGTGCCTTGACTCCGGCTCGGCCACCTTGCCGTTTGCGGCTCGACATCAGCGTTTTCCACCCCGCGCCTTGCGTGGCCCGCGTCGAGGGCCCTTGGCAGCCTCGACACCACCACGCGACTTGCGGCGCCGACCTTTCGGCTTGGCGTCTGCCTTCTTGGCCGGCCCGGCGTCGCTCTGCTCCAGACCTGGCTTGCGACGACGTGGGGCACGACGCGGTCGCGGCTTCTCGTCGGCCAAGTCGAAATCGATCTTGCGGTCATCGAGATCGACTCGCGCTACCCGCACCGTGACCCCGTCGCCGAGGCGATAGCTGACACCCGTGCGCTCACCTTTGAGGCGATGCTTTTCGGGTTCGTAGTGATAGTAGTCGGAAGGCAGCGAGGTGACATGCACCAGGCCCTCGACATAGACCTCGTCAAGGCGCACGAAGATGCCGAACTGGGTCACGGAGGCGATGGAGCCCTCGTACACCTCGCCAACCTTGTCGGACATGAACTCGCACTTCAGCCAGTCCTCGACGTCACGGGTGGCGTCGTCGGCACGACGTTCGGTCATCGAACAGTGCTCGCCGAGTTCGACCATCTGCTCGAAGGTGTAGGGGCACCATTTGCTGGGCGGATCTACTGGCGCGCTTTCGGCGCGCAACACCGTGGCCGTCTGACGAGGGCCACGGACCACCGAACGGATGGCGCGATGCACCAGTAGATCGGGATAACGGCGAATCGGCGAGGTGAAGTGCGCATAGGCCGGATAGGCCAGACCGAAATGGCCTTCGTTGTGCGGCGAGTAGACCGCCTGGTTCATCGAACGCAACATCACCGTCTGGATGATATCGGCGTCGGGACGATCCTTGATCACCTCGCGCAGCTCCTGGTAGTCCTGCGGCGTGGGCTCGTCGCCGCCACCCAGCGACAGCCCCAATTCGTTGAGGAACAGGCGCAGCTTATCGAGGCGCTCGGGGGGCGGCGATTCGTGGATTCGATACAGCCCCGGCAGGTCATGCTTGTCGAGAAAGCGCGCCGTGGCCACGTTGGCCGCCAGCATGCACTCCTCGATGATCTTGTGCGCATCGTTGCGTTGGCGTGGCACGATGGTCTCGATCTTGCGCTCGTCGTTGAAGATGATCGCCGTCTCGGTGGTCTCGAAATCAATGGCGCCGCGCTCGCTGCGTGCCCCACGCAGCAGTTTGTACAGCTCGTGCAGGTTCTCGAGCGAGGGTACCAGGTCACGATACTGCTCGCGCAGTTCGCGCCCTTCAGGGCTGTCGGGCTCCTGGAGGATCTTGCCGACCTTGGTATAGGTCAGCCGCCCCTGGGACTGGAAGACAGCCTCATAAAAGCAATAGCGGCTGATGGCACCGGTCTTCGAGATGTTCAGCTCGCAGACCATGGCCAGGCGATCGACGCCGGGATTCAGCGAACACAGGCCATTGGACAGCAGTTCCGGCAGCATCGGCACCACCTGTCCCGGGAAATACACCGAGTTGCCGCGGACATGCGCTTCCTGATCGAGCGGGCTTCCAGGACGCACGTAGTGGGAAACGTCGGCGATGGCCACGACCAACTTCCAGCTCCCGGACTTGGTCTTCCAGGCGCACACGGCGTCGTCGAAGTCTTTGGCCGTTTCGTCGTCGATGGTGACCAGTGGCAGGTGACGCAAGTCGATGCGATGCGCCTTGTCGGTTTCCGCCACCTCGGCGGACATGCCGGCGATCTGCTCATCCACGTCGGGTGGAAAATCGGCGGGGATATCATAGCTGCGAATGGCGATGTCGATCTCCATACCCGGATCCATGCGCTCGCCCAGCACCTCGACCACTTCTCCCACCGGCTGCACCCGGGTCTCGGGCTGGCGCACGATGCGTGCCGAGACGATCTGGCCACTCTGCGCACCGCCGCAGGCACTATGTGGGATCAACACTTCCTGGGTAATGCGGGTATTTTCGGGGATCAGTATGCCGAACTCGTCGTTGTGCTGGCGATAAAGCCCGACGACGGTCTGGGTGTTGCGGGCGATGATCTCGGCAATGGTGGCCTCGTCGCGACCGCGGCGGTCGCGTCCACTGACGCGCACCAGCACGTGATCGCCATGGAAGACCCGTCGCATCTGGCGTGGCGGCAGCACCAGGTCGGGCTTCTTGCCGTCGTCGCGCAGCAGGAAGCCGAAGCCGTCGCGGTGCCCCAGCACCTTACCCTTGATCAGATCGAGCTTGTCGATCAGCGCGTAGGCACCTCGCCGGTCGCGCAGTACCTGGCCGTCGCGCTCCATGGCTGCCAGGCGGCGACGCACGGCTTCCATCTGTTCCTCGTCCTCGAGGCCCAGCATGCGGCTCATGTTTTCGTGCGTGATGGGTTTACCGTACTCCTCCAGCCGGGCGAGCAGATATTCGCGGCTGGGGATCGGCTTGCCGTATTTACGGGCTTCACGTTCCGCGTGCGGATCGTCGCGTAGCGTCCAATGGGTCATGCGGTAAACGTCCTTGATGAAATGGCGAGAAGCCGCGGGAGTGAGGCAATACTGCGAGGATTCATGATCATGGCAGCAGTATAGCGCCGCATAAGGCGTGACCCAACCACCCCGGTCTCGCACCATGCCGAGTAGCCCGCGGCGATGCCGTCGAAAGTTGCGCGCATACACTCTCGCAGGCTTGCATTGTACGATGGAATCGGTATCATACCCGCCACTTGCCCAGGTGGCGGAATTGGTAGACGCGCTAGCTTCAGGTGCTAGTGTCCTTACGGACGTGGAGGTTCAAGTCCTCTCCTGGGCACCACTGATATCCCATTCGTCGTTACGAGGGATATCTTGGGATGAAGATCCCTATCTTTGCAAGACTCGACAGTTCGTGTTCGCCCAGGTGGCGGAATTGGTAGACGCGCTAGCTTCAGGTGCTAGTGTCCTTACGGACGTGGAGGTTCAAGTCCTCTCCTGGGCACCATCGGCCCAGCCAAGCGAACACGACGTACATGACACGCCCAGGTGGCGGAATTGGTAGACGCGCTAGCTTCAGGTGCTAGTGTCCTTACGGACGTGGAGGTTCAAGTCCTCTCCTGGGCACCACGAGTGTCCTCGACCGTGTCATGATCCCCCCTGAACATCGACTCTCGCTTCCAGCTCGCATACTCAGAGCCTGGCAAGTGCAGCCCTGTTCCGCACTCTCCCTGGTTCATCAGAAGCGCGAAGGCAATCTAGCCACTTTCTCCAGTTCCCACCCTTGGGTACGCACCTGCCCTTCCAGCACTCTGGCCGCGCCTTCAGGTAGGTTGGGGAAGAAATTCAGCCCCGTGCGTGCCTCGATCTCGTCGATGCTGACCACGTAGCGATCCAGAGGTTCGTTGCCCCTGACGTTCTGGGGGACGAGAAACGCCAGTGCTACCGGCTGATCGGCCGGCACTACGATGATCTTGTAGAAAGCCTCGGGAATCTCGACCAACCCCACGCGGTTAAGAACATTGTCGAGGAAACGCTCGGGGAACACCGGCCCGGTGACCACCTGCAACGTGCCGAAGCGCGGGGCGAAGTGATCGATCACTACCTCTTCCAGCCGCTGCCACAAGCGCCGATTGAAATCCGGGCGCTGCGGCGAGATATTGCTCATCAAGAAGGTCTGCTGCTGCGCACCTCGCCCGTGTACGGTCGCGATGGCATAGTTGGGTGCCAAGTGTCCACGGTCGTAGCCACTGCCGAAATAGCTATCGGCGGCAATCGGCCACAGGGTACGCCAGTCGCGCTGGAAGTCCGGTCGCGGCCCGGCACGCGGGTCATCCACTGTCTGCAGGGTATAACTCACCCACAAGGGATTGACGCGCACGTCCGACCAGCCGACCAGGAAGCCGTCGTTGCGCAGCACACGGTGCACACTGGTAGGGGACAAGACCTCCCACGTAGGCACCCCCATCCAGCTCAGCCGATCGCGATAGTCCCTTTCCTGGGTGTACCACAGCCCCGTGGCAACCATCACGAACACCAGGCTGACGCCAAGATTGCGCGCCTGACGGCGCCACAAGGAAGTCCGTTTTCTCATCAGTGAACGCTTGCTGACTCGTGACAATAAACAGGAAAGGCCTTTCATCACCGAAAGACCGAGGAAACTACCGCCCCAGTGAGCGTTTACCAACCGACCGAAAACATGGTTTCGAGGTCGTGACGGGAATGAACCTGAAGGGCATTAAGGGTTTCGGTATCGCGAATCCCCTCGACCAGATTCAAGTGCTCGGTAACCAGTGTCGCCAGGCTTTCGAAGTCCCGAGTGCGGGCAATGGCGACCAAATCGTAGCGACCACAGGTGGAATAGACCTCGCTGATGCCTTCGACATCGGCCAGACGTTCGGCGACAGCCTTGACCTGCCCCTTCTCGGTATTGATCAGAATCACGGCATTCTGCATGGTCACTCCTCCTGGATGGCTGTCAGCCTGTCGGCGTGGAAATGCTATCGATGGCGCGAGTATAGCAGTGGCCCCGCCTCGACAGAATCGACATCGCCTTTTCAGGAACGGCGTTCGCGCTTCCCTGGCTCTTTTGACTAGGATAAAGAAGTCGAACTACCGATACCGCCGGATGTCGGAGTCATTGCATAACAACGATCATCATGACCACCGTGACGAGTGCCGCATGCCCCTGGCAAGGCATGGTTGGCACTCACCAAGGACGATAAGGAGAGACCATGGCAAACCAGAGTCGTCGTGACTTCATGCGCCACAGCCTGCTTGGGCTGGCTGCCCTGCCATTGGGCATCGGCGTATTGTCCAAGACCGCTTTTGCACAGGACCTGCCTCGCCTGGACCCGGAATCCCCAGACGCCCAGGCCCTCAACTACGTGGAGAGCGCCAGCGACGCCAGCGATCACCCCGCCTACGAGGAAGGCGAAACCTGCGCCAACTGCATGTTCTTCCAACCTGACACCGAGGGCTGCCAGCTATTTCCCAACAACAGCGTCGAACCGGGCGGCTGGTGTCAGTCATGGACCGAGCGGGCGGGATGACAACCTGGCCTGGCTTGAACCACACCAACCGATGACAACGACGCGCCGCTGGCCAACCAGCGGCGCGTTGTCGTACATGGGTGTTCGGTTGCCATCAGTCGCGTGGGTCGTCATCGGGCAAGGGCCACTGATAGCGGCGCACCACTTCACCGTTGTCGATCGACTCCAACTTGACCGGGAAACCCCACAACTGGTGCAGATGGCGCATCACCGGATAGACGCTCTTGGCTAACGGCCGTCGGCGATCCTGGACATGATGCAAGGTCAACGAGCGATCGCCACGAATGTCGGCCGAATAGACCTGAATGTTGGGTTCACGGACCGACAGCGCGTACTGCGTCGACAGCTCTTCGCGAATCCGCTGATAACCACGCTCGTCGTGGATGGCGCTGACGGTCAGCATCTCGTCCTGATCGTCATCGACCACGGTGAACAGTTTGAGATCGCGAATCACTTTGGGCGACAGGAACTGCTGGATGAAGGACTCGTCCTTGAAGTTGCGCATGGCGAAGTGCAAGGTATCCAACCAATCGCTACCGGCGATATCGGGGAACCACTCGCGATCCTCTTCCGTCGGCTCCTGGCAGATGCGCTTGATGTCGCAGAACATCGCGAATCCCAACGCATAGGGATTGATGCCACTGTAGTAGGGGCTATCGAACCCCGGTTGGTTGACCACCGCAGTGTGCGACTGCAGGAACTCGAGCATCAGCCCTTCGTCGACCATCCCCTCGTCGAACATGCGATGCATCAGCGTATAGTGCCAGAAAGTCGCCCACCCTTCGTTCATCACCTGGGTCTGGCGCTGGGGATAGAAGTACTGGGCCAGCTTGCGCACGATGCGTACGATCTCGCGCTGCCAGGGAGCCAGCAGCGGCGCGTTCTTCTCGATGAAGTAGAGCAGGTTTTCCTGGGGCTCCGGCGGATAACGCCCATTCTGATGCAGGCCCAAGGGATCCTCTTCGTCGAAAGTGTCCTCTTCACGCTCGCCATCCTTGAGATTGGGAATGGTGCGCCACAGCATGTTGACCTGGGCTTGCAGGTAGGCCTCGCGCTCGGCCTGACGCTGGGCCTCCTCTTCGGGAGAAATCGGAGAGGGGCGCTTGTAGCGGTCGACACCGTAATTCTGCAGCGCATGGCAGGCGTCGAGGAGTTGTTCCACCGCTGTTACGCCATGCCGCTCCTCGCACTCATCGACGTACTTCCGGGCAAACACCAGATAGTCGATGATCGACGCCGCATCGGTCCAGGTTCGGAACAGATAGTTGCCCTTGAAGAAGGAATTGTGCCCGTAACAGGCATGGGCCATCACCAACGCCTGCATCATCAGGGTGTTCTCTTCCATCAGGTAGGCGATGCAGGGGTTGGAGTTGATCACCAACTCATAAGCGAGCCCCATCTGGCCACGTCGATAGGCCTGTTCCACTGCCAGGAACTGCTTGCCGAACGACCAGTGATGGTACCCCACCGGCATGCCCACGCTGGCATAGGCATCCATCATCTGTTCCGACGTGATCACTTCGATCTGGTTGGGGTAAGTATCGAGACGATACTCGTCGGCCAGACGGGCAATCTCCTGCTCGAAATCATGCAGGATATCGAAATTCCAATCGGAACCGGTGGCGATGGGCTTGCGTCGGGTCATACATCCTCCTGGAGCGAACCGGCTCAGGCTTCGGCGCGGCGGCGAAACAGCTCACGAAATACCGGATAGATGTCTCCCCCTTCGACGATCTGACGCATGGCGAAGCGGGACGGATATTCGGCAGCCACCGTCTCGTATTCCTCCCACAGCGCCTGATGGGCATGCGGGGTGATCTCCACATAGGTAAAATATTGCAGCCGCGGCATCAAGGAATCGAGCAACAGATCGCGACAGGTGGTGGAATCATCGTCCCAGTTGTCACCGTCCGAAGCCTGGGCCACGTAAAGGTTCCACTGAGATGGCGGATAACGGTCGGTGACGATCTCGTCGACCAGCGACAGGGCACTGGAAACGATGGTGCCGCCTGTTTCCCGTGAATAGAAGAACTCGTCTTCGTCAACCTCCTTGGCCGCCGTATGGTGACGCACGAAGACTAGTTCGACCTTTTCATAGTTGCGTTCGAGGAACAAGTACAGCAACAGGAAGAAACGTTTGGCGATGTCCTTGTGTGACTGGGTCATGGAGCCGGAGACGTCCATCACGCAGAACATCACCGCCTTGTTGGACGGTTGAGGCTGATTGATCAGGTTGTTGTAGCGCAGGTCATAGGTATCGATGAACGGCACCGCTTCCAGCCGCTTCTCGAGACGTTCGATCTCGGCCCTGAGTTCGGCGATGCGCGACGGATTGCGCAGTACCGAATCCTTGCGCTCCTCGGCCTCCAGCGCTTCCTGAGCCTCGCGCAGGGCTCGCCGGATAGGCGCGCGCATGGCGATGCGCCGGGCATAGGCTTCGCGCATGGAGCGCACGATATTGATGCGTGCCGGCACGCCGTCACGGGAAATCCCCGCCCGCACCGGGCGTACCTCCTCGAGGTCCAGCAACTGCTTGCGTTCCAGGTGCGGCAACTCCAGGCCATCGAAGACGAAGTCGAGAAACTCCTCGCGAGTCAGGCTGAAGGCGAACTCGTCCATCCCTTCGCCCTGATTCGACGCTCCGCCTTCTCCGGCGCCACCGCCACCGCCGCCGCCGCCGGGCCGCCGCAGGCGATCACCCTCGACGAACTCCTTGTTGCCGGGGCTGACGATACTGCGCTTGCCGCCCGGGCCGTGCTGGAACACCGGCTCGGAGATATCACGGGTCGGTATCGACACCTTCTCACCACGCTCCATATCGGTGATCGAGCGGCGATTGACCGCCTCCTCCACCGAGCGCTTGATATGTGTCCGGTAGCGGTCAAGAAAGCGCTGCCGGTTGACCGCGCTCTTGTTCTTGGCGTTGGCTCGTCGATCGATGAAATAGCTCATGCTTCCCTCCGGGGGCATATGCCGACTGCAGGCCAAACCCCTTGGTCCGGGACGTCATTGCGACTTGCGTACGCGCAGGTACCACTCGGACAGCAGTCGAACCTGTTTTTCGGTATATCCGCGATCGACCATCCGCGCCACGAAATCCTCGTGCTTCTTCTGGTCCGCCGCCGAAGCCTTGGCGTTGAAGGAGATCACCGGCAACAGCTCCTCGGTGTTGGCGAACATCTTCTGCTCGATCACACCCCGGAGCTTCTCGTAGGACTGCCAGCTCGGGTTCATGCCGTTGTTCTGGGCACGCGCCCGCAGCACGAAGTTGACCACCTCGTGACGGAAGTCCTTGGGGTTGGAGATGCCGGCCGGCTTCTCGATCTTCTCCAGTTCCTCGTTGAGGGCCTGACGGTTGAACAGCTCCCCTGTCTCGGGGTCGCGATACTCCTGGTCCTGGATCCAGAAATCGGCATAGGTGACATAGCGATCGAAAATGTTCTGACCGTACTCGGAGTAGGATTCGAGATAGGCGGTCTGGATCTCCTTGCCGATGAAATCGACATAGCGCGGCGCCAGAAACTCCTTGATGAAGCGCAGGTAGCGCTCGAAGGTATCCTTGGGCAGTTGCTCCTGCTCCAGGCGCTGCTCCAGCACGTACAGCAAGTGCACCGGGTTGGCGGCGATCTCGTGGTTGTCGAAGTTGAACACCTTGGACAGGATCTTGAAGGCGAAACGTGTCGACAGACCGTCCATGCCTTCGTCGACCCCAGCGGCGTCGCGATACTCCTGGATCGACTTGGCCTTGGGGTCGGTATCCTTGAGATTCTCGCCGTCATAGACGCGCATTTTCGAATAGATGCTGGAGTTCTCGGGCTCCTTGAGCCTAGACAGCACGGAGAACTGCGCCAGCATGCGCAGCGTGTCCGGTGCGCAGGGAGCTTCCGAGAGCGAGGAGTGTTCGAGCAACTTCTTGTAGATCTTGATCTCTTCGGTGACTCGCAGGCAGTACGGCACCTTGACGATATAGACGCGGTCGAGGAACGCCTCGTTGTTGCGGTTGTTGCGGAACGTCTGCCACTCGCTCTCGTTGGAGTGAGCCAGCACGATACCGTCAAACGGGATCGCCCCCATGCCCTCGGTGGGGTTGTAGTTGCCCTCCTGGGTCGCGGTCAGGAGCGGATGCAGCACCTTGATCGGCGCCTTGAACATCTCGATGAATTCCATCAGACCCTGGTTGGCCTTGCACAGCCCACCCGAGAAGCTGTAGGCATCGGGATCGTCCTGGGCGAACATCTCGAGCTTGCGTATGTCGACCTTACCGACCAGCGAGGAGATATCCTGGTTGTTCTCGTCACCCGGCTCGGTCTTGGAAATGGCGATCTGGTTGAGACGCGAAGGGTACAGGCGCACCACGCGAAACTGCGAGATATCGCCACCGTACTCCTTGAGACGTTTGGCGGCCCAGGGAGACATGACACTCTTCAGGTGGCGACGTGGGATGTTGTACTCCTTCTCAAGCAGTTCGCCGTCCTCCTCTGGCGAGAATAAGCCAAGCGGTGATTCACACACCGGCGACCCCTTGATGGCATAGAAGGGCACACGCTCCATCAATAGCTTGAGCCGTTCGGCCAACGACGACTTGCCGCCCCCCACCGGGCCCAGCAGATACAGGATCTGCTTCCTCTCCTCCAAGCCCTGGGCGGCATGACGGAAGTAGGCGACGATCTGCTCGATGGCCTCCTCCATGCCGTAGAACTCGGAAAACGCCGGGTAGCGCCGGATCAACTTGTTGGAGAAGATCCGTGACAGCCGAGGATCCTTAGCGGTATCGATCACCTCGGGCTCGCCAATCGCCTCCAGTATGCGCTCGGCGGCCGAGGCATAGGCCGATGGCTCGCTGCGACACAGCTCCAGATACTCCTGCAAGCTCATCTCTTCCTGCTGAGCCTGTTCGTAGCGGTTCTGGATATGATCGAAGATGCTCATTGAAGCCTCCTTAAGCGCAACTCCCCGGCCTGAAAACGGATATCAAGATTGCCGAGGTGGCGTATCTATCAGCGTAGACAGATTTAATGGCCGAAGGTTGGTCAAGCTTTTCAACGCAACGCATGAACGCAACGCACGAATGCCCGCCATCTACCCATGAGAGCGGTGCAGCGTCACAAGGTTCGTTGAATCTTTTTCTGTTTTGAACGCAAGATCGAGCAGCACCGCTCCGGCCATGTTAACCGCTTGCGGTGCCACCGCGTCAAAGTGAGGCCAGCGACTCGTGGATATCGGCCAGCAAGGCATCCAGCAGTTCGGTAGTGGTGTTCCAAGCACACACGAAACGCACACCACCGGCTCCGATAAAGGTATAGAAGGTCCAGCCACGTTCGCGCAACTGTTCGATGGCGGCCGGCGGCAGACTGACGAAGACACTGTTGGCCTGGGTCGGAAACATCGCCTCCACCCCGGGCAGGCCGACCAGCCCTTCGGCCAGATAGCGGGCCATGGGAAACGACACAAATCCTGTGTCGTTCCCAGTCTATCATCGTCTTACGCCAGGATGGTGAGTTCAAAGCGAAGCGGCCAGGCGGGCCCCCTGGTCGATGGCACGCTTGGCATCGAGTTCCGCCGCCTCATCGGCACCGCCGATCACGTGCACTGCGACACCGGCTGCGTGCAGCGGCTCGAGCAGATCGCGCACCGGCTCCTGTCCGGCACAGATCACGATGCTGTCGACCTCGAGCCGACGCGGTTCGCCATCGACACGGATATGCAGACCATCGTCGTCGACCCCCATGTACTCGCAACCCGCCACGGTCTCGACGCCACGGTGCCTGAGCGAAGCACGATGCACCCAGCCGGTGGTCCTGCCCAATCCCTTGCCGGGCTTACTGGTCTTGCGTTGCAGCAGAAACACTTGGCGCGGCGTCTTGGGGCGAGTCGGTGCTTTCAGGCCACCGCGTTCCGCCACGCTCAGATCCACCCCCCACTCATCGCACCAGGCCCGGGTATCCAGGGCCGGATGACCGGCATGGGTCAACAATTCGGCAACATCGAAGCCAATGCCCCCGGCACCGACGATCGCCACCCGACGACCGACCCGCTCGGGATGCACGATGGCCATCGAATAGCTCATCACCTTAGGGTGATCGATCCCCGGCAGGTCTAGCTCGCGCGGCCGCACTCCCGTCGCCAGCACCACCGCATCGAAGCCCCCTAGAGTATGCACATCGACATCGGTATTAAGGCGCACTGCCACCTCGTGCTTGTCGAGCATTGCCTTGTAATAGCGCAGGGTCTCGTCGAACTCTTCCTTGCCTGGGATCCTGCGTGCGTAATTGAACTGGCCACCCAACGTACCGGTACGTTCGAACAGCGTTACCCGATGCCCGCGACTGGCGGCGGTCACGGCGGTGGCCAGGCCGGCTGGCCCGCCCCCGACCACGGCGATATCCTTCGGCTCTTCGGCCGGTGCAATGACCAGCTCCGTCTCGTGACATGCACGCGGGTTGACCAGGCACGAGGCCAACTTGCCCTGGAAGGTATGGTCAAGACAGGCCTGGTTGCAGGCGATGCAGGTATTGATCTCCCGCTCCCGCCCTTCGCGTGCCTTGGCGACCCACTCAGGATCGGCCAAAAACGGCCTGGCCATCGACACCATGTCGGCATGCCCCTCGGCAAGTACTCTCTCGGCGACTTCTGGCATATTGATGCGGTTGGTGGTGATCAAGGGGATCGAGAGTTCCGCCTTCATGCGGTGGGTCACCTCGGTGAAGGCCGCCCGCGGCACGCTGGTGACGATGGTTGGCACCCGCGCCTCGTGCCAACCGATTCCTGTGTTGATCAGGTTGGCGCCGGCAGCCTCGATGGCACGACCCAAGGCCACCACTTCCCGCCACGAACTGCCCTCTTCGACCAGATCGAGCATCGACAGCCGGAAGATCACCAGGAAATCGGGACCAAGTGCCTCGCGGATTCGCCCGACGACCTCCACCGCAAAGCGGATGCGGTTCTCGAACGTCCCTCCCCAGGCATCATCGCGGTGATTCGTGCGCGTGCATATGAACTGGTTGATCAGATAGCCTTCCGAGCCCATTACCTCGACACCGTCGTAACCCGCCTCACGGGCGAGTTGCGCGCAGCGCACGTAGTCGGCGATCTGCGCCTCGACCTCATCGGAGGTCAGTTCATGCGGCATATGGGCGTTGATCGGCGCACGAATCGCCGAGGGCGCCACCAGTTCGGGCGAATAGGCATAGCGACCGGCATGCAGAATCTGCAGACAGATTCGACCCTCCTCGGCATGCACGGCCTCGGTGACCTGGCGATGCTGCGCGGCCTCCTCGGCGGAGGTCAATTTGGCCGCGCCCTGGAACACCGCCCCTTCGGGGTTGGGTGCAATGCCGCCGGTGACGATCAGCCCCACCCCGGCCCGGGCACGCTCGGCATAGAACGCTGCCAGCCGGGAAAAGCCATTGGGAGCCTCTTCCAGGTTGGTGTGCATGGAACCCATCAGAATCCGGTTGGGCAGTGTCATGCTGCCTAGATCCAGCGGGCGGAACAGGTGGGGATAACGGGTCACGGGACGTCCTCGCTTGCACCATATCGGCCAAATTCAAACTACCGTATGACAGTGTAGTCAAGCCTGCAAGATGAGCCATCCCGACCAAGGGCGTATAACGAAAGACCCCGAGCCAAGTCAGGCAGTGTTTTGACACTGCCTGACTTGGCTCGGGGTTGCCACTTCACAATGCTATGCCATTTACGCTGTCAAAAGCGGGTCTTTGCTTGTCTTGCCCGACACCAAGTGGACAGATACACTATCTATATATAGTTTAGGTGTCCATTTATGAAAATGAATGACGCTCGTCAGCAGTTTGATGCCTGGGACAGTCGGGAGCGATATGTCTTCACTCATCGGGACCTGCACAAGCTATTTCCCCAGGACAGTCCAAAAACGTTGCAGGAAGGCATCAACCGCCTTCGCCGGCAGGGCCTGCTCGAAAGCGCAACGCGTGGCGTGTATGTATATAAGCAGTCCCGTCACCGGGATGCCTACCTGCTGGAGCGTATTGCCAGCGCCATGCGACGCGGCGAGTACAACTATGTGAGCCTGGAGTCAGCGCTGTCGGAATATGGGGTCATCTCACAAATCCCTGTCGACCGGCTCACGGTCATGACAACCGGTCGCAAAGGCGTTTACCGAACCCCCTACGGCACCATTGAATTTACCCACACAAGTCGTTCGTTGGGAGACCTCCTGTCACGCATGCGCGACATCGGGCGCCCGTTGCGCTTCGCGACGCTCGAAGCAGCATGGGCCGATCTAAAACGCGTGGGACGTAATACCCACCTGGTCGACATGGAGGCATTGAATGAAGATTGAGCGGGCAAACTTCGATGAGCTCGTAGCACAAGCCATGCAAGAGCCTAGTCGTCAGGCCATGCGCCCGGTGATCATGAAGGAACTGCTTCACTTGGACATCTTGTACTCTCTGGATCGCGAAGGGCTCCTGGATGGACTGACCTTTCAGGGAGGAACCTCGCTGCGGCTATGCCAAGGGTCACCAAGATACAGCGAGGACCTCGATTTTGCAGGTGACTGGAGTTTCCATAGCCAGGATGCCGCACGCATCAAGGAGTGTATCGAGGAGTACGTCACCAGGCGGTACAACCTTGAGGTGAACGTCAAGGAGCCCTCAGAGCTTCGCAGAGATCCAGTATATGCCGAAATCCGCGTCGACAAATGGCAAGTGTATAGAGCGACAATTACTCTGGCCGGTGGACGACAACTATTTTGGCCGGCTGCCCTAAGCTTGACCGCTTGTCCCGACCCACCAGGGAGCCGGTATGGCGGTCACCAGCCAGCAGGTCACGATCTA
>NZ_BMXS01000017.1 GCF_014651875.1 Litchfieldella qijiaojingensis
ATTCATCCTGGTGCTCGCGCACCATCCGAACCGCCCGTTCCCTCACCTCAGGTGAGTATTTCTTCGATGTTGTCATCACTCCATCCTCTCAAGAAATGGAGTCTCCGGGAATCCCGGGGCGGTTCAATACTTGGTCTGAAGCCGATATTGATTGTTTCATCGGTATCCCTGGGGCTAAGTTTATCTTTGTCGCTAGTTGTTGAAAGCATTTATCTAATGGCTTTTTTGAGAGTCTTGTATGGGATTTTCTGTGGCCTGTTGGTGATTATGGGGGAATCTTGGGTTTGTGCTAGAGGTTCAGAAAAGTCGAGAGGAAGCTTTGTTGGGCTATATGCTGGGCTTTTTACAGGATGCCAACTTCTTGGGCCGTTTCTGATTTACTTATTTGGCTATGAGAGCATTTCTCCTACCGTAATGATATGTGCGTTCATATTCATTCTTTCTGTTATGATTTTATTCTCTCGGTATGATGAGATTGACTTTAGCCGGGGCAAGGGGAGCAGCCTTCTTCCTTTGATTCTATCAGTCCCTTTCTTAGTCTATTCAGTCTTCATATTTGCTTCTTTTGATGGTGTTGTGCTAGCTATGTTTCCGGCTTACGGAGTCCATAACGGTTACTCCGTAGAGGTTGCTGCACTGATTATAACGGTGGTTTTTCTAGGGGATGCTGTCACTCAGCCGCTGATAGGCTGGGCTTCTGATCGTGTAGGTCATGCCAGAATGCACTTTATGTGCTGTACTGTCTTTTTAATCTCAATAGTGCTTGTGTACTTATCAGTAGGAACAAAGGGGTTCTGGTTTATTCTTTTTATACTGGGAGCGTCGGGCGGCGGGATTTACACTTTAGCACTTGTTAGAGCTGGCGATAAGTTTAATGGAGTGTCTTTGGTCGCTATAAATTCGGTGTTTAGTTTTGTGTGGGGAGTGGGGAGCTTTTCAGGACCCATCGCCGCTGGTTTCTCAGTTGACGTTTATGGGGCTAATGGCCTAGTATATTTTCTGATAGGCATGGGGATGACTGTTGTTTTTTTTAATTGTCTCAGCCTTACACGGAAGGCAGGGAGGTGGAGGGTTAGTATAAATAAACAAGGTGCCCCCCGGGCTTAGCCCGGGGGGCACCTTGTTTATTTACTGGTTTTAAGTGCTCTCATTCGAGGGCACTTGAGCTCTCTTTCTACGCTTGCCCACCTAGAGATTGTTTCGGCAGTTATTCTAGACTATTTTTATTTTAGCATGGCTCCTGGCCCAGCTGAAATATTTAGGATATTTTTAATATCCGTTATCGGAATATTGTCTTCAAGAAGAATAACAAGAAAAACCAACGAGTTAAAAAAGAAAAATTTACATAAAATTCTTCACTTATCACTGCTATTTGTGGGGCCTCGGATGAACTGGTGAGCCAAAGAAGTTATCCTCTGCTGGTAGCAAGGGAGCTTCTTCATCGGAGCAGCTTGCCTTGGCATGGAGTACCTTATATCAGTGTACAGCTCTTAGGAAGGGCCATTGCTGCTGGACAAGATCATGCCTGTGGCTATCACAACACGGCTTGGCCCCAGAAACTGAGTGCAACACCTGACCATTCCGGTAAGGTGTTGCATCCATGTCCTATTCTGAGCTCAGTATCGAAGAACGCGCCACGATCCAGGTCAGCCATGCGCAAGGCATGAGCATGCGACAAGTCGCTCGCATGATGGGGCGTGCCCCCTCCACCATCAGTCGAGAGATACGACGCAACCAACAGCCTGATGGCCGCTACTGTGTCCCGCATGCCCAACACCTTAGGCACGAACGACGGGCGACCTGTCGCCCGAGACGCAAGTTGCTCCCCGGTGGCGAACGCTTCGCGCTGGTCCTGTACCTGTTACGTCAGCGCTTGTCTCCCGAGCAGATCGCCGGCAAGCTCAGACATATGACGATACCCAGCCTCCGAGACGCCTACGTCTGTCGTGAAACGATCTACGACGCCATCCATGCGCTGCCCGTTGGTGAGCTGCGCAAGGAACTGATCCATTGCCTGCGACAGGGCAAGTCAACGCGCAAGCCGCGCCGCGGGCAAGTGGATCGGCGCGGCCAGATTCCCGAGATGGTCAGCATTCATCTCCGTCCCCCCGAGGTCGGGAAACGCGAGATGCCCGGTCACTGGGAGGGCGACTTGATCAAGGGGAAAGCCAATGCCTCAGCGGTCGGCACGCTGGTAGAGCTCAGCAGCGGCTATCTGATCCTGGCCAAGATGCACGATGCCACGGCGACCTCGGCTGTCGAGGGCTTCAGTGCGGCACTGAATCGCATGCCGCTGGCCGCGCGCAAAAGCCTGACCTACGACCAGGGCCGAGAGATGGCCAAGCATGCGGAGATCACCCAGCACACGGGCGTTGCCATCTACTTCTGTGATCCCCACAGCCCGTGGCAACGGGGCAGTAACGAGAACATCAACGGCCTGATTCGCCAGTATCTCCCGAAAGGCACCGACTTATCGGTCCATAGCCAGGAGGAGCTCGATGCCATTGCCCTCGAACTCAATATGCGTCCTCGCAAACGTTTCGACTTCAAGTGCCCCATCGAAATGATGGAAGAGCTGATGGCGAAGTGTCACGAAGGGCCATCATCAATCCAATGACAGTGTTGCACTCAGAGCCTGCATCCGCCGAATGACATATAAAGGCCTACTTATAGGTCTCTCTCGCTCCCTCTCCATAATTTGCGCCATCGCGTGCCTCTTTTCCGCACTCAAGACTACGCCATTGACCACGGTTCTTGGAGGGTATTTTACAGCCCCTGTCTTTTCATTGATCATATCACGAACGATTTTAAAAGAAAAAGTCGGAACCACGGGCTACGTCGCCATTGGCTTAGGTATCGCCGGGACATTCATGGTACTGCAGCCTGACACTGATTTTGGACCTGGCTCTGCTTTATCCCTTTTAGCGGGGCTGTTCTTTTCTTTCTATCTTATCACTTCATCTCTTGGAGAAGGACATATCTCCCCAACCGCCTCTACGCTTGTATCTCTTGCATTTGGCACACTACTTCTTTTTCCTCTATCATTCCATGACATACCTGACATGATACAATTCAGCCCAAAAACAATATCGCTTCTTGTAGCCATGGGAGCATTGACAGCAATTTGTCACTTCCTGGTCTTGAGCGCTCTCACCCAAGGCCCCGTAAGTTCGCTTTCCACGCTTGCCTATCTAGAACTTGTCTCAGTAGTCCTTCTGGATTACTTTTGTTTTGATGATCCCTTGGAACCGCTTGAGATGTTTGGAATCATCTTAATAGCCATGGCCGGCATTTTGTCCTCAAACAGCACCTCAAGAAAGACCCATTGTCTTGAAGAAGAGGGCTTTGCATAAAGCGTCTACCATGGGAAATCGCCAAAGCTCGCCATGGGCACCTCATTTCCATGTACCGCTTCACGACGGCCATTGCTGCCGGGCAAGATCATGTCCATGGCTACAGCGACACGACATATACGGGTAGTACTCGCGTTGAAAACCGGAAAAGACGTTCACCAACCGGTATTATCGTGACCAGTGTCCCAACGAGCGTAACTGGAGCCTGTGTTGAAGCTGATTCATACCGCCGACTGGCATCTGGGCCAGACTTTCCACGGCCAGGAGCGCCACTTCGAGCATCGCGCCTTCCTGACCTGGCTGCTCGACACCCTGGTGGCGCGACAGGCCGATACCCTGCTGGTGGCCGGCGACATCTTCGATGTGGTCAACCCCTCGCTGCGTGCCCAGGAACTGCTCTATGACTTCATCGTCAGCGCCCACGAGCGCTTGCCGACGCTGGACATCGTGCTGATTGCCGGCAATCACGACAGCGGCAACCGCATCGAGCTGCCGGCGCCGCTGATGAAACGCCTCAACACCCACGCCCTGGGTCGAGTGAGCTGGTGCGACGATGGCACCCTCGATACTCGACGCTTGCTGGTACCGTTGACCGATGCCGGTGGCGAGACACGTGCCTGGTGCCTGGCATTGCCCTTCCTGCGCCCCGCCGAGGTCACCGGTGGCGGGCTGGCCCGCGACGACGACGCTGGGAGCGACAGCCGAAACGACTATGTGACCGGCATTTCCCGTGTCCACGAGCAGTTGATCGCAGCGGCCCGTGACCGGCGCCGGCCCGGCCAGGCACTGGTGGCCATGAGCCACGCCCACCTGCACGGCGCGGCCGTCTCCGAGGCCAGCGAACGCCCTATCGTGATCGGTGGTGAGGAGTCGATCTCGGCGGCGCTGTTTCCCGAGGAGATCGCCTACGTGGCACTAGGCCACCTGCACCGCGCACAACGAGTCGGCGAGGCGCGCATCCGCTACAGCGGCAGCCCCCTGCCCCTGGACTTCAGCGAAGTGGCCTACCCCCACCAAGTGGTGGAGGTGACCCTGGAAGGCGAGTCCCTATCCGCCGTGGAAGCGATCCCAGTGCCGCGCCCGGTGGCCATGCACCGCATCGGTCCCGCCGGGCTTCCCGAGGTGCTGGCCGAGCTCGAGGGGTTGACGCACGACCCCGCCCTTCCCCGGGAGCAGTGGCCCTGGCTGGAGGTGCGCGTCGAGCTCAGCGCCCCGGTGCCCGACCTGCGCGCCCGGGTGGAAGCGGCGCTGGAGAGCAAGGCACTGCGCCTGCTGCGACTGGAACGTCGCCTGCCTCAGGTCGACAGCGAGGGCGCCCAGGCCCGGGTCGACCTGGAGGAGCTGGGACCGCGACGGCTTTTCGAGCGCACCTGGCAGGAACGCTGGGGCGAGCCTGTCACCGAGGAGGTGCTGGCCGACTTCGACCGGCTGCTCCAGGACGTGCTGGATGACACTCACGGTGAGGAACACGCATGAAGATCCTTGCCCTGCGCCTGACCAATCTGGCCTCCCTGCCCGGCCCCCTGGAACTCGACTTCACTGCGTCCCCCCTGCGCGACGCCGGCCTGTTTGCCATTACCGGTCCCACCGGCGCCGGCAAGAGCACCCTGCTCGACGCCCTGTGCCTGGCGTTCTACGGCAGCACACCGCGGCTGCGCCAGGCGCCTGGCCGCGACGCCCCGCTGCCGGACGTGGGCGACGAGACGGTGAGCACCGCCGATCCCCGCACCCTGCTGCGCCGCGGCACGGCCGGCGGCCATGCCGAGGTGGACTTCCTGGGTCGCGACGGCCGCCGCTACCGCGCCCGCTGGGCCGTGCGTCGCGCCCGAGAGAAGATCACGGGACGCCTGCAGGCCGTGGAACAGTCGCTACGCGACCTCGAGGACGACAGCCTGCTCACCACCCAGAAGCGTGAGTTCGATCGCCTGCTACCGGAACGCCTGGGGCTCAGCTTCGACCAGTTCACCCGCGCCGTGCTGCTGGCGCAGAGCGAGTTCGCCGCCTTCCTGCAGGCCGACGACAACGAGCGCAGCGACCTGCTGGAGCGCCTGACCGGCACCGCCGAATACTCCGCGATCTCCATCGCCGCCTATCAACGCGCCAACGAGGCGAAAAAGCAGGTTGATGCCCTGGAGGCCAAACTCGCCGACGACCTGCCCGCCGAGCCCGAGGCCCGAGCCGAACTCGAGCGCACCGCCGAGGATGCCCAGCGCGAGCTCGACAGCGTGCAACAAGAAGCGCAGCGCCTGGAGACCCAGCAGCGGTGGCACGAAACGGACGAACGCTTGAGCAAAGCCTACGCCGAAGGACGCCAGCAACAGCAGAATGCCGAGGCCCGCTGGCAGGCACTGACCGAAACCCGCGCGGACAGGGAGTGGCGTCGCCTGCTCGCCCCCCAGCGCCATCGCCTGACCCGCCAGGCCCAGCTGCCCGGCGAGATCGCAACGCTCGAGCAAACCCACGCCCGAACATGCAAAGCGCTGGAGGAGGCCAAGGCCACGCAGCAAGACGCCGACAAGGGCCGGGATCAGGCCGAGCAGGCGCTGGCCGAAGCCAACAAGGCTCGGCAGCAGGCTGAGCCCGCACTGCGAGAGGCACGTGAGTATGCCCAGCGGCTCGCCACCCTGGAGAAGCAACTCGCGGATCTCGATACGAACCACCGCGAACGCCAGCAGCAGGCCAGCACGATCGCCAAGGAGCGCCAGCAGGCCGAGGATGACCAGCGCAAACTGGAGCGCCAGCGCGATGAGTGGCAGGCCACCCTGCGTCAACTGATGGGCGATCACACGCAGTTGGACAGCGCACGCCAGGCAACACAGCGGGAGCATGACCGAGCTGCGCGGCGCAGCCTGGCCCTGAGCGAGCTGGCCACCGTCTGGCAGGAAGTCTGTCGTGCTGAACAGACCCAGCGGACGCTGACCAGCCGCCTGGATACAAACGAACGACGCAAGGCGCATCTGGTTGAACAAGGCAAGGCCGCCCGGCGGCGGCTGGACGATCAGGAGCGTCACTATCGCAGCGTGTACGAGGTCATCGAACGCAACCGTGCCGTGCGCAGCGAAAGCGTGGTGAAACTCCGCGAAGGACTGCAGGAGGACGTGCCCTGCCCGGTCTGCGGTGGCCTCGACCATCCCTGGCGCCACCACCCTCCTGAGACGCCCGAGGCGGCCCAGCTCGCCGCCCAGCAGGCCGAGGAGGATCGCCAACTGGCGCAAGCAGAGCAAGAACGGGACCAGGCTCAACGGGAACGCGATGACCTGCTGGGGCAATACCGAGCTGTCGAGGCGTCGCTCACAGAGCAACACCGAGACCTGCGGGAAGCCGAACAGCGCCTGGCCAAGGCCCGGCAGGCCCTCACCGACCATCCACTGCATGCCGAGCTTGACGCCATCGACGCCGCCGAGCGCGACGCCTGGCTCGCACACCAACAGAAGGAAAGCGACGCCGCGCGCCAGCGCCATGAACAGACACTACAAGAGCTGGCCAAGGCTGAGGCCGAACTGGCACCGCTGGAGGAAACGCTGCGCCAGGGGGAAATCCAGCTCGCCCAGCTCGAGACACAGCGAGTCAGCCTCGAGCAGGAGCTGGCCAGGCTGGCCGAGCAGATGCCTCCCCTGCGCCAGGCACGAGACAAGACCGCTAGCCAACTCAAAGGCATACTCGGCGAGCACGCCTCCCCCGACGCCTGGCAGCAGCATCTGGACTCCTGCCAGGATAACGCCCGAAAGGCCCGGGACACCGCCCTCGATCGTTTTCATGCGGCACAGCGCGAGCAGGAGCGACTTACCCAGCAGGCAAGCCATGAAGCGGATCAAACCGCCAAGCTACACAAGGAACGCGAAGCTCTGGATCGTGAGCTGGCCGAGTGGCGCCGAGCGCACCCCGAGCTCGATGACGCCACCCTGGCAAGACTGCTGGCCCAGTCGGACGAGGAGGCCAGACGTCAGGAGCGGCAGCTGACCGAGGCCGAGGAGGCGCGTCAGCGCGCCGACGCCAGCCTGGCAGAGCGCCACCAGGCGCTGATCCAGCACCGCCGTGAACAAGCGTTGGCCGAGAGTGACGAAGCTCTTCTGGGGAATGAAGTAGAGGCCGAGATCCAACTGCGCCGGGAAGCGCTAGCCAGCGAGCGAGAAGCGCTTGCCCCACGACTGGAAGCCGCCCAGCCGGCGCGTGATGACGCCGTTCACGCCTTGCGTGACGACGATCGGCGCCGGGAACGCCAGCAGGAGGGCCAGGCCGAGCTGGAAGCGGCGCGGGCCGAGCAGGTGCGCTGGGGACGCATCAGCGAACTGATCGGCTCCGCCGACGGCAAGGTGTTCCGGCGCATCGCCCAAGCCTACAACCTGGAGCAACTGCTGGAGCACGCCAACCTGCATCTGGCCGGCCTCAGCCGTCGCTACCGCCTGGCACGCGGCGGCACGCCGCTGGGTCTGCTGGTGGTGGACCATGACATGGGCGACGAACGCCGCTCGGTGCACTCGCTCTCCGGCGGCGAAACCTTCCTGGTCTCCCTGGCCCTGGCGCTGGGGCTCGCCTCCATGGCCTCCGGCGAACTGGTGATCGAATCGCTGTTCATCGACGAAGGCTTCGGCAGCCTGGATCCGCAATCCCTGGCACTGGCCATGGAAGCGCTGGACGGCCTGCAGGCCCTGGGCCGCCGCGTGGGGGTGATCTCCCACGTCCAGGAGATGCACGAACGCATCCCCGTCCAGATACAAGTGGAGCCGATGGGCAACGGCACCAGCCGGGCGAGGTTGGTCAGCGTGTAGGGGGCATAGCCGGGGTGATCGGGAAGGATACCCGGGCTCCCCCGTCCCTGGGAGAACCCGAGCGTTGCCGGGCCAAATCACGCGACGAGGTCGAAGCGATCCGCGTTCATCACCTTGTTCCACGCTGCCACGAAGTCCTTCACGAACTTCTCCCTGGCGTCGTCCTGGGCATAGACCTCTGCCAGGGCGCGGAGCTGGGAGTTGGAACCGAAGACCAGGTCCACACGGGTGCCGGTCCACTTCACCTCACCGGTCTTGCGATCACGGCCCTCGAACACGTCTTCATCGGCGTCGGTGGGCTTCCACTCCGTGCCCATATCGACCAGATTCACGAAGAAGTCGTTGGTGAGTGTCCCGGGCTTGTCGGTGAAGACACCGTGCTGCGAATTGCCGTGGTTGGTCTCCAGCGCGCGCATGCCGCCGATGAGCACCGTCATCTCGGGCGCGGTCAGCTTGAGCAGCTGTGCCCGGTCCAGCAGCAATTCCTCGGCCGGGACGGTGTAACGCTGCTTGAGGTAGTTGCGGAAGCCATCGGCGATCGGCTCAAGGTACTCGAAGGATTCCGCATCGGTCTGCTCTTCCGTGGCATCGGTGCGGCCCGGATGGAAGGGTACCTCGATGTCGTGCCCTGCCTGCTTCGCGGCCTGTTCGATGGCGGCGTTGCCACCGAGCACGATCAGGTCCGCGAGTGACACCCGCTTGTTGCCGGACTGGGCGTCGTTGAAGGCCTTGTGGATCTTCTCCAGTGTGTCGAGCACCTTCTTCAGCTGGGCCGGCTCGTTCGCTTCCCAATCCTTCTGCGGGGCCAGGCGGATGCGCGCGCCATTGGCGCCACCGCGGTTATCGGAGCCGCGGAAGGTGGAGGCGGAGCCCCAGGCGGTCTTGACCAGCTCCGAGGTGGATAGGCCGGAGTCCAGGATCTGCTTCTTGAGGTCGGCGATGTCCTTGTCGTCAATCAGCTCGTGATCGACAGGCGGAACCGGGTCCTGCCAGATGAGGTCTTCCTCCGGCACCTCGGGGCCGAGGTAGCGAGCCTTCGGTCCCATGTCGCGATGCAGCAGCTTGAACCAGGCGCGGGCAAAGGCGTCCGCGAACTCCTCCGGGTTCTTGTGGAAGTGCTCGGCGATCTTGCGGTAGTCCGGATCCAGCTTCAGGGAGAGGTCCGTGGTGAGCATCATCGGCTCGACCTTCTTCGACGGATCGTGCGCCATGGGCACCTTGTCTTCTTCCCTGACGTTCTTGGGCCGCCACTGGTTCTTGCCGCCCGGGCCCTTGGTGAGCTCCCAGTCATAGCGGAACAGGAGGTCGAAATAGCCCATGTCCCACCGGGTGGGGTTCGGGGTCCAGGCGCCTTCCAGGCCACTGGTGCTGGAGTCGTCACCCATGCCGGTGCCGTGGGTGCCCTTCCAGCCCAGGCCCATCTGTTCGAGGGGCGCGGCCTCGGGCTCCGGGCCGAGGGTGCTGTCGGGAGCGGCGCCGTGGGTCTTGCCGAAGGTGTGGCCGCCGGCGATCAGCGCTACCGTCTCGTAGTCGCTCATCGCCATGCGCGAAAAGGTCGTGCGAATGTCCTTGACGGCCTTTATCGGGTCGGGCTCGCCATCCGGGCCTTCCGGGTTCACGTAGATGAGGCCCATCTGGACGTTAGCGAAGGGCTGGTCGAGCTCCCGCTCGCCTCGGTAGCGCTCGCTCGCCAGCCATTCCTTCTCGGCGCCCCAGTTGATGTCTTCTTCCGGGGCGTAGATGTCCTCGCGGCCGCCGCCGAAGCCGAAGGTCTTGAAGCCCATGGACTCCATGGCGACGTTGCCAGCCAGGATGATCAGGTCGGCCCAGGAGATCCGGTTGCCGTACTTCTGCTTGATGGGCCACAGCAGGCGGCGGGCCCTGTCCAGGTTGGCGTTGTCCGGCCAGCTGTTGATCGGGGCGAAGCGCTGGTTGCCGGTGCCGCCACCGCCACGGCCGTCGGCGGCCCGGTAGGTGCCGGCGGCGTGCCAGGTCATGCGGATGAAGAGCCCGCCGTAGTGGCCGAAGTCCGCCGGCCACCACTCCTGGGAATCGGTCATGAGGTCGTGGAGGTCCTTCTTCAGGGCCTCGTAGTCGAGCTTCTTGAACTCTTCCCGGTAGTTGAAATCCCGGCCCAGGGGATTTGACTCGGTGGTGTGCTGGTGGAGAATCCTCAGGTTGAGCTGATCCGGCCACCAGTGCTCGTTCGTTGCGCCGTTACCATGCACGGAGGTCTGAGCCCCGTGTATGACGGGGCACCCGCCTGCAGTGTTGCTAGTTTTCTGGTCCATATCGCTCTCCAGTGGTGGCTGATCGTTGCTCATGGTTGCTGCGTAGATGTAACTCGTCTATCAACCATCTCCTCTTGTGGGATCCGCTTTCACGACCTGTACGATGGTCTAGAGTGCCTGACGGGTGTCACCTCGTCAGAGGTCGCGACGCGAAGCGGCCTTGGCGTTCCTTACCCGTCACTGACCTAATATAGGTATAGCAATTCCGCGCCATAGGATGGATTTGATTTTCTGCACCAGATCAATAGTTTGTTTTTATGGCAAGTCTGCGACGACCATGTGCCCATTATCATCACCCGCAGTAAAGCGCCTTCGGTGGTGATGATCTCGCTGGAAGACTACGAAGCGCTGCAGGAAACCGCTTACCTGCTGCGTTCACCGAAGAACGCGCGGCGCCTGCTCGAATCCATCACACAACTGGAAGAAGGCAAGGGACAGGAGCGGGAGCTCATTGGAGAATGAAGCGGACGTGTTCCGAGCACGATTGGGAGGGATACCTCTACTGGCAGAAGACCGACAAGAAGGTGCTACGCCGTATCAACCAACTGCTCAAGGAGTGAAGTGGTTCAATACCTACTGGGCCATCCTTCGGATGTTTGTCGCTGCGCTCAGTTCTGTGCCCCGGGCGCCTTGTGCTTGATGCCGTTCGTCGATTTCTTCAGCGCTTCCCTCGTGGGACTTATCACATGCTCCCACTCACAAATCAGTAATTAGCCATATAAAAAGTAGTCTAATCCGCATACTGTTCAGGCCACACGCGCGGGATACTTGAAGTCGCAAGCAGCTTTGGCACACCAGCAGCCGAAGCAAAGTTCTTGCACATAATAACTATCTAAAGTCACTTCCATTGAAAGTGGCTATCGAATGGGGCAGCAAAGGATCCGTGTTCAGATAGTGAACCCGAGGAGTGCCCCACGCTTTCATGTTGAACTTGATTCACTCCTTCTTCGATGCCTCCCCCTCTCATGCATCAAGACCGATACTGAAAGCGCGGGCACTGCTGTTACCGACGGTGCCGGTGCTCGTGCTTCTCATCACACTCTTTCCCGCCAGCGTGTGGAGCGCGGAACGAGCGGCCACTGATCTTGCGGACCTCACCCAGTTGTCGCTCGAGGAACTGGCGGAAACCGAAGTGATCAGCGCAGCGGATTTCGCGCAGCAGGTGGTCGATGCGCCATCCGCGGTGTCGGTGGTCACCGCCGAGGAGATCCGGCGCTTCGGTTACAGGACCATCGCCGAGATACTCGACAGCATGCGCGGCATCCATATCACGCGGGACCGCGACTACAGCTATCTGGGCGGTCGTGGCTACGGCGCGCCGGGTGAGTATGCCGGCCGTATCATGATCCTGATCGATGGCTACTCCGCCGCGGAAAACTACTTCAACCAGATATTCATCGCCGAAGACGGCTACCTCGATACCGCCCTGATCGAAAGGGTCGAGTACGCCCCGGGCCCGGGCTCGGCCATCTACGGCAACAACGCCTTTCTCGGTGTCATCAACATCATCACCCGCAAGGGGCGGGACTTCGACGGCCTGGACACCGAACTGACGGCGGGCTCCCACCGTGACCGCGAGGGCCGGGTCACCTGGGGCAAACGATTCGACAACGGCGCGGAGTGGCTGATCTCGGCCTCGCGCCTCAGCAACGACGGCGTGCGCCGCTATTATGACGGCGAAACCAACGCCGACGCCGACCTGCTCGGCGAACGCCTGTACCTGAAGGGCAGTTACCGGAACTGGTCGCTGGAAGCCGCTTCCGCCGACAAGTGGCGGGACAACGAAGACAGCATCCAGGGGAGAAACTACCGTTACAGGGACCGCAACCGTTTCATCAATATCGGCTACGAAGCGGACCTTGGCCTGAACTGGCGCACGACCACCCGGCTCTATTATGGCGACTACCTGTTCAACAGTCGTGAACACACATCCTTCTATGAGGGATCCGGCCGGATCGACGGCCAGTGGTATGGCGTCGACAGCAAACTGATCTATCTCGGGCTGGAGGGGCACCAGCTCCTGTTCGGCGGCGAGTATCGCATCGACGCGCAACAGGACGCTCACCAAGGGTTCTATATCCCTATGAGTGGTGAGCCACCGTACAGCAACGGCATACACCACAGCGGCGATACCTTCAGCCTCTACGGCGAAGACATGATCGCGCTCTCGCCCACCCTGAGCGCCAGCATTGGCGGGCGCTACGACAAGCGCCGCTACCGGTCGCTCGACACGACCCACAGCGCCTTCAACCCGCGTCTGGCGTTGATCTATACCCCGTGGGAAGCCCTGTCGCTCAAGCTGTCCTATGGCCAGGCGAGCCGCTTCGCATCCCTGGACGAGGTCCGCTTCGACGTGCCCGAACCATCCCGCGTACGCACCACCGAGTTCGTAGCCGAATACAACGAAGACAATTGGCGCCTGCTTGGTTCCCTGTACCGCTACCGCGTCGACAAACTGCCGGAGTACAGCTTTATAGAATCCCAGCACATACAGGGGGCGGAGCTGGAGTCGGAGTGGCAATGGCCCGGCGGCAAGACCTTGCGGCTCAGTTATGCCTGGCAGAACTCGGAGGACGACTTGGGCAAGGAGATGCTCAACGTGCCCCGCGATATCGGCAAGTTGCAACTGTCGATGCCACTGGCGGGCGAGCGGCTGCGGGCCAGTCTGGCACTGCGCTATATCGGCGAGCACAAGAATCAGGATTACGCCGACGTCGACGGCTATACGCTAACCGACCTGACCCTGACGTCGTTGGAACCGCTTCCCGGCACGACCCTCACACTGGCGGTCAGGAACCTGTTCGACACCCGTTACGGCCATATCGCCTACGGCGGCGACGACGGCCTGTTGGCCCAGGACGGCCGCACGGTTTGGCTGCGGCTGGGGTACCGGTTCCAATGAGGTTCGCCCGCCTGCTCCTGACACTGCTGCTGTGGGCGCCATCGGCCATGGCACAGCAGGATGAGCGTGCGGTCAAGGCCGCCTACATCTACAACTTCCTCCACTTCACCGAATGGCCCATTCCGCTAGAGGAGCCCTTCTACCTGTGCATTCTGGGGCGGACACCACTGGACGATGAGTTGCAGCAACTGGAGAACCAACAGGTACGCCACGACATCACCATCGCCGTCGAGCATGTCACCATCGGTGACGACCTCGGGTTCTGCCACTCGCTCTATTTCGATGACAGTCAGCGCAGGCAGCTCGATTCGTTGCTGAGAAAACTGAATGCAGCGCCGATCCTGACGATCAGCGATGCGGAGGGTCTGGCGGACCGTGGCGTGATGATCGAGATGGACACCCTGCACAACAAGGTCGCTTTCGAGATCAATCTGAGCGCGGCCCACCGGGCCGATATGGACTTCAGCGCCCGGTTACTGAAACTAGCGCGCTATGTCGCCACCCGATAAGCCACGACACGATGAAACAGAGCCACCGGTCGATACGCAAGCAACTGATCACCTTCGGTGTTTACCTCACCACCCTGGCTCTGGCGATACTGATGCTGGGCACCCTGGTGTACGAAACGCTCGACAAGCGCCGCGTATTGATCGACGCAATGCACGTCGGGGCCGACGTCATCGGCCGCAACAGCGCGGCGGCCATTCTGTTCAGAGATGCCGGAGACGCCGCCGACGTGCTGTCATCCCTGGTGGGCGCACCGCAGGTTCTGCATGCCGCCATTTTCCTGCCGGATGGTACCCGGCTGGCGGAATACCATTCCGACGGCGGTCTCGGCTGCCCGCACAGGATTGCGAGCGGATCGATCGGATCGAATACGACGGACGGCCTGAATTTCTCCTGGTGCAGCGTACTGATCCATAAGCCGGTTATCCTGCACGGGCAACGCATCGGTAGCGTCGCCCTCGAAGCCAGCCTTGAACCGCTGGTCTCCAGTATCCTATTCGAGCTGTTGTTCGGCATCATCGCCATCCTGGTTACCCTGCTGCTGTCGCTGCTGATCTGGCGGCGCTTCGCAACTCGCATCACCCACCCGCTGCTCCACCTGTCCAAAGTGACACAGCAGGTAAGGATACGTCAGGATTTCAGCCTGCGGGCCGATGTCGTCTCGCGCAACGAAGTTGGCAGGCTGACCCACAACTTCAATCGCATGATGGGACAGTTGCAGCGCTACGATGTGCGCTTGAAGGAAGAACTGCGCCAGCGCCGCAAGGTCGAAGAGCAGCTCAATCAACTGGCCTACCACGACAACGTCACCGGCCTGCACAACCGCCACTACTTCATGGAACAACTGGAGAGCGTCATCGGTTGCGCTCGTCAGTACAACCAGAACTGCGCGTTGCTGGTCATCGACCTGGACGGATTCAAGAAGGTCAACGATACCCTGGGACATGACATGGGCGACGAACTCCTACGCCAGGTTGCGCTACGGCTCAAGCACGGGGTGCGCGACGATGATATCGTCTGCCGGCTGGGTGGCGACGAGTTCGCCATCATCGCCAAATGCGATGCCACCCGACAGCAGGTGGAACAGCTCGCCGAACGCCTCGTCGAACAGATGGCGCCGGCCTACCGGCTGCAGGACAAGCAGGTGTTCGTCACCGCCAGCATCGGTGCCTGTCTCTGCCCGGAACAGGCGACAGACAAGGATATGCTGGTCAAAAACGCCGATATCGCCATGTACCAGGCCAAGGATAAGGGCAAAAACGGTTACTGCGTCTACCATCCCGGGGCGGCGGCCTATCTCGACACCCGCTTCATGATCGAAAACGACCTGCACGAGGCTCTGACGTCGAACCAACTTCAGCTGCACTACCAGCCCCAGTTCACCACCAGCGGTCGAACGCTGGTCGGCTTCGAAGCGCTGCTGCGCTGGCACCATCCCAAGCTGGGTTGGATCTCGCCCGCAGAGTTCATTCCCGTGGCGGAAGATACCGAGCTGATCATCCCGATTGGGGAGTGGGTGCTGGAGCAGGCGAGCCGGCAACTGGTCGAATGGAAGCAGGTCAAATCCGATCTCAAGATCAGCGTCAACCTGTCCGGCCAACAGTTGAAGAACGAAGCGGCGATCAACCGGATGATAGCAATCCTGCACGCCTCTCCCCTTGCCCGCGGCGACATCGAACTGGAGCTGACAGAAAGTTCGCTGCCGGAAACCACGGAGTCCATCCGCATCCGGATGCAGCTACTGCTGGAGGCGGGCTTCCTGCTGGCGCTCGACGATTTCGGCACCGGCCACTCCTCCCTCTTCTACCTGCATAATTTTCCGTTTACCCGCATCAAAATCTATCGCGGCTTTATCGAGCGGATAAAGTCGAGGTCAGACAGCCAGGCATTGATTCGCACCATGGTCGCCATCGCCGCAGCGCTGGATCTCGGGATCACCGCTCAGGGAGTCGAAAGCGAAGAACAGTTGGGCATCCTCTCGGCGATCGGCTGCGACCTTGTGCAGGGGCTGTACTTGGGTGAACCCATGTCGGCCGACGAGGCGCAGGCACTGTTCGAGCAATAGGCCGCTGGCGTCCTGTAAGCGAGCATTTTGTGACATAGTTGTCGACTCACTCGGCTCACATCCCGAATCAGTCGAAGCCAAGAACTCGATCTTGTGCCAATACGCCAGAACCTTCTCAACGTGGGAGAGAACTGCTGTCATTGCCTACGCGTCCTGCTCGCTCGACTCACTGTGCAAAGGCCTCATTCAACCATTTGATGAAATTGCGCTTGGCCTTGAACTCGGTGCGCAACTGTATCAGCGATTGCGCGAATACCTGTCGCTGGGCCGCTGTCTCAAGGGTGCCGTGCAGTTCCTGCAGCAGGGCGATCCCCTGCCGATAACTCCGGTTGTCGGTGTTGCGAACTTCACTGCGCACCAGGCGCATATACAACGGCAGGCTATCGTCGGGGTTGCCCAGGGCTCGTGCCAGTTTCCGCAACAGGCCTGGGTCTACCGGCCTATCGGCGCACAATGCCAGCGCATCAGCCAGCCGGTGCTCGAACAGATAGATTTCCAGCAGGCTATTCACCGCACTGGGCGAAAAAGTAAATGGCGTCTCAGGCGCTTTGTCGAGCCGGGCAATCAGCCAGTCACATGCGCGTTGGCGGTAATCGGTGGGAAGGCCATGCTCCGTAGCCAGTTCCACCAAGCGGCGGTAATCATCCAGTTGCTGCGTGTTTCGATATATCTCCCACTGCAGCTCCGCCGCCGACTCAACCTCACCGCGATGTACTAGCAGCTGCACCTGCAACCGTTGCCGATCGCGCTTCCACCGAGGGCGATCAGCAGCCCGGCCGACCGCGCCAGCCACAGTTCCACCTGGTCCCAGGCATCATGGGCAATACATAATTCGGCAACGCGCAAGCAATCCTGCTCATCGTTGGCGGTTTTCTAATAAAGCGCCAGGATAGCCGGGAAATCCCCATTCGCTTCGGCGCGCTTGAGCAAGGGATCGCGTAACCGAAGGTAGCGGTACTTCTCCGGCCAGCCAGCGTCCTTTGTCAGGTTCGGCAAGGCATCCCAGGCCTGCTGCAGGCAAGCGTGGTAAGCATCCATCTCGTCGCCACCCAAAGCCTCGTGGTAGGCGTCCGGAATACCAGGATAAAAATTCTCGCTATCGCCGAACGCCAGTTCATAGAGATATTTCGCCAGCTTGCCGGGTGGCCAGCCAAGCCGCTGCACGGTCTGGACATGCAACTCCTGCAAGGTCTGCTCACAGTGGAAGCGGAAACCACCGGAATCGTCGATGGTTTCCAGCGCCCGGGCCATCCGCGCCAGCGCATAGTCCACCAGCGTCAGGCATTGCTCCGGGGGCAACTGGGGTGCCTGCTCGGCGAGCAAATCAACCACGGCTTCCGCCTTGGCGAAGTAGGTTCGCACCTGCTCGTAACGGTACAGATCACGGTTAAGTGGAAATGCCGCAGTAATCCGCTTTTTCAGCGCCTTGTAGTCCAGCACTCCGAGAACCGCATCGGCCCGCAGCGACCACTGCTGGAGCAGCAGTTGGTCATCCTCGATCAGCGTCAGCAAGGCATCCACCAGGGCCGGCTTGTCCATTTGCTGCAGGTAGGCGCGGATACGGTCAGTGTCATCGCCCCCAGTTAAACAGGTCTGCTCAGCCTGCTCCGCACGGTAGGCCAAGGCCGTCGCCACGCAGTGCTTGCAAAAATCGATTCCCTCGGAGGCCGGACAATCACAACCGCCATCCAAGCCTCGCTTACTGAGTTCCAGAGTGACGTGATACCGCTCGCTGCCCTCCACCTCGGCAGTGATGGTAGCGCCTTTCTTGTTCCAGCCCAGCACCAGGCCCTGCCTGAAATAATCCACACCACGGCCAAACGCGGCCTCGCCGGCAAGCAGAACGAGCTGCCGGTCGGAAAGAAGCGCCTCTTCATCCTGCATTGAAGCCATCGTTATGCCTCTGCTTGTTTCTTGCTCGCATGCCTTGCCCGTCATCACCAATGCGCATAGGCTATACGCATGACCTTGGCGAGGCAGCGACCATGTACCAGATCTACGATACCCAAGCTCCCAAGAAGCCAACAAACGTCAGCATTAACAGTGACTTGCTTGAAAAAGCTAGAAGCCTTGGCATCAACCTATCCGCTTCGCTGGAAAGCATCCTCGCAGAGCAGGTCCGTGCCGAGCAACGTGCCCAATGGCAACAGGAGAATGCTGGCGCGATCCAGGCGTACAACCAATTCGTTGAGGAAAACGGAACGTTCAGCGATAGCGCAAGGAAATTCTGATGGCCCAGTTTTGCGTGTATGAAAACAAGAACCCGGCATCACGCAAGCAATACCCTTACCTGCTCGATATCCAAAGTGACTTACTGAGCGAACTCCGCACCACCGTTGTTGTTCCGATTTGCCCTGCCAGCCTGGCAGAAGGAATGCAAATCTCTCGGCTCAATCCCAGCCTCGAGTTCAATGGCGAAGATTTCATCGCCATGATTCAAGATCTTGCTGGCATAGACAGGCAACGCCTGGGGAGCAAGGTTCGTGACCTCAACCAAGACCGAGAGAAGATCATCGCTGCTGTCGATTTCATGATCTCCGGTATATGATCTTTGATTGATTCCGGCGGCTAAAGTTAAAATGGTATCTCGTTCTCGTCTTCCATTACATCTAATTCAGAAGGTGGGTCAAGGTCGAAAGTAGAATCTTCCACCGGTATCAGTTCCCACAATTCATTCTGGTGTAGCCAGACCGGATCAGCATTTTCCTCAATGAACTGATCTACCGGTATGCCATCCACGGTTGGAGGCCGCTTTATTCTGACTTGCTTGCCGCTTATGAAGACCCACTCGTATTTCCTCTTCCGCTCTTCCTTGGCGGCTTTCTTTGCACGCTTTTGGGCCGGAGTGAGCTCTTTCTTGACCTTTGCCATATCTGAACTTTTTGGTGCTAACAGTGATTATGACGCACATCATGATATTGCATCATCGCACCGGCACGTTAAACAATATCATCTAGTCAACGCATCGTAATCTTTTGATCTATGAGGCTCCACCTGACCGTCCGATTTTGGTGACTTCTGCTGGGCGTCTTCGGCGCCAATCGCGCAGCAAAGCTGCGCTCCCACGGGGTATGATCACCTTCTCAATAGCAGTTCGCGCCCGACATAAATGCCTATCAAACCCCACCAAGACAGCGGTCTTATCGATCTTCACTGGGGCTAGCCAACATATTCATGATCAACCGGATCATGGTCTCCTTGTTGGCCGGGTCGGACTCGGCGATCAGCAGCGTCAAGGCCGCTAACCCCACATCGTTTACCACCGCCTCGCCATGCTCGTTGAGCAGGCGGTCGTTGCGATATGAGGAAAGGTTGGCAGTTGGCCACCCACTTGGGCGCGAAGCTCGGTCAGCAGCCCTTCGTCATAACGCTGCAGCAGCAGGAAGGTCTGGGCGTAGCGGGTGACGATATCGACAAGGCCACGACCACTGGCGGTATCCAACGCTGAGCTCTGGGCCGTCTTGCGCACCAAGGCCATGGCCGCCTCCAGTTCGCGGGCATTGGCCTCGAATCGCTGGCGGTTCAGGGTCCAGCCTTGGGTGAGGTGCTCGCGGAGCACCCGCGTGGCCCACTGACGAAGCTGCACCGCGCGCCTTGAGTTGACGCGGTAGCCCACCGAGATAATGGCATCGAGGTTGTAGTGCTTGACGCGACGCCTCACCCGCCGACGCCCCTCCTGGCGCACTACCGAGGATTCCTCGGTAGTTGCCGCTTCGTCCAGCTCCTCGTCAGCATAAATGTTCTTCAGGTGCAGGCTGATGTTATCGGTGGAGGTTCGGCGTTGGTGGCCCGTACTCACACCGGCAAGCCATGGCAGTGCCTTATTTTAATTTCAGGCCGAAATTAAAATAAGCTGTGGCGCTATTTTAGTAAGACACATCATGCATCTCGGTACAGGGTCGACGTCATCGGCGACGCCGCTCGACTCGCTGTTACCCCAGGTGCTCCTTGAACACCTTCATCAGTTCCCGCTTGTCCTCGAAACCAATTCCCGGCACGTCGGGCAAGGCTACCAGGCCCTCTTCCACCGGCGTGGAATCGGCAAAACCACCGAACGGCGCGAAGACCCGCGGATAGGACTCGTTGCCGCCCAGCTTGAGCCCGGCGGCGATGTTGAGCGCGAACTGGTGACCGCCATGCGGGATGCACTGGCGCGGCGACCAACCGTGCTTGCGTAGCTCATCGAGTATGCGCAGGTACTCGACCAGCCCATAGCTCAGCACCGGGTCCATCTGCAGGATATCGCGGTCGGCGCGCATGCCGCCGTAACGCAACAGGTTGCGCGCATCCTGGTGGGAGAACAGGTTCTCGCCGGTGGCCATGGGCGGGTCATAGTGCTCGCCAAGCTGCTGCTGCAGGGCATAATCGAGGGGGTCGCCCGCTTCTTCGTACCAGCGCACCCCATAGGGCGCCAGGCCATCGGCGAAAGCCAGCGCGGTCCTGAAGTCGAAGCGTCCATTGGCGTCGACCGCAAGACGCGAGGCATCGCCCACTACTTCGATCGCCGCCTCGACCCGCCCCAGGTCCTCCGCCAGGGGCACGCCGCCGATCTTCATCTTGGTACAGATGTAGCCCAGGTCGAGATAGTCGCGCATCTCGTCCTTGAGGGCACTGATCTGCTTGCCCGGGTAGTAGTAGCCGCCCGCGGCATAGACCGGCACCCGCGGATCGGGTTCGCCATCGCCATAACGTTCGGCGAGCAACTGCGCCAGAGAGCGATTTTCGACCTTGGCGACAATGTCCCATACGGCCATGTCGATGATGCCGACCGCCACCGAGCGCTCGCCATGTCCTCCGGGTTTCTCGTTGGCCATCAGCACATCCCAGATCCGAAAGGGATCGAGATTGTCGCCGCTCTCGGCGAGCAAGGAAGCTGGCTCGGCATCGCGCAGGCGCGGCAGGAAGCGCTCCTGCAGCAGACCGCTCTGGGCATAGCGTCCGTTGGAATTGAAGCCGTAACCCACGACCTGTCGGCCGTCGACCCAAGCATCGGTGTAGAGGGCGAGCACCGAGACATCCATTTTGGCAAAGGAGATATAGGCGTTGGCGATGTCGGAGGCGATAGACACGCGTGCCTCGCGGATATCAGTAATTCGCATCGTGCGACTCCTACAGCAGCAGCCCGGTGGGCAAGCGTACGTTGAGAACCTGGGTAAAGGTGAGATAGAAGACGCCAACCAGCACGCCAATGATCGGAACCCACTGCAGCAAGCGGCGCCACGACACCGGCCCGTCCACCCGGGCCAGGTACCAGGTGAGTAGGAAGATGGCCACGCAGGTGGACACCACGAACCCCAACGTGCCGATGGCGAACCACCAGACGAAGAACCCCGTCATGACCACCAGCAGACGGCGTAGGCTTCCCGATATCACGACCCGTCGGCTACCGGGCCTGATGAAGCCCTTGACGATCAACCCCACGGCGATCACTACCAGGATCACCAGCACGGCGCGCGGGAAGATGATGCTCAGCCGCCCCATCTCGCCACGAGGCAACCACAGCACGGCGGCAAACGCCAAGCCGACGATCCCCGCGGCGATATCGGTATTCAAGCGCAGGATCATGCGTCACCTCCTGCCTTCGATGACACCTTGTCAAGCAGACCTCTGCGTTCCAGCCAAGCCGGCAACAATGCTGTCGCCGCGCCGATCACCACCAGGCCGGCCAGCACTTTCGACAAGGGATTGCTGACCAGGCGCAGCCACGGAATCGGATCGATCACCGCCGCCAACATGGTCTGCACATAACCCTGCTCGGCGATGCCGCCAAGGATCAGGCCGAGCACGATCGGTGCCGCATGGATGCCGATCAAGCGCAGAAAATACCCGGCGCTGCCTAGGATCAGCATGATGCCGACATCGAGCAGGCTGTTACGCAAGGCGAAGGTCCCCAGGATGGTGACCATGGCGATGCACGGCATCAGGAAGTAATAGGGGGTCTTGATCACCACTCGGTGGATCAAGCGCCCACCGATCAGTCCCACCGGCAGCAGCATCAAGGCGGCAAGACCCATCGACAGGATGAAGCCATTGGTCAATACCCCGGTCTCGGTGAACAGGTCGAGACCCGGGCGCAGGCCATGCAGCAGCAGTACGCCAAGGATGATGGCATCTGGTGGCGCGCCGGGTATGCCCAGCGTCAGCAACGGCACCATGCTGCCCGCCACCATCACGTTATTGCTCGATTCCGAGGCCACCACGCCATCGACATTGCCCTTGCCGAAACTATCGGGATCCTTGGAAAAGCGCCGCGCTTCGTTGTAGGCCACCAGGCTGGTCACGTTACCGCCAGCACCGGGAATGATGGCGATGAGCTGCCCGATCAGGCAGGAGCGAATCAGGTTGACAGGTTTGGTGAAGATGCGCTTGGCCACTTGAAGTATCGAGACGTGGCTCTTGCCGAAACCACCCTCCTTGGACAAGGCACCCCGCCCTTCGGCCGCCATGGTCAGCAGTTCGGGAATCACGAACAACCCGATCAGGGCGACGATCAGTTCGACGCCCCCTTGCAAGGGCGGAAAGCCGAAGGTGAAACGCGTTTCGCCACCGACGGGGGAGACACCGATGGTGCTGAGCAGCATGCCGATACAGCCACCCAGCAGTCCCTTGAGCAGGGAGTCGCTCGACAGGCTGGCCACCAGCGTTAGCCCCAGCATCGCCACCCAGAACATCTCGGCAGGGCCGAAGGCCACCGCCAGACGCGCCAGTGGCGGGGCCAGAACCAGCAGGAAGGCCACCCCGACCAGCCCCCCGACGACCGAGGCGATGGTGGCGGCTGCCAGGGCTTCGTAGGCACGCCCCTGGCGCGCCATCGGGTAACCATCAAAGGTAGTGGCGATCGACGAGGGCGTGCCCGGCGTATTGATCAGGATCGCGGTAAAGGCGCCGCCATAGATGGCGCCCATGTAGACCGCGCCCAGGGCAATCAGGCCCTGAAGCGCTTCCATGGAAAAGGTGAACGGCAGCAGCACGGCCAACGCCATGGTCGCTGTAAGCCCCGGCAAGGAACCGATCAACAGGCCAGCCGAAACCCCGACGAGCACCGTGATGAAACTCTCGAAGGTCAGCAGCGAGGCCAGCGCTTGCAATAGCATGTCCATACTTAATCCCCCTGGCGGCGCTGTTCACTCCAGTGACGGAATGTTGGCAAGCAGGCCAATCCCCTGGCCTCGGTGGGCCAGGGGATTGGTGGAGGGAGGATCAGTCGGCGGCTTCGAGAATCGGGGTGTAGGCCTCCCGAAGGGAAGCGATGACCTCGTCGATCTCGTCACCGGTGATGTATTCCATCACGAAGCCCAGCGGCTCCTGCTTCTCGGTGATCTGGCGATTGGCTTCGGCGAAGGCGTCCTCGAGTACGCTGATGACCTCGTCGGGCGTTCCCTTGGGTGCTGCTACGCCGCGATAGGCACCGCCGACGATGTCATAGCCTTGCTCCTTGAAGGTCGGAGCGTCGGGAAGTGCCGGCACCCGCTCCTCGGACGCCACTGCCAGCACCCGGGCCCGGTCCTCCATCTGTACGCCGAGCATGGTGTAGTTGAAAATGCCGGCGACATGCCCGCCTTCCAGGGCGGCAGGCAGGGGACCGGTGCCGGTGAAAGGGATGTAGGTCAGGTCGATGTCGGCTTCCTGCTCGAAGCGCAGCATGTCGAGGTGATTGGCGCTATAGGTGCCGCTACCGCCGAGGGTGACGGCCTCGGGGTTCTCGCGCGCGTATTCGACCAGGTCGTCGAGCGTCTCGAAGGGGCTATCAGCCGGCACGATCAGGGCATTGGGCGTGGAGTGGAAGAAGGTGATGATGTCCCAGTTGTCGGTCTCGAAGCCGGCGTCCGAGCGCTGGATCGGCTGGCCGATGATATGCGGGATGTTGACCCCGATGATCTCGTAGCCATCCGGCTCGGCACCGTTCTGGAATTCGCTCCAGGCCACGGCCCCCCCGCCACCCGGACGGTGGGTCACGTTGACACTGACGCCCAGGATCTCCTCCAGGATAGGCTCCTGGAAACGCGCGGTGACGTCGGACTCACCACCGGGGTTGAAGGGAATCACATAGGTGATGGACTCCTCGGGATAGTCGGCCTGTACGGTTCCGGCCACTCCCAGGATGGCGATGGCCGACAGCGCACCGGCAAGCTTGGTGTAGGTGAACGTCATGGCATGCTCCCAATCTTGTTGTATTAGCGTTTCACGAGGCAGCCATGGAGAAGAAGAAATCAGAAAGATGCATGGCTGCCAGGCCGACACCGGCGCTTTTTATCGGCACGCGCCGCGGACCTACCTTGAAGCTAGCCAAGTTGTAAAAGTTGTCAAATTTTATTCCGGAAAACTCATATGCCAGCCTGTTGCATCACCCCTCGAAAACCCGGCGACGAGAATTGCTCAAATGCTCGCGCATGCACAGGCTTGCAGCTTCCGCATCACCGGCGAGAATACTGTCATGGATTCGCTGGTGCTCGTCCTGGACTTCGGGCAGATGATGTGTGGGACGGCGTAAGCCCAAGCCCCGTGCCAGGTTCTGGCCATAAGTGATCGATTCCTTGAGGGAAAGCAACGTCTCGGAGAAGAAGCGGTTGTGAGTCGCCTTAGCGATGGCCAGATGAAAGCCGAAATCGGCATCGACCCCCAGAGCATTATCGCGAATGCGTTGTTCCAGCAGCTCCAATGCACGGCTGATCGCCCTTCTGTCCTCAGGACTGGCATTGAGCGCCGCTAGGCGCGCGGATTCGGTTTCCACGGCGATGCGGAATTCGAAGCAACGCTGGATATCCGCTAGGCTCTCGAGCGGGGCGAACTCGAGCATGGCACGATCGGGACGCAGACAGACGAAACTGCCGGCCCCGCGATGCGAGCGAATCAGGCCATCCTCGCGGAGCTTGGCCAATGCCTCGCGCACGATGGGACGCGATACCCCATGCAAGCTTGCCAGCGTCTCTTCCGACGGCAGGCGTTCCCCTTCACTAAACTCGCGCTTGATGATGCGGTCAACGATATCGCCGTATACGCGATCGCTGAGCTTGAAGGAGCGTCGCCGAGGTTCTTCGGCCAAGGAAAGTGTCATCTGGCCCTCGTCACGGGCGTCATTGCGGGTTGTCATAGGGCTCTCTCTTGCGCTTTCCTACAACATACTCCAGATGCTATTGACGTAACCAATGGGCGAGCCGTGTTAGGCTGAAGGTAGTCGCCCGCCACGTTATCAGTCGAGGACACGCCAGGATGAAGACACCCGCACAACTGCTCGAGACCTTGGTGAGCTTCGCCACCGTATCCCGGGATTCCAACCTGGAATTGATTCGTTTCATCGAGGGCTATCTCGACGAGCATGGCGTGCCCCACCAGCGCATCGAGAACGATGACCATACCAAGGCCAACCTGCTGGCCCGCATCGGCCCCAAGGTCGAAGGCGGCGTAGTGCTGTCGGGACATACCGACGTGGTGCCGGTGGACGGTCAACCCTGGTCGACCGACCCGTTCACTCTGGTCGACAAGGGTGATGGCCGCCTCTACGGCCGCGGCAGTTGCGACATGAAAGGCTTCATCGCCTGCGCCTTGGCCCAGCTCCCCCACTGGGTACAGCAGGATCTTACGCGGCCCATCTATCTGGCCTTCTCCTACGATGAGGAAGTCGGCTGTCTGGGCGCACCACGTCTGATCGAACGCCTGATGGCCGATCATCCCCGCCCCGCCGCGGTGATCGTCGGCGAGCCGACCCTGATGGCGCCGGTAGTGGCGCAAAAGGGCATCACCAACCTGCGTACCACCGTGACCGGTCGCGCCGCCCACTCCAGCCAGATCAACCAAGGGGTCTCGGCGATCCACGTGGCCGCCAGACTGGTCGCCAGGATCGAAGACATCATGGCCGAGCTGCGCGAGGAGGGTCGTGTCGACGAGGCCTTCAATGTCGCCCACTCCAGCTTGCATGTGGGCAAGATCCAAGGCGGTACGGCGATCAACATCATGGCCCAGGAATGTCATTTCGACTGGGAGATTCGCCATCTGCCCCATGACAGCTTCGATGAACTGCTCGCTCGCTTCACCACCTTCGCCGAAGCACTGGAAGCCGAGTTCAAGAGCCGTGCCCCGGAAGCCGGCATTCGTACCGAGCGCCTGACCAGCACCGTGCCCGCACTGGCCGACCGCGACAACGCCGCTGCCTTGACGCTATGTCACGAACTGATGGGCCAGCGCCGCAGCGAAGCCGTGGCCTATGCCACCGAGGCCGGCCAGTTCCAGAGCGCAGGGCTGCCCACGGTGATCTGCGGCCCCGGCAGCATCGCCCAGGCGCATCAGCCGGATGAATACATCGAGATCGAACAGCTCGAGGCCGGAGCCAGATTCATGGAGCGGCTGGGAGAACGACAGCGTCATGGCCAAGCGTGATCGTAGGGGACGATCGTCGGATTGCCCAAATGTTCAACATATGGCAGGTTATGTATAAATCCCATTGGACATAGCGCAATCGTGAAGGACAAGCCGCTCAAGTCGTCGAATCGCCCCAGCATTGCTGAATTCCTGGCCGAAGCCATCTTTTCCGGGAGCTATCAGCCCGGTGACTTCGTACCCAAGGAGATCGATCTTGCCGAGCAGTTCGCTATCAACCGTTCCGCGGTGCGTAGCGACCTGCGGCAGTTGGTGGATGTCGGCATCATCGAGCGTATCTCCGGTCATGGCTCCAAGGTCAGAGAATACGAGGAGTGGAACATTCTCGATCCGGCGGTGACCGACTGGATGACCCGCTATGCCTCCCCCAACCCCAAGATCCAGCGTGAAATCCTTGCCTTCCGTTTGGATGTCGAGCCCTATGTCGCCATGACCGCCGCCAAGCGGGCCAAGGCACGCGACCTGGTCGCCATCGAAGAAGCTTTCGAGGGCATGGGGCAGAACCTGGACAAGGCGAGCAGTCCCGAAGATCGTCGCCTGCACAGCGATTACGATGTCGCTTTCCATATCGCCATCTACAAGGCGACTCACAATATCGTCTGGGCCCAGCTTTCCCACATCCTGCGCCCTTCCATCTACCTGTTGATCGAGATGTCCAATATCAGCGCTACCGATCCCGAGGATAGTCTCGAGCGTCACCGGCAGCTGATGGAGTGCATACGGAGCCGCCGTCCGCGCGAAGCCTTTCTGGCAGCCCAGGCAGTACTCGACGGAACGGCACAGGCGTTGGGCATCGAACCCGGCGAAAGTACCCTGGGTCGGGACCTGGACCTGGTCTGACGTCTCCTAGGCAACGTCCATAGAAAACGAGCGCCTGTGGGTCAGGCGCTCAACCAGCGGCACGCATTGCCGAGAACGTTCAGTGATTATCCCGGGGCGGGCTGACACGCGCTACGTCGCGATATTTCGTCGCCGGCTCCAGCGTCATGCCGCGGTCGAGCGGCTCGACCAGGCTGCGCTGGATCTCTTGCCAAGGGGTCTGATGTGCGGGATACGAGTAGCCGCCCTGGGCTTCGAGATGTTGGCGACGTGCCGCGAGCTCGGTGTCATCGATCAGCACTCGCACCTCGCCACGCTTCAGGTCGATGCGCAACCGGTCGCCACTCTCGAGCAGCGCCAGGCCACCGCCAGTGGCCGCCTCCGGCGAGGCGTTGAGGATCGACGGCGAACCGGAGGTCCCCGACTGGCGACCGTCGCCCAGACACGGCAGCGATTCGATACTGCGCTTGAGCAAGGCCTCGGGCGGCTGCATGTTGACCACCTCGGCACTACCGGGATGCCCCACCGGCCCGACCCCACGCATCACCAGGATGGTAGTTTCGTCGATAGCCAACGCGGGATCGTCGATGCGCGCGTGGTAGTCCTCGGCACCATCGAACACCGCCACCTTGCCTTCGAAGGCGTCGGGATCGGCGGGATCGCTGAGGAAGCGCTGGCGAAATTCGGCAGATATGACGCTGGTCTTCATCAGCGCCGAGTCGAACAGGTTGCCCTTGAGGTTGAGGAACCCGGCGTGCTCGACTAACGGATTGTCATAGCGGCGAATCACCTCGGGATCGAGGGTCTCGTGCCCCTGGGTGTTGGCTGCCAGCGTCTGGCCGTTGACAGTCATCACCTCGCCGTGGAGACGCCCGGCCGCAAGCAGTTCGTGGAGCACCGCGGGCACCCCGCCGGCACGATGGAACTCTTCGGACAGATAGGCCCCAGCCGGCATCACGTTGGCCAGCAGTGGAACCTCGTGCCCCAGCCGCTGCCAATCGTCGTTGGTCAGCTCGACTCCAGCGTGGCGGGCGATAGCATTGATGTGAATCGGCGCATTGGAGGACCCCCCCAGCGCTGAGCAGACTACGATGGCGTTCTCGAAGGCCTCGCGGGTCAGGATATGGCTGGGCCGCAAGTCCTCCCACACCATCGCCACGCTGCGTACCCCCGTCTCGTACGCCACCGCGGCGCGCTCCTTGTAGGGTGCCGGGATCATCGCCGAACCGGGCAGGCTCATGCCCAGCGCCTCGGCCATCGAATTCATGGTCGAGGCAGTGCCCATGGTGTTGCAATGGCCGATGGAGGGTGCCGAATCGGTGGCTCGCGACAGGAACTCGTCGTAATCGATATCGCCGGCGGCCAAGCGCTTGCGCAGTTCCCAGATGATAGTGCCGGAACCGACCCGCTCACCCTCGCGCCAACCATTGAGCATCGGCCCGCCGGAGAGCACGATGGCCGGGATATTGACCGTGGCTGCCGCCATCAGGCAGGCCGGGGTAGTCTTATCGCAACCGGTGGTCAGTACCACGCCGTCCAGCGGATAGCCGTGCAATACCTCGACCAGGCCAAGGTAAGCCAGGTTACGGTCCAGCGCCGCCGTGGGGCGGCGCACGTTCTCGTGGATCGGATGCAGGGGAAACTCGAAAGGCACCCCGCCGGCGGCGCGAATGCCGTCCTTGACCCGCCTGACCAGCTCGATGTGGTGGCGGTTGCACGGGGTCAGGTCGGAACCGGACTGGGCGATACCGATGATCGGCTTGCCGCTGGCCAGTTCGTCGAGGGTAATGCCGTAGTTCAGGTAGCGCTCGATGCACAACGCCGTGGTTGCCGGATGGTCAGGGTTGTCGAACCACCACCGCGAGCGCAACTGGTCGGGGGTGATTCTTGCGTCGGTCGGTCGACTCGTCATAACGGAATCCTGGGATCGTCAGTATTCGGTGGACATCCGATAGGCTGCCGGCATCACGCCGCTCACGCACGGCTTCACCCGAAACAGCCCGCCGGCCAGCCCCTCTTCGTCACGCTCCACAGCCGCGGTGGTAATGAACAACTGATCCAACCGTGGCCCAGCGAAGGTGCAGGACGTCACCCGCGAGGCCGGTAGCGTCAAGGTCTCGTCCAAACCGCCATCGGGCCGGAATCGGCTCACACGACCACCATCCCAGTGCGCGACCCAAAGCCCACCCTCGGCATCGCAGGTCATGCCATCGGGAAACCCCTGGGTCGCGTTGAAGCGAACATGCTCGCGCTTGTTGGACAGTTCACCATCCGGCGAAAGGTCGAAGGCGTAGATGACGCCTAGCGGCGTATCGCTGTGATACAGGGTAGCGCCATCGGGGCTGATGGCCGGGCCGTTGGCGACTCGATAACCGATATCCATGCATACCGGACCGCGTCGATCCAGACGATATAGCGAGCCACTGGGGCGCTCGGCCTCGTCGTCCATGGAGCCGAACCACAGGCGGCTCTGGGGGTCGACCTTGGCATCGTTGAAGCGGTTGCCTGCCGGCTCGCCGGCAGGAGTTGCCAATTCGGCGCCGATATTCGGCCCGCTCTCGCTCAACCGCAAATGCACTAGTCGCGAACGCAGTCCGGCAATGAAGCCATCGCCATCCTCTCGAGGTGCCAGCCAGCAACAAGCTTCCTCCAACGCCCAGCCATGCGTGTCACCGCTGGCCAAGTCATAGGCATGCAGGCGTGCCTTGAGGATATCGACGAACACCAGCCACCCCATGGCGCCGAATTGTGGACACCACAAGGGTCCCTCGCCAAGCATCGCCCGGCCGCGCCACACGCATTCGATCTTCGATGCATCCACCATGGTGCTCAGCCTCAGTGTGAATGACGCGGCACCTCGGCGCCACGCTTGCCGACCAGGAAGTCGAAATCGCAGCCCTCATCGGCTTGCAGTACATGCTCGATGTAGAGCTGACGGTAGCCACCGTCGCTGGCAATGCGACGCGACTTCTCGGTGGGGTCGCTCTCCGCCAGGCGGGCCTCGAGCTCGGCATTGCTGATGTCCAGGTGCAGCCGCCCAGCCTCGCAATCGAGCTCGATCCAATCGCCATCGCGCACCGCAGCCAGCGGCCCGCCGGCGGCGGCCTCGGGTGCCACGTGCAATACCACGGTACCGTAGGCAGTGCCGCTCATCCGCGCGTCGGAAATGCGCACCATGTCGGTCACTCCCTGCTCGAGCAGTTTGGTGGGCAGCCCCATGTTGCCGACCTCGGCCATGCCGTGGTAGCCACGCGGCCCACAGTTGCGCATCACCAGGATGCTGTCGGCATCGACATCCAGGTCGGGGTCGTTGATACGTGCCTTGTAGTGATCGAAGTCGTCGAAGACCACTGCCCTACCCCGGTGCTTCATCAACTCGGAGCTGGCCGCCGACGGCTTGAGCACCGCGCCGCGCGGCGCCAGGTTGCCGCGCAGGATGCACATGCCACCATCCTCGCGCAGGGGATTGTCCAGCGGCCGGATCACCTCATCGTTGTAAAGCGGCGCGTCCTTGATATTTTCCCATAGCGTCTTGCCGTTGACGGTCAAAGCATCCTTGTGCGGCAGGCGATCGGCCTCACCCAGCCGGCGCAGCACTGCAGGCAGGCCGCCAGCATAGTAGAACTCCTCCATCAGGAAACGCCCCGATGGCTGCAGGTCGACGATGGTCGGTGTACCGCGACCGATACGCGTCCAGTCGTCAAGAGCGAGATCGACGCCAATCCGCCCGGCGATGGCCTTGAGGTGGATCACCGCGTTGGTGGAACCGCCGATGGCGGCATTGGTACGAATGGCATTCTCGAAGGCCTGGCGCGTCAGTACCTTGGACAGCGTGAGGTCCTCGTCGACCATTTCGACGATGCGCATGCCGGAGAGATGCGCCAGCACGTAGCGCCGCGAATCCACCGCCGGGATCGCCGCGTTATGCGGCAGCGAGGTACCCAGCGACTCGGCCATGCAGGCCATGGTCGATGCCGTGCCCATGGTGTTGCAGGTGCCCGCCGAGCGCGACATCCCCGCCTCGGCGGCCATGAAGTCGTGTATCGATATCTTGCCTGCCTTGACCTCCTCGGAGAGCTGCCAGACCACGGTGCCCGAACCGATGTCCTTGCCTTGATGCTTGCCATTGAGCATCGGCCCACCGGTGACCACGATGGTCGGCAGGTCACAGCTCGCCGCCCCCATCAGCAGCGCCGGCGTGGTCTTGTCGCAGCCCACCAGCAACACCACAGCATCCATGGGGTTGCCGCGAATCGCCTCTTCGACGTCCATGCTCGCCAGGTTGCGAGTGAACATCGCCGTAGGGCGAAGATTGGACTCGCCGTTGGAGAACACCGGAAACTCCACCGGATAGCCGCCGGCTTCCAACACCCCCTTCTTGACATGCTCGGCGAGCTTGCGGAAGTGCGCGTTGCAAGGCGTCAGTTCCGACCAGGTGTTGCAGATGCCGATGATCGGCTTGCCCTGGAATTCGTGATCGGGAATGCCCTGGTTCTTCATCCAGCTGCGGTACATAAAGCCGTTCTTGTCGGCGCTGCCGAACCACTGGGCGGAACGCAAAGGACGCTTGCGATCGGTCATACACATATCTCCTGCGAGGAAAGCGAATCAGGCGCGCTGGCGTCGGGTCTGCTTCCAGCGGTCGAACATCACCGCCAGCAGCAGGATGGCGCCACGCACCAGGTACTGATAGAAGGTCGGCACATTGAGCAGGCCCATGGCATTCTGCACGCAGCCCATGATCAGCACCCCGACCAGCACCCCGGTGATCGAGGCGACGCCACCGGACAACGCCACGCCGCCCAGTACACAGGCCGAGATGACGGCTAATTCGAGGCCCATCGAGGTATTGGGATCGCCAAGCCCCATACGCGAGGTCAGCAACACACCGGCAATGCCGGCGACAACCCCTTGCAGGCCGAAGACGATGACCTTGAGCCGACGCACGTTGACCCCGGCCAGGGCCGCCGCCTCGGGATTGCCGCCGGTAGCCAGTACGTTGCGGCCGAAGGCGGTCATGTTGAGCAACACGCCGAAGATCACGAAACAGGCGATCATGGTCCACACCGGCAGCGTCAGCCCCAGGAAGGAAGCACTGCCCAGATCGAAGAAGGCCGGTACGGTGATCATCACCGCATCGCCGCCGGAAGTGATGTAGGCCAGACCACGCACGAATTCCATGGCGGCCAGGGTGGCGATCAATGAATTGATGCCGAAGCGTGCCACCACGAAGCCATTGAAGGCCCCCACGGCCCCGCCGGCTACCACGCCTCCCAGTACCCCGATGACGACACTGCCGGATGTCGAGGTCACGACTGCTGCCACCACCCCGGCGAAAGCCACGATGGAGGCTACCGACAGGTCCACCTCACCCAGTGCCAGGACCATCATCATGGTGGTGGCGATGGTGCCGATCAGGGTCACCGAGAGCAGCAACCCGACCATGTTGCGACCGGTCAGGAAGTCGGGAATGAATACGGACAGTGCCACGAACAGCACCACGAAGATGGCGATCAGCCCGGAGGTGTCCAGCAGGGTGCGCAATGGCTTGACCAGTTCCTGGCGTCCCTGGGGCTGCCCTGGAGACTGAAGGTCAGCAGGCGTGCTATCGCCCTGAGCAAGCTTGTTGGTCGTCATGACGTTGTCTCTTCATTGTTGTCTTGGCGTAAGGATTCAGGCAGGTAAGGCCAGCCCCAGCAGACGTTCGGGGGTCGCCTCGTCACGCGGCACGATGTCGACCAGGGCGCCATCGCGCATCACGCCGATGCGATCGCAGATCGAGCTGACCTCGGCCAGGTCGCTGGAGATCACCACCACGCTCTTGCCCTGCTCGGCCAGGTCATAGAGCAGGGTGTAAATGTCGCGACGCGCGCCGACATCGATGCCTCGCGTGGGTTCGTCCATGACGAACAGCTCGATCTCCTCGGACAGCCAGCGAGCCAGGATCACCTTCTGCTGATTGCCACCGGACAGGGTGTTGATACGGGTCTTTGGACCCGGCGTCTTGATACTCAAGCGACGGATATAGTCTTCGGTGTTGGCAAGTTCACGACGCGGGTTGCGGAACATGCCCCAGCGCTTGAAGAAGCGTCGGCAACTGACGTTGAGGTTGTCGGTCACGCTGGCGACGGGAAAGATCCCCTGCGACTTGCGATCCTCTGGACACATGGCGATACCGGCACGAATGGCTTCCGACGGGCTCTTGAAACGCCGAGGCTCACCGCCGAAGCGCACCTCTCCCGCGCGGGGCGTTTCCACGCCGCATACCAGGCGCATGAGCTCGCTGCGGCCGGCACCAACCAAGCCAAAGAGTCCGAGAATCTCGCCCCGCCTGATACCGAAGCTGACTGGAGCATTCACGCCTCGTCCTTCGATAGCGTCGATTTCGACCATCACCTCACCTTGCTCACGAGTGCGATAGCCGTAGACGTCTTCGATATCCCGGCCCACCATCTCGCTGACCAGAGTGTCGTGATCGAGGGCATCGAGATTGTCATGCGTGCGGATGTGTCGACCGTCACGAAACACCGTGACCGCATCGCACATCTCGAAGACTTCCTCCATGCGATGGGTGACATAGAGCACTACCCGCCCTTCATCGCGCAGGCGCTTGACAATGCGCTTGAGTTGGCGCGTTTCCTGCACTGACAGGCTGCTGGTCGGTTCGTCGAAGGCGATCACGCGGGCATTGCGCAACAGGGCGCGCCCGATCTCGATCATCTGCTGTTGGCCGATGGACAGGTCACGGACCTTGGTGGAGGGGTGGATATCTTCCTCCCCAAGATCCTTGAGGATCCGTAGCGCCTGCTCACGCAGCCGCCGGCGATCGATGAAGCCCCGCTTCTCCGGGAGTTGCCCGAGCAGCAGGTTCTCGGCCACCGACATGTTCGGCGACAGCGTCAGCTCCTGATAGATAATGGCAATGCCCTGGCCCAGTGCCTCCCTGGCATTGAAGAACACATGGCGCTCGCCATCGATCCACAAGGCGCCTTCGGTCACGCGGTTGACGCCACTGAGTACCTTGAGCAGCGTGGACTTGCCGGCACCGTTCTCGCCCATCAGCGCATGTACCTGGCCGGCATGGGCGCCGAAACTGACGCCATCGAGGGCACGCACACCGGGAAATTCGACACTGATGCCATCGAAACTGAGATAGGGGTTAGACATGATCTTGCACTCCAGAACGAGGACTTGTCTCAAACCTGCCTGCGGCTCGACCATACGGCGTTAAAAATCAGCTCAAAATGCTCATTTACAACCACGTAAACTCTGCTTTCTCGCTGATTTTTGCCTTGTCTGGTCCTCGCTCGGCGACTTTTCAGACAAGCCCTGATGCCCGGGCGGTCGACACCCGGGCTCCCAGGCTCACAGGCCGAGCTCGTCGCGTACGCTCTGCCAGTTGTCACGGGTCATCAGGGTGCCGCTGGTTTCGGTGTTGGCGGGCGGCTTCTCACCTTCGGTAATCCAGGTGTAGAGATCTTCCGCCGTCTGGCGACCATGCATGGTGGAACTCACCGCCACGGTGCCGTGGAAACCGGTGGGATTTTCACGCGAGAACTCAGCGAAAGCGGCACCTGAGCCGTTGATGCCGACGCCGATCACATCCTCGGCCTTGAGGCCGTACTGCTCACTGGCCCGCACGCCGCCGAGCACGCTCTCCTCGTTGAGTGCATAGATGACCCAATGTTCGAAGTCACCGTTCTTGGAGATCACCGGCGAAGCCGCCGAGAAAGCGCTGCTGGTATCGGTGTTCTGTTGAGGTGCATCCAGGATGTTGGCTTCGGGGAATCCCCACGCCAGTAGCGCATCGGAGGCACCGTCGGTGCGCTCCTTGGCGGTGGGCAGTTCGTAGTTGGTGATCCGCAACGCGGCGACTTCCTGCGGATCCCAGCCACGCGCCTCCATCTCGGCGGCAATTGCCTCGCCGACCTGCTGGCCGATCTTGTAGCCGGACATCCCCAGGTGAGGCACCTCTTCGATGGGTTCGCCATCACTGCCCACGAAGCGATCGTCGACGGTGACCACCTTCATCCCGTACTGATTGGCACGGTTCATGATCGCCGGACCCAAACGTACGTCCGGCGGGCAGATGACGAAACCTTGGGCTCCTTGGGAATTGAGGTTGTCGATGGCGCTGAGAACTTGTTGGCCGTCTTCGCCCGCCAGTCTCACCACTTCGAAGCCCATCTCCTCGCCAAGCTCGGTCGCGGCACGCTGCTCGTTGATGAACCAGGCTTGCTCGGGCTTCTTGACGATGAATCCCATCTTGACCTCATCCTGCGCTTGAGCGCTGCCCAAAGATGCAAGCGCCACTGCAGCGCCGAGCGCCAGGCGTGAGAAAGCGGAAGTGAATGGCATGATCTTCTCCTGTCGGCTTCGAACCGGGGATTGTTGTTGTCGGCAGCGCTACGATCACCGCTGCATGTTTCACGCCCTACACTAGCCAGCGGATCTCATAACCAACCAATGTCAAAACTCATCACCTTTGATATCTTTTTGCATATCACTCAACCAAGAGAGCCGCTGCCATGGGGGTTCTGCCCGACGACTGGTTTCTACGCGTGCGACTAAAGTTGCGCCATCTGCAGCTGTTTCTGGCCTTGGACGAGCAGCGCAACCTGCATCGCGCTGCTGCCAGGCTAGGCATGAGCCAACCGGCGGCTTCCAAGATGCTGGGAGATATCGAGTCTCAATTGGGCGTGAAGCTTTTCGACCGCCATGCCCGGGGCCTGGCCCCCAACTGGTATGGCGAGATCATGGTGCGTCATGCCCGCACCATGCTCTCCGAGCTGCGCCATACCGGCGAAGAACTGAACGCGCTACGCGAGGGCAATGCCGGGATGGTGGCGGTTGGCACCGTGATGGCACCGGCCGTTACCTTGCTGACCAGCGCCATCGAGCGGGTTCACCGCGACCGGCCGGGGCTCAAGATCAACGTCGACGTGGATGTCAGCAAGGTGCTGATCCCGCGTTTGCTGGAAGGTGAATTCGATTTCGCCATCACACGCATTCCCGCCGGGTTTCCGACGGAACGTTTCGTGTTCGAGGAAATCGGCGAGGAAGATATTTGCTTCGTGTGCCGGGAAGGCCACCCCCTGACGGGGCGCTCTCCCCTGACCCTGGAGGACATGGCGGCCTATCCGTGGTCGCTTCAGCCTCCCGGCGCCCTGATGCGCCAGCGGGTCGACAGCCTGTTTCTGCACCACGGGGTATCCCCTCCGTCACAGATCGTCGACACCCCAGACGTGCTGGTATCCCTGGCACTGGTCGACAAGTCGGACACCATCACCGCCACCACCCGCGAGGTAGCAGGCTTGCTATGCGCGCCGCAGCGCTTTCGCATCCTGCCCTTGCAGGATGCGCTCAGCGTGCAGCCCTATGGGCTGGTGAGCTTGCGCGATCAGCACCTATCGCCAGGCGCCGGCGCTCTGATGAGTACTCTGCGAGAAATCATTGCCCATCAGCGCGCGGCAAGTGCGGAATGAATTCACTCCACGAAGGCATCCACCGTCTCGCGCCGCCCAAGGAGAAAGGCATCCGCGACATGGCGCAGCGGCGCGACATCGACATCGGAGACTCGGCCGGTGACCAGCTCAGCAAAATGGTCATACATTTCGGGATATTCCCGCTCCTCGGCCTCGAGCACGACCTGCCCGTCGATGACCAGTCGGCTGCCACCCTGGGTCAAGCTCAGTCGACCGTCCTCGGTATCGACATGGATATCCCAGGTCTGGGGACCAGTCTGACGGAAGTCGAAAGCTGCCTGGATCGGCGTCTCTTGCGCATCGCTGAAGGCCAGCTCGGCGGCAATCGGCGTCTGACAGTTGCTCGGTACGGCAAGCCTCGCTGAACGCAGAAAGAACGGTTGCGGCAGAATCTCGGTGACGATGGACAGGGCGTTGATTCCCGGATCGAAGACCCCCATGCCACCGGGCTCCCAGATCCATGCCTGGCCCGGGTGCCAGACCCGCACGTCTTCCTTCCACTCGATCTCGATGCGATGAATTTCTCGTTCGGCCAGCCACTCCCGTGCCTGGGCCACACCAGGAGCGAAGCGTGAATGCCAGGCCGCAAACATCGGGCAGCCCCGCCGCTCGGCCAGCGCCTCGAGATCCTCGACCTCGCTCAGCGTGGCACCAGGCGGCTTTTCCAACAGCACCGCCTTGCCATGCTCCAAGGCGAGCCGCGCCTGGGAGTGGCGCAGATGCGTCGGCGTGCAAATCGCCACCGCCTGCAAATCCGGCACACCATCGAGCATGGCCGCCAGTGAGTCATAGCCGTCGATACCTTCCAGGCGGGTATACGGATCGGCGGTCGCTACCAAGCGAAAGTCAGGACTGGAGTCAATGGCCGGCAGGTGCTGGTCACGTGCGATCTTGCCAACCCCCACCAGGCCGATATCGATGCTACTCATACGGATAGCCTGTCGTTGTAGTGAGAGGGGCATTCTGAGGCCAATTCATGGCCCGCGTAAAACGCGACACTACTAAAGTATATGTTGAACATGATTCATATATGTTCAACATTCAGAAGCGCTCAAACGACGTGACGATGATTAGAACAACACATCCATCCCCCATTGGAGGCACCAATGCTCAACCTCAAGAGCCGCATTCTCCTGACCGGTTCGGCACTGCTGCTGGGCCTGTCCACCGCCCAGGCGGCAGAATACGAATGGAAATTCCAGGCCTCGGAGACTTCCGGAGAACCGAGCTTCAAGATCAAGCAGGAATGGGCCGAAAAGATCACCAGGATGACCGACGGCCGCGTAGAGATCGAGGTGATGCCAATCAATTCCGTGGTTGGCCCCACTGAGACCCTGAGCGCCGTCAGTGCCGGCATCCTCCAGGGACACATGACCGATCCCAGTTATTTCTCGGGCCAGGATCCGGCCTTCGGCATGCTGGGCAATCTGGTCGGCGCCTGGCAGAACCCCTATGACTTCCTGGAGTTCATGAAGCACGCTGGTGGCGAAGACCTCTACAACGAGTTGGTCGAGCCCTACGGCGTACACCTGATCGGCGCGGCGACCTTCCCCCTGGAGTCGGTGCCCTCCACCGTGCCCATCGAATCCCTGGAGGACTTCCAGGGTCTGAAGATTCGCGCACCGCAGGGCATGGTCTACAACATCTTCGAACGTATCGGCGCCACCCCGGTCAACCTGCCCGGCTCCGAGGTGTACACCGGCCTCGAGAAAGGCGTGATCGACGCCGCCGACTCCACGGTACTGTCCAACAACGACGCCATGGGTCTGCATGCGTTCGCTCCCTACCCGCTGTACCCGGGCTTCCACTCCATGCCGATGATCGCGGTGTCGATCAACAAGGACATCTGGGATGGCCTACCCGAGGAACTGCAGACGACGCTCAAGACAGCCTTCGACGGCATGGCCTATGACCTGATTGCACGTCTCAAGCAGCAGGACATCGAAACCCTGCAGAAGCTTCAGGAAGATTCTGATGTGCATCCCTTCGACCTGCCCGCCGAGGAACGCAAGAAGTTCCGCACCGCGGCAGAGCAGGAGTGGCAGGAATGGGCCGGCGAGAACGCGATGACCCAGAATATCTATGACTCGGCCACTGCCTTCCTGCGCTCGCGCAATCTCCTCTGATCGCGATCGACATCAACCGACCGCGGGTCGCCAGTGTCACTGGCGACCCGCGTCACGCGTGGAAACGTAGCCTTGTCCAACACGACACCGCTTGACCAACGATGATGAATCCCCCTTGCGAGGAATCCTCCATGCGCTTGATTCAATGTGACTACCAAGGCCAGGTGCGAGCCGCTCTGGTCGAAAACGAGCAACAGGTCAGGCTGCTCGATGCTGACACCTACACTCTGGCCCATCGCGCTATCGCTGCCGGCAAGCCGCTCAGCGACATCGTCGAGTCATCGGTGACTGACACGCGGCTCGACTACCAAGCCTTGATCGACGAACGTCGTCTGCTGCCGCCACTGACCCATCCGGACCCGGCACATTGCCTGGTCACCGGCACCGGCCTGACCCACCTGGGCAGTGCCGATACCCGCGATGCCATGCATGCCAAGACGCAGGTCGACGACGCCGAGTTGACCGACTCCATGCGCATGTTCAAGCTGGGGGTGGAGGGCGGCAAGCCCGCATCCGGCGAGACAGGTGCCCAACCGGAATGGTTCTACAAGGGCGACGGCGACTGCATCGTCGCCCCCGAGGCTGCGATCCCAGTGCCTGCCTTTGCCGAGGATGCCGGCGAGGAGCCGGAACTGGCTGGTCTCTACGTGATCGGCGACGACGGTACGCCCTGGCGGGTCGGCTATGCCATCGGTAACGAGTTCTCCGACCACGTCACCGAGCGCTTCAACTACCTATGGCTGGCACACTCCAAGCTGCGTGCCTGTAGTTTCGGCCCGGAATTGTGGCTCGGCGAGCTGCCCGACCACCTGGAGGGCATAAGCCGCATCGTGCGCGATGGCGAGACCCTATGGGAAAAACCATTCCTGACCGGCGAGGCCAACATGGCGCACAGCCTGGCCAACTTGGAACACCACCACTTCAAGTACACAAACTTCCGCCGCCCCGGCGGCGTGCACGTGCATTTCTTCGGCACTGCAACCCTGAGTTTCGCCGATGGCATCCAGACTCGTGACGGCGACCGCTTCGAGATTGGTCTGCCCGTCTTCGGGCGCCCGCTGCGCAATCCACTACGCTTTGAACCGGATGCCCCCGCTATCGACATTCATGCACTCTGAGCACCAGGAGTTATCCATGACACTGCAAGGCAAGCTACTGATCGGCCAGCGCACCGTCACCGGCACCCGAGCCGAGATCCAGGCCACCGACCCGGCCACCGGCAAGCCCCTGACGCCAGTCTACCCCGGGGGCGGCGAAACTGAGGTCGACCAGGCTTGCGCCCTGGCCGAAGACGCCTTCGCCACCTACCGCGAGACCTCGCTGGAGGAGCGCGCCGTGTTTCTGGAGACCATCGCCAGCGAGATCGAGGACCTCGGCGATGACCTGATCGAGCGCGCCATGTTGGAAACCGGCCTGCCCCGCGCGCGCCTCGAGGGCGAGCGCGGCCGCACCTGCGGCCAGCTGCGCCTGTTCTCCTCGGTAGTGCGCGCCGGCGAATGGCTCGACGTGCGAATCGATCCGGCGCTGCCTGAGCGCCAACCGCTACCCAGGGTCGACCTGCGCCAGCGCCACGTCGCCCTGGGCCCCGTGGCGGTGTTCGGCGCCAGCAACTTCCCGCTGGCCTTCTCGGTGGCCGGCGGCGACACCGCCTCGGCGCTCGCGGCCGGCTGCCCGGTGGTGGTCAAGGGCCACTCCGCGCATCCCGGCACCTCGGAACTGGTCGGCCGCGCCGTGCAGGCCGCGGTGGCCCAGTGCAAGCTGCCCGAGGGCGTGTTCTCGCTGCTGTTCGGGGCGGGCAACGAGATCGGCCAGGCGCTGGTCGCCGACCCGCGCATCCAGGCGGTGGGCTTCACCGGCTCGCGCCAGGGTGGCACTGCGCTGATGCAGACGGCGCAAAGCCGCCCGCAGCCGATCCCGGTCTACGCCGAGATGAGCTCCATCAACCCGGTGCTCCTGCTGCCCGAGGCACTGAAAAACCGCGGCAAAGCGATCGCCGAGGGCTTCGTCGCCTCGCTGACGCTGGGCGCCGGACAATTCTGCACCAACCCCGGGCTGCTGCTTGGCGTCAAGGGGCCCGAGCTCGACGCCTTCCTCGCCGCCGCCGGCGAGGCGGTCCAGGCCAGCACCGCCCAGACCATGCTCACCCCGGGCATCCACGGCGCCTACCAGGACGGCGTCGGCGCGCTGGCCGGCCATCCACGGGTCCGCGAAGTGGCTCGGGGCGAGGCCGGCGACGGCCCCTATCAGTGCCAGGCCGCGCTGTTCGCCGCCACGGCGAGCGACTTCCTGGCCGACGAGGCCCTGCAGGCCGAGGTGTTCGGCGCCAGCGCGCTGGTGGTCGAGTGCGCCGACCTCGCCGAAGTGCAGCGCGTCGCCGCCCACCTCGAGGGCCAGCTCACTGCCACCCTGCAGCTCGACGACGGCGATCGCGACCTCGCTCGCCAGTTGCTGCCGATACTGGAGCGCAAGGCCGGCCGGATCCTCGCCAACGGCTGGCCGACCGGGGTCGAGGTGTGCCATGCCATGGTCCACGGCGGGCCCTACCCGGCGACCTCCGACGCGCGCACCACCTCGGTGGGCTCGGCGGCCATTCAGCGTTTCCTGCGCCCGGTGTGCTACCAGAACCTGCCGGCGGGGCTGCTGCCCGAGGCTTTGCAGGACGGCAACCCGCTGGGCGTGAGCCGGCTGGTGGATGGCAAGCGCGAGGTGTGATGCCACTGGCGAGACACAAACCTTAAGAGCCCGCGGCCTGTCGCCGTGGGCTCTTCATCGCTAGGATGAGGAGCGACTCTATTCCGCAGCTCGTGCGGGAACCTTCCACCAGGAAGGTTCTGATAAATCAACGAGCAGCATCAACCGGAGCATGGGGCATATAGGAGCTCACCGATGCAACAACCATTACAAATCGGCGTTATCGGCACCGGCATCATGGGCGCGCCAATGGCCATTCGCCTGGCCAAGGCGGGACATCGGGTACGTGCTTGGAACCGCACCGTGACCAAGGCCGAGGCGCTTGCCCCGCAGGGAATCGATGTCGCCACGACTCCCACTGAAGCCGTCCATGAAGCTGATGTGGTTATCGTCATGCTCAGCTCCGGACCTGTGTGCGATGAGATCATCATGGGCGAGGATGCGATCCTCGATGCGATGAGACCGGGGAGCACGCTGGTAGTGATGAGTTCGATCCCGGTGGAGACGGCACGGCGTCAGGCCGAGGCCGCAGCAGCACGCCAGATTCGTTACCTGGATGCACCGGTATCCGGCGGAGAGCAAGGCGCCAAGGAGGGAACCCTGGCGATCATGGTCGGCGGCGAAGCCGCCACGTTCGACGACATCAACCCCGTCCTCGAGTGCCTGGGCAGACCTGTGCATGTCGGACCGTCGGGTAGCGGGGAACTGGCCAAGTTGGCCAACCAGATGATCGTCGCCAACACCATCGCCACTGTCGCCGAAGCACTGCTGCTGGCCGAACGGGGTGGCGCCGATCCAGCCCGGGTCCGTGAAGCCTTGATGGGTGGCTTTGCCGATTCGGCGATCCTGAAGGCGCACGGCCAACGCATGATCGATGGCGACTTTCGCCCCGGCGGCCCCGCGAAATGGCAGCTGAAGGACACCCAGACCGCCATGGCACTGACCAGCGAGCTTTCACTGGATCTGCCCGTTTCCAAACTGGTCGACGGCCTTTTCGAGTCACTCGTCGCCAATGGCGACGGTGACCTCGATCACAGTGCCTTGATTCGGGAGCTGAGGCGCCGCAACGCGCTACCTCTCTAGCCCTTACCCAACCCGCAATGCTAACGCCCTCGTCCAGGCGATGAGGGCGCTGGTCAACAAGTTGACCGACTCACCAGGCATGCTAAAGCTAAGAGACGACGGTGACATGTCGAGCATACCTGGAGTCGAAGATGACACTGGAAGGCAAGTTACTGATCGGTCAACGTGCCGTCAGGGGCAGTCAGGTCGAGATTCGAGCCATCGACCCTACCATCGGCGAAACCTTGACGCCTGCCTACCTGGGGGCCAGCAAGGCCGATGTCGAGCAAGCTTGCGCCCTGGCCGAGGAAGCCTTCACCACCTACCGAGAGAGTTCGCTCGACGAGCGTGCCACATTTCTCGAGACCATCGCCAGCGAGATCGAGGCCACCGGTGATGAGTTGATCGAGCGCGCCATGGCGGAAACCGGCCTGACCCGCGCGCGGCTCGAGGGCGAGCGCGGCCGCACCTGCGGCCAGTTGCGGCTGTTCGCCAGCGTGGTACGCGCCGGCAAGTGGCTCGACGTGCGCCTCGACCCGGCACTGCCCGAGCGCCAGCCACAGCCCAGAGTCGACCTGCGTCAGCGCCATGTCGCCCTCGGCCCCGTCGCCGTCTTCGGCGCCAGCAACTTCCCACTGGCCTTCAGTGTGGCCGGTGGCGACACCGCCTCGGCACTCGCCGCCGGCTGCCCGGTGGTGGTCAAGGGGCATTCCGCCCACCCCGGCACCTCCGAGCTGGTCGGCCGCGCCGTGCAGCGTGCCGTAGCCAAGTGCAGTCTGCCGGATGGCATGTTCTCGCTGCTGTTCGGATTGGGCAACGAAGTCGGCCAGGCGCTGGTCGCCGATCCGCGTATCCAGGCGGTCGCCTTCACCGGCTCGCGGAGTGGAGGCACGACGCTGATGGCCACCGCCCGATCACGACCACGGCCGATCCCGGTGTATGCCGAGATGGGTAGCATCAATCCGGTATTCCTGTTGCCCGGTGCTCTCGAGCACCATGGCGAGGATATCGCGGCGAGTTTCGTCACGTCGTTGACCTTGGGTGCCGGGCAATTCTGTACCAACCCTGGGCTGATAATCGGTATCCAGAGCCCGGAATTGGAAGCCTTCATTGACACCGCTAGTATGAGAGTGACCGAGAGTAACGCCCAGACCATGCTCTCGCCAGGCATCCATGGCGCCTATGAGCATGGCGTGGAGGCGCTTGCTGCCCATCCCCATGTGCGGCAGGTGGCACGTGGCCAAGCCGGCAGTGGCTCCCATCAAGCTCGGAGTGGGCTATTCGTGACCAGTGCCAGCGACTTTCTCGCCGACAGCGCCCTGCAGGCCGAGGTATTCGGCCCCAGCGCACTGGTGGTCGAGTGCGCCGACCTCTCAGAAATGCAACGTGTCGCTGCGCATCTGGAAGGCCAGCTTACGGTCACCTTGCAAATGGACGCCGGCGATCTCGAAGTGGCCCGCGCGCTGCTGCCAATGCTCGAGCGCAAGGCCGGGCGGGTGCTCGCCAACGGCTGGCCGACCGGCGTCGAGATGTGCCATGCCATGGTCCATGGCGGGCCCTTCCCGGCAACCTCCGATGCGCGCACCACCTCGGTGGGCTCGGCGGCCATCCGGCGCTTCTTGCGCCCGGTGTGCTACCAGAATTTGCCAGAGCACTTGTTGCCCGAGTCGCTCAAGGATGATAACCCGCTGGGTGTGACCCGGCTGGTAGACGGTAAGCGCGAAGTCTAGCCAACTTGAGCCACGTCACCAACGAAGGGGGGCGCCCTCATCGGGCTGACCCTTGTATTTCCCCTGGCACGGGGATCGTTCATTTCAACATGCCGTTCAAGGCACCATCTTTTCCTTGGTCGTGCGATAGACGCTATCGAGGTGGGCGAGCATGGCGCGTTCAGAGGCATCCGGATCGCCACGCTTCAACTCTTCGGTACCGCTACCCTGAGTTTCGCCGATGGCATCCAGACCCGTGACGGCGACCGCTTCGAGGTCGAACTGCCAGCGCTGGGACGCCCCCTGCGCAACCCAGTGCGCTTCGAGCCAAAAGGCAACGCTACCCCCTGGCAGGTGCGCTCACTCTAGTCGGCGTCATGCCATACCGGATATTGCTGAGGCGCTGCAAGACGGCAACCCGTTGGGGGTGAACCGGCTGGTGGATGGCCAGCGCGAGACCTAGGGGGTTTACAAACCACGCTGCCATGAAAGGGGGCGGCCCGAATGGGCCGCCCCCTTTCATTTGCGGATTCCAGGCCACAATGGCCGCGAACACATTGGCAAGACACGCAAACTGTACCATACTCGAAGTGATAGTCATCCTAGTATCCTGTCATATAGGTATACGATAATAACAAGCAGGAAACGCTTGCCATGCGACTCCAGCACAAAACCGCATTGATCACTGCTGCCGGCCAAGGTATTGGCCGTGCTACCGCCCTGCGCTTCGCCAGCGAGGGGGCCAGGGTCATGGCCACCGATATCGATGCCGACAAGCTCGAGGACCTGGCCATGACGCCAGGCATAGAGACGCATCGTCTGGACGTTCTGGATGCCGGGGCCATCGCGTCACTGGCTAACGAGCTGCCCCCCTTGGATGTGCTCTTCAACTGTGCCGGCCATGTGGCAAGCGGTACTCTAATGGAATGCGACGAGGCCGATTGGGAGTTTTCCCTGGCACTCAACGTCACCGCCATGTACCGCATGATCCGGGCTTTTCTGCCGGGTATGCTCGAGAAGGAAGGCGGCAGTATCGTCAACATGGCCTCGGTGGCCTCGAGCTTGAAGGGCGTGCCTAATCGCTTCGCCTATGGCACCACCAAGGCCGCAGTCATCGGCCTGACCAAATCGGTGGCGGCCGACTACATCGGCCAGGGCATTCGCTGCAATGCCATATGCCCGGGAACGGTGGAATCTCCCTCGCTCAGGGAACGCATCCGCGCCCAGGCCGCGCAGCAAGGGCGCGATGAAGACGACGTCTATCGCGAATTCATTGCCCGCCAACCATTGGGGCGGCTGGGCAAACCCGAGGAGATAGCCGCCCTGGCCACCTACCTGGCGTCGGACGAGTCCGCCTATACCACCGGCACGGCTCAGATCATCGACGGCGGCTGGTTGACCTGAATACCTGAGTGAACGGAATGCAAAGGAACCAACGACAATGAAACTGCTTCGCTTCGGCCCACGTGGCCACGAGAAACCCGGCCTGCTCGACGCGGATGGCGTGATTCACGATCTCTCGGCCCATGTCAACGACCTCGCAGGCCCCCACCTTGGCCGCGACTATCTGAACGAGTTGGCCTCGCTGGACCCCGCTCGCCTCCCTGCAGTGCCAGAGGACACACGCTTGGGGCCCTGTGTCGGCCGGGTCGGCAAGTTCATCTGCATCGGGCTCAACTACTCCGACCATGCTGCCGAAACCGGGGCCGAAGTGCCCACAGAACCCGTGGTCTTCAACAAGTGGACTAGCGCCATCTGCGGCCCCAACGACGATGTCATCATCCCGCGAGGCTCACGCAAGACCGACTGGGAAGTGGAACTTGGCGTGGTGATCGGCAAGGCCGGCCGCTACATCGACGAGGCCGACGCCATGTCGCACGTGGCCGGCTTCTGCGTGGTCAATGACGTTTCCGAGCGTGAGTACCAACTCGAGCGGTGTGGTAGCTGGGACAAAGGCAAGGGCTGCGACACCTTCGGCCCCTTGGGCCCATGGCTGGTGACCCCCGACGAGATTGCCAACCCGCACGACTTGGCCATGTGGCTGGAGGTCGACGGCCATCGTTACCAGGACGGCAGCACCCGGACCATGGTCTTCCAGATACCGTTCCTGATCAGCTACCTGAGCCGCTTCATGAGCCTACAACCCGGCGATGTCATCTCCACCGGCACTCCGCCTGGGGTCGGCATGGGCCAACAGCCGCCGATTTACCTCAAGCCGGGACAACGCATGCGCCTGGGTATCGAAGGGCTCGGTGAACAGCAGCAGTTCGTGGTGGCCGACGAGGAGCGCACGACATGAGCCAAACCATCGCCAGCGATACCTTCGCCCATTCCAGTCTACGCGTACATGCCGCCGATAACGTACGCGTCGCGCTAAAGGATCTGCCCAGGGGTCACGAAGTCGAGGACAAAGGGCGCATCGTGCGCCTCGTCGAATCCATTCGTCACAAGCACAAGTTCGCGCTCGTGGACCTGGCCGAAGGCGATAGGGTGATCATGTATGGGGTCACCGTGGGGCGCGCCACCCAGCCAATCGCCGCTGGGGCCGCCATCACCACCGACAATGTCGAGCACTCCACCGACAGCAGCCAGCCGCAGGGCCGGCATGACCACTGGAATGCTCCGAATGTCGAGGCCTTCCAGGGGGTGACCTTCGACGGCTATCACCGTCCCGATGGCCGGGTCGGCACCGCCAACGTGTGGCTGGTGGTGCCCCTGGTGTTCTGCGAGAACCGCAATATCGAAGTACTGCGCCAATGCGTGGCCGATGCTTTGGGCGAAGACCCCTACCGCGACTACAAACGCATGGCACGGGAACTATTGCATGGCCGGGCGGCCCCCAAGCCGGAGCCAGCACCTCGAGAGCGTCTGTTCCCCCACGTCGATGGCGTGCGCTTCCTGACCCATACCCTTGGCTGCGGCGGCACCGACGATGACGCCAAGGCACTGTGCCAACTGCTGGCCGGCTATATCTGTCATCCCAATGTGGCCGGTGCCACCGTGCTCAGCCTGGGCTGTCAGAAGTCGCAGATCGGCATGCTCAAGGCCGCCGTGGCCGAACGTGACCCGAAAGGGCTGCGTCCGGTGCACTATTTCGAGCAACAGGCCACCGGCAGCGAAGAGGAATTGATTCGTGAAGCCCTGACCACCATCTTCGATGGCTTGGCCGAAGCCAACCGCGTCACGCGCACACCGGCCCCGCTGTCGGAACTGACCATCGGTCTCGAATGCGGCGGCTCCGACGGCTTCTCGGGGCTTTCCGCCAACCCGCTGGTGGGCGCGGTGACCGATCGCCTGGTGGCACTGGGGGGGAGCGGCATCCTCAGCGAATTTCCCGAGCTATGCGGCGTCGAGCACGAACTGATGGCTCGCTGTCGTAATGCCGATGTCGCCGAGCGCTTCCGTCAGTTGATGGACGCCTACCAGCGCCACGCTGCCTCGGTGGGAGCCCACTTCTCGATGAACCCTTCACCAGGCAATATCCGCGATGGCCTGATCACCGATGCCATGAAGTCTGCTGGTGCGGCCAAGAAAGGCGGCGACAGTCCGGTGGTCGATGTGCTCGATTACACCGAACCGACGGTACACAAAGGCCTGAATCTGCTATGCACGCCGGGCAACGATGTGGAATCGACCACCGCCCTGGTAGGCTCCGGCGCCAACTTGGTGATGTTCACTACCGGACTCGGCACCCCCACCGGCAATCCCGTGGCGCCGGTGCTGAAGATTGCCAGTAACAGTGAACTGGCCAAGCGCATGCCGGACGTGATCGACTTCGACGCCGGCCCGATCATCCGTGGCGAAGCACAGATCGATAAGCTGGCCGACGAGTTGCTGAAACTGTGCATCGACACCGCTTCCGGACGCTACCAGCCCAAGGCGGTGCGGCTGGCACAGTATGATTTTATTCCGTGGAAACGTGGTGTCTCGTTATAAGGGAGGTTTGACTGGCCTGCTGAACGTAGTCGAGTTGCAGACACGTTCAGCGGTCAAGCATCAGTCAGGCGCTGTTTGAGCTGCCGATAAGTTCCATAGTGCCGGTCCAGATGGCGACGCATCGCCGCTTCGGCGGCGTCGGGGTCGCGCGATTCGATGGCCTCGACGATCTCGGTGTGCGCCTTCATGGCGGCCTGGTCCTCGCCCTCACGCTGCAAGGCATGGGCACGGCGGTCGTCGAGCCATTCCGAGAGCGCCACGTGAATGGCGTCGAAGATCGGGTTGTGGCCGATGGAAGCCAGCACTCCGTGGAAGTCGTTGTCGGAGCGCTTGAAGCGTGCTTCGTCGCCCAGCGCGCTGCGGTTGTCTTCCAGCGCCTGGCGCAGGTTGGCCAGGTCTTCCTGGCTGGCATGCTGTGCCGCATAGCGGGCCAACGAGATCTCGAACATCGCCCGCGCTTCCTGGAAGTATTGCTGCCCTTCCGACTTGGCCAGCAACTGTTTCGTCACCCCGGAAAGCCTGGCCATGACCGCTTCCGCCGTGGGCCGGATCACCCTGGCGCGTGTCCCACTGTTGATGGCGATCAAACCGAGCCGCTGCAGGTAGAACAAGGCTTCACGCACCGCCGGCCGACCGACGCCAAACTGCTCCATCAGCTCGCGCTCGGAAGGCAGTTGATCGTCCTCGCGCAACCGGCCCTCGAGGATATCCGCCTCGAGTTGCTCGGCCACCTGTTCGGAAAGCGTCTTGCGTTCCACCTTGTATCTGGTCATGCGTTGCGACTCCTGGCCATTCTGTCTCTTTGACCCTTGCCATTGGGTCGTTATCTCTATGTTACTGCATCCGGTCACCGTTCGGCTGCCATGACATGCTCAACGGGGCCACCCCCAGTTCCTCGGCCAGACGCTGGTAGGCTTCCAGATTGGCCGAATCCAGCGGAATGCCCTCGGCGTCACGGTGTGCCTGGCAACGCCATTCGCGATCACCGGGCGCCAGCACCTCGGCACCTTCCAAGGCCGGCTGGGCCCGCAGATCGGCCAGGTACTCGCGCATCCTCGCCCGATAGGTCTCCAGGTCGACGAAGGCCTCGGGTCGCATGACCAGGAAGAAGTGACCGACACCTCGCGGAGTCGACATGTCGGGCCCCGCCATGGGTAACAGCCGGAAGCCGTTGAGCATGCCTGCCAGGGTGGAGCTCAGCACCTCGACGACTCCCGCCAGGCCTGCCCCCTTGAAACCGAACTGAGCGCCACCCAACGGCAGCAGCGAACTCACCTCCGTGGGCTCCGTCGTGGTGTTACCCGCGATATTGGCCGCCACATCGGGCGGTAGCTCGCGGCCAATAGCGGCGTACTGCTGCACACGGTTCCAGGGGATCGAACTGGTCGCCATATCCAGCAAATACGGATTCTCTCCTTCCACCGGTGCGGCAAAGGCAAAGGGGTTGGTACCATGAAAAGCCCCTTGGCCCTGGTGCAGGCGCACGAACGGATCGGAATTGCATACCGCCATCCCGATCAGGCCACGCCGCGCAGCTTCCAGCGGATAGCAACCCGCGGCCCCGAAGTGCGAGGAATTGCCGACCGCCACCGCCCCCATGCCCGTGTCATCGGCCATGGCAATGGCATGCGCGATCGCGGTGTAGCCAGCCAGGTGACCGAAGCCGTCGTCGGCATCCAGATAACCGGTGGCCGGCATGCGGCGCGAGAACGTCATCTGCGGATTCGGGCTCACCCGCCCTCCTTTCACAGCCTGCACATAGTGCGGCAACAAGCGCAGGCCATGACTGTCGATTCCCATGCGCGACGCCGTCAGCAAGGCCCGCGTCACCGCCTCGACCGACGGTTTATTGACGCCGCAGTGTGTCAGCACTCGGCGCATGAAGGCTTCCAACTCCGAAGTGGTGACGTGTGCGGCCTCCTGAGTGTGACTCATAAGGGTTCCTCAACGATAAATCAGGGTGGGCAGCCACATGGAAATGGCCGGCACGAACGTCACCAACAGCAGGGCGATGAACAGCGGAACCAGGAACGGCAGGGTTCCACGCATGCACCTTTCGAAGGAAATGTTCGAGACTCGCGACAGCACATAGAGCACCATTCCCACCGGTGGCGTCAGCAAGCCGATCATCAGATTCAGCACCATGATCACCCCGAAGTGCACCGGATCGACCCCCGCCGCGACCGCCACCGGCAGCAGGACGGGAACCAGAATGGTGATGGCTGCGATGGTTTCCATGAAACAACCAACCACGAGCAATACCAGATTGATCAGCAGCAGGATGACGATGGGGTTGTCCGAGAACGGCCCCAGCAATGCCACGACATGCTGAGTGACCTGATTACTGGTCAGAATCCAGGCGAAGATCGAGGCACCGGCAACGATGAACAGAATGATCGCCGTGGTCTCGATGGTCTCCATGCTGACCTTGAGCAGACGTCTCCAGGTCAGGGTGCGATATACCACCACCCCCAGGAACAAGGCATAGATGACAGCCGCGATAGCGGCTTCGGTCGGCGTGAAGGCTCCGCTGATGATGCCTCCGACGATGATTACCGGCGTCAGTAACGACAGGAAGGCGCGCTTGGCCGACTCACGAAGAAAGCTTACCGAGAAGCGGGCATCACGCGGATACCCCCGACGGCGGGCAAGCAGCGTGATCATGACCATCAAGACCGCCCCCATCAGCAACCCAGGGATCAAGCCCGCGGCGAATAGTTGCCCTACCGATGCCGACGCCATGACTCCGTAGATAACCATCGGCAGACTAGGAGGAATGATCGGTCCGATGGTGGACGACGCCGCCGTGATGCCCACGGAGAAATCCTGATCGTAGCCAGCATCGCGCATGGCCTTGATTTCGATGGTCCCCAGGCCACCGGCATCGGCAACCGCAGCTCCCGACATGCCCGAGAAGATGATGCTGGCCCCGACATTGACATGCCCCAGGCCACCGCGCATCCACCCCATCAAGGCCTTGGCAAACGCAAAGATGCGGGTCGTGATACCACCGTTATTCATTAAATTACCGGCCAGAATGAAGAAAGGAATGGCCAGCAAGGGAAAGCTATCGACCCCGTTGATCATGCGATGTGCCACGACTACGTCTGGCACCTGCCCGCTGAGATAGACATACATCAGGCACGAGCCTGCCAGGCCGATGGCGATCGGAACTCCCATCACCAGCATGGTGAACAGACTGGCAAACAAGAACGCCAGATAATGGCCTTGCCAAGCCAGAAAGGCGCATGACAGTACGGCAAGAACAATGATGAATGGAGGGACCAAGAGGCCGCGCCGCTTGGTGAATGACGTGGCAGGGGCTGACATGGCGATTCTCCTGGGAATTCTTGTCATCGGTCATCTTCGGTGAAGATCAGTTCGCTCGTTCCTTCGCGCCAATGACGGATGGCGACCTGGATGGAACGCACGAGCATCAAGACGAAGCCCGCCAACACGATGTAATAGATGACACTCTTGGGGATATCCACCGACACCATCATGGCGTTGGTTCTATCGGCCAGCTTGTAGGTGATCAAGACCCCCGCGACCAGGAACACGACCCTCACCAGATCGACGATCGTCGACATGGCCAGACCGACGTTTCCCGGCATGTAGCGAAAGAAGAATTCCACCGCGATATGCGAGTTTTTCCTGACTGCCATGGCACTGCCCAGGAAACCCACCGTGATCAGGAAATAACGCGCCATTTCTTCGGTCCAGGCGATGGAGTCGCCCATCACATAGCGACTGAAGAATTGCAGGAATACCACCACCAGCAATACCCAGAACAGGACCAACGTCACATAGTCCTCCGGGCCATAATCCTTGAAGTCGAACTTGTCCTCTTCCTCGGTCTCTATCAGGCCGGCTTCGGGATCCGGAGGCAAACGGTCGTTGGACATGGACGAGACTCCTCGCCACCGCACCCCGCCATGATGACGAGATACGGTGGTCGTGAACGGAAGTGAGAAGGTTTACTGACCAAGTGTTTGCAGGCGATCGTAGGTTTCCTGGTCCCAAGTGGCGGCCTCGCCGTTGTGGTGCGGCAACACTGCCTCACGGAACGGCTCGGTGTTCACTTCGTTGACGGTCACGCCCTGTTCCTCGAACCAGGAGACGAGTTCTTCCTCCTGCTTCAGGATGTCGTCGGTAATACGCTCGCCAGCCTCCATGTAAACGTCACGGAAGATCTCGCGGTCCTCTTCCGAGAGCCGGTTCCACAGTGGTCCCCCAGCAATGGTAATCAGGGAGTCGGTAATATGACCGGTCAGGTTGATGTAGTCCTGCACCTCATAGAATGCCTTGGCCCGAATGGTCGGTAGCGGGTTTTCCTGGGCATCCACCACGCCTTGCTGCAGTGCCAGATAGACTTCAGCGAAGGCGATGGGGGTCGGATTGGCTCCGACGGCTTCCGGGAACATCATGTACATGGGTGCATTGGGCACGCGAATCTTCAGGCCCTGCATGTCCTCGGGCGTATTGATCGGCTTGTTGGAAGTGGTATGCCGTCGGCCATAGTAGTTCATGGCTAGTGGCACGTTGCCCGTGGCATCCTCATAACCTTGAGCGATCTCCTGGAAGAGTTCGCTGTCGGCATAAGCCCGCCAATGGTCGAAATCGCGGAACATGTACGGCGCCCCTGCGATTCCGATGGCCCCGTAGGAGCGTCCGGCAAACTGGTTACCGGTATAGATCAGATCCACGGTGCCCAGACTCAGCCCTTCATTGATATCGGCTTCCTTGCCCAGGGAAGAGGCCGGATGGACCTCGATCTTGTAGCGGCCATCGGTGCGTTCCTCGATTTCATCGGCCGCCCACAGCGCCCACTCGTGATAGGGTTCCGAGGTTTCATAGACATGCGCGAAATTGAGCGTTTCGGTCCCGTTGGCCATACCGGCGGTGCCCACACCCGCCACTAGCAGCGTGGCCGATATCCAACGGTTCCACTGGCGATTGCTCTTGTTGACCATCTTGTTGTTCTCCTTGCATGAAAACGGTGCGAGGATAATTTTCAAATCACCGGAACTGATGGCTTAACTGTATACGTGTCATACCATCATAAAGAAAGCTAGTCCGTCACCTGCCACTCTGCAACCTGACTTGGCGCTAATTTTCGTCACGCTCGCCGCTAGCCGCGACCAATCACCGACCACCTCGATGAAACGGCCCGCCAGCCAAGGCGATACTGTCACACTGTGGATGTCGTTGACGTCCCCTTGCTTTGGCAATAGGGTTGATAGCATACCTATCATACATACAGACCAAGCATAGGCCATTTGAATGCCGGAGGCACAATGAGCACAATAAAGCACGACGATCTGCTGCCACACGACTTGGAACAGGCCCTGTTGGTAGGGCGCGTGTGGCGCACCACTCCCGTCCCTGGCCCAGCACTGGTGGTCGTGCGCCGAGGCGAAGTGCTGGATATCTCGGAGAGCTGTGCCTGCATGGCCGACCTGCTGGATCGTGACGATGCCGCCACCTTCGCCGCCTCGGTTCATGGAGAATCGCTGGGCACCGTCGAGGCCCTGCTTGACAACTCCCTGGCCGAACCGCAGCGCGCGCCCTATTTGCTTGCGCCTTGCGATGTCCAAGCCATCAAGGCGTGCGGGGTGACCTTTGCGGTGAGCCTGCTGGAGCGCGTGATCGAGGAACAGGCCGGTGGCGACCCATACCGTGCCAGCGAACTGAGGGCGGAACTGAACGAGGTGATCGGCCAGGACCTGTCCCGCATTGCTCCTGGCTCTGACGACGCCATGGCGCTCAAGCGAGCCTTGCAAGAGCGCGGAGCCTGGTCGCAATATATGGAAGTGGGGCTTGGTCCCGATGCCGAAGTTTTCACCAAGGCCCAGCCGCTCTCGGCGGTAGGCTTCGGTGCTGCGGTCGGTCTGCATCCGGCATCCCGCTGGAACAATCCCGAACCCGAGATCGTATTGGCGGTGGACGCCGCTGGCCATGCCAAGGGGGCGGCACTCGGCAATGACGTCAATCTTCGCGATATCGAGGGCCGCAGCGCCCTGCTGCTGGGCAAGGCCAAGGACAACAATGCTTCCTGCGCCATTGGCCCCTTCATTCGTCTGTTCGACGAGCGCTTCACCCTGGAGGCGGTGCGCGAGGCTCAAGTCTCGCTGCGTATCGAAGGCGCTGACGATGGCTTCGTGCTAGAGGACAGCAGCGACATGCGCGAGATCAGCCGCGATCCCCTTGATCTCGTCCAGCAGACCATCGGCGCGCATCATCAGTATCCCGACGGTTTCATGCTGTTCCTCGGCACAATGTTCTCGCCAATCCAGGATCGTGACGGCCAAGGCCAGGGGTTCACCCACCATCTGGGGGATACGGTGACTATCGCCACGCCAGCGTTGGGCGCATTGATCAACCGCGTCGACCGCTCGGACCGCCTACCGCCCTGGACTTTCGGCATTCGCCAGTGGCACGCCAGCCTGGCCAAGCGCTACTCTCCATCCAACAAGACGACACCCTGACTTCTAGTATCCAGAACACCCTTGACGGCTGGTGAGACTGCTTGACAGGGATCCGGCGCGCCGGCGGCCACCTTGCGCCGCTGTCGGTAAAGGTCCAGAGCGCCACTACCGAGCAACGCGGTCACGATCACTGCGCCACCGACGAAGGCCAGCGGTGGCGGTACCTCGCCCAGCCACCACCATACCAGCAGGGTGCCAACGAAGGTTTCCAGAAGCATCACCAGGCTGACCTCGGCACCCGGAAGATAACGCGGCCCGGTCTGGATCAACAGATAGGCGCCGGGAAGGAATACCAGCGCCAACAAAGCCAGGCGCTGCAGATCCGCCAGCGACGGCAATATCATGCCACCCATGGCGATGGCCGGTATCAGTATCACCAGGCAACCCAACGGCAGAATCACCGTAGTGTCCACGCCACGCTGGGCACTGGCCACGGTGGTGTTGACCGCGATCGCCAACGGAACCGCCAAGGCCACGACCAACCCTAGGGGGCTGCCGGCACCAAGCTCTCCGACAGCCATCAGACTAGCCCCCAGCACGCATAAGACGATCACGCACCAGGTCTGCAAACGCAGGCGTTGACCGTAGACGACCAAGCCGATCAACCCGGCAAGCAAGGGGGCCAAGTTCTGAATCACCAGTACGTTGCCGGCGGCGGTCAGCCGGTTCGCGGCAACGAATCCCCAAGCGCTGACGGCAAACGCCAATGGGCACCACCACATGGCCGGACCACAGGCACGCACGGCTTCCGGCAAGCGCTTGCCGTAACGCCACCAGGCCACCAGCGATAGCACCGCGAACAACAACAGCGCGCGCCAGAACATGAAGGCCGCCACATCGAGCTGGGTATCCTTTACGAACAACGCATCCGGCGACAACAACATCACGCCGGCGCCAGTGATCAGATAGCCGCGCACGCGCCACGACAACCGTTGCCACATGCCGTCTCTCCTTGGTTCACCCCGGGACTTCGAGTATCAGCTACCCACTAAAAAACACAGGCCGGGGAACGTCCCCGGCCTGTGTGGTTGCGACTGTTGCCACCGTCGACTCGACGGCGGTTTCCTCAGGCGCGTTCGCGACGGCGAATCGGCGCGTCATCCTCGTTACGACGCCGTGGAGCGCGCTCCGGAACCCCACGATCTTCACTGATTTCCAGCGCGCGGCCGGCGACTCGAGCGCGGGCCATCTTGGCCAGTACGCTGGTCGGCAGCGAGCTGGGCAGCTCGACCACGGAGAAGGCATTGCGAATGTCGATGCGACCGATGCGGTTACCTTCGATCCCGCCTTCATTGGCAAGCGCTCCGACCAATTGGCCAGGCTTGACGCCATCCTTGTGGCCCACCGCGACACGATAACGCGTCATACCCTCGCTGGGACCGCGATCCTCGCTACGACGCGGCTTGCCCTCGCGAGGGCCACGCTCGGTGCGTTCGGCACGCGGTGACGGCAACCGGCCAATCGGCGCCTCGTCGGCGCGCGCAATGGTAGCGAAAGCACAGGCCAACTCGAGCGGATCGTGCCCGTCGGCGACCAGGCGCTCGACCAGGCTGCGCTGCTCGTCGGTACCAGCGGTCAGGGCGCCGACCACTCGCTCGCGGAAAACTTCGTCACGATGGGCACGAATCGCCTTCTCATCAGGCAACGGCATATCGCTCATCTGTTGGCCGGTGGCCTGCTCCAGCCAACGCACCTTGCGGGTCTCGCGGAAGCCGGCAAAGGTAATCGCCACACCAGTGCGGCCGGCACGGCCAGTACGACCGATGCGGTGGGTATAGGCTTCGCTGTCCTGCGGCAAATCATAGTTGATGACATGGGTGATGCGCGGCACGTCGAGGCCACGCGCCGCCACGTCAGTGGCGATCAGTACGTCGACCTTGCCGCGCTTGAGACGCATGATGGTGCGCTCGCGCAGGCTCTGGTCGAGATCGCCGGACAGACCGGCGACATTGACGCCACGCGCGGTGAGCTGCTCGACCAGCGTGGTACAGGCCGCTCGGGTACGCACGAAGACGATGGCGGCATCTACCGGCTCGACTTCGATGATACGTGACAAGGCTTCGAGCTTGGCACCGCCTTCGACGCGCACCAGGCGCTGGTCGATGCTCTCGGCGGTCCCCACGCTGGACTCGATCATGACCTTGACGGGATCGACCAGGTAGCGGTTGACGATGCGCTCGATCTCGTCCGGCAGGGTCGCGGAGAAGAACACGCGCTGGGCGTCGGTCGGAGTATCGGCGACCACGCGCTTGACGTCGTCGATGAAGCCCATGCGCAGCATTTCGTCGGCTTCGTCGAGCACCAGTGCGGAGAGACCGTCGAGCTTGAGGGTGCCACGATCGAGGTGGTCGATCACCCGACCAGGAGTGCCGACGACGACCTGGGCACCACGCTTGAGTGCACTGATCTGTTCACGGTATTCCTGACCGCCACACAGGGTGGCCACGCCCATTCCCTTCAGGTTCTGGCCGTACTTGGTAAAGGACATGGCCACCTGTTGGGCCAGCTCGCGGGTCGGCGCCAACACCAGCACCTGGGGTTCGCGACGCTCGAGTTCGAGACGTGACAGCAGCGGCAACGCAAAGGCCGCGGTCTTGCCGGTACCGGTCTGGGCCTGGCCCAGCATGTCGCGGCCTTCCAGCAGCGCCGGGATGGTTTGTGCCTGAATCGGCGAGGGCGTCTCGTAGCCCAGGGTTTCAACAGCGGACAGCACGGCAGGCAGCAGTGCCAATTCGCCGAAGCTCGGCGAGGCGACAGAAGTCGAGGTCATCAATCACACCTTGGTAGGCCGGACATTACCGGCAACAGAATTTGTTGGTGTCCCCGCTCCGACACACGTTCATGCTCGAATCTGCCGCAATGGGGAGATTGTCTAGCGGAGTCTGGGACACCGGTCGCACCTGGCATCAGGTTCATTCGGGCCCACGTTCGGGCCAGCGAACCGCTGTGGCGACCATTCGCGCCGTGCCCGTTCGAGGAGGAACGATGGCACTTGGGCGCTCCATCTACCTATCAAGACGCGCAATTCGTTGCCTGGCGTCTTTGCAAGCGTCGTCCTGCCTGTCGTCTTTCCGACGACCCGCGGCAAGGGCGATCCGTTACGATGGTGGGGTCAGCACATGCGAGGAGTGCGCATGCTATCATCGCTGCCCGCCTCTAGCTAGTCTTTTCGTCACCCCTCTGATAATCCCATCTAAGCACCTCCGGCGAACGTGAGGCTCCATCGATAGCTTGTTCCGCACCTGTCCTCAATTCGCAACCGGATCATCATCGTTTCGTCATTTGCCACGACTAGAGTCGCCCTCATGAGATCGATCTCATCGATCGTGCATGAGGTAACGAATGGCAGATTTACTTAGCGTGGCGAAATTGGCAGGGGTTTCCCGCGCCACCGCGGCACGAGCCTTTTCTAGCCCCGAACTGGTGCGTCCCGAGACGCGCCACAAGGTGCTTGAGGCGGCCCACCGGCTCGCCTTCCGGCCCAACAATGTGGCCCGTCAGCTGCGTGCCCAGACCACAAAGATGATCGGCGTCATGGTGCCGAGCCTCGACAACCCGGTGTTTGCCGAGCAACTACAGGCCATGGAGGTCGCAGCCCGCGCCTCCGGCTACTCACTGATCGTCACCACCAGCGAATACGATGCCAGCCGCGAGAGCGAAATCGTCGAGGAAATGTTGCGCCAGCGCGTCGACGGTTTGGTACTCACCATAGCCGACGCGGATCGCAGCGAGGTACTCGCCAAGCTGCACAGGGAGGTTTGCCCCTACCTGCTGGTCTACAACCAACCGGAGGCGGCAGACATTCCGACCATCGGAGTGGACAACCGCGCTGCCGTGGCCGAGGCCACCCGGCACCTCATCGCTCTGGGCCACCACCGCATCGGCATGGTGGCAGGTTCGCTGCTGCAGTCGGATCGCGCCCGGTTGCGCTACGAGGGTTACCGCCAGGCCATGTGCGATCACGGACTCACGCCACGGCCGCTGATCGAGATGCCCCGGCATACCCAGGCCGAGTTGGCCTGCCTCGAACCCGAGCTCTCAGGCCACGACGGCCTGACCGCGGTGATCTGCACCAATGACCTGCTCGCCATCAGCCTGATCGGCGAACTGCAGCGCTCCGGACGCTCGGTACCGGGTGATCTCTCGGTGATGGGCTTCGATGGCATCAACCTTGGCCATTGCCTCTACCCCTCACTAAGTACCGTGGAACAACCCCGCGTAGAGATCGGCCGCTCAGCGGTGCAGATCCTGCTGGCCATGATTCGGGGAGAGACTCCCCAACCGCTTCCCCTTCCCCATGCGCTGCGTGAGGGCGAAAGCGTCGGAGCGCCTCCGACATCCCGGCAAGTCCTCGTCACTCGCAACCCCCAGAGGAATACACCATGAGTTTCCCGCGTCTTCGTCAGGCCCTGCTGGCCTCCGCGCTGCTTGGCGCCAGTACGCTCGTCACCGCTCAGGCCAACGACACTGCTATCTGCTACAACTGCCCGCCGGAGTGGGCGGATTGGGGCTCCCAGCTGCGCCTTATCGAGCAGGAGACCGGCATCCACGTTCCCCAGGACAACAAGAATTCCGGCCAATCGCTGGCTCAGCTGGTGGCCGAGAGCGCGAGCCCCGTGGCGGATGTCGTCTACTACGGCGTGACCTTCGGCATCCAGGCCATGGAGGCCGACGTAGTCGCCCCCTATGAGCCCGCCCACTGGGACGAGATTCCTGATGGTCTAAAGGATCCCGAGGGTCACTGGTTCGCCATCCATTCCGGCACACTGGGCTTCATGGTCAACGTAGACGCCTTGGATGGTGCACCAGTGCCCACCTCCTGGGATGACCTGCTAAAACCCGAGTATCGCGGCATGATCGGCTATCTCGACCCCTCCAGTGCCTTCGTCGGCTATGTCGGCGCCGTAGCAGTCAACCTCGCCAAGGGTGGCGATCTCGATGATTTCTCTCCCGCCATCGACTACTTCAACGCGCTGGCCGACAACGCGCCCATCGTACCCAAGCAGACCAGCTATGCCCGAGTGCTTTCCGGCGAGATCCCGATCCTGCTGGATTACGACTTCAACGCCTATCGCGCCCGCCACAAGGATGGGGCCAACGTCGAGTTCGTCATCCCTGAAGAGGGCAGCGTGGTGGTGCCCTATGTGATGAGTCTGGTGAAGGATGGTCCCAACGCCGACAACGGACGCCAGGTGCTGGACTTCGTACTCTCGGATCAGGGCCAGGCGGTGTGGGCCAACGCCTACCTGCGCCCGGTGCGCGAGAGCGCCATTTCCGAGGAAGCGCGCGAGGTGTTTCTTCCCGCCAGCGACTACGCCCGCGCCAGGACGGTGGACTATCACGACATGGCCGAGGCCCAGCGCGAGTTCTCCGATCGGTACCTGTCCGAGGTGCGTTGATCATGACGACGGTTTCACAGTGGCGGCTCCGGGCAGGAGCCGCTTCATCCTCGGCCAAGGCGGCGGCAGGTCCGGCCGGCACGCGACGTCAACAGCGTCTGGCCCTGCTGGCACTGGCACCAGCGCTGACCATGTTCTGCGCCTTCTGGCTGTTGCCCTTTGCCCGCCTGGTGCTAATGGGGGCCGAGATCGACCGTGGCAGTGGCATCAGTGCCTACTTGGCCATCCTGACCCATCGCCAGTACCTGATCAGCCTGGCCGCCACGCTGGGCGTCTCCCTCGTGGTCTCGATAACCGCCGTGGGGATTGCCGGCCTGGCGGGCTTCTTCCTGGCTCGGCACTGCTTCCCGGGAAAGGCGGCGTTGGTCGCCATCCTGACCTTCCCGCTGGCTTTTCCGGGTGTGGTCGTGGGATTTCTGGTAATCATGCTGGGCGGCCGACAAGGCATCCTGGCACAGCTTAGCCAGTGGCTATTCGACGAGCGCTGGATATTCGCCTACTCCCTCACAGGGCTGTTCGTCGGTTACCTCTACTTCTCCATACCACGGGTGATCACCACGGTGATGGCGGCCTGCGAAACGCTCGACCGCAGCCTGGAAGAAGCAGCCCGCTCACTTGGTGCCGACACGTGGCGGGTCACCCGCGACGTGATAGTCCCCGGCATCGCCCCAGCGCTACTCTCTACCGGGGCGATCTGTTTCGCCACCAGCATGGGTGCCTTTGGTACAGCCTTCACCCTGGGCACCCGGATGAGCATTCTGCCGCTCAATATCTACGGTGAATTCACCAACTACGCCAACTTCGCCATGGCCGCCGCCCTCTCAGTGGTGCTGGGGCTCATCACCTGGCTGGCCTTGAGCATAGCCCGCAAGCTGGCCGGCAGTAGCCTGGGAGCTCCAGCATGACGACTCGCATTCGCTTCCTCTTGCAGCTGGGTTTCACCCTGCTGGTGTGTCTGTTCATGATCGTGCCGGTAGTGATGTCCGCACTGGCCGGGCTCACCGAGAACTATTTCGTCGGTCTGAAAAGTGGCCTGACGTTGCGCTGGGTCAATGATGTCTGGCAGCTCTACGCCGACACCATCTGGCTGTCGATTCGGCTGGCCCTGGCCTGCCTTACCGTCACCGTGCTGCTCGGGGTGCCTGCTGCCTACGGCCTGCTGCGCAGCCGACGGCGTTGGGCCAACGCCATCGAGGAAGCCTTGCTACTACCGGTGGCTGTACCCGGGCTGGCCACGGCACTGGCGCTGCTTCTGGCCTATGGCCACTACCGCGAGTTCCGCGACAGCTGGCTGTTCATCCTGGTCGGCCACGTGCTGTTCACGTTGCCGTTCATGATCCGTCCGGTGCTTTCGGTGATGCGCACCGCTCGGCTACCGCAGTTGGAAGAAGCCGCTGCCAGCCTGGGTGCAGGCTTCTGGCGACGCTTCCTCACCGTGGTAGTGCCCAACTGTATGAGTGGCATCCTGGCCGGCGCGCTAATGGTGGTCACCCTGTCGATCGGTGAATTCAACATCACCTGGATGCTGCATACCCCGCTGACCAAAACACTGCCCGTGGGACTCGCCGATAGCTACGCCTCCATGCGCCTGGAGATCGGCTCGGCCTACACCCTGATCTTCCTGGTGATGATCGTGCCCCTGCTGGTCGCCATCCAGTGGGCGGGACGCCTCACCGTCCAACACCACTGACACCTTTTCATTGCGAATAGCCAACGAGACCGTCATGACCTCATCCGTCAGCATTACCCTGGAGCGCTGCGGACGTACCTTCGCCAACGGCCACACCGCCCTGCACCCCCTCGATCTGAGCATCGCCGCCGGCGAGACCCTGGTACTGCTCGGCCCCTCCGGGTGCGGCAAGACCACCACCCTACGCATCATCAGCGGCCTGGAATCCCCCGACGCCGGAGGACGCGTACGCTTCGGCGAGCGTGATGTCACCCAACGGCCCATCGAGAAGCGCGACGTGGGCATGGTGTTCCAGAACTATGCACTGTTTCCCAACATGAGCGTCGCCGACAACATCGCCTACGGGCTGAAGATCCAGCGCCTGCCGGCCACCGAGATACGCCAGCGTGTGGACGAAGTCATGGCCATGGTCGATCTGCAAGGCTTTGGCGAGCGTCGTATCGACGCTCTTTCCGGCGGGCAGAAACAGCGTGTGGCGCTGGCCAGGGCCATCGCTGTACGCCCCAAGGTGCTGCTATTCGACGAGCCCTTGGCCGCCCTGGATGCCAAGCTGCGCGATCGGCTGCGCATCGAGATCGGCCAGCTACTGCGTGAACTGAACATCACCGCCGTCTATGTCACCCACGATCAGGCCGAGGCCATGGCCCTGGGCGACCGTATCGCCGTTATGCAGGCGGGGCGCATCGCCCAACTCGGCACGCCCCAGGAAATCTATCACCGCCCGTCCAGTGCCTTCGTCGCTGACTTCATCGGCGCCGTCAATCGACTGGAGGTGATCGGCTCTCGCCCCCAGGGACGACTTGTGGTTCACGGCGGCGAGTTGCACGGCCCGCACCTCTCGGGGCTACCTAGCATCTACTGCCGGCCCGAGGATATCCAGATAGTGGAAACGAACGTTGCCGCCATCCAGGGCTGCGTGATCCAGAGCGTCTTCCTAGGACAAACCCAGCGCCTGATGGTGGATACCGGCAGCAGCACACCGCTGCAGGTCGACGCACCCTCACGCGAGCACTGGCGAGTCGGCGAGGTCATCGGCCTGACAATACCGCCCGAGGTGCTGTTCCATCCCGAGCAGTGCAACTCACAGCGAGATGTACAGGAGGTTGCCCATGGCTGAGCACTGCCTGATCGCCCAGATCAGCGACCCCCATATCAAGGCAGGGGGACGCCTCTCTTACCGCCAAGTGGACACCGCCGGAGCACTTCGCCAAGCGATCCACAAACTCAACCACCTGACACCACGCCCGGACCTACTGCTGATCAGCGGTGACCTGGTGGATTTCGGCCAATCCCAAGAATACGTCACCCTTCGGGAAATCCTGGCTGACCTCAGGCTGCCGGTCTATCTGATCCCGGGAAACCACGATGATCGCGACAAACTGCGCACCACCTTTCCGGATCATTCCTATCTCTTCCAGCACCCCCGCTTCGTGCAATGGGTAGTGGACGACTATCCGGTGCGGCTGATCGGGCTCGACTCCATGCTACCCGGGCACCCTCATGGCACCCTGTGCCTGGAACGCCTGCGCTGGCTCGACGAGACATTGCTCCAGCAGCCGGCACGCCCCACCCTGGTCATGCTGCATCACCACCCTTTCGTCAGCGGCATCGGGCATATGGATCGCCAGCGTCTGCGAAATGCCGATGCCCTGGCGAAGGTCATCGGCCAGCACCCCCAGGTGGAACGGGTGCTATGCGGCCACCTGCATCGCGGCATCCAGGCTCGCTTTGCCAATACGCTGGCGATCAGTTGCCCTGGCGCCTCCCACCAGGTCAGCCTGGATCTCACCTCCGAAGGCCCCTCAAGCTTTCATCTTGAACCCCCCGGGTATCTACTGCACCACTGGACACCCTCCATCGGCATGGTGACCCACCAGGGCTTCATCGTGGAATACCCTGGTCCCTTCCCGTTCTATGACGACAGTGGGCTGATCGACTGAGGAGAGAAGAGCTGGCGCATGCTATCATCCAGCGTCGTACCCATTCAGGAGCCCCCATGCCGACCTTGTGGATCGATGCCGACGCCTGCCCTCGCGTGGCACGGGACATCATCGTGCGTGCCGCCGAGCGCACCAACACAACGACCTGGTTCGTCGCCAATCATCAAGTGCCACTGCCGGCCTCGCGTTGGGTGAAATCGTTGGCCGTCGCCAGCGGTTTCGATGCCGCCGATCATGAGATCGTCGCGCGTCTGGAAAAGGGCGACCTGTTGATCACCTCGGACCTGCCTTTGGCCATGGAAGCGCTCGACAAGGGCGCAGCCGTGATGACAACCCGCGGCGAATCACTCGACCACAACAATATCCGCGCGCGGGTGCAAATGAGGGATTTCATGGAGACGCTACGCGCTAGCGGCGAGCACACCGGCGGCCCCAAGGGCTATTCGGACAGCGACCGGCGCGAATTCGCCAATGCCCTGGACCGCTGGCTGGCCAAGAATGCCTAAGAACCATGAGGCTAGCATGGCCGTGGGAGCCCAGCTTGCTGGGCGATAGCGGAGGCCGTATGGGCGCCTGACGGCGCCATTCGCGCAGAAAATCTGCGCTCCCACGGAATAATTCCATTCCGGTGAACGCCCCACCTCTTCCTTCTTTCCTTCTTTCCTTCTTTCCTTCTTTCCTTCTTTCCTTCTTCCCTCTTACTTCTCACGGACTCCCTTCCCCCGCAACCGCTCACGATCATGTGGCCGGTCGAAATCCAGCAGCGGCCCCTTGGGCACGATGCGCGTGGGGTTGATGGTGTCGTGACTGTAATAGTAGTGGCGCTGGATATGTTCCAGGTTCACCGTCTCCGCCACCCCAGGCCACTGGTAGAGTTCGCGCAGGTAATTCGACAGGTTGGGATAGTCCTCGATGCGCTTGAGGTTGCACTTGAAGTGGCCGTAGTAAACCGCGTCGAAACGTATCAGGGTGGTGAACAGGCGGATATCGGCCTCGGTCAACCACTCGCCGGCCAGGTAGCGTGACTCGCCCAGACGCCTCTCGATGCGCTCCAGCGCTTCGAACAATGCTGTGACATGTTTGTCGTACACAGCCTGCTCGGTGGCGAACCCCGCCTTGTAGACGCCGTTGTTGATGTGCTCGTAGACATCGGCATTGACCGCGTCGATGGTCTTGCGCAGATCCTCGGGGTAGAAATCCAGGCGGTTGCCAGTGAGTGCGTCGAAAGCTGAATTGAACATCCGAACCAATTCGGCGGACTCGTTGTTGACGATGCGACGCTGCTCTTTGTCCCACAGTGCCGGCACCGTGACACGACCGGTATAGTGCGGGTCGGTGAGGGTATAGAGTTGATGGTGAAACTCCACACCACTGATGGGGTCGCCGCTGGAGCCCTGTTCGCGGTTGTAGGTCCAGCCCTGATCGAGCATCAGCGGACTGACATAGGACATGCTGATCAGTCCCTCTAGCCCCTTGAGCTTGCGCAGTATCAAAGTGCGATGCGCCCAAGGACAGGCCAGGGAGACATAGAGATGGTAGCGCCCGGCCTCGGCGGGCAACCCCGGCTGTCCAGTCGGTCCCGGGCCGCCATCGGCAGTCACCCAGTCACGCAACTTGGCGGATTCGCGCACGAACTCACCGCCATGTCTCTTGGTGTCGTACCACTGATCGTGCCACTTGCCATCGATCAACAGGCCCATGGTCATCTCCTGAACGGTTTGGAATCACTGCCTCTAGCCTAAACCGATTCAATCGATGCTCAAGCGCATGTTTTCCGCCCTATCATTCGACAAAATCGAATCATTGTGCTCCGAACAGCAAGCCAGTACAGCCGCCTTCAGCGCATCGGCCATGGCGCGCGTCGCTGGCCCGGCACAGTCCCGGTCGCGATGAATGAGTTGCATGGGCACCTCACGGGTACCGCCCACCGACAGCGGCAGGGGGACCAACGAGCCGTCGTTGAGCAGGTCGCGAATGCGGGTTTCCGGCACCCAGGCAAACCCCAGGCCGCGCGCCAGCATGTCGATTGAGGTGTCGAGGTGACTGACCGTCCAACGCTGTTCGGCCTTGAGCCAACCGGCATCCATCGACTGACGCAGGGCCGAGTCACGGACCACCAATTGGCGATGCTGCTCGAGGTCGCGCAGGTCGAGTTCGCGACCCAAGCGATGCAATGGATGTGACGGATGTGCCACGGCGATGAAGTTCACGGTCACTAATGGCTCGCCGAGGAAGCCTTGCGCCGCGAGCCCTGAAACCACCATATCGGCACGAGCATCGTAGAGCATCTCGATGCCGCCATTGAGCACGGTTTCATGCAACTGCACTCGCACGTAGGGATAGGCGGCGGAGAAGTCTTCCAAGGCATGGGCCAAGGCATCGGGAGGGAAGATCTGATCCACGGCCAGTATTACTTCGGCCTCGAGCCCTTCGGCCAGGCGCTCCGCCACATCTTCCAAGGCTTCGGCATTTTCGAGAAGTTGCCGTGCCCGGCGCAGCAGCATCTCCCCTGCCTCGGTAAGGCGCACTTGACGCCCCACTGGTTCCAGTACCTGGATGCCCAGTTGCTCCTCGAGCTTATGAACGGCGTGGTTCAAGGTCGATGGGCTCTTGTGAATCGCTTCGGCGGCGCGTGCGAAGCCGCCATGGTCGATGACGGCGGCCAGCATCTGCCACTGGGCCAGGGTGACACGCGACATTTCGATTTCCTCGAATCGTTAAAGGCAAATTATGCGCTTAATTTTCGAAAAACATGACCTAAAATGCCAGTCAGACTGGTTCACCAAGAGGATATCTCCATGCCGACCTCTTCCTCACGCCGAGTTGAACGCCTGCTCAAAAGCCATCCCAGCCAGGATGGCGACGGGGTCAAGATTCGCCGCATCCACGACTTCGGTGGCGGCCTCGACCCTTTCCTGATGCTCGACGAGTTGGGCTCCGATCAACCGGACGACTATATCGGTGGCTTCCCACCGCATCCTCATCGGGGCATTCAGACCCTGACCTACGTGATCCATGGCGGCCTGACCCATGAGGATCACATGGGGCATACCAGCACTATCGGTGCCGGCGATGCCCAATGGATGCACACCGGCCGTGGCATCATTCACTCCGAGATGCCCTTGACCGACAGTCAGGGCCTGCACGCCTTTCAGTTATGGCTGAACCTGGCCGCCAAGGACAAGCTCAGCCCGGCGACCTATCGCGATGTGCGTGCCCACGAAATGTCCACGCTCGTGGCCGAAGGTGCACGGCTGGTAGCCTTGGGCGGTGACTGGCAACTCCAGGATGGTACTGCGATCAGTGGTCCATTGGATGCGCTGGCCGGACACGGTGCAGTGGCACACGTCACGCTGGAAGAAAGGGGAACTCTGGATCTGGTCAATGCCGCCCCGACATTGCTGCTCTATGTCTTCGCCGGCGAGTTGACGGTCTCGGATCAACATATCGGTCGGGGGCAGCTCGCCAAACTGAGCGCGGGCGATGAACTACAGCTTTCTAGTGCGCCGGGCGCTCAAGCGCTGATCCTCGCGGGCACCCCCCACCAGGAGCCCATCGCGCACTATGGTCCTTTCGTCATGAACACGCATGCCGAGTTGGAACAGACGCTGGCCGAGTATCGTGATGGCACCTTGACAGGTTAGAAATCGGCCATGCCTTGATCAAAAATTAGCCACTTCCAAAGCGAAAAACAGACGCCGGAAAGTCCCTCTTTTTTTCACTCTGCACGGACTCGAGACCACAGAGACTCTGCGGTCTCGAGCCGCCTCTTCGTTACTGTATCTACATACAGACTAGGCAGGTCTTGCGTCATGGGTTAAGGTTCGTCTGCCTTTTTATATCCATCTAACACGTACGGCCTTTATCATGTTGCGAATTCTTCATTCGCTGCCCCGCACGCACAAATTGTTACTTTTACCGGTCGCCACCATGGTCACCGTGCTGGGCACACAAAAGATTTTCAGCGCTTTCGATGGCAATGCGAGTGACAGCAACTCTGCTATCACTTCCATCCCCGTCGAACTCGACACTTCTTCTTCCAGCGACTCGAAACTGGTAGTCAGCAATTCTCTCGCTACCGAGTCAGTCCCGTTGGCATCGAACACGCGAGACGCTACTCGTCAACATGTACCGATCCGTGAACTAGCCGTCAAGGAAGTCATGGATATCGATTTCGTTTCTCCCGCAGCGGCTAAAGGGGAGGAGGAAGAAGTCCGCGACATCATGATGCCGGCAAGTTCAGAACCTCATATTGCCACTGCCGACTCATCGCAGACCGAAGCGTCTCCCCACATCGATAGCGATGTCCTGCACCTGGCCATGACCTTGCCTCGGTATTCCGCATCGGGAGACCAGGAAAACCAAGAGCAAGAAGAGTCCTCAGGCGGCACTTCCTACGAAGACCCGCTTGTGTTGTTCGACGATGAAAATGTCTTCCTCGATGAGGAGATCATCGCTCAGCAGACTTATACACCCGAGTGGCAAACCTACACCATTCAACGAGGCGACACTTTCGCCGTTCTGGCCGAACGCAATCTGGGTCTGGGCTATAGCGAGGTCATGCGTCTTCTCGAAAGTCTCCCCGAAAAGCAAGTGCTGACGCGACTGCGGGTCGGACACAGCTTCGAATACCAGCTCGATGAAAATGACCAGTTATTAGCGCTACGCGTGATGAAGAACGCCCGTAGTGGCTACCTGATCGAACGCGACGTCGAGCAGGGTTTCGACATCGCGAGTATCGAAAAATCGGGTGAAGCGACCCAACGCCTGTTTGCCGGTACCGTCAGTGGCAGCTTCGGTCGCTCAGCCGAGGCAACCGGCCTGTCGGCCGCCGAGGTTGCTCAACTCAGCAGCCTCCTCTCGAAAAAACTCGATTTTCGCCGCGACACCCGTCGCGGCGATCGTTTCCAAGTACTGGTCGAGCATGACGTCATCGATGGGCAGAATCTCGATCCCCGCATTCTCGCCGTCCAGTACGAGGGGGCGAGAATGGACTTGACCGTGGTTCGCAACAGCGCCGACAACCGTTTCTATACTCCGGAAGGCAATAGTCTCGACCCCGCCTTCGCTCGCTATCCCTTCAACGGTAATTACCGGCTCAGTTCGTCGTTCAACCTTCAGCGCAAGCACCCGGTTACCGGTCGTATCAGCCCACATTACGGCACTGATTTCGCCATGCCCAGGGGCACTCCCGTTACCGCTCCAGCCGATGGGCGCGTGGAAAAAGTGGGCAGCCACCCGCTCGCGGGGCGCTTCGTCGTAATACGCCACGATAACGGCTACCGCACCCGTTATCTCCACCTCTCAAGGCCATTGGTCAATCGTGGTGACCGCGTGACCATGGGCGAACGCATCGCTCTTTCCGGCAACACCGGTCGCAGCACAGGCCCTCACCTGCACTATGAAGTGATGGTCAGCAGCAAGCGGGTAGACCCCATGCGCGTCGACCTGCCGGAAAACCAGAGCCTCGAAGGCGACGCCTTGGCCGCCTTCCAGCAAGAGTCCGAGCCCTTACTGGCCGCACTTGAAAGCGGCGAAACCGGCACCGTGGTGGCCAGTACCGGCAACCGCGATCCGCACCCCCACGACGGCATCTGATTACCGTTATCCATCGCCGTTACCAACACGCCAACGCCCCGCATGTTTGCGGGGCGTTGGCGTGTCGAATCCAATATATCGCGACAATGCCCCCCAGCAGAGTCACTCCATATCGGCAGTCGCTATCGGCACGGTTTGCTGGGCGGGCGATAGAATCAGACTCGCCACATAGTAGGTCATGGCCCCCAGGGCGGAGCCGGTGAACCAGCCGTAATCATAGAACCACGCCATGGTGCCGGTTGTCAGTGCCACCAGCGTCAGAAGCACGGGAACACCGAAGGCAATGAAACCCGCCGCGTTGATCGCCGGATAGGCTTTGTTGTCCTGATAGAGACTCGGCACATCCAGGGATTGACGCTTGATCAGGAAATAATCCACCGCCATGATCCCGGCGATCGGCCCCAGCAGGCTCGAATAACCCAGCAACCAGTTGGAGTAGAGGCTTTCCAGGGTCACGCCCGAGGTGATCACACCGGCCTTCTGCAGCAAGTCATAACCCATCAGCAACACGCCCACCAGGCCGGTGATCAGCACGCCGCGGGGATGGTCGACCAGCTTCGGCGCCACATTCTGGAAATCGTTGGTCGGCGAGACGATATTCGCCGCCGTATTGGTGGACAGGGTGGCGATGATGATCAGAATCATCGCGACACCGACCCAGAAGGGATTGTCGATCATGCCGATCAGGTTGACCGGGTCGGCGATGGTGCGGCCGACCAGCGATGCCGACGCGGCCGTCATCACCACCCCCAGGGCGGCGAAGAAGAACATGGTCAGCGGCAAACCGATAATCTGACCGACGATCTGATCCTTCTGGCTCTTGGCGAAACGGCTGAAGTCGGGAATGTTCAGTGACAGCGTGGCCCAGAACCCGACCATGGCGGTCAGCCCGGCAAAGAAGTAACCGTAGACCGGCGCCCCTTCCGGGCGCGACGGCGGCTGTGCCAGCAGCTCGGTCATCGACATGTGCGGCCATGCCCAGAACATCAGCCCGACGCCGACCGCCAGCAACAAGGGAGCCGCCAGGGTTTCCAGCCACTTGATCGACTCGGCACCGCGAATCACCACATACAGATTCATAGCGCCGAAGACGAAGAAACCGATCACTTCACCGACACCGCCCAATGCTTGCCAAGGCGGAAAGATTGCCGACAGCAGCAGATGGATCGCCAAGCCACCGAACATGGTCTGGATACCGAACCAACCACAGCCGACCAGCGCCCGGATCAGGCACGGTACATTGGAGCCAAGAATCCCGAACGAAGAGCGTAATACCACCGGAAAGGGAATACCGAATTTGGTACCGGGGAAAGCATTCAGCGTCAGCGGAATCAGCACGATAACATTGGCCAACAAAATGGCCAGCAATGCTTCTCCCACACTCAACCCAAAATAGGCCGTGAGCACGCCGCCCAGCGTATAGGTCGGCACGCAGATCGACATCCCCACCCACAGCGCGGCAATGTTCCAGCGTGACCAGGTCCGCTCACTCGCCTTGGTTGGTGCGATATCGGTATTGAAACGCGGGCTGTCACGGACGTCGTCACCCTCATCGAGCTCTATCAAGCCCTGCCTATCCAACATTCGAGATGACTTGACGGTCATTGTTGTTCTCCTCGTCACTTGATTGATTCACGGCGCCTACCTGGCGGACGTGCCAAACACAAAGCAATAAGCGTGCCCAAGTGCCAATCTGCAACCTACAAAGAGCGCTCCCCATTCACTCCTCGTGGCTGGAAATGAGCGGCAACTTAATGATTTCCAGAAAAAACTGACGATACTGACAAGAATAAGCATGGATATATCAAGATCCAATTCAGCATCGTTCTCCCTGAAATTCTGACGCTTCATGACAGGCTAGTCAGTTTTCATAATGGTTCAAGTTTGATTAACACCCTAATCAAAATCACAAGACAAAATAATTTAACTATCTGTTTTTATTGTATTTTTTATAATCCTAACTGTTTCACCCAATCGGTGCACATCCTCACCAAAAATGTGCTTACCAAACCAAAGATTGCTCAAATACCTTTCATTACAATAACTTAAGGCAGAATAATTTGATCTTGAAAAAAGTCTTGCATTTCTCCTGCCAGCGGGTCTAGCTTTCAAAAAGCTGTCCATGGTGTCAGTTTTAAACAACCACAATACGAAACGGACAATCCACGATGCAGAAAATGAAGATCGGCCTTATTCAGATGGGCCTGAAAGCCAGTACCGACCTGGATCCCGCCGCGATTCGCGACGCCATGAACGAGGCTCACCTGCCATTGATCCAGCAGGCCGCCGATGCCGGCGTGCAGGTGTTGTGCTTCCAGGAAGTGTTCAACCAACCCTACTTCTGCCCCAGCCAGGACCCCAAGTGGTACGCCGCCGCCGAGCGCGTCCCGGAAGGCCCGACCTGCCAGTTGATGCAGAAGCTCGCCGCCGAGCACCGCATGGTGATGATCGTGCCCGTCTACGAAGAAACCGTGACCGGTGTCTACTACAACACCGCCGCGGTATTCGATGCCGACGGCAGCTACCTGGGCAAGTACCACAAGACTCATATCCCCCAGGTCGCTGGCTTTTGGGAAAAGTTCTACTTCAAACCCGGAAAATCGGACTGGCCGGTGTTCGATACCGCCTACGGCAAGATCGGTGTGTATATCTGCTATGACCGCCACTTCCCCGAGGGCTGGCGCGCCCTGGCCTTGAACGGCGCCGAGATGATCTTCAACCCGTCGGCCACCGTCGCAGGTCTGTCCCAATACCTGTGGGAACTGGAACAACCCGCTTCCGCTGCCGCCAATGGCTGCTTCATCGCCACCATCAACCGAGTCGGCACCGAGGCACCGTGGAACATCGGCGAGTTCTACGGTTCCTCCTACATCGTCAATCCGCGCGGGCAGATCGAGGCCCAAGCCAGCGACAAGGAAGACGAACTGCTGATCCACGAGATCGACCTCGCGATGGTGCGTGAGGTGCGCAACAACTGGCAGTTCTTCCGTGACCGGCGACCGGATGCCTATGGCCGCCTGACCGACGGCGAATAGGCGCTCGTTGACCTTCAGCTCAGGCCTAAACCTACAAGCACAAGAGAACGGAGAGAGCGACCATGACCCTACTGATTCGTGGCGGCACCGTCGTCACCCATGAAGAGTCCTACCGCGCCGACGTGCTGTGCGACGACGGCAAGATCCAGGCGATCGGCGAGAATCTTGACGTTCCCGCCGGTTGCGAGGTGATCGAGGCGGGGGATCTATACGTGATGCCCGGCGGCATCGACCCGCATACCCACATGCAATTGCCCTTCATGGGCACCGTAGCCAGCGAAGACTTCTACACCGGCACCGCTGCGGCACTCGCCGGCGGTACCACCTCGATCATCGACTTCGTGATTCCCAGCCCTGGTCAGTCTCTGATGGAGGCCTTCCAGACCTGGCGCGGTTGGGCGGAGAAGGCCGCCGCCGACTACGCCTTCCACGTCGCCATTACCTGGTGGGACGACAGCGTTCACGAAGACATGGGTACCTTGGTGCGGGAGCATGGAGTCAACAGCTTCAAGCATTTCATGGCCTACAAGAATGCCATCATGGCCACCGACGACATCCTGGTGCAGAGCTTCTCACGCTGCCTGGAACTCGGCGCGGTGCCTACGGTGCATGCCGAGAACGGCGAACTGGTCTACCACTTGCAACAGAAGCTGCTTGCCCAGGGCATGACGGGACCGGAAGCTCATCCGCTGTCGCGCCCTCCCCAGGTCGAGGGCGAGGCTGCCAGCCGTGCGATCCGTATCGCCAGTACCCTCGGCACCCCCGTGTACCTGGTGCACGTCTCGACCAAGGACGCCGTGGACGAGATCACCTACGCCCGCCAGCAGGGCCATCCGGTTTACGGCGAGTGTCTGGCCGGTCACCTCGTGCTCGACGACAGCGTCTACCAGAACACCGACTGGACCAGCGCCGCAGCACACGTCATGAGCCCCCCCTTCCGGCCCAAGGGGCACCAGGAGGCACTGTGGAACGGGCTGCAATCCGGCAACCTGCAGACCACCGCCACCGACCATTGCTGCTTCTGTGCCGAACAGAAAGCCATGGGCAAGGAGGATTTCACTAAGATTCCCAACGGCACCGCCGGCGTCGAAGATCGCATGGCGGTGTTGTGGGACGAAGGGGTGAATACCGGCAAGCTGTCGATCCACGACTTCGTGGCGCTGACCTCCACCAATACCGCCAAGATATTCAACCTCTACCCACGCAAGGGCGCCGTGCGCGTCGGTGCCGACGCCGACCTGGTGCTCTGGGACCCGCAGGGGACTCGCACCATCTCGGCCAAGACCCACCACCAGAACGTCGACTTCAATATCTTCGAGGGCAAGACAGTGCACGGCATTCCGCGCCATACCATCAGCCAGGGCAAATGGGTATGGCGAGACGGCGAGCTTCGCGCCGAACGCGGCGCCGGCCGCTACCTGGAACGCCCTGCCTATCCAGGCGTGTTCGATGTCCTGCAACGCCGCGCCGAATACGACGCACCGCAGCCGGTCGAGCGCAGCTAACGACGCCCGCTCAGCAAACGGCACCATAACAACAAGGGGCCATTACCGTGACCAATGACTTGAAGCACCTGCCCCGGGTCGGTGAAAACCCGGAAATGACGCCGCAGGCGCTGGCCGACAACTTCCGCGACCTGCATCCTCCGCTCACCGAGCGCCAAGCGGTCATCGAGAGCCAACGCTGCCTGTACTGCTATGACGCTCCCTGCATTGAGGCCTGCCCATCGGATATCGATATCCCGCGCTTCATCCGTCAGATCGGCGAAGGAAATATCAATGGCGCCGCGCAGACGATCCTGGAGCAGAACATCCTGGGTGGCAGTTGCGCGCGGGTCTGCCCTACCGAGATCCTCTGTGAACAGAGCTGCGTGCGCAATCACGACGCTGAATGCCAGCCAGTGCTGATCGGCCTGCTGCAGCGCTACGCTACCGATCACATGAATTTCGACCAGCACCCATTCGCCCGTACCGCCGATAGCGGCCGCACCATTGCCGTGGTTGGTGCTGGTCCGGCTGGCCTGGCTTGCGCCCACCGGCTCACCATGCTCGGCCACCGGGTGGTGATCTTCGAGGCCGAAGCCAAACCCGGCGGGCTCAACGAATACGGCATTGCCCGTTACAAGATGACCGACGACTTCGCCCGCAAGGAGGTGGAGTTTCTGCTCGAGATCGGTGGCATCGAGATTCGTTACGGTCAGCGCCTGGGCGACAACTTGAACCTCGAACGTCTGCATGCCGACTATGACAGCGTGTTCCTGGGGCTTGGCCTAGGCGCCAGCCGCGCACTGGGGCTGACCGGCGAGGACGCGCCGGGCCTCGCACCCGCCGTCGACTACATCAAGGAATTGCGTCAGGCCGATGACCTCGGCGAGCTACCGCTGGCCAAGCGCTGCGTGGTGATCGGCGCCGGCAATACCGCCATCGACATGGCGACGCAGATGGCTCGACTCGGTGCTGACGAAGTGACGCTGGTCTACCGCCGCGGTGTCGAGGCGATGTCAGCCACCGACCACGAGCAGGAGATCGCCAGGGCAAACGGGGTACGCATACTGACTTGGGCCCGGCCTCTGCAAGTGCTGCTCGACGACGGGGGGCGCGTCGCCGGCATGCGTTTCGAAAAGACCCATGAGCAAGACGGCCGCCTTGTCGGTACCGACGAGACCTTCGAAATCGCCGCCGATGCGGTGTTCAAGGCCATCGGCCAGTCCTTTGCGGAGGCGAGCCTTGCCGACCCGCTGGCGGTGGAACTCGAGCGTGACGGCGAGCGAATCCGGGTCGACGGTAGCTTCCGCACCTCACTGCCCAACGTCTATGCCGGCGGTGACTGTATCGCCCCCGGGCAGGACCTCACCGTACAGGCAGTACAGCACGGCAAGCTTGCCGCCCACGCTATCCATCAGGATCTCATGGCCAAGCAGGAGGCAGCATGAACAGCATCGTCAACGGAGTGGATCTCAGCATCGACTTTGCCGGTATCAAGGCACCCAATCCCTTCTGGTTGGCGTCGGCACCGCCCACCGACAAGGCCTACAACGTAGTGCGCGCCTATGAGGCCGGCTGGGGCGGCGTGGTATGGAAGACCCTTGGCGAGGATCCGGCCGCGGTCAACGTCTCGTCGCGTTACTCGGCGCACTTCGGCAAGAATCGAGAGGTACTGGGCTTCAACAATATCGAGCTGATCACCGACCGCTCGCTGGAGATCAACCTACGCGAAATTGCCCAGGTTAAAAAGGACTGGCCGGACCGCGCGCTGATCGTGTCGATCATGGTGCCCTGCGAGGAAGCCTCGTGGATGCATATCCTGCCGCTGGTGGAGGCCACCGGTGCCGATGGCATCGAACTCAACCTGGGCTGCCCTCACGGCATGCCCGAGCGTGGCATGGGTGCCGCGGTGGGCCAGAACCCGGACCTGATCGAGCAGGTCGCTCGCTGGTGCAAGCAGTATTATTCCAAGCCGGTGATCGTCAAGCTGACGCCCAACATCACCGATATCCGGGCCCCGGCCCAGGCTGCCTTACGTGGCGGTGCCGACGCGGTGTCGCTGATCAACACCATCAACTCGATCACCAGCCTCGATCTGGACAACATGGTGGCCAAGCCCACAGTGGGCAGCCAGAGCACCCATGGCGGCTACTGCGGCAGTGCGGTCAAGCCAATCGCCTTGAACATGGTCGCCGAGATCGCCCGCGACGCCCCCACCCGCAACCTGCCGATCTCCGGTATCGGCGGGGTATCCAACTGGCGGGATGCCGCGGAGTTCATCGCCCTCGGCGCCGGCAGCGTACAGGTATGTACCGCCGCCATGTTGCACGGTTTCCGCATCGTCGAGGAAATGAAGGACGGGCTATCGCGGTGGATGGCGGAAAAAAGCTATCGTTCGGTCGCCGATTTTTCCGGCAAGGCGGTGAGCAATACCACCGACTGGAAACACCTCGACATGAACTTCAAGACCATCGCCCATATCGACCAGGACAGGTGCATCCAGTGCGGGCGCTGCTATATCGCCTGCGAGGACACCTCGCACCAGTCGATCGCCCAGTTGGTCGAAACCAGCGGCGCCAAACGCTACGAGGTCATCGAGGAAGAGTGCGTGGGCTGCAACCTGTGCCAGATCACCTGTCCGGTAGAGAACTGCATCAGCATGGTGCCGCAGGAGACCGGAAAACCCTACATGAGCTGGGAACAGGATCCTCGCAACCCCTTCCGTAAGGCGAGTTGAAAGAACGGCCTCACTCTCGTGTACCGCTCAGGGAGTCAAGCCAATCCCACGCAGTATCACTGACGTCACCGACTGGACCGCCTTCTCGAACTGGAGATCGTCGAGGGGGCGGTCATCATTCAGCAGGGATATCTGGTAATTGAAATCGGCATAATGCTGAGTCGAAGCCCAGATCATGTACAGCAGGTGCGAGGGTTCGACCGGCAGGATACGGCCGTCATCGATCCATTCGCGGATCTTGGCCTCCTTTAGCTTGGCCCACTCGTAGAGGTTATCGCGCAACTGCTCCTGTAGGATGGGTGCTCCCTGCATCACCTCTGCTGCCCACACCTTGGAGCCATACGCTCGATCCCGGGAATGGGCCATCTTGGCACGGATATACGAAGACAGCACGATCCGTGGGTCGTCGTAGAGTTCGAAGCAGAGCGCATCCTGCTTCCATACCTCGAGTAGTCCAAGCAATACCTCGCGATACAAATCTTCCTTGGTGGCGAAGTAGTAATGCACATTGGACTTGGGAATGTCCGCCAGTTGAGCGATTTCACCCATCGATGCTCCGGCGTACCCCTTCTCCGCGAACACCTGTTCGGCTACCAGCAGAATCTTCTCGACATTGCGCCGACGAATCTCGCCTTTCTTCTTTGCCATCCTGTCCTCGTGCCCCGTGGAACAGCAGAAACCGCCGATAGGCATCGGCGGTTTCCAGCTTACCATCTCGGGCCAGGAGGCCGCGCCCCCTTTGGTATGCGTGGCGTCACTCGCGAAACACGACACCATCCAAAAAGGCATCCGGAGCCATGGCGATTTCGCCACGACTTCCCGGTAGCGACCAGGGGCGATCATGGGCACCTTCGGCACGGCTATCGATCAAGGGCACGGAAATTCCCAGATCGGCCGCAGCCTGACGGTAAAGATCGGGCCGCACGCAACGGGCAATGGTGGCCTCCAGGTCACACGCTTGCGGCAGGTGCCCCCAGCGTCGCATCTGCTCCGCATACCAGCGTGTCTGCGAATACCAAGGGAAATTGGCAGCATGACGATGGAACAACGTCGCGCCGGGCAAGCGCTCTCCCTCCCGAATATCGGCCGGATTGAGCACTGGCGACGGGATTCTCCAACCCGTCGGTCGCAAAAGCCTCCATCTGGCGGTATAACGCTGGCGATACGGTGATCGCATTGCCGCCCAGGTTGAGAGTCAACGCCGAGAGCATGGGGGTTGCCCGACCGTCCAGGCCCAGGGTCAAACGTATTATTTCGGGGTTCATCCTCTTCTCCTAGGTTTGTCCGAAAATCGCCAAGCGCAGGGAGTTTTCGGACAACGCTTACCTCTTGCCTGCGGCGGCCAGCATCTCCTGCGCCAGCTCATGAATGGTCATGCGCCGATTCATCGCCGTCGAGCGCAGATATTGGTAAGCGACCTCTTCACCAATGCCGCGCATTTCCATGATCAACGCCTTGGCACGATCGATACTGCGCCGCTGAGCGAGGGTTTCCTGGGTACGTGTCAGTTCGCCCTTGAGGGCGCGGTGAGACTCGAAGCTGGTGATGGCGACATTGACCATCGAACGCATCAGCGCCGGCTTCACATGGTCGACGACATAGGCACTGACGCCGGCCTTGGCGGCCTGTCGCGTAAGATCCGGCGTTTCTTCCTCGGCCAGCATGATCATCGGCTTGGGGTAACGCCGGCCGAGTTGTCCCACATGTTCCAAGGTATCGCGACTAGGTAGCGCGGCATCGATGATCACGGCATCCGGCTGCAGCCGCTCGACCACGGCATGCAGGTCCTGCTGTTCATCGACGGTGGCCAGAACGTCGAACCCTGCCTCTACCAGCGCCTTTTCCAGCACTTGGGAGCGCTCGGGTTTGGCATCCACGATCAGCACCCTGATGGTCATTCTGATTCCTCTACGATGGTGCCCGTGAAGAGGGTGTTTACAAACTACTGCGCTAGGCCATGCTGCGTTGAAATCAGCCTCAAAATGCTCATTTACAAACTCGTAAACTCCGCTTTTTCGGCTGATTTCGCCTTGCCTGACCGTCGCTCGTCACATTTGTAAACACCCCCTGAGCGCGGCGTGCGTATTCACGAAGCGAATTCTGCCTTACCTCTCAAGCAAGCAAGAATCACGCCACATAGAGATGACACCTTGCAGCGCCATATTCGCGCCATTCCGAGGAATTGCCCGGGCCAGGATGCTTTTTCATGGTGCAAACTCCCCCTGACATGCGCCAAAGAAGCGCTCGACGATATCCCCGCACCCCCTACAACTTAATGATTTTCCAATATTTATAAAAACTGGCATGCCAGTTGCTAAGAGTTGGCCGACAAAGATATTCGCATGACGTGGACCAGGCCCAAGACGGGCACGAGTGCGTCGAACCCCAGGCCTTCAACGACGAAGGTACTCAACTTGCGTTCGACGAGGTTTGCCCACATGGAAATTCACAACAAGGCCAACAGAATCCGTCTGTTCAATCTGAAGACGCCACAAATGCGCGCCTTCCACTTCTCCTGGTTCGCTTTCCATATCTGTTTCTTCGGCTGGTTCGGCATCGCACCGCTCATGGCGATAGTGCGTGACGACCTGGGCCTGACCAAGACCCAGATCGGCAACACCATCATCGCCTCGGTGGCCATCACCGTGATCGTGCGACTGGCGATTGGGGTGCTATGTGACCGTATCGGTCCGCGCAAGGCCTACACCTGGCTACTGTGCCTGGGTTCCCTGCCGGTGATGGGCATCGGCCTGGCCTCGAGCTTCGAAACCTTCTTCCTAGCCCGCCTGGCAATCGGCGCCATCGGTGCCTCCTTCGTGATCACTCAGTATCACACCTCGGTGATGTTCGCCCCCAACGTGGTCGGTACCGCCAACGCCACCTCGGCGGGCTGGGGCAACCTGGGTGGCGGTACTACCCAAATCCTGATGCCGCTGATCTTCTCCGGCATCCTGATGCTCGGCGTCAACGAGGCCTTTGGCTGGCGTCTGGCCATGGTGGTGCCCGGCGTGGTGCTGTTCCTAGTCGGTATCGCCTATTACTTCTTTACCCAGGATGCCCCGAACGGCAACTTCGACGAACTGCGTGCCCGGGGCGAGTTGCCCCCGGCCAGCGGCGAACACGGTATGGGCCAGAGCTTCGCGGCCGCCGCCAAGGACGTTCGCGTGTGGGCATTGTTCGTGGTCTATGCCGCCTGCTTCGGCGTCGAGCTGACCATCAACAACATCGCCGCCATCTACTTCTTCGACAACTTCGACCTGACGCTGGCCACCGCTGGTCTGATTGCCGGCCTGTTCGGCCTGATGAACATCTTCGCCCGCACCCTGGGGGGTGTCTTCTCCGACCTTTTCGCCCGCAATGGCGGACTCAAGGGCCGTGTGCGCTGGCTGTTCATCGCCATGCTGTGCGAGGGTGTCGCACTGATGTTCTTCTCACAGATGCATGTCCTGGCACTGGCCATCGGCATCATGCTGGTCTTCAGCCTGTTCGTGCAGATGGCCGAAGGCGCCACCTTCGGCGTGGTGCCCTTCGTCAACAAGAAGGCCTTGGGGGCGGTAGCCGGCATCGTCGGCGCCGGTGGTAACGCCGGGGCCGTGGCCGCCGGTTTCCTGTTCCGCTCCGAATCTCTCAGCTACCAGCAGGGCCTGTTCTATCTCGGCATCGCCGTGGTGATTGCCTCGTTGTGTGCACTGGTGGTGCGTTTCTCTCCGGAAGTCGAAGCCGAGGAACAAGCCGCCTATCGCGAAGCCGCTGGCGACGACTCTCCCGCCCTGTCGCTGCGCTGAGCACCAGCCATATCGCCAGTCGCTCTGGCTTGCAACATGCACCGCCGCCCGATTGGGCGGCGGCTTCGTTTCGAACCAGCTGACAGACGGGCCAGAATTACCATGATCCCCCATACTGTAGGGGGCCGACGCAACGGAAAAGTCGCCGGCCCCTTCAAACCGATCCTGGAGGCACGACCATGACACAGGTCAGCGAACAGCCCAGCGAATATGTCGAATTCTGGAACGACACTCTCGCCGAAAAGTTCGAACGCTTTCGCGAGATCCTGATGAACGGGCTGAGCTATCACAGTCGCGTCCCGCTCGAGAAGCTGGATCTCACGCCGGGATCACGCATCGTCGATGTCGGATGCGGCTGGGGCGACACTGCCATCCACCTGGCGCAGCGGACCGGACCGCAAGGCTTCGTGCTGGCCCTGGACTGCGTCGAACAGTTCCTCGAGAAGGGTCGACAGGAGGCCGAGGCCGCCGGGCTCGAGAACATCCGCTTCGTGGCCGCCGATGTGGAGCGCTACCCCTTCGATCCTGAATTCGACTTGTGCTTCTCGCGCTTCGGGATGATGTTCTTCGAACACCCCGTGGTCGCCATGCGTAATATCCGCACCGCGCTGCGCCCGGGTGGCCGCTTGATGTTCATCGTGTGGCGCGATATCGAGGACAATCCGTGGCTCGGCATCCCCAAGCAGGTGGTGTTGGACTTCCTGCCTCCCCCGGGAGAGGACGCCCGCACCTGCGGGCCGGGCCCGTTCTCGATGGCCAACCCGGAAGTGGTCACCCAGCAACTCGAGATCGCCGGCTTCACCGACATAGCCTTCGAACGTAATGACGGACCGGTCACGGTGGGCGATTCGGTAGAAAATGCCATGCAGTTCCAGCTCGCCCTGGGACCAGCCGGTGAAGTGTTCCGCGAGGCCGGCGAACTGGCCGAGCGCCAGCGCGACAGCATCGAACAGGCACTCCGCGATGTCTTGCGCCCCTACCTGCAGGGCGATGCCATCGTAATGGGTTCCAGTTCGTGGACTATCACGGCACGCAACCCCGAATAGGGGATGCACTGATACTCTCCTCCTCCTACCGCCAGGGAAGGCGGCACACGCTGAATGTGCCAGCGGTTACACTGTCCTTTTCCGATTGCGATAAGGGTTCGTTCGTTTGTCCTCGCATACCGACCGACCCCCGTCCACCAGTACCGATGCCGGCCCCCTGATGGGCTTCTTCGGGGTATTCCGTTACAGTCGCCGGGCGCTCGAGCTGGTGTGGGACACCTCTCGCGGCCTGACGTTCGGCCTGGCGCTTTGCACCCTGGTCGCCGGGGTATTGCCGGCGGTGGCGGCCTGGGTCGGTCAGTTGATCGTCGATGCGGTGGTCGCCGCCATGCAGACACACCGCGAAACGGGAGAGGCCGCACTATGGCCGGTGCTGCGCTACGTGGCCTTGGAAGCCCTGGTGATCGCTCTGATCACCCTGGCCCAACGCGGTCTCTCGGCCCAGCAATCGCTGCTGCGCGCCCTGCTTGGCCAGAAGGTCAACGTGATGATTCTCGAGAAGGCCGGCACCTTGTCATTGGCCCAATTCGAGGACTCGGAGCTCTACGACAAATTGACCCGCGCCCGGCGCGAAGCCTCTGCCCGCCCACTGGCGCTGGTGAACAAGACCTTCTCGCTTTTGCAGAATGCCATCTCTCTGGTGAGCTTCGGCGTACTATTGGTGCAATTCTCGCCCTGGGCGCTCTTGATCCTCATGCTCGGCGCCCTACCGGTGTTCGTTTCCGAGGCCAAGTTCTCCGGCGACGCTTTCCGGCTATTCCGCTGGCGCTCGCCACAGACGCGCATGCAGATGTATCTGGAAACCGTGTTGGCACGCGAGGACAGCATCAAGGAGGTCAAGCTGTTCGGCCTGGGGCCGCTATTCCTCGACCGCTATCGCGCCATCTTCGACACCCTGTATGACGAGGACCGGCGCCTGACCATTCGCCGCGACACCTGGGGCTTCCTGCTCGGTCTGCTGGGCACCCTCGCCTTCTACGGCGCCTACGCCTGGGTGGTGATCGAGACCGTGGGCGGCAATCTCACGCTCGGCGAGATGACCATGTACCTAATGGTCTTCAAGCAAGGACAGGCGGCGCTTTCAGCAAGCCTGACGGCGATCAGTGGCATGTACGAGGACAACCTCTACCTGTCCAACCTCTACGAATACCTCGAACAGCCGGTCGAGTCCGACAGCGGCACCCTGACCGAGGGCGCCATCCCCGGCGACGGCATCCGCTTCGAACATGTCGGTTTCACCTATCCCGGGACCGACACCCCCGTATTGCACGACATCAACCTGCACCTGCGCCCCGGGCAGAGCCTGGCCCTGGTTGGCGAGAACGGCTCGGGCAAGACCACCCTGATCAAGCTGCTCACCCGCCTTTACCCACCTACCACGGGACGCATCCTGCTCGACGGAAGTGACCTACGCGAGTGGGATATCCAAACCCTGCGCCGGCGCATCGGGGTGATCTTCCAGGATTTCGTTCGCTACCAGCTCCAGGTCGGCGAGAACCTGGGGGTCGGCGATGTCGAGGCCTTCGAGGACGAAGCCCGCTGGCAGGCAGCAGCACGCAGCGGCCTGGCCGATGATTTCATTTCGCGCATGACAAGCGGCTATCACACCCAGTTGGGTCGCTGGTTCAAGCACGGCCAGGAACTCTCCGGCGGGCAGTGGCAGAAGATCGCCCTGTCACGCGCCTACATGCGCGAGGGAGCCGACATCCTGGTGCTCGACGAGCCCACCGCGGCCATGGACGCCGCCGCCGAAGCCAAGGTCTTCGTCCGCTTCCGCGAGCACAGCCGCGACAAGATGACCATCCTCATCTCGCACCGCTTCTCCACGGTGCGCGCCGCCGACCAGATCCTGGTGATCGACCGGGGCCGCATCGTCGAACACGGCGACCACGCCACCCTGCTGGCCGAGAACGGCTGCTACGCACACTTGTTCCGGCTACAGGCCAAGGGGTATCAGTAACCCGGCAAGCGCGATCACTCCATCTGACTCAGTAGCTGCATCCCTTGCTCAATATCTGCAGCGATGGCTTGGCAGAATACCTCTTCATCGCCACGCGATAACGCCAGGGTGACTTCACGATGATAGTCGTCGGCGATATGCGAGGCTCCCCAACGCATGCAGATATAGCGCATGCTCGGGCCATACTGCAGCCATAGGCTTTCGATCAACGGCAACAATACCTGCGAGCGGCTGCACTCCCTTCCAGCATGCGTTTTCTCAGCTACCCTATGCAGTTCTGGCTGGCTGCTTGGCCGCCCTGAGCTATCTAACGCTCGGCTATATGTGAAGTGATCGACGCGGGACATCTCCCATGCACATTGATCGACAACATGTTTTCTGGGCTTCGGCCCTACCAACGCTGGCGCCTCGTTCGCCGCTGACCGAACACCGCCAGGTGGATGTCGCCATCATCGGCGCCGGTTTCACCGGCTTGTGGACCGCCTATTACCTGAAAACCCTCGCGCCCCACCTCGATATCGCGGTACTCGAGGCCGAGCGGGTCGGCCATGGAGCCTCAGGGCGCAACGGCGGCTGGGTGGTCGGCAATATTGCTGGACTGGAGCGTCATATCGGCAGTCTGCCAATGGAACAGAGGCGTTTCTGCTGCCAGGTGCTGGCCGACAATGTCGATGAAATCGGCCATACACTAAGCAGGGCTGGTATCGACGCGGATTTCCACAAGGGCGGTGCCATCTATGCGGCAGCACGCTATCGAGACCAGATCGCCATCCAGCAAGACTACCTTGCCCACCTGCATGAACTCGGCCATAGCGAGAGGGCCTGTCACTGGCTGAACGCCGACCAGTTGGCGGAGAAAGCCCTTTTCCGCAATGGCTACGGCGGCATCTACCATCGTCAGGTAGCTACTGTGAACCCAGTCAAGCTGGTCACCGGCCTGGCCGATATGGTCGAACGCTTGGGAGTAACGATTCATGAGCAAAGTCGTGCTATCGCAATCGGTTCGGGCGAAGTGAGTACTCACGGGGGCACCCTCGAAGCCCCCACCATCGTCTGCGCTACCGAAGGCTACGCCGAGCGCTTCCACGATCTCTGGCGGCACGTCATCCCGGTACAGAGCTTGGTGATCGCTACCGAGCCGCTATCGGAGGCCACTTGGCAAGAGATCGGTATGGCCGAGCGCCCCGCCTTCGCCGATGCCAGCCGTCTAATCAACTACGGTCACCGCACCGCCGACGACCGCTTGGTGTTCGGCGCGCGCGGCACCTATCGCTTCGGTGGCAAGCCCAAGGTCGACCATGCCATCAGTGACGCCGATATCCGCATGCGTCGTGACCTGCTGGTAGACCTGTTCCCGCCGTTGGAAGGCATCAAGATCACCCACGGCTGGGGAGGCTCATTAGGACTATCGAGAAATTTCCGGCCCCATGTCGTTCTCGACCGCAAATCTGGTATCGCCACCGTTGGCGGCTATGCAGGCGAAGGCGTTGCCGCTTCGCATCTGTTCGCTCGCACGCTGGCCGACCTGATCCTCGAACGCGACAGCAAACTTTGCCGCATGCCCTGGGCCTTCACCAATGCCAGTCACCGGGAGTTGCTCAAGCGCTGGGAACCCGAACCGTTACGCTGGCTCGCCGCGCAAGCCATCACTTTCAGCTACGCCGCCGAAGAAACACTCATGAAGCACCATAAATCCACCCCATTGCTGAAGCCTACCCTGACGAGAGTGAACGATTACTTCGCTTCGATCATCGAGTGAATGGAAACACATCGTCGATCACCACGTTCATGCCGGACAGGTTCAACAGCCGGTAGTGATTGTACTTATCATGGGTATCCGACTCCGCTGCCATGGCCAAGTCTACGATCACACGAACAGTTGCCGGCGCCCCTGCTGGCACTGATAAGGGAGAAAATCACCGGCAACGGCTAGTCACCTCCCCATCGCAAATAGCACTGACTACACTGGTAGCGCCGTATGTGCGCCCAATACAGGAACCGGGAATACCAGCAAGGAGAAAGAAAGATGTCAGCCACCAACGAATATCGCGGGAGCTGTTTGTGCGGTGCCGTCAGCCTGACCATCAAGGCCGATGACCAAGACGTAGGAGCTTGCCACTGCAACATGTGCCAGACTTGGGGCGGCGGCCCTCTGCTGGCCCTGGAATCGATCAAGGAAGTGAAGATCGACGGTGAGAATGAGGTCACCGTGTTCCAATCGTCGGACTGGGCCGAGCGCGGCTTCTGCCGTCAATGCGGCACTCACTTGTTCTACCGGCTCCAGGATGGCAACCACTACGCGATTCCGGTTGGCCTGGTCGATAGCAGTGGGCCCTGGAACTTCACCACGCAAATCTTCATCGACGAAAAGCCGTCTTTCTACGACTTCGCCAACCAGACCAGGAACATGACCGGCCACGAAGTGTTCGAGGCCTTTGCAGGTTCGGCGGATAAAGATAAAGGAGGTAACGTATGACCATCGGCGTGGGCGAAAGAATTCCCGATGTGACCATCAAGACTAACGGTTCCGGAAGACCGGAGGATATTTCCACCGCTGAGCTGTTCGCCGGGAAGCGGGTGGTGATGTTCGCGGTGCCTGGTGCTTTCACTCCGGGCTGCTCCAACACCCACATGCCAGGTTTCGTGATCAATGCTGACAATATTCTTGCCAAGGGCGTGGACACCATTGCCTGCATGGCGGTCAACGATGCCTTCGTGATGGATGCCTGGCAGAAACAGCAGAACGCCGAAAAGATCGTGATGCTGGCCGATGGCAATGCCGAGTTCGCCAAGGCACTGGGACTCGATATGGACGCCAGCGGTGGCGGCATGGGGACCCGCAGCAAGCGCTTCGCGCTGATTGCCAATGATGGTGTCGTGGAATATCTCGGCGTCGACACCAAGGGCGTGGAGAAAAGCAGCGCCGAGACGGTGTTCGCCCAACTCTGACGCTACACCCTCGGCAGCCGGTGCATGCCGCACCGGCTCTTCTCCTTCCGGGAAAACATCCAGCACCAGGGAACCGACTCATGGAAATCGCGGCAATCAGGGCAGATGACTTCAGGCAGCTCTGGCCCACCTTCAAGGCCATTGTCGAGGCGCAGGAAACCTACGCCTACGATCCCGATATCGGTTATGAGGATGCCTACACCCTATGGTGCCAACTCCCGCAGTTCACTTTCGTCGCCAAGGAGAATGGCGAGGTGCTGGGCTCGTATTTCCTGAAACCCAATGCGGCAGGACCTGGCGCCCATGTCTGCAACTGCGGTTACATGGTCGCGCCCGAAGCACGCGGTAGAGGAGTCGCAAAGGCGATGTGCCTGCACTCTCAAGACCGGGCCATCGAGGCTGGCTACCTGGCCATGCAATTCAACGCGGTGGTATCGACCAACGAAGCCGCCATCAAGCTATGGAAGTCGCTGGGGTTCGAGATCATCGGCACGGTGGCCAACGGATATCGCCACAAACGGCTGGGGCTCGTGGACACTTACATCATGTACAAGGCATTGAGTCACCAGGCACGAGAAAAAGCGACATCGTCACCCTGAACAAGCCCTTGCTCCCTTGTATGCCCAGGAAGCCGGAAAAACGAAGTGCAACGACCCGCCCTGCCAGCCAATTGGCCGCGGAAATGAAATCTGCGCTATAACCATCGAAGGCACTAGTAAAAGCGCAGAGCAACGGGCTTCTTCGATACGACCGGTAAACCAGCAGAGGGCTTATGAAGACGGCCGGCACACTTCATCCAGGGCGGGCGTCCTTTCAGCGGAAAGCATGGGCGGATGCCTACGCCGAGTTGTCCAGCGCGACTCAGGGTACCTCGTTGGAATTGGACGACCTTGAACGACTCGCCACCGCCGCCTATCTGGTAGGCAAGGATATCGAAAGCTGCGACCTGTGGGCACGCATTCACCACGATGCTCTCACCGCGGGTGACATTGCACGTTCCGCCCGGTGTGCATTCTGGCTGGGCTTCGGACTACTCATGAGTGGTGAGAAGGCGCGCGGCGGCGCCTGGGTAGCCCGGGCTCGGCGCCTCCTGGAGGAGGAAGGACTCGACTGCGTGGAAGCTGGCTACGTGATAGTCCCCGACGCGCTCAAGAGCCTTGGCAAGGGTGACCACATGGAGGCTCATGCCATCTTCGATAAGGCGGGTGAGTTCGGTCGCCGCTTCGCAGACCCGAACCTTGTGGCCATCTCCTGTCTCGGCCGAGGCCAGTCTCTGATCGAGGCGGGCAGGATCCAGGAAGGCGCAACTCTGTTGGATGAAGCCATGGTGGCAATGGAAGCCGGAGAGCTTTCCCCTATGGCTGCGGGGATCATTTACTGCGGCGTGATCGAGACATGCCAGCAGATTTTCGATCTGCGCCGGGCCCAGGAGTGGACAACGGCGCTGACACGATGGTGCGAGTCCCAGCCAGACCTGGTCCCCTACCGTGGGCGATGTCTGGTGCACCGTGCCGAGATCATGCAGTTACATGGCGCCTGGTCAGAGGCCATGAGCGAAGCGGAGAAAGCGTGCTATCAGCTATGTCATCGGCCCGGTGAGGCCGCGACCGGCTATGCCTTCTACCTGTGTGCCGAGCTTCACCGTCTACGTGGCGAGTTCACCAAAGCCAAGCAAGCGTACGAACAGGCCAGCAGATGGGGATATACGCTTCAACCCGGCCTGGCCCTCCTGCGACTGGCTCAGGGCCAAGTCGCCGTCGCCGAAGCTGCAATTAGACGGATCGTCAATGAGGCAACCGATCGGACGACCCGCACCGGCGTTCTTCCCGCCTATGTCGAAATCATGCTCAGCGTGGGAGATGTGCCGGCGGCTCGTGCCGGCGCCGATGAACTTTCCAGGATCGCTGCAACTCTCGATGCCCCCTTCCTGTGGGCCCTGACGACTGGCGCGCAGGGCGCTATCCTGCTTGCCGAAGATGAGCCCCTGACGGCCCTGGAACCGCTGCGTCAGGCATCCAGGATTTGGGAAGAACTTGAAGCTCCGTATGAATTGGCCCGCATCCGAATTCTCATCGGACTCGCCTGCCACCAGCTAGGCGACGACGACACGGCCAGGATGGAGTTCGACGCAGCCCATTGGAGCCTTCAGCAACTGGGTGCCGCTCCGGAGTTGTCTCGCCTCGATACTCTCTTCCCCATTGGCGCTTCCGACAATCGCCACCACCTGACGCGTCGCGAAGTCCAGGTACTTCGGCTAATCGCCTCGGGCAAGACCAACAAGGCGATTGCGGCCGAACTCTCCTTAAGCGAGCGCACGATCGACCGACACGTAAGCAACATCCTCGCCAAGCTCAACGTGCCTTCGCGGGCCGCCGCCGCGGCCTACGCAGGCCATCACAACCTCTGCTGACCCACTCCATGGCTGGCGGAAACTACCCATAACGCCATGTAGTGTAATTGGGTAGCCTCGCCGAAGCGCTGCCCGGGTTCCCTGTCCCAAGCTTGACTTGCGGAACATCATTCCTGGGAAAGGAGATCTGCCATGATCGTCAACAGCAGCAACATTCGACAACTTGGGGATAGGTTACAGGGACAGCTCTTCCAACCGGAGGCCGAGGGATACGACGATGCTCGCAAGGTCTTCAATGCGATGATCGATCGACGCCCGGCCCTGATAGTGCGCTGCGCGGATGTGACGGACGTGATCGCGGCTGTCCATTTCGCTCGTGAAACGGAATTGCCGATAGCCGTGCGCGGCGGCGGCCATAGTGTCGTGGGCAGCGCCGTTTGCGATGAAGGCCTGGTCATCGACTTGTCGGGCATGAAGGACGTTAGCGTCGATCCGGACAAACGAACCGCCCGTGCCGAGGGCGGTACCACGTGGGGTGACTTCGACCGCGCCACTCAAAGATACGGCTTGGCCACCACCGGCGGGATCGTACCCAGCACAGGAATAGGAGGGCTCACCCTGGGAGGCGGAATCGGACGCCTCAACCGCAAGTACGGCCTCGCCTGCGACAACCTGTTATCCGCCGACGTGGTAACCGCGGACGGCACGCTCGTGACAGCCAGTGCCGATGAGAACGAAGACCTGTTCTGGGGTCTTCGTGGCGGTGGCGGCAATTTCGGGATAGTGACGTCCTTCGAGTATCAGCTTCACCCCGTGGGGCCCGTACTGGGAGGAGAGATCATCTTTCCACTGGACCAGGCCAGGACAGCGCTGCGATTCTACCGCGACTGGTCGACCGATGCCCCGGATGAACTGCGCGCGGATGCGACCCTCGCATCGACACCAGATGGCCCGGGACTTGCGATCGAGGTCTGTTACTGCGGAGCGATCGACGCCGGCGAGAAGGTGCTGCTGCCATTGAGGAAACTCGGCTCGCCCATGCTCGACACCATCGACTGCGTTCCGTACGAAACGGTCCAGAATCTGCTGACCGACATATTCCCGCCGGGCATGCATCATTACTGGAAGAGTAGCTTCGTCCGGGAATTCAGCGACGATGCCATCGACACGATCGTCGACTTCTTCACGGCTGCCGTTCCTCCACCCCTTGCCGTCATTACCTTCGAACACCTTGGCGGTGTGATCGGCCGCATCGGAGAACAGGACACGGCTTTCAGTCATAGGCAGGCACAACACAGCCTGCTGGTATTACGCACTTGGCAGGATCCCGAAAAGTCCGAAGCCAATATCGCATGGGGGCGGCAGTGCTACGGTATTGCGGAGCCGTTCCTGGAAAGTGGGGTATATGTCAACTATCTGGGTGACGAAGGTGAGGCCAGAGTCAGGGCTGCTTACGGCGCCAACTACGAGCGGCTGGTCGCACTCAAGAACAAATACGATCCAGCGAACGTCTTCCGCTTCCATCAGAACATCAAGCCGGCATAGGACATGCCGCTATCACCCCATGCCCATGCGCCGACATGATGCACGGCGGTAGAAAAACGCCCGGCTTGGTGCATGAAAATCTAGACGAAATGCCCCCACAAGGAATAAAAAACAGCATCAACCAGCCAACCATTTGAATTTCAATAACTTTTCTTAGGCTGGCACAATTCTCGAATAGTAATATACAGATGAGGCCAAGCATGGCTTGGCCTCAGGGAAAGGAGGTAAATTGAAAACATTTCCGATTTTCAACGTCGCTACGGAGTAGCGATAAATCGAGTGAGCTGGCGTGCTCCCCTGTCCCCTTCGGGGGACTTTTTTTGTTGGTTTGTTTTTCTGGTATGAGCCGGCACCAAAAACGATGCATCGATCTTGCAGTTTTACGCGGCACAAAAGCCAATACAATCCGACCTTCGTTTAATGACCGGCCACAAGATCCTGCTGATTTCCTGAACACGCATAGCGGCAGGGGTATCGCGAAACCGCCTGATCAGGCCGCTTGGCGATACTCCCGCCCCTTACCCTTGCGAGAGTAGCTTCCCTTGCCCTTCTTGGGCTTCTGCTGCTGCATCTTGAACATCGGCGTGCGAAGTTGCGCCTTCAAGGCGTTATCGCGGATCCTGGTTTTCTTCATCAAATTTCTCCTATTGCAATGAGGGGATATAGCGCCGGTCTAAAGACAAGACCATTCCCGACAGGTTCCTTCGCTCTCAAGTCTCTACATTGTGGACCGGTGATTTTGGATGAGTCGCCACCTGCGATGCCATGCGCAGAAAAGCCAGCGCAATGCTGGATTCGGCACTCCGCGGCGCCACCTCCAGTCCCAGATCGCGATGGATCGGTGTCTCCAACCGCAGCACCCGCAGCCCTCGCCGATCTTCCGGCAGATTCAGCTCGGGAACCAGCGAGACTCCCAACCCTTCGCGAATCAGAGCGAACGCGCTGGCCCAGTCACGCACCTCGACCCTCACATCGTCGAGTGTCAGCCCATGCTGCTGGGCAATGAGGCGCGCGTGAGTCGCACAACCGCCGGTGGCCAAAACGAACGGTTCGGCCACCAGTGTCGCCAAGGGTATAACGCGGCCGGCGGGACGTGATAATGGATGGCCCGCCGGCACCACGGCGACCCATTCATCGCGATAGAACGTTGCGCCAACACGCTCGGGAGACAGCCGCATCACGACACCGATATCCACCGTACCTGCCGCCAACCATGCGTCGACCTCCTCGTCGGTCGCCTCCAAGGCAACAACCTTGATTCCCGGGTGCTGGGTGTTGAATTGCTGCAGCAGCGGAGGGAGCAGTGTCGAGAATACCGACGGGAAACTGGCTAGCGTCAGTTGTCCGCGTTCGATGCCCAGTGCCTCGTCAGCAATCGTGCGGATCGCCTCCAGGCTGGCGAGCGACTCCCGCGCCTTCACGACGGCTCTCTCGCCCACCGCGGTTAGCGACATGCCACGCCGGCCACGCACGACGAGGCGTACACCAAGCGACTCCTCCAGGGAAGAGATCGCCTGACTGGCTCCCGATTGCGTCACACCAAGCCGCTCGGCCGCCTGACTGATGCTGCCAGCATCGGCAACAGCAACTAACGCGCGCAGTTGTGTCAGATTCATAAGTTAAGTGTAGCTTATATCTGATTTATTTTTCAGTAACATGACTTAACTTAGTCTCCCACCTACTCTCCGTAATACATGTCGCCCCAAACCACCGGAGACCCGCCATGCCCAGTGGCGCTAGCGCCAAGCCCAAGGGTGGCCAAGAGGCCATCGCCGCGAACGAGCGTAGCCCCGCGACGGGAGCGCCGACCGCTATCGCTTCCTCCCCCTGGTTGCGTGCTGCCCCGGCCGCCTTTCTGCTGCTGTGGTCATTGGGCTTTCCGGTCGCCAAGATCGGCACTGCCTACGTCGACCCCATCGTTTTCCTGACGTTACGCTTTGCGCTAGTACTCGTGGTGCTGGCACCGTTGGCCATCTGGTTGCGCCCGCCCCTGCCCACGCGGCGAATCGACTGGCTGCACCTGAGCGTAGTCGGCACCCTGATCCAGACGGTCTATTTCGGGTTCTGCTACACCGCCTTCGCGCTAGGCACCTCGGCGGGCACCGTGGCGCTGGTGGTCTCGCTGCAGCCGATTCTCGTTGCGCTATTGGCGCCGGCCTTGGTCAAGGAGGTGATCGGCCCGAAGCGATGGGTCGGCTTCGGGCTCGGATTGGCGGGGGCCGTGATCGTCATCCTGGGGCGTTCGACGATCGAAGCCACCTCGTGGCTGGGCCTGGCCAGTGCCGTGGCCGCGCTGCTCGGCATGACTGCCGCCACCCTTTACGAAAAGCGCTTCAGCATGGCGCAACACCCCGTCACCGCCAACGCAGTGCAATATGCCGCGGGCCTGATCACCACGCTGCCGCTCGGACTGCTGTTCGGCAGCTTGCATATCACTTGGTCCGGCGAAATGATCGCTGCCCTCGCCTACCTGGTGATTGGCAACTCCTTGATTGCCATCACCCTGTTGTTGGCCATGATTCGTCGTGGGGAAGCCTCGCGCGTCTCGGCACTGTTCTATCTGGTGCCACCTTGCGCCGCATTGCTGTCGTGGCTATTGATCGATGAAGCGATGCCACCGCTGTCCTGGGTAGGCATGGGCGTAGCCGCCATCGGCGTTGTCATGGCAACCCGCTAGGTCCCTCTTAGCACCTTCCTGGTCGACGGTGCGCTTCTATTGTCGACACCGGAGCTATAAGTCCGTAAAGGAGATGCGGCGCTTTTCTTGGACTCACTCAAGGCTTCGATGAATAAGCCGGGTTCAATAGTGTTGCGGTTGGAACTTGAGACCGCCATCTCTAAACTTATATTCCCCCTTTCACTATACAAAGGGGAACGATATGAGGCAATCACTGGTCAGCCTAATGTTGGTCATAGCTATTTTTCCTAACCCAGCATTCAGCCAAGCAGGCGCACCGACACCCATCTTCCCCGAAAACGCTCAATGGGTGAGTCCTCCGAACCTTCCCGGTGTACAGGCGGCATGGTTACTGGGAGAAGAGGAAGAAGCCGGTCTCTATCTGCTTCGCGTCAAACTTGCCGCAAGGACCAAGATTCCTCCCCATACTCATCCCGACGAGCGCAGCAGCACCGTGATGAGTGGCACGCTCTATGTCGGTTTTGGAGAGACCTTCGACGAAGCCAACATGGTAGCCGTCCCTGCCGGCGCAATATACATCGCGCCGGCCAATATGCCGCACTATATATGGGCCAAGGATGGAGAGGCACTCTATCAAGAGTCCGGAATCGGACCCAGCGGAACGACAATACTCGAACGCTAGGTTCGCCAATCTTATCCGCAAATGGCGCCCACCGCCGCAGGACTAGTCTCGACCATCCGCACCACGCTGCCGACCACGATCAGGCAGGGTGAAGGCAGCGGCCGTTCGGCGAGCTTGGCAGGCATGTCGGCCAGGGTACCGATAAGTGCGCTCTGCTCGGGCAGGCTGGCGTTGGCGACGAGCATGATCGGCCAGTCGTCGGGAAGCCCGGCACGGCGCAGGCCGGCACAGATGGCATCGACCTTGGACAGGCCCATGTAGAACACCAGGGTCTCGTCCTGGTGGGCAAGCGAGCTCCAGTCAGGTTCGCCGCCTTCGCGGCACAGTTGGGCGGTGATGAAGCGCAGTTGCTGGGCGTGGGCACGGTCGGTGAGGGGGATGCCCATGCTGGCACAGGCTGCCGATGCGGCGGTGATACCGGGAACGATCTCGGCGGGCAGTCCAACATCGGCAAGCGCGGCAAGTTCTTCGCCCATGCGTCCGAACACACCCGGGTCGCCGCCCTTGAGACGCACCACCGACTTGCCCTGCTGCGCCAACTCAACCAGCAGCTCGCCGATCTCGGCCTGGGGCACGCTGTGATGACCGCGAGCCTTGCCCACGTAATAACGCTCGCGCCCGGCGGGAATCAGTGCCAACACATCGTCGCCGACCAATCGGTCGTAAACCACGGCATCGGCCTGCTGCAGCAGCCGCGCCGCCTTGATGGTCAGCAGTTCCACGTCGCCGCTGCCGGCGCCGACCAGGTAAACGGTGCCGGGGCGGCAGTCGCCGCGCAACGGCAAGCGTGGGCGCGTAGCATCGCTGCTTCCCTTGAAACTCGCGAGATAGCGACTGGCCACACTGCCAAGACGCGCCATGGCGCTGACGGCATCGCCCAACGTTTCAGGCAACGTCAACGACTTCAAGCTTTTGCTCAGAGCGCGCATGGGCCCTCTCCTCTTCGATCAGGGATTTCAGTTCGGGGATGCACGAGCCACACTGGGTACCGCAGGCCAGTCGCGCTCCCAGCGCTTCGACACTGGTATCACCACCGCGAATGGCCTCGACGATGGCCTTCTGGCCTACCTGGTGGCAACTGCACACCAGCGGCCCGCTATCGGCCTCTCCGGCTTCGCAGCCGGCCAGCAGGCGGCGGCGTGCTTCCTTGCCCAATTGCGCCTCGGCGAAACGCTCGTCGAGCCAAGCCAAGCCGGGAAGTTCGGCGGGCGGAGCAACCATCAGCCACCAGCGCAAGCGGCCATTGTCGATCCCGGCGGCCCGCAGGCGACCGCTGGCGGGGTCGTCGCACCATAGTGTCGGCGCCACCGGCAGCTTCTGCTGCACCCAGGCCAGCCAATCACGGGCTTCGTTCTCGCCACCGGCCAACTGCCAACGTTGGCAGTTGGCCAAGGGAATGCGTGCCCAGTAGACAGCCTCCTCACGCCACGCCGCATCGCTGGCCAGATCGCCGGCCACCAGCAGCGTGGCTTCCCAGCCGGTGTCGAACGGTTCGAGCGACACGGCGCCATGCTTGGATTCCGGCTGCCCGGAAACCGGGTCCAGATGCGCCTCGAGCAGACTGCCCATGCGTGCGTTGCCGCTGAAGCGGTCGGTCCAGTGCATGGGCACGAACACCTCGCCGCGACGCTGACTGTTGGAGACACGCACTCGGCCACGGTATTCACCGCTGGGACTGACCAGGCGGGCAAGCCGCTGATCGCCGACACCATACGTCAGAGCATCGTCGGGGTGCACCTCGATGAAGGGTTCGGCACGGTGATTCATCAGCCTCGGTGCCCGGCCGGTGCGCGTCATGGTGTGCCACTGGTCGCGCACCCGGCCGGTATTGAGTCGCAGCGGTCGAGCCTCGCTGAGTGGCTGGGACGGCTCGCGCGGGCACACCGGCACCAGCTTGGCACGACCATCAGGCGTGGCGAAGCGGCCATCCTCGAACAGCCGTGCCGTACCGTGCAGTGCCTGCTCGGTAACCGGCCACTGGATCGGTGCAAGAGCGTCGTAGTCGGCGCGGTCGAGCCCGGCAAGAGCGGAGATATTGAACAGCCGGGAACCGTCCCCCTCATTTTCGAAGCCGGAGAGCCGCGCGTGTTCGTCGAAGATCTGGCACGGGTGGGCGTAAGCGAAGGCCTCGCCGAAGCCCAGTCGTTTGGCGACCTCGACCATGATCCACCAGTCGTGGCGTGCTTCCCCTGGTGGTGGCAGGATACCGCGCTGTCGCGAAATACGGCGTTCGGAGTTGGTTACGGTGCCGTTCTTCTCCGACCATGAAGAAGCCGGCAGCACGATATCGGCATATTCCAGCAGGTCGGTGTCGACCATGCACTCGGAGACGATCACCAGCGGGCATTTTTCCAGCGCCGCACGCACCCGATTGGCATCGGGCAGGCTGACCGCTGGATTGGTGGCCATGATCCAAAGTGCCTGGATTTCGCCACGCTCGATGGCCTCGAACAGTTCCACGGCCTTGTAACCCGGCCCTTGCGGGAGGTCCGGCGTTAGCGAGTCGGTGGACCAGAAGCGTGTCACGCGGTCGATGGCGCCGGGGGTGTGATAGTCCATGTGGGCGGCGAGCTGGTTGGCCAGCCCCCCTACCTCGCGGCCGCCCATGGCGTTGGGCTGGCCGGTGATCGAGAACGGCCCTGCCCCAGGCAAACCGATCTTGCCGCCGGCCAAGTGGCAATTGATGATCGCATTACTCTTATCGGTACCGCTGGATGACTGATTGACGCCTTGGGAATAGAGCGTCACCACATGCAATTGGCTGGCGAACCAGTAGTAGAAGGTCTGCAGGCGCTCAGGATCGACGTCGCAATCGGCGGCGACGGCCTCGATGCTGGTATCGTCCTCGCGGGCCGCCGCGAGAGCCTCATCCAGGCCGTGGGTGTGGGCATCGAGATAGACGTGATCCAGGCGTTTCTTGTCGGCCATCCACGCCAGCAGGCCGTTGAACAACCGAGCATCGCTGCCGGGCTTGAGGCCCAGATAAAGATCGGCGATCTCGCAGGTGTCGGTCACGCGCGGATCGATCACCACCACCCGCATCAGTGGGTTGCGGGTCTTCGCAGTACGCAGGCGCTGATAAAGCACCGGGTGGTTCCAGGCCAGGTTGGAGCCGACCAGCACCACCAGCTCGGCGTCTTCCAGGTCCTCGTAGCTGCACGGCACCGCATCGGCACCGAAGGCGCGCTTGTAGCCGGCCACCGCCGAGGCCATACACAATCGCGAGTTGGTATCCAGATGCGGCGTGCCGAGAAAGCCCTTGAACAGCTTGTTGGCGACGTAGTAGTCCTCGGTCAGCAACTGTCCGGAGAGATAGGCGGCCACGGATCCGTTGCCATGAGCGGCACGCGTGGCGTCGAGCCGGCCAGCCACGGCGTCGAGTGCGGTGTCCCAATCGACTTCGAGGCCGTCGACGCGGGGTCGCGTCAGGCGGCCATGCCAACCCAAGGTTTCGTGCAACGCCGAGCCCTTGACGCAGAGCCGGCCGAAGTTGGCTGGATGATCGCGGTCACCTTCGACATGGTGAATGGTGTTGCCATCATGGTCGACCAGCACCCCACAGCCGACACCACAATAGGGACACGTCGTAGACGTTTGCATGACCTTCCCTCCTTAACGCAAGGGGGCCTGACGCCGCTAGCAGCGTCAGGCCCCCTTGCCTTGTATCACGAACGTCTCCGCCATCGCCGCCGTTGGCGCCACCGCCAAACCGGCGGTGATGGGCAGAACACGAATTGGAAAATGTTACGTCATGGGTAGCAAACTCCTGACCACCATCCATCAAGCCCTTTAATTTCATGCAATTACTAGAGAAACGCAGCTTGCGGGACACCATTTCCCGCATGGAAACCACGCCCCATGCGCCATGCTGGTGCATTTTTCCCCTACCATGCACGGCAGAAGACCATCCTCCCCCTCGCTCATTCTCTCCTGGCTTTCCACGCCTCCAGTAACTCATTGACTTTTATTGTCTATTGGAATTGTCGGCACGCTATTCGCTTTGATCAGGGCAAACGCGGTAATCACGGATCAAAGACGATTCCCGAAAGCCGACTACCGCCTGCTGGCTACCGAAAGCCAGCAACACGACACAAGCAAGGCAGTAGCGAATTCAGGCAATGGCGCCTGGCGCAAGCGGACCCGAGGTCCCTAGCGTCAGGCGCCATTGTCGTTTGTGGGGGAGAGACATGAGCGAGCACCTGCTGATCATCGGCAACGGCATGGCTGGACACCGCCTGGTGGAGTCACTGCTCAAGAAGCCCAGGCGCCCGGCACGGATCACCGTGATCGGTGCCGAGCAAGCGCCAGCCTATAACCGTATCCTGCTATCGCCTTGGCTGGCCGGCGAAACACAGCGTCAGGCACTGACACTGCGCGACACGGAGTGGTACGCGCAGCAGGGTGTCGAGCTGATACTGGGTGAGCGCGTCGAGAATATCGATCGCCGCGCACGCATGGCGACCACCACTACCGGCCGCCGGATAAGCTACGACCGCCTGGTGCTGGCCACCGGTTCGCGCCCTTTCATACCGCCAGTGGCTGGCACCGACCTCGATGGCGTGCATGGCTTCCGCGATCTCGACGATGCCGAGTCACTGACTCGCGCCGCCGAGCGCGGTAGCCAGGCGGTGGTGATCGGTGGTGGTCTGCTGGGGCTGGAAGCTGCCGAGGGCCTAAGGAAGCGCGGCATGGCCGTGAGCGTGGTGCAACGCGACGACCGACTGATGAACCGTCAGCTCGACGTCACCGCCGCTCGCCTGCTCGAAGGCGAGCTCGAATGCCGCGGCCTGAAGATCGTGACCAACGGCAGCCTGGTTTCCCTGCAAGACGACGGTAACGGTCATGTCACCGGTGCCTGGCTCGAGGACGGCCGTTTCCTGGGCGCCGACTGCGTGGTGATTGCTGCCGGCATCACCCCCAATATCGAACTGGGCAACACCGCCGGACTCGAGGTCAATCGCGCCATCGTCGTCGACGAGTTCCTGACCAGTTCCGACCCCATGATCCATGCCGTGGGGGAATGCTGCGAATTCCAGGGCCTGACCTATGGCCTGGTGGAACCCATCTGGCGCCAGGTCGACGTCCTGGCCGCTCGTCTTTGCGGCGAACCGGTCACCGGTTATGTCGAACGCCCCACTGCCACCAAGCTCAAGATCAGTGGCGTCTCGCTGTACTCCTTCGGTCGCATCGATGCCGATGACGACCATGAGGTGCTGACCTATCACGACCCCCAGCATGGCGACTACCGCCGACTGCTGCTGCGCGAGGGTCGCATCGAGGGTGCCGTGCTCTACGGCGACACCTCGGCCGGCCCCTGGTACTTCGAACAATCGCTGGCCGGCCGCGACGTCCGGCCCTGTCGCCAGGCACTGCTGTTCGGTGCCAGCGATGCCAAACCGTTTCTCGAATTCCCCATCCCCCTCGAGGAGGAGGCCGCATGAACATCTCCCATTCCGACAAACAACAGTTGATCGTCATCGGTAACGGCATGGTCGGCCACCACCTGGTCGAGCAACTCGTCGAACGCGGCGCCACCGAGGCGTATCGAATCATCGTGTTCGGCGAAGAGCGCCACCTGGCCTACGACCGGGTCCACCTCTCCGAATACTTCGCCGGCCGCGACGCCGAGTCGCTAGCGCTGTGCGCTTCCGACTACTACGCCGAGCATGGCATCGAGCTGCGTCTCAGCGAGGCGGTGACCGGGATCGACCGCGACAACGGCGAAGTGGTGACCGACAAAGGCCGCTACGCTTACGACCGCCTGGTACTGGCCACCGGCTCCTATCCGTTCGTGCCGCCGATTCCTGGCAACGACCGCCCCAACTGCCTGGTCTACCGCACCCTGGAAGATCTCGACGCCATCCGCGCAGCGGCAGAAAAGGCTACCACCGGCGTGGTGGTCGGCGGCGGCCTGCTGGGCCTAGAAGCCGCCAACGCCCTGCGTGGGCTGAACCTGGACACCGCGGTGGTGGAGTTCGCCCCCCGGCTGATGCCGATGCAGGTCGACAGCGAAGGTGGCGAGCTGCTGCGCGAGAAGATCGAGTCGCTGGGGGTGCAGGTACTGACCGAACGCGCTACCCAACGCATCGAGGACGGCGGAGCCAGCTTCCATCGCATGGTGTTCCAGGACGACAAGGTGCTGGAAACCGATCTGATCGTGTTCTCCGCCGGGATCCGACCGCGTGATGAACTGGCCCGTGAATGCGGCCTGGAAATGGGCGAGCGCGGCGGTGTGGTGATCGACGACCACTGTCTGACCAGCGACCCGGCGATTCTCGCCGTCGGGGAAGTGGCATTGTGGAACAACAGCATCTTCGGCCTGGTAGGCCCCGGCTACCAGATGGCCAAGGCCGCCGCCTACACCCTGACCCAAGGAGAACTGACCTTCCGTGGCGCCGACATGAGCACCAAGCTCAAGTTGCTGGGTGTCGATGTCGGCTCGATCGGCGATGCCCACGGCGACCGTTCGCCCGGTGCGCGCATGTTCCGCTATCTGGACCAGATCAAGCAGGAATACCGCAAGCTGGTGGTCTCCAGCGACGGCAAGAAGCTGCTTGGCGCCATGCTGGTCGGTGACAACAGCTACTACGACACCTTGATGCAGTACTACAGCAACGGCCTGGAACTGCCCGAAGATCCGGCTTCGCTTATTCTGCCTAGCACCGAGGGTGCACCGGCCCTGGGTGCCGACGCACTGCCCGAGACAGCCACCATCTGCTCCTGCCATAACGTCACCAAGGGCGACGTCTGCGCCTCCATCGACGCCGGCTGCACCGACCTTGGCGCGGTCAAGCTCGAAACCAAGGCCAGCACCGGCTGTGGCGGCTGCGCGGCACTGCTCAAGAGCGTGGTAGACCATGAGCTGGAATCTCGCGGCGTTGAGGTCGACAAGTCGATCTGCGAACACTTCGCCTATACCCGTCAGGAGCTCTACGGCATCGTGCGCGTCGAGGGCATCAAGACCTTCAGCGAGCTGATCGAAAAGCACGGCTCTTCACAAACCCAGGGCCTCGGTTGCGACATCTGCAAGCCAGCGGTGGCCTCGATTCTGGCCTCGTGCTTCAACGAGCCGATTACCGACGCCTCGCACATCCCGCTGCAGGACACCAATGACACCTTCATGGCCAACATGCAGAAGAACGGCACCTACTCAGTGGTGCCGCGCGTGCCTGGCGGCGAAATCACCCCCGACAAGCTGATCGCGCTCGGCGAGGTGGCTAAGAAATACCAGCTCTACACCAAGATTACCGGCGGCCAGCGTGTCGACCTGTTCGGCGCCCAGCTCCACGACCTGCCAGACATCTGGCAGGAGTTGATCGATGCCGGCTTCGAGACCGGCCACGCCTATGGCAAGGCCACGCGTACCGTGAAGTCCTGCGTCGGCAGCACCTGGTGCCGCTATGGGGTACAGGACAGTGTAGGCATGGCGCTGCATATCGAGAACCGCTACAAGGGGCTGCGCTCGCCGCACAAGCTCAAGTTCGCAGTCTCAGGCTGCACCCGTGAATGTGCCGAGGCGCAGAGCAAGGACGTCGGGGTAATCGCCACCGAGAACGGCTGGAACCTTTACGTGTGCGGCAACGGCGGCATGCGTCCGCGTCACGCCGAACTGTTCGCCACCGACCTCGACGACGAGACGCTGATCAAGTACATCGACCGCTTCCTGATGTTCTACATCCGCACCGCCGACCGCCTGCAGCGCACCTCGGTGTGGCGCGAGAACCTCGATGGCGGCCTCGATTACCTCAAGGACGTGATCATCCATGACAGCCTGGGGATCGGCGAAGAACTCGAGAGCCAGATGCAAGAAGTCGTGGATCGCTACGAGTGCGAATGGGCCAACGCGCTCAAGGACCCGGCAAAGCTCAAGCGCTTCCGCAGCTACGTCAATGACGATCGTCCCGACCCCAATATCATCGTGACAGAAGAGCGCGGCCAACTGCGCCCCGCTTGATTTGCGCTGAAAAGAGCGGCGCTCGCTCGCCGACTTTCAGCACAAATCAACAACCGGATATAACGAGGATAACGATATGAGCACCGCAACCGTTTTGAAGACCGAGACCGAGGCTGACGTGAGCTGGCAAACACTTTGCATCAAGAGCGACCTGGTGGCCTTTTCCGGGGTTGCCGCGTGGATCGAAACCGCCGAGGGCCCGGCCCAGGTGGCACTGTTCTATCTGCCGGGTCACGAAACCGAACTCTACGCCGTGGACCATCACGACCCCTTCGCCAACGCCAACGTCATCGCGCGCGGCATCGTCGGCGACCTCAAGGGCCAGCCGGTGGTGGCCTCTCCAATCTACAAGCAGCACTTCCGCCTCAAGGACGGCGTATGTCTGGAAGACGAATCGGTGCAACTACGCACCTGGCCGGTACGTTTCGAGGGCGATCAGGTAATGATCGCCATCGAAGCGCTGTAACCAGGCATTTCCAACACTATCCGGCCGACCTTTGTCTGGCCGGGTAGCTTCCCTTGCCGAACAGTGCCGATGGCCCACCGCCGGAGATGGAGCGATGCCGGTGGTAGATGAACACCAGAGCCAACAGAATCAGGCCAGGAATGTCGGTCATCAGGCCTGGTTTGATCATCAGCAAGGCACCACCCAGTATCAGCAGACGCTCGTACCAGCGCACCCAGGTCACCAGATACCCCTGTATCGTGGCAACGAAGGCCAACATGCCCGTCATCGCCGTGAAGATCACCCAGACGCCTCGATACCAGCTCTCCACCTCGTACAGTAGCAGTTCCGGATTGAAGAAGAACATGAACGGCAGGATTGCCGTGCGCAAGTCATAGGTGAACCCTTGAACGCCGGTACGTATCGGATCGGCCCTGGAGATGGCCGCGGCTGCATAGGCAGCCAGACCCACCGGCGGCGTGTCATCGGCCAGGATGCCAAAATAGAAAACGAACAGATGAATGGCCACCATAGGCACGGCGATGCCGGCATCGCCGGCCAGGTTGGCAATCACCGGCGCCACCAGCGCCGCCATCACGATGTAATTGGCTGTGGTCGGTAACCCGATGCCCAATATCAGTGACGTCACCGCCGCCAGAATCAGCACCAGCCAGATATTGCCGAAGGAAAGCACACCGATGACCTGGGTCAAGCCGTAGCCCAGGTTGGTCATGGTGACCATACCGACGATGATGCCGGCAGCCGCGGTGGCAATGGCAATGGTCGTCATGTTGCGAGCGCCCATCTCCAGGCCCTGGAAGACCGCCTTGACGCCCTTCCACAGCCCCGCTGCCACCCCCTCTCCGCCACGCATGCCGCGCCAAACCTCCTGAATCAGGATCAGGACGATCAACATGAGCAATGCATTGAGTGCACTGCGCGCCGGAGTGAGCTGGACCCACATGAGTTCATAGAGCAGAAATGCCACCGGGATCAGGTAATGAGCACCCTTCATGAACGTCGACCAGAACGGTGGGAGCTCGGCCCTGGGCATCCCAGCCAGGTTCAGCTTGAGTGCTTCCAGATGCACGGTGAACAAGAGGCCGATATACGACAGCAGCGCGGGGACGATGGCATAGAGGATGAGTTGGGAATAGGGAATGTTGAGGAAAGTGGCCATGATGAAGGCCGCGGCCCCCATGATCGGAGGCATCAACTGGCCATTGGTCGAGGCTGCGCATTCGGTCGCACCGGCCTTGACTGCCGGATAGCCGATCTTTTTCATCAACGGGATGGTAAAAGTGCCCGTGGTCACCGTATTGGCAGTCGACGAGCCGGAAATGATCCCGGTCAGCAGGCTCGCCACGACCGCCGCCTTGGCCGGACCGCCGCGATAGGTGCCAAGGCCGCTATAGGCCAGATCCACGAAATACTGCCCCGCACCAGCCCGATCCAGCAGCGCCCCGAACAGCACGAACAGAAACACGAAGGATGCCGACACCTGGATGGGCGTCCCCCAGATGCCCTCGGTGGTAATATAGAGTTGCTGGACGATCTGCCGCCAATCGTAGCCGTTGTGCAGGAATATCACGTCGGGCGGGGTCACCGGGATGATGCCGGCTGGACCGGTAACACCATACAGGATGGCGATACCGGCGATGATCGGCAGGGCGATGCCGACGAGGCGTGACGCCGCGAGCGCCAGGACGATCAACAGGACCGATCCCGCCCATACATCGCGGGTTATCGGCAGCCCGCCCTGGACGGCGACCAGATTATAGTAGTTGACGACGATATATAACGACGTAACGACCCCGGCAATAGCCAGCAGCCAGTCACTCCACGGAATACGCTCGGCAGGCCCCTTCTTACCCGGATAGGCCAGGAATGCCAACGCGAAGCCGAATGCCAAATGGATGGCACCCAGCTTCTGCGGGGTGATTGCACCGAAGTAGGTGGCGTAAAGCTGGAACAGACTCCAGCCGACCGCGATCAGAACCAGCAGCCAGCGCAGCCACGGCCGCCGCGGCACTCGCGCACCGAACTCGCTCGCCTGAACAATACGCTGAGCCTCGGCACGTTCCTTGTCGGTAGTCCCATGAGCTGGCTGTTCGGCCATCGTGCCTTAGCTCCCCCGAACCCGTTCCGAGCCGTTCGCTGCAACCGGCGAACCCCGCCTTTTTACGGGGCTCGCCAGGCCCAGTGTTATTCGGACGGTATCAGGTCGTCGGGAACCTCGACACCCTGCTCCTCATAGAACTTGACCGCACCGGGATGCAAGGGAATGGGCATCCCCTCGATCCCCTTCTCGACGGTAAAGAACTTGTCCAGGTTGGGATTCTGGACGTCCCTGTAGAAGGTATCCAGATGCTCGTTGAACACCGTGTTCATGAAGGTGTAGACATCGTCTTCGGACAGCTCCGCGGCGGCACCAAGCATGGCCGTCAAGGTCACCGTCTGCACGTCCTCATCGACACCGGGATAGGTGCCAGCGGGAATCGTGAATGGTGTATAGAAGCCATATTCTTCCTGAAGCTGGGTGAGTTGATCGTCCGAGATCGGTATGACGGTGATCGGTGCCGTCTGCGCCGCCTCGACGATCGCCGCCGACCCCAGGCCCACGGTGTAGAACATTGCGGCAATCTGGTCATCGCGCAACAGGCCCACCGCATCGCCTGAACTGCCACGTACCGCCCCTTGCAGATCGTCGACTGTCACACCGTAAACGCCCATGATATTCATGGCATCCTGCTCGGTGCCCGACCCCACGTCACCGACATAGACTCGCTTGCCGGCCAGGTCGTCGACACTGTCGATACCCGCATCTTCCCGAGCCAGGATATGGATGGCCTCGGGATACAAGCCGATCAACCCGCGCAGATTCTCTATCTTGTTGTTTTCGAATGCCCTTACGCCGGTCCCGTTGTAGGCGTAATAGGCAATGTTGTTCTGCATCAGCCCCATCTGCAGGGAGCCCTCGCCGATCGCATTGGCATTGAATACCGACGCGCCGGTAGAGCGCGCGTTGGCGCGCAGTCCGACATCCGCTTCGGTAAGGATCTTTGCCATGCCAACGGCGGTGGGATAATACAAGCCAGATGTGGAGCCAGAGCCAATGGTGATGAAGGTGGTCGATTGGGCCCAGGCCATGGTCGTTGTCAAAACCAGACCGAAGGCCGCCGTCAATAATCGTTTGCCTAATTTCAGATTCATTGTTCTACCCCCCGTGTTGCCTGAATGTGGCCATTTTTCAGGGTGTAAACGTGAACATGACACTTCTTGATTAAAGCTAATGGGCGATAGGGGGAAGCGCAAATAAGCTCAGTTGCAGGTATGGCCATAGGGCACAGGGCCCTGCCATCGGCCACGCTGCCATGCTCAGCCCGAATGACGACCAACGACTCGTAGGCGGAAGGCCCTTCGATGGTCTCCCTGAACATTCCTTTCCTCGATGCACATTACTCGATCTTGCCAGCAACCACCCGAGCAGCGTATTGGGCAGGTCGCCTGTCGCCCTTGAGGATCCAACTCACCACGATGGGTAAGCGGCCGGTCATCACCCTTCGCGAGTGATCAGTCGACCGGCTTCCAGTTCTGAGGCAGGAGTTCGTGGATCTGGCTGGCCTTCTGGGTCGGCAGCCGAGCCAGTACATCTTTCAGGTAGGCA
>NZ_BMXS01000018.1 GCF_014651875.1 Litchfieldella qijiaojingensis
ATATCCGGCCGCGCAAACGTTTCGACTTCAAGTGCCCCATCGAAATGATGGAAGAGCTGATGGCGAAGTGTCACGAAGGGCCATCATCAATCCAATGACTGTGTTGCACTCAGAACCTGCATCCGCCCACCTTCGGCCCCTTATTATCACAGAACCCTTTCAGCAAGCCGGAAGGGAAATGCTCCGGCGCATGCCCATTGGATGTCATAGAAATCCTGCCATTTTCGTGCGCACTTTTGACATTTTCTCTTTGTTGGCCCCAAGAACGCAGCAACTAATGTCGCAGCGTGCGCCGTATACTGATTTTCGGTATAGCGAATATCGGGTGGGCTGCTACAGGCGATCGGGCAGTGACCGGAGAGATCGCATTGAGGGCCTGGAAGAGTATCTGGAGGCCTGCGTCCTCCTCGGCTTCGACCGACGCTCGATAATCCCGAAATCACATAAGGTCACCTGCCGTGTCACCATCGATAAAGCGCATCCCAAGCGATGAGAATCTTCCTTCCTCGGCTGACGTCGTCATTATCGGCGGCGGCATTGTCGGCGCGACCGCCGCCTATTTTCTGGCCAAGAGGGGCCATTCGGTCGCCCTGATCGAGAAGGGCTATGTCGGCTGCGAGCAGTCGAGCCGTAACTGGGGCTGGTGCCGACAGCAGAACCGTGATGCCCGTGAACTGCCGCTCTCCGGTACAGCCATGCGGCTATGGGGCGAACTCACGACGGAGATTGGCACGGATCTCGGGTTTCGCCGCTGCGGCCTCAAGTACGCCACCGACGATGCCAAGCAACTCGCCGAATGGGAAAACTGGCTGGAGACGGCGCGCCAGTTCGACATCAATACGAGAATACTGAGCCCGGCGGAGGCGACCTCCGCAATCCCGGCCGTGGGGCGCAATTGGCTGGGCGGCGTCCATTCCGTTGACGATGGCAAGGCGGAACCCGCCATCGCGGCGCCGGGGATTGCCGAGGGTGCGCGCGCGCTCGGCGCCAGCATCCACCAGAACTGTGCCGCCTACGGTCTCGATGTGACCAATGGCGCGGTGACGGGCGTGATCACCGAAAAGGGGGTTATCCGGACCCAGTCGGTCCTGTGTGCCGCCGGCGCCTGGGCATCGGCGTTCCTTCGGCGGCACGGGATTCGCTTCCCCCAGGCGAGCGTGCGCCAGACCGCGCTGCGTACGCGCCCGATGCCGAATATCGGGGAGGTGATCTACACGCCGGACTGCGCGCTTACCCGCCGCCTCGACGGCAGTTATACGATGGCCATCAGTGGTAAGGCACGGCTTGAAATCACGCCGCAGGGCCTGCGCTATGGGAAGGCCTTTCTGCCCATGTTCATCAAGCGGTTGGGCGCCATGGAGTTCGGCATCGGCAAATCTTTCGTTCACGGCCCGGAAGGGCTGGCGGGCTGGGATTCGGATAAGCCGTCCTCGTTGGAGCGCATCCGCGTGCTCGATCCCGCGCCCAGGTCCGAGGCCATTGCCGAGATCCTGAAGCGGGTCAGAAAGCGGTACCCGGCTCTGGCGAACGTCGAAGTGGCCGAGTCCTGGGGTGGCTATGTGGATTGCACACCCGATGCCGTGCCGGTGATCTCCGCCGTGGATGGGATGTCGGGTTTCTTCCTTGGGGCGGGTTGTTCCGGACATGGCTTCGGTCTGGGTCCGGGAATCGGCCATTTGGCGGCTGACCTGGTCGCCAACGATACCCCCTGTGTCGACCCCAAACCCTACCGCCTCTCGCGTTTGATCGATGGCTCGAAGGTGGAAGTAGGCGCGCTTTAACTCGGGTCATCCGTGACCAGCGACGCTCTTATCGTCGGCAACGCTATACCAGCGCGGCGTTTTAAACAGGCTGTCAGGCAGCGAAATGTAGAATCAGGAGAGTCAATATAATGGTTAATCAGGCTTCCGTGGAGAAAGCCACGCTTCAAACGATCGAAACCCCATGTCTGATCGTTGATGCGAACCGCATGGACCGCAATGTCCAGCGTCTGAAGTCCCACCTGGCCACCCTCGGGCCCAGGTTGCGGCCGCATCTGAAAACAGCGAAATCGGTGGGGGTGGCCCGCAGGGTCATGATGAGCGACGCGGGTCCGGCAACGGTTTCGACGTTGAAGGAGGCGGAGCAATTCGCCGCAGCCGGTGTGCGTGATCTCATCTATGCCGTCGGTATCGCACCCGGCAAATTGGGCCGGGTGCTGGCCTTGCGCGCCGAGGGTGTGGATCTTGCCGTCATACTCGACAGTGTCGAGCAAGCGCGCCTGGTTGCCGACGCTTCTAGCGAATCGAACACCCGCATTCCCGCGCTGATTGAAATCGATTGCGACGGCCATCGTTCGGGCGTGTTGCCGGACGACGCCGAAAGACTGGTAGAAATCGGCCGCGCCCTCCACGAGGGGGGTGCTGAGTTGCGCGGGGTGCTCACCCATGCCGGCGGCAGCTATTCCGCTCGGGGTCGAGCGGCGCTCGAGCAGTGCGCCGAAGAGGAACGCGCGGGTGCGGTCAAGGCGGCACAAGCCCTGCGTGAAGCCGGGTTGCCATGCCCTGTTGTCAGTGTCGGGTCCACGCCCACGGCCCATTTCAGTCGGGACCTCACCGGCGTTACCGAAGTCAGGGCCGGCGTTTTCGTCTTCTTTGACCTGGTCATGGCCGGCATCGGCGTCTGCACGGTCGACGATATCGCCCTCTCGGTACTAACGACGGTTATCGGGCACCAGCCGGACAAGGGATGGATTCTCGTCGATGCGGGCTGGATGGCCATGTCCCGGGATCGTGGTACCGCGAAACAGGATGTCGACCAGGGTTACGGTCTGGTCTGCGACGTGCACGGCAAGCCCTATAACGACTTGATCGTGGCGGATGCCAATCAGGAGCACGGCGTTATCGCCCTGCGCTCCGGATCAAAGGGCACCCTTCCCGATCTGCCGATCGGCACTCGGATCCGCATCCTGCCCAATCACGCCTGTGCCACCGGTGCCCAGCATGGCAGCTATCATGTGGTTCGCGACGGTTCCGATGTCATTGAGGCCGAATGGCCGCGATTTGGAGGCTGGTGATGAGCGATAACAACCCCTCCGATATTGCGACAGTCCTGACTGATCAGGCCCCTGTGCCGGCCGGCCACTATGTCCAGGCCACGGTCTGTGGCGGGATGGTCCATGTGTCGGGCCAGTTGCCGGTTCGCCCCGACGGTACCCACGCTCCCGAAGTCTCTTTCCAGGATCAGGCACGGCAGGCGCTGGACAATCTGCTGGCGGTGGTAAGGGCTTCCGGCAGTTCGCCGGAACGACTTTTGAAGGTAACCGCGTATATTGTCGGCGTGGAGAATTGGCCACAATTCAATTCGGTCTATGCCGAAGCTCTCGGCGACATCAAGCCAGCCCGCGCCGTGGTTCCCGTTCCCGAACTTCATTACGGCTATCTGGTGGAAATCGATGCCGTCGCGGCCGTCGATTCGACATAACCGGTGAAAGCGGGTTATCCCAACGAGTTGGCGTAACAATGCAGAGGGCCGAAGGTATGACTCGTACCTTCGGCCCTCTGCATTGTCACAGAACCTTTCAGTGCGCCGGAACAAGGCGATGCTCCGGCGCGTTGCGTCTCAGTCGTGGACGGCTTGGACGACATAGAACTTCGCTACTCGCTCTGTGCTTTCCCATCCGACGGATGTGCCCTTGGGCACGAAGAGCGCATCGCCAGCGCCCGCCGTCAGCACGCCGCCGTCGGAGAGGGCAAATTTCACACGACCAGCCACCAGATGCATGAACTCATTCTTGCCGTGAGGTCGAATGATCCGGTGATATCCCGTGGAATCCCAGGTGCCTGCGAGATACTGCGCCTGGTCGTCGGTAAAGACGTTGTCGCTGCGGCATTCCGGGGCCGGGCCAAGCAGGACTTCTGCCGGCAGCGTCGCGGACGGCTTGAAGTCAGCGTCCGGGCTGAGCGGGGTGAGGCCAGGCATCGGCGAAGCGGCCCCGGCAGCCGTACAAAACACGAAGCGGGTGCCGGACTGGGCCTGGATGTGAACCTCCGTTCCGCGTCCCACAACGACGCCCCACCCTGGAGCGACGACCAATGGCTCCGCTCCGGCTTCGGTCAGCGTCAATTCGCCAGTGACGACCACGATCGTTTCAAGGTGCGGGAAGCTCGAAACACTGAGCTCTCCAGCGAAGCTGACACGGCCCGCGGCCATGGCGTCCGGTCCGTCCCAGGCAATTTCACGATGCTGCGCGAAGGGGTCCGCCTTCCCGAATGGCGTCTTGCGAAATGCGGTGTCGATGGATGCGCCGTCGGCGCGATGTAGCATTACGGCTAAGGTCATGATGGCTCCCGTGCTCGATCACACGTGATGATGATGGGTTGATGACCGGCATTGCGCCGGTGCTGTAGTGGTCGTCAGGCCTACTGGAAACCGAGGACGGATTTCGTCTCCAGATACTCTTCCATGCCCTCGATCCCGTATTCGCGACCATTTCCCGAACGCTTGTACCCGCCGAAGGGTGCGTTGGGGTCCCAGGCCGGGTAATTGATGTGTACCTGTCCGGAGCGGATCTGAGCCGCCACTGACCGTGCCACCTCGAGATCCCCGCCTTGGACATGGGCGCCGAGGCCGTAGATGGTGTCGTTGGCAATCGCCACCGCCTCATCGATACTGTCATAGGGAATGACACAGAGGACCGGCCCGAAAATCTCCTCCTGAGCGATCCTCATGTGAGACTGCACGTCGGAGAAGACGGTGGGGCGTACGTAGAAGCCGCGGTACAGACCCTCGGGTCGGTCAGGGCCGCCACAGACGAGCCGTGCGCCCTCGGCGATCCCCACGGCTATCATGGCCTGCACCCGCTCGAACTGGGCGCGGTTCGCCACGGGGCCATGGGTCGACAGCTCTGAACGCGGATCGCCGACGACCATCTCGGATACCGCGGCGCAGGCGAGACGCTCGACCTCCTGGAGGTGCTGGCGGGGCACGATCATGCGCGTTGGCGCGCTGCAGGACTGCCCGAGGTTGCGGAAAGCGGCCGCCACGCCGGGGGCGATGGCACGGCTTAGGTCTGCATCCGGCAGGATGACGTTGGGGGACTTGCCCCCGAGCTCAAGAGCCACCCGTTTCACCGTCGGGGCGGCCGCTTGGCTCACCAGGACACCGGCCCGGGTCGAGCCGGTCAGCGAGATCATGTCCACGTCGGGATGGGCCGACAGGGCAGCGCCAACCCCCGGGCCATCACCGTTCACGAGGTTGAATACTCCCGGCGGTATGCCAGCATCCTGCATCACCTCCGCGAAGAGCAAGGCGCTAAGGGGCGACAGCTCACTTGGCTTTAGCACCACCGTACATCCCGCTGCCAAGGCGGGGCCCACCTTGGCGGTGATTTGGTAGAGCGGCCAGTTCCAGGGGGTGATCAGACCGCACACGCCGATCGGCTCGCGCAGGATGGCCGTGGTGCCGCGATGGGTGATGAAGGGATAGGTGGCCAGATTGTCCCGGGCCACGCAGATGTGCTCCGCCGCAAGCTTTACCTGAGTGCTGCGCGCATAGCCGATGGGCGCGCCCATTTCCAGCGAGAGGGCATGGGCGAACAGTTCCGTCCGCTCGAGGATCAGGGCGTGGATGCGATCCAGAAACTGGGCCCGGCTCTCGGGCGAGGTGGCGGCCCAGCCCGCGAACGCGCGCTTCGCCGCGGCCACCGCCGTGTTGACGTCCGTGCTGCTGCCCAGGACGATCTCGGCGACGGACTCCTCCGTCGAGGGGTCGATGACACCGGTTCGGGCCAAGGGTTCAGATAAGGTCCACTCGCCGCCGATGAACATGCGATCAAGACGGTCTGCGTTCCTGAGATGTGCAATGGGTGAGATCATTGGAATCGATCCTTTAGACGGTAGTAGGCTCCCACGATGGGCAAGAACCACGGAGTGCCGAAGTGGCCGGGTATGGCCGGCCAGTGGAAGTCTTTCCACGGGTTAAGCTCGGCGCGTCCGTCCATCACCTCGGCCATCACCGTCCCCATATAGGTCGACATCTGGGTACCGTGGCCGCTGTAACCCATCGAATAATAAATCCCGTTGCGCTCACCGGCCCGAGGCAGGCGATCGCGAGTCATGTCCACCATGCCGCCCCAGCAATAGTCGATACGCACATCGGCGAGTTCCGGGAACATCTCGCACATCGAATTGCGCAGGATAGCGCCGCTCTCGGCATCCGACTTCGGATTGGAGACGGCGAAGCGGGCGCGACCGCCAAACAGCAAGCGGTTGTCCGGGGTCACCCGGCAATAGTTCACCAGGTTCTTCGTGTCCACCGTCATGCGCCGGGTCGGCAGGAGCCGGTCCAGCACGTCGATCGGAAGCGGCTCGGTCACGATAATGAAGGCCCCCACCGGAACGATGCGGCGTCGGATCCAGCCCAACGGGCCGACATTCGAGGTGCCGCTGGCGAGCAGCACCTGAGATGCGGTGATGCGTCCTTGGGGTGTGGTGACCTCGTGTCCCCCGCCGGGCAGTGGGCGCAGCCCCATGACGGGGGTGTGCTGATGGATCTGCGCGCCGCGACGGGCAGCGGCCTCCGCAAGGCCCGTCACGTAACGTCCGACATGCATGCCGGCGCTCTTCTCGAAGATCATGCCTCCGAAGTACCGCTGCGAGCCCACCTCAGCCGGCAGGTCCGCTCGAGACACCATGCGCGTGTCGGGATCCACCTGGGCGGCGAGCAACTCCTGGGTGCGGGCAAGCTTGTCGTAGTGCTCGGGTTTTGCGGCCAGCTTGAGCTTGCCCGTCCGGGCGAAGCTGCAGTCGATGTCCTCTTCCCGCACCAACCGCTCCACGGTGTCCACTCCCGCATCGAAGGCGCGATAGAGGCGGTTGGCCGTTTCCATGCCCAGCTTCGCCGACATGACGGCGTAGTCCTGAGCGAAACCATTGTTGCACATGCCGCCGTTGCGGCCTGACGCGGCGCTACCCACGGTTTCCGCCTCGCAAAGCACGACGCGCGCGCCTTTCTTCGCCAGGGCCAGCGCGGCCGAAGAGCCGGTGAGTCCGCCCCCCACTATGACCACATCCGCCTTGCCCGCGACCGGCTCTTTCGAGACGCCGGTGAATGCGGGGGCGGTATCCAGCCAGTACGACTTGAGTTTCATAAACCCCTCACTTTCTTTCCGCTGTCAGAGGACACCGCCTCGATCGCGATCAGATAGCCGTGGTGAAGTTCCGCAATCGGCACGACGCTGCGCGCGGGGCGATGTGCGGCGCTCATTTTGAGGTCGGTTCGGAAGCAGTAGGCGCCAATGCGCGTTCCGCAACCGTACAGAACCAGCGCACGCCAAGCGGCAGCGCTTCGTCGTTGAAGTCGTAGCAGGGATGGTGCAGCGCACATTCACCCCCCTGCCCGAGCCAGAGGTAAGCACCCGGCCGCTCACGCAGGAAGAAGGCGAAGTCCTCCGACGTGAACGCCGGTCGCGCCGCGAGGCTCGCCTGCAGCCCCACGGATGCGGCCGCTTCGATCGCCAGCAGCGCTTCGGCCTCGCTGTTCACCGTTGCCGGATAGTAGCGGAGATAGTTCACATCGGCTTCGACACCGTGCGCGAGGGCGATACCTGCCACGGCGTCGCGCAGCGCGCCTTCGATGCGATCCTGCGCCGCAGGGTCGAAGCTGCGGACCGTGCCGGTCAAGGCCACCTCGGCCGGCAGCACGTTGTGGCTCGCCCCGCCGCTCACATGCGTGACCGACAACACCGCCGACTCTGCCGGATCGATGCGCCGCGCGACTATGGTGTTCAGCTGCCCGACGAGCTGGCTTGCGGCCAGCAGCACGTCGGGAGTGAGGTGCGGCTGAGCCGCATGGCCGCCGCGGCCACGCAACACGATATCGAAGCGGTCGGCCGCCGCCATTATCGGACCAACGCGCGTCTGCGCGTGGCCGAGCGGCAGGTCCGGCCAGTTGTGCAGGGCATACACGGCATCGCAAGGAAAGCGCTCGAACAGGCCCTGCTCAACCATTACGCGCGCACCGCCGTGCCCTTCCTCAGCTGGCTGGAAGATGAAGTGCACGGTGCCGTCGAAGCGGCGCGTGCGCGCGAGTTGTCGCGCCGCGCCGAGCAGCATTGCGGTATGACCATCGTGGCCGCAGCCGTGATGCACGCCGGCGTTACGGCTCGCATGTGCGAGACGCGACTGTTCGGTGATCGGCAATGCGTCCATGTCGGCACGCAGACCGATGCTGCGCGTGCCCTGGCCGTGCCGCAGTGTACCGACCACACCGGTGCCCGCGATGCCTTCGTGCACCTCGAGCCCAAGCTGATGCAACTCCGCCGCAACGATGCCGGCAGTGCGCTCTTCCTTGAAGGCCAGCTCCGGATGCGTGTGCAGGTCGCGCCTCAACGCGACCAACTCGGGCAACAGGTCGTCGATCATGTCGGCCGCCATCACTGCCCAGCCTCGACCGCATCGGCGAACGCTAGAGTAGACAAGTTCTCCAACGAATCTCTGGGTTCTGCCCCTTTGACGAGAGGCGACTGAGACGTAACGGTGCTCATTTGGAGTGCTCCTAACCTAATGATTGACTGCAAAGCGCAAACAGACGGGCGTTTCCAGAAGGCTGCGGTGGCGCTCCCCGCACCATGGCCGTCACCGTGTCAACGCGCTTCAAGCCTCTTGTTTCCAGCCATGAACCGAGGTCGGGGGTGGTGGAGATGTCCACCCGTATGAAGGTGTCCGGCAGTTTGGAGATGGCGTCCTCTATGAGGGCCTGTGCGTGCGTAACATCTTCCGCGACCACAGGACCGATCACATGGCCGCGGCCGAAGCGTCGGCAGGCGGCGTAACCAGTCACGACACCGTTGCGGACAATGACGCTCAGCCGCCCTGCCTGCGCCAGACGCTGCAAGAGACGGCCCCTCGGCATGCCAACTGTCTCGCTATCCAGCTTATCGATCATTGGCAGGTCGCAGACCCCGGCGGCCCGGACCCAGCCCAACTCTGGGGAAGACAATCCCGGCGTAGGCACACCTTGATGCTGATACACCTCTCCAATGGGCAGGAACCCGCAGCGACTATATAGCCCCAAACCCTCCCGTGTGGAATTGAGAAGGAGGGTCTGCGGTCCCGCGTCATCCAGAAGCGCGTCGAAGAGGCGTGCGCCATATCCGCGCCCCTGGGACGCGTTCGCGACGATGATCATGCCAAGCGTGGCGAATGCATGACCATACTGCCACCGCATGGCGGTACCGATCAGCCTACCAGCCTGCTCGAGCGCCCAGCCCTCTCCCAGTCCTTGGGCGAAGGCCCAATCCTCCAGCCGATAGGGCCAACCCAACTCGGACGATAGCCCCAACGCCTGTTGCAGGTGCGCGGAAGTGAATCTTGTCAGCTCCGGAGCCCGCACTTCCACTGCCTCGTTAGTTCGCTCTGACATCTCACCGCATCTCTGCCGTTCATTTGTTATCAGTGTACGTGGCCCGGCGATGTCAGTTGTGCTGTACTCGTCCGGATCCGACATATTTTCCGCTGAATTGCGCAATGACGACGAAACAAGATGCCGGAGCATGAGGACAAGACCGAGGCTGTTGCAATCATCCTCGTCCTGTTGCATCAGCGCACGGATCACATACCCCATACTTCTCGATCATGCGACCGAAGCGACTGTTGTTCGGATAGCTCGGCACGCCCTCGAACATCAGGGTGGTGGAGCCGAATGGCGCGTACGGAACTTATTGAGCTGCGGCTTGCATGCAGCGTGTTCTGTACTGACGCGGCGTCATTCCACACAGGCGTTTGAAGTGCCTCGCCAAATGACTTTGGTCGAAAAAGCCGACCTCGCTGGCAACCTCCGTAGGCCGCTGTCCCTGCTCCATCATGAACTGCGCCTGCCGGACCCGTACCTGACAGACATAGCGATAGGGGGAAACCCCGACACGCTGACGGAATTGCTTGGCCAGACTGAAACGCGTCATCCCTACACATTCCGCCAGATCGTCGAGGTTGATCGGCTCGTAGAAGTACTCATCGATATATTGCTTGGCCATCGCGACCGCCAGCGCCGTGTCTTCTTCGGCTCCCGTCCCGTCGGTCACAGAGCCGCCGTCATGCCATGCAGGTGAGCCTCTCCGATTCACGTTCATGTTCAGCACTCTCAAACCAAAGTCACCGGAATCTCCCGTGCGACCGGAAACGGGCACAGTTGCAGCGAAGACCTCAGTGCCCGCGCCAGGTTGTGTCTCAGGCCGCGATCAGAGCCCGACCAGTGCCGGCAGACCGCCGAGATCGCTAATCTCGTGATAGTTGTAGTAGGGAGTCGACGGCTCATGGCCTCGGGCGACAAAAACCTTGTTCTTGATGCCGATATCGTGGGCCGACATCAGGTCGTAACGCAGGCTCGAAGACACATGCAGAATGTCCTCCGGGCCGCAGCCGAGTTGGTCCAACATATATTCGAACGCTTTCAGATGAGGCTTATACGCCTGCGCCTGCTGTGCGGTATAGACGCGATGGAAGGGGGCGCCCAGCTTCTCGATGTTGTGCGGAATCTGCACGTCCATCGCATTGGTCAATGCCACCAGAGGATATTCTTGGGCCAGGCGCGCCAGGGCTTCCGGAACGTCCGGATGCGGCCCCCAACTCGGGACTGCGTCATAGAACTTCATACCTTCGTTGTCGCGGTATTCGATCCCCCAGCGACGGCAGGTGCGCCGTACGGCGTTGCACACCACCTGATCGTAGGGCTTCCAATCGCCGAGGACTTCGTCGAGCCGGTAGGCCGCGAAATCGCGGGTGAACTGATCCATATCGGCCGCCGCGATGCGGTCGGCGAAGATTTCGCACGCTGTAGGGGCCATCTGAAAATTGATCAGCGTGCCATAGCAGTCGAAGCTGATGTATTTGGGCCTCAAGGTGGTCATCTTGGTATACTCCGCTTAATCCATGGGTTAGTGTTCATCCGAAATCCGCTCGCCCGGATTGACTGAATGCTGAAGAGACCCTTCCCCCGGAACCCCGTTCGGTACAGGCCTGCTCCTGTAACAATTACACCACCCTTGAAGAGCGACTTTGCCTCGATTTCACCTCGCTCGGACACAGAAACATTGGTATTCGCCGCACCACACGGCAGAAACTGCCGCGCAGAAAACAAAGGCTATCGATTGCCCGGCTATCTCGCACCAACCCGGCAAGAACGTCCTAGTATTGGTGCCACTCCAATGCCAGACTAAAATCCCCACGGTGGAACCTTTTACACATCACCATCAGTGCCAGTCGTACACCCATAGCCGATCACCGGTGCTGCTATGCCAGCCTGGCAGTCCCAGAAAAGAACTCGTCGAGGAAGTCATGTCAGTGTCCAACGAGATGTCAAAGCGCCTGCAGACCTACGAGCTGACGATAAGAGACATTCAGGAAGCCGATATCGACAAGCTGCATCAGTTGTCGGTGGGTGTCGGCTGGCCGCACAGACCCGACGATTGGCGCCTGCTGCTGCAACTCGGGAAGGGCTATGTCGGTTGCGACGAGATCGGCCGGATCGTCGGCTCGGCGATGTGGTTCCCGATGGGGGACAATTTCGTCACGATCGGAATGGTCATCACATCGCCGCGGCTCCAGGCGTTGGGAGCCGGACGCTGGCTGATGGAACATGTGATGCGAGAGTGCAGTGGCCGCCACATCCAATTGAATGCGCCCCAGGCAGCCCATCGCCTCTACGAATCCCTTGCGTTCAAGCCTGTTGCCGTGGTTCACCAGCATCAGGGCGAGGCGGTCGATCCCGGCGAGGTCCCAATGCCGGCCGGCGCGCAGATTCGCACGCTTGCCGCAACGGATCTGGTGGACATGGCCCAGCTCGACAAAGCAGCCTTCGGAGCAGACAGAACCACCATTCTCGCTGCGCTTCTCGACCGCTCCAACAGCACGGTGCTGATACGCGACGGGGGCATGGCCGGCTTTGCACTGTGCCGCAAGTTTGGCCGCGGCCATGTCGTAGGTCCGGTTGTCGCGAGAGATGCCGCCGACGCCATCGCCCTGACCGCTCCCCATGTGGCGGCTCATGCAGGAAGCTTTCTCCGGGTCGACACGGCCCAGACCATGGGCGGATTCACGGACTTCCTCAACCATTGCGGCCTATCGGAGTTTGACAGGGTGACAACGATGTCCCGCGAGCCAAGGCCACAGGAGGATACCGGAGTCTACACGTTTGCACTCGCGGGCCATACCATTGGCTAGGGCGTGACACGATCACAACGGCCAAGTGTCACTCTGTACATGGCTGATGACAGGGCGAGCCGAGCGCAAACTGATCACCTCGGTTGCAAGTCATCGCCCGCCGAATTTTGTGCCGGAAAGCTGGATGACACTGGCACTATCTGCGCTTCATCCCTCTTCTGCAAAGGTTGCTGCCGAATTGCGCCCAATCCGCGCCATTAAGCAAGAACGTCCTAGTATTCGCTGTTCTCAAACGCCAGAGTAACAAGGGATACGGAGGAACTTGTCATGGAAACCCAAAACTCTAAAACTGAAATTACCTACCGGCGCATGTTGGAAAGCGACCACCCTGCCGCTTATCAGTTGTCGCAGGCGGTGCGCTGGCCGCACCGCCTGGAAGATTGGCAATTCCTGCATCGGGTCGGCAGCGGCTTTGTCGCCGAGCGTAACGGCCAACCCATCGGCACAGCGCTATGCTGGAGCCATGGCGACGACTACGGCTCGCTCGGTATGGTGATCGTCTCACCAGAGGCACAAGGTAACGGCATCGGTGGCGAACTGATGAACCGGCTATTGGTGGAACTCGGCGAGCGCAACACCCTGCTCTGCGCCACCCCTGCCGGGCAGCCGCTCTATGAACGGCTCGGTTTCAAGGCGATCGGCAGGATCCATCAACATCAGGGAACCATCGTTCAGCCCGAAGTCGTGGCACCTCCCGCAGGTGAAAGTATCCGTCCGATCGAGAGCGATGACTGCCCCAGACTGGCAGAACTCGCTGCCCGCGCCTGCGGTATGCCGCGTGCTACACTGCTCAATTCGCTGCTGAACGTCTCCGAAGGTATCGTCCTCGACAATGACGGCGAGCTAACCGGTTTCGCGTTGATGCGCCGTTTTGGACGCGGTTATGTGATTGGCCCGGTGGTCGCGCTCGATGCTGATCGCGCCAAGGCCATGATCAGTTACTTGATTGGCCTCTGTGTCGACTCTTTTGTGCGTATCGACGTGCCTGACTCATGCGAATTGAGCCCTTGGCTCAACGAGATTGGACTCGTGCAGGTGGATACTCCCGTCGTCATGGTACGCGGTGAGCCCCCGCATGCGGATCCCAGCATGCGCCAGTTTGCCGTCAGCGGCCAGGCGATTGGCTAAGGATTATCCCAAAGCTGGGAATGGCCGCAGCCCTCTACCCTGATGACATGGAACTTCGAATGGATGTCGATTATCGACGCCTGCCTGAGAACAATGCCCATGGTGCCCGCATGCCATATCCTCAATCAGGCTATTAGCGAGTCCCTTAGTAAGGAACGATGAGAAATGAGTTTTCTCTACAAGTCCGAGCCAGTCCGCGGCGCCCGCTGGGCGGAACTGTTCGCGGCACAGGCACCGGAGATCGATTTTCATATATGGCCATCCACCGGCGACCCGGCCCAGGTCCGCTATCTAGCCGCCTGGCAGCCGCCGGAACACCTTGCAGATACCTTTCCCAACCTGGAACTGGTGTTCTCGATTGGAGCCGGTGTCGATCAGTTCGACCTTTCCTGCATACCGGCCCATATACCGGTCGTACGTATGGTCGAAGCCGGCCTGGTCGCCGGCATGATCGAATATGCCACGCTGGCCGTACTAGCCGCTCATCGCGATTGGCTTACCTATATCGCCCAACAACGCGAGGGCGTCTGGAAGCCGATGCCGGTCCGCACTGCGAGCTCGCGACGTGTCGGGGTGCTTGGCATGGGCGTCCTGGGCAAAGCGGTGCTCGAGAAACTGCACGGCTTCGGCTTCCAATGCGCAGGCTGGAGCCGCTCCGAGAAAGACATGCCTGGCATTGAATGCTTCGCCGGCGAAGACGGACTGCAGAACTTCCTTGCGCGTACCGATATCCTGGTATGCCTACTACCGCTGACTGCCGAGACTCGCGGCATTCTCTCGCATCAGTTGTTCCGTCACCTTCCGCAAGGCGCCGTTCTGATCAATCTGGGACGAGGCGACCACCTGGTCGAAGCCGACCTGCTGGACGCCCTCGACAACAATCAGCTCTCGGCAGCGATTCTCGATGTCTGTCGCGTCGAACCTTTGCCGCAGAATCATCCTATCTGGCGTCATCCACGCATCCTGTTGACACCCCATATTGCCAGCATGACCCAGCCGGATACGTCCGCCGAGGCCGTGCTCGACAACATCCGTCGCCACCGCGAAGGGCTTCCGCTGATCGGCCTGGTGGACCGAGAACGTGGTTACTGAGTCTGTCGCATCGCCCGGCTATCATCATCGATTCCGTAGTAATTGCAGTATGGCGTTTGTCCAGCGCAGGCGTGCTGCGATACCAGTCGTGAGCGACGCACCGGGTTAATGGTGCGTCGCGCTATCACCTGTTACTATCCGTCTGATCGACTGAACCGACCGGAGTTCTCGATGAGCAGCGCACCTAAACTGGATCGCCTCGATATACGTATTCTGAGCCATCTGCAGCGTCACGGTCGGATTTCGAATGTCGATCTGGCCGATGCTGTCGGCCTCTCCCCCAGTCCCTGCCTGACCCGCGTCAAACGCCTCGAGAAGGCTGGGTACATCACCGACTATAGCGCCAATATTCAGCTCGAAAAGCTGGGCAGCATCCAGAGGGTCTTCGCCCAGGTTACACTGTCCGACCACAGGCTCGAGGATTTCTCCCGGTTCGAGTCCTACATTCGCAAGGTGGACGAAGTCATGGAGTGTCATCTGGTAAGCGGCGGCTTCGATTATCAGTTGACGTTCCTGACCCGCAATGTCGTCCATTACCAGAATGTCATGGAAGATCTGCTCGAGCAGCGCATCGGCATCGATAAGTATTTCAGCTTTATCGTGATCAAATCCCCCATCGTCAAGAAGTACTACCCGATCGAAAACCTGCTCAGCACCAATGAGTGAATATGCGATACGCTGGGTTCCCCCCACCGACCCGGCCACGGCATAAGCTTCCGAATCCTCCCTGGAAAACGCACGATCCTGCGATTTCAACCTCCCATTTCGACAGCCCCAGTCGAGTGGAAATGCCTACCATAGTGTCAACGCTACGGCCTTCACGACCGGGCTGAAACCGGAGGCAGCGACATCCCGCTGCCCCAGTTATCGACTCCCATCCGACATTACAAGGCAGCAGACATGGCTCTCAATCTCGATCGTCCCGACCTCCTGCGCACCAATAACTTTATCGGCGGGCAATGGTGTAGCAGTGTCGTCGGCGCAAGCTATCCCGTCTGCGACCCGGCGACCGGTGAAGCCATAGCGACCGTTGCCGACAGCACAGCAGCAGATGCACAGGCAGCCACTGTCGCGGCACACCGTGCGTTCGACTCCTGGCGTCAGCAGCCGGCAGCGGTGCGTGCGCAGCTCCTCAAACGCTGGCACGCGCTGATCCTGGAACATACCGAGGATCTCGCGCGACTGATTTCCCGCGAGCAGGGTAAGCCGATGTCGGAAGCGCGCGGAGAAGTGGCCTACGGCGCCTCCTACGTGGACTGGTTCGCGGCCGAAGCGGTGCGCAGCTATGGCGACATCATCCCCGCGCCGGTGCGCAGCAAGAAAATGCTGGTCACCAAGGAGCCGGTCGGGGTGGTGGCCGCGATTACGCCCTGGAACTTCCCGCTGGCGATGATCGCCCGCAAGATCGCACCGGCACTCGCCGCCGGCTGTACCGTTGTCGCCAAGCCGGCCGAGGATACGCCCCTGACCGCTCTCGCGCTGGTCGCACTGACCGAGGAAGCCGGGCTGCCAGCAGGCGTGCTGAATATCGTCACGTCCTCGCGCGAACAGGTATCCGAGGTCGTAGGTGCATGGCTGGACGATGCCCGGGTACGCAAGATCACCTTCACAGGCTCGACGGCGGTCGGCAAGCTGCTCGCCCGGGATTCGGCGCCCACACTCAAGCGCCTCTCGCTCGAACTCGGCGGCAATGCTCCCTTCATCGTATTCGAGGATGCCAACCTCGATGCAGCGGTCGAGGGCCTGATGGCTGCCAAGTTCCGCAACGGCGGCCAGACCTGCGTCAGCCCGAACCGGGTCTATGTTCACGACTCGGTCTATGAGGCCTTCGCCGACAAGCTGGTGGCTCGCGTCCAGTCTCTTCGAGTCGGTCCCGGCGATCGCGATGACAGCCAGATCGGCCCGATGATCAACGCCCGAGCCGTCGACAAGATCGAACGTCACGTGCAGGACGCCGTGGCCCGCGGCGCCAGTCTGCTGACGGGCGGCCAGCGCCTGAGCGGCAGCGATACCGATGGGCCGAACTACTACGCCCCCACCGTCCTCGGCGATGCCAGCCACGAAATGGAACTGGCGCAGGACGAGACCTTCGGCCCGGTGGTCCCCCTGTTCCGCTTCCGGGATGAGGAGGAAGTCGTGGACGCGGCCAACGACACGCCCTACGGTCTGGCCGCCTACTTCTACTCCCACGATGTCGCCCGCATCTGGCGCCTCGCCGAGCGGCTGCAAACCGGGCTCGTCGGTATCAATGAAGGCGCGCTCGCCGCCGAGTCGGCCCCCTTTGGCGGGGTGAAGGAGTCGGGCTACGGACGCGAAGGCTCGCGCTACGGCCTCGATGATTACATGGCGACCAAATATCTGTGCCAGGGCAATCTCGCCTGAAACTTTGCGTGCTCGTCATGCCGTCATTGCACCACTTGCGCCCCTGTGTAACGCTCGACCGTTTCGGCAAACTGCTGAGCTGAACGGACAAATAGAGCATTGACGCAGGTAACCGCTTTGGCAGTGTGGCTGTATTCGCTCTGAAGCGGTATAACAATTGATAGCCAGGCCAGGAGACCCCTATGCCGGCTCCCTTGATAACGATTCCGTCCACGCCTGACCTGCCAAAAAGCGCCGATGCGGTCGTCATCGGCGGTGGCATCATCGGCGTGTGCGCGGCCTATTTCATGGCGCGCCAGGGCCTGAATGTGGCCCTTCTCGAGAAGGGTCGCATAGGCGCCGAACAATCCAGCCGAAACTGGGGCTGGTGCCGCCAGCAGAACCGCGACGCGCGCGAACTGCCATTGTCGACCAAGAGCCTCGAACTCTGGGAAGAGATTACCGTCGACCTTGGCGAAGATCTCGGTTTCCGTCGCTGTGGGCTTCTCTACCTCTCGGACAATCAAGCCGAGTTGGACGGCTGGAGCAAATGGCGCGATTTCGCGATCACCCAAGGGGTCACGACGCACATGTTGAGTGCAGCCGAGGCCTCGGAGCGCGGTCAAGCGACCGGCAAGCCTTGGAAAGGAGGAGTGTTTTCACCCTCTGACGGCATTGCCGATCCGTCCCGGGCTGCGCCGCTCATTGCCAAGGGCATTCTCAAGCATGGTGGTACGGTACATCAGTTTTGTGCGGCACGCGGAATCGAGACTGAGGCGGGACGGGTATCGGGAGTGATTACCGAGAAAGGGGTGATCAAAACCACTCAGGTCGTGATGGCCGGCGGTGCCTGGGCCTCGTCCTTCTGCCGCCAGCTCGATATCCGCTTTCCGCAGGCATCGGTCCGCTCCTCCATTCTCTCGGTCATGCCAGGCGCCAAAGGTCTGCCCGATGCTCTGCACACAGCGGAGGTATCGGTCACCCGACGCGGCGACGGCGGCTATACCCTGGCGGTTTCGGGACGGGCCAATGTGGATCCGACTCCCCAGCAGTTGCGGTTCGCAACGAAGTTTCTGCCAATGTTCGCCAAACGCTGGCGCATTCTCTCCCCCGGTGACCTGCAGGGCTGGCTGTCCGGTCACGAGACCCGCAGCAAATGGGCGCTCGACCGCCCCACCCCGATGGAGCGTATCCGCATCCTCGACCCACGCCCGTCGGAGGGAATTCTGAATGAAACCTTGTCCCGCGCACGGCGCCTCTTACCCGCTCTCGGCACTGTGCCGATACAGGCGAGCTGGGCGGGCTATATCGACAGCACGCCCGATGGCGTACCGGTAATCGACGAGGCGTCGAACCTGCCCGGCTTCCTGCTGGCCGCCGGTTTTTCCGGTCACGGCTTTGGTATCGGTCCCGGCGCCGGACGTCTGATCGCCGAAATGGTGATGGGCAAAACGCCTTTTGTCGATCATCGCCAATACAAGCTTGCTCGCCTGAACCAAGGAGCCTGGGGCAAGGTATCCGAGTTCTGACACTTCCCTTGTGATTAGCGGGAGCGCTGCTCCCGCATTTTTTTATCGCACGCACCACCCTGGAAGGAGCAACGCGATATCGACCGGTGGATATCCCATTTATAGACGTTCCACTCTGCCACCTGCCGTTGGCCAAGTGCCATGCAGGTCATCGATCACGATAGGATGGGAGTGACGCCGCCCGAGGGCATCAGTCAGGTGCGGATCATCCAAAGGCAGATCCGCGTGCACATGCTCTATCGTGACGGCCAATCTCGCAGGCCATGCACGCATGGCCAGTAGAGTACCCAGAAGTGCCAGTAGGCACAGCACCAGGAAAGCGGACTCCAGGCCGAACCAAGCGCCTACCACTCCAGCTGTAGGATAGGTTACCAGCCATGCCGCATGGGCAATGGAGAAGTGCGCCGCGAACACGGCTGGGCGGTCAATTTCCCTTGTCGAATGGATCAACACCCGACCTGCGGTAGTCACACCCGCCCCAAGGGCAGCACCCAGTAGTGGCCACAGCAGCAACAAGCTCCACAGGGCTTGAGGGGCCAGTGTCCCGATGCCCAGCGCAACCACTGTGGCGATGCAACCCGCCAGCATGATGGTCCTGTCCTTTACACGATCGAGCAAATGCGGCACCAGCAGCGCCACCGTCATCGAGCCAGCACCAAAACATGCCATGACCAGTGCCACGTCACGTTGACCCAGTTCCAGGATACTCTGCACGTAAACCACGGTGTTCACCGCCACCATGGCGCCGCCTGCAGCAATGGCGAAGTGGATGGCGGTGAGCCCTTTCAAGCTGGGAGTATGGAGGAAGATCTTGACGCCACGCAGTGCGCGGGTGGCGAAGGAACGCTGCTCGGCACGTTCGAAATGGGGAAGTGTCGTCATCGCGATGATCGCGGCCGAAGCAAACAGCCCCAGTGACGTACCGACGAACAATAGGTTGAAGGAAACCAGGGTCAACAGGTAAGCCGCCAGTAGTGGGCTCATCAGGTTTTCCAGGTCGTGCGCCAGTCGTGTCAGGGAGAGTCCCTGGACATAGAGCCGCTCCTCACGCAGAACGCCAGGAATCGTCGCCTGCAACGTCGGTGTGAAAGCCGCCGAAGCGGATTGCAACACGAAAATCAGCACATAGATCTGCCACACCGCGGTGACAAAGGGCAGCAGGAGTACCACGGCACCGCGCAGCAGCTCCAGCAGAATCAGCACCGAACGTCGGGGCAAACGCTCGGCGACGGCTTGAGCCAAGGGCGCTACGACGACATAGGCCCCCATCTTGATCGCCAACGCCGTACCCATGACCACCCCCGCCCGCTCCTCCGCCAGCTCGAAAGCCAGCAGTGCCAGGGCGATGGTGGTCAGGCCGGTTCCCAGCAGTGCGATGCACTGGGCCGAGAATAAACGACGGTATCGCCAGTCGCGCAACGGCTCGAACATGATCTGCGCCGCTAACCGGCCAAGCGTTCGCGGTGGTACACCGGAACGTCAAGCGTGGTGTTCGAGGGCATGAGTGTCGTTCTCTATTCTTGTTGATCCAAGTACAGGGCTGGGGACTACCGCATTTCTGCCATATCCGTACGGTTGGCGAGGCTATCTCCTTCTTCTACAGCGGAATGAAATGGGCAGCGGACCTGGTGCCCATCGCTAATCGCAATCAAATCCGGGAGAGCTCGCGCGCACTCCGGCCTGGCGATGGGACAACGGGGATGGAAACTGCAGCCAGGCGGGGGTGCGACCGGGCTTGGCGGCTCACCACGCGCCGAGGCACACCCTACCAGCCCCTTCTCCTCGAGCATGGAGGCATTGATCAGCGAACGGGTGTAAGGATGACGAGGCTTCTTGAAGAGCTCCTCGCTTTCGGCGATTTCCACGATACGCCCCAGATACATCACGGCGACCCGCTCACACAGGTAGTGCACCACGCGCAGATCATGCGAGATGACCACCAGGGTGAGGTTGTAGCGCTTCTTTAGCGCAGCCAGGAGATTGAGGATCTGGGATCGCATGGATGAGTCCAGCGCCGAAGTCGGCTCGTCACACACCAGCACTTGCGGCTCGAGCAGAAGGGCACGAGCGATCACCACCCGCTGCAGCTGACCGCCGGAGCACTGGCTGGGGAAGCGGTTGATGAAACTCGGATCCAGGCCGACATCGTCCAAGGCGCGGATGATCCGCTGCAGCCTCTCGGGCCTGGTTCCGATGCGGTTCTGGGACAGCGGAGCATACAGGCTGCGGCCTATCGTCATGCGAGGGTCCAGCGCACTGAAAGGATCCTGGAAAACGAGCTGCACGGTGCGCCGCAGCCGCTTGCGCGATTCCCCCCTGACCGATGAGACATCAATGCCATCGATGTCGATATGCCCCGATGTCAGTGACGACATGCCGAGAATCAGACGTGCCAAGGTGCTCTTGCCACAGCCCGATTCACCCACCAGCCCCAGGGACTCACCTGGTGCGACCGAGAGACTGATGCCATCCACGGATCGCACATTCCGACGCTGACGAAAGAGACCTCCACGTAACGGATAGTACTTTACGGCATCCGTTATCTGGAGAATCGGTGACGTGGCGTGGGATGCGGTTCTTGGCTCAGCAGTCATCACGATGGCCCTCCTCGTCGGACTGGCAAATCTTGATAGCCTGTACCTGCATATCATTCGGTGCACCGATCCAGCACCGCGCACAGCAGCCTGGACCCCCATGCTCGACCATGGGCGGAGCCAGTCGTGAGCAGATTTCGGGATGCCCCCACTTTTCGGCGACCTGACAGCGTGAACGGAACCGGCACCCCTCGACCTTGGACAACAGTTCGGGAGGATTGCCGGGAATGGCATACAACTGCCCCGTCTCATCCGCTTCCAACAGGGCGCAGTGGATCAACGATTGGGTGTAGGGGTGCTTCGGGTTACGCAGGATCTCCTGCGTCGTCCCCTGTTCCACGATCTCTCCTGAATACATCACGGCCACGCGGTCCGCTATCGCCGAGACGACGGAAAGGTCATGAGTGATCAACAGGATGGAAAGATCGCTTTCGCGACGTTTGCGATCCAGAAGCTGAAGGATCTGCGCCTGCACGGTGACATCCAAGGCGGTCGTCGGCTCATCGGCGATGAGGAGATCGGGCTCGGCACTCAGGGCTGCCGCAATCATCACACGTTGAGCCATGCCACCGGACATCTGGTGCGGATAACACTTCATCCGTTCTTCCGGCTCGGGAATCCCTACATCGCGGAATAGCTGCAAGACCCGCTCATGTTCTTCGACGGCGGAAAGGTGACGGTGGACATGCAGTGCCTCGGCGGCCTGGGCACCAACGGTGCAAGTCGGGTCCAGCATCACATGTGGCTGCTGAAACAGCATGGAGATTCTGGCGCCACGGAACTCATTGAATTTCTCCTCGGACAAGGAGAGAACTTCATCTCCACAAACCCGTACCGATCCATTGAGAATCGAAATACCGGAAGGCATCAGCCGCATCAAGCTACGTGCAGTCATGCTCTTGCCGGATCCTGATTCACCCACCAGTGCCACGACTTCGCCGCGCCGAATGGTCAAGTTCAAGTCATTGATGATAGCGCCGACGCCAGGAACACCTACCGTGAGGTGCTCGACTTCGAGAACCGGTGCACAGACTTCCGGTCGTGCCTGGTGCTGCATTATTGTTTGATTGACAAGCATCTAGAACCCCCTTGTTGTGATTATGCGGGTGATTGTGTCTAGCCACGCTCATTCAGTTTCAGTTCTGCCGACTCAGCTTTTCTCCGCACGAGTGGCACTCGTTTGTGCCGTTCCTTGTCTCGCTTTTTCCCACGCATTGCGGATGGTCTCGACCGGCTCCTGGAGGTGATCGGCGATCGCTGCTTCTAGTTGCTCCGCATCACCACTCGCTATCAGGTTCGCCAAGTACTCATGCTCTTCAATCAGCCGCCCACGTCCGCGGTATACCCCAAGCAACTGGTTGAGGCAGAGCCCCATTTCCGCCATGAGCGTAGTGAACAAGCGTGACAGCCGCTGGCTGCCGGCAGCATTCACCAGCTCGGAGTGAAAGCGGATATCCTGGGCAGCGACTTCAGCCCAGTCTTCCTGTTCGGCAGCTATGCGCATGGATTCCACGATTGACAGGAGCCGTTCGGAAAGTCCCTGCCTGGCATCGGAGTGGACGATTCGCCGCAATGCCGCACGCTCCACGGCGTCACGAGTAAAGTAGATATCTTCGAGATCGTCTTCGGTGAGTTCCGGTACGAATACTCCACGATGAGGCACACTGATCAGCAACCCTTCCTGCAGAAGACGTTGAATCGCTTCCCTGACCGGCCCACGACTGACACCACAGCTTTCCGCAACCAGTTTCTCGTTCAATTGCATGCCCGGGGGATAGACGCCGGAGAGAATCGCATCACGAATTTGTTCGGTCACCATGCTGGACATGGTCAATCGAAGCACGGGTTTTGGTCCTGAATGTAACTTCATCATGGCGCAATCCTTCATCATCATTAGTGAAATATCAGTCACTTATTATCATGCCGCCACTTCATTTTTTCATCCATGTGTGCTTCAAGGCCTTGTCCGATCAAGGTGACACTCAGTGCGGTAATGAAGATCGCCAAACCGGGAATCAGTACCAGGAAAGGGGCGCGATCCAGGTAGGGCAAAGCTTCCGCGAGCATGGCGGCCCAGTCCGTGTCGGGCGGTTGCACCCCGAGCCCCAGGAAGGACAGGCTGCCCACCGTAATCAACTTGTGGCCGAAACGCAGGAAGGCGATGGTCGCCAAGGGTCGGAGCACGTTCGGAAGCACGTGATACAGGATGATGAAGGTGCGGGAACAGCCGAGTATCTCCGCCGCCCGGATGTAATCCTTGGCATTGATCTCCAGTGCCAGCCCGCGTGTCATGCGCGCAAAGGGCGTCCAGCCAGTCAGGGTGAGCGCCAGGATCAACGTGCCGTAACCGGGCCCCAGAATGGCAACCAGGAACAGCGCCACCAGCACATCCGGAAACGAGATCACCAGATCCACTATACGCATCAGGAATTCGTCAACGGCTCCGCCGATCCTGGCACTGATCGCCCCCAATAGCGTGCCGACCACGGCCGCGATCACCAGGGTAATGGCAGTAATGGAAACCGAGAACTGGCCGCCGTAGAGCAGACGGCTGAAGACATCACGGCCCAGGTGGTCGAGCCCCAGCCAGTGTTCTGCACTGGGGCCCGAAAAACGACCCGAGAGCGTCATGCTCGAGGGATCGTGTAGTGCTATCCAAGGCGTGAGAAGCAACAGTACGATCACTGTGGCGAACACGCTGCTGGCCAGCAACAGCGTACGGTTGTGTTGGGAGAGATGGGCGAGGAAGGACCATGCCATGTGCACGTTGCCCATTCTTGATCTCATGCCTTTCACGATGTCCGGAGACACTGGGGTTTCAAGCTGCGGCATTGTTGAACCTCACTACCGGGTTGAGAACGGTGTAGGCCAGGTCCGTGAGCGTATTGATCAGCACGGCAAAGGTGACGATAGCGACAAGCCCTGCCTGGAGGACGGGGAGGTCGCCATTGACGATTGCCGAGTAAACCAGCCGCCCCATGCCAGGCACCGCGAAGATGACCTCTATGACGACCGCACCACCGAGCAGACCCGCCATCCACACGGAAAACAGCGTGATCACGGGCAACATCGCATTGCGCAAGCCATGGGCGATCAGCGTGCGCCGGATGCTGAGCCCCCGGCTGTGTGCCGCCACGATGTGTGGCGAGTTGAGCACGTCGATCATCGATGCCCGCATGACCTGGGTGAAATAGCCCATGGGACGAAGAGACAAGGCCAGGGCCGGCAGGATCACCGATTCCGGCCCACGCCAACCGGCGGACGGCAGCCACCCCAGGTAGAGGGCAAAGACGAGAATGCTCATGGGGGCAAGCCAGTACTCGGGCACTGCAACGAATGCCTGGTTGAGCGATTTGATGATGGAGTCGAATGCACTGCCCTGACGCAGGGCCGCAATGCTGCCGCAGGGGACGGCTACCGCGAAGGCGAAGCCCAGGGCGGCCAACGTCAACACGATGGACACCTTGAGCGCCGACCAGACTTGCTCGATGACCGGTTCACGGCTCATGTACGAGTTGCCGAAATCGCCGATCACGGCATTACCCAGCCAGTCCAGGTACTGAACCAGCAAGGGACGGTGCATCCCCAGCTCGATGCGCAGCGCCTCGATGGCAGCCGCATCCAGATCCAGACGGCCGAAGCGTGCCCGGGCAAGTGCCCGTACCGGATCCGTTTCACCTACGTAAGGAATCAGGAAGACCAGAAACGATACGACCAATAGAGCCAGTGCAAGCACCGCAAGTCGGCGCAATATGAAAATCCACATGCTGTCAGACCTCCCAATGATCGAATGAACCCCGCTTCGGAGCGGCACAGTGGTTCGGGAAACGCCGACATGCCGTGCTCGCCAGCGTTTCCCTCCCCGAGTGTCACTACTGGGAGTTGATCTTCAGGTCCTTGTGCAAGGCGGTGCGCTCATAAGCATGCACCTGGTAGTTCTCCACGTTCTTGGATACCGCCTCGCTGATGGTCTCGTGGATCAGGAACACATTCACCGCCTCCTCCTGCAGGCGTGCGGCAATATCCCGATAGATGGCATTGCGATCCTCGGGCTCCACCATGGCACCGGCTTTTTTCAACTGTGCGTCCACTTCCGGATCGCAGAACCCGGCCAGGTTATAGCCGCCGTCACAACTGTAGTCCGCTTCCAGCGTGCCAATCGGATCGGCGACATCGGTGAGGTAACCTCGCGACAGCAAGACCATGTCGAAATCGCCTGAGAGCAGTTGCGGCTCGATCGCCCCATATTCAGACACCCGAATGTTGACTTTCATGCCCAACTGCTGGAGCTGGAACTGTATTACCGCGGCAACGTCAGCCAGCGCCGGACGCTCCACATAAGCCAGCAACTCGAACTGAAGCTCACTCGCCGGCACCCCCGACTCAGCCAATAGTTGACGAGCCCGCTCCAGGTCCTGGGGTATGACGGCTGCACTCTCCGGTGCCCAGGGTGTGTTCGGCGAGAACTGCCCCACCGCAGGATTCACAGAGCCTTCATAGACCGCCTCGGCGATACCTGTCACGTCGATAGCACTCTGAATCGCCTGGCGAACCTTCATGTTGTCCAGCGGCGCGGCACGATTGTTGAGGTAGAGCGTGGTGGTCCGCGGCGCCTCGATGGTTTTCACCTCCACCGTCTCCGAGCGCTCCAACTGCGCCAGCGCCGACGCCGGTAGTTGGCGAGCGATATGAATTTCCCCGGTTTCCACCATCACCGAACGCACTTTCCCGTCAGGGATGTAGCGCACTTCCGCTTCAGCCAACTGCACCTCGCCACCCCAATAGTTTTCGTTGCGCTTGAGTTCCAGTCCCTGGCGGGGAAGCTCACGAACGATCTCGAATGGGCCGGTACAGTGCCCTACGGGGTTGATGCGGTCGTTGGCGAACGCCTCTGGTGCCAGGATACCGGTATTGGTGCTGGCCAGACGGTTGGGCACGAAGACATCCGGCCCCTTGGTCACGATACGTACGCTGTGCTCACCTGCCGGCTCCACGGACTCGATCACCTCGGGATTGAATCCCCGCGGCGGAGAAGCCACATTCAGCACCCGGTTGAGGGCATCGCTGACCAGTTGCGGCGTCAACGCGGTGCCATCATGAAATGCCACCCCTTCGCGCAACTGGAACTCCCACACCGTAGGCGACACCTGCTCCCAGGACTCGGCCAGCGCCGGCTTTATCGAGGCGTCGTAGTCCATGTACGTGAGCGACTCCAGGCAGCCGGCCCGCGACAGCACGTAGGAGTCGATGGTCTCCAGCGCCCACCCCGAAGCCGGGGTGAACAGCTCACCAAAGACGACCTTTCCGCCGGAGGCTGCCGAGGCCGAAGCGGCCATAGGACCGATCATGGCAGCGACCGCCACCCCTCGGAGCAGGGAAGGAGCTGTCTTCAGGCAATTTCGAACATTCAACATTGTCTACCCCTCTAGCTTGTTATTGTGCGAAGCAACATGTAGCGAAGAACCTCTCGCGGGGCATCCTGCCTCTCTTGTTCTTATTCTTTTGGGTGTGCCGTGATGGCAATGTTTAGAAACCTAGACCTTCCCATACTGGGAAGGTCAAGAAACCAGGCCGGGCACACCTTGATGTTGTCCAGCGACGCGCGCTGGTGGTTCATATACAGCGGCGTGGTCCACGGCGTCTTGATGATGTGCACCTCTACGACGAGTGCCCTGCATAGCCCCTCCAGGGCGAAGAAACATGAAGCGAAGGGTCTCTCGCAGAACATCCTGCCGGCTATGTTGTTATTTTTTCCCAGATTAGTGGAAAGATAGATTGATTGAGGCATTTTGTTAACATTATTTTGTCTACAATCAGCAAATATCTTCAATGCACAACCGTAGACACAAGTGAGGGAGGGGCACGAAATGGGGAACGACTATCTACATGGGCTGGATCGGGCACACCTGGTACATCCAGTGGTCTCCTGGAGCTCGCACGAGCAACAAGGCGCCACGATTCTCGAATCCGGTAGTGGCGCCTACCTACGCGATAGCGAGGGGCGTCAGTATCTCGACGGTTTTTCGGGGCTGTGGTGTGTCAACATCGGTTACGGTCACGACAGTGTCGTCGAGGCGGCCACCCGGCAGATGCGACAACTGCCATATGCCACCGGCTATTTCCACTATTCCAGCGAGCCATCCATCCGCTTTGCCGAGGCCATCGCCCGACGTACCCCGGGCGATCTCGATCATGTCTACTTCACGCTCGGCGGATCGGATGCCATCGACAGTGCCGTACGCTTCATCCGCTATTACCACAATGTCACCGGCGCGCCTCAACGCAAACACTTCATCGCCCTGGAACGGGGATACCATGGCTCTTCCAGCACCGGCTCGGGACTGACCGCCCTACCGCTGTTCCATGATCATTTCGACGGTCCTTCAGCATTCCAGCACCACATTCCCTCTTACTACCCCTACCGCAACCCCGTTGGCCCAAGCGAGGAAGCCATCATCGCGGAGTCGGTGAGAGCACTGCGGGCAACTGTCGAACGTCTTGGCGCGGAGAACGTGGCAGCCTTCTTCTGCGAGCCCATCCAGGGCTCGGGTGGCATCATCGTCCCGCCACGCGGCTGGCTGAAGGCAATGCACCAGGTATGCCGCGAGTACGGCATCCTGCTGGTGGTGGATGAAGTGATAACCGGCTTCGGCCGTACTGGCCCGCTCTTCGCCCTGGAGGAAGAAGGTGTGGTGCCCGATCTCATGACCATGGCCAAAGGCCTGACTTCCGGCTATGCCCCATTGGGGGCCGTGGTGCTCAGCGAGAGGGTTTACCGGGGCATCGCCGACAACGCTCCAGCAGGCAAGCCCGTGGGACACGGTTTCACCTACTCCGGTCACCCGGTGAGCTGTGCGGTAGGCCTGGAAGTGCTGAGACTCTACGAAGAAGGCGGCCTGCTGGCCAACGGTCAGCGGGTGGGCGACTACTTCCAGCAGCGCCTGGCCGAACTGGTGGAGCACCCCTTGGTGGGCGAATCCCGCGGCCGGGGGCTGCTGGGTGCCGTGGAACTGGTCACCGACAAGACGCGCAAGACCAAATTCGACTCGTCTCTACGACTGCCTGATCGGCTCCTCACCCTGGGCCGGGAGCGCGGACTGATCTTCCGGGCCTTCGCCGACGACATCATCGGCTTCGCGCCACCGTTGTGCTGCTCCCACGCAGATATCGACCTGCTCATCGAGCGTCTGTCCTCGACCCTGGATGCCGTTTTGGAGAAACCGGACGTTCGAGCCGCGCTCAGGCAGCCTGTCTCTGGAAAGAGATCGGTCCAAGCCTCTTGACCTTCCCATCATGGGAAGGTCTAGATTGCTAATCATTGCAATCGCGGCACACCAGAGGAGCCTGGACCATGCCAACCGACGAGATAAGCAAGTTGGAATCGACCAAGGGGCATGCCCCTGCCAGCGGTAACTCATATTCGCTGGGAATCGAGGGCATGAGCTGCGCCTCGTGCGTGGGCCGGGTCGAGAAAGCGATTCGCGGTGTGGCAGGGGTCACCGATGCCTCCGTCAACCTGGCCACCCAACGGGCCCAGGTAGTGTTTGCCGCTGACAAGGAGGATGTCGCCAGTGTCGTGCAGGCAGTGGAGGCCGCCGGCTACCCTGCTGTCACCGATACCATCGAGCTGACGGTCAAGGGCATGAGCTGCGCCTCCTGCGTGGGCCGTGTGGAACGCAAGCTTGCCAGTGTGCCCGGAGTGCTCGACGCCAACGTCAACCTCGCCACCGCGACGGCAACCGTGAAAGTGGCGGCCGAGGCCGTGACCTCCCAACGCCTGATCGAGGCAGTGAAAGCCGCGGGTTACGAGGCCGAAGCCGTCGGCGATACGCCCGACCGCAGCGACCGGGAGCGCGAGGCCCGCGAACAGGAGATCGCCGAGTTGAAGCGCGCGGTCACCATTGCCGGCATATTCACCCTGCCCCTCTTCGTGCTGGACATGGGCTCGCATTTCATTCCCGGGCTCCATCACTGGCTGCAGATGAGCGTGGGTCAGCAGAACCTGTTCTACCTGTTCTTTGCCCTGGCCTCGGTCGTGCAATTCGGCCCCGGGCTGCGTTTCTATCAGAAAGGCTGGCCCGCGCTAATGCGTGGCGGCCCGGACATGAACTCGCTGGTGATGCTGGGCACCAGCGCCGCCTGGGGCTATTCGGTGGTCGCCACCTTCACCCCCCAGGTATTGCCGGCCGGCACGGTGAACGTCTACTTCGAGGCCTCGGCCGTGATCATCACGCTGATTCTCGTCGGCCGTTACTTCGAAGCGATCGCCAAAGGGCGCACCAGCGAAGCCATCAAGGCGCTGATACAGCTTCAGGCCAAGACGGCCCGCGTAGTCCGCGACGGCCAGGAAATGGAGATTGGCATCGATGAAGTACGCCAGGGCGATATCGTGCTGGTTCGCCCCGGCGACAAGATTCCCGTGGACGGCACGGTCGTCGAAGGCAGTTCCTTCGTGGACGAATCGATGATCACCGGCGAACCCGTGCCGGTACGTAAGGAGGCCGGCGCGGAAGTGGTGGGGGGTACCATCAACAAGGTGGGCAGCTTCACCTTCGAGGCCACCAAGATCGGCGCCGATACCCTTCTTGCCCAGATCGTGCGCATGGTCGAACAGGCGCAAGGCTCGAAGCTGCCCATCCAGGCCATGGTGGACAAGGTCACCAACTACTTCGTGCCAGCGGTGATCGCCGCAGCCCTGGTCACGGTCGGCGTCTGGCTGATCTTCGGTCCCGCCCCCGCGCTGACCTTCGCCCTGGTCAACGGCGTGGCCGTACTGATCATTGCCTGCCCCTGCGCCATGGGCCTGGCCACGCCCACCTCGATCATGGTGGGTACCGGCAAGGCGGCGAAGATGGGCGTGCTGTTCCGCAAGGGCGAAGCCTTGCAGTCACTGCGGGATACCAAGGTGATCGCGCTGGACAAGACCGGCACCCTGACCAAGGGCCGGCCAGAGCTCACCGACCTGGTCGTGGCCAAGAGCTTCGACGAAGCGGAAACCCTGCATCTGGTGGCGTCCGTCGAGCGCCAGTCGGAACATCCTATCGCCGAGGCCATCGTCAACGCAGCCAAGGCACGCGGCATGGAACCAGCCACGGTGCAAAGCTTCGAGGCCATTCCCGGCTTCGGTGTCACGGCACAGGTGGATGACCATCGCGTGGAAGTCGGTGCCGACCGCTACATGCGCAAGTTGGGCCTGGACGTAGAGGTATTCGCCAAGATCGCACATCGCCTCTCCGACGAAGGCAAGTCACCGCTCTATGCCGCCATCGATGGCCAGCTGGCCGCCATCATTGCCGTTGCCGATCCGATCAAGGAGTCCACGCCTGCGGCCATTCGCGCACTGCACGAGGAAGGTCTGCAGGTGGCGATGATCACCGGTGACAACCAGCGTACAGCCAAGGCCATCGCCCGCCGTCTGGGGATCGACAAGGTCGTGGCCGAAGTGCTGCCCGACGGCAAGGTGGATGCGGTGAAAAGCCTCCAGAGTGAAGGCGACCGAGTGGCCTTCGTGGGCGACGGCATCAACGACGCCCCTGCCCTGGCGCAGGCCGACGTGGGCATCGCCATCGGTACCGGCACCGACATTGCCATCGAATCCGCCGAAGTGGTGTTGATGTCCGGCGACCTGCGCAATGTGCCCAACGCCATCATGCTGTCGCGGGCCACCATTCGAAACATCAAGCAGAACCTGTTCTGGGCCTTTGCCTACAACACCGTGTTGATCCCGGTGGCCGCCGGCGCACTGTTCCCCGCCTTCGGGATCCTGCTCTCGCCGATCTTCGCCGCCGTGGCCATGGCCGCCTCGAGCATCTGCGTGCTCACCAATGCCCTGCGCCTCAAGGGCTTCCGACCGCCGATCGCGATCGAAGCCAACGACGCCGCGGCGCCGAGCCGCCCGGTCTCGCAAGCCGCATGAATGCCTGAATGACAACGCGCCTCCTGCCTGCAAGACGGGAGGCGCAAAAACGACGTTCGGAGAACAACAAAATGAGCCATGACGTTCAGATCACCACAGCAGGCAAGACCGTCACCGTGAAGGACGGCGACACCATCCTCGATGCCGCCATGATGGCAGGTATCAGCTACCCCCATAGCTGCCGCGCCGGTCGTTGCGGCGCGTGCAAGTCGCGGCTGGTGGAGGGTGAAGTCGAGTTGCTCCCTCACACACGCTTCTCCCTGACCGACGAGGAGCGTGACGCCGGGCTGGTGCTTGCCTGCCGCGCCATGCCGCTCAGCGACTGCACCATTTCCTGGCTGCGCGATGACGAAGCGCTCGCCACTGCTCACCCAGTGCGTAAAGTGAGCTGCACTGTCGTGGAGCTCGATGACCTCACCCACGACATCAAACAGGTCCGACTGCGCGTGGAAAACGGTGAGCCTTTCTCCTTCACGGCCGGCCAATATGCCCAGGTGACCTTTCCGGGTTGTCCGACCCGCGAGTACTCCATGGCCAACCATCCGGACGAGCCCGTCCTCGAGTTCCACGTGCGTCATGTACCGGGCGGTGCCACCAGTGCGCATGTGGCCCACGAGCTGGCGGTGGGAGACACGGTGGAAGTGGAAGGCCCGTTCGGCACCTCGTATCTGCGTGAACGTCATGCCGGCCCCATCGTGGCGGTGGCTGGCGGCTCCGGCCTGGCACCAGTGAAATCCATCCTCGAAGCAGCGCTTGCTGCCGGCATGCGCCAGCCCATCCACCTGTACTTCGGCGCCCGCGACGAGCGCGATGTTTACCTGGAGCCCCATCTCCAGAGCCTCATCGAGCGCCACGACAACCTGAAAACCCATATCGTGCTTTCCGAGCCCAATGGCCCCACCGAGCGCAAAACCGGCCTGGTCACCGAGGTCATGGCCGCCAACTGGGACAAGGTGACCGGCTGCCGAGCCTACCTGGCCGGCCCGCCACCCATGGTGGAAGCGGCCACCGAACTGTTACTGGCGCGAGGCGTGCCAGTGGACAACATCCACGCAGACGCCTTCTACACCTCGGCCGACCGCGATGCCACGGAAACGGAAGCCCCAGCGCCCCAGAGCAATGTCGAGAAAGGCTGTTCGTGCTGCCACACGACGTCTTCGTAACACCACCATCAGAAACAGATGAGTCATGGGGCCCTGCCCCATGGCCTTTATCCCGTGGTGACAGACAACTTGGATGACCGCAGCCACTATGCCGAATGCGCCGTGCGGAACGGCAGGTATTCGATCCTAGACCGCCTCTCCCCTATGGCATAAGCCGCGTGTCTTATTGACACCCCACGTGGCCAGCTTGACCCATCTTTCCATACCCACGACCTGGCCTGCTCCTGGCGAGTCTCGGAAGTACTGAAGCTCGGCATCGTCGGCTTGAACGAAGATTTGATGGTGAAAACTTCCAGCCAATATGACTCGCCGTGGGTTGTGCCAGAAAAGGCCATCAATACGGAGTTTTATGCTTTCACCACCACCGATTAGGCATCATCTGCCTAGCCATGGATGATCTAATCACCCATCGCGAAGTGTCATAACCACCCAGCAGCCCCATCACCTTATATAAGGATAATAAAATGAGCGTATTTAGACCCAAATACATCACCTTCGACTGCTATGGCACCCTGACCAATTTCCAATTAGGCAAGATGACACGCGAGATCTTCGCCGACAGGATCCCCGAACCCGAGCGCATGGATCGCTTCGTAAGTGACTTCAGCGCCTATCGCTATGACGAAGTGCTTGGTGACTGGAAGCCCTATGTCGAGGTCCTCAAGTCGGCCCTCGTGCGTACCTGCAAGCGCTGGGGCATTGAATACGACGACGCCGAAGGCCAGAGCTATTACGACGCCGTACCTACCTGGGGGCCACACCCCGACGTCATCGAAGGCCTGTCGAAAATTGCCGGAAAGATCCCCTTGGTCATCTATTCCAACGCCATGAACGAGCAGATCGACTCCAACGTGGCCAAGCTCGAAGTACCATTTCACAAGGTCTTCACCGCCGAAACCTTCAAGGCCTACAAGCCACGCCTGGCGGCCTTCGAGGCCATGATCGACACCCTCGACTGCGCCCCCGAGGAACTGTTGCACGTCTCCTCGAGCTTCCGCTACGACCTGATTCCGGCACATTTAATGGGCATCAAGAACAAGGCGTTCGTGGCCCGCAATCACGAACCTTACTGCCAGGGCTACGGTGCCACCGAGATTCGCGATATCCGCGAGCTGCCGGCACTGGTCGGCCTCTGAGCCCGGAATGTTGCCCGAGGCACAACGATTCAACGGCAATGCCTCGGATAGCGAAAAAGGGAGGGAATAGCTCCTATTCAGGAGCACTGGCATTGAGGACATGCCCCGGAGCTGGGATCGTCCGGCGTAGATAACTACTTGCCTAGCACGCTGCTCAATGTACCAGCCCTATAAGAAATTCAAACATCTGCTAGCTAGAGGAAGCGTCATGACCAATAAAAAAAATCCCCCCAACATTCTGAGCGAGTCCGAGCAGAGTGCCCGGATCCATGAGGCCATGCGACGTGGAATGTCGCGACGCGATGCCTTGAAGACATTCGGCGTCGCGGGCCTGTTCGCTGCCAGCACCGGCGGACTGCTCGGCAGCAGCCTTGGCTATGCCAGTGAAGGCACCAGTGGGACACCCAAGCGCGGCGGACGTATCCGCGTCGCAGCGCATGCCGCCTCGACCTCCGATACGCTCGACCCGGCCAAGGGATCGACCGCAATCGACTACGCCCGTCATGAGATGTTCTACAACGGCTTGACCGAGTTCGACGAGCGACTCATACCGCAGCCATCGCTGGCCGAGCATTTCGTAACCAGTGACGGCGGCACGACTTGGCTATTCACCTTACGCCGTGGGGTGACCTTCCACGATGGCAAACCGCTGAGTGCTGCCGACGTGGTGTTCTCCATCGCCCGCCACAAGGATCCAGACACCGGTTCCAAGGCGATGTCTCTCGCCACGCAGATCGCCGACGTCAAGGCATTGGGCAGCCAACAGGTGCAGATTACCCTCAATTCGCCCAACATCGAACTGCCGGCGATTCTCGCCGTGTCGCACATGAAGATCGTGCCGGAGGGGACCGTCGACTTCTCCAAGGGAATCGGCACCGGTCCCTTCCGTTGCCAGGAGTTCAGCCCGGGGGTGCGCTCGATAGGCGTACGCAACGACAACTACTGGCGGGAAGGACGTCCCTATCTCGACGAGATCGAGATGGTCGGCATCAGCGACGAGCCGTCACGGGTCAATGCGCTGCTCTCTGGCGATGTACAACTTATCAATGCAGTCTACGGCCGCTCCGCGGAGCGCATCGAACTCTCCACTGGTCATGCGGTCAAGTCGGTCAATTCAGGCAACTATACCGACCTGGTGATGCGTGTCGATCAGGAGCCGACCAGCCGACCGGCGTTCGTGGAAGCCATGAAGTACCTCTTCGACCGCGAACAGATCAAATGGGCGGTGTTTCGCAATTACGCCGAAATCGCCAATGATCACCCGATCGCACCAAGCAATCCCTACTTCTTCGCCGATCTTCCGCAACGCCCCTACGACCCGGATCGTGCCCGCCATCTGCTCAAGCAGGCTGGCGTAGAGGGCGCCCGACTGCCGGTCGTAGCTTCCCCGGCGGCCGATGGCTCCGAGGATATAGCGGTGTTGCTCCAGCAGTCGGCACAACAGGCGGGCCTGAATCTGACGATCAACAGGGTGCCTTCCGATGGCTACTGGTCCAACCACTGGATGAAGCATCCGCTTGGTTTCGGCAATATCAATCCGCGTCCGACCGCCAATATCCTGCTCTCGCAGTTCTTCCAGTCCAGCGCACCGTGGAACGAATCGGGCTGGAAGAACGAACAGTTCGACCAACTGCTGACACTCTCCCGTGCGGAACCCGACCAAGCGGTACGGAAGCAGATGTATGCCGACATGCAGACCCTGATCCACGAGCACTGCGGTATCGGCATTCCTGTGTTCATCAACACTATCGATGGCCGCGACAAGCGACTCAAAGGCTACGACCGGACCATCCCGCTCGGTGGCTTCATGGGCTACACGTTCGCCGAGCACGTCTGGTGGGACGACGCTTGACCCTATCCGCGTGACGCTCGCGGGAGTCTCCCATTAGGATTTGCGGCCCGTCTCTTCGACGGGCTGCCGTCCTCGTACACAGAGTCGGAATCAGGTCATGAACAACTCCATCTTCAAGATAGTGCTCGGTCGGCTGTCGTCGGGGGTATCGACCCTGCTGATCGTCTCACTGGTGATTTTCGCGATCACCGCGCTACTGCCCGGCGACGCCGCGCAGCAGATCCTTGGCCAGTTCGCCACCCCCGAACAGGTCGCCGCACTACGCATCCAGCTCGGCCTCGATCAACCCGCACCGCTGCGTTACCTGAGTTGGCTGGGTGGTCTGCTGAGCGGCGATCTCGGCCAGTCGGTGAGCAATGCCATGCCGGTCAGCGAATTGATGGCGGGGCGCCTGCCCAATTCGCTGCTGTTGGCCGGCATCACCACTGTAATCGCGGTGCCAATCGCCCTACTGCTCGGCATCGCGTCGGCAATGTGCCGCGACCGCTTGCTCGATCGGATACTCAACGTCTGCACCCTCTCCATGGTAGCGGTGCCCGAGTTCCTGGTCGCCACTCTGGCAGTGCTGATCTTTGCCGTGCACCTCGGCTGGTTGCCGGCACTCTCCTATGTCTCGACCGTGGAAGGAGTCGGCGACTTCATCCGTATCTACGCGATGCCGGTGCTGACGCTGTGTGCCGTGCTGGTGGCACAGATGGCACGTATGACCCGTGCAGCCATCATCAACCAACTCGATAGCCCCTACATCGAGATGGCCCGGCTCAAGGGCATCGGCCCATTGCGGCGGGTACTGAACCACGCATTACCCAATGCGCTGGGGCCGATCGCCAACGCGGTGGCCCTGAGCCTCTCCTATCTGCTCGGGGGCGTGATCATCGTCGAGACGATCTTCAACTATCCGGGAATCGCCGGTCTGATGGTCGATGCCGTTGCCAACCGCGACCTGGCTCTCGTACAGGCCTGCGCCATGCTGTTCTGTGCCGCCTACCTGGTGCTGGTGCTTATCGCCGACCTCTGCGCCATTCTCTCCAACCCGAGGCTGAGACACCAATGAATAACTCCCTACTGGATTCACGGCGCCCGTCGTCAGAGCCGGAATCACGGGTTTCGGCCCCGCAGCGGCATGCCAAGCCGTTCAACCTGACACGCTGGGTCGGCGCAACGCTGGTCATCTTCTGGCTGTTGGTGGCAATTTTCGGCCCCATGCTGGCGCCCCATCCGGTCGGCGCCCTGGTCGCCGACAAGATATATTCCGGCGCCAGTGCCGCGTTCCCGCTGGGTACCGATTATCTCGGCCGCGACATGCTCAGCCGAATTCTCACCGGTGCTCGCTATACCGTGGGGTTGGCACTGATCGCGGCGCTACTCTCCAGCCTGATCGGAGCGAGCCTCGGCATGCTGGCGGCACTCGCGCCACGTTGGCTCGATGAATCGGTGAGTCGACTCAATGACGCGCTGATCTCGATCCCCAGCAAGATGCTGGCGCTGGTGATGGTGTCCGCCTTTGGCGCTTCGATCCCACTGCTGATCCTGACCGCGGTGATCAGCTATGCACCCGGCGCTTTCCGCATCTCCCGCAGCCTCGCCGCCAACATCGCGACGTTGGAATACGTGCAAGTTGCCCGTACCCGCGGCGAGGGCAAGCTCTACATTGCCGCCGTCGAGGTATTGCCCAACATGTTCCATCCGGTGCTCACCGACATGGGTATGCGCTTCGTGTTCATCGTGCTGCTGCTCAGCGGCATGAGCTTCCTCGGCCTCGGCGTACAGCCACCGATGGCCGACCTGGGCTCACTGGTACGGGAAAATATCGGTGGCCTGAGCCAAGGGGCGCTGGCGGTGATCGGTCCGGCACTCGCGATCGGCACTCTGACCATTGGAGCCAATCTGTTGATCGACAGCCTCTCCGCGAACCGCGGACAACAGGGAGAGTAACGACATGCTTGGAGAAAGCCTTGAAGTACGCGACTTGTGCGTTACCGCGATAACACCGGATGGCGATGAGATCGAAATCGTCAAGCAGGTGGGTTTTTCCATTGCCCAGGGAGAGGTACTGGCGCTGATCGGCGAGTCCGGCTCGGGCAAGACCACCATCGCGCTTTCGCTGCTGGGCTATGCCCGACGCGGCTGTCGTATTGCCGGTGGCAGTATACGGCTGGGCGATAGCAGCATTCTTGATCTGCCACCTGCGGCCCTGCGGAATTTGCGCGGTCATCGGGTTGCCTATATCGCACAAAGCGCCGCCGCTTCGTTCAATCCCTCTAAACGCTTGATGGATCAAGTGATCGAGGGAGCCTTGCGGCATGGGGTGATGTCTCGCCGTGAAGCGGAAGCGAAGGCGGTCGAACTGTTCCGCGAGCTCGCCCTGCCCGATCCCGAAGGGATAGGTTCACGCTATCCGCATCAGGTTTCCGGCGGGCAATTACAGCGCCTGATGGCCGCCATGGCCCTGATTACCGACCCGGCACTGGTCATCCTCGACGAGCCCACCACCGCGCTTGACGTGACCACCCAGATTGAGGTGTTGCGTGCCTTCAAGCGGGTGGTACGAGAGCGTGGTACCACGGCCATCTACGTGTCCCACGACCTCGCCGTCGTGGCTCAGATGGCTGACCGGGTGCTGGTGCTCAATGGCGGTGAGACCCAGGAGCAAGGCGAGATCGAGCAGATCCTCGACCGCCCCAACCATCCCTATACCAAGAGCTTGCTCGAAGCGGCACGCCCCGAGCAGCAACTCTCACCGCCGCCGCTTGAAAGGGGTGACGAGTTGCTGAGAATCGACGACTTGCAGGTCGGTTACGGCACCCGTGACGCTCAGGGAATCCCCGCCAAGGTGGTACTCGACGACATCATGCTGCGCCTCGAGAGCGGTCAGGCACTGGGGGTGATCGGCGAATCGGGTTCCGGCAAGTCGACCCTGGCCATGGCCGTTGCCGGCCTGGCCGCCCACTCCCGGGGGGAAGTCGTGTTCAACGGTCAGGCGCTCTCAGCCACGCTACGCGGGCGGACTCCCGATCAGTTTCGCCGCATTCAGATGGTCTTCCAGAGCGCCGACAATGCGCTCAATCCCGCGCATAGCATCGAACGGATTCTGACCCGTCCCTTGCGCACTTACTTCAAACTCGACGCAGAAGAGCGCCGTCGTCGGGTACGCGAGCTGATGGATCTGGTGAAATTGCCACACTCGCTGCTCAGCCGCCGTCCCGGGGAACTTTCCGGTGGCCAGAAACAGCGCGTCAACCTCGCGCGGGCGCTGGCGGCGAAGCCCGACCTGTTGCTCTGCGATGAAGTCACCTCGGCGCTCGACACGGTGGTCGGTGCGGCGATCCTGGAGTTGTTGGTCGAGCTCAGGAGCAAACTCGGCGTTTCGTTGCTGTTCATCAGCCACGACATTTCGACGGTGCGCGCGTTATGTGACGACGTGATGGTGCTCTACAAGGGAGACTGTGTGGAGAGCGGCTCCTGCGCGTCGGTGATCTCCTCACCCCAACATCCCTACACCCAGAGGCTGATCGGCTCGGTACCAGAGCTGCGGCGTGGCTGGCTGGAATCACAGCCAAGTTTCGCTTCGCTCGAGCAAGATTGCGTAGCATAGCGACCGTTCCGTGCACGTTCGTGATAAGGCGCTGCGTAAGACGCGGGAATGATCCCCCCTTATCCCGATAGCAGCGATACCCTGATAGATGACGATCAGGGTATCGTCGTAGCACTACGCGCCTTGGGAACTCGATTCGGCAGCCAATCGGCTAAACGTCTCGCCCTTCGCCGCCACGCTGTCGACGATGACTTGCCCGAGCCCTCGCGAGCATGGCTCTATACGTGCCTCGACGTGGTAAACCTCGCGCAAGAGAGCGGAAGTGATCACCTCGGATGAAGGACCGCAGGTGATCAGTTGGCCGTTGGCAATGACCATGGCCTGATCGGCGAAGCGTAGCGCGTGATTGAGGTCATGCAGGGCGATCAGGACCACCATGTCGCGCAGGCAGGCAAGGCTGCGCATATGGGTCAGCACTTCCATTTGCCGCGATAGGTCGAGCGCCGATGTCGGCTCGTCCATCAGCAGGATATCCGGTTCTCTTACAAGCGACTGCGCCAGGCTTACGAGCTGCCTCTGGCCACCGGACAGCTCGCCAATGTTCTTGAAGGCGATAGCCGATATGCCGAGCGCGTCCATGGTCTCGTCGATGTGCTTGAGATCATCGTCACCAACGGACCAGGACGAGCCTTGCTTGCGCGCGAGCAGGATCGATTCGTAGACGGTAAGCACCGAGTTGGCCGAGGTGTCCTGCGGCATGTAGCAGACGGCATCTCGCTCCTGCTTCACCCCTTCGACATGCACCTGCCCCGGCCCTTGCAGCAGTCCGGCGATGCGCTTGAAGAGCGTCGACTTGCCCGCCGCATTGGGGCCGATCACGGCCACTACCTCGCCGCCCGTAAAGGCCGGTGTCGTCACGCCCTGAACCTGGAGTTTCCTGCCGTAAAACGCGCCAAGGTCGTCGAGCCGAAGGGTTACCATGAGCGCCTCGTATTGGAGAGGATAAGGGAGATGAAGAAGGGAATGCCGATGAGCGATGTGACGACACCGATCGGAAAGATGGTTCCGGGCACGAGGGCCTTGCTGAGCACGGAGCTGGCGGAAAGGATAAGTGCCCCGGACAGCGCGGAGGCTGGCAGGAAAAAGCGCTGATCCTCACCAATCAGCATGCGGGCGATATGAGGCCCCACGAGTCCGATAAAACCGATCGTGCCGACGAAGGCCACGGGTATAGCAGCCAGCAGACTCACCATCATCAGCGTTTCCAAGCGCAGTCGCGTAACCTTTACGCCGAAGCTTGCCGCCTTGTCCTCACCCAGCCTGAGCGCCGTCAGCGCCCAGGCGCGTCGTGCAAAGATGGGCAATACGACGAGCAGAGCAATCGTGGTGATGGCAAGCTTCGGCCAGGTCGCCTTGGTAAGGCTTCCCATCGTCCAGAAGACGACCGCGGCCAGGGCCTGCGAGGAAGCGAGGAACTGGACGAGCGCCAGCAGGGCATTGAAAGTGAATACCAACGCGATGCCGAGCAGCACGATGGTCTCGACCGTCACGCCACGCTTGATGCTTAGCAGATGGATGAGAAACGCCGCCAGCATGGCCATGATGAAGGCGTTTATCGGCACTACGTAGGCGATTGCCGCGGGAATGATGGCCACACCGAAGGCCAGCGCCAAGGCCGCACCGAAACTCGCGGCAGCCGAAATGCCAAGCGTGAACGGGCTGGCGAGCGGGTTGTTGAGGATGGTCTGCATCTGTGCGCCCGCCACGCTGAGCGCCGCGCCGACGACCACGGCCATCAGCGCCACCGGCATGCGGATTTCCCACACCACGACGCGCACCTGCTGGCTCACACTGTCGGGAACGAGCAGCGCCCGCACGACCTCGTCGAGGCCATAACGGGCGGGACCGAGAGCGAGATCGACACACAGGCTGAAGATCAGCGCCAAGCCGAGCCCCAGCAGAATCAGTTGCCGCCGTCTGACCAGGGCGCGGTAGCGACTGCGTTCCACGCCTGTGGCCGATCCGGCGCTAGCCATGGGCTCACTCATCGGTTAGCGAGACCCAATAGCCGGGCCGGTAGCTGACCGGGAGGAACCTTTCGTGCAGTTCGCGGAAGGTCGCCTCGGGATCGAGATCGGTGAAGAGCTCGGGATGCAGCCACTTCGCCATCTGCTGGATGGCAACGAACTGATAGGGACTGTTGTAGAACTGGTGCCAGATGGCGTGCATCTGCCCCGTCTCGACGGCCGCCACACCGGTCATCGCCGGCCGTTCGGTCAGCGCTTCGAGCTTGCGCAGCGCTTCTCCCTCGTCGCGGTCAGGACCGACGCCGACCCAGTTGCCGCCGGGTACATAAGCTTCCCAATAACCGCCGGTGACAATGATCTGGTCCGGGTTGGAGGCGATGATCTGCTCGGGGTTGAGCGTACCGAAGGTGCCGGGAATGATGTCCTTGGCAATGTTCTCCCCGCCGGCCATTTCGACGAACTTGCCGAAATTATCGTCGCCGAAGGTCATGCAGCAATCGTCCGAATAGCCCCCGGCGCGATCGATGAAGACGCTGGGACGCTCCGGATCCGCCTCTTCGATGACATCGGTGACACGACGGATCTGGGCAGCGCGCCAAGCGGAGAACTCTTCGGCCCTTTCCTCTTCACCAAACAGTTGGCCGAAAAGACGCATGCTCGGCTCGGTATTGGTGAAGGGATGCTCCCGAAAGTCGACATAGACCACGGGAATGTCGACGGCGGCGAGCTTCTCGATATATCGGGCGTCTTCCGTCGCCTGCTTCGACTCGATGTTCATGATCACCACATCGGGATCGAGGGCAACCGCCTGCTCCACGTCGAAGGTGCCGTCCTTGAAGCCACCGAAGGTCGGAATCTCCGCCATCTGTGGAAATTGCTCGAGATAGATGGCGTAGTTGTCGGGATCGGCCTGGCTAAAATCCTCACGCCAACCGACCACGCGTTCAAAGGGGTTGGCCGTGTCGAGCGCAGCCACGAGATAGATCTGCCGCCCTTCCCCCAGAATGACCCGTTGCACTGGAACATTCACCTCGACCTGTCGGCCAGCGACATCGGTCACCGTGACGGTCTCTGCCTGCGCGTGAAGAGTCGGAGACAAGACAGCAAGAAAGACGATTGCGGCACATGCCGCAAGCTTGCGGAGATTCATGGCGGTCTCACGTGTAATTGGGAAATGCGCGGAACTTTACCCTGAATGCGACACATTCTCAAGCAAAAAAGATGGAAGATGGAAGATGTTGTGTAGTATATGGGGTTCTTCCAGACGCGAAGCGTCGATCTTCAACCTTCTTTCTTTTCCCTATGCTTGCCAATATCCGCATTGTTCTCGTCCAGACCTTCCATCCCGGCAATATCGGGCAAACCGCTCGGGCCATGAAGACCATGGGGTTGACCGACCTGGTGCTGGTCAACCCTCGTTGCTTTCCGGATGACGAGGCGACACGGTTGGCCGCCGGGGCCGAGGACGTCGTCGACGCGGCGCGGGTAGTGGACTCGCTGAGCGATGCCATTGGCGATTGCGTACAGGTGGTGGGCGCCAGTGCCCGGCTAAGAAGTATGCCGTTACCGCACTACGACGAACCGGAAGAGATGGCTCGGGAACTGGTGGAAAATGCCGCTACGGATCGGGTGGCATTGGTGTTCGGTCGCGAACGCTTCGGACTTACCAATGACGAGATCCAACACTGTAGCCACCAGGTCAGCATTCCCGCCAACCCCGACTATGGCATTCTCAACCTTTCACAGGCGGTGCAAGTGCTGGCTTACGAGGTGTTTCGCGCCTGGCGGCATAGTCCCGGCAGCGACTTCATCCAGCAACGGCCACCGCACGACCGCCCGCCGACACGTGAACAGCTTCGTCATTTCCATGACCACCTGTCCCGGGTGATGCAGGCCAGCGGCTTTCTGACCCAACCACATGCCCGCACGGAAGCCCAGCTCCAGGCGCTGTTCGCCCGCGCCCAACCCAGCCGCAAGGAGCTGTCGCTGCTGCGTGGCTTCCTCAGTTCGGTCGAGCCGGAAGATACGGAGAGCTAAATGGTGGTGTTTGTAGGAGCGACCGTGGTCGCGATAGCTTTGGCCAACACCGCCAGAATCACCGCATTCATGCTCTTCTACCGCCAACTTTGATGTGTAAGGCCACAAAGGGCGGCGATTTTACCAGAATGTGATAGCGATGTCGGGATGACCAACCAATCGTTGACTCCTGAAGTACGTTCTCGGGTTCGTCATTTTTTTGTCATCCGTCTACGCTATAAAAGTTCGTGCTCGGGTTCGGCGCCTTCCTGGCGTTATCCCGATGCAAGACAAGGGATACTGTCGTTCAGAGCGTCACGGAAGCGAGGGTACAAGGAGTGCCATAAGGAGTGACGGGAGTCACGGTATCGGGAAGGATGCCCCAGGGAGGGCATGAATGTCGCCACGGAGCCTTTGCTCCGTGGCGCTTTTATATCTCCACTAGATAGCAGTCAACCAGTCACGGAAGCCCGTCAGATCATCACCCAGTTCCGCTCGTGTCACGCGGCGATAGAGATGCTGCAACCGTGCGGTCACCGAATCCTGGTCGATGGTTTCCCCTGCCCTACCGATACGCCGCCCATCGAGTTCACGCAGCGGCAGGATTTCGGCGGCGGTACCGGTCAGGAACGCCTCGTCGGCGGTGTAGAGCTCGTCGCGGGTGATGCGTCGTTCATGCACTTGCAGCCCCAGCACCTCGCGTGCCAAGCGAATCACGCTGTCACGGGTGATACCCTGCAGGCAGGAGGTGACCTCGGGAGTGTGCAACACACCGTCGCGCAGCAGAAAGACGTTGGCTGACGATGCCTCGGCGACATAGCCTTCCGGGTCGAGCATCAGGGTTTCGTCGAAACCGGCCTTGATGGCGGTATTCAAGGCCAGCATCGAATTGACATAGTGTCCGTTGGTCTTGGCCCGGCACAGACTGATGTTGACGTGATGCCGCGCCCAGGACGAGGTCAAGGCACGCAACCCCTGCCGGGCGGCACTTGCCGAGATGTAATCGCCAAGATCCCAGGCCGCGATCATCACGTTGGTGGTCAATCCCGTGGCACGCAGTCCCATACTCTCGGCACCGAAATACACTGTCGGCTTGAGGTAGGCATTGGTCAGGTCGTTGCGCCGCAAGCATTCTCGCTGGGCATCGATGAGTCGTTCGGCCGACCAGGCAAGCGGCATGTCCAGGGCATGGGCACTATCGAGCAAGCGACGAGTATGCTCGGCGACCCGGAACAGGTGGGCGCCGTTTGGACCCTCGTAGGAACGCACACCTTCGAAACACCCCATGCCGTAGTGCAGGGTGTGAGTCAGCATATGGGTCTTGGCCTCGCGCCATGGCAACCAATCGCCATTGTTCCACAACCAGCCTTCGCGTTCGCAGAGTGGCGTCATCCAGGGTCCTCTCGAGTGAACTCGTCAATGGGCAAAGCGACCGGGACGGAAGGGTTCCAGCGACACGGCCGGCGTTTCCCCGTCGATCAGTTGCGCGACCAACTGCGCACTGCCGGCGGATAGCGTCCAGCCGAAGGTGCCGTGGCCGGTATTGAGATAGAGATTGTTGCGCTTGCCTTCACCTATCACCGGCGGGCCATCCGGGGTCATGGGTCGAAAACCGGTCCACGATTCGGCGGCGTCGAGATCCGCAGCCCCAGGAAAGCGGGATTCGATGGCGCGGCGGATCGTCGCCAAGCGACTGCCGGGAATGCGCCGATCCATATCCGCCAGTTCGACGAAGCCGGTGGCCCGGAGCCGGGAGCCAAGGCGCGTCGATACCACTTTGTAGCGATCGTCGATGACCGTGGAGCGAGGCGCCCGTTCGGGATCGAGCAGTGGCGCCGTGAGCGAATAGCCCTTGACCGGGTAGATCGGCAATTTGGCACCGAACAGCTCACCCAGACGCCGCGACTGGGTACCGGCACACAGTACGAAGGCGTCGGAAGCGATGCACTCGGGAACGTCCGCACCATCGTCACTGGGCTTGAGCCGTAGCGCCCGGATATGGCCCTTGTCGCGTTCGGCACCGACGACCTGGGCGCCATATTGAAAGCATACGCCACGTGCCTCGCAGGTTCGGGCCAGGGCCTGGGTAAAGCGATAGCAGTCGCCCGTGCCATCGCCGGGCAGCCACAGAGAACCGACGAGAGGACCATGCTCAGCAAGCGCCGGCTCGCGTTCCAGGGTCGCCGCGGCATCCAGCGACTCGTATTCGATTCCCAGTTCGTTGAGCAGCCCCGCATTGACCTGCAGGGCCTTGGCACTCTGCGCATCGCTAGCCAACTCCATCAAGCCGCGATGGCCACTATCGAAATCCAGCGACAATTCGTCTTCCAGCGCCTGGAAGCATTGGCGGCTATAGCTGCCCAGACGCAACATGGCGCGTTTGTTGGCATCGAATAGCCCCGGCGTCTGGGCGAAGCGCCAGGTCGCGATCAGAAATCGCAGCGTGTCCGCCGTCGGTGGCAGATGCATCTTCAATGGCGCGTCCTGCTGCAGCAGCCAGGGCAGCGCCTTCTTGATCATTGCCGGCGATGCCCAAGGATAGACATAGCCATAACTGCGTTGTCCGGCATTGGCGCGGCTGGTTTCCATGCCAGCTGCATCCAGACGCTCAATGACGGTAACCTGGTGTCCCCGCTGGCACAGGGCATAGGCCGTGGTCACCCCAACCACCCCGGCACCGATCACTGCGATATGCATGGCATGGCACCCCACTTCTTCACCCAGCCATCGATCAGCACTCGCTGAAACGGCTGCAGCTCTTGATACCCCCAGGCAGCGATTTCTTCATTCTGTGGATCGGGCACACCAACATCACTCCCTGCCAGGGCGGCGATCACTGCATGGCCGCACAACGGTACGTAGCCTTCTGAATATCCTCCCTCGTGGATCATCACCAGTCGACCATCGCAGCATCGCTGCGCCAGCACCTTGAGCTGACTGGTCATCTCGGCGAAGGCGGCGCTGTTGAGCAACATCTTGCCTAATGGATCCTTGGCGCAGGCATCGTAGCCACAGGCCACCACGATCAACTCCGGCGCAAAGGCCTCGATGGCGGGAAGCACCAGACGCCGCATGGCATAGCGGTAGGCGCCGATCCCACTACCCGGAGGTAGCGGCAGGTTGAGGTTGGCCCCTAGCCCTTCCCCCGCGCCACGTTCCTCAAAGAAACCACTATCCTGCGGGTAGTTGCCCGCCTGGTGCATCGAAACCGTCAGCACGTCGGGCTCGGTATAGAAAGCGTCCTGCTGGCCATTGCCGTGATGCACGTCCCAGTCGAGGATCGCCACCCGCCGTACCAGACCCTGGGCACGCGCCTGCATCACCGCAACAGGAATATTGCCCAGCAGGCAGAAGCCGCGCCCACGATCGGCCTCGGCATGGTGACCGGGCGGGCGGCACAGCGCATAGGCATTGGTCATTTCACCGTTAGCCACGGCGTCGACGGCGGCAATGGCCAGCCCCACTGACTGCTTGGCGGCAGTCAGGCTACCCGCGGTATAGGGTGCGCAGTCACCGCCATCGCCGATACCCAAACGGCTGCCGGCTTCCAACGCGTCGAGATAGCGCGGGGTGTGGAAGCGCTCCAGCGACTCACGGCTGGCGGGGCCGGCTTTGCGCACATCCAGTTCGTCGATCAGCCCCGAGACCTCGAGCAGGTTCTTCAGGCGCCGCTTGCTTTCCGGACTCTCCGAGGCCGACTGCGGCTGCAGGAACTCGCCGGGGGCCGCAAACACGCCGATGGCCCCTGGATCGTGCCAGAAGCAGCGTTCATGCCAGAAAAACCCGGTGGTTTTTCCTTCCCGTGCGCTCATCACCGTCCCTCGAACCGCTCCCATACCTCGATGGCGGCAGCCAGGTCCTCGAGCGACGTGCCCACCGACTTGAACACGGTGATCGCCTCCGGGCCGCTGCGCCCCGGTTTGTCGCCGCGCATCAACTCCGCCAGTTCGGCACGAATCTTGTCGAAGGCAAAGCGCCCCTCGTCGATGGCCTGCAGAATGTCACCCGCCTCGCCCTTGGCCCCAGCATAGGTGTCGACAAACACCTCGCCGCGCTCGAAACAGACGGCATCGGTTTCGCGCATGGTGGGGCGAAACGCCCCGACCAGGTCCAAATGGGTTCCGGGCTTGAGCCAGTCACCACGAATCAGTGGCTCGCTGGAAAGCGTAGCGCAACTGACGATATCTGACTCGGCGGTCGCCGCCTCCAGGTCACTGACCGCTGCGCAATCGAAGCGGTCGGCATAGACGGTCGCCAGGTTGGCGGCCTTGGCCTGATTGCGTCCCCAGACACGTACCCGCTTGATCGGGCGCACCGCGGCATGGGCCTCGATCAGCACCGGGGCCAGCTTGCCGGTACCCACCACCAACAGGCTTTCGGCATCGTCACGGGACAACTCCCGGGATGCCAATGCCGAGGCTGCGGCAGTACGGCGTCGAGTCAGCTCGCTTCCCTCCAGGCAGGCCAGCGGACGTCCGTGCTCGCCCTCGCTGAGCAGGTAGACACCCGAGATCGCTGGCAGCCCATGCTCGGCATTCTGCGGGAAGACATTGACCATCTTCACACCGATATAGCCACGCGCCTCCCAGGCCGGCATCAATAGCATGGTCGCCTCACCATCATGACGCTGCATGCTGTGGTGATGGCGCGGCGGCGCTTCCACACCATCGCGAAAGGCGCGTCCCAGGCGCTCGACCAGCGCGGTCCACGACAAGGCGGCGGCGACTTGCTCGGCACCGATCATGTGAACGCCCTGCATGCTCATGTCTCACTCCCATTTTCGGTCAATGACCTTCAGTCATTTGGTAGGAGCGGCGAAATCCTTCGAGGAAAGCCGCCAGATTGTGACCCAGGCTGTCGGTGGGGTAGCCCCCTTCCTGTACCAGCACCACGGGTATCGATAGTTGCCCCAGACGCTCGCCGACACGAGTGAAATCCTCGGTCTCCAGGGTCAGACCCGCCAAGGGATCGTCCTTGTGGGCGTCCAGTCCCAGCGCCACCACCACCGCACTGGGATCGAAATCGGCAAGCCGCTCGAGCAATGTTTCGAGCGCCGTCATGAATTCCGCTCCACCGCTGCCCAGTGGCAAAGGCAGATTGACGTTGGTGCCCAATCCCTGGCCGATGCCATGCTCGTCCGCCCCACCCCAGAAGAAGGGATAGAATTCAGAGGGATCGGCGTGCAACGAACCGGTCCACACGTCACCGCGAGCATAGAAGATGTCCTGGGTGCCATTGCCGTGGTGCAGATCCACATCGACGATGGCGACCCGTTCGTGTTCTTCGCGCAGCACCGTGGCAGCGAGTGCCGAATTGTTCAGGAAACAGAAGCCGCCGGCACGATCCGGTCCGGCATGGTGTCCTGGCGGGCGACACAATGCGTAAGCCACGTTCTCTCCATTCAACACCGCCTGGGCAGCAGCCTGAGCCGTCGCCGCACTGGCCAGGATGCCAGTAAAGCTGTCGGCGCCGATCGGGCAGGCCATGTCGTGCAGGTGCCAGCCGGCCTGTCCGACTGGATGTGTCGGATAATGGTGACCACCGCCACAGGGATGCACATTGGGCGCCACCAGCTCGGCAGCTCCCGGCAACTGGCGCCAGCGCGAGTGGATAGTCTCGAGGAAGGTCAGGTAACGCGGTGTATGGAAGCGCGCCAGGCGTTCACGCAATAAGGGAGTATCGAGCGTGGCTGGAGCACGCAGCTCGAGCCCCATTCCGCGAATGGCATCACGCAGGCGCTCGGCGCGCTCCGGACGTTCCGGAGACGGTACCGGCACCCCTTTCAACAGGAAGGTAGCCGGGGCGTGTGCATTCTGGGAATCGCTATAGAACAGTTGCATGGGAATGGGCTCCTTCCATCCTAGTGAAGCAGCGACGGAATCCAGGTCGACAATATCGGAAACGCTGCCAGCAACACGATCACGGCAATGAACGACAGATAGAACGGCAGCGACGCTAGGATCGCGCGTTCATAGGGCACCTCGGCGATGCGCGCCGCCGTCATCAGCGTCATCCCCACTGGTGGTGTGACATTGGAAATGTTCAGCACCACGATCATCAGGATGGCGAAGTGCAAGGGATCGAAACCGAGCTGGATCATCGCCGGCACGATCACCGGTGCCACCACCACCAGAGCCGGCAGTACGTCCATCACCGTGCCGATGATGATCAGTAGCAGGCACACCAGCATCAGTTGGACGAAGGCGGCATCGCTGAACGTCGTGATGATCGAGGCCGCATCGCGGGCGATCCCCGAGCGGGTGACGAACCAACCCAGCACCGCCGACGTCGCCAACAGGAAGAACACTACGCCCGAGAAACGCACCGTGACCACTAGCGCATTCCAGATCTTGGCCAGTGTCAGGTTGCGGTAGAAGAACACGCCGATGAGCAAGGCGTAGACCGCCGCGAAACCGGATGCCTCGGTGATGGTGGTCAGGCCGGACAGGATGCCGCCGAGGATGATCAGTGGTACGACCATCGCCGGCAAGGCCACCAGGAAGGACACGATCGCCACCTTGAAGGGAATCGGTGCCTGCTTGGGATAGCTGCGACGCCAGGCGATGACCATGCTGGTGACCAACAGCGCCGCCGCCAACAGAATGCCCGGCACGATCCCCCCGGCGAACAGATCGATCACCGATATGTCGCGCAAGAGACTGGCGTAGACAACCATCACCACGCTCGGAGGAATGATTGGACCGATGATCGACGAGCAAGCAGTGATGGCGGCGGCATATTCAGCATCGTAGCCCTGTTTCTTCATCTCGGGAATCATGATCTTGCCGATCGCCACGGTATCGGTGATCGCCGCCCCGGTAAGCCCGGCAAAGAATACCGACACGGTGACGTTAACGTGCGACAGCGCACCGCGAACCCGGCCGAACAGGGCGTTATTGAAGTCGATCAGTTTCTGCGTCAATCCCCCCTGATTCATCAACTCCGCGGTGAAGATGAAATACGGCACCGCAATCAACAGAAATCCCGACACCCCCGAGAACATGCGGTCGGCGATGATCCCCAGCATGCGCTCGCCACCGAGGGCGAAACCGCCTGCCAGGCCCGACATGGCCATGACCACGGCCACCGGCGCGCCAATCAACAGCAGCACCATGAAGACGACGATCGCCGATGTCATGAACGCTCCTCCGCCTCGGTAGACTCGATCAACTCGTCAATGAGTGCTTGATCGTCAATGAAGTGCTCCAACAGCGCGAAGCCATGCACGAGATGCAGCAGGATGATCACGCCGCTGACCGGCACCACGATGGCTGTGACGCGATTGGACAACTGGATGTTGTCCGAGATCATGTACAGCTGGGTGGCGTTGAGGAAAAAGCCCCAGCCATACCAGACCAGCAAGATCGCGAACAGAGCGATGACGGCCAGGCAGGCAGCGGCCGCGACCTTGATCAGTGGCCTGGGAAGGCTCCTGACCAGCAGCGTCATGGCGACATGCTCGCCGTAACGCAGGGAAATGGTCATGGAAAGGAAACCGATCCACGGCAGAAAGATGCGCGCCAGGGAATAGGTCCAGCTGAGGGCACTACCGGTCATCAGCTTGTAGAGAAAACCAGTGAAGGAAATGCCCAGCATGGCCAGGATACAGGCCACGGAGAGCACGATGGCTACCTGATTGATGCCATCGCTCAGGCGACGCAGAGGAGCAAGAAGCGACATGACGAGATACCGGAAAAGGTCCTGTAATACCTCGGCGACACGCCATCCTTCCTGACGTATCGCCGAAATCGTGCCGTTGGCAAGACAGGCTTACTTACTGGCCGTAACGCTGGAAGTCCTGCTCGGCGACCTCCTCACCGATGCGCTCGACCTCTGCCAACATGGCCTCGACACGCTCCGCATCCATGCCGAAATCGTTGACGATCCATTCCTTCCAGGCCGGACGAGCGATTTCCGCCATCCGCTCCCGCTCCCCTTCAGGCATGATGTAGCACTCACTGAAGCGCTCGCAGGACTCTTCCCAGCTCGCCGTGGCCAAGGCACCGGACATGCCGTGACTCATGGCGATAGCTTCCCGAGCCGAGGTCACGATGGCGCGTTGATGCGATTCCGGGAGCTCCTGGTACCAGGACTCGCTGACCACCCAGGGGGCGCTGTTGTAGACGTGCCCGGTCAGGGTGGTGTAGTCGGTCACGGCATCGAAGTTGAAGGTGGTATTGAGCACCGGCGCATTGAACTGGCCATCGGCGAGCCCGGTTTCCAGCGCAGTGATTAACTCACCCCAGGGCAAGGGGGTGGCCGACGCCCCCAGCGAACGCATGATCGCCACATGCGCGGGGTTTTCCTCGGTACGGATGTTGAGCCCTTCCAGATCCTCCACGGTGCGGATCAAGCGCTCGTTGTTGGTGAAAGCGACGAAGCCGCCACCATCGTCGAAGGTGCCGAGATAGCGCATGTTGGCCTCATCGATGGTGCCGGACATGAAATCGGCGAACCATTCGCCATCGAAGAACGACCAGGCCTGACGCCAGTTGTTGAACAGGAAGGGAGCCGTGACAAGCTGGTAGTCATCGTAGAAGGACGACATCGCCCCCGCCGACATGATGGTCGACTGCAACGTGCGACCACCCTGTACTTCGGAACCGTTCTCGACCTCGGAACCCAGCTGGCCGCCACCGAAGATGGTGACCTCGAGATCGCCATCGGTACGAGTTTCGACCAGGTTCTTGAAATGCACCAGCGCCGGGTAGATCTCGTTGTTGCTCATGCTTTCCGGCAGCTGGGTGGCAATGACCATCTCGTAGGACTGAGCCTGGACGTGGGTAGTGGCAAGCGCCAGCGGCAAGGCCGCCAATGCTAGCGTGTTGGGCAAAACCGATTTCATTCTCATGCCCCCTTCCTTTATTTGTTTTGGGACCGCAGAGACAACTTACACCCACTGCTATCAGCCTATGACGCTAGTCTTGAGGCTGCTTGCCCGCAACTACGAAAGATTTGCCCCAGACTCAGCCCTGTGTCGTAACCGGGGTACGCAACGGGGCGCGCGCCGGTTCAGTTCAAGGCACGGCGCTCCGCTGTGGGGGGAACCTCGAAGCGACGCCGATAGGCTCGCGAGAAACTGCCCTGATCACGAAAGCCGACCAGCGAGGCAACCTGGCTCAACGCCAGACCGGTGTGGAGGACCATGGAACGTGCATGGTCGAGGCGGCGTCGTTGCACGTATCCCAATGGGGTCATGCCCGTGGCATCGCGAAAGCAGGCGTGGAAATGGCCAGGACTCAGCGCACATAGGCTGGCCAGGGATTCGACACGGATGTCATCAGCCAGGTGCGCATCGATATGGGCATCGATACGCGACAGATCGAGACGTTCTCGGCTTCGCCAGCCAGCCCGAGGATCGACGATATCGGCTGGCAGCCGTTCATCGTGGAGCTCCAGATAGATCGCCCGCAAAATCAAGGCGGCGATTTCACTTTGCAGTTCGGGATAATCTTCGACCTGCTTCATCAATGTGTCGGCGAGCCTGTGCAACTTTGGCGTCACCGTGAAGAAGCGCGGCCGGGCGAACAATCGGTCGACTTCATCGACACAGGAAAGTGCCGACAGGCTGGCCAACGGCACATCGAGCACCAAGGTACGGTTGAGACCGTCCCCTTGGTACTCGTGATGATAGGTGGTGGGAATCAGGCAGCCCCGTTCGCCGGTCACGACTTCACCACGCCCTTCGATACTGAGCTCAGTGCTGCCCGATGTCGCCAGGATCAGTTGGTGAAAGCCATGCTCATGGGAAATATACTGACGGCTCAGGGTGCAGGCACGTAGATGGAAGAATGACATGGCGCAGGCGGTTCCCGTGTCATCATGACCTCTCCACCTTACGCCAGCCGGCTCTCGATGCCAATCGGCGACTCAGCAGCGCCCCTGCATCCTCAGCCCCGGTGGGCAGAAACCCCGACGGCGATCGTCGTAATAGTAATACTCGTGATAGTCGTGGTAGCCGCGATGCCGATGACCGTGCCCCCCATCGATCTCGATCAATGGCTCGGTACGGATCTCAGCCGGGGTGAACCGTGCCGGCTTGTAGCTGCAGCCGGCCATCAACAACGCAGCGCCGAGCACGACCAGAGTGACTAGCTGCATGGAACCTTTCATGAATGAGTGCCTCGTGAGGATCATGGAAACAACTCCCGTCCCCTGCGTTCTTCATCGGTTGCCTTCTCATGTCCGTTCCAGAACGACGAGGCTCTCGCCACCGGGCAACTCGAACAGTGTTTTTTTACAGTATATCCGCTCGTTGGGGAAGCCCCCAGCCAACAATGCGCAAGAATTGCGCAACCTTGTACCTACATGTAAGAACCATCAAGGGCACGCGGTCGGCGTGCCCTTGATATCTGGTCACGATCGCTCGGCCTTCAGCAGTTGCCTTTCTTGGCCTGCCCGGGTGGACAGAAGCTGCCATCATGATGCCTACGGTCATCGTCGATCACGATCAGCGGCTCGGACTTGATGCGGGCGGGCTGGTAGCTGCAACCTGCGACAAGCAGTGCCGAAAGCAACACGATGGTCAGGGTGATCAAGGGCTTGTTCATGGAACGTCCATTTCCTCCAACAGTAAAAGGTGATAGGCATCATTCTAGCGAACGCAATGCCTGGACGAAAATGTCGCCGAATACCAACGGTACCGATCAAGCAGCCACAGCTACCTTCCTGGCGCCCATCGTCTTGGCGAAGGTAGGGGTCTCGTCATCCAGTTTGGATACCGACGTTGCTGGCCTGTGCATGGGGGCGTCTGATGCCGGGGTCTTCTTCACGCCCGGGACGCCTGGCAGTTGCCGTCATCATTCCCCATAACCAACCGATCTTGTAGCGCTCGACATCCACACCGATGAATTCCGCCCCGACGAGCAAGTCACGGCACTCATCACTGCGGTAGGTACGGAAATGCCCAGGGTCGAAGGCTCGCAGGAATACATCGCAGAAGCGGCAAGTCAGGTAGTCGTCGCACCAGTCGACGATGACCAGGCGTCCGCCTGGTTTCAGGACGCGATACATTTCCCCCAGCGCACGCTGGGGCTCGCGAATATAGTGGAATACGCTGGTCGATACCAGCGCATCGAACTCCGAATCACCGAAGGGCAAGGCCTCGGCGGAGGCCTCCGCCAGCTCGACGTTCGCCCCGACCCTGCGACGTGCGATCGCCAGCATCTCGTTAGAGAGATCAATGCCTGCCAAGCGGATACCGGGCATCTCGCGCGCCAGGGATGCCAACAACACCCCTGTGCCACAGCCGACGTCCAACACCCGGTCGCCGTTATCCAGTTCGAGACAACGTTGCGCCTCCCGAACCGACGCTTCGATATAGGTGTTCCAGCGGATATCGTAGCGTTGCGCCAGGCGTGCGTATTCGCGGCGCAGTGATTCGTATCGATGGCGCTTCATGGTGGAGACCCGCTCTTACCGCAAGCCGAGAAACGGCAAGGTCGACAACGCCAGTACAATGGCGGCCGCCACAGTGAAGAACAGGACACGCAGCGGCTGCCTGGCCAGCTTACGCCATAGTGTCGGTGCCCTGCCCTGCGCCGCGAGCTCTGCATGCTCCCGGCGAACGCGAGCCGTGAGTTCCGCCTGATACTCGTCGATCACCGCCCGCGCCGCTGCCGCCTGTGAATCGTCCTTGAGCCAGATGGCGGCGACCGACAAACGCCAGCGCCCAGCGCTGGTTTCATAGAATTCAAATTCGTGCTCGCACAACAGCCGCCGGACTTCCTCGGCCTCTTCTTCCGGCACATTGTTGAGCTTGAACAACAAGACCGCCATCACCGCTCCCGCACTAACCTTGTCCTCATGACCATGGCATCGATGCTATCCCGGACGCACTGCCAACGCTAACCGTGGCGGTTTTTTGTTATCCTGACGGGTAGTTGGAAACCTAAGGAAGCGCTGAATAGATCGACGAGCAACTTCAAGCACAAGGCGCCCGGAGCGCAGCAACCGGAGCATATGGGGTATATGTGAGGCTTGCGAGCACCGCGTAACGCAGTGATTGAGCTGCGCAGGCATTTATTCAGCGTTTCCCTAACAACCGGAGGCTCCGTACCCATGGCCGTGACACCATCAAACATGATCGAACTGGGCAGCCCCCTACCGGTATTCCGTCTCCCCGACCCCAACGGCGCGGAGGTCGACAGCGAGCAGTTCCGCGGCAACCCCTTGCTGGTGGTCTTCATGTGCAATCACTGCCCGTTCGTCAAGCATATCGCTGACGCTTTCGCCGACTTTGCCCGTGAATACGAGCAAAAAGGCCTCGCAGTGGTCGGTATCAACAGCAACGACTTCCAGTCACATCCGGACGACCGCCCCGAACGCATGATCGAGGAAGCCCGTATGCGCGGCTATACCTTCCCCTACCTGGTGGACGAGACCCAGGAGGTGGCCCGGACCTTCCAGGCGGCCTGCACGCCGGACTTCTTCCTCTTCGACCGCAACCACCGACTAGCCTATCGCGGTCAGTTCGACGATAGCCGCCCAAGCAAGGACACGCCGGTGACCGGTGAGGACCTGCGCGCCGCCGCCGATGCGGTATTGGCCGGGCAGGCACCGGATGCCAACCAGATGCCGTCGATGGGCTGCAACATCAAGTGGAAATAATGTGGTCCTTGGGGTCAACGACAAGCAGATCCCCCGCCAAACACACAAGTGACTGACCACACAGCGGCGCCTTCTGGCGCCGCTGTCATGAAAGAAGCTTATATAAAGTCCCACTCAACAATGAAAAACAAGGATGCTATGATGCTGCTCGCCCGGGCATGCTCATCGGCTATACCGGGCTCTATTCAGCAATGACCCTCGTTGGGGAGTAGCCGGCTCGCGCCAAGGGCGCGAGAGCGGATGTCAACACATTCGGCCATATGCCGTGGCATCCGCGCCTTCGGGTAGGCGAGACCATCGACGGTACGACGCTCGTGGCCGGGCGTGTCGTGCCGTCGTGGTGAATCGCCCGGCCCGGATGAAAGCGGATGACTCCACTTACCACCCTCCTTCTGGCCTTCTCCATGTCCGCGGATGCCTTTGCCGCCTCGATCGGCAAGGGTGCCATGATCGAACAGCCGCGCTTTCGCGAAGCGCTGCGCACCGGGTTGATCTTCGGCACCGTCGAGGCCCTGACGCCATTACTGGGCTGGGCCCTCGGGGTCGCCGCCGCCCACCATGTCGAAGCTTGGGACCACTGGATTGTCTTCACGCTGTTATTGATCATCGGCGGGCACATGATCGTGGCCAGCTTCTCCGTAGAGCATGAGGAGAGCGAGCGACCACGCCGCCGCACCTGGTGGCTGCTGGCCGCCACCGCGGTCGCCACCAGCATCGACGCCCTGGCGGTCGGCATCGGCCTGGCCTTCCTCGATATCAATATCCTGGTGACGGCGCTGGCCATCGGCATGGTAACCACGCTCATGGCTACGCTTGGCACGCTGCTGGGGCGACACCTGGGCGAGCTGATCGGGCGACGCGCAGAGCTCCTGGGAGGATTGATCCTGATCGGCATTGGCAGCGGGATTCTTACAGAGCATCTGGGTATGTGGTGACTGGGGACGCCACCAAGCCAATGTAACGTGACAGGTGTTACACGACTGTATCCTCTGTGACAGCTGTCACGCTATCTCCAACCTCGATAAACGCAATCAAGCCGGTTAGGTGCAAGAACTTCCAGCCTCGCCATCACTTGGCATGGCCATTGCTCCTCTCGTTCGGGTGACGGTCGTCACCGACAACGAACAACAAACCTTGGAGTCATGACATGCCCAACACTTTCAAGCGCACCACCTTGTCCCTGGCCCTGCTGCTGGCCAGCCATGTCGCTCAGGCCGAAATGCCGGGAATGCATGGCACCCAGCACTTCGGCTTCACCGTGCCCGATCGTCAGGCAGCAGTGGACTTCTTCGTCGACGTGATCGGGTGCGAGGCGTTCTTCACCATCGGCCCTTTCGGGCCCTTCGATGACGATTGGATGAGCGAGAACCTCGACGTACATCCCGAGGCCACCATCCCCGCTGCCCACCTGGTGCGATGCGGCAATGGCACCAACCTGGAAATCTTCGAGTACACCGCCCCCGACCAGCGTACGGAACAGCCGCGCAACAGCGACATCGGCGGCCACCATATTGCCTTCTACGTGGACGACATGGACGAGGCTGTGGCCTATCTCGAGGAACATGACGTGGATGTGCTCGGCGAGCCCAAGACGTTTACCGAAGGCCCCATGGAGGGGCTGAGCTGGGTCTACTTCATGGCGCCCTGGGGCATGCAGTTGGAAATCGTCAGCGTACCCTATGGCATGGGTTACGAAGCCGACAACCCCAGCCGTCTCTGGGATCCTCGCCACTGACCCTCGTCCGATTCGGCCCATCGTTCAATACCATGACAGCGGCGCCTAAAAGCGTCGCTGTCGTGCAGCCAGGCAGTTGAGCCGCTTCTGGCCTGAAGGTCGATGCCACGAGCATCGTGGACCACACGAACCCCTTTTCTATACTGTCGATTCCTACCTTCCCCAAACGATTAGTGGATGTAGACACTGGTCGGGTGTGACCGGGTAGCCCTGCAATGTTCTGGAGATTGCCTTGGAGGAAACATGAACGGACATCCATATTTCGAGATTCAGGCCGATGACACCCAGCGTGCGGTCGATTTCTATAGCGCCGTGTTTGGCTGGCAATTCAATAAGGTCGAAGGGCTTCCCGTCGAGTATTGGCGTATCGATAACGGAGGGATGGGAGGCGGTTTGCTCCAGCGTCCAGCACAAACGCCACCGACCGAATGCGGAACGAACGCCTTCGTCTGTTCATTCGAGGTGGAAGACTTCGATGATGCAGCCCAGCACATCGCAAGACTTGGCGGGCAAGTCGCCCTACCCAAGTTTGCCGTGCCCGGCCGCTGCTGGCAGGGCTACTTCCTCGATACCGAGGGCAATACCTTCGGCATCTTCCAGGTCGACGAAACGGCAGGATAGCAGCAAGCTATAGCGTCATTCATTTCCTGGCCGACTTCCGCTTGCCTGCCTGGGCGCGCAGGGCGGCTTCGAACGAACGTCGCGCCCAGGCCGCAGCCAGCTCGTGATCCTCGAACAGCTCTTCCGGGGCCTGGTAGTAAGCTATCCGTACCACTTTACCGCCCTTGTTGTATTCGAATGGACCGAGCCCTTCCCGCTCGAAGTCGCCGACATTTGCCTCATCCGCCTTCAGATAGAGCGTCTCGTCGGAGACCAGCGCGAACATCAGACCCTCGTGGTAAATACCGTAACCACCGAACATCCGGCGCACCGTGATCGGCCCGAACCATTCGAAGACATCGCGCAGATTATCTGTGTACTCGCTCATCGAGTCCCTCACCCCACTCGCAGAAATAGCCTGCCAATCGTCCATGCCCGCGCTCGCACCGGCCAGGAGAACCAACGAATGCTTATACACTGTAAGCGTACACGCGATTTCTCGACAGCAATCGGCCCTGGGGCAGCAAGCGATGCAAGACCACGAATGGCTCGATAGGAGCGAGTTTCCCTTTGCCCCGCACTACCTTCAGCTAGCGGCAGGTCGCATGCACTACGTTGACGAAGGCAGCGGGGAACCGGTGGTCTTGCTTCACGGGAACCCGACCTGGTCCTTCCTGTATCGCCACCTGATCAAGCAGTTGAGCAGCACACACCGCTGCATTGCCCCGGATTACCTTGGATTTGGGCTATCGGACAAGCCTGCGGATTGGTCCTATAAGCCGCAAGACCACGCCAACAACTTGACGCGGCTCATCGAGACTCTTGGTCTCACCGACATGACGCTGGTCATGCAGGACTGGGGTGGACCGATAGGACTTTCCTATGCCGTTAGCCATCCTCGGAACGTTTCGCGGCTCATACTCATCAATACCTGGGCCTGGCCCATCAACCATGACTTTCATTACATCGCCTTCAGCGCTTTCATGGGCGGGCCAATCGGCAGACTCCTCATTCGTCGAGGCAATTTCTTTGCTCGCGTGCTGCTGCGGCAAGCCTTTGGAGACAAGACCCAACTGAGCAGGCGAACACACGCTCATTACCTCCATCCTCTCGACAGCCCCGAGGACAGAAAGGGTTGTCTCGTCTTTCCCAAGGAAATCCTCGGCTCGTCCGCATGGCTCGCGCAATTGTGGCAAGAGATTCCTGGCCTGCGTGACAAGCCGACACTGCTGGTATGGGGGATGAAGGACATCGCCTTTCGCAAGAAGGAATTGCAACGTTGGCAACGGACGTTTTCACACCCTCAGGTAGTCCGTTTGCACTCCGTCGGTCACTTTGTGCCGGAAGAAGCCCCGGAGTGCCTTGCCGAGGCTGTAAAGAGGTTCTTGCATGAGGGAGTCGCTGAATAGGTGGTCAAACCCTAGGCGTTTGCCAGCCGCTCCAAAAGCTTCGGCAGTGCGGCGTCGAGATCCAAATCGGGCAAGGCCTGGCGCAGCGAGATATGGCTAGCGGCCTCGAAACGCTGCGGATCGTCGACGGCAGCTTGATAGGCATTGACCACGTCGACCAGCGATTCGGGCGTGTCGCCCACCTGCATGGCACCGTGGGCCAGCATCGCCATGTCACGACTGCCGCGCACCCGGCGCCAGCGTTGGGCAGTGCCGACCAACTTGCGCCCGGCGATGCGTACGTTGAAACGCCCATCGCAGTAGGCGCCGGCAACCGAGCCCAGATCGGCGTCGGCGACACCCAACTCGGCAAGCCACTCGCACCAGGGCTCGCCGAGGCGTCGGTAGCCCCATTCGAGATGAGCCGCTGAGCTGCCCACCTGGCAACGCAGCGCCAGTGCCACATTGACCACCGCCGACGACTGGGGCACCGGCGTACCGCCGGTGGCACGGAACAGGATCGGCCAGCCCATGTCGCGCAGGATGCGACGCGCCTCGGGAAAACCTGCCACACGTTCATGGCGACGCGGCATTACCAACGCCCGATCGCTGGGCGACCAAGCCACCAGCCCGAACCAGCTTTCGCCCTGACAGATCGACTCAAGCAACGCCTCGTCGAGCGCCAGCCCGGCTTCAACCGTGGGTCGCTGTAGCGTCCAGCCAGCTTTATCGGCAGTCGGTGATATCGTCATGCATCCTCATTAAGCCAATTCATCATCGAAGGCATCCGGCGCCAGACCTTCAATACGTTCACACAAGGCATCGAGGAAGGCCGCCGCCGGAGCACCATTGACGGCACGATGATCGAACGTCAGCGACAGGCCAATGACATCGGCAGCTCGCCAGCCACCCGATAGTGGCACGGCCCGCGTTTCGACACCACCGATACCCAGGATCGCCACCTGGGGCACATTGAGAACGGGGGTGAAATGATGCACCCGCGAACGTCCCAGGTTGGAGACCGTAAAGGTGGCGCCAGTCATCTCGCGTACCGTCAGCTTGCCGGCCTGAGCACGTTCGACCAACGCTTGGCGTGCCGCCAGCAACTCACCCAAGGTCAGCCGCTGGGCATCGAACAGCGCCGGCGCCACTAGCAGATCACCAGGCAAGGGGATCGCCAACCCCAGGTGCACGGCATCGAACTCGGTGATGCGGTTGTCCTCCAGGGTGGCATTCAGCGCCGGGAAATCCGCCAGCGTCCGTATGACCAGGCGCAGCAGGACATCCTGCACCGAGGGTGGCTTGCCAGCCGACTTGCACCTCTCGCGCAATGCCTGTACGGCGGTGAGATCGGCACTGGCATGATGGGTTAATTGAGCCGTGGACTGCAGGCTGTGGAGCATTTTCGAAGCGATCATGCCGCGCATGCCACGCAACGGCATCACTTTCAAAGGCGGCGCCCCTGATGCGTCTGGGTCCGCCCCCTCGGGGACGGACGGGGAAGTGTCATGGGTTTCCAGTTTCATGGCATCTCTCCTCAGGACTCCAGGCTGGCGATGGTCTCACCCTTCTCCACCACCTCATCCTCCTGCTTGGTGATGCTCAGCACTCCGGTCGAAGGCGCTTCAATCTCATACTGGGCCTTCTCGACCATCACCTCGGCCACCAGGTCGCCCTGCGCGACCTCAGCGCCATCATTGACCAGCCAGGCAGTGATCACGCCTTCGCTGTCGCCTTCCCACAGGTCGTCGGGTACGGTAATTACGATACTCATCGGTGATATATCTCCTGATTCAACTCAACATCATCTGGTGGAAGGCGTCGACGATCTTGTCGGCATTGGGCAGCGCCCACTGCTCCATGGTCGGCGCAAAGGGAATCGGAATGTCCGGGTAGGCGACACGCCGTGGCGCGGCCTTGAGACAGGCATGGTCGTGCTCAACTACACTGGCGATGATCTCGCCGCTGACGCCAAAGCTGTGGTAATCCTCATCGACCACGATCAGACGCCCGGTCTTGGCCACCGAAGCACGCAGGGTCTCGCGGTCGAGCGGCACCAGGCTGCGCAGGTCGACCACCTCGGCGGAGAAGCCCTCGTCCTCCAGGGCCTGGGCGGCGCGCAGGCAGTGGTGCACGCCGGCGGCGAGGCTGACCAGCGTCACATCGTGGCCCTCGCGCACCACGGCGGCCTTGCCGATCTCGAGCGTGTAGCTCTCCTCGGGAACCGGCACGGTGGCACCCTTCTCGGTACCCAGCCAGCCCATGCCCTGCAGCGACTTGTGGTACATGAACACCACGGGGTTGTCGTCGTGGATCGCTGCGGTCATCAGGCCCTTGGCATCGTAGGCGTTGCTTGGTGCCACCACTTTCATGCCCGGTAGGTGAGCGAAAGTGCCGTACAGGCACTGAGAGTGCTGGCCAGCATCGGAATAGCCGCCGCCGGTGGAGGTCATCAGCACCATCGGCACCTTGACCTTACCCCCGGAGAAGTAGGTGTTCTTGGCCATCAGGTTGTAGATGGCGTCCATGCAGACGCCGAAGAAGTCGACGAACATCAACTCGACGATGGGCCGCATGCCATCCGAAGCGGCCCCGACGGCGGCACCAATGAACGCGGTTTCGGAGATCGGCGTGTCACGCACGCGCTCTGGGCCGAATTCGTCATAGAGGCCACGGGTGTTGCCGAATACCCCGCCCAAGGGGCCGATATCCTCGCCCATTACGAAGACCCGCGGGTCGTTACGCATTTCCTGGGCAGTCGCCTCGGCCATGGCCCGGGCGATGGTCAGCTTGCGGGTACCGGCACTGGTGGTTGTGGTCATGATCATTCTCCTGGCGTCAGACGAAGACGGCTTCCAGCGCCGCCTCGGGCGGCAGGAACTCGCTGTCCTGGGCGAAGCGGATGGCGGCCTCGACCCTGGCATGGGCACCTTCGACCAGAGTGTCGTCCGAGGCGTCGTCGAGCAGGCCGGCGTCGAGCAGTTGCTTGCGATAGCGAGGAATCGGATCGCGCTGCTTGAGGCCTTCCTTCTCGCCCTTGGGCCGGTAGTCCTCACCATCGCCCATGAAGTGACCGGCAAGCCGCGCGGTCTCGATCTCGATCAGCGTCGGGCCTTGGCCTTCGCGGACGCGGGCGATGGCTTCGCCGGCAGCGCTGAAGATCGCTTCCACATCGTTGTCGGCAACGTGCACGCCGGGCATGTCATAGGCGGCCGCACGCCGGTCGTTGCGCGGCACGGCGGTGGAGGCCTGCTTGGCCACCGAGATGCCCCAGGCGTTGTCCTCGATGACGAACACCACCGGCAACTGCCACACCGCCGCCAGGTTGAGTGCCTCATGGAAGGCGCCCTGGTTGGCGGCACCCTCGCCCATGAAGGCCACCGCTACGCCGGGCTTGCCCTGCAGCTTTCGCGACAGTGCCGCGCCCACCGCCGGACCCAGGCCCTCGCCGATAATGCCCGAGCAGGAGAAGTTCACTTTGGCATCGAACAGATGCATGTGGCCGCCTCTCCCGCCGGCGAGCCCTGTGGCCTTGCCGAAGATCTCGGCGACCATGGCGTCGAGGTCGACACCCTTGGCCACGGCAATGTGGTGCGGGCGATGGGTGGCAGTGACGATATCTTCCGGGTCGAGGTGCGCGCAGACGCCCACCGCGCAGGGTTCCTGGCCGTTTGAAAGATGCATCTCGCCGGGGATCGGCCCCTTGGCCATGTTGAACACCGGCGTCTTGCCTTCCATGTAGAGGCTTTCGATACGCTCCTCGAGGTAGCGGCTAAGTACCATATGGCGGTACATCCACAGCCGCTGTTCGGTGGTCGGTTGCATGTCGATGTCTCCCTTCAGAGTTCGCGGCGCTGCATACGCTCGGCGATGTGCTCGGCCTGGCGCAGGGCCAAGGCGACGATGGTCAGGGTCGGGTTCTCGGCACCGCTGGTGGTGAACTGGCTGCCGTCGGAGACGAACAGGTTGTCGATGTCGTGGGTCTGCCCCCACTTGTTGACGACCCCGTCCGCCGCACGCGCACTCATGCGATTGGTGCCGACGTTGTGGCTGGTGGGAAAATCCGGGACCAGGAAAGTGCGCTCGGCGCCTACCGCCTCATAGCACTTGGTGGCCTGAGCCTGGCCATGGCGGCGCAGCACCTCGTCATTGGGATGGTCGCCCTTGTAGACGATCGGTACTGGCAAGCCGTACTGGTCCTTGCGGGTGTCGTGGAGGGTGATGCCGTTGTCCTCCATCGGCAGGTCCTCGCCACAGATCCACACCCCGGAGAGATGATCGTACTTGTCCAGCGCGCTGGTGATATCGCGCCCCCAACCACCATTGCTCGGGTCCATGAACTTGGCGAAGAACGGTACGCCCAGTGACATCACTTCCAGGGTGTAGCCGCCGACGAAGCCTCGTGAACGGTCGAGACGTGCCTCGTCGGAGATGATCCCTGCGAAGGTGGTGCCACGGTGCATATGCACCGGCTTGGGCATCACGCCGAACACGCAGGCGGTGGCGTGGGTCATGTAATTGCGCCCCACCTGGCCGGAAGAGTTGGCCAGGCCATCGGGGAACAGCGAGGAGTGCGAATTGAGCAGCAGCCGTGGCGACTCGATGGAGTTGCCGGCCACGCACACCACCCGGGCCTTCTGGCGCTGCAGGTTGCCTTCGCCATCGGCATAGACCACGCCCGTGGCCCGGCCATTGGCGTCATGTTCGATCTGCAGCGCCATGGCGTTTGGACGCACCTCGCAGTGGCCGCTGGCTTCGGCGCGAGGAATGTCGGTGTACATGGTCGACCACTTGGCGCCGAAGCGGCAGCCCTGCATGCAGAAGCCGGCCTGCATGCACTGCGGGCGATCATCGTAGGCTTGGGTGTTGATCGCCATCGGTCCGGCACGCAGCTTCTGGTAGCCGACCCGCTTGGCGCCCTCGGCCAGCACCTTGAAGTTGTTGTTCCACTGGTGGTACGGCATGCCAGTGGATTCCCCAGTCACGCCCATATGGCGTTCGGCCTGGACGTAATAGGGCTCGAGCTCCTCGTAGCTGATCGGCCAGTCGAGCAGGTTGGCACCGGCGATATCGCCGGCCTCGCTATGCAGACGGAATTCGTGGGGTTGGAAACGCAATGCAACGCCAGCCCAATGAATGGTGCTACCGCCCACGCCCTTGACGATCCAGGCCGGCAGGTTGGGAAAGGTCTCGGTCAACTGGCGCGGGCCGGCGGTGATGCGCTCGTCGAGCCAGGAGATCTTCTTGAACATCTCCCATTCGTCGTTCTCGATGTCTTCCATGCGATAGCGTTTGCCGGCTTCCAGCACCACGCTGTTGATGCCCCGCTTGGCCAGGGCATGGGCCAGGGTGCCACCACCGGCCCCCGAGCCGACGATCACCACCACGCTGTCGTCATCGTGCGAAAACTTGCCACTCATGGCGTGTCTCCTCTTTATCCTTATCCGTTGTCGTTATCGGTTGTCAGCATGCGTGTGGCGGCGCTACAGCCAGTCGATCACCAGGTCGTTGAAACCGCGATTCAGGTAGCCGCCCTTCTCCCAGGACGAGCCCTCGTAGCCGAAATGCGGTTCCCACAGCTCTGGGTTGTCGTAGAGCCCCACCACCAGGGTGTTGCGCACGCTTTGGAAGAACTCGCCATCCTCGATCTCGCGCAACAGCGCGACGCGCTCTCGTTCGTCCTCGATGGCGACGTAGTCGCGGCCATGGGTGGCCCGGGCACGACGATCGAGAGCGGCCAGCCCCGCGTCGATCATCTCGCGCTGCTCCTCGAGCAACGGCTGAAGCGGCTCCAGGTAATAGCGATCGGCGATCGCCTCATGGGGGTAGATATCGCGGCCCATGCGCAGCAGGCGGCTGGCCAGGTCCGGTTCGGCCAACGCCCAGCGCGGCAGCCAGGCACCAGCACTCAGGGCCAGGCCACCGGCCAGCAGCGCCCCTTGGCCGGAAAGCGTGAGAAAACGACGGCGACTGAGGATCGTCGCCCTGGGATCAGGCTTCATGGCGTGCTCCTTGTTGTTGTCTGGTTGACGTTTTGGCGTCGGTGCGGCGTGTTCGATGGCCGCGAACCGTGCTCGCTACCGCCATGGCAGCTTTCGTGCCAAAACCGTGACAAAGGAGCTAACGCGTTGTTTTACGAAGGGAATAAAGAAGGGAACTCTGTCATTAGGGGAGCCTGTTCAGGCTTGAGGCGTGACAGTTGTTGCAAGCAGGAGTGACAGGACCGTCACATGAGGCGTTACAGGTGTAACGGGTGGACGACGAAGGTCGTATCACAAGGGGAGTGGGCAGGCCTTACCTTGATAGACAAGCAATAGGAATAGACAAGAACAAATCACCCCGGCCCGGTATCCGATACCGGCGGAGGAATGCCCCATGAGCACTGCCCAGGCACAGCGCCAGCATATCGATACCATTCTCAGTTCACTGGATTCGCTTCCCGGGGCCAGCGACGACGCGGTGATCGAGCGCTCCTGGCGCCGTTGCATCGACCGTTACGGGCTGGATCCCGCCCGTCCCAGTCCGCCGCGATATGTCCCGGACCGTACGCTGCGTGAACATCAGGACCAGGCCGATGCCTTGATCCAGGTGGGCCGCGCCGGTGTCGAACAGCTCTATCGCCAGGTGGTGCCGCTGGGTTATGTGGTGCTGCTCACCGATGCCCGCGGCATCGCCGTGCAATTTCTCGGCGCCAATTGCGACCAGCGTGAACATCAACGCACGGGGCTCTATCTGGGCTCGGACTGGAGCGAGGAGCACGCCGGAACCTGTGCGGTGGGCACCTGCATCCATGAACGAATTCCCCTGACCTGTCACCACACGGATCACTTCAGCGCCCACCATATCCGCTTGACCTGCACCGCGGCGCCGATCTTCGACCCGCATGGTCAACTGCTGGCGATACTCGATATCTCCGCCTACCACTCGCCGGAATCGAAAACTTCCCAGACCTTCGCCCTGCAACTGGTCAAGCACTATGCGCGGATGATCGAGAACGCCTACTTCCTGCAGCGTTACAACGACCATCATGTAGTGTGCCTGGACCGCTCGCGGGAATTCGTGCAGATCAACCGCCGCTACCTGATCGCCATCGAGGTGGATGGCACCCTGGTGGCCGCCAACACCGCCGGACGCAAGCTGCTACGTCACCATGACCTGCCGTTGCCCGGCCCCGGCGAAGCGCGGCCGTTCAAGGCCTGGAATATTCAGGACCTGCTCGACGCCGAGATCGAGGATGTGCTCACCATCCAGCGCTACTGCGACGACCGCGTGCGCGCATTTCGCACCCATCGCCACCGCGAGATCCATTTCGCCACCCTGATCGAACCGCAGCGCCGCACCACGCATGCCGCAAGCGAAGGCCGGGCACGCGATACCAGCCTAGCACCGTTGGAAGCCTTGGCCGATGACGACCCGGCAATGCGCGATACCCTGACGCGCGCCGCCCGCTTGCGTAACGAGCCGATCAACATCCTGGTGATCGGCGAAACCGGCACCGGCAAGGAGCGCATGGCCCGCGCGCTGCACGAGTCTAGCCGGCGTCGCGACAAGCCCTTCGTGGCCATCAACTGCGCCGCGATGCCCGAGTCGTTGATCGAGAGCGAACTGTTCGGCTACGAGCCAGGCAGCTTCACCGGTGCACGCAGCAAAGGCATGAAGGGCCTGATCGCCCAGGCCGATGGCGGCACGCTATTTCTCGATGAGATCGGTGACATGCCGCTGCAGTTGCAGACCCGTTTGCTGCGAGTGCTGGCCGAGCAGGAGGTGCTGCCGATCGGTGCCAGCCGTCCACTCAAGGTCGACCTGCGGGTGGTCGCCGCCACCCACCGCGACCTGCGTAGCCTGATCGCCGAGGGCCGTTTCCGCGAGGACCTGTTCTATCGCCTCAACGGTGCCAGCCTGCGCCTGCCGCCTCTGCGTGAGCGTGCCGACAAGAGTTACCTGATCCGGCGCATCTTCGAGGAATTGCAGCAGAAGCGCGATGAGCGGACGCGGCTACGCGGCGATGCCATGAGTGCGCTGCTGGCCTATCCCTGGCCAGGTAACATCCGTGAGCTGCACAACGCCCTGCGCTACGCGCTGGCGACTTGCGACGGCAACGAGGTGATCGTCGATGACCTGCCCGAGGAATGCGTTAGCGGTCACCTGGCGCATCCCGGGGCCCACCGCGGGGAAAGCGCATCCGCACTGGATGCTCCCAGCCGGGTGGTCGACCTGCCAGGCAATCGCGACCCGCTGCACCAAGCCCTGCGCCGACATCATTGGAACATCAGTGCCGTGGCTCGCGAGCTGGGACTGTCGCGACCCACCATTTATCGGCGCATGAAGCGGCTGGGGATCGTGCCGCCCCAGCAGCGGGACACTCTGTAGCCGAATCGTCCCGGGACGAATCTTGCTCAGGCGTTGTAGATCACCTCACCATGTGCGGCCAGGTCATAACCGCCCATGGCAAGCGCCCGCTCGCAGAAGCGTGCCTCGCGGGTAAAGGCCAGCAAACGCTGCACTGGCGGTTCGAAATAGCTCCGCCGGCGCATGGCCAGGTCAAAGCACTCCTCATGCACTGGCACGAAATCCAGCCCCTGACGGCGCGCAGCGGCCTCCACTCCGAGGCCAACGTCCGCCTCGCCATGGCGTATTGCCAAGGCCAGGTCGTCCTCACTCAACGCCGGGTGTTCGGCCAGGTTCAGCGTTGCATGATCCAGCCCTGCCTTCGCCAATAGATAGCGCAGCAGCCGCTCAGCCCCGGCACCCGCCTGGCGGTGGGCAACCACCAGGTCACCATGCCCCAGGTCACGGAGCGATTCGATGCTCTGGGGGTTGCCCGGCGCCACCAACAATCCCTGACGGCGCACCGCCCAACGCACCATCACCAGATCACGCATTCCGGCAAGCCCCAGCAACTGGGGCTCGTTATACCGACCGCTATCGGGATCGATGACATGCACCCCCACCAACATGGCGTCGCCGGTGATCAATCGTTGCACGCCATCGCCACTGCCCTGGCAAAGCATAGCAAGCCCCGCGTCGCTCTCGCGCAGTGCCCACTCCAGCAACGGGTCCTGGCTGCCAGCCAGCACCCAAGGCACCGGACGGCGGCTCTGTTGATCGCCCTCCAGATGGTTCATCAGCCACAGGTCGATGCTCTGACGGGGAAAGAGCAGCTTGCCGGTCACCTTCGTGCACGGAATCTGGCCCTGCTTGACCAGGTCGTAGACCTTGCGCTCCTTGAGGCGCAGGTAGTCGGCCACTTCCGCCGTCGTCAGATAAGGAGAATGAGGGACCATTATCTAGACAACTTGAAGCGTAATTGAAGGCCATCGATGCCACTGTTGACGTCATTAATCATTGCAGAAGAATAATGAAAGTATTCAATAGAAAACCGACCATAATCGAGCCCCACCCCCAGCCTAAAATTAAAACCTCCAACGAGGGGAGAATCATCAACATAAGAAAGACCAAGCCGATAATAATTCTGGCCACGCAGGAAATTCCAGCCCGGCCTGAACAGGCGGGAAGCGGAATATATCCTGACACTACTTCTTTGGCGTCCATTCGATGTATGGCCTCGATCAAGATAAGAAAAGGCGACCTCCCAGCTACGGTACTCATAGCCTAACTCCACCATGGGCACCGATGATTGAATCAGCGTATGTCCCAGTGAAATTCTAGCCCCATCCTCGGACCCGGCAGAATCTGCCACACACAGAGTCGGGAAGATAGCCAGAGCGAGTAGATAAAAACCTGGCCATGACCTCTTCATCAAGCTCTTCATGCTTGATCCTCCTCTCTTGACAAGAGCCGGGAATTTCGCATGGCACTTTCTTATGAGCTGTGTGCCTGAGTGCGTGCCGGATTTACAAGCTGGGAATAGATCAAGAAGGTCGACACTGCGGAAAACGAGCCACGCCTGCATGCCGGCGTGCTGGCCATGGCCCTCTGCCCGATGCCGTGCCTGCCAGGTCTGCTGAAAACCGATCAAACGGTATAGCGTCGCCCTCGCCATCGGGCACGAGTACCCCGCAGGTACTGCCAGGCCGAGAGCCAAATCATCCCCAGGGCCAAGGGCAGGCTCAAGGTGCTCGCGGATACGCCAGGCTACAAGCGCGCTCGCCAGCCATGCCACTCCACAACGGATCATCGCACGACGCCACCCACCTCAGGATCCAGCCTTGCTTGCGTCGGACTGGTGGCATAACCCCAGTGTTCGATGAAACTACGCCAGCGCTCGCTGACTCGCTGGTTGTCGGTGGGGGGAAAGAGGTACTGATTCTTACGGTATTCGCCCAACTCGGCGAGGTAGGCTTCGACATGCGGCTGCACCTGGGTGAAGCTCCCGAGTCCCAGCGCAGCATAGATTCCCCGCAAGGTTTCCAAGGGTGCTTGTTCGAGGGTGTCGAAACCGATTTCCACTGCATGGCTGGCCGGCAGCTCGGCAACATCATCGATCAAGCGCTGCATCATGCGCGGGTAGCGCGACAGGATCAGCTCGTCGAGGTGCGATTCGTCGTAGGGCTGCAAGGCCAGCTCATGCAGGAGCTTGCGGTAGAAGTGGCGGGTGGACTGGAAGACCACATAGGGGTTGCGATGAATGTGGATGAAGCGGGCATCCGGCCACAGCCGAACCAGTTCCTTGACGCGAGCCGTGTAGACTGGATTCTTGATCAACAGTTGGCGCCCAGGCTGCATGAGAGCATGCTTGCGGTAGAAGTAGCGAATCTGCCGCCGCCAGCAGCGGATTTCACGCACACTGGCACCGTCGAAGAACACGCCACGATCGAACCACCACTCCAGGCGCTGCGGGAAATACAGCCCGTGGTAGAAGGAAAGGGTCTGCATGCTGGCCAGTGCGATCTCGTCCTCCTGGGGGGCATCCGATGCAACCTTTACCTGATCGATGAAGCGATGTTCGGGCAGTGCCCGCTCAAGCAACGGCCGCAGCACCCGGCCAAGCAAGCAGAAGTCCCAAGGCAGCCCCGTCGCGAGAGGCGAGACGAAGGCAAAGCGGGGATCCCGGCTAAGCAGGTTGTAGAGATGGGTCGTGCCACTGCGCCAGTGACCGACAATGAAAACGGGGGATGGCATTTCCTGGTGCCGCGTGCGAGCCGCCGTCCATGCTCGTTCGCAGAGGCTGAAGGGCGTCCGCACCAGCGCCGAGGCAAGCGTCATGGCGACGAACGGCAACACGTGCATCGGCAAAGGACGATGGGTAGCGAATTGCTGCAACAGCGTTCCGATGTCAGCTCCCATCAACGGATGGCTCAGCCGCGGGTGAGGGGTCCGCAGTTCAGTCTGGTCTCGACTCATGGCGGGACTCCCTTAAGCTTAGGTAGATACGAACAGAACGGGTTCAGCAGAATGATCTGGCAAACGGCACGGGCATGAACGACTCCCCCGCCTCTTCCTTCCGCAGCCTGGTGACCGGCGGCTCCGGATTCATCGGCGGGCATCTGGTCGCACTGCTGCGCCAGCAGGGTGACAGCGTGCGCATCCTCGACCTTGAGCCACCTCTGGCACCGCTGGACGGTGTCGAGTTCATACAGTGCTCGGTCACGGATGCGGCAAGGGTCGCTGCCGCCATGGCTGGCGTGGAGCGGGTTTTTCACCTGGCGGCACTCTCCGGTCTGTGGGCGCGTGCCAAGAGCGACTTCATGCGGGTCAACTGCGAGGGAACACGCACCCTGTTCGCCGCTGCAGCGCAGGCGGGGGTGGATACCGTGGTTTACTGTTCCACCGAGGCCATCCTTAAGCCGGGCAACCCGCCGGGCGCCATCGTCGACGAAGACATCGAGCCTCGGCTAGAAGCCATGCCCGGACCCTACTGCCGTGCCAAGCTTCTTGGCGAACGCGAGGCCTTTGCTGCTGCCAGCCGGGGCCAGTGCGTCGTCGTGGTCAACCCCACCGTGCCATTGGGGCCGGGCGACCGCTACCTGACACCGCCGGCTCGCATGCTGCTCGGATTTCTCAACGGCACCTATCCCGCCTATCTGGACACCACTCTCAATCTGGTCGATGTGCGTGACGTCGCAGCCGGCCATATCCGCGCCGCCGAACGTGGTGTCTCTGGGCGTCGTTATGTACTCGGTGGTGCCGATGTGCCGATGGCGACATTGCTCACCACCTTGCAACGCCTCAGCGGGTGTCCGATGCCACGCCGACGGGTACCCTACTGGCTGGCGCTTGCCATGGGTGCGATGGGAGAATTTATCGCCGACCACATGACGCACCGTCCTCCCACGGCACCGCTTGCCGGGGTGCGTCTGGCCGGTATGCCGGTACGCTTCGATAGCACACGAGCACGCACGGAGCTGGGCATGGACTTCCGGCCGCTGGAACATAGCGTCGCCGATGCGATTGCCGACTTCCGGGCACGGGGACTGCTCGGCACCTAAATTCCCCAATTTCATGACACGCGATCGTCGGACCCACGCTCCCTCCGGCGCCGACGCGACCAGTATCGCGCTTCCTCTAGCTGCCAGTACCCAAGCACCGGCAGGCCCACGGCCAGTTCCCGGCCGCGTTTGACGACGGCGAGCGCCAGGCAGACCTCGGCCGGAAGCCCGACGGCCAGCCCGATAACGACGATGCCCGCCTCCTGGGCTCCCAGGCCACCGGGGATGACGAACGCCGCCGCGCGCGCGGCCTGGGTCAGGCTCTCGATGATCAAGGCGACCAGCACCCCCACCGGGTGACCGAGCAAGGCCAGGGCAATCAACACCTCCCCCGCCCACACCATCCTGGCGGCAAAGCGCAGGCCAAACGCCCAACAGAGACGGGCACGCCGTTCATAGGTCGACTGCAGGGCCTGGTCGACCTCTTCGCTGGTGACCTGCAGCCGGCGGGCCCGCTCGGGCCCCAGCAGTCGACTGATGTAGCGCGCGCTGCCACCGATGCCACCCCGGCGCTGGACCAGATAGAAGGCCACCAGGGCGGCTGTCAGGACTGCCACCCCGGCCAGGATCGACAGAAGAAAGCGCCCCTCGGCGCCGTACCCGATCAACAGCAACAGGCCCAGCACCGCGAACGCCACCTGCGTGGCCACTTGCACTGTCTTGTCGGCAATCACGCTGGCGACGGCCTCTGCCGCGGCATGACGGCGCCGAACCAGCAGGTGAGCACGTACCGCCTCGCCCCCCACCATGGCCACCGGCAACAGCCAGTTGACAGCCAGGCCGACTCCCGTCATGTAGGTTGCGACCCCCAACTTCGGCGCCTTGCCCGGAGGCAGCAGCCATTGCCAGGCCATCGCAGCGAGCACCATGACCAACAGAAAATACAGAGGAAGCCAAGCCAACTGCCAGCCGGCTATCGCCAGGGCGTCAAACAGCGTACCCACGCCCTGCCATGCCACCAGGGCGACAACAACCGCCAGGCCAGACAAGGCAGCGAAGGCCGTGTAGCGCGTCATCCCCCTGCCGCTCCTGCCCACCAAATCGGCAAGGCTTCGGCCACAATGGCAATCATGTCGCTGTCGCTCCTTCTCCGGCCAATGCATCAAAGCCACGGGCCGCCGTTGTCATGAGGCGATGCGCGGCCTGCCGCCTTGCCTGTGCCAGGGCAAGCGCCGGAGCCCAATTCGCAGGATGGAGCAGTTGAGCGGCAATACGTCGAACCGCGATGCGTCCCTCGGGAGTCACTGCAGCAGCCCAACCGGCAGGCAAATCGGTAGTCGTGATATCGAGGACGACGCGAATCACCAGTGCCGGCATCCCGAAGCTGTGGGCAACCCGCAATACCGCCGCGCTTTCCATGTCGGCAGCCACCGCCCCGGTGGATGCCCGCAGCACACGCCTTGCTGAAGCGTCCTGCAAGACTATCGCCGTTTCGGCCAATTCTCCGCGGGCCACTTCACCAACCTGAGCGAGGACAGCAGCCCGCCAACGGGCATCAGGGCGCAACCGCTCACCGTCACGGCCATGAACGACCTCGGGAATCAGTAGACTGCCGGGCGACAAGAGAGGATCGAGACCCGTCGCCACCCCCCAGCTCAACAGGGCCGATGCCCCCTGCTCGACCAGCGTGCGAGCCGCCCGAGCGGCACGCTCGGGCCCCGGACCGGAGACCAACCAGACCAGATCATCCGTCCGCCTGAGCGGTCCCAGCGTATTCGCTTCCCAGCGCATACCGACCAGTATCCCCAGCCTTCGGTTGTTCATAGCGTCTCGCGACTCTACTGTTAAGGAAACGAAAGACTGGTGTCAGGACAAGTGTCCCTCGACCCACGTGTTGATCAAGAGGTATTGAACCCTCTGCGCCACCGCATGCGTCGCAGTGATCCCATCGGGACACTGCGACTCGCCCTAGGAGGTCGGTGTGCCGATATCCAACTCCGCAGCGTTGCTGTCCCCCCGCCTGCAGGAGTGGCTTTCCGCTGGTGCCGAGTACAATTACCAGGGGCATCGGTTGTATTACCGTGTACAGGGCAGTGGTCCCGCACTGTTGCTTTTGCACGGCTACCCCACGGCCAGTTGGGGATGGCACAAGATCTGGACGGATCTCATCCGCCAATGGACGGTCGTGACCATCGACCTGCTCGGCTCAGGATTTTCAGACAAGCCGCCGACGGGACCCTACGATGTGGCTAGTCTCGCCGACCAGTGCGAAGGCGTATTGCGGTACCTCGGCATGACGGAAGTCGACGTTCTGGCCCACGCCTATGGTGTCACCACGGCCCAAGAGTTGCTGGCACGGCATCTCGAGCATGGTGACAGACGGGAACTGCACCTGCGCTCGGCCAGTTTCATCAATGGTGGCCTCTTTCCCGAAGGCATGCATCCAACGCCGATGCAACGACTGCTGATCGGGCCACTCGGCCCGACGATCGTGGCTCTCGCCCCTCAACCGTACACCATTTTCCGTCGCAAGCTGGGGCGCAATTTCGGTCCTGCCCATCAGCCGACCGAAACGGAAATGGAAGAGCTCTGGCAGTTGCTGCGCTACAAGGAAGGGCATCAAGTCACGCCGCGCGTCCTGCAATATCTGCGTGAGCGCTGGCAACGACGCGAGCGCTGGGTCGGCGCCCTACAGCATGCCGAGTTGCCCTTGCAACTCATCAACGGGTCGGCCGACCCGGTGGCCGGAGCCGATATGCCAGGACTCTGGCGACGCCATGTCCCCGCAGGATGGCTGCACGAACTTGGCCCGGCAATCGGCCACTACCCGCCCTTGGAAGCGCCAAGAGAAACGCTTGCCGCCTATTGCGAGTTCCGCCGTCTCGGCGCCGCATCAGTCAGCGAAACGTTGCCGGGAAGCAATGCCTCATCAGCAGGCTGACAACCTCCCGATGGCTTTGCGTGTCAGTATTGACCGTGAGTTCGTCGGCCTTGCTATCGTGATCGCGGAATTCATAGGGCATCGTCAGGTATCAATCTCTTTCACTGGAATCTTCTTCCTGCCGACGGTGATTCGATCATAGGTGACCGGAATCTCCGGCGCCATCTCACCGTCCAGATCAAGCCCCTTCCACCATACCTTGAGCGCCTTGAAGGGCTGCGCGAAGGTGTCTTCCACAGCCGTTCCTTCATATCCACAGTGGGCCATGCAATTGTCACACTTCGGGTTTCGTCCAGTGCCATAGTGATCCCAGTCGGTTTCTTCCATGAGTGCCTGGAAGCTAGCTGCCGATCCTTCGTCGACCAACAGATAGCACGGCTTCTGCCAGCCGAAAATATTGTAGGTCGGGTTGCTCCATGGCGTGCACTGGTAGGCCTGGTTGCCGGCCAGAAAGTCCAGGTACAGCGTCGAGTGGTTGAACGGCCACTTGCTGCCTCGCGCGCGCCCGATACGAAAAATCTGACGAAACAGCTGCTTGGATTTCTGCCGTGGCAGAAAGACATCCTGGCGTGGCGCGTGCTGGTAACTGTAGCCGGGCGATACGGTAATGCCTTCGATACCCAGCATGGTGGCATAGTCGAAGAAGTCGGCAACCTGCTGCGGGTCCTCACCGTCGAACAGGGTGCAGTTGATGGTGACACGGAAGCCGCGATCGAGTGCCAGCCTGATCGCATTGACCGCCTTGTCAAAGACCCCTGGCTGGCAGACCGATTCATCATGGCGGTCCTTGAGCCCGTCCAGGTGGACCGACCAGGTGAAATACGGCGAGGGATGGTACTGATCGATCTTCCTGGCCATCAGTACCGCATTGGTGCATAGATAGACAAACTTCTTGCGGGCAATGATCCGCTCGACCAGCACCGGCATCTCCCGATGGATCAACGGCTCACCACCGGGAATGGAAACCACGGGAGCGCCACACTCATCTACTGCGCGCAGTGCCTGGTCGACGCTCATTCGCTGTTGGAGAATCTCCTTGGGGTGATCGATCTTGCCACAACCGGCACAGGCCAGGTTGCATTGAAATAATGGCTCCAGCATCAATACCAAGGGATAGCGCTTCTTACCACGTAACCGCTTGCCAATGATGTAGCGTGCGACTCGATATTGCTGAATCAGTGGGATACCCATTGCGCCTCCTCCCGCCTGTAGCGGCCTTCTTGGCACTGAAGAGGGAGTAACCCAACTTTGGGCTTATCGGGTGTATCTCTTCAGCTTATTTGCAAATTCATTCCGTAGCCTCTTCCACTCCATCTTGAACCAGGGCGTATAGCGTTCCGCCTGCGTGACCAACTCGGCATCAAGCCGTGTTGGCGATATCCAGCACCAGTCGGCGATTTCCTGTCGGTTGGGCCTCGGCTCCTCGTCGCTGATCCCCAGATAGACCCAGCACAACTCATGCTCGGCCCCGTCCGGGTCGAACTGTGCCTGATAACGGAACTTGTAGAGGTAGTCGAGCTCCGCCTCGATGCCGACCTCTTGCCATAACCGCCGGTGAGCCGCCTCTGCCATACGCTCGCCTCGGCGAGGATGACTGCAGCAGCTGTTGGACCAGTACAGCGGCCACAGGCGCTTGCCTGCAGCACGCTGCTGAAGGAGAAGCTCTCCGTCACGATTGAAAACGAACAGCGAGAAGGCCCGATGCAAGACGCCATCGCCTTCGTGACACTTGGCTTTGCTCAAATAACCCAGTTCCTGGTCCTCGTCATCGACAAGGATCAGTTCCTCATCATCGAACGAGACGGTCTCGTCGCGCTCGCTTGCGCCTGTTTTAACCAATGGTCACCTCCATGGCCTGATAGCCGGCTTCTTGCATGGCGTTGACGACACGCTCGGGGCTCTCCGGGCAAAGGGCGATCATGGAACCGCCGCCACCGCCGCCGGTCAGTTTCGCTCCCAGTGCGCCATTGTTTCGGGCAACTTGGATCAACTCTTCCACTTCCCAACTGGAGACTTGCAGCGCATTGAGCAGCCCCTGGCAGATATTCATCAGCTCTCCCAGTTGCTCCAGGTCGTAACTCTCGATGGCCTTCACCCCTTGCAAGGTCAGTGAATCGATTTGCTCGAAGATACCCTCATAGAGTCCCGGGCTTTTCTCCCATGCCGCCCTCACACGCGCGACCATTTTTGCCGTAAGACTCTCCACGCCACTCATACCGATGACCAGGGGAATGGGGGCAGGCACGCTGAGCTGGCGTTTGACGGGCGGCTCTCCCATTCGATACAGCAAAAAACGGCCGAAGGTCGCTATGGTGTTGTCGATCCCGGACGGCGTGCCATGGGCGACTTTCTCGCATTCATAGGCCAGATCGTTGAGCTCATCATCGCTGAGCCCCAGCTTGAAATGCTCATCCAGTGCCCGGATGACGGCCACGGCCAAGGCTGCCGAGCTGCCGAGCCCCATGGCCCGGGGTATCTGAGGGAAGACTTCGATGAGCATCGGTCGCTCGGCCAGCCCCAACTTTTCCAGGATCATGCCGATGGGCCTGTCGAACGAGCGACGTTGCTCGGCCTGGCTCTCCAGCCGCTGTTCCACCCCCCAGCGGGGAATGATCAGACTCACCCCTTCATGGGCCTCCTTGACCCTGGCCTCGATAGCAAGCGGCACCGGCGCGGCAATGGCATGGCTGCCGTAAACCACGGCGTGCTCCCCCAACAGGATCACCTTGCCGTGGCCGGTTGCGAGAGGCTCGGCATGCTTTGCGGCAAGCGTGCTGTCCGCCGCCTGGGACATCCCTTCAAGCTCGGCGACAAGTTCCTTGGCCTTCCAGATCTTGATTTCTCCGCTCTCGATTAGCCTTTCGACCACCGTATCGAACATGGCGGCCGAAGCACCGGCCGCTGTCGCCACGCTGCGTGCATGCAAGGTCATATGGCCTTGCTGGATGCCATCGGTGACCAGGGCTCGCAACGCCGCGAAGTTCTGCGCCAACCCCACCGCGCCCATCACCTCTGCCAGCTCCCGGGCGGATTGCAGGCCCAACAGGCGATGATTGACCGCCACCACGGGATTGGACTGCTGTGTGCCGCCGACGATACCGACTTTGAGCGGTATGCTCAGTTCGCCCACCAGACTGCCGTCCTCGCCGCGATACCAACGGGTAAGCGAACTGTAGCGACCACCTCGTGCCGCATAGGCATGGGCGGCGGCCTCGAGGGCGCGCCAATCATTGCCGGTGGCGAGTGCCACGGCATCGATCCCATTCATGATGCCCTTGTTGTGGGTGGTAGCCCGATAGGGATCCACCGTGGCCAGGTCAGTCGCCAGGATGATGCCATCACGCACCTCGCTACCCTTGTAGCCCTTGCCTTCGAGCCGCTCGACGGGAATCACCGCCTTCGCCCGAACCAGCGCGCGGTCGGCCAGGTTCGAGAGAATGCGCAGAAAGACCTTGCCCTCGGCAATGGTCTCGATCAGGGAGGCGACACCTTCGCACATGGTATTGACCAAATTGGCCCCCATGGCATCGCACGTATCGACCAGCAGGTGCACCACCAGCATGTCACCAATCTCCGTGGGTGCCGGGTGCAGATGAACCTCCAGATCGCGCGCACCGCCACCGCGGGCCACCATATTCGGGTGCAGGCTGTTGGCAAGGTTGATGACCTCGTTCTTGCGCTGCAGAAGCCTGGCACGTGCCTTGGCCACATTGGCGACTCCTACCACCTGGATCTGACCGATGAGTAGCGGGTCGTCGCTCTCCACCTCGAAGCCACCTGCCGCTCGGACAGTTTTCGCCGCAGAGGACAGTGCCGCGACGATGGATGGCTCTTCCACCACCAATGGCACGACATAGTCGCGACCGTTGATGAGAAAGTTCAATCCCAGCCCCACCGGCAGGCCCAATACGCCAATCACGTTCTCGATCATCTTGTCGGCGCGATGGGCCTTGAGTATGTGCTCACCGGTAGCCAGTGCCCGGTAATCCTCATCGCTCAGCAGCCCGCGTTCGCGCATGGCGCGAACCCGTTCGGGCACCGACAGCTTGTAGAACTCAGGAATGCGTGATGTATGTTCCATGGGTCTCCCCCTCGCTTGTTTCTTCTACCCTCACCTCACAACCCCGCGAATCCGGCTGCAGGTTCAGACAAAGAAAGCCGGCCGATTCGCTGAGCCGGCGCAGATAATCCAGCCGCTCCGGGTCATTCGAAGCCGCGACACCAATATCTCCCCCGCCGGCTCCCGAAGGCTTGTACACAATGCCCGCTTGCCGAGCGAGTGTTGCCAGGCGGCGATGTTCGGCACTGTAGATATCCAGTCCCGAGGCATCACCCAAGGCACGCAATCCGTCACCGTATTCCGCCATTGCCCTCAACAGTTCTTCCGGCGAACCCGCCTCAAGGGCACACGAACCATCACGGGCCAACGCTTCGAGTCGTCCCATCAGCCAAGTGGCCACCTCCGGCCGCGCCTCCCGCCAAGCCTGCAGGCGCGTCAAGAACTCGCCCGTGGAGGCCGCGCGCCCACTCCAGAGACATAACAGCCGGATGCTGCCGGGCAACGCGACAGGGATCACCCTGGGCATTGCCTGGGTATGACTCTCGAGCGTATAGAGAATGGCACCGCCATAGAGACTCGCCGCCACGTCAAGACCACTGCCTCGACCACCCTGCAGCGACCGATGCCTTGACAGCAGCGATGGCAATTGGGGTAGCGGCCTGTCCTGGCAGGCGTTTTCCCGCGTGGCGCCCGCTGCCGCCATCAAGGCCACCGTGAGTGCCGCACTGGAGCCTAAGCCGAGTTTCACGCCTCCCGGTTCATGGAAGGCTCGGGTATCGAGCATGAGACTTCCCCGCTCGCTAGCGGCGTCAAACCATGCTTCCTTGCTCAGCATCTCAATCAGCCGTTGCACATAGCGCAACCGGGACCGCTCGGCCTTGCTCAAGTCGAGCCAGCGCACCGCGTTGTCGGCATCCAGCGTGAAGTGAACTTCCCGTTCCAGGTAAGGCTGACTGATCAGGGTCCAGTCCTTGTCCTTGCCCTTGTCCAGCTCCACCCGCGCCCGGCGGTCGACAGCCAGTACCAGGGCCGGCGCCCCCTCCAATACGGCATACTCACCAAACAGCACCAGCTTGCCCGGTGCCGAGGCCAGGATCCTCATATTGCCTCCTTGGATTCCAGCACCCGCGCTCCGTCCCCCAGGCCACTTAGGCGCACTTCGCGCACACCGGGCACCTCAGCGAGACATTGCGCAACGTCTCGGCTCCAGCCAGGCAGGCAGACAGCCTTGAGCTGGGGGCCAGCGTCGACGGTGAAGAACACGGGCGTGCCAGCGGAACGCAACTCGCGCACGCAATGCATGAGTTCCACGGTAACGCCATTCCAGTACAGCAAGCCGGGACTAGCCGACAGTGCCAGTCCATGCATTGCCAGACAGCTCGCCTCGCTGACCTCGGCCAGGCGCTCGAAATCCCGGGCAATCACGGCCTCACGTGCCACCTCCAGTCGCCTCGGCGCATCCTCTATCCAGCCACGATAGAAGGGAGAAGTACGCGCGGTATGCACCATACCCATGCTGGAGCCAATGGACTTGGGCCCCGGTGCAGTGATCGCTACCGCCACTTCCAGAGGCCAGGAGGATGCCGCCAACAGTGGCCGGGCAATGGCATCCTGGCCGTCGTCGCGGCTACCACAGGCCATCTCCACGAACCCACCGAAGATGGAGCGTGCCGCGGAAGCCGACCCCTGCCGGGCCAGCGCGGAGAGCTCGGCGAGCGGCAGCACCAGCCCCAGGGCGTGAATGGCTGCCACCACCAGTGCGGCGAAGCCGGAGGCGGACGAGGCCAAGCCGGCACCGGTGGGAAAGTTGTTGAAGCTTCTGACATCGGCAAAGGTGCTAACCCCCGCGTGGTGACGCAACCGTTCGAGCATGGCGCTGACGCGCTGGAACTGTGCATCATCCCTCTTGCCGTCAAGCATGAAACGGTCCTCGCCCAGGGTCTCGTCGAAGCGGACTTGCGTTCGTGTCCATAGCGACTCCAGGGTGATCGAGAGGGAGGGCACGGCAGGCACGTTCAGCCGTTCATCGCGCTTGCCCCAGTACTTGATCAAGGCGATGTTGGGCTGGGCCTGGGCGGCTGCTTGCATCGGCATGACGCTCTCTCCAATAGTCAGGCGGCATCCACCACGGGAACGGAACCTCAGCCATTTCACGGCTTCACTTCGCGATTCCGCTTATCCATGGGGACCAGACAAAAGGGCAAGCACGTCGTCAGCGGGACCGCAATAACGCCGGCAACACAACGAGAGTACAAAGCAGGATCAATATCATCCCCATGGCCAGGACAACCCCCATGCTGGCCGTGCCACGATGGGGCGACAACGCCAGGTTTCCGAAACTGACGGTCGTGGTCAGAGCACCGAACAGGATGGCGCGGGCCGTACTGGTCTGGAGTACATTGCTCACTGTCTCGTTGACGTAGTACTCGCGATAGACCATGTGGATGCCATTGTCCACGCCGACCCCCAAGAGCAGTGGCAACGCGATCACATTGGCAAAGTTGAAGGGAATGCCCGTCAGCGCCATCACAGCCCCGGTAAGTGCGCTGCCGAGCAATAACGGCACCAGAACCTTCAAGGTGAGCAGGATGTTGCGCAGAATCACCAGCAATACCAGGCTGATCCCGCCAAAAGCGTACAGCAGCGCCTGCTGAAAGGCCTTGACCACGGCATCACCCGATTCCAACTGCAATATCGGTGTGCCGGTCACCTCGGGTACCAGGTTGCGCACCGCCTGAATGAAATGTCGCTGTGCCTCGAGCTGGCCGAGATCTTCTGCCGGCATCACCTGCACGAGATAGGTCCCGTCGGGACTTCGCCACCGCGACAGGAGATCGTCCGGCAAGGTATCCAACGTGACCTGTTGCGCCTGCAACGCCATCTGCAGTCGTTGCATGCTCAATGGCAGGGTACTCAGAAGCTGATGCCGAAGTCCGTCGAACAGCCTGTCCCTTGCCGCCGTATCCCTTTCGAGTCGCTCCTGCAGTACTGCCAAGTGTTCACCCAGCCTGTCGGTGACTTCGGAAGAACCAGACTCCGGCTCGCTGTCACGCAGCGCCTGACGCAGTTCGGCCAGTGCTGTGATGACATCATCAGCGGAACGCTGCCGTGGCGTGAACGACGCCGTCAGTAGAACGGGCCCCAGCAGCAGCTCCATCTCCTCGATGAGCATCAGCTTCTCCCCTTGCTCTGGGGGCACGAAGTCGAAGAGGTTGATGGTACCGTCCACAGCCTCCAGCGCCTCCAGCCGTTCCGACAGTGCCGCGACTTCCTCCGGTCTCTGCGCCAGTACGACCAGGTTGCGCCGAGTAAAGGGCTCTGCGGCCAATAACTCGATCAGAGTGGTCACTGACTCGCTGGTAGGATCGCGCAAATTCAAGGGATCCGCATCGAACTGGAGCCTGGGCAACAGCGCCACTGCTGCCAGCCCTGCAATGCCCGCCCCCCAGCACACTGCACGCCAGTGATGCTGCGGCAGGGCAAGCAGCCTGCTCGTCCAGCCGGGCATGGATAGCGCCATGCCCGGTTTCGTTGCCGTCGTGGGCCAGGTGAGTTCCAACAGGGCCGGCAGCAAGGTAAAACTCACCGCCAAGGTAATGAACATGGAGGTCCCGGCGATCAACCCCAACTCGGCGATACCGACAAAAGCAGTGGGCACGAAAGCGAAGAAGCCTATCGCAGTCGTCACGGTGCATAACGTCAGCGCCACTCCCATATGATGGCCGGTGGTAACCAGCGCTACCCGAGGTGGCTCGCCGGCCTCCAGGCATTCGCGGTAACGCAAAAGGAAGTGGATCGCAAAGTTGACCCCCAGGCCCACATACAGCACTGCAAAAGCGATCGAGATCAGGTTGAGGTGGCCAACGATGAGGGTGGCGATGCCCACACTGAGAGAAAGCCCTACAAACAAGGTCACAAGAGCGATCGACATCAGCTTGAGCGAACCGAGCCCCAGATACAGCACTGCCATGACGAAGACGAGGGCCAGCAAGCCGGCCAACCGCGCGCCCTCGAGAGTGCTTATCAACTCCTCGAATTGCAGCGCCACTTTTCCAGTGACGCGTACCGTCGTGGCACCCTCACTGTCGTCGAAGCCAAGTTCACGAATCGTCTCGCGAACGGCTTCCATCGCCTGTCGGCCGGCCATCACGCGGGAATAATCGAGTCGAGGCTGAACGATAACGATCTCTCTCGCGACCTTGCTCACATCCTCGCCGCGCATTAGCTGCTGCCAGGAAACCAGGGCATTGCGGCCTTCCAACCTCTCCACCACGGCTCGGTCCACTTCAGCGAGAACGCGCTCCAGCTCCAACCCGCCTTCTCGCGCGTTACCAACGGCCTGAGCCAGTACCTCGAACAGCCTTGCCAAGCTGGTCTCGTCAGCCAACCGGGCAAGCAAGGGTTGAGCTTGGGCCAGCCGATCAACGAGTAAAGTCAGCTCCTCGGTCTTTAGAAAAAGCAAGCCGTTACGCTCAAAGAAATCGCCACCCCGAGGGAGGTAAACCGCCTTGATGAGGTCCTTCTCGGCTCCTAGCCGCTGGACCAAACGCTTGGCCGCTTCACTGGCCGTCTCCGGTGTCTCGGACTGAACGACCAGTACCAGGGTATCCTCGTATTGGGGAAATTCCTGCTGGTAGCGATCGTAGGCGCGCTGAAATGGCAACTCAGGATCGAGCATGTTGGTAGTGTCAGTATCAATACCGAGGTAATTCGCGGCATGGAAAAGAGAGAGCCCGGCTAACAACAGGGTGCCAAGGGTGAACCAGCCGGCACGAGAGACGACCAGCCTGACCCAATACGCGAAAGCAGCGGCTAGCCTAGGTGTCATGAACGTTGGGCAAGATCGTCGATCTGTCTATGGAGTTCTTCGAGCAAGGCCATGAACCCCTCGTTCTGTAATAACCAGGCGTACTCGGAGCGCCTGAGCGCCAGGTCGCTGACGCCATCGGCCAGGACATTGACAATGGCCCATCTGTCATCGCGCCGCAGGAGGAGGTAATCCAGCTGTACCCGGGTACCCTTGGAGGTCACCAGCACCGTCCTGACCACCATGCGCCCGGGGGAGACTTCCCGGCTACTTACATGCTGGAAGCGTTCGCCGTTGTAGTTGTCGAAGCGGCTAGCGTAAGTGGCCACGCTAAGTCTTCGAAACACCTCCAGGAACTGTTGCTGCTCCTCTCGCTCCAGGCGGGATGCATAACGGCCGAGCACGAAACGTGCAATATAGGGAAAGTGATGGGTCCGTTCGATGACGGGCTGTAACTGCTCGTATCGCTCCTCATAGCTGATTTCCGACCCTGCTTTCATGGACTCGATCAAGGCTTCATGCAGATCGGAGACAATAGTCGTGGCCGCGGCGGTGGACGCTGATGCCCCGGGCGCGATCGATGCCATCGACAATATCATCACGACAATCAGTATTCGGTTAACATCTTGATACCTGGTCATGGCGTATCTCGATGCAGCCCGAAACGATACATCCCGAAACACAGTCGGTCGCCATTTCATCCCCTGGCCCATCCAGCAAGACGGTTATGTCGCGTCGGGCACGCCGGCACCACTCGCCGCGCAGGCATTGCGATACTTGGCCAATGCCCACAGTGGAAAGAAACGCGCGTAGCCGTGGTACTTGAGATAGAAGACGCGTGGAAACCCCGGAGCGGTAAACCACGGCTCGTCCCAGAGGCCATCCTCCCCCTGGTGCTCCAGCAACCAGCCAATGCCACGCTGCACTTCCTGCGAGTGTACTTCTCCGGCAGCCAGCAAGCCGAGTAACGCCCAGGCGGTCTGATGCGCGGTACTGACTTGTGCCTGACCGGCCAGTTGCGGATTCTGGTAGCTGTCGTTGGTCTCGCCCCAGCCACCGTCACTGCGCTGACAGCTCTTGAACCAGGTTACGGCTTGACGCACCCACTCTTCTTCTGCCGAAACCCCTGCCTGTTCCAAGGCTGTCAGCACCGACCAAGTACCATAAATATAGTTGGTGCCCCAGCGACCGAACCAGCAGCCTTCCGGCTCCTGGGCCCTGCGTAGAAAAGCCAGACAACGCTCGATCGCGGGGTGGTCCTGTTCACGGCCGAGCCGCCCCATCAGGGCTAGCACGCGGGCGCTGACATCGGCAGTGGGAGGATCCAGCAGTGCGCCATGGTCGGCGAACGGAATCTCATTCAAGTAGTAGTGGGTATTGTCAGCATCGAAGGCAGCAAAACCACCATTCTTCGACTGCAACCCACGCAGCCAGTCGATGGCGTGCCTGATCGCCGTCAAGTGGTGCTCTCCCCCCTGAAACTCGTCCAGTGCCCACGCCACCGCAGCAGTGTCATCCAGATCCGGATAATGCGGATTGGCATACTGAAACGCCCAACCGCCGCACGGCAGGTCAGGCGCCTGATCCGCCCAGTCACCGCGCAACTGACATACCTGACGCTCGCACAACCAGTCGAGCGCTCGCCGAACCGGCTCCCGCACTCCCGGCTCGCGGGTTTCGTTCAATGCCAGGCACACCAGTGCCGTATCCCATATCGGCGAGACGCAGGGCTGACAATAAGCACGATCCTCGCCGATTACCAACAGCCTGCGCAGTGCCTCCCAGGCCTGACGGCGCAGGGGATGGTCTGGTGCATAGCCAAGGACCGCCAGCGACTCGTAAGCATTGACCATGGCGGGAAAAATGGCCCCCAACCCATTCACGCCATTCAGTCGCTCGACGAACCATGTCTCTGCCCGATGAATGGCATGACGGCGCACGAACCCCGGAATCAGCGGCTCCAAGAGGCGGCCGGCCCGGTCGAGGACCACAAAGACCTTGTTGAGCAGTGACCGGGCCGGAAAGTAATGCCGCTCCTGTTCGGGCGGAACAACGAACAGCTCACGGACCTGCACTTTTCGAGGGTTGGCTGCTTGCGCCCTGAGACTGCACAGCAACATCAGTGGCACCATAACGGTGCGCGACCAATACGACACTTTGCTCAAATGAAAGGGGAACCACCGTGGCAACAGCACGACTTCCACAGGCATGAACGGTACCCCACGCCAAGGGATTTGCTGAAACTGTGCCAGTGCAATGCGGGTGAAGACATTGGCACGCGCCGCGCCTCCCCGGGCGAGCACCGCCTCACGCGCGCGACGCATGTGAGACGCGGCAGGATCGTCTCCGGCGAGCTTCAAGGCATAGTACGCCTTTACCGTACAACTGAGGTCGGTTTCTCCCTGGTAATAGAGAGGCCAGCCGCCATCGCTGTTTTGCCAGCTACGAATATAGACAGCCAACTTGTGCTGCAGCGTCGCATCGATCTCATCCATGAAATGCATCATCAAGATGTACTCGGATGGAATGGTGCAGTCAGCTTCAAGCTCAAAACACCAATGCCCATCGGAGCGTTGATGATCGAGCAGGCCTGCCACGGCCCTATCGACCGCCCGATCCAGGCGGCGGGTATCGTCTTCGACGTTCCTTTGCCATGCTCGAGCGAGCTGCTTCATACGTGCCACGTCATCCATACGTGGATTTCCTCCGAAACGACGTTGGCCATGGCCAAGACAATCTGCCTACTCATCGCCATCGCGTGGCAGTTGGCTGCCACTTGCAACTCGAGAACCACCGCCCGCCGTCGGCTCGGTCACCCAGGCGCTCAGTTCCGGATCCGGTCCCGAAAGTTGCGTGAACGGTAGCCCCGTGGTCACACCGGAGAACAACAACTTGAGCATCCAGTCGTGACGTGCCGTCAGGCTGGTACCAATGATGGTGGCTCTGACAATACGACGGGAAACCTTGACCTGACGGCCACTGCTATAAGCCGGCTGAGCGTGTATCCGCCAGAGTGTGAGCACGGCAAGGCCGATGGCCCACAGGCAAAAGCGTCGGATCCCCGTCTCTTGCGGCGGAACCGTGAGGGTATAGCGAAAGGCGTTGTGCAAATGGGCGTGTGCAATACCGATCATGTAGCGCAGTGCTGCCGCGAACGCCGCGTCGCGTCGGCCTGGGGTCATGCCAGCCAACTCCACACCAAACTCCCGAAACTCTTTACAGGGCAACCAACAGACACCATGTTGTCTATCCTCCCAGAGATCCTTGAGGATATTGGTAAGCTGTAATCCTTCACCGAATGAGGGAGCGAGAGCCAGCATGTCAGCACGCTTTTCGCATATTTGACGGGAATGTTGGCAGAACAGCTCAGTGAGCATTTCACCGACGACACCCGCGACGTAGTAGCAATACCGGTCCACCTCGCCCAGGTCTGCCAAGCCCTTCAAGCTGGCATTATTTTGATACCAGCCCATGCCCTGACACATGATGCTCACACACTTGACCAGCACCTGCCGTTGAGGCGCAGCAAGACTATGGGTGTAACGCACGATCAACGAGGTGTTGGCCATCAACTCTCGCTCGTCCGGTAACGTGGCTTCGGAGAGCAACGATGTGATCCGCTTCGCGAAGTCCTGTGCCTTTGTTTCTCCTTTTAGCACTGCCAGAAATTGTTCATGGAAGATGGCCTTCTGTGAGGCAGAAAGCACAGGCTCGTCCTCTATAGTGTCCGCAATACTGAACCGCCCCGGGATTCCCGGAGACTCCATTTCTTGAGAGGATGGAGTGATGACAACATCGAAGAAATACTCACCTGAGGTGAGGGAACGGGCGGTTCGGATGGTGCGCGAGCACCAGGATGAA
>NZ_BMXS01000019.1 GCF_014651875.1 Litchfieldella qijiaojingensis
GGCGACCTACGACGAAGTGGCGACGCAGATCACGCTGCTGACCCATTCGGCCCCGGACGCCGCCGTGGACGCGGGAGGCTCCATCACCGAAGACCTCTACGAAGCCCTGATCCGGCGCGGCTACAGCCTCGAGGACGCCACGGCCATTCTCGCTGACGAAGCGTTCCAGGATCAGGTGCTGGCCAGCATGAAGACCATCGCCGAGGTGAGCGGCCCGCTCATGGACAGCGAGACACCCCCGGAAGCGGACGCGTCAGCGCCTGAGGACGCCGCCCCATCCGACGTTTATTACGATGACCAGGGCCTGCCGGTGGTGGAGCTAAAGACCATTGTCGTGATCGGCGAGCGGTCTCCGGAGAAGACCCCGGCGCAAGTGGTGCTGCGGGGCGCTTCCGATATCAACGCCTACCTGGAGGCACACCCGGCGCAGCGGCAGATCGTTGAGATTGGTCTGGCGGTGGCCCAGGGGCCGAAGGGCGTGATCGAGCTGCTGGTGAGCAAGGCGATAGAGCATTCCTCATTTGGAAAGAAGATTGCCGAGGCAACCTATGAAGGCGGAAAGTTGCTTGCCGAATGGGTGGAAGACCGCTATCTGTCGGTCGACCGCTTCGAAGATGATCGCCACCTGATTGGCGGTGGCGTCTTCGCGGCGGGTATTGTCGCGGGTGGAATCACCCCCGGTGGGAAGAGAGGGGGCGGAGAGCACGCAGGGGGGCATGCCCCGGATATAGGAGCGCCTCATCTCAGGAACCCGGATTCACCTTACTACGTGAGAATTGACCCGGCTCATCCAGGTCAACCCGATCCAGCATATTCGGTTGATACTTCCACGTTTGCGAGTGGAGCCACGACTGCAAACGGTGGTATCAGAAACAGCCGCGCGTTTTGGAATGCCTGGGCTGAGAAGCCAAATGCTGCTCTGAGCCAATCAAACAAGGATTTGATTGCTAGCGGTCGATCTCCTAAAGTTGACAATGACTGGATCCGCGCTTTTCCGGAACATGCTCCTTACAAGGATCAAACTTTGGTTCATCACCACATGGACTATGGGAAACATGCTATTCCGTTACCAAGCCAAGTCCATGCAAATTCACCGGGGTTTGGCGTTTGGCATCCACCAAATTGAGAACCAACATGCTGAAAAATATTCACGAGGTCCTTGAGTATTATCGGGCCCTAGCAAACCGTCCATCTGGGTTTCCGGCCACTCTACTTGAATCGAGAGCGGAACCTTTGGATTTGCAGTCATCGGGCTTGGGGCTGCCGGAGAGTTACATAGATTTTGTGCAGCGATACAAGGTTGAGGAAGTCTCGGTGGGGATGTTGGAGCTTATGCCAATTCCCTCTGACGATATAATCGAGACAATTCGACAGCTGAATGGCGATCAAAAAAGCCCTTATGTTAGTGAGCAGTATGTTCATGTCGCCAACTTCGAAGGTGATCTAGTGTTGCTCGTGAAGGGCGAAGACTATCATGATGATGGAAGGGTTTTTTTTCGCGACATCTCGTCTGGATATTTTCGTGAACCCGTTTGTCTCGCAAATGGATTTGAAGATTTTATCGTCATAGCTGCCAATCTTGATCAGCGGTCACTTGAAGGCCTTGATGCAGAAGCCGAGGTTTTTACTGATATCGCAAAGATTGTTAACCCCGCTTTGTCTGACGATGGGCAAAAATGCTGGGGCCGAATTTGCGAAATGTTCACCTGATATTGTGACCCTTTGCTATAGGGAAAATGCGGATTCTGCATCTGGCGGTGCCGCTGATGGTCACCTGAACCCGTGAGATTGGTGCCATTAATCCTGGTGGCCTCAATGACCAAGTGCAACACCTGACCCATCAGGTATCGTGCCGCCATGACGCATTGCAATCGCGACCTCACCGCGATCTTTAACAATTGATTCGTTTGTATCTTACCGAGACCCGCAGCCGTCAGAGCAGCCTGTCGGCTACGGATTCTCGGTGCGATGCACAAAAGCGTGCAAGACACCAGCGACGCCGCCATCATGCGGGCCGGCGATGATCTGCCCATCATCGAAGCCACGGAGCAGAGTACCAGCGATCACGAGGAAACCCACGGCAAGGCCGAGGCCACCCTGGTAGCCTAGCAGGCTGCGGCCGGGGCGGCCTCGGCTTCGAGCTATGCCTTCGGCTTCAATGCCGGCATCCAGGCCGATATTCAGGCCAGCCAGTCGACCACCGAAGCGCACGAGACCCGCTCGGTCGGCTCCACGACATCGACATCCTGGCCAGCCGGGACAGCGCCACCCAGCGCACCGACACCGAAAGCGGCGAACTGACCGCCGCGGTGACACTGTTCGGCGCCACCAGCGGCGCCACCCTGAACCTCTCCTACGAGCGCGACCGGGCCCGTGACCGGGCGGTGAACTACACCAACAGCGAAGTGCATGCCGACCGGTTGACCATCGACTCGGTGGGCGACACCAACCTCATCGGTGGCACGGTCCGGGCGGAGCAGGACCTGCAAGCCCGGATCGGCGGTGACCTTGTCATCGCCTCGCGCCAGAACCGCAGCAGTGGCGGCAGCGCCGGGTATGGCGTCAGTGCAGGGATCAGTCTGGGCCAGTCCGAAGGCGGTGAAGCCGACGCGCTGTCGGATCCCAATGGAAACAGCAGCAGTGCCCGGCACGACCCCGGCGACCTCGACACGGTCACGGGCGTCAGCGGCGGGGCGAGCCAGCATCGCGGCAGCTACGTCAACAGCGACACCGTGGTCAGCAGCCTGACCTCCGGCGGCACGGCGGACATCGATGTCGAGGGCAACACCCATCTGTCCGGCAGTACTCTGGCGACGGTGGACGAGCAAGGCAATGACCTGGGCCAGCTCAATCTCACCACCGGCTCGCTGAGCTACGACCACCTGACAATACGCACCACAGCCGGCAGAGCAGCGCAGGCGTATCCACCAACGTGGGGCTTGGTGCCACGCCCTCGGAGTCCGGCGTGCAGGAGGGGGCCGACGGCCCGAGCATCAATACCAGCCGGATCACCACCACCTACGGCAGCAGCGACCAGCGAAGCGTGACCCTGGCCACCCTGGGGCAGGGCGATATCCAAATCGCCGACCCCGAGGCCGGCGACGACCCGAGTGGCCTCAACCGCGACACCACCCACGACTGGGGCGACAACCCCGACCGCCCGTGGGCGAGGGAGCGCGTCGATGAGCGCACCACCACCCAGGTCGGCAGCCAACTGAGCAGCGGCGGTGACACCGACCTCGGCGCCGGACGCGACGTGCGCCTGACCGCCAGCGAGATCGACAGTGGCGCCGGCCTGGCCATCGAGGCGGGCAACGACATCGTCCTCGGCGCCGCCGAGAACATCAGCCAAACCCAGACGCGTACCGGGCCATTCCGCCGCTCGCAAACCCGCACCGTCGAACAAGCCGGCAGCGAACTGAAGGCCAGGGAAGACGTCGCCCTCCAGGCGCAGCGTCACATCACCGCCATCGCCAGCCGCGCCGAGGCGGCCGGCAACCTGGCGCTCGACGCCGGTGGCGACCTCACCCTGGCCTCGGCGGCCAACGTTCGCCACCACGAATCCCACACCGCCACCACCGACTGGATCAGCCGCCGGGTGCGCCAGCAGGGCAGCGAACTGCTGGCCGGCAAGAACCTCACGATGCGCAGCGGGCGCGATCTGCGCCTGATCGCCAGCGAGGCCAAGGCCGGCGACGACGCCTTCCTGATCGCCGGTCGCGACGTCGAACTGCTCGCCGCCAACGACCAGGACTACTCCCTCTACGAAAAGGAAGAGAGCGGCCTGTTCAGCAGCAGTTACCGGCGCGACGAGATCAACGACATTCGCGCCGTGGGCAGCCACCTCGAGAGCGGTAATGATCTCACCGTGGCCAGCGGCGTCGATCAACGCTACCAAGGCGCTCGCCTCGAAGCCGGCAACGACCTGACCCTGGCCAGCGGCGGTGCCATTCACTTCGAAGCCGCCAGCGACGTCCACACCGAATCCCACGAAGAGCGCAGCGGCAATTTCGCCTGGCAATCGTCGCGGGGCGAAGGGCGCACCGACGAAACCCTGCGCCAGAGCCAACTGATCGCCAAGGGCAACCTCGTCATCCAGGCCGCCGACGGCATCGTCGCCGAGGTGCCCGAGATCAACGCACAAACCGTCAGCCAGACCATCGACGCCATGGTCGAAGCCGACCCCGACCTCGCCTGGCTCAAGGAGATGGAGGAACGCGGCGACATCGACTGGCGGCGGGTCAAGGAAATCCACGACAGCTGGGAGTACGAGCAATCCGGGCTCGGCGCCGGTGCCATATTGGTCATCGCGATCGTCGCCTCGGTATTCGTGGGACCGGCCGCCGCCGGCATGCTCGGGGCCACCGGTGCCACGGGCGCGGCGGTCAGTGCCGCGGTGTCCTCACTGGCCACCACCGCCACTGTGAGCGCGGTCAACAACCGCGGCGATCTGGGCGATGTGTTCGACGACACCTTCTCCAGCGACAGCCTGCGCGGCGCGGCCACCGCCGCCGTCAGCGCCGGGGTCACCAAGGGCGTGATGGGCGATACCACCAACACCGCCGGCCTGGACCTCGGTAACGCCGGCGACATCGCCCGCTTCGCCGGCCAGCGCGCCTCGCAAATGGCCATCAACGCCAGCGTCAGCACCGCCATCGAAGGCGGCAGCCTGAGCGACAACCTCGAGGCCGGCCTCGACGGCGTACTGACCGAAGTGGTCGCCGCCGTACTGTTCGACGCCATAGGCGACTATGCCCATGAGCAAGAATGGGCGGAGGGAGACCTCGAGAAAATCGCCCTGCACGCCCTGGCCGGTGGCGCCGTCGCCGAAGCCACGGGCAGCGACTTCCGAACCGGCGCCCTGGCCGCCGGCGCCAACGAAGCGCTGGTGGACCACCTGGCCGAACTGGTCGACAACGACCCGCAACTGCTGGTCGCCGCCTCGCAGATCACCGGCATCATCGCCGCCGAACTGACGGACGGCGATGTGAATCAAGGTGCCGAAATCGCGGGGTATTCGACGCAGTACAACCGCCAAGCGCACGCCCATGAGAAAGAGGTCGCTCAAAAACTTGCTGAGCAAAGTGATGGTGAATACACAGCTGAAGAAATTGAGCAAGCTCTGCGCGGAATGTTTAACGATGAGCTGGGAGAGTCGCCGGGGTCTAACGTCGTGGTGGATCTGCACGACCTTGATGCCATTGATGCCAGCTACTATGACTTCGGCGGTGAATGGCTCGCCACCCCTGGGGGCGACGGTAACACCCGTTATCTCGTCCAGATGGTACCGGCAGATACGCCGCCGGAACTGGTTGCCTACATCATCGAGCAGACAGGGGGAGAATCGTCTCCCTATCGTGCGATGGTAGCTCCTACTCCGAGCCCTCGTCCCGAGCCCAAACTGCGCTTCCCGGGCAGTATCGCCATGGCGGCAGGGCTACCCTACAACCTCAATCAGACCGATAGCCGGCCATGGGCGGAGATCAAACAAGGCCAGGAAGCACTCACCCGTGGTATCGCCAGCCTGGCGTCACTCCCGGTGACGGGTGGTTATGCGGCAGCCACCCTGACGGCTCGTGCAGCGGCAGGGCTGTTTGCCACTGGCGCCGGTTTCGACGCATTGGGCCAGTATGCGCAAGGAGGTGAATACCGCCCCGGCCAGACGCTGATGGCCGGCATCACCGCCATGGGTTATGGACCACTGGCAGGTGGGGGGATACTGGGCAATGCCGCTGTGGGTGCTGTTGCAGGGGGGACGAGCACCGCTGCTAATAACTGGGTGTATGACGAGGATAAGTCTGTTCGCTGGGGAGCAACTGTCGGCGCGGTAGCTGGTGGGGCTGGTACGTGGTTCGGTGATCGCATTAAAGGGGTGGCATCATATATACCGTCCCAAGTCAGCGTGCCGTATTTCCAAACCCCGGCAACATTCAGTGTACCCCTGCCATCGGCTGATACTATTGGTAACACGGCACAAGCTGTAATCAGTAACGCACCTGCCTTGTTGCCAGGTGTCGACAATGAGGAGCGACAATAATGGCGGCACGAGATATGACGTGGCCGGGTTTTTTTAAGCGCCAAGCTAAATATACGTTGGGCATTTGTGCAGTTTTCCTTTTTTTCTGGAATAGCGTGGCTATTGGAGAGTGGGTGTATGCCCTGTTCGGCGGCGAGCTGAGAGGTTATGGCCCAGGACAGCAGCGCTGGCATCGTGTATGGGCTGTGGGATTCGTGGGTATGTATCTATTCGGATCCCTGCTTGACTTTATCGGCGTTTGGTATTGGCAAAAATATCCAGAAAAGAGGCGTCAACTGGAAGAGGGTGACAAGCAGAGGCAAGAAGAGCGGAAAGATGAGAAGACCTATGAGGCCCAAAATTCACCAATGCGCGCCTCCTTTATCGAACCAACTGCTGCAGGCGATATCGTGCATCGCGCTGAGTTGAGTAAGACGGAGCAGGGTTATACGTTGCAGCTGAGCCAAGCGGGGCAGGATGTTCAGCAGGGTGACCGCATAGAGAAGTATGAGTCTGAGCAGGCGGTGAAGCAGTATCTTGAGCAAAATACCCCGTTTCGATGGGGCGATTTTGTTACTCCAGTCGCTATTGAGCAGAACCGCCAGGCGAATGAAGAAATACCACCGATCGGTTTGCTGATGGATAAGCTTGGGCTCTCCGGGATCTTCGGGTCGTTATTGAGCACTATCTTAGTGATCAAACTCGTGCCCGCATTAACAGAAGACGGGATGAATGATGTGTTGAGAAGTTTTGTCATCGTGCTCGCTGCGGTGTTTGGCTGGTGGGTAGGAAGGCAATGTTCACGGCTGTTCAAGCAGAAGTGAACGGTAAGGCAATGGAAGGCAGCCTAGCCAGCGGCGGCGACCTGACCCTGGCCAGCGGCGGCGCCATCCACTTCGAAGCCGCCAGCATTTCCACACCGAAGCCCACGAGAAGAGCAGCGGCAACTTTGCCTTGCAATCGTCACGAGTCGAGAGGCGTACCGACGAGACCCGTCGGTAGCATGGGATGTTGATCAGCTTCAAGTTGAGAAGTAAATATTGCAGCCGTCTCATGGGAGAGATCTGAAAGATAGGAGTTGATTTGTTGGAGTATCAAAGGAGATGATGAATTCTGGTTGGGGGGTTGCATCATGGCTATTGAGGGATGATATGAAGCAGGTGATAAGACGTATTAATGTCTCGGGCAATGACCCAAGAATCGAATTTGGCTGAAAATTTGCTGATTGCAATTTTTCTCAAGGATGTAGGTTGTGATCAATAATTTAAAGCATCCTTACTGGCGGGTGGTTATTGGCTTCACGCTTTGCCCCGCTGTTGTGGTACTATTCATGATGAGTTCTGTAATGTTTCTTGGGCTGCTGTTTGAACAGGACTTGCGTGATGGCTGGTGGGAGACTTTTGGTGGACTGCCAGTGATCCTGGCTATCGCCTCATTGACAGCGCTTTATCTCTTTGGTGTGCCAGCCTTTCTCCTTTCACTACTATATGCTTTGATTAAGCTCAGGAAATCTCTTCAGGCTTATCTAATCACTTTTATTGCTGGCGGCTCTGGAGCTCAAATATGGACTTTGTTGCCTGTCACGACAGCGAGCATTGATGAGGGATTATTTAGATTTCCTGGTACATTCTTCATGGGAGCTGTTTCTTCATTGGTTATGGCTTTTGTCGTCTTGCCAAAGCGTTTTCAAAAGAACTTGACCAAAGGGTAAATTGCTGGTTTGTGGGGCCCATTTTTCTTGCTGATCATGGTTTTTCTCATTCTTAAAAAGTGCTACTTCATGGGTGAGAGTTCATTTTAGAGTAGCCCGGCTGTGGGAAGAGCAAACGCATCGCTTCACACTGGTTTTTAACAACTGCATTTCTTTGTCTTGCATCAGTAATTGTGGATATCGCTTTGTAGTCCAGATATCGAAGGTCCCGGGTCTGATCATCCTAATAGTCAGGCCTCATCGATGGAGCTTGGAGCATCACAACCGGCCCACCGGCGGCCTGCGCGGCAACCTTAAGTCAGACCTGGGGGAAGTCGAGAAATAGCTTATGTAACGGCGTCTTTTCTCATGGATGTGCCGGATTGTCAGTTTATGTAATAGTAGCTTTGCCAATATTTTATTGATGCTTGGCCGCAGAAACTGAGTGCAACACCTTACCGGATTGGTCAGGTGTTGCCCGGTAGCCTCAGACGGGGAAGCCGTGGTGGGTACCGTCAGGCAGTTCTACATCCAGACGGACTTTCCCGCCGATGGCCTCAACGTAACGCTTGATGGAGCTCAAGCGCAGGTCTTGACCGCCTTTCTCCATACCGGCAACGGTCGGTTGCCTGACGCCCATGGCCTCAGCCATCTCCGCTTGCGTCATCTCGACCAGATGGCGAATTTCCGAGAGGCGGAGATCCAACAACATCGCATCGGCTTTCGCCTTGGCGCGATTGACGAGTTCAGGGTTCTCATTGGCGATGAGTTGGTCCAGTGTGCGAGCCATAGCTTTCACCTCATTTCAGTGATTCCAGGTGGGCAGCGTATTCCCGGTCTGCCACTGGGATCATGTCATCATAGAAACGCTTGTTGCCTGTCTTGTCGCCGGCACACAGTAGGATACCTGTCCGCCGAGGATCGAATGCGAAGAAGGCCCTCAGAGGCCGGCCCTGACTCTGAATCCTCAACTCCTTCATGTTGCGATACTGCGAGTCATTCACGGTATCAGCATGAGGGCGAGGCAACATTGGCCCTCTTTCCTGAAGCATCAAGATCGCCGCAAGTACGTTTTCTCGGTCAATCTCCTCCAATGAGAAGTACCACTCTTCAAAAGTCTCGGTCTGTTCTATCGACCACATTGGATCATCCTTGGATTATAGGCTAAAGCCTATATAGGTCAAGCCCTATTGTCAAGCCTTGAGTAGTCACCAAGCTGAAGCCGGTGGCTCGCTGATATTGGTGGGGTGCGGCGAGGCTTATTCCCTCGCCTCCAGTCCTTCCTGAACCGCCCATACCGCCGCTTCGACCCGCGAGCGTAGGTTGAGCTTCTTGAGCAGGTGCTTGACGTGCACCTTGACGGTGCCTTCGGTGATATCGAGCTTGCGGGCAATCAGTTTGTTGGAGAGCCCCGCCGCGAGTTCGCGGAGGATCTCGCGTTCACGTTGGGTCAGGCTGTGAATGTCCGGCGCTGCCGGCGCCGAGCGTTGCTGGCGCAGAGCTTCGGCGAGCAGTGCGGTGAGGTTCTCGCTGATCACCATGCGGCCCAGGGCGGCCTGGCGCAGTTGGCGCACCATGTCGTCGGGCTCCATGTCCTTGAGCAGATAGCCATCGGCACCGGCTTGCAGGGCGGCGACCACGTCCTCTTCGTTGTCGGAGACGGTGAACATCACGATGCGACCGGCGAAGTTGGCCTCGCGCAGCCGCTTGAGGGTCTCGATGCCGTCGATGCCCGGCATGTTGAGGTCGAGCAGCACCAGGTCGGGTTCGAGCTCTGCCGCCAGGCGAATCCCCACCTCGGGTTCGCCGGCTTCGCCCACCAGTACGAGGTCGTCTTCCAGCTCCAGCAACTGTTTGACGCCACGGCGCAGCAGCGGGTGGTCGTCGATGATCAGGATGCTTGCCGGCGTATCTCGCTCTGATATGGCCATGGGTCAGGTCCTGTTCCCTTCGGTGATGGTCACGGGCTTTTCTTCCGCCTGCGTGATGGGTTGCTGGGCGATCAGGCGCGCGGTCTGCGGCACGAAGGTTAGCGCCACTCGAGTGCCGCCGACCTCGCGGTTGCCCACCTGGAGTTCGCCGCCCAGGGTGTGGGCGCGGTCGCGCATGATCACCAGGCCATAATGCTGCGGCGGCGAGTGGCCGTTGGCAAGGCCAATACCGTCGTCCTCGATGCGTACCTGTAGCCGGGCATCGGCGAAACGTACCGTGACCGCCGCCCAGTGAGCCTGGGCGTGCTTGTGGGTGTTGGCCAGTGCCTCGCGCACGATCTGCAGCACATGGATCTCTTCGTTGGGGTTGAGCAGATGTGGTGGCACGTCGTAGTCGAGCTCTACCGGAGTCGTCATGCGTTCGGCGAACTCCTCGGTAGTCTGACGTAGTGCCGCCTGCAGGCCCGGCGTCTCGAGTTTGAGACGGAAGGTGGTCAGCAGTTCGCGTAGCTGGCGATAGGCACTATTGAGCCCGGTACGCAGCTCATCGAGCACCTCGGCCTGGGTCTCGTGGGGAATCTGCTTGGCCTGCATGCGCTCGAGCCGTGCCACTTGCATCTTCAGGTAGGAGAGCGATTGCGCCAGGGAGTCGTGCAACTCGCGGGCGATGATGGTGCGCTCGTTCATCAACGACACCTGCTGCTGCTCCTCGATGCGCCGTTGCAGGTAGATCGCCGTAGCCAACTGGTCGGATAGCGCGTTGAGCAGCCGTCGTGTGCTGTCGCTGAGGCCCTTGGCCTTGGAATAACGGATTTCCAGGGTGCCGAGCAGTTCGTCACCGACGCTTACCGGCAGCAGCAGGCACTCTGCGTCGGGACCTTGTTCGATCTGGAGCGGCCGGGGATCGATCAGGCAGGCGTAACAATCGTGGTCGCGGCAGTATTCAGGACGGGTTGCCGAGTGGGTGGCGAGGATCGGGATTTGGCGTTCGTCCTGAGGGTCGTTGAGCGACAGCCGGATGGGGCCGATATCCAGCAACGATTCCAGGTCGCGCAGCATGGGCGCCGCACTGGCGCACAGGTCGTTGCCGCCGCCATACAGGGTGCGGCTGCCGTCATGGAGAATCTGCATCGCTCGGTTGCTGCGTTCGAGCTCCTGCTTCTTGCGCGATACGCGCTCTTCGAGCTCGGCATAGCTGGTGGCCAGCTCCTCGGCCATGGTGTCGAAGGTGCGCCCCAGCAGCGCCAGTTCGTCGCTGCCCTGCATGCGGGTGCGATGATGAAAGTTGCGGTGCGCCGCCTCGCGAGCCAGTACCACCAGTTGGCGCAGTGGGGCGACCAGGTTGTGGCGGATATCGTAGAGCACGATGGCCACCACCACCGCAGTCAGCGCCAGGAACAGTATCTGTAGCAGGCTGAGCAGGCGGATCTTCGATTCGCTGTTTTGCTCCAGTAGCGTCACCAGCGCATCGATGTCGCCGACCAGGCTGTCCAGGGTGGCGCTGAGAGTCGCGGTCCGTACATCGTCTCCCTCGATGGCCGCATTGACCTGCGGGGCCAGCTCCTCGTCCCATCGGCCATGAATCAGCCGGTATTGGCGCTGCAGGGCATGATCTTCGGCCCCGGGAATGCTGGCGGTCAGTTCGGGGCTATCGAGACGCTGGGTGAAGCGCTCGGCCAGGCGCATGACCTGGTCGCGCTGTTCGTTGCCGGGTTGCTGCTCGTAACGTTGCAGTGCGGCAACGATCTGGTAGGTGTTCATGCGCAGCGAGCCGGCCATGTTGATGGCGGCGGCATCGCCACGACTGCCACTGGCCACTGCCATGGTCACCACGATGCTGACCAGCGCCATCAGACTGATGGCCAGCAGCGACGCGGTGATACGCGCGACCAGGGAACGTTGCAGGAGTTTCATCGAGCCTGGAGGCCCCTCCGGGGGCGGATATTATGAAGCGTTTGACTATAGCCTAGGCCGGAAGTAGCGGATGTACCTCGAAGGTAATACCCCCGATGCCCTTTTGACGGCATTGACCCCGCAATCGAGAATTTCTCAGGAAACGCTGAAGAAATCGACGAGCGGCATCAAGCACAAGGCGCCCGGCGCACAGGAACCGGAGCATATGGGGGTATATGTGAGGATTCCGCGCACCGCGCAACGCAGTGATTGAGTCGCGCAGGCATTTATTCAGTGTTTTCCCTGTAATTGTCTCACGAGATTTATTTGCCATGATCCCCACTTCGGGAGCCGCCTTGCCCGCTCCGAGCCTTGGTTATCGGCCATTGGTGGTCATCCTGTTGTCACCACTGGCTTTCGCACTGGTATTCGCCTGCTGGACCATCTTCGCCGTGCTCGGGGTCGAACTGCGTAGCACCTTGGGCCTCGGTGAGCTGGCCTTTGCCGGGTTGCTGGCGAGTCCTATGCTCAGCGGTGCCTTGGTCAGCTTGCTTGCAGCACGGCTGGCCGAGCGTGTGGGCGGGCGCCGGGTGATGATCGCCTGTCTGTGGCTGGTGTGCCCCTTCCTGTGGTGGATCGGTCAGGCTCAGCATTATATCGAGTTCCTGCTGGCCGGGGCTGGCCTGGGGCTGGGTGCTGGCACGCTGGTGGCGGGCCTGGTGCGGGTGGCGACCTGGGGGCCGTCACGGCATGCCGGCCTGGCGCTCGGGCTGTATGGTGCCGGGATGCTGGGTGCCGGATTGAGCTACCTGCTGTTGCCCTTGGTCAGTCAGGCCTATGGCTGGCGCCTGGCCCCTACGCTCTATCTATTGCTCATCGTGATAGTGGCGTTGCTGCTATGGCTGTTCGCCGACGATTCGCCATCCATGGCGCCATCCCGTGAGCTAAGCCCACGTCACCGACAATGGATGCCACCCCGTTGGGCAGCCTGGCGGTTGGCTTTCTATTACAGCTTCTTCTTCGGTGCCTTCGTGGCGTTGGCGCTGTGGCTGCCGGGCTATCTCTCCGCGCAATACCACCTGCCGCTGGCCAGTGCCGCGCTATGGTCGCTGGCTTTCACCCTGTCCGGCGGGCTCGGCCAGATCGTTGGAGGAGCACTGGCCGACTGGCGCGACTTCCGCAGCCTGCGCTGGTGGGTCGGGCTGTGGGTGCTGGCTTGCCTGTTCTGGCTCTCCTACCCCAGCTTCTCGATCAATATCCAGGGTGTGAAGGACGATCTGGCCTTCAGCTTCCATATGCCGCTGTGGGGGTTCGTCGCCCTGCTGGTGAGCATGGGACTGGCCATGGGGATCGGCAAGGGCAGCCTGATGCGCATGATCCATCGCGAGCATGCCGACGACATGGCCCGCGTAGGCGGGCTGGCGCTGGCTCTGGGCGGGCTGTTCGCCGCCATGCTGCCGTTGATGTTCGCCCTTGGCGACACCTGGGTCGGCATCCGTACCGCCGGTTTCATGTTCCTCTATGCGGCGCTTGGCGTGTGCCTGCTGGTGATGCTATGGGAGCAACTCTACGCGATGGACTCGCACAGCACCTGAAGAGGTATATTCCCTCGTAACAGGGGGCTCTATCCCCTTGGTGGTAGACCCCGGGTATATGGAGGTAACCGGGCAGTAATTCGCCGATCGATCTCCCAGAATCCTCATCAGGAGCCGCCTCGAGCGGTCGCCCATTTGATGAGGAGCCTGGAGATCGACCATGAGTCATTTCATTGACCGGCTGAATTTCTTTCGCAAGACCCGCGAGCCATTCGCCAACGATCATGGTGAGGTTCGTGATGAATCCCGTGCCTGGGAAGACGGCTACCGTGCACGTTGGCAACACGACAAGATCGTGCGCAGCACCCACGGGGTGAACTGTACCGGCTCGTGCAGCTGGAAGATCTACGTCAAGAACGGCCTGGTCACCTGGGAAACCCAGCAGACCGACTACCCGCGTACCCGCCCCGACCTGCCCAACCATGAGCCGCGTGGTTGCCCACGAGGGGCCAGCTATTCCTGGTACCTGTACAGCGCCAACCGCTTAAAGCATCCGATGATCCGCAAGCCGCTGCTGGCGCTGTGGCGCGAGGCAATCAAGGCCAACCCGGACCCGGTGGACGCCTGGGCGTCGATCGTCGAGGACCCGACCAAGACCAAGCAGTACAAGCGTGCCCGCGGCATGGGCGGCTTCGTGCGAGCCGACTGGGACGAGCTCAACGAGCTGATCGCCGCTTCCAACGTCTATACCGCCAAGCAGTATGGCCCCGATCGCATCATCGGCTTCTCGCCGATTCCGGCCATGTCGATGGTGAGCTACGCCGCCGGTAGCCGCTACCTGTCGCTGATCGGCGGTGTGTGCATGAGTTTCTACGACTGGTACTGCGATCTGCCGCCGGCCTCACCGATGACCTGGGGCGAGCAGACCGACGTGCCTGAATCCGCCGATTGGTATAACTCCGGCTACATCATCGCCTGGGGCTCCAACGTGCCCCAGACCCGCACCCCCGACGCGCACTTCTTCACTGAAGTGCGCTACAAGGGCACCAAAACGGTGTCCGTGACTCCGGACTATGCCGAGGTCTCCAAGCTGACCGACGAATGGCTCTCCGCCAAGCAGGGCACCGATGCCGCGCTGGCCATGGCCATGGGCCACGTCATTCTCAAGCAGTTCCACCTAGAGGCGCCCAGCGCTTACTTCACCGACTACGTGCGGCGCTATACCGACATGCCGTTTCTGGTCGAGCTCGAGAGGCGCGACGACGGCAGCTTCGTCCCCGGCAAGCAACTGCGTGCCAGCGACTTCGCAGCGAGCCTCGGTCAGGACAACAACCCCGAGTGGAAGACCGTCGCCTGGGACGAGACCCGTGATCAACTGGTGGTACCGCGTGGCTCGATCGGTTTCCGTTGGGGTGAAAAGAGCGGTGAGGAGGGCAAGTGGAACCTCGAGCCGCGCGACGCTGACGGTGAGGAAATCAAGCCGCTGCTGACCCTGGCCGGGAAGCATGACGACGTGGCCAAGGTGGCTTTCCCCTATTTCGGTGGCATTGCCCACGAGCACTTCGATCATGTGGCGGGAGACGAGCTGCTGTACCACAGCCTGCCCGCCAAGCGCTTGACCAAGGCCGATGGCAGTGAGGTGCTGGCGGTCACCGTGTTTGACCTGATGTGCGCTAACTACGGCATCGACCGTGGCTTCGGTGAAGAGGGTGAGGACGACGGCGCCACTTCCTTCGACCAGATCCGCCCGTATACCCCGGCCTGGCAGGAGAAGATCACCGGCGTGCCCGCCGAGCAGTGCATCCGTATCGCCCGCGAGTTTGCCGACAACGCCGACAAGACTCGCGGTCGCAGCATGATCATCGTCGGTGCCGGCATGAACCACTGGTACCACATGGACATGAACTACCGTGGCCTGATCAACATGCTGGTGATGTGCGGCTGCATCGGCCAGAGCGGTGGTGGCTGGGCCCACTACGTGGGCCAGGAGAAGCTGCGCCCGCAGACCGGCTGGCAACCGCTGGCATTCGGTCTTGACTGGACGCGTCCGCCGCGTCACATGAACTCCACCTCGTTCTTCTACAACCACTCCAGCCAGTGGCGCTACGAGAAGTTGGATATCAAGGAGATCCTCTCGCCGCTGGCCAATCCAGCCGACTACAGCGGTAGCCTGATCGATTTCAACGTGCGTTCCGAGCGCATGGGCTGGCTGCCATCCGCGCCGCAGCTCGGCACCAATCCGCTGCGCCTGGCCAAGGCCGCCGAGGCGGCCAACATGACCACCGCCGATTACGTGGTTGCCCAACTCAAGAGCGGTGAATTGCGCTTTGCCGCGGAAGATCCGGACAACCCGCGGAACTTCCCGCGCAACATGTTCATCTGGCGTTCCAACCTGCTGGGCAGCTCCGGCAAGGGCCACGAGTACATGCTCAAGTACCTGCTGGGCACCCGTCACGGCATCCAGGGTAAGGACCTGGGCGTCGAGGGCGGTCGAAAGCCGGAGGAGGTGGTGTGGCACGACGACGCGCCAGAAGGCAAGTTGGATCTGCTGGTGACCCTGGACTTCCGCATGTCCACCACCTGCCTCTACTCGGACATCGTGCTGCCCACGGCGACCTGGTACGAGAAGGACGACCTCAACACCTCCGACATGCACCCCTTCATCCACCCGCTGACCGCTGCCACCGATCCGGCCTGGGAGTCGCGCAGCGACTGGGAGATCTACAAGGGCATCGCCAAGGCCTTCTCCGAGGTTTGCGTGGGGCACCTGGGCGAGGAGACCGACCTGGTCACCCTGCCGCATCAGCACGACTCGCCCGCCGAGCTGGCCCAGCCCGAGGTCAAGGACTGGAAGAAAGGCGAGTGCGAGCCGATCCCCGGCAAGACCATGCCGGCGCTGATCGAGATCAAGCGGGACTACCCGGCCACCTACGAGCGCTTCACTTCGCTCGGCCCGGCACTGGGCAAGCTCGGCAACGGTGGCAAGGGCATCAGTTGGAACACCGACAGCGAGATCGAGCTGCTCGGCAAGCTCAACTACGTCAAGCAGGAAGGTCCGGCCAAGGGCCGCCCGAAGATCGAGACGGCCATCGACGCCGCCGAGGTGATCCTGTCGCTGGCCCCGGAAACCAACGGTCAGGTAGCGGTCAAGGCGTGGGGCGCGCTGTCGAAGATCACCGGGCGCGACCACACCCACCTGGCCGTCAACAAGGAAGAGGAGAAGATCCGTTTCCGCGATGTGGTCGCCCAGCCGCGCAAGATCATCTCCAGCCCGACCTGGTCCGGCCTCGAGGACGAGCACGTCTCCTACAACGCTGGCTACACCAACGTCCACGAACTGATTCCGTGGCGCACGGTGAGTGGCCGCCAGCAGTTCTACCAGGACCATCCCTGGATGCGCGCCTTCGGTGAAAGCCTGCTGGTCTACCGTCCGCCCATCGACACCAAGGCGCTGGCCGGGGTGCAGGTGGAATCCAACGGTAACCCGGAGAAAGCCTTGAACTGGATTACCCCGCACCAGAAGTGGGGCATCCACTCCACCTACAGCGACAACCTGTTGATGCTGACCCTCAACCGCGGCGGTCCGGTGGTATGGCTCTCGGAGGACGACGCCGCCGAGATCGGCGTCGAGGACAACGACTGGATCGAGCTCTACAACGCCAACGGCGCCATTGCCGCCCGCGCGGTGGTCAGCCAGCGGGTCAAGAACGGCATGGCGATGATGTACCACGCCCAGGAGCGCAACGTAAATGTGCCCGGTTCTGAGATCTCCGGTACCCGTGGTGGTATCCACAACTCGGTGACGCGCGTGTGTCCCAAGCCGACCCACATGATCGGCGGCTATGCGCAACTCGCTTACAGCTTTAACTACTACGGAACGGTCGGCTCCAACCGCGACGAGTTCGTCATGGTGCGCAAGATGAAGCGTATCGACTGGCTGGACGGTGAGGGCAATGACACCGTACAGGAGGCCGTGAAATGAAGATCCGTTCACAGGTAGGCATGGTCCTCAATCTCGACAAGTGCATCGGTTGTCACACATGTTCGGTGACCTGCAAGAACGTCTGGACCAGTCGCGAGGGCGTGGAGTACGCCTGGTTCAACAACGTCGAGACCAAGCCTGGCGTCGGTTTCCCCAAAGAGTGGGAGAACCAGCAGAAGTGGAAGGGGGGCTGGTTGCGTCGCAAAGATGGCAAGATCGAGCCGCGCATCGGCGGCAAGTGGCGAGTGTTGGCGAACATCTTCGCCAACCCCGATCTGCCCGAGATCGACGACTACTACGAGCCGTTTGATTTCGACTACCAGCATCTGCACACCGCCAAACAAAGCGAGCATCAGCCGGTGGCGCGTCCGCGTTCGCTGATCTCCGGCCAGCGCATGAACAAGATCGAATGGGGCCCGAACTGGGAGGAGATCCTCGGCACCGAGTTCGCCAAGCGCCGCAAGGATGCCAACTTCGAACAGGTCCAGGCCGATATCTATGGCCAGTTCGAGAACACCTTCATGATGTACCTGCCGCGACTGTGCGAGCACTGCCTCAACCCGACGTGCGTGGCGTCGTGCCCGAGTGGCGCGATCTACAAGCGCGAAGAAGACGGCATCGTGCTGATCGACCAGGACAAGTGTCGTGGCTGGCGGATGTGCATCTCCGGCTGTCCGTACAAGAAGATCTACTACAACTGGAAGACCGGCAAATCCGAGAAGTGCATCTTCTGCTACCCGCGCATCGAGGCCGGTCAGCCGACCGTGTGCTCCGAGACCTGCGTGGGCCGCATCCGCTACCTCGGTGTGCTGCTCTACGACGCCGACCGTATCGAGGAAGTGGCCAGCTCCGCCGACGAGCGCGATCTCTATCACCGCCAATGCGAGATATTCCTCGATCCGCACGACCCGAAGGTGATCGCCCAAGCGAAGCAGAATGGCATCCCCGACAGCGTGATCAAGGCCGCTCAGGCGTCGCCAGTCTACAAAATGGCCATCGACTGGGGGCTGGCGCTGCCGCTGCATCCCGAATACCGCACCCTGCCGATGGTGTGGTACGTACCGCCGCTGTCACCGATCCAGTCCGCGGCGGAAGCCGGTCACGTCGAATATGACGGCGTGCTGCCCAAGATCGAATCGTTGCGTATCCCGGTGAAGTACCTGGCCAACCTGCTCACCGCCGGCGAGGAGGAGCCCGTGGTGCTGGCACTCAAGCGCCTGATGGCGATGCGCCTCTACATGCGCGGCAAGCACGTCGAAGGCCAGGCCGACACCAGCGTGCTGGAGGCCGTGGGCCTGAGCGAAGCCCAGGTGGAGGAAATGTACCGCTACCTGGCCATCGCCAACTACGAGGACCGCTTCGTGATTCCCACCAGTCATCGCGAGATGGCCACCGAAGCCTTCCCCGAGCGCGGCGGCTGCGGTTTCAGCTTCGGCAACGGCTGCCATGGCGGTGACAGCGAAGCGAGCCTGTTCGGTGGCCGCAAGCAGACCACCAGGCTGGTGCAGCCGGTCGACGTCTACGATCCCCATGCTAAGAGCGAGGTTCGGCGCGATAACGAGAGTGAGGAGGCGAATCATGGCTGAGGTGGCACTGCAAATCGAACCCGTCGGCATGCGCAGCCTGCGCGTGCTGGCCCGCCTGCTCGACTACCCGACACCTGAGCTGCAGGAAGCGGCGGGCGACATGATCGAGATCATCGATGCCGAGCGTCGCTGGTCCGCGGCACTGCGCACCGAGCTGATGGCCTGGTGCCAGCGCATCGCGGAAGCCGATCTGCTCGAGCTGCAGGCCACCTACGTGGCTCAGTTCGACAAGGGGCGAGCAACCTCGTTATTGCTGTTCGAGCACGTTCACGGCGAATCGCGCGATCGCGGCCAGGCCATGGTAGACCTGCTTGCCGAGTACGAGGGCGCCGGCTTCGAACTCGACGCTCGCGAACTGCCCGACTACCTGCCGCTGTTCCTGGAGTTCCTCTCCACCCGCTCGGAGACCGAGATCGCCCGCTGGCTGGGCGAGATCCGCCATATCCTGGCGTTGCTTGCCGCACGGCTGGAAGAGCGCGAGGCCGGGCATGCCCTGGTGCCGCTGGCCTTGCTGGCGCTGATCGGTGCCGAAGGCGATGTCGAGGCCCACCGTCCGCAGGTCAAGGAAGAGGCCCCGGACAATACCCCCGAGGCGCTGGATGCGGTGTGGGAAGAGGAGGCGGTGCGTTTCTCGGCCGCTTCCGACCAGGATTGCGCGCTGCAGTCCGCCGAGGGGCGGCGGCTGGCCGAGCGCAAACGGGCAACCCAGGGCGAAGCGGTGCGCATTCTCGAACCCGCCAGCTCCGCTCAGAACATTAACGGAGACCTGCCATGAACTACCTCAACTCACTACTGTTCGGGCTCTATCCCTATCTTGCCGGTAGTGTCTTCCTGATCGGCAGCCTGCTGCGCTTCGACCACGGCCAGTACGGCTGGAAGACCGGTTCCAGCCAGCTACTGTCGTCGAAACATATGCGCCTGGCCAGCAACCTGTTCCATATCGGTATCATCACCATCTTCTTCGGCCACCTGGTGGGGCTTCTGACGCCGCACTGGGTCTATGCACCGTTCATGAGCGCCGGTACCAAGCAAGTGATCGCCATCGTGGTTGGCGGCATCGCCGGGGTGATGTGCCTGATCGGTGGCGCCATGTTGTTCCACCGCCGCCTGACCAATGCCCGCGTGCGCGCCTCGTCCAGCCCCATGGATACCCTGATTATCGGCCTGCTGGTGGTACAGGTGACACTGGGCCTCGCGACCATCATTCCGGCGCTCGGTCACCTCGATGGTGGCGTGATGATCCGGCTCGCTCATTGGGCCCAGTCCATCGTGTTCTTCCAGGGCGGCGCCGCAGCGCATCTGGAAGGCATCGGCTGGATCTACAAGCTGCACATCCTGGTCGGCCTGACCATCGTGCTGGTGTTCCCGTTCACCCGCCTGGTGCATGTGTGGAGCGTGCCGCTTGGTTATGTGACGCGTCGTTATCAAATTGTCCGCCGCCGGGCCTGAAACTGGGCAGCAAGGGGCAACGGGCTTTTCCGGCGACAGGTCTACGAGGGGGCGCTGTGAACCCCTCCATGGGCGCTACTTTTGCCATCCATGGCAAAAGACCCCCTCTGCGACCTGTCTCCGGCGCCCTTACGAGTCAGCACATGCGCGCCAAGGAGCCATCACTATGCAAATGATCGATATCGAGCAGATCCCGGCGGGCATCACCCCTCCGCCCATCCGGGTCGGCGATAGCACAATCGCTGAGGAAGCCATCGCCCGCGAGATGCAGTATCACCCGGCGGACAGTGCCGGCAACGCCCAGCTCAAGGCGGCCCGCGCGTTGGTGGTGCGCGAACTGTTGCGCCAGCGCGCCACAGAGCTCGGTCTCGACGTGACGGGAGAGGAGGAAACCGACCTGGCGATCGCCGCGCTGCTCGAAAGGGAGCTGGACGTTCCTGAGCCTAGCGACGACGACTGCCGCCGTTTCCATGCCGCCGCGCCGACCCGTTTCAGTGAGCCTGACCGGATACGAGTACGTCATGTACTGCTGGCCGCCGCTCCTGACGATGCTGAGGCTCGCGACGCCCAGTATCGGCTTGGCCAGGAACTGATCGAGGCGCTCAGGACGGCGCCCGAGCGTTTTACCGAATTCGCCCAACGCCATAGCGCCTGCCCATCGAAGGACGAGGGTGGTGAGCTGGGCTGGCTGACACCGGGCCAGACCGTCGCCGAACTCGATCGTGCACTTCAGCATCTGTCCGAAGGCCTGCACGAGCGGCCATTGGCATCCCGCTACGGCTGGCATGTGGTCATCATCGACGAGCGCCGCGAGGTGCATGAACTGCCCTTCGAACAGGTTGCCGAGCGAGTTCGCCATACCCTGCGTGAACAGGCCACTCGCCGCGCCCTGCGCCACTATCTGCTGGCGCTCGAGGCCCGAATTGGTGTCGACGGTATCGTTCTCGATGAAGATGCCGATGGCTCACTCATGCAATAGGACATCCCTATGGCCCATGTTCATGCAGACGCACCCTTCGTGCCGCTCGGTATCGCCGTGCTGACCGTTTCCGACACTCGCGGTTTCGACGAGGACGGGCAGCGGTGATCTGCTTGCAGCGCGGCTGATCGAGGCGGCCACGCCGGTCGAGGGAGTGCAGTGTTGCGCAATGCATTCCTGCCCAATGCCCAGTTCGGCGGTTGAACCGACTCATCCATCTCAAGGGAGGCAAGATGCCCAGTAAGCCGAATGAGATCGATAAACGTCAGCACCGCAAGCCACGCACCCTGGTGTATTCCTGCTCGGGGTGCTCCGATGTCGCGCAACTGGCCAATGAAGTGGCACTGCGCCTCGATCATGGCGGTGTCGCCGAGATGTCGTGCATCACCGGGGTGGGCGGTGGCGTTCCCGGCCTGGTGCGCTTGGCGCGCTCAGGGCGCCCGATTGTCGCCATCGACGGCTGCCAGATGCACTGTGCCAGCCATTGCCTGGCCAACGCCGGCGTCACCCCCACTGAACACGTCAAGCTTTACGAACAGGGCCTGCGCAAGCGCAAGGGCAGGCTGTACGACGAGGTGACCATCGAAACGGTCACCAAGGGTGTCGGTGAACTGATCGCGCGGCTGCCCATCGATACGGACGTCGAGATCGAGTGAATGCGCTCATCGGCGCCATGGACCATAAGCCCGAGCGCCATCACTTCACCACCGACGGCGACGTGCAGGTGGTTCGATTCATGAACTGACGGGAGGCTAGGTAACAAACGGTCTAGCATCCTCTTGTGTCGTTGACGTTGCCGAGTTGTATCGCTAAAGTATGAACCAACAACACCCCCCACGCTTCCCGTAAGATCAGCGCACCATGGGGGGTTACTTTTTGTGTGGCCTATGAAATACGACAAACCTGCTCTGACCTATGTTGAACAACTTGCCCGGCTCAAGCAGCGTGGTATGCAAGTGGGCGACGAGCCCAGAGCCCTTCATTATCTCGCTCATTTGAATTACTACCGGCTCGCTGCGTATTGGCTCCCCTTTGAAGAAGATCATGATAGCCATCGGTTCAGGCAAGGCGCGTGTTTCGAAACCATACTCGACCACTACCTATTCGACCGGGAGCTGAGGTTACTGTTACTCGATGCCATTGAGCGAGTCGAAGTCTCGGTGCGCGGTCATTTTGCATATCAAATCGGTCGTCGACACGGCGCCCACTCACTGTTGCAAAGTAATCTCTTCAAGGACAGCGGGAGATGGTGTTACCGCAATGGACTTGCTGGGCTATTACGTGACGTGCAAAACAATCGCGAAATCTTCATCAAACATTTTCGCGATCAATATGAAGAGCCGTTGCCGCCTATCTGGGCTGTCGTTGAAATCATGAGCTTCGGTCAACTCTCCAAATGGATGGATCATTTGGCACACCGAGAAGACCGTAATGCCATTTCGCGGGTTTATGGCCTGGATGAGCGGTTGCTGATCTCCTTTCTGCATCACCTCAGTGTCGTGCGTAACCACTGTGCTCACCATGCTCGGTTGTGGAATCGGGAGTTGGCGGTCAAATTTGTGTTGCCACGTGATCCCAAGGAACTCGGAGAAAGCCTGGTTTCCTTGCCTGGTGAATCCCGTCAGCGGCGGCTCTATAACACCTTGACGATGCTGGCCTATCTACTTGATTGCATTAGCAGAAACCATCACTTTCGGCAACGATTGGCAGAGCTCATGGAGCGTTATGCCATAGATGTTGGCTGGATGGGTTTCCCTGAAGATTGGCAGAACCGGCCGCTTTGGAGCCATTGACGTCGAATCCTGTCCGTTGCTTGGCGATAATGTCGTGTCTATATGGATAAGGAAATCACGATGCTCAACCAACGCGCCCTGGCGTACCTGGGCGAAGTGATTCGGCGCGGGTCGCTGCGCAAGGCGGCGGCCTATCTGGACATCGATGCGTCGGCGGTCAGCCGGCAATTGAAGGGTCTCGAGGAGTGCCTTGGGGTAGCCGTGCTCGAGCGTCATGGCAATGGCGTGCGCGCGACGCAGGCGGGCCGGCTGCTGGTCGAGCACTACCATGCCCAGCGCACCGCCGAGGAAGCCGTGCTGTCGCAGCTCATGGCCTTGCAGGGGCTGGAGCGTGGCGAGGTGCGCATTGCGGTGGGTGAGGGCTTCATCGCCGATCTCATCTCCGCGCCGTTGCAGTCGTTCATGGCCGCCTTTCCGGGCATCGAGCTCGAGGTGCTGATGGCTGGTGTCAACGAGGCGATATCGCTGGTCAAGGATAGCGAAGTCGACTTGGCCTTGTTGTACGCTCCGCCGGTCGACCCTCTGCTGCATCCCCATGTCGAGACCCGCCAGCCGCTGGATCTGATCGTACCGCCCGAGCATCCGCTACTGGCGCTCGGGCGACCGGTGACGTTGGCCGACCTGACGACCTGGCCACTGGGACTGATGGATAACTGCTTCGGCATGCGCCAGATGGTCAACCTTGTGGCCCAACAGGAGCGGGTGCATCTCCAGGCCCGGCTGCGCACCAACTCGGTGGCGGTGCTCAAGAACTTTGTGCGCTCTGGAATCGGCGTGACCTTCATGCCTGAGTTGACGGTGATGGAGGAGATCCGCCAGGGAGATATTCGCGTGTTGCCCATGGCACACCAGGCCTTGAATGGCGCACGGGCGCAAATCGTGAGTCGCGGAGGGCGTGAGCTGACGGTGGCGGCCCAGGCTTGCGTCGATCATCTGCGCCGGGGCATGCGTTTCTTCAACGCCGACTCGCCGCGTCTGCTGGATGCTCAGGGTGTTGCATTAAAGGCAACATAAGTGGGATTGCATAGTCAACGGCGCAATAGTTAGCCTGCTTGCTGCAAAGTCCTAATGAGTAGCGGAGATCTCCGCACCACGGGTCGACAACAATAAGGAGTTCCTATCCATGTCACCGACTTCCCGTTTTCCACTCAAGACACTGGCGTCGGCGTGCCTGCTGAGTGCCGTCTCCCTGGCCGGCACCTCCCAGGCGGCGACCACCGTCAACCTTAGTTACAATGGGGCGCCCGATCCCGACAAGAACGCCGTGCATGTCTTCGCTACCAACCTCAAGGAACTGGTGGAGGAGAAGACCGGCGGCGAGATCGAGCTGAAGCTTTATCCCAACAGCATGCTGGGCGAGGAACAGGAGCGCATGGAGCAGACCATGAACTCCCCGAGCCTCAACGTGGCGTCTTTCGCCGGGATGTCGCCGCTGGTGCCCGAGGTTTTCGTCAGCGCCATTCCGTTCCTGTTCGAGGACTTCGAGGATGCGCGTGAGTTCTTCGACGAAGGCGAGTATTGGCAGGAGGTCGAGAATGCCCTGCGCGAACGCACCGGCATCGAACTGCTGGCGGTAGTCGAGGAAGGCGGCTTCCTGGCCTTCACCAACAACCAGAAGCCGATCCATTCGCCGACCGACTTCGAAGGCTTGCGCTTCCGCGCCATGGACCCCAGCCAGGTAGCGCTCTACGAGGCCTTCGGCGCCTCGGGTACACCGATCCCCTGGACCGAGGTCTACATGGCACTGCGCACCGGGGTGGCCGATGGCCAGATGAACCCGCCGATGTACATCATCCTCGGCAGCCTTTACGAAGTGCAGGACTACCTGACCCTGGCCAACATCCAGTACTCCGACCAGTTCCTGGTCGGCAACGGCATGATGATCGACGGCTGGGACGAGGACACTCGCGAAGCCTTCCTGGAGGCGGTCGCCGAGGCCAACGTCATGGCCCGTGAGCACAATGAGGCGAAGGTGGACGAACGCATTGCCTATCTCGAAGAGCAGGGCATGGAAGTCATCCGCCCCTCCGGCGAGGACTTGACGGCGTTCCGAGAGCAAGGCCAGCCAGCCTATCTCGACTGGCTCACCGAGGAGCAGGGCATCGACCAGCGTTGGATCGACATGGCGCTGCAGGATGCCGGTATGGTGCAGCTGGCTGAGTGATTCCTAATATCGGCAGGGGTTCTCCCTGCCGAGTTTCCGATGATTTCGTGGATGCCGATATGAGTTCGCTTCGCTCGCGGGTGCTGGCGGTTAGCCGTCCTGTGTCGCTGTTCGTCGCCAGTGCACTGCTGCTGATCAATCTGGCCGTGATCCTGTACGGCGTGTTCATGCGCTACCTGGCGGGTGGCGCGCCGATCTGGACGGATGAACTGGCACGCTTCCTGATCATCGGCAGCGTGATGCTCGCGGCAGGCGCGGTATGGGTGGAAGGCGGCCATATGCGCGTTGCCTTGATCGAGCGCCTGTTGCCCACTCCATTGTGCCGGCTGCTCCGTCTCTACCAGTGGCTGCTGACGCTGTGCCTGGTCATCGCCGGGGCGATCTTCAGTTATCGCTATGCCCAATCGGTGTCGATGTTCACTACGTCGGGGCTGGGCATCAGCCGCACCTTGCCGATGCTGTCGCTACCAGTCGGCTTCGGTCTTCTGGCCTGGCAGGCGCTATGGTACGGGCCGGCGCCGCTGCCGTCCCAGGCGGAGGAGGCCGTATGACGTTGACCATGCTCGCGGTCTTTCTCGCGCACGTACTGCTGGGGTTGCCGCTATTCCTGGCCTTGTTGGTCACGGCGGCGGTCGGCTTTCTGTTCGTCGATTTGGCGATGCTGCCGCGCATGATGCCGCAGCAGTTCTTTGGCGGCATCAATGTGTTCTCGCTGATGGCGATTCCGCTGTTCATTCTGGCCGGCAACCTGATGAACGCCAGTGGCCTGACCGAGCGACTGATGGGCCTGGCGCGGTTGATGGTGGGGCACCTGCGTGGCGGCATGGGGCATGTCAACGTGGTATCGAGCGTATTCTTCGCCGGGGTCAACGGCTCGGCGGTAGCCGATACCTCGGCGCTGGGCTCGTTACTGGTACCCTCGATGCGCAAGGAGGGCTATTCGACAGCCTTCGCAGCCGGGCTGACGGCTGGCAGTTCGCTGATCGGGCCGATCATCCCGCCGAGCATCTTCATGATCCTGTATGCCTCGCTGACCAATACTTCGGTCGGCGACCTGTTCCTGGGGGGCGTGATCCCGGGCCTGATCCTGGGGCTTGCATTCATGGCCATGAATGCCTGGTATGCCTGGCGCAAGGGGATGGCGACACGCGGGCAATGGCCCTCCCTCGGCGAACTGGGCATGGCTGTAGTCGGGGCGTTACCGGCGCTGATCGCGCCGTTCATCATCGTCGCTGGCATCGTGATGGGTTTTGTCACGCCGACCGAGTCGGGGGCGCTGACCGCGCTCTATGTCGCCCTGTGCGGTGTGCTGCTGGGTCAGTTGCGGCTGGCGGACTTCTGGGAGGCGGTCATCGTCACCACGCGGCTGACGTCGGCGATCTTCCTGATCATGGCCGCCGCGGCGACGATCAGTTGGCTACTCTCTTATGCCCAGGTGCCGACACAGTTCGTATCGCTGCTTGCGCCGTATGTCGAGCAGCCGGTACTGGTCCTGCTGCTACTGAGTGCCATCACCTTCGTCACTGGCATGTTCATGGAAGAGGTCTCGGCGCTGATGCTGTTGACACCGATCTTCTCGCCGGTGGCGATGATGGCCGGCATCGACCCGGTGCACCTCGGCATCATCATCACCCTCAATATCACCATTGCCCTGATTACGCCGCCGATGGGTGCCTGCGTGTTCGTCGCCGCGGCAGTCAGCCGGCTCGAGATCACGGCGCTGTTCCGCACCATCTGGCCGTTCGTGCTGATGGCGTTGCTGGTGCTATTTCTGCTGATCCTGTTTCCCGGCCTGACGCTGTGGTTGCCCACGGTGCTCGGCTAGGCTCTATGTACGACTGCCTTGGAATTCCCGCATGACCTTGTCCGACTCTCATCTTGGCGCTTGGGCCAAGACATCGATCCCCCACCTCGCCGAGCCGTGCTGGGACGATCTGAGCCGCCTGCCGATCGAGCCCAGCGACGAGCCGCTGGTGCCGATGAGCCTGGCACCGGAACCGGTCAAGGTGTTTCCCGCCTATGCCCGGCTGGGCATCCCCGGCGCGGTACCGGAGTGCTACGTTCGCGAAAGCGTCTACCGGCGCTTGCTGGCGGTGGCCCGGGCGCTACCGGATGGCATTGGTCTGGTGGTGCTGGATGGATGGCGCCCTTGGCGGGTGCAGCAGTACCTGTTCGATACCCTGTACGAGACCATCCACACCCACCGCCCCGAATTCGACGAGGAAACGCTTCTCGAGCGTACCCGCGAATTCGTCTCGGTGCCCAGCCGCGATCCGTTGGCGCCGAGCCCGCACCTCACCGGTGGGGCGGTGGACGTGACGCTATGCGACGCAGACGGTCTGATGCTGGATATGGGTTCATTGTTCGACGAGGCGAGCCCCGCCTCGCACAGCGACTATCTCGAGCGGTTGGAGAACCTCGACGAACACCAGCGTCATGCTCGCGACCATCGCCGGCTGCTCTATAACGCCATGCATGCCGAAGGCTTCACCAACCTGCCCAGCGAGTGGTGGCACTACGACTACGGCGATCAGCTGTGGGCCTATTATGGTGGCCATGACCGGGCGCTTTACGGGCCCACCGAGCTCGACACTATCGAAAGCCGCTGGCGGCGACAGTTGTAGTGGTCAATCAAGCCGATGTCAGAGTCTATCTCTGCATTCATGCAAAGTAGGCTTTCACATGTTGCCAATGTTTCTTCATCGGTGAACAGGCTACAGTCACAGACATGTAGCAAGGCAAGGGTGTGAAGGCACTCACTTTGCCGCTGCGAATCGGGCAACTGCGCATCGGGGAGGTGCACCATGTTCTATACAGGAGACCCTGATCTACAGGCGATTGAACGGAGCAACCTGCAATTGCGTGCCAAGGCGTTCGCTAGTCTGTTGCCTTGGTTGGCACGTAATACCGCCGCGTTGATGAGGTGGTTGTCCCATGTCACGGCGAGGTCGCTCGCACTACCTACCGCAATGGGTCAAGCAGCGGTTCCAACCCGTTATGGTCGATCTCGTGCATTAGTTGCAGTAGTTGGCCGATCTCGCCGGGCGGGAAGCCTTCCCGGGCGAACCAGTTGAGGTAGGATCCGGGCAGATCAGCGATCAGCCGGCCTTCGTATTTGCCGAACGGCATCTTGCGGGTGACCAGCTTCTTCAAGTCTTCGGGGGCCATGTGCCGCGCTCCTTTGCCGTGTTGTTCCATGGTGTCATCGCACCTGTCTTGGTCGCCATTACTCTACGGTGCCAGGCTGCGAACCGGCAACTCTGTTAATGTGATGTGATCGGGTAGCGAAGGAGAGCCGACATGGGCAAGACGTCACATAATGGGGCGCTGGATGAGGCGGACGATCCCTACTTGTGGCTCGAGGAGGTTAACGGCGAGCAGGCGCTGGAGTGGGTCAAGGCACGAAATGCGGTGGCCCAGACTCGACTGGAAGCCGCCGCCGATTTCGAGTCGCTACGCAGCGACCTGCTAGCCATCCTTGATTCCGATGATAGGATCCCCTTCGTCGCCAAACGCGGCGAGTACTACTACAACTTCTGGCAGGACAAGGATCATCCACGAGGCCTGTGGCGGCGCACCACACCGGACGAGTACCGCAAGCCGCAGCCTGAGTGGGAAACCTTGATCGACCTCGATGCCCTCAATGCCGCCGAGGGTGAGAATTGGGTGTGGCACGGTGCTCATTGCCTCAAGCCACGAGACCCGGACGAGCCCTACCGGCACTGCCTGATTTCATTATCGCGGGGTGGTGCCGACGCCGACGTGACCCGAGAGTTCGATCTCGTCGACAAGCGCTGGGTCGACGACGGCTTCTTCCGCGCCGAGGCCAAGGGAGCGCTGAGCTGGATCGACAAGGACACCGTTTATGTCTATACCGATTTCGGCGAGGGCTCGCTGACCGCGTCGGGTTATCCGCGCATCGTCAAGGAGTGGCGGCGCGGCACACCGTTGAGTGCGGCGACCACGGTCTACACGGGCGAGCCGGATGACATGTCCATCGGCGCCATGCGCGATCACACCCGTGGCTACGAGCGAGACTTCGTCGTTCGTTCACGGGCCTTCTACGACAATGAACTCTACCTGCGCGCCGAGGATGACACACTACTCAAGATCGAGGTGCCCAACTCGGCCCGCAAGCAGGTGCATCGGCACTGGCTGATCCTGGAATTGCGCGAGCCCTGGAGTGTCACGGGCGAGACCTATCCTGCCGGGGCGCTGCTGGCGGCAGATTTCGATGCCTTCATGGCTGGTGAGCGTGAGTTCCGGGTGCTGTTCGAGCCCAGCGAGACCACCTCGCTGGCGGCCACCACCTGGACTCGAAATCATTTCATCCTCAACGTCCTGGATAACGTCAAGAACCGGCTGTATGTGCTTACCCCTGGAGATGGGGAGTGGGCGCAAGAGCCGCTTGCCGGTGCTCCCGGGATCGGAACGGTGAGTGTGAGTGCGGTGGATGACGAGGAATCCGACGACTATTTCATGATCGTCACCGACTATCTCACGCCGACCACACTGTTTTATGGGAGGGTCGGCGAAGCACCGCATAAGCTCAAGTCGGCCCCGGCGTTCTTCGAGGCCGAGGGACTGGCTGTCAGCCAGCATTTCGCCACCAGCCGGGATGGTACTCGTGTGCCGTACTTCATGGTGGCCAGAAAAGACATCAAGGCCGATGGCAAGAACCCGACGCTGCTTTATGGCTATGGTGGCTTCGAGATCTCGCTGACGCCCGGCTACAGCGGTGGGGTCGGTCGGGGCTGGCTCAGCCAGGGTGGCGTCTATGTGGTCGCCAATATCCGCGGCGGCGGCGAATATGGCCCGCGTTGGCACCGCGCCGCGCTCAAGGCCGAGCGCCACAAGGCCTACGAGGACTTCGCCGCGGTCGCCGAGGACCTGATCGCGCGCGGCATCACCTCGCCCAGGCATTTGGGCATCCAGGGCGGCTCCAACGGCGGTTTGCTGGTGGGCAACATGCTGGTGACTTATCCACAACTGTTCGGTGCCGTGGTCTGCCAGGTGCCGCTACTCGATATGCGCCGCTACCACCGCTTGCTGGCCGGTGCCTCGTGGATGGCCGAATACGGCGATCCCGACAGCGACGACTGGCATTTCCTGAGCCACTATTCGCCCTATCACAATCTCTATGCCGAAGCGGATTATCCACCGCTACTGCTGCTGACCAGCACGCGCGACGACCGCGTCCACCCCGGCCATGCACGCAAGATGATGGCGCGCATGAGCGAGCAGGGGCATCGGGTGCTCTATTACGAGAACATCGAGGGTGGCCACGGCGGGGCGGCCGACAACCGCCAGCAGGCTTACATGCAGGCGCTGGCCTATACCTTCCTCAGGCAGGCACTGTTCCCGCGACGCCCTATTCGTAGGTGACCACCAGGAAGGCCAGTAGCTCGTCATCGCTGTCGTTCTCGATGGTGTGTTCCTGGTCTGCGTGATAGTGCGCCGAATCCCCCGCGGCCAAGTGGCATGCGTTGTCGCCGGCAATGATCCGGGCACTGCCCCGGCTAATGGTCAATAATTCTCGAGTACCCTCGAAATGCGGCGCACTGTGCAGGCTGGCATGAGGCGCGATGCGCAGTTCGTAGAACTCGACATGCTTCTCGAGGTGAAGCGGCGAAAGGGTGCGGATGCGGCACTCGTGATCATCGCGGAACAGGTGAGTGGTGTCGTTGCCGCGTATCACCTCGATGCTGGAGGTGGTCCAGGGCTGGTCGACCAAGTCGCCAATGCTCAGTCCGAAGGCCTGGGCTATGCGCAAGGTCACCGCGAGGGTGGGATTGGCACGTCCCCGTTCGATCTGGCTAAGCATCGAGCGGCTGACCCCGCAGGCGGACGCCAGCTGGTCCAGGGTCAGGCCCCGTTTCTTGCGCAGCTCGATAACGCGATCGCACAGCAACTGACCGCCGCCATCCTCCTGTCTCGATGGTGTCTTGGTCACTCGGGCCCCTCCGTTAAAATCCAATATAGTGGATAAATTTCCTGCATAGGGGATTTTCTACTATGCTGGAATTTCTTCCTTTATGGTAAACGCCCAGGCAGGGATTACCAGCGAAGAGGCCATTCACAAATTCAAGGAGGCGGCAGATGAAGGCACTGGTCAAGCGAGAGGCAGCACCGGGGCTGTGGCTGGAAGAGGTACCCATGCCAGAGGTCGGCATCAACGACGTATTGGTGCGCGTGAAACGCACGGCCATCTGCGGTACCGACGTGCACATTTATAACTGGGATCACTGGGCGCAGAAGACCATTCCCGTGCCCATGGTGGTGGGCCACGAGTTCGTCGGCGAGATCGTCGAGGTCGGCGCCAACGTCAACGACTTCCACCCGGGCCAGATCGTCTCAGGCGAGGGCCATGTGGTATGCGGGCGCTGCCGCAACTGCCTGGCCGGGCGCCGCCACCTGTGCGCCCACACTAGCGGCGTGGGTGTCAACCGTCCCGGGGCCTTCGCCGAATACGTGGCCCTGCCCATGTCCAATGTGTGGGAGCACAAGCCGGGCATCGATCTCGACGTGGCCGCGCTGTTCGACCCCCTGGGCAACGCCGTGCACACCGCCTTGCAGTACGACCTGCTCGGCGAGGACGTGCTGATCACTGGCGCCGGGCCGATTGGCGCCATGGCCGCGGCGGTGTGCCGCCACGCTGGCGCGCGCCACGTGGTGGTCACCGACCTCAACCCGCAACGTCTCGAACTGGCCCAGCGCCTGGGTGCCACCCGCACCGTGGACGTGCGCCACGAGAAGCTCTCCGACGTGCAGCATGAGCTTGGCCTCGCCGAGGGCTTCGACGTGGGGCTGGAGATGTCCGGCAGCCCCGCCGCCTTCCGCGACATGCTGGCCAACATGTGCCACGGCGGCAAGGTGGCAATACTGGGTATTCCCACCGAGGAGATGGCCATCGACTGGAACACGGTGATCTTCAACATGCTGACGCTGAAGGGCATCTACGGCCGCGAGATGTACGAGACCTGGTACAAGATGTCGGTGATGGTCGAGTCCGGTCTCGATATTTCGCCGGTGATCACCCATCGTTTGCCCTATACCGAGTTTCAGCGCGGCTTCGATGCCATGCTGAGCGGAGAAGCGAGCAAGGTCGTTCTCAACTGGGAGTCATGACATGTACGGAGCCTTTCAGCAGCACCTTCGCGACGAGCTAGAGGCCATCGAGAATGCCGGCCTGTTCAAGCGGGAACGCGAACTGGCCACGCCCCAGGGCGCCCATGTGGGCGTGGCGCGGGATGGCGAGGTACTGAACCTCTGCGCCAACAACTACCTGGGGCTCGCCCAGCACCCGGCGGTCAAGGCGGCGGCCCGGGCCGGCCTGGAGGAGTGGGGATACGGGCTAGCCTCGGTGCGCTTCATCTGCGGCACCCAGACCCTTCACAAGCAGCTCGAGGCGAGGCTTAGCGAATTCCTCGGCACCGAGGACACCATCCTCTATCCGTCCTGTTTCGATGCCAACGGGGGCCTGTTCGAGACGCTGCTCGGCCCCGAGGATGCGGTGATCTCCGACGAGCTCAACCACGCCAGCATCATCGACGGGGTGCGCCTGTGCAAGGCCAACCGCTATCGCTACCGCAATAGTGACATGGCCGACCTGGAAGCCCAGCTGCAGGCAGCCGACAAGGCAGGCGCGCGCTTCAAGCTGATCACCACCGATGGCGTGTTCTCGATGGATGGCTACATCGCCAAGCTGGACGAGATCTGTGACCTGGCCGAGCGCTACCACGCCCTGGTGCATGTCGACGACTGCCATGCCACCGGCTTCCTCGGCGAGGGCGGGCGCGGCACCCACGAGTACCGGAATTGCCTGGACCGGGTGGACATCCTCACCGGGACGCTGGGCAAGGCCTTGGGCGGCGCCAGTGGGGGCTACACCAGTGGCCGCCGGGAAATAGTGGCACTGCTGCGCCAGCGATCGCGTCCCTACCTGTTCTCCAACACCGTGGCGCCGCCGGTGGTCGCTGGGGCGCTCAAGGCCATAGAGCTGGCAGGGGAATCCAGCGAGCTGCGGGACCGACTCAAGGAGAACACCGCCTTCTTCCGCCAAGGACTCGAGGTTCTGGGCTTCGAGTTGCTCCCGGGAGAACATCCCATCGTGCCGGTGATGCTGCATGATGCCGCTTTGGCCGTGCGCTTCGCCGAGGCGATGCTGGAGGAGGGCGTCTACGTGATCGCCTTCTCTTACCCCGTGGTTCCCAAGGGCAAGGCGCGTATCCGCACCCAGGTGTCGGCGGCCCTGACGCGTGACGATCTGGAGTTCGCCCTGGCGGCCTTCGGCCGGGTGAAGGAGCGCCTGGGTCTGAGTGGTGACATTTAGTTCTTGGCGGTGCCCGGGCGGGTGTTCCCTTTCGCCGTCAGCCGAAAGGGAACACAGACTTGCTCGCGCCGGCGTTTCAATAGCCGTGGCTACGATCAGCCAGTCCAATCAAGGGCTTGCCCTCGCCAACCAGGCACAGGGATGACTATGATGGGACACCACCACTACTCTATGGTGAGCTTTTCTCCTGCCGCCCGACGAGGATTCCCATGCCGTCAGTCTTTTCTCGCTTGAAGGAAGTGGCCTCTCCCACCATCGGCTTGGGCTGCATGAACCTTTCTCATGGTTATGGCAGCCCGGTACCCGAGTCCGAGGCGCTGCGCGCCCTCGATGAGGCATTCGACATCGGCTATCGCCACTTCGATACCGCGACCCTGTACGGGGCGACGGCCAACGAACGGTTGGTGGGCAAGGCGCTAGAGGGCAAGCGCGACCAGATCCTGCTGGCCAGCAAGTGCGGCATGGCCATCGATCCACAGCTCGGCAAACGTGTGATCGACGGGCGTCCCAAGACGATCCGGCAGCAGTGCGAGGCGAGTCTCAAACGCCTGCGCACTGACCATCTGGACCTGTACTACCTTCATCGCCTGGATCGCCAGGTGCCCATCGAGGAGAGCGTCGGCGCACTGGGGCGGCTGGTGGAGGAAGGCAAGATACGGGGAGTCGGGCTGTCGGAGGTCTCCGCCACCACTTTGCACCGCGCCAGGGCCGAGTATCCCATCGCGGCGGTGCAGTCCGAATATTCCATGTGGACCCGCAACCCCGAGATCGCGCTGATCGCGGCGTGTCGGGAGGCGAACACGGCGCTGGTGGCCTTCAGCCCCCTGGGGAGAGGCTTCCTGGCTGGGGCCGTCAAGGATCCTGCAAGCCTTGAGGAGAGCGACATGCGCCGCAACATGCCGCGCTTCAGTGCCGAGAACTACCCCAGGAACCTGAGCCTGTTGGGAGACTTCATGACCGTGGCAAGCGAACTGGGCGTGACACCCAGCCAGCTGGCGCTAGCCTGGCTCAAGGCACAGGGGGATGACGTCATTCCAATCCCTGGGTCCCGCTCCGTCGAGCATATGCGCGAGAACCTCGCGGCTGAAACCCTCAGATTGGATGCAGCGACCGTCACTCGACTGAACGCCATGATGACACCGGAGCAGGTGGCAGGCGCCCGCTACAGCGAGGCGCAACAGGCGGATATCGACACCGAAGAGTTTGCATAATCGAAAAAGTCGACAAGCTGATGAGCTTCCGCAACTAACTCAAGAGCTGCCTGGGCGAGGCCGGCAAGACCCGAGCCCGGCTGGCCGAGTCGGTAGTAGAACAAGTAGATCAGCGTTACATGCCGGTAGTAACGGAGCAAAGAGAACGATCACGGATCCGCCCACATCCGCAGCAGATTGGCCAGGCTCTTCGTCAGCATGTCGAAGGTGCGGGTCTTGCCGCTCTCCTCGAATACCTGGCGCCGTGTGGTATCGAGATCGAAAAGAATCTCACGCTGCTGGGGATCGCGAACCTGGCTCTGGGCCCAACCGACAGCGGCCAGTCGCTGGCCACGGGTCACCGGCTCGACCCGGTGCAGGGTCGAGGAGGGATAGAGGATCAGGGCACCGGCGGGCAGCTTGTAGGTCTGCTCGCCGGCAGTGGAGTCGATGAGCAGTTCTCCACCGTCGTAGCTATCGGGGTCGTTGAGGAAGAGAGTGAAGGACAGGTCCGAGCGCATGGCGCCTTGTGGCGTGCCCATCACCGCATCATCGACATGGTTGCCATAGCTCATGCCTTCCTCGTAGCGGCTGAACATCAATGGCTTCATGCGCTTGGGCCGGGCGGCCATATGGAAGAGTGGGTGGCGTTGCAGCTCGGTGGCGATCTCCTGGCGCAGGGCGGCCACTTCGGGCTGACGGCCGTCGGCCTGCTGGTTGAGTTTGACTGTCCGTGCGTGCCATCCCGCCGTTTCGCGACCATCGCGGAAGGGGACGTCGGCCAGGGTGGCTTGCACCCGCTGCAGCAGTTCGGTCGGGATGACCTGGTCGATGCATAGGATCACGGTAGGCGCTCCACTCGAACGAAATGCCGTTAATTATAAACAAGTGTGAATGGTTTGCATTAAACTTACGCAGCCGGCACCCTCTATGCTGGCAGTCGAACCGGCCTTCACGGCCGAGCGCCATGGCAAACGCAATGAATAAGGAAATCCCCATGTCCAACAACACTCGTACCAAGCTCTGGGTCGGCGTCGGCACATGCGTCCTGCTGGGCACCAGTACGGCCAGCTGGGCGGAGACCGAACTCTCGCCCGAGTTCACCCAAGGCCCCGATACTCTGATGCTCGCCCACAACGACCAAGGCGGTGAAGGCGGTGAAGGTGGCGAGGGCGGTGAAGCCGGTCACCACGAAGAAGGCGGCGAAGGTGGTGAAGGTGGCGAGGGCGGTGAAGCCGGTCACCACGAAGAAGGCGGCGAAGGTGGTGAAGGTGGCGAGGGCGGTGAAGCCGGCCACCACGAAGAAGGCGGCGAAGGTGGTGAAGGTGGCGAGGGCGGCGAAGCCGGCCATGCCGAGGGCCCTGACCCGTTCGCGGTCTTTGCTTACTTGAACGCTTCCGCCGGTGGTGAAGGCGGCGAAGGTGGCGAAGGTGGTGAAGGTGGCGAAGGTGGCGAAGGTGGCGAAGCCGGCCATCATATCGATGCCAGTAACCCCGGCGTCTATTACACCACCCTTGCCATGATGCAAGGCCACCTCGAGGTCGCTCGCGAGCTCTACCAGGAGGGTGAGCAAACCGCATCACAGCCGCACTTCGGGCATCCCATCGATGAGCACTACGAAGGTCTGGAGCCTGCCTTCGAGCAACGCGGTGTCGAGGGCTTGGAAGACACCTTGCAGGCTTTGGTCGATGAGGCCCGTGAAGGTGGCGAATGGGGTGAGCATGAAGATGCCTACGACGCGGCGGTTAGTGCGATCGAGTCCGCCATGCAGGACGTCGACGGTGAGCTGCGCGAGGATGTGACCTTCCAGAGCCGCGTTCAGTTGGCACTGTTGCGCCAGGCCATGCACGAGTACGAAGAAGCGGTCGACGATGGCCAGTTCGTCAACGTTGTCGAGTACCAGGATGGTCGTGGCTTCATGCTCGTCGCCAGGTCCCTGCTCGATGCCCAGGCCGAGCTCTTCCAGGCCAGCGATGCCGAGGCCTTCGATGAGTTGGTGTCGGCCTATGACGAAGCCTTGAAGGCATGGCCGTCAGCCGAGGCACCTGAATCACCGGTGATGAGCTACGGTGAACTCTCGGCCACCATGTTCAAGCTCGAATCACAGCTCGGACAGTACTAAGGGCCGTTCTGATGAGAGCGGACATCGTCCGCTCTCTTGATCGAGGCCTGAGCTCGGGTGACCACCCAATGTGGCGCCTGGGCCGGGCCTTTCTCATGTCTAGGCCGTGAAAAATCGGCCGCCTGGATATTTCATCATCGATCATGGCGGGGAATGCCGATCCTCCTCCCGGCCAGGGGTGGCCATTCTCCATCGGCGGGGCGTGGCAGGACGGCAATGCGCTCAGCTACGGCCTCGGGAAAGGCCCCGGGCCGGCCGCTTTCGGTACTCATGCCCATCAACATCTGTTCGCTGGTGGCCAGTTCTCGGTCTTCGCCATCACGCATCGTAAAGAACACGTGCAAGCGCTTGGCATCGTGATCGAGCAGCATCAGGTCAACCGTCAACGGCTCGTCTTCCTGGGCCTCGCTGCGATAACAAAGGTGCGTTTCCAGCGTGTAGATCGTATAGGCATGACGGGCGCGCCCTTCGGCATCGAGGCCGATGTGCTCCATCAGTGCCTCGACCGCCAGTGAGAAGACCCGTGCATACTCAGCGTCGTTCATATGGCCGTTGTAGTCGACCCATTCGGGGGCTACACGGGTTTCCAGCAGTGTCATCGGGTGCATCTCTCCGTGCCCTCGGTTTCCGGCCAGTATTGGGGTATCAGGAGCAGCGGTTCAACCTGGTGGTTTCCACTCGAGTCGACGTCAATCGTCGAAGAAGTCTTCGGGAACTTCCTTCTCCCCTTCGTCCTCGCTGGGAAGAGATTCCCGGCACATCCGGGCGGCGCGGTCGAGGGCGGCGGAAGCGCCGGCCAGGTGGAAGCCCAGGTACCAGGGCTCCTCGTCGTTGTCCATTTTCAGGCGCAACACGTCGCCGACTCGCATCTCGTGCAGCAGGCGATAGATATCGGAAGTCTGGAAGCTGGCATAGCCACCGCTGTCGCCGCGTTCGCGGGTCAGCGTCACCTCGCTGTCGTGTCTGGGGGCACGATCGACACGCATTGCCCCTTGGCTGGCCTCGATGGTTTCGTTACGGGCGGAGACTTCGCCCATTTCGACCCTCAGTTCCAACTGCGGGCGGCAATCATCGGGAACGAAGAAAACGGAAAAGGCGGTATCCGGGTAATCGCTCAAGTTGCTGGCCCGGAAGTAGCGCTCTTCGCCAAGCGAGAGTTCCATGGAAGTCCAGTAGCCGCTGTCCTGGATACGGCTCTGGTTGAACATCAATGCCGAGGATTGACTAACCAGGCCGAGGGTGAGTAGTCCCGCCAGGGCAGAGGGCATCAGGGATTTCATAGTCTTATCTTCCGGCAACACAAAATCGCAAGGGTACCCTATGAAAGGCTCGGTGCGGGAGATGAGACCATGGCTTTTCTCGCCGATGATCTTGCCGTTCCGCACCTCGCCAGCCATTCTGATGCTGCTTGTGGTTATGAAGATCGATAGAAGTCTTGCGAGCCGTGTGCTCCAAGGAGGCTATTCATGCGCGCCTTGAGCGGCATGCTTGCCGTGTCATTGTTACTGGTCTTGTCGGGGTGCGCTTCCACGGTTGACCCGCGGGATCGGGCCATCGAGCTGACGGCGGGACAGGCGCAACATGGCTTTCTGGGACCGGGTACCGATATCTATGTATTCACTCTGGACGAGCCATCCTATGTCGTGCTCGAAAGCCGGGTGGCGATTGCCAGCAGTATGTCGGTAGATCCCCATGCGGAGCTGTACGATGCCGAGGGACGGGTCGTGATGCGTGACTGGCGTAGTGGCGAGTGGGACAACTTTCGTATTGCCACTTCCTTGCCGGCCGGTACCTGGTATCTGCATGTCCATGACAGTCAGGGTTGCTTTTCGATGATGGACGACGACTGCTTGGAGGGGGATCGCAGCTACGAAGTGAGCCTCGAAGTCACTACGCCACCCCCCTGAGGCCATCGGAGCGCTGCTGGCGTCGGCGCGAAACGCACTCCCACGCTTTCTCGTGGAAGAAATAAGCCACGGTATTTACGGTGGGCTCGAGCATTGCGATCAATCCGCCAAGCACCCAGCTTCCGGTCAGCAGACAGGTGACACTAAAGGCCACACTGAAGTGCACGACAGCAAAAGTGGCGGTCTTGATCATCTGGCATATACCCCTGTTTCTTTTCCCCAAGGTAAGCCAAGGACAGAAATCGCCACAGTCAATTGGTTTTATTGAATCAATAGTCTTGCTTCATTCTCCGTTCAACCGCGTAATGCCCGGCTGACCCGTATCCACTCGGCGATCAGGGTATCGAGAATCTGCGAGCGTTGGTCGTCGATGAGCTCGCCTTGGGCATCGAAGGCCTCGGCGGCATGCGGCACGCTGAGCTGCTGAGGCAATACGTGCACGCCGATGTTGCCCAGCATCATGCGCAATGCCACCAGTCCTCGCTGCCCGCCGGTGGCACCGCCCGACGCCGCGCACAACGCCGCTACCTTGCCACGGTAGGCGCTCAGCCTTGGTTCGTCCGGGTGTTCGCGTCGCGATATCCAGTCCAGCGTGTTCTTGAGCAGTGGCGTAAGACTGCTGTTGTATTCCGGCGCGGCAATCAGGAAACCGTCGCAGTCACAAAAGAGACCTTTGAGTGTTCTGGCCGCTTCCGGCAGGCCCTCGCGAGCTTCCAGGTCACCATGATAGAGCGGCATGGGGTAGTCGGCGAGATCGAGAAAACTGACGTCGGCGTCATACTGTCTGGCGCGAGAAGCGGCGAGTCTGGCCAGGCGCTTGTTGAGGGAGTCTTGCCGGGCGCTGCCGGCGAAACACAGCAGGCGAGGCTGGTCGTTCATGCGGTGTCTCCTGTCATGCCACGAAGCGGCGAAGTTTTCACCATAGCGTCCGGTGGCGAAAACCCCAAGATATTGCCTCCGCGAAGTGCTAATCAAAGTGAAGAAGGGTTGGACAGCGTGGCGTTCATGGGCATACTTTCTTATATAGAGCAGGGTAATTAGGGTAACGTAGGGAACGTTGAGGGATAACAATAATGATGCCCGGGATATGCAGCGGAACGCGGCGCTTCATGGTGCTGTCAGTGGTGTTTCTGGCACTTTTCGCGTTGACACTTTCTTCTTCGGTTCGCGCCAATCCACGTTATGCGTCGATCGTCGTCGATATCGCCAGCGGCGAGGTGCTGCATGCGGCGAATGCCGATGCTACCCGTTACCCCGCATCGCTGACCAAGATGATGACGCTCTACTTGCTGTTCGAGGCCCTGGAAAACGGGCGGGTGACGCTGGATCAGCCTCTCCCGGTGTCGCGTCATGCCGCGTCCATGCCGGCTTCCAAGCTGTGGCTGAAGGCGGGAAGCAGCATCAAGGTACGCGACGCGATTCCGGCCCTGATCATCCGCTCGGCCAATGATGTGGCGGCAGTGGTTGCCGAGGCCTTGGGGGGGACCGAATCCGCATTCGCCCGGTTAATGACCGACAAGGCGCGGGAGATGGGCATGAATGCGACCCGCTTCCGCAATGCATCAGGCTTGCCGGACGATGGCCAGGTTTCCACGGCTCGTGACATGGCGATGCTGTCGATGCGACTAATGAACGACTTCCCCCAGTATTACCACCACTTCTCGCGACCCCGTTTCACATATCGTGGCCAGACGATCAAGGGCCATAATCGCCTGCTCACCAACTACGATGGTGCCGATGGGCTCAAGACCGGTTATATCCGAGCCTCCGGCTTCAATGTTGCCACCTCGGCGGTACGCGATGGCCGCCGCATCGTAGCTGTGGTCATGGGCGGTTTCACTGCGCAATCGCGGGATGCCCACATGGCCGATCTGCTCGATCGCGGTTTCGTGCGTGCCTCCCTGCTCAGTGGAAGGGACTGGATTGCCAGCGCCGATATCTCGGGCAATGTCGAGCCGATATCCGCATCGTCGCCGCCTTCGGTGGCGCAGCAGGATCGTATCGCCGAGCTGGCGAGCAGCCGCCAGACATCGGTTCAGCCAACCGGCTCCACCGTTTCCACGCCTGCGACACGCATCGAGAGTTCATTCCTGGCCGCGACCCAGGTCGTGTCGAGCGCCGAGCCGTTGCGTATTTCCATGAGCGACGCTATCGACACCATGCCTTCTGACGATCCCATCATGGCGCTGGTCAACCGGGTCGAACATGGCCAGGGAAGTGACTACGAGTACGACCAGGGAAACGACTACGAGATGGGGGGTGATTGGGCGGTGCAGGTAGGGGCCTTCCAGGATGCCGACATGGCGCAGGACCTGGCAGCGCGCGCTGCCGGCTACCTGCAAGATGAGCGGATGCGGGCGCGAGTCGCCGTCACCGAGGCGCCGGAGCGCCAAGTCTTCCGTGCCCGGCTGGTCGATCTGGAAGAGCAGCAGGCGCGCAACGCTTGCGATCAACTGGCACGGCAGGGCATGGAGTGCCTGGTGGTGAGGTAGAGATGCCGCCTGGCCAAGATACGCCCGTCGCTTCGAAACTCGATTACCAAGAGTGGCCCTCACCGTGCGAGCCAACGGCGAGGGCACCCAACTACCGGCTTACGACTCGATAGGCGCGCGCCAGTCGTCGGACCCGGAGGTGCCGGCGACGGTGTGTTCCCAATCGATCTTGCGGTAGGCCAGTGAGACATCCATCAACTGGGTGAACTCGGCCTTGGTGGCGTCCTGGGCATGCGGCATGCGCAGGTTGATGTCGACGATGGTGGCGTCGGTCAGGGTGGTGGTGAAGAAGTGCTCCTGCTTGCCTTCCACCGAGGTGCGGTACCATTTCAGCGTGACGGTGGGCAGCATTTCTCCGGAAGCCAGGGCGTTGTACATCAGCGGTACGGCCTTGTTCAGCGCCACGGTGAAGATGAACGGCCGGTGAGCGCGCTGACCGGACGGCTGGCCGGATTGCGGGTCGGTGGGCACGGTGACGATGTGCTTGAACTCCTGTACCAGCATCTCGTCCTCGTGGCCCTCGACGTAGATATTGCCCACGGAGTCCGGGGTGAAGGCACCAGCGGTGATGTTGCCCTGGGTCTGGCCTTCGATGCTGATATAACAAGGGGTTGGCATGAGTCTGCTCCTTGACGGAATGAGTGATGAGATGTCCGTTTGGACACCCTGTTAAGGGCAGATTGCGTGCCAGCTTAATCTAATATAAGAATAATCAAACGCTTGCCGATATCGCTTTTCGGGAATTAATTATGTTTAGGCAAGAAGTTGCCTGGATTCAGGCAAGAAGTTGCCCGGCGGGCAATATCTTGCCCGGTTATTTTGGTGTTATGTTAAATCTCTGGGTTTTGATCTAGCGCATCCCTGGCGCAACTGACGACCAAAAAAGAGGTGGCCGAAGCCACCTCAAGCGGGGGGTAGAGGCTACCCAACGGCTATGGCGACAAGCTCGCCTCCGCGGCGGTGTCGGTTATGGCAGCGGGCGATTTGGTGTCGGTATCGCCCAGCGTCAGGCGCCGGTCGCAGAGCCGTTCGATCAACGCCGGGTCGTGGCTGACCAGCATCACGCCGCAGTGACGTTCACGGGCCAGTTCCACCAGCAGTGACAGCGTTTCCTGCTGGGTGATGGGGTCGAGGCGCGAGGTGGGTTCGTCGGCGAACAGGAAGCAGGGCTCGAGCAGCAGCACCCGCAGGATGGCAAAGCGTTGCAGCTCGCCACCGGAGATCTCGCCAGAGCGGCGGTCGAGCAGTGCGGGGTCCAGGTTCAGGTGTACCATCAAGGGCACGATCGCGGCCGGGTCCAGGCGATGTCGACGTATCAGGTCGTCGAGCAGGCGTCGTAATGTCCAGTGTGGAGAGAAGGCCGCCGGCGGGTCCTGGTAAAGCTTCTGGAAGCCCAGCCGCGATTGGCTCGGTTCCCGTATGACTTCGCCCTTGTCGGCCTTGGCCACGCCCAGCAGCACGTCGCCCAAGGTGCTCTTGCCGCAACCGGAAGGGCCGCTGATACCGACGATTTCGCCCGGAGCGATATTCAGCGACAGATCCTCGAACAAGGTCTTGCCTCCGCGCGCCATGGCGAGCTGGCGGGCTTCGATCACCGACTTCCCCGCCTTGCAGGTCAGTGGGCGTGGCACCGGCCAGCGGCTGGGATCGGCGGCCATCAAGCGCTGGCCGTAGTCGCTTTGCGGGCTGGTCAGTACCCGCTTGGCCGGGCCGCGCTCCACCACTTGCCCTTGCCGCAGAATCGCCACCTCGCCACCCAGGCGACGGGCTACCTCGATATCATGGGTGATGGTCAGCAAAGAGCCGCCGTCGTCGGATGTGCGCGCCAGCAGGGCCACCACCGCATCGCGACGGGTGGCGTCGAGCCCCTTGGTCGGTTCGTCGGCGATCACGATATGGGCGCCGCCGGCGCTGGCCGCGGCGAAGGCCACACGCTGTGCCATGCCGCCGGAGAGCTCGGAGGGCAGCTTGTGTCCGGCATCCTGCAGGCCCAGCCCGGCAAGGTCGCGACGGGCGGCGGCGCCGGCCTCGCGGCGCGAACGTCCGGCCACGTGGCGGTGGCTCTCGGCGATCTGGCTGATGGCGCGCATGGTCGGGTCCAGCGCATGCCAGGGCTCTTGGGGCAGCAGCGCCAGGGTATGTCCCCATAGCTTGCGACGTGATGGGGTATCGTCGGCAGCAAAGGTTTGCCCGGCAATGTGCAAGCGGCCACGTGCGGCCAGACCCTTGGGCAAGGTGCCCATGATCGCCTGGGCGAGCAGGCTCTTGCCCGAGCCGGTTTCACCGAGCAGGGTCAGGCGTTGACCAGGGATGAGCGTCAACGAGAAAGGGGCAATGCTGACGCCATCGCCGTCGACCGCCAGGTCTTCGATGTGCAGCAGTGGCGCTTGTTGTGCCAACGTCATCGTGGGTCCCTCCCCGCCAGCAGGTTGAGGCTCAGTACCAGCACGAACAGCACCACGATGGGCTGGGCCATTGCCCAGGGCGCTTCATGGTAGTAGGGCAGCAGTTCGATCATCATCAGCCCCAGTTCGGCGGTGGGCGGGCGAAGGCCGACGCTGACGAAACCCAGAGCGGCCATGGCGAGAATCGCACTGGCAGCGCCGAAGGCGGCCAGGGTCAGCACCTGTGGGGCCAGTTCCGGCCACAGATGGCGACGGAACAGGTAGAGCGGACCGAAGCCCAGCAGCCGGCTGGCCTCGAGCTGCGGCGAGGCCGCCAATGCTCGGGTGCGGGCGCGCACCAGGCGGAAGTATTCGATCCACAGCACCAGTGCGATGCCAACGTAGAGCGCCCAGAAATTTCCCGGCGCGATGGCTGCCAGCAACAACACCAGCAGCAGACCAGGCAACGCCAGACAGGCATCGGCCAGGCTGCCCAGCACGCGGTCCAGCCAGCCGCCGCGCCAGCCGGCGATGATTCCCATCAATACACCGGGTACGGCGGCGGTGAGCACACTGAGCATCGCCATGCCCAGCGACAGGCGTATGGCGGCGGCCAACCTGGCCAGCAGGCTGCGGCCCAGGTGGTCGGTGCCCAGCGGTTCGGCCAGCGAAGGTAGTTGCAGAATGCGGGTGAGCTGTTGGCGTGCGGGATCGGCATCGGAAAGCCACGGTACCAGCCAGGCAAAGACCAGCAGCGATGCGAGCAACAGGCCGCCCAGGCGCTGGCGAGCGCTCAGGCGGGGCAGTGTGAGGAGAGGAGCGACGAGGGTGGTCATGCGTGGCGCCTCCGTGGGTCGAGCAGATGGCAAACGATATCCACTACGGTGTTGAGCAGCACGAACAGCAGGCCCATGATCAGGGCGGTGCCCTGGATCATCGGCACGTCGCGGGCAACGATGGCGTGTACCAGGGCGTGGCCGATACCGGGCCAAGCGAACAGCGTCTCGACCACCACCACACCCTCGATCAGATAGACGAACTGCACGCCAAGATAGGCGACGACCGGCACCGCGACGTTGCGCAGACCGTGGCGCATGAAGGTCAGGCGGTCGCTCAGGCCCTTGGTGCGCGAGAAGGCGTAATAGGCCGATTGCGAAACATCGGCCATGGCGTTGCGTGCCACGCGACTGGAGACCGCGGCCAGCCCCAACGCCAGGGTCAGCGCCGGCAGCACGCTATGTGCGGTGCGTCCATGGCCGGCGGCGGGCAGCCAGCCCAGACCGACGGCAAATACCAGGATCAGCACTAGGCCCACGGCGAAGGGCGGCAGGGCCCGCAATACACTGGCGACGACTTCGCTGAGGCGATCGAGCATACCGCGTGGACGCAACCCGGCGGCCAGTCCCAACGGTGGCCCGAGCAGCAACGACAGCGCCACGGCAACCGCCGCCAGGCCCAGCGAATGACCGAGTTGGTGCCACAGCTCGCGTACCACCGGCTCGCCGCTGACCAGCGAGCGGCCGAGGTCGAACTGCAGTAGATCCCAGAGCCAGCCAAAATAGGCGCTCGATGCCGGCTGGTTCAGCGCCAGCTCGGCGCGAACCGCCTCGGCGGCCGCCGTATCGACCATGTCGTGGCCGTAGCGGCCGGCGGCGATACGGTAAGCCATGTCACCAGGCAGGGTGCGGGTCAGCACGAAGGTCAGGGTGCCGACCATCCATGCCACCAATCCGGCCTGAAGCAGGCGCTGCAGAAGCAGTGCAGGCAATCCGCGGCCAAGACCTCGCGTCATTCGGCCCACCTCAGCTCATCGATCCGATAGCTACGCTCCAACGGGTCGATGGAGAAGCCTTCCAACTCGTCATTCACTGCGGCGGTCTGCTGATACCAGGCCACCGGAATCACCGGCAGCGCCTCATGCAGCCGGGTAGCGACCTCGGTCTCCATGCTGGCACGTTCCTCGGGGTCGGTCTCGCTGCGCAATTGATTCAGCCATTCTTCGAGCTCGGCATCCGACCATCCCATGGCACCCCAGTCACCACCCTCGGGCCCGAAGTCCTCGAGCACCGTGCCCAGTGGGTCGGGCACCAGGCCGTAGTTGCGGGCCGCCAGGCCCAGCTCGAGACTGCCGTCGCGGTGGCCGGAGGGAATCTCGCTGGCGTTGCCCACCGCGACCTCGAGATCGACACCCAGCTCGCGCCACTGGTCCTGCAGGGCGGTGGCTACCACCGGCAGTTCCGGGCGGTCGGAGAAGGTGCGCAGGGTCAGCCGGAAGGGCTCGCCGTCACGTTCGAGTAGGCCGTCACCATTCGCTTCCCAACCCAGCGTTGCCAGTTGCTCACGGGCTTGGTCGAGGTCGCGGGATTCTTCCGGCGAGATGGCCAGATGCCAGGCGCCGAGGCTCGCTGGGAACAGCTCGGGGGCGGCAGCCTCCGGTGCGCGCAGCAGACCGGCGGCGATACCAGTACGGTCGATGGCCTCGCTAAGCGCTTGGCGGGCACGCTGATCGTCGAGGAAGGGATGACCAGCGTTGACCTTGATCACGATGGTGCGCGGCAGCGGCACGGCATGCAGGGTCAGGTCCGGTTGGCGCGACATCCGTGTGCGGCTGGCCGGGTCGAGGGTAAAGACGATATCGGCATCCCCACTTTCGGCCATCAGCGCACGGGTCTCGCCGCGACTCACGGCCAGGTAGCTGGCACGTTCGATGGCTGGCGCCTCGCCCCAATAATCGTCGAAACGAGTGACCATGAGGCGCTGTGGCGGTTCCAGACTGTCGACTCGATAAGGGCCGCTGCCGATCACTGCCGTCACTTCACCGTTTTCGGCGTAGGAGGCGGGTGCCAGGATCTGGGTGCTGGAATGGGCCAGCAGTGCCGGCAGCGGGGCGAAGGAAGATTCGAGGTGGATTACCACCTCGTCGCCTTCGGCGTCGATGGTCGCGATCGGTGTCGAGTCGAGGATGCCTGGCTTGGTCAATGCATGCTCGAGGCTCGTGGCAACGGCCTCGGCAGTTACCGGCGTGCCGTCATGGAAGCGGGCACCGTCGCGGATCGTGAAGCGCCAGATCGTGGCATCGTCGTTCTGGGTCCAGGATGTGGCCAGGCCTGGAGCGAGGTTGCCGTCGGCATCGGTGTCGACCAGCGTCTCGGCGACTTGCATGCGGGCGAAGACATGGCCCGACTTCGATGGATCGGGACTGGTGATCTCCCAGGGCGCGACGATATCCAGGGTGCGCGGCTCGGCGTGCACAGCGGTTGAGGTCAATGCCAGGCCGAGGGCGGCCAGCAGGTAGCGGATGCGGGGCATCGTTCTTTCCTTGTGAAGAGTACCTGTGAAGATGGCTAAGAGATTCAGCCGGGATCCAGCGCCAGCAATAGGCGCTTCACGCCAGCCGGGGGGTGTGGGCTACGGTGCACTAGGCCGTGCCCTTCGTTGCCGATCCAACCCTCGCCCTTGAGCAGGGCCACCTCGCCGGTAGCGAGGTGGCGGATGGCCGCCGGGTCGCGCAGTGGATCGGGCTTTTGGGGACGCGGTGCACCCAGTCCAGCTCGATTCACGGCATGTTCCGGCAACCATTCACTGCCGGGGCCGGCATAGGTGGTCACAAGGCGCACCGCCAGGTTGTCGACGTGGAAGCGCGGGCACATGGCGCCATCGAGAATTCGCAAGCGCACGCCGACGGTGTCGGTGTCGAACAGGAAGGCCATGGCCTCGCTGACCCAGCGCACGTCCTCGAGCAGTGCTTCGCCATGCTCGGGCGCCGGCAGGTGCCGGGTCAGGTCGTCGATCAGGGCCTGGCCGGCCGCCCCGCGCCAGCGCCAGTCGAGCGGCTTGCCGGGAGCAAGCTGAGCGGCGATGCCGTCCCGGAGGTCGTCACTCAGTTGGCGTGTCATCACCGCCAGCGTGATGGCGTCCTCGAAGATCCGTGGCAGCACGCCGATGCCGTCGTCGATGGCCCAGTGACAGAAGGCTTCCGACTCAATGTACGAGTCGCGAGACGTGTCGGTGGCGCGAATCGCGGTAAGGGGCATGTTGGGACTCCGCACGAGCGTAAAAATGAGATTATATAACATAACGTTTCGTGCTTGCGCTGCCAAGATGGCAGCTTCGAATGCGAACGGTGCCGGAGATCATGGCGAAGCATTCCTGTGCTTTGTGGTATGGAGCCTGATCAGCAAACTGTCGTAAGGTCCAATGAGCAGCGACACGACATAACCTGCACCGACCACCAGTATGATGGCCGGCCCGGAAGGCAGCCCGGCGTGGTAGGACAGCAGTAACCCAGCCAGACTGGAAAATAGCGACCAGCCGATGGCGATGGCCATCAGGCCTTCCAGACGACGACTCCAGAAGCGGGCCATGGTGGCGGGAAGCAGCATCAGTCCGACGGCCATCAGTGTGCCCAAGGTCTGAAAGCCGATGACCAGGCTCAGCACCACCAGGCTCATGAACAGGCCATGGATCCAACTGGGGGAAGTGCCCTGCGAGGCGAGGAAGGCCGGATCGAGGGACTCCACGACCAGCGCTCGGAACATCGCCGCGAGTACGATCAGCACACCGCTGGTCACGGTTGCCAGGATCATCAGGCTGGCGGTGTCGACGGCCAGGATCGAGCCGAACAGCACATGCCCAAGGTCCAGCGCGGAGCCCCGCAGGGAAATTAGCAGCACGCCTATCGCCATGGCGGTCAAAAACAGGCTGGCCATGGCGGCGTCCTCCTTCAGACCGCTGACCAGGGTGATGCCGCTGGCCGAACCCACCGTCACCAAGCCTGCCACGATCCCGCCCAACATCATGGCGGACAACGAGAACCCCGACAGTAGAAAGGCGATGGCCACGCCAGGCATGATGGCGTGCGACAGCGGTTCGCTCATCAGGCTCATGCCGCGCAGGGTCAGCAGTACTCCCATGACCGGGGCAGTAAGCGATAGGGCGATGCACGCCACTAGGGCGCGGCGCATGAAGCCATAGTCGAGGGGAGCCAGGATCCAGTGGCTCAGCATGTCCAGCATGGGCACGTACTGATTCGATAGCTATTGTTATGTTATAACATATTTGTCAGGCGGAGAACGAGCTCCGATCCGCAATGCAAGTGACCCGAGCCTGACATCGCCACCGGCACGCGACTCAGTTATGTTAGAGGGCTGGCATATGGTCAGCGATAACGTCTTGCCATCACAGGGAGCCGCCGATGTCGTCGTCACTGCGGGGAATTCTATGGATGTGCGCCGGAGTGTTCTGCCTTTCCGTGGGCGATGCCATTTCCAAATGGCTGGGCGAGGTGCACTCGCCGATCCAGATCATCTTCTTTCGCACCCTGATCTCGCTGCCATTGATCGGGCTGATCGCGCGCTTCAATGGCGGGTTGCGCAAGCTCACCACACGACGCCCTGGCGTACACTTGGTTCGCGGTTTGATCGCTACCGGCACCATGTTGTGTTTCGTGTTCGGCCTGACGTTGTTGCCACTGGCCGAGACTACGGCCATCGCGTTTGCCGCTCCCTTGTTCGTCACCTTGTTGTCGGTGCCGCTGCTTGGCGAGAAGGTCGAGCGTCTGCCGCTGGCGGCGGCCATCATCGGCTTCCTGGGAGTGCTGATCGTGGTACGCCCGGGCGCGGCGGGCTTCCAACCCGGTGCCTTGGTGGTGGTGGGGGCGGCAATGTTCTATGCGCTGCTGATGATCACCGCGCGCCGTTACGGCTTGCGTGAGTATCTGTGGGCGATGGTGTTCTACGTCACCCTGGTGCCGCTCGTGGTCACCGCCGCGCTGCTGCCGTGGGTATGGCAGACGCCCTGGCCCGTGCACTGGCTGGGCTTCATCGGCGCCGGGATCTTTGGTGTCGGTGCCATGGCCTTTATCACTATGGCGTTCCGCTTCGCCCCCGCCGCTTTGGCGGCGCCCTTCGATTACACCGCCATGGTCTGGGCGGTACTGCTGGGTTGGTGGTTTTGGGGCGAGGTGCCGGACCTGTGGGTCTATGTCGGCACCCTGGTGATCATCGGTAGCGGCCTGGCGATCGCCTACCACGAACGGCGCATCACCCTGAAGCAGCGGCCGGCGTCATGAAGGTGCCTGTCGGCCACAACGGAGAATCGGCATGTCCTCCACGAACAGTTTTCACGCCTTGATCCGGCTGCTGCGCTACGCGCGTGGCTACCGTCGTCGGATCGTCGCCGCCAGTGTCTGTTCGATCATCAACAAGCTATTCGATATTGCCCCGGAGATCCTGATCGGCGTGGCCATCGACGTGGTGGTCAACCAGGAGCGGAGCTTCGTCGCCCGGCTGGGGTTCGAGTCCGCCCAGGAGCAGATCCTGATCCTGGGTGTGCTGACCTTCTTCATCTGGACCGGCGAGTCGCTGTTCGAATATCTCTACCAGATACTGTGGCGCAACCTGGCCCAGCGACTGCAGGCCGACCTGCGTCAGGACGCTTACGAACATGCCCAGCGCCTGGACATGGGCTTCTTCGAATCGAAGAGTTCGGGACAGCTGGTGGCGACCATGAACGACGACGTCAACCAGCTCGAGCGCTTCCTCGACGGCGGTGCCAACGCCATGATTCAGGTCGGAGTGACCGTGGTGGCGGTGGGCGCGGTGTTCTTCGTGCTCTCGCCGCTGATCGCGCTGCTCGCCTTCACGCCGATTCCGTTGATCGTGTGGGGCGCCTTCTTCTTCCAGCGCAAGGCTGGACCGCTCTACGCCGACGTGCGCGAGAAGGTCGGCGACCTGTCGAGCCGGTTGTCCAACAACCTGAGCGGTATCGCCACCATCAAGAGCTTCACCGCCGAGGCCCGTGAGGCCGAACGGCTACGCCAGGCCAGCGAGGCCTATGTGGAAGCCAACCGACGAGCGATCCGCATCAGTTCGGCGTTCATTCCGGTGATCCGCATGGCGATCCTCACCGGCTTCCTGGCGACCTTTACCGTGGGCGGCATGCTGGCGTTGAAGGGCGAGCTTAATGTGGGGGCCTACGGCGTACTGGTATTCCTCACCCAGCGGCTGCTGTGGCCACTGACCGGCCTGGCCCAGGTCATCGACCTGTTCGAGCGCGCCATGGCTAGCACCCGGCGCATCCTCGATCTGCTGGCCACGCCGATCCAGGTGCGCGACGACGGTGGCCGAGCCCTGGCCGAGCCGGTGCGCGGCGAAGTGAGCTTCGCGGGCGTGACCTTCCGCTATCCGAACAGCGGCGAGGGGGTGAGAGAGATCGACCTGACGGTTCCGGCGGGCAATACCCTGGCGCTGGTCGGTGCCACGGGGTCGGGCAAGTCGACCCTGATCAAGCTGTTGCTGCGCTTCCATGACTCTCAGGCCGGTGAGATCCGTATCGATGGCCAGCCGATTCGGGGATTGAGCCTGATCTCACTGCGCCGTGCCATCGGCCTGGTCAGCCAGGATGTCTATCTGTTCGAGGGCACGGTGCGCGACAACATCGCCTATGGCCGGCCCGAGGCCGACGAAAACGCGATTGTCGAGGCGGCCAGAACCGCCGAGGCATGGGACTTCATTCAGGCCTTGTCGCAGGGACTGGATACCCCGGTGGGCGAGCGCGGCGTGAGGCTCTCCGGCGGTCAGCGCCAGCGCCTCTCGCTGGCTCGGGCATTGCTCAAGGATCCGCCGATCCTGGTCCTGGACGAGGCCACCAGCGCCGTGGACAACGAGACCGAGGCCGCCATCCAGCGCTCGCTGGCGAAGATCGGCCACGGAAGAACGGTGATCATGATCGCCCACCGTCTGTCGACCATCGTGCATGCCGACGAGATCGCCGTGGTCGACGCTGGTCGGGTGGTGGAGCAAGGCACCCATGCCGAGCTGCTGGCCCGCGGTGGCCGCTATGCCGCCCAGTGGCGGGTGCAAACCGGCGCCCTGCAGGCGGAGGACGTGCCACTGGCCTGAGGAGGGAGACCTCAGGTGCGGATGTAGGCCCAGCCCTGGGCCTGCAGCACGACGCGCAGCGACATGGCGAATTCCTCCCGGTCAGGTGGCGGCCGCGGCGGGTCCCGGGCCGATAAGGTGTTCGATGGCCTGGACCCGGTTGGCGAACTCGGCGTGCTCGCGGCGGGCCGTCAGCGGCAGGTCGACCTCGACCACGTCGATGACACCGGCGGGCGTGTCGCCGCGTTTGCCGCCGAGCACCATGACGCGGTCGGCCAGCAACACGGCTTCCTCGATGTCATGGGTGACGAATACGATGGCTGCCTCGGTACGCTGGCGCAGGTCGGCCAGCTCGCCCTGCAGGTGGCGGCGGGTGATGGCGTCGAGCGCCGAGAAGGGCTCGTCCATGAACAGTACCTTGGGTTTGACCGCCAGGGCCCGGGCGATCCCCACGCGCTGTTGTTGGCCGCCGGAGAGCGTGCTTGGCCAGCGCTCGGCGAATTCTTCCAGGCCGACCAGGGCCAGCGGCTCCAGTGCGCGCCGGCGGCGCTCGGCGCGTGACAGCGCCAGCCCCTCCAGGCCCAGCTCGACATTGGCCCGCACGCGTCGCCAGGGAAACAGGCGCGGGGCCTGGAAGACCATCGACCAGGCACGGGTATCGGTGGCCTCGCCACGGGGAATCTCGACCTCGCCGCGCTGAGGGGGCAGCAGCCCGGTCAGGGCACGCAGCAGGGTCGACTTGCCGACGCCCGAGGCGCCGACCACGGCGACGAATTCCTGGGGACGAACCTCCAGGTCGACGCCGGCGAGGATGGTGTCGTCGCCGAAGCCGAGGCTGATGTCCCGGGCATGCAGCACTGCGGGAGCGGCGACACTTACGGTTGCCAACGAAGGATCCTCCGTTGTATCGCCATGAAGATGAAATCGAACAGCGCATAGAGTCCGGCGATGGTCAGCATGTAGACCACCACGATGTCGGTGGCCAGCAGCCCCGAGGCTTCCATCATGCGTTGACCGATGCCAGGGATACCGAACAGCTCGGCGGCGACGACCGTCATCCAGCCCTGGCCCAGTCCGGCGCGCAGGCCACCGAGGATACCCGGTGCCGCCGCCGGCAGGCTGACCTTGGTCAGCCGCGCCAGGAAGTGGCCCTGGCCGAAGGCGATGGCCACCTCGTTGTAGCCCGGGTCCACCGCGCGCACTGCGCTGTAGCTGGCGAAGTAGTTGATCCAGAATACCCCGATGCTGATGATGAAAGCCGCCGCCGAGGGGTTGACCCCGAACCAGATGATGGCGAAGGGGATCCACGCCAGCGGCGGGATCGGGCGCAGCAGTCGCGCCAGCCAGGCATGCAGGGCGTCGAAGCGCGGCACCAGGGCGGCGGCGACACCGACACTGATGCCCAGCAGCGAGCCAAGTGCCACCCCCACGCTGTAGTGGGAGAGGCTGGAGAGCACCACCTCGAACCAGATGCCGTCGATCAGCTCCGCCCAGAGCACACCGGGAATGCTCGACGGCAGTGGCACCAGGCTGCCGGGCAGCAGGCCGGCGCGCAGCGAGACTTCCCAAAGGATCAGGAAGCCGACGAGCCCTTGGGCACTGATCAGGCTGCGTCGCGAACGGGTCAACGGCTTCATGACGACGGCGTGGCGAGCGAGGCACTCACCTCGTCATACAGTCGGGTGTCGAAGAGCGCCTCGATGGCCACCGGTTGCTTCAGGGTGCCGATGCGCTCCTGGAAGTCGTGCATGACCCGGGTGGCCTCGATGATCTCGTGGGGGTCGCTCAGGTAGTTCGCCGAGGGCGACTGGAGCGCTGCCTCGACGGTCTCCAGCGGCACCAGGCGCTTGCCGACGAACTCCCGCACATGGGGCGCCGCGCGCTTGGGGTCCTCGACGAGCATCTCGGTGGCGCGGATATGCAGGGCCATCAACTTGCGCATTGCCTCCGGGTGCGCCTCGAGCACTGCCTCGCGGGCCGCCAGCACCGCACCGGGCTGGTCGGGCAGCATCTCGTCGGCACGGGCCACGACCCGGGCGCTGGGGTCACGCTGCTGCACTGTGGTCAGGATCGGCTCGAGGATCGAGGCGGCGTCCACGGCGCCGGCCAGCAGCGCCTGTTGGACCCGGTCGGCGCCCATCGCCACAATCTCGACGTCGCTCAGCTCCAGGCCCAGGCGCTCCAGCAGCCAGTAGCGCAGCACGGTATCCGGCACCGAGCCCTGGGGGAAGGTGGCGATCTTCGGCTTGCGGCCTTGCTCCTCGGTGAAGCGGCCGATGGCCTCGGCGTGATCGGCGCCGTCGAAATAGTCGGCGAAATCGCCACGCGCCACCAGGCCGATCTGCTCCTTGATGCTGGCGGCCAGCACCTTGATCGGTATGTCATTGGCGCGTGCCACCATTGCGGGCCCAATACCGAAATACATCACGTCCAACTCGCCCGAGGCCAGTGCCTGGACCATGGCCGGGCCGCTGGAGAAGCGGGTCAGCTCCAACTCGAGACCTTCTTCCGTGGTCCAGCCCTCGCCTTCCATGACGAACAACTGGGCGACCGGCAGGATCGGCATATAGCCGACCTCCAGGGTGGTGGGTGCGTCATCCTGAGCCTGGACCAGGGTCGGCAACCACCACAGCAGGGCGGCGAGGACGGCAAGGCGGCGTGTGATGCGCGACATGGAAGCGTCTCCGTAACACGGGGTTGGCCATCGATCATATCGGCTGTATTAGCGTGGCGGAAAGTTCTGGTTGGAAGAATCGGTTATGAACATATGCTTTATTGTCAAGGATCAAGCCGGGAAGGGCGCAGATAGCGGCGGGGGAGACCGCCGCTCAGCGTTCGGGCACCGCGAGAACGGAAAATAGTTCCGCAAGCTCTCGTTCCTCCCGCCTGGCCCGCAGGATCGTGGGGGCCACCACCGAGAAGCGTCCCGCGGTAGCCCGGAGGTACACCTTTCCGGAAGCTTCGTCGATGAAGTTGACCACCGGCACCTTGGCGATGCATTGCTTGAGGAACTCGCAGTTCCTGTGGAGCGCCAGGGTGTCGCCGCCGGGATAGACCTCCGCTGGGCATTTCGCCAAGGTGTTGATCTTCTTGTAACGATCGATGTTGACCAGCCCCGTGGGTTTCAGGACATTGAGCTCTTCCCGGGTTCCGTAGGCAATCGTCGCGGGCCTGGTGTGCTTGGGGACATCGTTGTCCAGGAAAAAGTACTTGAATCGCGGGTTCCGGCTATCCAGCCATTTGAAGAACAGCTTGGGCATGCCGTTATAGGCTTCCACACAATGTCCCAGGAAGTCCTCCACCGCCTTGTAACGTCCCCGCGTCAGCCCTCGGTTCCAGCCGCGCTCCACCGTCGCCTCCGGCGGGGTGACGATGAAGTAGATGTACATGGTGGCGACGTATCTCGCATAGGTGGCATCCAGGATCCGCGATACCTGTTCCGAGGAGAAGCTGTCGAAACGGAAACGATCGATCACCAGGTGCGGAATGGTCCGGTCCCGTTGTGCCTTGTCCCGGATGTAGCGATCCAGCTTGGCATCGATGAGCCTGACTTCCTTGCCGGACAGGTGGCCGGCGTACTTGTAGGCCTCCCCGAGGGATTCATAATCCAGCAATAGCCGGCGCCAGATGTCGGGAGTGATGGTGCCGTATTGATCCGGCTGGATACCCAGGTCCCTCAGGGTGTCTTTCAGGTAGAACCGCAAGGAGCTCTTGCCTGCCGCCGAGGCCCCTTTCAGGCTGATCAGGATCGGTTCCCTGGCGCAAGGAATCCGGCTGTAGCCCTCTTGCTGCATGGCCCGTTCGACATGGGGCGCCAGCTTCCGGCCGATGTGGCTGCTGCCGTAATCGTTGCAGACGTGGCGGGTGATCAGCGTCTTCAGCAGGCCTTGATCCAGGCCGATATAGCCCTGGGTGCTGGCGATCGAACTCAAGATGCGGTACGTGCTCTTGTATATGGCGCTATCCAGGTCATCGCGGGCTGCCAGCCCCTTGTCCTTGATGTCTTTGATCACGCCATAATGTCTTTCCTGAATGGATGGATGCCCCGTCCGTTGCCGCGTGGTCTTGCGCCTCGAAAAACAGCGCGAAAGGAAGGAGGGTCGTGTGGGCGCCGCCTCTTCCGCGGGCGGCTGGAAGGCCGCGGAGAGAATCTCGCCTACCCTGTCGTGAATCCTGTCGTACAGCTCGTCATACGCCTGTTGGAACGCGGGCAGCTCGGGCGCCAGGTAGTCGGACAGTATCTTGTGAGTGACTTGGCGGAAGTGCCAACCCAGGGCTTCTTCTTCTTCTCCTTCGGGCACAACGATATTGGCCGCCACCTGCACGATCAGCTCATGCAGCATCAAGCGCTCCACCCGAAACGCGACCAGTTCTTCCTCCGCTAGTCCGGTGAGTGTTTTCAACTCATGGATGTCGGCCAGGAAGGTATACACGTTCGCCGCTTGATGGATCGTTTCCAAGGCTTGATAGCGCTTGGGCAGCTCGGCTTCCAGGCCGGGATGCCACGCCGAAAACGCGGGCGGTTCTTGATCAGGCATAAAGGCGTTCTATGTTTTCTGTGTCGTGTTCAATGGGGCCTGGCCTGGCCGGGTCGGGCACGGGGCCTGGCCGGATCGGCTGCCGTCTCATCCCCGATCGGAGGTGATTGTCGGACCTCCAGGTTCGACATTGACCGACTTCGAGCCGTGAGGCAATGCCCGAGGACGAGCCATCGCCGGGACCCGGGGCGACCCTGTCGGCACCCAGCCGCGGTGGAGGTACCCGATCACCCGGTCGAGCTCCTCCTGGCCGCCCTGGTACCCTGACTCATCGCGCCTCGTCATGACCGTCCCTCTTCGCTGACCTCCGCCGCCATGGGTTGCTGGCCAGCGAGCCAGCGCAGCCACTCGGTGCCGAAACGCACGCCGAAGCCCTGCACATCCGTGGGGATGTGGCCGAGACCGCCCTTGTGGGTGCCCGCGGCCATGTCCACGTGTACCCAGCCGATGCCCTCCGCGACGAAGCGCCCGAGCAGGCGTGCCGCGTAGAGATGGTCCGCCGCGCCCTCGGTGCGGCACTGCATCAGGTCGGCGACCCTGGACTCGAGGTCCTCGTCGTAGTCCTCCGCGTAGGGCAGGGGCCAGATCCGCTCGCCACACCGCTCGCCGGCCTGGATGAGAGGTTCCACCCAGTCGCGACGATTGCTGATGGCGCCACTCATGCGCTGCCCGAGCGCGGCGACCACGGCTCCGGTCAGGGTGGCGTAATCGAGGATCGCTTGCGGCTGCTCGCGGCTGGCCAGCGCCAGGGTGTCGGCCAGCACCATGCGTCCCTCGGCATCGGTGTTGATGAGCTCGATGGTGGTGCCGTCTAGGGCGGTGATCACGTCATTGCACTTGGCCGCGGTCGGGCCGATGTGGTTCTCCGCCAGCGCCAGCCAGCAGTCCAGCGGCTGGGCGAAGCCGAGTCGCGTTAGCGCCAGCAGCGTGCCCAGGGCGACCGCGCTGCCCTGCATGTCACCATGCATGCCGAGCATGCCGGGGCCGACCTTCAGGTTGGTGCCGCCGGTGTCGAAGCAGATGCCCTTGCCCACCAGGGCGAATGGCCGCGCCGTTGCCTCCGCCGGCCGATAGCTCAGGTGGAGGATGCCGGCGTCCCGCTGGGGACTGGCCTGCACCACCGACAGGAAGGCCCCGGCGCCAAGCTCCTCCAGCCGGTCGCGGTCGAGAAACTCCACGTCCCAGCCCTCCCGCTCGGCGAGTTCCTCGGCGTAGCGGCGATAGCTGCCGGGGGTCAACACATTGCCCGGCAGGTGGGTCAGCCAGCGCGCGAGGTTGTTGCCCTCGGCCGTGGCTTCGGCGGTCGACAGGTCGGGCGTGCCGACGTTGCCGAACAGCTCGACCGCCTGAAGGGCCAGGGTGTCCTCCGGCTCGCGGGTGATCTTCGGCAGCCGGAACAGGCCGGCATGGACCGCGGCCACCAGCGCCTCGGCCATGGCGGACGCGGCGGCCGGCTCCTGGAGCAGCGAGACCACGCCTATCCGCGCCGGCCGCTCTTCGAGCAGGGGAGCCACCAGCTTGCGAGCCAGGGTCAGGGCTTGGAAGCCGCCAGAGCCGGTGGCCACGAATCCCACCGCCGTGCGCACCCCGTCGGGCGGGGAGAGCAGTACCGGGTTGGCCTTGTCCGGAAAGTCGGCCAGACGGCGACGGAGAAATTCCGCTCCGGGAAGCGGGGCCAGGGTCTCTCGCTGGCCCTCGGGCACCAGCAGGATCAGGCTCTCGAAACGCTGGTAGGCCTCGGACGTGGGGAGCTCGGGGTGCAGTTCGAGGGAGAGGCGGGGGAAGGTTGGCAGGACAGGTTTCATGGGCGTCACCATGCCCTCGGGGCTGGGGCATGTCGGACCTTCCACGCGGTCCGGTCCGGCAGGCTCGTGGGGTGGAGATTGGCGTCAGATGACGACGACCGGTGATCCGACCGGTGGACACCGGCCAGGTCCTAACAGCGTAGCTAATGGTGACGGGCGGCGGTAGCGCGACGCAGGAACGTCATGATACTTCCGGTAAGCGGGAGCGAGCGGTATTACGGCGCGCTGCAACTGGCACCGAAGCGGTAGCAACTGAAGCAGCGGTGATGGCGCAGCATCATGCGGGTTTCGACACTTTCGCGCAGGCTGGTGGCGGCACCGTAATCCGGGTCGTCATCGACCAGGGTGCAGGCGTAGACCTGCACTTGTCCGTTCTGCTTGACCAGCATGCGACTGTAGCTGCACATGAAGTGCGCCCGGCTCTCGGCGGTGGGGTATTTTTCCATGCAGGTTTCGGTGATTTCCGGGGTGTGGTCCTCTGAGCCCGGCGGGCCGAAATCGGGGAAGGCGGTGAAGGCCAGGTTCTCGGGCAGACCTTCGGCACGGAAGATGCGCCGAAACGCGTCCTCGACGGCTTCGCTGTCTTCGTCCGGGTCCATCTGCCGCGCAATGGAGACATTGAAGCCGTTGTCGTGCAGCCAGCGAATGCCTTCCAGGGCCTTGGCGAAGCTGCCCTCGCCGCGGTCGACATCGTGGCGCGCCGCGTCCGGGTAGTCGAGGCTGACGCGAAAGCGGATCGGGTAGGGCTGCTGCTTGAGTGGTAGCAATTGGTGACGGCGGCGCAGCAAAGGGTCGGTGGCATTGGTCAGCACGAAGCACTGGCGGCGCGTGCTGGCATCGGCGAGGATATCGATGAAGCCCTTGATCACGAACGGCTCGCCGCCGGTAAAGGAGAACTGCTCGACCCCGAGTTCCTCGGCCTCGTCGAAATAAGGGCGCAGGTCATCGAGCTTCATGGCATTGAGACGGTCGTCTCCAGGGTGCGAGCCCTCCAGGCAGAACGGGCAGGCTAGATTGCAGGCGGTGCCGGTATGGATCCACAGCTCCTTCAAACGCTGGAAGTCCACGTAGCCGCGTGGCTCGCCTGTCGACGTATGTGTCCAGGGGCCACGATAAGAGGCGCTCGACGTCAGTTCGGTAACGGGAATTCGCTGCAGCATCGAAGTCATCAGGGTATCCGTATGGGTCGGAAAGTTTAAGTCGAGTCAGATTAAGCCTAGGTCGTGTCGTTTCCGCCTTTCCTTACAGTAAGACCAGGCGTCAGGGCGCTGGTGCCGCGGCGCCGAGGAAGTGATCCTGCCAGTAGGCGATATCCAGCGGTACGCTGACTACCTCGCGACCCCGACCAGGTGCATGGATCATCTGCCGATCGCCTTGATAGATGCCCACATGGGTAGCCTTGCTGCGCGAACCGAAAAATAACAGGTCACCGGGACGGGCTTCATCAACCTTGGGCAACTGGCGGAACTGCTGCTCGGCGGTGCGCGGCACCCGAATCCCGGCGGCGCGATAGGTCATCTCCACCAGCCCCGAGCAGTCCAACCCTTCCGGGGTATTGCCGCCGAAGCGGTACGGCGTTCCCAGCGCCTGCTCGGCACTGGCGAGAATCAAGGCACGTTCGATGGACAGGTCGGTTTGGCCTGATACCGTATCGCGAGTCGCAATGCCCCGGCTGGCACAGCCAGCCAATACCATCAGGCACAGCCAGGTTGCCAGCAGAGCCAGGCAGCGAAAGGCCGGGTGGCGTGTGTCATCGTGCATCAGGCATCCTTGACGATAGCTCGTCTGAAGGGGCTTGAAAAACAGTGTAGTCAAATACACATAGCTCCTAATATGAACCGATGCTGTAACAACTTGCAATGGAGAAACCCATGAGCTTTCAAGGCGAACAGTATCCCGGCATCCAGGAACCGACCGCCGATTCCCAGGGGTTTCGGCTCAATCACACCATGCTGCGCGTCAAGGATCCGGAGAAGTCGTTGGCCTTCTACAGTCGGGTGTTCGGCATGCGTGTGATGCGCCGACTGGACTTCGAGGAGATGCAGTTCTCGCTGTACTTCCTGGCCAAGCTGGAAGAGGGCGATCAGGTGCCGGAAGACAAGGGCGAGCGCACCGTGTGGACCTTCAGCCAGAAGGGCCTGCTCGAGCTGACCCACAACTGGGGTACCGAGACCCGGGACGATTTCGCCTATCACGACGGCAACGCCGAACCCCAGGGCTTCGGTCACATCTGCTTCTCGGTGCCCGATCTGGACGCCGCCGTGGCCTGGTTCGACGCCAACCAGGTCGAATTCATCAAGCGCCCCGATCAGGGCAAGATGAAGGACGTGGTGTTCGTCAAGGACGTCGACGGCTACTGGATCGAGGTCGTCGAGGCGACGCGCCTGGCGAAGATTGGCGACTAAGTACAGGCTATCGAGCGCCGTCGGCCATCGAAAAGAACGCCGCCTTCCCATAGGAAGGCGGCGTTCGTGGTTTGGAGCCTGGGTTATGTCAGGCGAGGCGACGGCTGACGGTCAGGTTGCCGCTTCCCAGACCGGCCTGGACCAGCAGGGCGATGGCCCAGAACACCGGGAACTCCCAGCCGCCGCCTTGGTTGGAAAACACCCAGCCGTTGCCCAGGTGGACCCAGGCGGCGCCGAGCAGCACCGGGATCAGCGCCAGGCTCACCCAGCGGGTGTAGATCCCGAGGATCAGCGCCAGTCCGCCGCCGATTTCGGCAAGAATGGTCAGGTAGGCCAGGAAGCCCGGAAAGCCGATCGATTCGAAATAGCCGACGGTGCCGGGAATGGTGAACACGAACACCTTGAGCAGGCCGTGGGCCAGGGTCATGATGCCGAGGGAAAGGCGCAACAGGGTGGTGGCTTGAGATTGCATTGTCGTTATCTCCTTGTGAGATATCAGGGTATGGCGCCACTCTACCCTGTTCTCAGCGGGAGATAATCGTGGGGAATCGAAAAGGATCATTGCCGAAAAAGAAATAATCTCGTCCCGCAAGCTCAGACGAACTGAGTGAGGAAGCGCTGATCGGCCAGGAAATCACCCCACATTCGGCCAAATTGTCCGAATGTGGGTTTTTTCCATCAGTTGCCCGATGCGTTGCCGTAGCCGAAACAGGCCGCGACGGGCTGAGTGATTTCCGCGATCAGGGCGAGTTCCCGGTCGCTGAACCTGGGGCAGTAGTAGGTGGGAGCGTGAAGTCCCGCCGCTGCTTCCTTGATGGCCTGGGGTTCGATCGACAGTTGGCTGTGCACATGAAGGCGTGTCAGTGTCTCCTCGGGCTGGCTGCACAAGTCCTCGTAGCGCACCACCAGGCAGGCATCGCGTAGCGCCGGATCGGCATCGAGCACATCCGCCACATGGCGATAGATGTCGGCCCAATAGTAAGCCCAGCCTTCTACCTCATGTCCCGTTTCCCATAGCTCGGTGATCCTGGCCGTCATGGCGTCGTCGCCGACATTGATGGCTCGCCGGTCTAGGCCGAACTCGAAGTGGCCGACCCGGCGCATGTGCTCCAGCGCGCGCGGCTGATTGGTCTCGCCGGTGGCGAACAGCGCTTGCTGTTTCATCAACGAAGCGATGTGCCAGACCGGGTTGCGTATCACCACCAGGAAGCGCGCTCCGGGGTAGAGGCGATGCAGATAGCCAAGGCGCACCAGGTTGTAGTTGCCTTTGGCAACGTAGCGCTGGCGCTGGCGTACGGCCAGCAGCTTGCGCATGTGGTCGTCGTAGAAGCGTTCGAATGCCGGGTGCGATGCCTGTCGATCGAAAACGGCGCATCGGGTCGGGTCGTGGATGTGGGGGAAGAACGCCATCCATAGCATTTCCTCGAAGGCCTCGGGGCTTTGCGAAGTGACGGCGATACCGTCCTTGTGGGCACGCTCTTGGGCCACTTCCCGGGAATGCGGCACGAGCGACAGCCAGCGGTTCCACCAGTACGGTGTCAGCAGTGGCGGAAAATCGGCATAGCGGTGTGTGCCCACTTGCGGATGCTCGGCAAGGCACTCGAGCAGAATCGTGGTGCCCGAACGTGCCAGCCCCGCGACATACACCGGGCGGTCGACCGTAATGTCGGTGATGGCATCTTGCACGATGCGGGTCTCGAGATTCCCGAGCCTGATCCAGGTGCGTGGATGGCGATGCACCCAGCCACCCAGCAGGTGCATCCAGGTCGGCACCGTGAAGCCAGTATCGGGATTTGTCTCGTTGCGGGGATCTTGTGGGAAAGAGGTCGTCATTCTATACGCGCCCATCGATAGATGAGTAAGGAAACGATCAGCATTACCGCGCAGAACACCGTCATCCACGAACGCATCCACCCCGGTCCGACCGGCAGATAAGAGGACTTGGGCAGGTCGATTTCGACGCGCTCGATACCGCTTTCACTTGGCAGGTAGCCCAGAGGATTGGCGACCAGCCAATTCCACCAGTGGCGTTGTTCGATCACCGGCACCGGTGCCGAAAGCGTGAATTGGGCGTGCAGCACGTTGCCTTCGCGAACGTTGATTCTTGCCTCCTCGTCGTCGATGGACCATTCGGCATCGAAGTCATCGGGCCAGGCAACCACCTCGGGGATATCGCCGTCTTCGGGGAAGGAGTGGTGGTAAGTGGTGTCGAGCCATACCAGCAGTGCCAGCAGGGGAAGCATGGCAACCAGCGTGGCGGGCAACACCAGGCCGATATGCTTGAACGCAGCGACGAACTGGTCGCGAATGAAAGGGCCAGCGTCGGCCAGTTCCCCGTCGAACGCACTCAAGCGCCGTCGGGCATCGCGTGCCACGCGCTTGGCGTGGGCAATTTTCACCTGCGGCGATAGCAACCGGTACAGCCCCATCGTGACGGCCCCACCGATCACGGCCCAGATAGTCAGTCGGATGGTGGCGGGCAGCCCCATCGCCATGATCTGGTCCAGCGAGCCGAACAGTGGCGCGGGCAGATCCAACAATCCCATGTGGCCTCCTGACATTCCTTGTGGATATGCGTGAAGGGCGCATCATGGCGGACGGCGGGCCGTACCCACCGACCGCCAGGGGCGCTGTACGATCAGCTCCTGGGTGACTGTGAGGATTCCGTCTCGACGGACGACGTCCTGGTGTCGGTGTCCTGCTGGACCGATGGGGCGGCATTTTGGGCCGCTTGGGACGAGGTCTGGGAAGCTGCCGCTTGACTGGCTTTCTTCCTCCGCCATATGCGCCTGATAGGCCACATCACGATGAAGAAGACGGCGACCCCGATGGCCGCGATAAGCCCCCAAAGGGCAGTCAGCAAGCTCAGTCCCGCCCCTGGCCCGACATAAGCCTGCACGGTAACGGGAAGTGAGAGACCGGCGATGAGCATCCCCTTGGAGAAAGGGATGGAGTAGCGTTTGATTTGGCGCATCATGGCAATCTTCTCCTGGTAATGACGAGAGCATCACGGAAGTCTGCGTCGATATCTCCAAGAGCGATGCGTTGTCCTGATGAGACTACGGGGATGGACTGTTCCTCGTTACCCCCGCGAACCGGGTTGATGAATTCCCAAACGATTTCACCCGCCCGGGTGACTTCGAACAAGCGACCACCATCCGACTCGGTGACCAGACGATTGCCATTGGGCAGCGTCTCTGCCGCGCCGCGCAATCCACTGTCGAAGGGATGGTCGTCGTCTCCACTGTACCTCCAGACGATGGCGTTGTTCCTTGGGTTCACTTCCAGGATCCGGCTCTTGTTGTTCTCCTCGAAATTGGCGTAGTTGTCGAAGATCGTATAGTTGCCGTTCTTCAGGGCGCGACCATAGTGTTGACCCAGCCACGGGCCATGCTGGGCCCAAGTCATTTTACCGCTTTCCAGGTCGACCAAGCCGATTGCCCCAGGGTGGCGGAACGTCACCAGAACCTGGCCGGGATGGCCGCGGGCGGGGGAGAAAGCCTGTGTCGTGGCGTCGTCGAGAAACTGCACGCTGTTGGTATGCAATGGATCGGACAAGGCGAAGTGGGGAATCGCATACAGCAATTCCCGATAAGGCGAATCCTGAAAGGCCTGGATCAGCGACGTCTTGCTCAGTTCCTTGCCGCTCTCGCCGTCGAGTTCGACAAGGAAGTCGTCTAGCCAAGGGGTGTTCAATGCCGGAAAGAAGTTGGCTTTTTCGTCGATGAACTCGTTGGTCAAGGCGATGACACGTCCATCCGGCGTGATCGCAAAGTCGTGGTGGGTATTGGCGTGGTAGCTCCACATCAATCGCGAATCGCGGTCGATCTTGATGATGCCATAGCCCCACGGCGAGTCGTTGGCGGCGATATAAATGGCGATTAGATCGCCATTGGGCAGCATGCGCGCCTGACGCCAGAACATCAGCTCTTCCGGCTGGGGCGCGCGGCCTTGGGGAGACTTCTGCCAGACCTCGCTGTATGGCAGCGACCAACGGTGGACGACATTGCCCTCCATATCGATGAGGTTGGCATAGGTGCCATCGCCCGATGTATAGAGGGTCAGCCCTTCATAGACGTCATCTTGTTCGATGATCGTGACGCCCCGGGCATCGGTGCGTGCCTTGCGCCATTGATCCGTCTGGGTGTAGGGGGAGTCGACCGAGCGCTGTTCGATCAGTGCATGGGCCGCCTTGTAGGCGTCATTGAAATATTCGTAGGGGAATACCTTGGCCAGGACGACAAATGCCCCGCCCACGAAGGCAAGGAAAACGACTGCCAGGAAGAATAAGGCAAAACCAGTACGTTCCGTATTGTACATATCTCACGATTCCTTGAGCTTTGGAGTCTCCTTCGCTATACCCTCCCTGTCGTACCGGTTGTTTATGAGGCGGTTATTGTCGTTGCTTCATGTGGCGTAGCCGTAATGGGGTATCCTTACCGACACTCCCCCTATCGGGGAGTTCCGCGGCAGTAGGGAATCGCCCAAGCTGCCATTCATATCCGCTCAATAGCCGGTCATTTCCAGATAGCCGACCCCCGAGTGGCTACCCTTCACCACCACATCGCCTTCCCAGTAGGGGAAGGCGGTGTCCATCCAGCGATCCACGTGGCGTGCACTCACGGTCACGTCCAGCTCTTGGGACGGAAGACGCAGCCGCCAACGGGTGGGCACCTGGCGTCCGGCCACCGAACTGTGCGTCACGGGAGTCAAGCGCAGGTCATCGTCGGCAAGCGGGGTCTGTCGTCCGTCCGGATCGATCCAGCTTCCCGAGACATAGTCGCCGCCTTCCTCGCCACCGCCACGCAGGCGAAAGGCCATCAGCTTGGCGCCACCCGCCAGGTGCAGCGAGAACCAGTCCCAGCCGCGCTGGGTAGGGCCCAGCAACTGGCTGCTCCACTCGCGATCCAGCCAGGCTCGGCCGCTGACTTCGCGTGTCTCACCGTCGATCTCGACCTGCCCCTCGACCCGGTAAAACGGTTGGCTGTAGTAGAAGGAGCCTTGGCCGTCGGCGGACTTCTGGCTGAAGCCTGCCTCGCCGTGCAGCACTAGTGGGCCTTCGGCGCTCAGCGCGAGGCGGTAGCCGAAGTCGTGTCCATCGTCGCGTCCTTGTGCTCGAACCAGCAGGCGGTCCAAGGCGTCGCCGGCTGGGTCGGTCACCCGGCTTTCCAGGCGCCAATGATCCAGCCAGGCGGCGAAGGGCTCGGTTATGACCCCGGCCTGGCCGCGGCGGTCGGGCAGCGTCATGCCGCGCGCGAAGCGTTCGGCGACGAAATGGTCATCCGGCGTCGACAGGGCGGCGTGGGCCATCCATAGCTGACGGCTGGTCCAGGGCGAGTCGGCGCGTTCGGGGTCATTGTCACCGGGCGGGGCCAAGGCCTGGCGAAACAATGTCCACTGAATGCCCAGCGGTGTGCCATTGCCATCCACGAGGTTGGCGGTCAGGTACCACCACTCGATACGGTAGTCGGGATGGGTGCCATGGTCCTCGGGGAAGCGTAGCGAGGCTCCGGGACGCGCTTGGGTGTAGCCTTCGGCCTGCTCGCCCAGCCCGGCAAAGCTCTCGGGCGGCGGCTCGGCGCCGCGCTGCTGCAAGGCCAGCAGCGCGGCGAGCAGCGCCGTCAGCCCCAACGCGAGCCAGGCGCGAAAGCGTCTCGAGCGTTTGGCCGGGTTCATAGGGCATCGAACTCCGTCAATAGGGTACGTGGCGAGGTCCGCCATAGCCGCCAGGCGGGCAGCAGCGCGGCGAGCAGCGCCACACCTACGGCCAGCCCCAGGGTGGCGGCGATCTGACCCGGGAAGACATGTAGCGGCAGGCGCCAGCCGAAGGCCGCGACGTTGATCACCGCGACCAGGCACCAGGTCAGGGCCAGACCCAGGGGCACGGCCAGTGCCGCGGTGACAAGGGCCGCCCCGCCGAGTTGGGCAATGCTCGCGCCGACCAATGGCCCGCGCGAGACGCCCAAGGCCCATAGTGGGGCGAGCTGGCTGCGGCGCTGGCCGGTCTGGGCCAGCAGGCTCGACAGCAATGCCAGCCCCGCGACCCCAAGCGTCAGGGTATTCAGGGCCCGGGTGATGGCGAAGGTGCGCTCGAAGATCTCGGTCGAACGGCGCTGAATCTCGCGTTGGTCGATCAAGCTGTCGCCGCCGATGCCGAGGGTCTGGCTCAGGTCACGGCGCAAGGCCGCGATGGCCCCCGGCGCTACCTGCCGGTCCAGTACGATACCGATCGAGTCGGGGGCGGTCTGGAAGCGCTCGCTCAGGTGTGGGGCGGTCAACATCACTTCGCCTCGCGGATTGCCGTAGTCGGGGTAGATCGCGGCGATAGGCAGCTCCATCGGCCCCGTCGGGCTCGACAGGCGCAGCCATTGCCCCGGCGCCAGGCCGGTGGCCAAGGCGAGTTGCTCGTTGATCATCGCCGCGCCTCGTGCGAAGGCCTGCCAGGCCGATGCGTCATCCTCCTGACTGGCCAGCAGAGGCCAATGCTCGGTCAGCGCCGGGTGGGGCGTGACGCCATACACGTTCACCGGCCGGGGCTGGCGCTGCGAACTCGCGCTGCCGAGCAAGGTGGCCTCGGCTCGTGCCCGGGGCAGCAGGGTGGCGACTTCGTCGCGCGCTTCGAGCCAATCGACGGCAGCTTCGTACCGAGCGGGAGGCGGGCGCAGGTAGAGATCGGCGACCAGGCGCTGGTCCAGCCACTCGAGAAAGGTCAGCCGGAACCCGCCGACCATGCTGCCCACGCCAAGGTTGGCCGACAGCGCCAGCAGCAATGCCATCATCGCCACCGACAACCGCGGCAGTTGCAGCTGCAGATCGGCCAGTGCCCATTGGGCCAACGGACGCCGCCGCAGTAGACGTGCGAGCGCGGCGAGCAGCATGGCCAGTAGCGGCGGTAGCCACAGTGCGCTGCCCAGCAGCCCCGCCGCGATCATCACGAAGCCCGGAGTCAGCCCCTCCGCTGGTGGCTGGCGTTCGAGCCACGCCAGCAAGCCCCCGGCAATCAGCCACAGCAGGCCGCCGGCCAGTGCCATGCCGCGCAGCTGGCGCAGGAACTGTCCGCGCCAGGCCTGGGCCCGGCCCAGACCGAGCACGTCAAGTCGGGCTGCCCGCCACAACGTGCCCAGCCCGGCGGTCAAGAGCCCGCCCAAGGTGACCGCCAACCCGCCCAACCAGTAGTGCCAGGGGAGCGCGAGTTCGCTGCCCACGCGCTCGCCATACAGGGCCTGCAGGCTGGCGGCGACATCGGGCAGCAGCCACTGGGCCAGCCACACGCCGCTGAGGATACCCAGCGCGGCTCCCAGCACCCCCAACATCAGAAGTTCGCCCAGCAACAGGCTGACCAGTGCCCGGCCCGACACCCCCAGGGCACGCAGGGTACGCATCAGCCCCAGGCGTTGCTCGAGGGTCAGGCTGAGCGCCGCATGCACGATCAACAGCCCCACCACCAAGGCCAGCAGGGCCATGGCGGTCAAGTTGAGGTGGAAGCTGTCGGTCAACTGACCCGGCGCCGCCAGGTTCTCGGCGGCACTGCGCACCAGTGGCTGGGGCAGATCAAGTCGTGCCTCCGGAGCCACCAGCAGACGACTCAGGTCGTCGCGCTCGAGCAGTTCGAGAGCGGCGGCGATGTCCATTACCGCCACGCCCGGGGGCAGCTCCGGCGCCAGTTCCAGTGGCGGTAACTGGCGGCCATCGGCCAGCGGTGGGAGCGTATCATCTTCCTCCGTCAGCGATGCCAGCGTGTCGGGGGCCAGGCGGGTACGATAGGGTGGCTGCAGAAAATCGGCCAGTGTCGCGGTGCCGCCAGCGGTCCGAAAGCCGCTGCCTTCCGGCAAGGTCAGGGGGTCGATCCCCATCACCTCCAGACGGCTGCCGCCGGCAAGTTCGAGCTCGCCTGTCACCAGCGGCGATACCGGTGCGCCTGCCAGGCGCAGCGACAAGTAGTCGTCCAGAGTCAGCGGCAGGCCATCGCGGCGCTCGATGCGATCGAGCCCGGTGCTGAACAGTGCCTCGGCACGCGCATAGCTGTCGCGGGCCGAAGCGTTGATCGCCTGTACGCCGCTCCACAGTGCGCTGGCTACCCACAGCCCCACCAGCAGCATGGCAAGCTGGCCGGGATGGCGGCGATAGTGCGAGAACAGGGCGAGGAAGGCGGTTCGCTGTGACGCGGCATTCACGGCGATGCCTCCGCGATCCGGCCGTGGCTGAGCCTTAGGCAGCGGTCGAGCGGTGCCGCCACCCGTGGGCTGTGGGTGACCATCAGCAGCGCGCAACCGCTGTCTCCGACCAGCTCCAACAGCAAGGTCAGGACCTCGTCGGCGCTGGTCTCGTCGAGGTTGCCGGTGGGTTCGTCGGCGAGCAATAGGGCGGGGCGGGTCGCCAATGCGCGGCCGATCGCCAGGCGCTGTTGCTGGCCGCCGGAAAGCTGTTCCGGGTAGCGCCCGGCCATTGAGGCAAGCCCCAGGCGCTCGAGCAGTTCCCGGCTCCAGGCGGCATCCTCGCGACCGGCCAGCCGCGCCTGCAGGCGCAGGTTGTCGGCCACGTTGAGGCTTGGCACCAGGTGGTACTGCTGGAATACCAGACCCAGCCGCTCGCGACGCAGACGCGCCCGTGTGGGCTCGTCCAGTGCCGACAGCGGTCGGCCATCGAGGCGCACCTCGCCATCGTCGGGAGTGTCGAGTCCCGCGGCCAGATGCAGCAGGGTCGACTTGCCGCTGCCCGACTCGCCCATCAAGGCCAGGCTCTCGCCGACGGCCAGGCGCAAGTCGACACCCTGGAGTACACACAAGGGTCCCTGCGGCGTGGGATAGGACTTGCTGATGTGGCGAAGTTCGAGCATGACGCTCCTTGGCAACGGTCAGGCCCGATCATATTCCCACAAAAAAGGCGCCACCCGAAGGTGGCGCCCAATCCAGCCAATAAGCGGTTCTTCAGTGGCTATGGCCATGGTCATGATCATGCTCGTCGTGGCCATGATCATGGTCGTCATCGTGGCTGTGCTCTCGGTCATCGTCGTCGTGACCCGGCACGGCCAGGGCATCGTGCAGCACGCTGGCGTTGTGGCGCATCATGCCCAGGTAGGTGCTGGCCTCGCCTTCGCTGGCCAGGGCATCGGCGTATAGCGTGCCGGCGATGGGCAGGCCGGCTTCCTCGGCGAGCTGATCGATGGTGGAGGGATTGGTCATGCTCTCGTGGAACAGGGCTTGGATGCCCTGTTCGTGAATCACGTCGAGCAGCGCCGCCATATCCGCTGCCGAAGGGTCGACCTCGGTGGACAGTCCGGCCGGCGACAGGAAACGCACGCCATAGGCATTGGAGAAATAGCCGAAGGAGTCGTGGCCGGTCACCACACCGGTGTCATTCGGGATTTCGCCGATCAGGGCGCGGATTTCCGCGTCGGTGGCTTCGAGCTCGTTGATGTAGCGCTCGGCGTTTTGGCGATAGGCTTCGGCGTTGTCCGGGTCGGCCTCGATCAGCCCGTCGCGGATATTGGCGACGTAGAGCTTGCCCAGCGACAGGTTCTGCCAGGCATGCGGGTCCCGGTCGCCATGGTCGTGTTCGTCATGTTCATCGTCGTGGCCGTGATCATCATGATCTTCGTGGTCGTCATGTCCATGTTCATCGTCGTGCTCATCATGGCCATGCGCATAACCGTGTTCGTGGCCATGGTAGGCCAGGGTCTCGATACCGTCGGTGGCGATCACCAGCGGCCCCGCGTAGTCGCTGGAATCGATCAGACGTTCCATCCAGCCTTCGAACTGCAGCCCGTTGAACACCACCAGATCGGCCTCGGCCAGGGCGCGGGCATGGCTGGGGCTGGGCGAGAACACATGGGTATCGCTATCCGGGCCGACCAACGACGTCACCGCGACATGCTCGCCGCCCACGTTTTTGGCCATGTCCGCCAGGATACTGAAGCTGGCGACGACATCGATAGGTTCATCGGCGTAAGCCGGAGAGAGGGCGAAAGCGCTGGAAGTGCCCAGCAGGATCCCGAATGCGAGCGGTTTGTGCATTGATGACGTTCCTCGTCGATGGTTGTCGGTTGGCGGCGAGACTAGGCGGCACCGCCGGTTTCCAAGGGAGTGGCACGCCGGCGCAGCTTGCTCAGCAGGCTGTGATAGCGGCCCAGCAGAGCCGAGAAAACATACCCGACGCCGGCCAGCATGATGATGCTAGGCCCGGATGGCAGCGCCAGGTGATAGGAGAGCAGCAGCCCACCAGTGCTGGCGATCATCGCCCATACCACGGCGATCGCCATCAGGCCTTCCAGGCGCTTGCTCCAGAAGCGGGCGGTGGTGGCCGGCAACATCATCAGGCCGACCGCCATCAGGGTTCCCAGGGTCTGGAAGCCGGCGGTCAGGTTGAGCACTACCAGTGCCAGGAACAGGCCGTGCACCAGACCATGACGCACGCCCTGGCCGCGCAGGAACAACGGGTCCAGGCACTCCACCACCAAGGCGCGGAACATCAGCGCCATGGCCAGCACGATGACGCTGCTGATGCCGGCGATCAGCACCAGTGCGGTGGTATTGACGGCCAGGATCGAGCCGAACAGTACATGGGTCAGGTCGACGCTGCTGCCGCCCAGCGAGACCAACATCACCCCGGCGGCCAGTGAAATCAGGAAGAAGCTGGCCATGGCCGCATCCTCGCGGTGGCCGGTCATTTGCGACACGCTACCGGCCAGCCCCGCCACCAACAGCCCGGAAAGCATGCCGCCCAGGCTCATCACCGGCAGTGAGAAACCGGCCAGCAAGAAGCCCAGGGCGACCCCGGGGAGAATGGCATGGGCCATGGCGTCGCCGATCAGGCTCATGCCGCGCAGCATCAGGAACACGCCGAGCGGTGGCGCGGCCAACGACAGTGCCAACCCGGCGATCATGGCCCGGCGCATGAAGCCGTAGTCGAAAGGAGCGATGAACAGGGAATTCAATAGATCGAGCATGGCGGCTACTTGGGGAAGTCGAAGGACAGGATTGGCGCATGATGATGGCGCTGGGAGCCGCCATGGTGATTCTCGAGAATGGCCTGCGGGGTCGTCCATTGGCCGTGTCCACCCGCCAGCACCAGTACGTGATCGGCCAGCCGCGCGAGCTGTTCCAGGTCATGCAGGACCACGATGATGGTCGTGCCCCGGTCGGCCATATCGCGCAACACTTCGGTCAATACCTCGACGGTTTCCATGTCGACGTTGGAGAAGGGCTCGTCGAGCAGCAGCAGTTCGGCTTCCTGCATCAGGGTACGGCCCAGCAGGGCGCGCTGGCGCTGGCCGCCGGACAGTTCGCCCAGCGGGCGATGGGCAAGGTGCGAGATGCCCAGCCGAGCCATCACTTCGCGCGCCTTGCGGTAATGTGGGCCGCAATAGCCCAGTAGGGCACCATGGCTCGGCCAAGTACCGGTCATGATCAGCTCTTCCACGCTCATCGGGAAGGTCAGATCCAGCGCCAGTTGCTGCGGCAGCCAGGCACGACGCTCCTTGGGTACGTCGCATTCGACACTGCCGCCAATCGGTTTGAGCTCGCCCATGATCGCCTGGATCAGGGTGCTCTTGCCGGCTCCATTGGCGCCCACCAAGGCGGTCACGGCGCCTTCCTCGAAGGTGCCTTCGATATGCTCGAGCACCGTGCGCTCCCCTTGGGCCAGGTGCAGATCCTTGAGTCGCAGCCGCATCAGCCCCACCACCCCGCGGCCCAGGCCACCGCTAGCCACAGCCCGGCCAGGGGCACGGCCACGAGTAGCACTCTGCGGCCTGCCGCCAGCGACATCAGGGAAAAATGACAGGGGCCTTCCGGCCGATGATGATGACGGTGCGCCATGGGAGTTACCTCGAAACGACCGAGAAAGTTATAACATAACAATAGAAGAAAAGACCAGCGACGAAGCGTCGCGTCCATGTCCCGCATCGACAAATTGCGACGGGTCTGGATCGGCCACCTATGATAGTGGCCAGGGGAAAGGGAAAAAAGAGCGTCAGTGCTTCCCTAGTAGCGGATGTGCACCCCAACTTGATCGGGCGCCACCACCAGAGCGTACTCGTAGTCCAAGTGCAGGCCGCCCATCGACACTCGTGCCGGCTGGAAACGGTTCACGGCCAGGCCCGCCTGGTTGGGTTGGGTGAAGATCTGTAGTTCATTGACCAGCATGCCGGTGGCGAAACTGATGGCGCCATCGCGCGGGCGGTCGTCGCCGACGCCGATCACCAGCCCACCGACCGTATTCACGATCAGCGAGCCCAGGCGCGCCCGCAACGCCCGACGCTCGCGCTCCACCGCGGCGGTTTGCCGGATCAACGCCCGAGCGCGGGTGAGGTCGTCCTCCGCGTATAATTGCTCCATCTCGCGCCTGGCCTGGGGGTGCGGCTGGCGATCGAAAAACATCCCGCCTAGTGCCAGGGCCGACTTCACCGCACCGACCCGGGCATCGAAGCGGTCGTCGTTATCGCTCGCCTCGCTGGCCAGGTAGGCATTGGCCGCCAGGGTGGTGGCGTAGAAGCCCGTCCAGCCGTACTGCCAGTAGTTGGCATGACGTTCGCCACGCTCCAGCGCATCGCGATAGGCATCCCATTCCTGTTGGGCCGACTGGGCCATGGCGAAAGAGGGAAGGGCCAGCGTCAGGCTGGCGAGCAGGACGAACGGTACGGCACGGGAAGTGGACATGGACGCTCCCTGTCAGGCGGGGGGAATGGGGATAAAGGTAGCACCGGCGACAGTACTGGCACAGGGGCAGCCGATTCTGCATTCGGGCTAAACTGAATAGCATCAGCCACAGAAGGAGTGCGTCATGGCTACCGATGTCACGACCATCTCCAAGGCTCGTCGCAACCTCGAACGCTTGTGCGATGACGTCTGCAAGCGCCACGAACCGCTCATCATCACCCGCAAGAACGGTCGTCATGTAGTGTTGTTATCATTGGAAGATTTCCGCCACTTCACGGGCGAGCAAGAGCCGAGCTCCGACAACCTGGACAACCTCTACATCGACCTGGAGCGCGAGGAGGATGCTTGAGCATTAGTGGCTCTGAGACGTGGCTAAAGAGAAGCCTGTTTCACCGCCGGACAGAGAGGGTTACGCTAATGTGCCACATGGCCCCGATCAGTGGATCCGCCTTGCGGTGATTCAGGTGATGGGCGGCTGTTCGTTGCAGGCTAGGGATAGCACCATGATCGATCGAGAGGGTATCGAACAAGCCCCTGACCAGATTATCGATATCGCCGATTGGCCGGTATATAAGGACTACGATGTCTTCCCGGAAGGTGCCAGGGACAAGACGCTACGGGTCTGCCCCGAGCCTCCACTTTTCAGATTCTGTCTTCCTGGCCATCGCTACCTGTTCAAGGAGGCGATCAAGAGTGCCAAGAATCCAGGGCAGCCAAGACACCCTGATCAGTATTGGGCGGAAGTGATTGCCTTCCGCATCGGCCGACTCATGGGGCTGACGGTTCCTCCCGTGTTCGTCGCCATTAACTCGGCCACGAACGAGCCCGGGACCGTTAACGAGTGGTTCATGGACTACCCCGGGAGTGAGGATGAGCGCTATTTTCCGGGCGGCGACTATATGCAGCGTCTAATACCGGGATACGACCGCCACAAGGGTCGCGAGCACAATCTGACCACTATCATCATGCTCAGCAGGGCGTTGATGCGTAACAACCTACTGGCTCATGACTGGAAACCCTACTGGGGGCTATGTCTGTGCTTCGATGCCCTGATCGGCAACACTGACCGGCATCAGGAAAACTGGGGCCTGATCTGGAGTAACGATGGTCCAAGGGCACGCCTCGCGCCATACTTTGACAACGGCACTAGCCTGGGCCATGAGTTGCAGCCAAAGAAGATGCAGCGCATGATGCGTGACCCCAACGAGCTGAACGCCTATCTGCACAGAGGAGAGCATCAGATGCGTTGGGCAAAGGGGGATCCTCGACGCCTGCCACTAATAGAGGGCGTCGTACGGTATTGTGAGCACTACCCGGAAGTTCGGCCGATACTGATAGAGCGGCTGAGCCAGTGGCATGAAGAAGCGCTGGAGGCCATGCTGCTGAACCTGACCCGCTTCGATATGCCAGCTCCCTTCACACAAAGTCGCGCCGAATTCGTTGCCTTCCTGACCCTGACTAGGAGAGAGCGCCTGCTACAGGCTCTGGAGAACTGACATGAACCGCTTTATCGAACATCTGGTGGAACCGCGTCGGCTGCTGCTTTACTGGCAGGCCCGCGAGAGCAAGAAGCGCTCTCGTTACCGCGTGGGCCAGCTAGTGAAGCGGGGTGATCAGGTGGTACTGGAATATGACTTGGAAGGGCCCGATATGGCTGAGGCTCGTGAGATGGGGTTCCAGGGGTATCTAGCGTTTCCTCTAGAGCAGGCTGAGCACCATCATCAAGTGCTGGAGGCCTTCATGCGGCGCCTCCCGCCGCGTAGCCGTCGCGACTTTGGCCGTTATCTGGAGCTTCGGGCTATCCGTGTTGATGCTGAAATCAGCAACTTTGCTCTGCTGGGCTACAGCGGTGCCAAGCTGCCCAATGATGGCTTCGAGCTGGTACATCCGTTCGACGAACCACCCGAAATATTCGAGGTGCTGCTGGAGGTGGCCGGGTTCCGCCATGAGTCTCAGGTCGAGGTGGGAGAGCTCAAAGAGGGGGATACCATCCGCTTTGTGCCAGAGCCTGGGAACGCCTACGACTCACAAGCGATTCGCGTGGAGTGTCGCGGTCGGAAGCTTGGCTATGCTCCGCGTGGGCATCTCGATATGCTGCATCGCATGCTCCAGCAGGGAGCCCGCCTGGAAGGTGAGATCTTCCGCATCAATGGGACTAGCGAGCGGCCGTTGGTGTATATACTGACGCGCATAGCACAAGCCTGCCGCGAGCATGCTCACTCTTATACGGCGGTTAGCTATTAATCCAATCTACTAATCCCAGCGAATCCAGCGTTTCAGTTCCGGGGCATTGGCGATCTGGATCTGCTGGGCGCGCGGATCGGGCTCCGAGTGATTGGGATTCACGCCCAACTCGCGCAGGGCATAGAGCACCAGCGGCCCACGGCAATTCAGCACCAGCTCGCCATCCGTCATCCCGTAGTCGATCATGATCAAGCGCTGTTCCGCCGCCGGTAGACGCCGGTCGGGGATCAGCCGCACCTCGACCCTGGTCCGCCACTCCTGGTCGCGCTTTGCATCGTGCTCGCCCAGCATCTCTCCCATGGGCTCAGGCACGCCACGAAAGCGGCTCAGCACGAAATCGCGGTAATCGCGATGTTTCTCGCAGAAGGCCCGCACATGCCAGCGCCCGGCAGCGAACACCAAGGTATGCGGCACGATGATGCGATCCTCGCCCTCAGGGCTGGTGAAGGATGCGTAGGTCACTTCCAGGCGTAGCCCCTGGCGCGATGCCTTGACTAGCTCGCGTACCACCCGTGGCGACACCTTGCGGCTGGGCAACGGCAGCGACTCGGTATCCGCCGTGCCCAGGCCCAGCCCGGCGAAGGGCGAATCCAACCCCAGGTGAGAACCCAATAAATGCAGGTACTCCTCCACCTGGCCCCGGGTGAATTCTGCCTGGAAATTCGGGCTGGGAAGAAAACCCTTTCGCGACTCGTCATACACCAAGTTGTGAGGAAATAAATCACGATATTGTCGCAATATCTTCTGCGACTGTTGGCGCCCGATTCCGAATGCCTTGCCAAGCTGAGACGAGGCAACTCGCCCCTCCCATAACGCCAGAATTTCGATCAACCGATAGCGGGCCAACGTATCCCAGGGGAGCGGTGAGGGGGTTGGCATAGAGCCTCCTTGTCTAAGCCATTAATGCCAGGAGTGTGCCGGAAAAAGCGACTGGGATGAATAGTACCCTGGTTTGATGTACATCAGTGGCAGGACTGAGGGAGGGGTGCTTAGATGGATAGGGCGACTATAAACAACAGGCAGGGAATGCATGTACTACGCTCATTCCACATCGACAACCGATAAATCCGACTGGCAGACGCTGGAGAGCCACCTCAAGACAGTGGGCGTCTTGGCTGCTGAGCGGGCAAATCGTTTTGGTGCCGTTGAGTGGGGTGAGGCGGTTGGGCTACTCCACGATGTTGGTAAGTACACCGTTCCCTTTCAGCGGCGCTTGGAAGGCTCTCCTGAGCGAGTCGATCACTCCACGGCTGGCGCGCATATCGCCATCGAGAAGTACCCTCAAGTTGGCCATCTGCTGGCCTATCTGATCGCTGGCCACCATGCGGGGCTGGCCAATGGTCGGGATATCGGCGAACGCAGGCCGCTCAAGGACCGCCTGGAGGCAGAGCTGCCGTCGTTGGATCCGGTGTGGCAACGGGAGATTACGCTCCCCGGCACGCTACCACTTCCAGCGGGATTTACTCCCATACGCGACCGCAAGTTTTTCCAGGCAGCCTTCCTTGCACGGATGATCTTTTCCTGCCTAGTCGATGCCGATTTCATTGATACCGAGACCTTCTATGCCGTGCATGAGAAGGGCGTGCCGCATACGCGTGGTGGTGGGCCGCCGCTTGATCTATTGAGAGAGGCGCTGAATCAGCGCTTGGCCACCTTCAAGGCGGACAGCGACGTCAATCGCCTGCGTGGCGAGATACTCTCACACATGCGTGCCCAAGCTGAGCTGTCGCCTGGCAGGTTCACACTGACGGTACCAACCGGAGGCGGCAAGACATTGGCCTCCTTGGCATTCGCCCTCGACCACGCCATTACCCACGGCATGGATCGGGTGATCTATGTGATTCCGTTCACCAGCATCGTCGAGCAGAACGCTGCCGTGTTTCGCGATGCCTTGGGAGAGCATGGCGAGGCGGCGGTTTTGGAACACCATAGCGCCTTCGATGCTGGCGGCCAGCGCGACCGCCACAGTATCGACAAGCTGCGCCGCGATAGCGAGAACTGGGATGCGCCGATTGTTGTCACCACGTCCGTGCAGTTCTTCGAGAGCCTGTTCGCTGCCAAAACTTCACGTTGCCGCAAGCTGCACAATATCGCCAATAGTGTGGTGATCCTCGACGAGGCGCAGACCATGCCGCTGCCACTTCTGCGGCCCAGCGTCGCGGCATTGGATGAACTGGCACTTAACTATCGCGCCAGTATTGTGCTGTGTACGGCAACCCAGCCGGCGCTGGCCGAAACCGATGACCCCGAGAACAGCTTTGCCGGCGGTTTACGCGATCCCAAGGAGCTTGCGCCAGATCCTGATCGCCTGTACCGCCAACTGGAACGCGTCAGTGTGCGTCATATTGGAACGCTGGACGATGAAGCACTGCGCGACGAACTGCTCGCGACCGAGCAGGTGCTGTGCATCGTCAACAACCGACGTCATGCGCGGGCGCTGTTCGAGTCTATCGCCGACCGACCTGGTGCCTTTCACCTCACCACCGCCATGTGCGCTGTGCATCGTCGCCAGGTATTGGCCGAGATACGCGCGACTCTTGATGCTGGATTGCCTTGTCGGGTGGTATCCACGTCTTTGATTGAAGCGGGTGTCGATGTCGACTTCCCACGTGTATTGCGTGCCGAAGCGGGGTTGGATTCCATCGCTCAGGCGGCGGGGCGCTGTAACCGTGAAGGCAAGCGCCCAGCAGTGGAAAGCGATGTCGCCATCTTCGCCACGGCCAACGACGACTGGGCGCCGCCGCCTGAACTCAAGCAGTTCGCCCAGGCCACCGTCGAAGTGCTTAGGCACCATGGTGACGATCCCTTGTCGTTGGAAGCGATAGATGCCTACTTCCGGTTGCTTTACTGGCAGCAGGGATTGCAGCGGCTGGATCGTCATGGCCTGTTGAAACTGGTCGAGGATGGTCGCCTCGAAGGCATCCCCTTCGAAACTCTTGAGCAGAAGTTCCGCATGATCGAGAACAACCAGCGCGCCGTGATCATTCCCTTCGACGACAAGGCCCGCGCCGCGCTGAGGGAACTGGCGTATGCCGAGGGAGTGGGCGGTATCGCCCGAAAACTACAGCCCTATACGGTTCAGGTGCCGCAGCAGGGCTTCGCCGCACTGGAGCGGGTTGGTGCTATTGCGCCTGTCGAGCCTGATAAGTTTGGCGAGCAATTCATGGAGCTGGTCAACGAGGACCTCTATGACGAGCGGTTGGGACTGAACTGGAGCGATCCGACATTTCGTTCCGATGAGTCTAATATTTGGTGAAACCAATACTAATCATCAGGGAACAAGGAGCAGCAGATGACATATGGGGTTCGTCTGCATATCTGGGGGGAGCGGGCCTGCTTTACGCGGCCCGAGATGAAGGTCGAGCGTGTCTCCTACGATGTGATCACGCCTTCCGCGGCGCGCGGCATTCTGGAGGCCATTCACTGGAAGCCGGCGATTCGCTGGTGCGTGGATCGCATCCATGTGCTGAAACCGATCCGCTTCGAGTCGCTGCGGCGTAACGAAGTCGCGGGCAAGCTGCCCTCTTCGACCGTCTCCAAGGCGATGAAGGCGGGGCGTGTCGACGATGTGGCCTACTTCGTCGACCAGAATCGACAGCAGCGCGCCGCGACCATACTGCGTGACGTCGGCTATGTGATCGAGGCGCACTTCGAGTTCACGCCGCGCGCCGATGAAAGCGATACCCCCGGCAAGCATCTGGATATCTTCAATCGTCGCGCCCGGCAGGGACAATGCTTCCATATGCCGTGCCTGGGCACACGGGAGTTTCCCGCCAGCTTTGCACTGGTCGAAACCGATGCCGCCATACCTCCAGTGGACACTCAGTTGAGCGGTGAGCGCGACCTGGGCTACATGCTGCACGATATCGACTTTGCCAACGGCAAGACGCCACGCTTTTTTCGCGCCAGGATGCAGGATGGCGTGATCGAGGTGCCGCCTTTTGAGGAGGCCTTGGCATGATCCTCACCGCCCTCAACGATTACTACCAGCGACTAGCGGCAGAAGACAAGGTGCCGATGCCAGGCTTCAGCAGCGAGAAAGTCAGCTTTTGCCTGGTCTTTGCCCAAGACGGAAAGCCGCTACAGATCGTCGATCTGCGCGACACCTCTGGTAAGAAGCCACGGCCGAGCCCTTGTCAGGTGCCTGTCGACAAGAGGCGTACCTCGGGCATCCACGCCTATCCACTGTGGGACAAGACCGCCTATGCCCTCGGTGTCTCCGCCGGTGAAGGCAAGCGCCTGGCCGATGAGCATGCGGCGTTCAAGGCGCGTCAGTTCGAGCTTTTCGGTGAGAGCGATGATCCCGAGCTGAACGCCTTCCTGAGGCTGCTCGAACAATGGCGGCCGGATCAACTCACCGAGCTCCCTGGGTACAGCGAAGAGGTGTTGGATACCAACGTCATATTTCGGCTCGATGGCAAGCATCAGTATCTGCATGAGAATCGAGAAGCGCGCCGGCTATGGGGAACCGTGCTGGAAAGTGGTGAAGGGGAGTCGGGGCAGTGTTTGATCACCGGGGAGATCGCCCCCTTGGGTACCGACCACCCTGCGATCAGGGGCGTCAGGGATGCCCAGTCGTCAGGTGCATCTCTTGTGTCGTTCAACAGTGAGGCTTACAACTCCTATGGCAATAAGGGGCAGGCCAATGCCTCGATCTCCAAGGCGGCCATCTTCGGTTACTCCACGGCTCTCAATCATTTGCTTCGGGGAGATACCGACAACCGGCAACGCTTACAGATCGGCGATGCTACTGTCGTGTTCTGGGCCAAGGCGAGGGATGCGGCACATGCCACAGCCGCTGAAAATTTTTTCGCTCTGCTCAACGAACCGCCCACCGATGAGCAGCAAGCCGCCAAGTTGGGTACTTTGCTGACTGACATTGCCCAGGGGCGTCCTTTGAAAGAGCTGGATCCGATGCTGGAGCCGGATACCCAGTTCTTCGTGCTTGGGCTAGCCCCCAATGCTGCACGTCTATCAGTGCGTTTCTGGTATGTGGATACTCTGGAGCACCTGGCGCAGCACTATGCCCACCACCACCAAGACATGTCGCTAGAGCCTTCCCCTTGGAAAGGCATGATGCCGGGAGCGTGGCGATTAGCGCTGCAGACGGCGCCTATTCATGGCGATAGGCCGAAATCTGAGGATGTGCTGCCGCAGCTCGCAGGAGAGCTGATGCGCTCCATTCTGACTGGTTCACGTTACCCACGCTCTTTGCTCAACAATATCGTCATGCGTTTTCGCAATGACGGCAAGATCAGCGGCATTCGAGTCGCACTCTGCAAGGCTGTACTCGCACGCGAGGGCCGCCTCGCGGTGCATTCGAACTCAACCACTCAGGAGGTGCCCGTGAGTCTCGATCCACAATCCACCCACCCCGGCTACTTGCTGGGCAGGCTATTCGCCGAATTGGAAAATGCGCAGCGCAGCGCTCTCGGCAATGAAGTCAATGCCACCATCCGTGATCGTTACTACGGTGCCGCCTCGGCGACACCGGCTAGCGTTTTTCCCATGTTGTTGCGCAATGTTCAGCACCATCTGTCGAATATGCGCAAGAAGGACAAGGGGGGGCTGGCGCATAAGATTGAAACCGAGATAGGTACCATCATCGATGGGCTGGGCAATAGCTTCCCGAGAAGTCTACGCATCGAGGACCAAGGGCGTTTTGCGATCGGTTACTACCATCAGTCGCAAGCACGCTTTGCCAAGAAAGACAGCACCGCTAAAAACGCAGAAACTGAGCAGGGAGAGTCAGAATGAGTGCTATCGCCAATCGCTATGAATTTGTGCTGCTGTTCGATGTCACCAATGGCAATCCCAATGGTGACCCGGATGCTGGCAACCTGCCGAGGCTCGACCCGGAGACCAACCAGGGCCTGGTGACCGATGTCTGCCTCAAGCGCAAGATCCGCAACTATGTCGCTCTGGAGAAGGAAAAAGACGCCGGCTATGCCATCTATATGCAGGAAAAGTCGGTACTCAACAACCAGCACAAGAAGGCGTACGACGCACTTGATATCAAGCCAGAGGCCAAGAAGTTGCCAAAGGACGAGGCCAAGGCGCGCGAACTGACCGCCTGGATGTGCCAAAACTTTTACGACGTAAGGACCTTCGGCGCGGTGATGACCACCGAGGTCAATTCCGGGCAGGTGCGTGGCCCGGTACAGATGGCCTTTGCCAGCTCCATCGACCCGGTGGTGCCGATGGAGGTCTCCATCACCCGCATGGCGGTCACCAACGAGCGCGATCTCGAGAAGGAGCGCACCATGGGCCGCAAGCATATCATTCCCTATGGCCTCTATCGTGCCCATGGCTATGTGTCGGCGAAGTTGGCGGAACGCACCAGCTTCTCCGAGGATGATCTCGAGCTGCTCTGGCGCGCGCTGGTCAATATGTTCGAGCATGACCGCTCGGCGGCACGAGGTGAGATGTCGGCGCGCAAGCTGATCGTCTTCAAGCATGACCACCCGATGGGCAACGCACCTGCGCATCAACTATTCGATAGCGTGAAGGTAAAGCGTGTCGAAGGCGAGGAAGATACTCCGGCTCGCCACTATAGCGATTATCGTGTTTCCATCGACGCCGAAGCATTGCCGGCAGGTGTCAGTGTGATCGAGCGTCTGTAGGCAACACGGATGGAGGATGACGCTCGCCCGATCCCAATTTCGGCGCTTCAGCACCATCTGTTCTGTCCGCGCCAGTGTGCATTGATCCACCTTGAGCAGCAGTGGACAGAGAATCGCTACACGGCGGAAGGGCGCATCCTCCACGAACGTGCCGATCATCTGGGGCATGAGCGTCGACGTGGCATTCACACCACCATGGCGTTGCCACTAGCCAGCGAGACGCTTGGGTTGACCGGCGTTGCCGATGTGGTCGAGTTTGACGAAAGCCAGGAACCGGTGATCGTGAGGCCCATCGAGTACAAACGTGGTCGGCCCAAGGCCCATCGTGCCGATGAGGTCCAGCTCTGTGCACAGGCGCTTTGCCTGGAGGAGATGCTAAACGTCAGGGTCGAGCAGGGCGCGCTCTACTATGGCAAGACGCGGCGGCGCAAGATCGTCGCGTTCGACGATGAGTTGCGGGCATTGACCCTGCGCGTCATCGCTGAGACGCGTGCGCTCTTCGATAGCAACCGTACGCCATCCGCTACCTATGAGCCCAAGCGCTGCGATCGTTGCTCGCTGATCGATATCTGCCAGCCGCAGGTGATGGGCAAGCAGCGCTCGGCAAGCCGCTGGCTGGCGCGTCAAATTCAATCTCTGGATGAGTGAATCGTATGCGCCGTCAGCTCAATACGCTCTATATCACCACCGAAGGTGCCTGGCTCAAGAAAGACGGAGCCAACGTGGTCATGGATGTCGAAGGCAAGGAGCGGGCGCGGCTACCCATCCATATGCTCGAATCGCTGGTATGTTTCGGCAGGGTGCTGGTATCGCCACCGTTGATGGGGTTCTGTGCCGAACAAGGAGTGACCATCACTCACTTGTCGCCCAACGGTAAGTTCCTTGCGCGTATCGAAGGGCCGGTATCCGGCAACGTACTGCTGAGGCGCACCCAGTACCGTACCAGCGACGAGGAAATCGGCTGTGCCGCCATCGTCCGTGGAATGTTGATCGGCAAGGTGCACAATCAGCGCGCGGTGATCGCCAGGGGGCTGCGTGACTATGGCAGTAAGCTGGATCCGCCCGAACGCGAAGGGTTGGAAAAGGCGCGTACCCGCCTGGGCAGGATCGCATGCGACCTGTTGAGAGAGTCCACAACGAATGGATTGCGCGGCCTGGAAGGAGAAGCCGCGCAGGTCTATTTCAGTGTCTTCGATAGCCTCGTTCGCCATGATGGAGAAACTTTCCGCTTTACCGGACGCAACCGTCGTCCGCCCCGGGATCGTATCAATGCCTTGCTCTCATTTCTTTACACGCTGCTGACTCACGACTGTCGCTCGGCACTGGAGAGTGTGGGGCTCGATCCCGCGGTGGGGTTTCTGCATCGGGACCGGCCGGGACGGCCAAGCCTGGCGCTTGATCTCGCCGAGGAGTTCAGACCGTTGCTTGGCGATCGTTTGGCATTGACGTTGGTCAATCGTCGGCAGCTTCGGGAGAAGGATTTTACGGTTGCCGAAAGTGGCGGCGTAGTACTGACCGACGATGCCCGAAAGATAGTCCTTACCGCCTATCAGGAGCGTAAGCGCGAAGAGCTCAACCATGCCTTTATTGGCGAGAAGGCGCCAATTGGCATGTTGCCGATCCTGCAGGCGCAATTGCTGGCGCGCCATCTGCGTGGCGATCTGGATGCCTACCCACCCTTCCTGTGGAAATGACCTGTCAATGAGGAGAGCGCAGCGATGATGGTTCTGGTCAGCTACGATGTCAGCACCTCTTCCGAAGGTGGCGATGGGCGGCTACGTCGTGTGGCGAAAGCCTGCCGTGACGTGGGGCAGCGCGTACAATTTTCGGTCTTCGAGATAGAAGTCGAACCCGATCAATGGGTAATGCTTCGTCAGCGGTTGATCGACTTGATCGACGATGAAGTTGATAGCCTGCGTTTCTATTTCCTGGGCCGGAACTGGAAAAACCGCATCGAACATATCGGTGCCAAGCCTGCCATGGACATGAACGGCCCCCTCGTTTTCTAGCTATCCTGTTGCTCTGCGAACCACAAGTGTCCTGCGTTTCTCTGGCAGGTTCGCAGCTCTTTAACAATCTGTTTTTCTGAATGTTCTTAAGTTTTATTTTGTGTGTTGGGGAATTAGAGCCTTCTGAAAGACCTCTTTCGCTGATATGCGGGTATTTCGCTCGTCTTATCAAAGCGTTATAAAGGAACAGTCGCGGCCCGCCCGGGCCGCGCGGATAGAAACTGGGAGTGGCTGGACTCCAGAACCGCCACGTCCAGGTCGCGGCCCGCCCGGGCCGCGCGGATAGAAACCAGCACCGGGGCAGGCCCGGCAATCGAGGTCACGTCGCGGCCCGCCCGGGCCGCGCGGATAGAAACACTGCCAGTAGCAGG